>NZ_JAQTZS010000047.1 GCF_028687635.1 Malikia sp. | reverse complement strand
CCCTCTTCAGCTTTAATCTCTTGAGTTGCCAAAATACCGTCTTTGATCGGCATATCAATGTCCATAAAAATGATATCAAACTTATGTTCACGACAACTTTCAACTGCTTCATCACCGTTAGAGGCAGCTGTAACGCTAATCCCATACTCTTTGAGTAACAATTTAATCAAACGCTGATTGATTAGATTATCTTCTACAACCAAAGCATTCACTCCTCGTTGAAGTTGAGGGACGGCTACCGGAACCTCTTTGGTTAGACCTAAAACTTCCACTAAATGGTCTAATAAAGAAGTGGGCAATAACGGTTTAGAAAGAGAGGTATCAATTAAATGGAGCATTTTAGCCTGAAGCCGCTCATGTTCATCAAGAAGTAAAACTGTTTTACATGTCCGTTTCATTCGTGAAAGCGGCATTGTCCAGTCACTTTTTTCTTGGGAAGCAATAATATAAACAATTTCTGCATCCGCAAAAATAGACTCATCTAGCATTTGTGTTTTTGTAACACTTACCCCAAAACTGCGTAAATAGTTAGTAGGATGATTGGCATCATCAAGCCGTTTTTCATCAACAAGGACTACTTTTACAGTGTGCGCATTAATCATTTGCATCGCGTGATCGGAAGATCCGTCCAATGTCAATGAAAAGCTAAACGAAGAACCTCTTCCCTCATCACTGGTGATTTTAAGCTCACCCCCCATCAGTGAAATCAGCCCGTGAGACAAACTGAGTCCTACACCTAAACGGCTATCGGCATGATCACCCGAAACAAATGGTCGTGTGATATAACTGAGATCTGATTTACTGATCCCTTTACCTGTATCTTTAACCATAAAAGCAATATTGCACGTTCCTGTCGTATTACGTTTAAGCAGTTTTACTTCGATCGTTATCCGTCCCCCTTGTGGGGTAAATTTCAAAGCATTGTTATAGAGATTATTGATAACTTGTTTAATTTTACGAATATCGCCGGTTATGTACGTCGGAAGTTTCGGGTCAATAAAAAATAAAACACTGACACCTTTATCCGCAGCCATAGAAACAGCCCCTCGCGCGACTTCTTCCATTTCTGCGACAAGATTAAATTCACTTTTACTGATGCTTAATCGCCCATTTTGCATTTGAGCCAAATCAAGAAGATTTTCAATATTTGACATCAGATTACGTGCGGAGCCTTGTACTGAATGGATATATTCTAGTTGAGTATCACTTGGAGATGTTTTAGAAAGAAGTTCGACGAAGCCCAAAATACCATTCATTGGCGTACGAAATTCATGCCCTATATTAGCTAAAAACTTAGTTTTTAACTGTTCAACTTTTATCACTTCAGCCTTCAGTTCCACTAAATCACTTTGATCTTCCAGCCGTAATAAATAAAGATCTGTCCCACCTTCTTGTATTAAGGTTGATGTTGCCGCCATCACATGTGCATTTCCAGAGGGGTCTATAATAGTAAGCCCATATCCTTTAGGAAAGTGTGTTCGTAAATAATCAAGCCAACTTTTATCAAATTCAGTAAATACCTCTTCATCTTCGTGATCAAAAAGCTCACGAATACTTTCATGATTCGTACGTAATTCTTCAATCGTTTTAAACGAAACCAACTCAAAAAATGCTTTATTTGCCCCTATCCATCCATTTTCTTTTGTGAAAAAGAGCAAGGCAGCTGTGTCAGTGTCCAAAACTTTATAAAAAAGCTCTTTATTTATGTTTTGAACACTCTCTTCTGCGAAACGATGTTCATCTTTTGTAAAAAGTTTTTGAATCATGCGTAGTAATCCCAAAATTGTCCCCTTAATTAATCTTATATGGAAATCGGTTATTGTAACACAAAATATTCATACTAATGTTTTTTTTTTGATCGTGGTACAATACCGCCTAAAAAACCGGACAATTTTGATGAAAAAAGCGACAAAAAAAGAGATTAATACACTCAAATCAGCTCTTTTGGAACGCTATTCCGATGCCGTAACGGAACTCAGCTATGCAAACGCCTATGAACTTGTAATTGCTGTAGCCCTGTCCGCTCAGTGCACCGATAAGAGAGTCAACCTCATCACTCCCGCTTTATTCGAAGCCTATCCGAATCCTGAAGCCCTTGCAAATGCTGATATTAACGATGTAAAATCACTCATTCAAAGCTGCTCATTTTTTAACAATAAAGCGATCAATCTCATTGCAATGGCAAAAAGAGTCGTGGATGTTTACCATGGAGAAGTTCCATTGGATGAAAAAGAGCTTGTAACCTTAGCAGGAGTGGGGCAAAAAACAGCTCATGTCGTCCTTATCGAATACACACAAGCAAACTTGATGGCAGTTGACACTCATGTCTTTCGTGTTAGCCACCGATTAGGATTAAGTGATGATCTCAGTGCCATAGCAACTGAAGCAACGCTGGTCAAAAAATTCAAGACCAACCTCCATCAACTCCATCAAGGGCTCGTTTTATTCGGTCGATACATCTGCACTGCTAAAAATCCAAAATGTGATAGTGAATGTTTTTTAAGAGAGTTTTGTAAAAGTAAGGATGGATTTAAACCTCGATGAGATACAATAGCCCTATGAAAAAACACTACTTTTTGCTTCTGCTTCCGATTTTATTTGCAGGTTGTTTTAACGATCGTGGAGTCAGTATGCGCTATTATAACGACTGTGAAGAGTATTATGATGCTCAAGGGTATTATCACAAACAATGCGATAAAAATCTTTTTGATTATAAAGATATAAAAGAAGCGATGCAACCGGCTGAAAATCCCAAAAAAGGAAGTGTTCGATAGCCGATTATTTAATCGCTATAAACGTTGCAAAATTAGCCCATCTAAAAAGAACTTCACACGTTTTAAACCCATTATTCTTTGCCATTTGAAGATTTTCATTCATAGTATATGGGATTAAAACGTTCTCGAGAGCTTCGCGTTTTTGGACAATCTCATATTCACTGTAGCCTTGCACTTTTTTAAAATCATAATAGCAATCAATCAATTCTTTGTTCAGTTTCGGATCTTCACTAACCACTTTTTCGCTAAAAATAAATGACCCGCCTTCATTCAACGCTTCTGCAATCGTTCGAACCAACGTATCACGTACCATCGGGCGAATAAACTGTAAAGTATAGTTGCTGATAATTACTTGCGCTTTTTCATACGGAAATTGGAGAATATCACCCTCATAGAGTTCAATTCCGGAACCGTATGCTTCTATTTTTTTGTGGGCATGTGTAATCATGGCAGGGGAATTGTCGATACCGATTAAACGAATACTGCTGTTTTTGCCTGCGGCACGTTCTATCTCTAATAATAAAGAGGCCGTTGAACACCCTAAATCATACACTATTCCCCCATCTGCAAGAGCATTGAGGG
>NZ_JAQTZS010000003.1 GCF_028687635.1 Malikia sp. | reverse complement strand
GCACGGTGGTGCTCAACGAGGACGGCACGGTCACCTTCACGCCGGACGCCGGCTTCAACGGCGAGGCCAGCTTCAGCTACGTGGCCACCGATGGCACGCTGGATACGGAAGAGACAGCGGTCACGGTCAACGTGGGCGCGGGCAACAACGCGCCGGTGGTCCTGGGTGTCAGCTCGAGCGTCCTCGACAAGAGCCTGAAGGAACTGCAGACGCTGGGCGTGAACAACGTGCTGCTGACCGGAGTGGCGGCGAGCGACGGCCTGACGGTGGCGCTGGGCGATGGCGCGGCGCTGGCTGCGACCGGCCTGCCGCTGTTCGGCATCGATGGCAACGGTGATGGTATGCTGACGGGCACCGAAATCGGCACCGGCAATGTCACGCTGGCGCTCGCCGATGCGGCGCAGCTGGGTGAGGCGGCGGCGTTGGCCGGTGGTCTGAACGCAGCCGGTATCGACGCGGTGCGCATTGACCTGGCCAGCGGCCCGGACGGCAACATCGACTTCAACGCCGAGCTGTCGGCGCTGCTGGGTGACTCGACGCTGAACGCGGACTTCGCGGCACTGCACGGCGCGGGTCTGGCGAACCAGATCGACCTGGGCGGCGCGGACGAGATCGGCCATCTGACGCTGAGCGACATGCAGGCGCAGCAGCTGATCGGCGCGGGCGTCGAGTTCGCGGCGGCCGATGCGATCGCGCTTGACGCGCAGGGCACGCACCTGAGCACCAGCCTCAAGGGCCTGCAGAAGCTGGGCGTGGACAACGTGCTGCTGACGGGCGCCGTGGCGACCGACGGCCTGACGGTGGCCCTGGGCGCCGGCGCGGCGCTGAACGCCGCCGGTCTGCCGCTGTTCGGTGACATCAACGGTGACGGCGTGCTCAGCCAGAGCGAGCTCGACGCGGGTCATGTGACGCTCGCCGTGGACGATGCGGCGCAGCTGGGCGAAGCGGCGGCGCTGGCCGGTGGTCTGCATGCGGCCGGTATCGACGCGGTGCGCATGGACCTGGCCAGCGGCCCGGACGGCAACGCGGACTACAACGCCGAGCTGTCGGCGCTGCTGGGTGACTCGACACTGAACGCGGACTTCGCGGCACTGCACGGCGCGGGTCTGGCGAACCAGATCGACCTGGGCGGCGCGGACGAGATCGGCCATCTGACGCTGAGCGACACACAGGCACAGGTGCTGATCGGTGAGGGCCTCGAATTCGCGGCGGCCGATGCGATCGCGCTCGACGCGCAGGGCACGCACCTGAGCACCAGCCTCAAGGGCCTGCAGAAGCTGGGCGTGGACAACGTGCTGCTGACGGGCGCCGTGGCGACCGACGGCCTGACGGTGGCCCTGGGCGCCGGCGCGGCGCTGAACGCCGCCGGTCTGCCGCTGTTCGGTGACATCAACGGTGACGGCGTGCTCAGCCAGAGCGAGCTCGACGCGGGTCATGTGACGCTCGCCGTGGACGATGCGGCGCAGCTGGGCGAAGCGGCGGCGCTGGCCGGTGGTCTGCATGCGGCCGGTATCGACGCGGTGCGCATGGACCTGGCCAGCGGCCCGGACGGCAACGCGGACTACAACGCCGAGCTGTCGGCGCTGCTGGGTGACTCGACGCTGAACGCGGACTTCGCGGCGCTGCACGGCGCGGGTCTGGCGAACCAGATCGACCTGGGTGGCGCGGGCGAAATCGGCCATGTGTCACTGAGCGACATGCAGGCGCAGCAGCTGATCGGCGCGGGCCTCGAATTCGCGGCGGCTGACCATATCTCGGTCGACATCGGCTCGGCGGAGGGCACGCACCTGAGCACGAGCCTCAAGGGCCTGCAGAAGCTCGGCGTGGACAACGTGGTGCTGGCGGACAGCGCAGGTCACAACCTGACGGTGGATCTGGGCACCGGCGCCGCGCTGAGCGCGACCGGTCTGCCGCTGTTCGGCGATACCGACCAGAATGGACAGCTCTCGGTCGCCGAAGGCCAGGCGCTCGACGTGACGCTCGCGGTGGCGAACCACAACGACCTGCAGAGCCTGCAGAACGTCGCGGGCGCGCTCGTCGCCGCCGGCATCGACCATCTCGCGGTCGATCAGTCGCAGCTCGGCGACCTGACCAGCGACGCGGCAGTGAGCTCGCTGCTCACCGCGGGCCTGAACTTCGACGTGCGCGTCGATGGTGCGGCCGCAGTCAACCATGCCCGCTTCGAGCAGGCGGTCGATATCCTGAAGAGCGGTGTCGACCTGCTGCCCAATTCGCTGGTCAGCGCCACCTCGTCCACCCTGGTCACCCTGGTGGATACGCTGAAGGCTTCCGGCATCCACTCGATCGACCTGGGTACGAACAACTCGGTCACGATCGGCGACGGTCTGGCCGCCGCGCTGCACGACGCCGGTCTGCTGACCGCGCTGCCGCAAGCCGAGGTCTGGCTCGACACCAGCGCCGAGCAGCTGCAGACCAGCCTGAAGGCGATGGCCGATCTCGGCGTCGACAAGGTCGCTTCGACCAGCGACGTCGCAGTCAAGCTCGGGACAAATCTGGCAGAACTGGGTAAACTGCTGCAATCTTTCGTCGAAGATGGCACGACACCCATCACCAAGCCACTGTTCGACCATCTGGCGCAGCTCGACGTCGGCACCGTCGCCGACGACGCGACGGTTCAGCAGACGCTGTCGCAGGCGGGTGTCGCCCAGCAGCTGCATGACCTCGGCGTCAGCAAGGTGGTCGCACAGGTCGAGGTGCTGGGTCAGAGCCAGAGCCTCGAATGGACCTTCGATGACATCAGCCACGACTGGATGAAGAAAACCATTTCTTAAATGACAGCAAGCTCCCCCGGACAGAACACCACAGGCGCGAAAGCGCCGGTGCGCGACATCCTGATGCAATGTCGTCAGGCCTTTTTCTTCGCGATGGGCCTGACCTTCGTGATCGATGCGCTCAGCATCACGCCGCTGCTCTACATGATGAGCGCGTACGACCGCGTGCTGTCGAGCCGCAGTGGCGTGACGCTGGTGTCGCTCACGGTGATCGTGATCGCGTTCTACGTGTTCTGGTCGGCGCTGGAGTGGATCCGGTCGCGCCTGATGGTGCGGCTGTCGCTGCGCATCGACTGGGATCTGGCCGCCGACGTGTTCGACGCGTCGTTCCGGCGCTATGTCGGGCGCAAGAACGTCAACGTGCAGCAGCTGCTGGGTGACCTGCTGTCGCTGCGCCAGTTCCTGACCGGCCAGGGGGTGCTGTCGCTGATGGATGCGCCGTTCGCGCTGGTGTTCATCGCGATCGGCGCGCTGTTCCACCCCTATCTCGCGTTCTTCGCGCTCGGCGCCTCGGTGTTGATGCTGATCGTCACCTACCTGACGACCAAGGTCACGACGCCGATCCTGAAGGAAGCCAACGACGCCAATACCGAGGCGATCCGCGTCGCCGGCAACAGCCTGCGCCACGCCGAGGCCACGCTGGCGCTCGGCATGCTCGGCGCGGTGCGCCAGCGCTGGTACGACCATCACCGCTCCTTCCTGACCAACCAGGTCAACGCCAGCGAGGCCACCGGCCTGATGGGCGGCCTGTCGGGCTTCCTGCAAAAGGCGCTGCCGTCGCTGCAGATGGGTCTGGGCGTCTGGCTCGCGATGGAGAACCTGATCACCGGCGGCATGGTCATGGTCGCCAGCATGCTGATCAGCAAGTCGGTCGGACCGATCCAGAAACTGCTCGCGCACTGGAAGGAAATCGTCACCGCGCGCCAGGCTTACGATCGGCTCAACGAGCTGCTCGCGCAGGACATCGCCGCCGGGCAGCGCATGCAGCTGCCCGCGCCGCAGGGCCGGCTGGACGTCACCGGCGTGACCGCCGTGCCGCCCGGCAGCAACCGGGCCGTGCTGACCGACATCCAGTTCTCGCTGCAGCCCGGCGAGGTGCTGGCCGTCGTCGGCCCCAGCGCGGCGGGCAAGTCCTCGCTGTCGCGGCTGCTGCTCGGACTCTGGAAACCGACGGTCGGGTCGGTGCGGCTCGATGGCGTCGAGCTGTCGGACTGGAACCACGACGAAGTCGGTCCGCTGGTCGGCTACGTGCCGCAGGAAATCGAGTTTCTCGAAGGCACGGTGGCCGAGAACATCGCCCGCCTGGGCGAGGTCGATCCGATCCGCGTGGTGCGGGCCGCGCAGCTGGTCGAGATGCACGAGGTCATCCTGTCCTTCCCCAAGGGCTACGACACGCCGTTGGGCGAGACCGGCTTCGTGCTGTCGGGTGGCCAGCGCCAGCGCCTCGCGATCGCGCGCGCGGTCTACGGCATGCCCAAGTACGTCGTGATGGACGAACCCAACTCCAGCCTCGACGAGATCGGCGAAACCGCGCTGGTCAAGACCGTCCAGGCGCTCAAGGCCAACGGCACGACGCTGGTGCTGACCACGCACCGGCCGCGCCTGATCGGTGCGGTCGACAAGATGCTCGTGCTCAAGGGCGGACGCCAGGTCGCGTTCGGCGACGCGCGCGAGATCCTCGACGCGGTGCGCAAGCTGCAGGTCGTCAGTCCCGACCCGGATGCACCGATCGATCTGCCGGGCGCGGCCAATCTCAAACTCAACGTCGCATGAACCCCGCAGAAACCACCCAGCGGCCCGACGTGGCCGCTTCCGTCGTTGCCCAGACGCCCTCAGCGCAAGCCCGCCCTGGCTGGCTGGCCCGTATCGATGCCGTGCTGGGCGGCTGGGTCAAGGGCTGGAACCCCTATGATCCCTCGCGGGTGCAGCGGCGCGGACTCGAACCGGTGCGGGTCGAGGAATCCAGGATCCGCAAGCAGGCCGCGCTCTGGTTCCTGCTGATCTTCGGGGTGTTCCTGGCCTGGGCGCTGTTCGCGCCGATCGACGCCGGCGTCACGGTGCCGGGCAACGTCTCGGTGCTGGGCAACCGCAAGAGCGTGCAGCATCCCAGCGGCGGCGTGGTCGAGGCGATCAACGTGCGCGAGGGCGCCGAGGTCAAGCAAGGCGACGTGCTGCTGCGCGTCAACCCGCTCAAGACCGCCGCCGAGATGACGGGCGCCGAACTCACCTATATCCACCTGCTCGCTTCCGAGTCGCGGCTCAAGGCCGAGCGCGACGGCCTGTCATCGATCCGCTGGGACGAGGAGCTGACCAAGCGCTTCCCCGCCAAGGACACGCGCGTGGCCGAAGCGCAGCGGCTGCAGGTGCAGCTGTTCAACTCGCGCCAGGCCGAGTACGCCAACCAGGTCGCCAGCCTCAACGAGCAGATCAACGGCCTCAACCATGTGCTCGACTCGCGCCTGACGCAGCTGCGCACGCTCGAAGAAGAGATGAAGAACACGCACGAGCTGGCCAAGGGCGGTTTCGTGCCGCAGAGCCAGGCCAACCAGGCCGAGCGGCAAAAGAGCGACATCGATTCCAACCTCGCCAACACGCGCGCCGAGATCGCGCGCGCCAAGCTGCAGATCAGCCAGGTCAGGAGCGCGCTGCTCAAGGACGTCGACACGCAGCTGCAGGAGATCCAGAAGAACCGCGACGCGGTGCTCGGCCGCCTGGACGCGGCCCAGTTCGATCGCGAGCTGGCCGAGGTCAGGGCGCCGGTCAGCGGCAGCGTCGTCGGACTCAAGGTGTTCACCGTCGGCGGCGTCATCACCGCCGGTCAGGTGTTGATGGAGGTCGTGCCCATGGACGAGAGCCTGATCATCCAGGCCAAGATTCCGCCGACCATCATCGACAAGGTCCGGGTCGGGATGCCGGCCGACATGCGCTTCGTCGCGTTCAACCAGGCCACCACGCCGGTGATTCCCGGCATCGTCAAGGTCGTCGGCGCCGACAAGGAGCCCGCCACCAACCCGAACGAGGGCGAGCATTACCTGGCGCAGGTCGAGACGACGGCCGAAGGCATCGCGCGGCTCGGCGGACTCAAGGTCCAGCCCGGCATGCCGGTCGATGTCGTGATCAAGTCGGGCGAACGCTCGTTCATGAGCTACCTGCTCAAGCCGCTGAGCGACAAAACCGCCAAAGCCTTCAAGGATTGATCGAACCTCAAATCTGATACCATTTCGAGCTCTATGATGTGGTATCACTATGAGATTTGAACAAACGCTGACCGCGATTTTTGTTGCGGTAGCCTGCGCGTCGCCTTTGCACGCGCAGGATCTGGCGCGCGATTTCGACAGGGCGCTCAGCTTCGACCCCGGCTATCTCGCGTCGCTGGCCGAGCGCGACGCGACGCTGGTGCAAGCGCGCCAGAGCGCCGCGGCGTACTATCCCGAAGCCAGCTTCAACACCAGCCGGCTGCAGACGGACACCGGCAACCGCCGCACCTTCACGATCACGCAACCGATCTTCAGCGTCGACCGCTGGGCGATGCTGGAGCAGGCCGCGCCGCGTACCGCGCTGGCCGAGGCCGGTCTGCTGGTCAAGCAGCAGGACCTGGCACTGCGGCTGCTGAAGGCCGCCAACGCCATCATCCTGGCGAGCGAAAACCTGCAACTCAACCAGTCCAAGATCGACGCGCTGGAGCAGCAGTCGCTGGCGGCCGAGCAGAAATACAAGCTGGGCCAGGGCACGGTGACCGACCTGCGCGACCTCCAGGTCAAGGCCAAGCAGGCGCGGGCGCAGCAGCTCACGCTCAAGTCGCAGCAGCAAGTCGCCGCGCAGCAATACGCGGCGTTGGTCGGCGAGCGGCCCGAGCTCGCGTCGTTCGCGCTGCCCCAGGGCAGCCCCGCGCTGCCCGCCAGTTCGCTGCAGGAGCTCGTCGATCAGGCGCTGCAAGCCAACCCGGCCATCCTGTCGGCGCGCGCGTCGGAGCAGATCGCCGCGCTCGACGTCAAGAAGGCGCGCGGCAGCCTGCTGCCCACCGTCTCGGCCAGCTACTCGAGCAGCAAGTCGGGCAGCGTCAGCAACAACTACACCGGCGTCACGATGAACGTGCCGCTGCAGGCCGGCAGCTGGCTGGGCGTCGAGGCCGCGCAGGCCAACGCGCTCAAGGCGCGGGAAAGCCGCAAGGAAGCCGAGTCCAAGACCCGGGTCGAGGCCGAGCGGCTGTACTCGCTGATCCAGGCCGGCGACGAGTCGCTGCGGATCCAGCGCGAGGCGATCGCCGCCGCCGAGCTCAGCGTCGAAGCCAACCGCCAGAGCTACCAGGGTGGCGTGCGCTCGGCGGTCGACGTGATCAACGCGATCCAGACCGTGTTCCAGGTCAAGAGCGACTACGCCACCATGGCCGCGCAGCAGGCCGAGCACCACCTCAGCCTCGCGACGCTCGCACAAGGCGACACGCGCGACGCCGCGCTCAAGACCTTCAGCGCGCTGTTCGCGAAAAATGTTCAATAAATTCTGAAAAAATGACCAACATGCCGACCGAAAACCTGGACCAGCAGCTGCACAAGATCCAGTCCGCCAGAGACCATCTGCAGCAAACCAAGCAACTGTTCGACGAGTTCGGAAGCCTCGACCTCAAGATCTCGGGCACCAACAAGTTCACCAAGCTGCTCGACGCACTGAACTGGGATCTGGCCGAAGCCGAGCGCAAGAAGATCCAGCAGCAGGTGGCGACGCTGACGGAACAGAAGCAACGCCTAGAGGGCGAGATGGCCGAGGCGCAAGCCGAGATCAAGCGGCTGCGGCAGCAGAACGAGCAGCGCAATGGGGCGCAACAGACCGAGCAGACCCAGCAACTGCAACGGCAGATCGACGAGATCCAGCAAGCCAAGTCCCGCGTGGAGAGCGCGCTGCAGAACGAGCAGCGCAATGCGGCGCAAAAGACCGAACAGGCCCAGCAGCTGCAACGGCAGATCGACGAGATCCAGCAAGCCAAGTCCCGCGTGGAGAGCGCGCTGCAGAACGAGCAGCGCAATGCGGCGCAAAAGACCGAACAGGCTCAGCAGCTGCAACGGCAGATCAAAGAGAGCCAGCAGGAAAACGAACTGCTGCTGCAGCAACTGCATCAGGTGCAGGAGGAGCTGGAACAGTATTTCCTCGACAAACAGAAGCTCGAGCGTGAGTGCGAAACGCTGCAGCAGCGCTGGGAGCGGCTTGAGCGTCGGCAACCCGGCTATCTCGACTACGAACTGATCGAACCCGTCGCGGTCGACACGGTCTCGGACCTGCCGCGCATCGAATGGCGCATCGCCAATATCACGGTGATGGGGCGGCTGCAGCCCGAGCTGACCTTCGGCACCTTGCTCAAGGACGGCCAGGCCGGCATCGCGCTGGATGGCATCGAGCTCTTTCCACGCGCGCTGCGCGGCCCCGATGCGGCGAAAGCGATTGAGCAGTTCCGCCGCTTCGGCCGCCGGCAATGGGGCGCGGTGCTGGCCGCAGCCAGTGCGCTGGAGCAGTTTTTCGCCGGCGAAGCTACCGTGGCGCCGTCACTGTCCTTCGACCCGGTGTTCTGGCGCCAGGTGCTGTTGCCGCTGGTCGCCGAACTGCGCGCGCTGCCCTCGGTGTTCCGCTTCGACGACGTCACGCTCAAGCGCGAGCTGGTCAATCCCGACTACGAGCATCTGTGGTTGGTCCTCGAAGGCGCGAGCCTGGGGCAGAAGCAATGGCCGAGGTTCGAGCTGCGGCTGGGCGCGGCCGACGTCAGGCCGGGACGCTTCTCGCGCCACCCCAAGCTCGAGTTCCCGCTGATCGACGGCAAGACGCGCCCGTTCGACAGCTGGTACGAGGAGTCGCACGACGACTTCGGTGGCAAGTTCGAGCTGCGCTTCGATATCGACCGCAAGCTGATGGACCTCGGCGTCTGGTCCAAGTTGAGCGTGGACGACCGCAAACTGCTGCTTTCCGTCAACGGCTTGCTGGGGCAGGCACTGCAGCGGCTGCAGACCGCGCAGTGCCCGATCTCGCGCGCCTGGTCCGACTGGCAAGGTCTGGCCACGGGCATCATCGAGACGCTGCAGAAGCTGTCAGAAACCGGAGCGCGGCAGAAAATCCAGGCGCAGCCGGTCGCGGCTCCTGCCGCGGCGGTATCGCCAGCCCAAGAGGAGATCGTCGTCAAGGAGGTCGTCGTCAAGGAGCCTGAAGTCAAGGAGATCACAGTCGAAGAGGTAGCGGTAAAGAAGACCGTGGTCAGAAAGACCGCAGCCAAGAAGGTCGCGGCCAAGAAGACCGCCCCCGGCCGCCAGTCAACCGTCTTGCCGCCTGAAGTTTCCTGATCGCGAAATGGGAAGTCACCGCCACGCTTCCGAGCTGGCCCGGCGTTTTGCCTGGCTGCTGCGCTCCGATCTGCGCGCGGCCTATCCTGACCCCGACGGCGCCGGGTTCGCCGACTGGTGGCTGATCAAGGGCCGGCTCGACTACCCGGCCTGGGCCGACCAGTTGAGCGTCGAGCAGATCCAGCGGGTGTTCGGTTCCGAAGGCCGGGTCGAAATCGCCGGCCTGGGCCTGGAGCTGCCGCGCTGCGTCGGGCTGCTCGCCAAACAGCGACCGGACGCGGTGCGCGAGCTGAGCGAGTCGAGCGAGCCCGCGTCGGAGCGCTTCATCGCCTGGGCGCTGCTGCAGGGGCTGGTCGAGCATGGGCTGGCCGAACACGCGCCGCGCGGCCTGGTCGCGGCGCTGGACCAGCCGCTGCCGGTCGCGGACCGGGGGGCCGACGCGCCGCCGGCAGCGACGCTGCTGATGCACCTGCTGCGCTCGCTGCTCGACGCCGACACGCAGCGGCGACGCGACCTGCACAGCTCAGACGGCAGGCGCGCCTTCCTGGCCTGGTTCTTCTCGGTGGTGGGCACGCTGGGCATCGCGCCGCTGGTCGCGGCGCGCTGGCGGGCCTGGCTGCAGATGCCCGCGCCCGAACTCGTGGGCGAGCCCGAAATCCCGCGCTTCGCGCACCTGGTCTGGCAGGCCTCGGCCGAACTGCAGGCGCAATACCCGCTGGCCCAGGCAGCTGGCCGTCAAGGCTTGAAAACCTGGGCCGATCAGGCACGCGAACGCGGCGGCTGGGAATGGCTGCGGGGCCATGCCGCCTCTGTCCAGTCAGCCGTCATCGAACCGGCTGATACGCAGGCCTGGCGCAGCCGCCCGTTCGGCGTCAACCTGTACGGCTTCGCCTACGGCGAACTTGGCATAGGCGAAGACCTGCGCATGGCGGTCGAATGCTGCAAGGCGGCGGACATTCCGTACCGGGTGATCAACATCGACGCCGGCGCCGACCTGCGCCAAGCCGACGACGTGCTGAAGCGGGACGTCGAGGCCGCCGCCGAGCAGGCCCCCTACGCGATCAACCTGTTCTGCCTGCCGGGCTTCGACACCGTGTCGCGCGTGTTCCTGCGCCAGGGGCACCTGCCGTTCGAAGGGCATTACAACATCGGCTGGTGGCCCTGGGAGCTGCCAGTCTGGCCGGCGGCGTGGCGCGATGCACTCGACCTGATGGACGAACTCTGGGCCAGCAGCGAATTCACCGCGCAGGCGTACCGCCAGGCGACGCAAAAGCCGGTGCATCTGGTGCCGCTGGCCGTCAGCGTCGAGCGCGGCGCGCGCAGGCCAAGAAAATTCTTCGGCCTGCCCGACGACAAGTTCCTGTTCCTGTTCGTGTTCGATTTCAACTCGCACCTGGCACGCAAGAACCCGCAGGCCGTCGTCGAAGCTTTTCGGCAGGCCTTTCCCGCAAGCGACGACAGCGTGCGGCTGGTGCTGAAAGTGATGAACGACCGCGAGCGCGACCCGCGCTGGATCGAGTTCATGCGGTTGTGCGAACAGGATAAGCGCATCCTGCTGCTGCGCAAGACGCTGGACCGGCCCGACGTGCTCGGGCTGATCGAGGCCTGCGATGCCTATGTGTCGCTGCACCGCGCCGAGGGGTTCGGGCGCACGCTGGCGGAGGCGATGCTGTACGGCAAGCCGGTGATCGCGACGAACTATTCGGGCAATGCCGACTTCATGCACCCCGAATGCAGTCTACCGGTGACGTACAGGCTTGCACCACTGAAAGCAGGTGATTACCACTTCATCGACAGTGGTGATGCGGCCAGCTGGGCCGATGTCGATATCGACGATGCCGCGCGCCAGATGCGCCGCGCCCAAGCGATGACAGTCGATGCTACTTGGTCGCGGAAAGTCAAGGTGAAGGCCCGCCGGCAGTTTGGGATCGAGCGTGTGGCGGCCACCTTGGTGAATAGATTGCATGAAATAAGTTGACTGATAGGTCTAATCTTGCCCTGCAGCTTTAATTTTCCTGACCGATTTGCTTGAAATAAATAATTTCCACCTCGTCATCTGATTCGGATCAGGAAGTCAACACAAAGCGTAGACTGAAATAAATGCCTGCCTGGTTTTTTCAACCAAGTTTGAATTTCCATTTTTATGAAAATATTGTCCGTTTTTGGTACGCGTCCCGAAGCCATCAAGATGGCGCCCGTCGTCAACGCGCTCAAGTCCAGCGCTGGCATCGAGTCGGAAGTCTGCGTCACCGGCCAGCACCGCCAGATGCTGGACCAGGTGCTGGAGCTGTTCGACATCCGGCCCGACCATGACCTCAACATCATGAAGCCGGGCCAGGACCTGACCGACATCACCAGCAACATCCTGCTCGGCATGCGCCAGGTGCTCAAGGCGCAGCGCTACGACATGGTGCTGGTGCATGGCGACACCACGACCACGATGGCCGCCGCGCTGGCCGCCTTCTACGAGAAAGTGCCCGTGGGCCATGTCGAGGCCGGCCTGCGCACCGGCAACATCTACGCCCCCTGGCCCGAGGAAATGAACCGCAGTCTGGTCGGGCGCCTCGCCGCGCTGCACTTTGCCCCGACCGAGCGTGCGCGCCAGAGCCTGCTGACCGAGAACGTGCCCGACAGCGCCATCCTGGTGACTGGCAACACCGTCATCGACGCGCTCAAGCAGGTCGTGGCCAAGCTCGATTCCGATGCCGCGCTCGGGCAGAGCCTGGCCAGCCGCTTTCCCTTCATCGACCCCAGCAAGAAGCTCGTCACCGTCACCGGCCACCGCCGCGAGAACTTCGGCGACGGCTTCGAGCGCATCTGTCATGCGCTGCATGCGCTCAGCCAGCGGCCGGACGTGCAGGTCGTCTATCCGGTGCACCTCAACCCCTCGGTGCAGGAGCCAGTGCGCCGCATTCTGGGCCAGGCCAGCAACGTTCATCTGATCGAGCCGCTGGACTATCTGCCCTTCGTCTACCTGATGAGCCGCTCGCACCTGATCATCACCGATTCGGGCGGCGTGCAGGAGGAAGCCCCCTCGCTGGGCAAGCCCGTGCTCGTGATGCGCGACACCACCGAGCGGCCCGAAGCGGTCGAGGCCGGCACCGTCAAGCTGGTCGGTACCGACCAGGCGCGCATCGCCTCCGAAGCCAATCGACTGCTCGACGACAGCGCCGCCTACCAAGCCATGGCCAGGGCGCTCAACCCTTATGGCGATGGCCTGGCCTCGGGCCGCATCGTGCAAGCCATCCGCAACTACCTCGCCTGATCCTTTTCGCTGTCACACCACCATGTCTTCCCTTTTCAACACCATCTCCATGATCGGCCTGGGCTATATCGGCCTGCCTACCGCCACGATGTTTGCCTCGCGCAAAAAGCACGTGATTGGCGTGGATGTGTCCCAGCACGCGGTCGACACCATCAACAGCGGCAAGATTCACATCGTCGAGCCAGAACTGGACATGCTGGTGCATGCTGCCGTGACCGCCGGCTACCTGCGCGCCACGCTCAAGCCCGAAGCTGCCGATGCGTTCCTGGTGGCGGTGCCGACGCCGTTCAAGGACGACCACAAGGCTGACCTGAGCTATGTCGAAGCCGCGGCCCGATCGATCGCCCCGGTGCTGGCCAAGGGCAACCTGGTGGTACTGGAATCCACCTCGCCAGTCGGTGCGACCGAGCAAATGGCTGGCTGGCTGGCAGCCGCTCGGCCCGATCTGAGCTTCCCGCAGCAAGCCGGCGAGGAAGCCGATATCCAGATCGCCTACTGCCCCGAGCGCGTGCTGCCCGGCAAGGTGGTGCACGAACTGGTGGCCAACGACCGTGTCATCGGCGGCATGACGAAGAAGGCGAGCGAGATGGCTGTCGCCCTCTACCAGACCTTTGTCGAAGGCGAGTGCATCGTCACCAACGCCCGCACCGCCGAGATGTGCAAGCTGACCGAAAACAGCTTCCGCGACGTCAACATTGCCTTTGCCAACGAGCTGTCGATCATCTGCGACAAGCTCGACATCAACGTCTGGGAACTCATCAGCCTGGCCAACCGCCATCCGCGCGTGAGCATCCTGCAACCCGGTGCCGGCGTGGGCGGACACTGCATTGCCGTCGATCCCTGGTTCATTGTCGATACCAACCCGAACGAGGCCCGCATCATCCGCATGGCACGCGAGGTGAATGACCACAAGCCGGAATGGGTGCTGGAAAAGGTCAAGGCCGCGATTGTCGATACGCTGGCTCAGAAGCCTGGCAGAACGATGGCCGACATCAAGGTGGCCTGCCTGGGCCTGGCGTTCAAGCCTGATATCGACGACCTGCGCGAAAGCCCCGCCGTGGAAATCACTCGCCACATCGCCCGGCTGGGCTGCCGAGTGCTGGCGGTCGAACCCAATATCGAGGTGCTACCGCAGAAGCTAGCTAATGCTAATCTAGCCTTGACCGCGCTCGAGGATGCACTCAAGGACGCGGATGTCGTGTGCGTGCTGGTCAAGCACCAACCTTTCGTTGTCGCCGCAGACGCTATTCGGCAACACACGCGAAAAATCGATGCGGTGGGCTTGCTTGGCAACTCCTGGGGAAGGCGACGCCTGGATCCGAAATAATTTCGGTTCGATGGGACGCTCCAACATGTCGCTGAACCAAGCTGACCGGCGCTAATATGACGCTGACACTGCAGGAAGATGCGCTAGAGAATTAATGTTTCCCCAGCTTGAAGTATTCCAAAGTTTAGTTTTAATCTTTCTTGTTAAAAATTATGAAAAATAATATATGTGTAGAAGCAAATAAACTTTATCGTGAGGGACGGTTTAGCGAAGCGTTAAAATTATATAAGAAGGCAAGCGAAACGCTTGGCGTATCATTATTTAAAGTTAACATAGATTTATGTGAAAAACAAATCATCAAGTATAAAAAAAAGAAAGACCTAAAAGATTTTTCCAAAACCAAAAAAAAATCAGCCTTAACCCTCCTAGATCCAATTTCTGAATTTTGTTGGAAAAATCAGTTCCACGGATACCCTCTCAGTAGACATAATTATAAAGAGCAAATTGCTATTTCGAAATCAGATTTCGCTTTTATTGAAAGTGCTTGGAAAGCCAATAAAGGTACGTGGGAGTACGCATTTACATCCCTAGAATTAAAGCATAAAAACTCTCAAGCACTTCTTTCTGCGATTGAGCTTCTTAAAAGTAAAAAAATTCCAGTATTGTTCTGGAATAAAGAAGATCCAATGCATTTTGACATGTTTCTTCCTATCGCAAAAAAAGCTGATTATGTATTTACAACAGATGAACTATCAGTAAAGAACTACCAAAGTGCATTGGGTCACAAAAGAGTTAAATCCATTCCTTTTGCGGCACCAATTGAAATTACAAACCCCGAAAATAGATTTGAAATCCAACAAGAAAATATTTGTTTTGCGGGGACTTACTATGCTAAAAATCATGAAGATAGGAAAAAGCAAATGGATGCTATTCTACCTTTAATACTAGAGTTCAACGGGTCAATATACGATCGAGCTTCGTCGATTGGCGGCGATCGCTATTCCTACCCGGATATTTACCATAGTAATATTAGACCAGCTGTCGAATTTGATAAGATGGTCGGAATTTACAAAAAATTCAAGATCTTCTTGAATGTAAATACTATTACCAACTCGCCAACCATGATGTCTAGAAGAGTGTATGAGCTTTTAGCTTCGGGGACGCCCGTTATATCAACGCCATCGAAATCAATTACCGAGCAATTTCCTGGAATTGTACTGACAGTTAATAATGAGAAAGAGGCATCAATAGCAGCAGATAGACTTTTGTCAGATAATATTTTTTGGTGCTCTAAATCGCAGCTTGGTATCCGTGAAGTTCTATCTAAACACACTTACAGCCAACGATGGAAAAGTATTGTTGAATTTGTAAACGATGATTGCCAAAATAATAGTTCGGATGGTTCAAAGTTCACGTTAGTTATTGAGGTTGGATCTCTTGATATTCTGTTTAACCAAGTTAAAAAAGCGATTTCTGGAAAAATAAAACCCACTAACTTTATTTTTGTTTGTAAAAATATAAGTATTGATCAGTTGAAAGAGTCGAGAGCATTTTTATTTTTATCAGGACTGATTAAAAATTGCGATGTTGAATTTATAAAAGAATTCCCAAAAATGCTCAGATGTCTTCCGATTAAAGAGTGTATAGATCATGTGATTTTTTTTAGAAAAGATTATATTTATTTAGATAATTACATATCAGATATACTAATCCCATTTCAATACTCTGAAGCGAAAGCTGTTACAAAACCTGATCCTTTTCAGTTTTCTGAGCTTGAATCAAAGTATTTAAATAATAAAATTTCAGATATCAGGGGACTGTGGCATTCAAAAACAAATACTGCTAATATTGGAGTTTTTGCAGTAAGATCAAAAAATATCGATGAATTCGATTTCGATAGAGAAAGCTTTAAAGTGTTTTCAAGAAATTTGAGTGAGAATATTTATATAGCTGATTTCTTTAATATTTTGGATGTTGGAGGTTATGTAAACTCCGAGAGTTTTGATGAGAATTTATATAAATACATGCCAAAAATATCGTTGTAATAAATTATTTTTTGTTTTTAATAAACTCTTTGAAGTATGAAAATAGTCTTGTTTGATTCAATTCTCGAAAGGCATCTTGTCGAGAGCCTAAAGCGTGCATTTGAATATTTAGGGCATTCTGTACACTCCACCGATCTGATCGTGCATGGTCATGACATGATAAAAAATGAGAGTGATAAAAAAAAGGTGTGGAGTGAAATTGAAAAAGCTTTAGATTTTACTCCTGATTTATTTATCTCGTTCAGGCCAATGAATTTGCTTCCTGAGATGGTTGAGGTCATTAAAAAAAAATGTATTACAGCAATATGGTTGTCAGACGACCCTGTCCTTTATAAAACATGCTACTCACTTGTAGTAGATAGCTATGATTTGATGCTTCACTGTGGTTCTGAGAAAATAATTTCTTTTTATCACGCTAAGGGACATAAACATGGGATTAACTTTCCTTTCTGGACAGATCATCACGCATTTCCCCCTGTTTATAATCCACTGGAAGCCGGTGAAGAAGTTTTATTTTTAGGGAATATGAATGGACAGGTGCGGAGAAAAAGATACTTTGAATTTGCAAAGCTGCCTAACAAAAAGAAGATTTTTGGATTGTTGGACTCAGATCCCCTTGGGATACACGGGGGTTTTATTAAGGAAGCTTACTTAAATTGCGATTTAGTTTCTCAAACTATTAAGAATTTCAGAATATCAGTATCTATTCCTCAGTTTTTTGATGAATACGCAGGACTGCATTATGACTTTCCTGAGCTTAGATCGCTTGGTTACTTCCAGTTTCCCAGTAGGGTTATTCAATATATTGCATCAGGGATTCCTGTTGCTGCTGTTGGTCAGGAAGATATGAAATTTGCTATGCCAGAAATTGAGGTTTCTAGTTCAATTAATGGATTAGAGTCTTATATATCAAAAGTAATATCAGATTTTGACTTTGCTCAATCAGAGTCAAAAAAAGTTCTTTCCAGGTTTAGGAAAAGTTATTCCAGTTTAGCACGAGCTCAGCATCTTTTGTACATATTAAATAATATGGAAGAAATCCGTAGTATGTCGCCTGGAAAAAAAGCAACACAGTTCTTAGAGTTTGAGTCATCTTATTCTGAGAAGACATATTAATTTTGTAATTAAGTATTTAAAATTCAACCGTTTACTAATATAAAAATGCTTCATTTTAAAATTAATAGTGAAAAAGATAGTGCAATTTCTTGTCATCTTAAAAATGGCGTAGAGTTTCGTGCTTACATTAAATTTAAAAAAAGTAATCGGTTGTTTGTATTATTTAATGGTGCTATAGATCTCACGAAGAGCTACCCATACTACCAACGTTGGAGTTGGGCTGATAAATTTCCTGGTAGCGTACTTTATATTCTTGATCCTTTAATAAAAAAGAATAATTCCACCTTAAATCTCGCCTGGTATTTAGGGGATAAAGATGATGATTATTTTCAGATAATATCTAATCTTGTTCAGGCTGTTTCTAAACAGTTGGGTATCGATAAAATCTATGCGTATGGGTCATCTGGAGGTGGATTCGCATCTCTTATGCTTGCGAAAAATATTAAGGAAGTTTATTCGGTAGCTATAAATCCACAAACTAATGTATTTAAATATCATGATAATGCAGTCTCGAAATACTTTTTGACAGCATGGGGGTTTGAGACGAAAGATGCTTTGATTAAACTTCCGCGTGAAAAATTCGATGTCACAAATTTTCATGAGAGAAATTGCTTGGTTGTTCAAAATAAACTTGATAGATTTCATCTCGATAATCACTTTAAGCCATTTATGATTGCTAATAAAATTCCAATTATTGAAGAGGGAATTTATAAAGGCAATGCAATTTCATATTTGCTTTATAGTCACCCCAGCGGTCATGGACCCGAGCCGCTTGAGCTGTTTCCACTAATACTAGAGACAGCTATTTCGATAAATGAAAAACTATAATGTTTGCGAGTCTGTTGCCGGACTAAATTTTGCAGATTATCACTAATTGAAGTTATCACTCGTAGCCGACGCCTTCAGCAGCGCGGCATTTTTTCAGTGCATTGACAGCACGACGTATCTCCTACCCGAATCCTTCCATTCGGCCATCCTGCGTGCTTCGCCTGATCTGCTGTTCGTGGAATCTGCCTGGCGTGGGCAGGACAATGCGTGGCAGGGAAAACTGGCACCGCCCGGCCCCGAGATCCTCGATTGCCTGCGCTTGTGCAAGGCGCGTGGCATTCCTACCGTGTTCTGGAACAAGGAAGACCCGGTCCATTTCGGCACTTTCTTGCCGCTGGCACGGCATTTCGACCACGTATTCACGACGGACATCGACTGCATCCCGCGCTACATGAAGGCGCTGGGTCACGACCGCGTGTCGTTGCTGCCCTTTGCCGCGCAGCCGCGCTTGCAGAATCCTTTGCAGGATGGTGTCCGCCAGGCAGCCTTCAGCTTTGCCGGCTCGTGGTATCAGCGCTATCCGCAGCGCCAGCGCGAGTTTGCCGAGCTGGTGCGCGCGGTTTCAGCGATTGGCCCGGTGGATATCTTCGACCGGAACCATGGCAGTGACGCAACGGAAACCCGCTTCCCTGCGGAATACACGCCGTTGATCAAGGGTGGGCTGCCGTTCGATGAGATCGACCGCGCCTACAAGGGTTACCGCTTCGCGCTCAACATCAACACGGTGAAGCGGTCGCAGAGCATGTTCGCGCGCCGGGTGTTCGAGCTGATGGCGAGCAACACGCTGGTGGTCAGCAACGACTCGCTCGGCCTGCGCCTGTTCTTCGGTGATCTGGTCGCTGCTTCGGACGACGGTGCCGCCCTGGTCGATATTGTTCGTCCCCTGTGGGACGACGAAGCGCGCTATCGCCGCCATCGTCTGATGGCGCTGCGCGCCGTGCTGCGCGAGCACACCTATTCCCATCGCCTTTCATACATCCAGGCCCGCATCGCGGGCCGGAGCTGGAAGCCGGATCAGCCTGAAATCCTGATCCTGGCCGTTGCGGACTCCCCGGAAGCCGAGCAGCGGATCATTTCCAGCGTGGCACGCCAGCAATACCTCCGCTGTCGAACCCTGCTGCTGCGCCGCTACGTTCAGCGCGAAACTGTTCCAGTCCTGCAGCCCGGAATCACCTGCTTTACCGATCCGCTGGACTATCGCGCCGAAGTGGAGCAGGCCTTGCATGAAGTGCCCTGGCTCGCGCTGTTCGTCGCCGAGGATTTCTACGGCCCGCATTACCTGACCGATCTGGTCCAGGCCCGGCATTACTCGGACGCCGCGGCCTTCGGCAAGGTGGCCATGCATGCGGTGCAGGGCGGTCGCTGTGTGCTGCAGGCTGACGGCCAGCAATACCGGCCGGCGCATCGCCTGGCGGCCCGCAGCGCCTTGCTGCGCTCGGATTCTTTACTCGAGGGCTGGCTGGACGCCTGTCTGGACAATCCAGCGCTCATGGCGGTGGACTGGCCCGACATGCTGGCGACTGACGAGTTTCACTATTGCTGCAACGGTTCTGAACTCGATCCCGCCAGCGTGCTGGAGGTGGTTGGTGATCTGCCGGGGCTGGACCAGGGGCTTTCGCTGGCCGACGACATCCTGCCTGTTGCTGAGCGCTTGACGGCTGCCGACTACCGGCCTGCGGTGCCTGGGCCAGGTGCGATGACCGTGACACCTGAGCAGTTGCTCGGGTGGTTCGGTCCAGCGCCGCACGAAAAAATCGGCATGCGGCTGGATGAGGGCAATTTGCTGATTTCATCCCGACTGGCACCGGATGAGCGCGCCGTGGTTTATGCGCGTCCCCGCTTTTCTCGCCCAGAGCTGAATCTTGTAGCCGACAATCGGTTCCAGCTGCTGCTTGATCACGATCTGGCTTCGCTGGAAACGGTGCTGGATTTCCAGGATGTGGACAAGCGCAAGATCGGGCACACGATCAACCCAGCGGGTGCAGGCCTTTCCGTACTGCTTCCCGATGCCTGTCACTTTCTCCGCTTCGCCTTGCGCTTGCAGGGGGCGGGTACCGTCCGGGTTCGCGCGCTTGTGCTGGGGGAGGTGCGCGAACAGCCTGCGGTCTTGCTGCGCAAGGCGCAGTCTTTGTCTCGGTCGGACCCTGCCAGCCTCCAGGTTCTGGCGCGCCAGGCCAGGGATGCCTACTCGGCTGGAGACTATGAACGGGCTGCGGCCTTGTTCGAACAGGCCATGGCTGCTCGTCCTGAGCTGGCCCATGTTTACCGCTTCAGCTTGGAGCTTGCCAGGCGCAAGGCAGTGCTTGCCCGCAAGCCATAGTATTGTGCTGCACTGCCGCCCGGTCTGAACCCCTATGAAACGCCCCCAACCCAACCCGCACAGTCGGAAAATTCCGCCCAGGCTTGCCGCGTCGCCAACCCGGCCGGACCTGGAGCGATACGCGGCGCACGCCCGTTACATCGGCAGCGGCGAACACAAAAGCGCGCCCTGGCATGGCATCACGCCGGCATCCCGCAAGGAGAAAGACGCCAACCGTTGTCCACCTCACCTGACTCGGGATCAGGCAACCGCCATGTTGAAGGCCGGCATTCTGGCTGGCAACATCAGCGAAGAATTCGAGGGTGCGCTACCCAAGCGTGTCTGGTACAAAGGCGAGCAAGGCATATTTGAAGCTCGACTTACCGACCGGGCCGACTTGGAGTCAGGCAAACCCGCCGGCTACAAGGGCTGGCCGGAGAGTCTGGACAAATTGCCCACCAAGCCACGCGAAGTGAGGGCCTCCGATGCAATTTGATTTCACCTGCGAGTGGCAGGACAGCCCGACAGAAGTTCGCCTGCCCGCGCACCGATCCACTTGGGCCGATCTGAAGATCGCGGTCGATGACCGGGTTTTTACCTCGAACGAGCCGCTGGTCAGCGACGACGAAGACGCCGGGTCGCGAGACTTCATCGCCGTCAGTGTCTTCCCGCTGGCTGAGTTCATCGCTGCCAACTGGTGGCCCCTGCTGCACGAGCCGCAGGAAAAGGAAGGGCTGCTGTTGGATGCCAGCGCCTTCAAGCAGCGACACTGGATCAACAAGCACACGGACGGCTTCGCTTATCCCACCTTGGGGTTTTTCGGCGCGGATACCTCGGTGCGCATCGTTGCCAGACCTTCCCACATCGAAAGCGCCAATATCGAGTTCCCCGTCAGTTCCGGCAGCGCCAATGTGCACTGGAATGGCGTGGAAAGAAACGACGTGGAATCCGCGCTGTTGTGCTTTCTTGTCGCTACTGCCGAGCGGCTGCCCGCGAATGACGACAAGACATGGCTGCAAGACCTGATCGCTCGCATCAACCACGCCCGCACCGATCAGGACGAAGCGATCTATTGCCGTTGCGCGGGTCTGCTGGGTGCGGATCCCTTTGAGCCTGGCGACGAACTCTATACGGCGATCACCCGGACCATTGCTGTTCTCGGCCAGGATGTCGCGATGGAAATTTTCGCCACCGCCGAAGTCGCCAATGTGGCGAGCCGGGCACAGTGGCTGCAAGACCAGACGCGCAGCGTGATCAGGAAATCTCGCGAGGTTGCCGCCCATGCCGGTGAGCTGAAGCGCAGGCTTCAAGCCTCTAGGCCACAGGCCGGCAAACCCTGGGAGCGCGGCTATGCCGTCGCGCAACAATTACGGGACTTGCTCGGCATGGCGCCAGACAGGCCCATGTCTACGGTCGACGCGGTCACTCGAACCCTTTTCGATGCGCCCGCTACCGTTGTTTCGAGCATCAAGCATCTGGAATCGAACAGCGGCGCTCGCGGAGTCGCCTGCGAAAGCCGCGCAGGCTTGGGCATCGCCATGCAAAGTAGCCGTATGCCCCAGTTCCAGCTTGCAGCGACGTTCGCAGACTTCCTGTTTTCCGGGGATGGCGGGCTCTTCCTGTCCACCGGAGCCTCGACCGACCGGCAGAAGACCAACCGAGCTTTTGCTGCGGAGTTTCTCGCCCCGATTGAAGGTATCAAGGACAGGTGGTCGGCGAAAAAGATGCCAAACACCAATTTTGACGACATCGCCAGTCAATTTGGCGTTTCGCCTTACATTGTCCGTTACCAGGTTCAAAACCAGGCCGAGCATTTACTCGCCTAGTGACGTACACCTTAGCCGCGCTTGCCCGGAAAATATAGTAAATGCGATTGATCTTGGTGGGAGTTCTGTGGACCTGCTTGCCCGGTTTGGTGCTCGCTGAAAAGGCCGTACCGCCCCCGGCGGCTATGCCGGTCCTGTCCGTGAGCTATGAATCCGGTCAGCCTGAGTTGTCGCGCCAGCAGGTGGCTTTGGTGCTGCCAGCCGCCCGCGATGCGATCCGAACTGACTGCACCCAGGCGCGTAGCGGGCGCTGTTCGCTGGTTACCCATCTGCTGCCGCAGCTTGATTACGTCAGCCAGGGCGCCTGGCGGGCCGAGTCGAACGCGATGGAGTCGCTGGCGGTCCGCTATGGTCCGGGTGACCATTTCCTCTACCGCTTCAGCCTCAGGCTCGCTGACGGCTGGGATCTCAGGCCTCCCGCGTCGGGTGCGCCGCGCCCGGTGGACATCGTCTGGCAGTTCAAGCGTTTCGACGGTCCGCCCGACATGTTCGTCGCCGTCAAGGCGGGTGCGCTGGTGTTGCGCATCGGTGCCTCTACCCAGCTGACGCTGCTGCCGGCGCCGCTGCCGGCGGGGCGCTGGATCGATCTGGCGTTCGATGTGCGCTGGGCGACCGACGCGCGTGGCGAGGTCGGCGTCTCGGCCCAGGTTCAGGGCCAGGCGGCTCGCGGCTTGCGCCACGCCGGCCCCAATCTGCGCAATGCCAAGCCGCAGGCCGGTTATCTGAAATGGGGCCTGTACCTGCCGGATGCCCAGCCCGGCTTTGTGCCGCGCACGGTCTGGCACGACGCGATCGAGGTCTATCGACTGGACAGAAACTGAGCAAGCACTGATTTTTCATGCCTATTTACCGCTTCACACAACAGGTCGACTATGTCAGGCGCGACAGCTTGGCGCTGGACACGCTCGATCGCTCGATCTGCTTCAATCACCGTTTTTCGCTTTACCGCGATGCCACGCACTGTTACTGGGTGGACAGCGCCTGGCCAGGTGTCGCCAGGATCGGCCTGGAGCAGCTGCCGGATGGCTTCGAGCACTGGCCCGAGGTGGAGCAGTTCGCGCTGGGTTTTGCCGGCCCGGTGCTGGACCCGTATCCGGTCACCGTGGCGTCGCAGCCGCGTCACCGCAATGATCTGCTGTTCTGGCAGTTTCCTTGTCGCACCGAGCAGGATGCCTGGGAGCAGGCCCGGTCCGCTTCGAGCTGCGTGGCGATCGTCGAGCGCGACATCTACATCGGTTTGCCCTGGGCCACTTTCATCGACCGGAACCAGGCGCATCGGGTCACGCTGTTTCTGATGGCGTCGCGCCTGAAGCAGGTGCGCGATTTTCTGGCCCAGCATGGCATACGGCTGCGAGTACATACGGTGTGCCAGCATGTCTTCTGGTACCGCCACCTGGACTGGTTCCGCGACCTCGGCGTCACCGATCTCTGGATTTCCCACAAGGAACAGGGGTGGGATGAGGAGGAGGGCATCCGGCTGCATGCCTGGTCGCTCTATGCCGTCAATTACCGTGATCCAGCACGCCAGGCGGGCCTGGAGATCAAGCCGGTGGCGGAGCGCGGTACTTTCGCCTCCTTCGTCGGGGCGTACATGGCGCATTATCTGAGCGACGTGCGCCTGCGCCTGCAGGGTCTCGCGGGCTTGCCGGGCTATGAAGTCCGCTTGACCAATCAGTGGCACTTCAATCAGTCGGTCTATCAGTACCAGGTCAATGGCGAGGTGCCGGCGGCGGATGCCACCGACAGCGCTGCCGTGCTGGGCTACAACCGCATGCTGTCTGACTCGGTCTTCAGTCTTTGCCCGGTGGGTGCCGGTCCCAATACCCTGCGGCTGTGGGAGTCGCTGGCCACCGGTGCGATTCCGGTGGTGCTGAGTGATCGTCACCAACTGCCTGATTTAGATGTCTTTGCGCCCGGTTCGGGGCTGCGCTGGGAAGACGCGCTCATCCTGCATCCCGAGGACCAGCTGGATGCGCTCGATGCCCGCCTGCGCGCCATCCCGAGCGAGCGCCTGCAAGAGATGCAGCGCAAGGGTCGCCAGCTCTACCTGTTGTGTGAATGCTTCACGCCTGTTGCCGCCCAGATCGAGCCGTCGCTGACCGACGCCGCGCCCCGCGTGACGCTGCCTGTCGACCAGGCCGAGCCGGTTGTCGCTGAGCGCTGGATCGGGCTCGATGACCTGTACCGCGAAGCCGATGGGGCAGCGCGGCGCTTGCCTGTCATGGCTGCCGACTCCGCGCCGCTGGTGTCGGTGCTGATGACGACGCACAATGTGGCCGACTACATCGAGGCCGCAGTGACCTCGGTGCTGCGCCAGACCTGGCCACGGCTGGAGCTGATCGTCGTCGACGACGCCAGCACCGATGCCACCTGGACCATACTGGAGCGCCTGCAGCGAGCGTCTGGCGGCCTGCGCTGTCGGCGGCTCAATACCAATCTGGGCACTTATTTCGCGAAGAACCATGCGTTGCAGCTGGCGGGTGGCGACTATGTCTTCTTCCAGGACGGTGACGATCTGTCGCACCCGGATCGCATCCGCCTGTGCATGCAGCAGCTGATGCAACCGGGCGTGACGGCGGTGCGTGGCGCTTATTCGCGCGTGCGCTTTCCTTCGGGCCAGGTCTTGCCGGTCAACGGTCTGGTGCGCAAGCTGGGGCTTATCACCCTTGGCTTGCGGCGTCGGGTCTTCGATGACATCGGCAGCTTCAACTGCACCAGCAAGGCGTCGGACGACGAGTTTTTCCAGCGCCTGATGGCCTGGATGGCGGCCAAGGGCGGTGAACTGCGCGATCTGGACTTGCCGCTGTACTACAACACGCTGCGTGAGGGGTCGTTGTTTGCCGACATGGTGGCCAACGATCCCCTCGCTGATGGATGCATCGAGCAGCGGCCGTCACCTTCGCGTTCCGATTATGTCGATGCGTTCACGGCCAGGCACAAGCAGCTGGGGGTGGACGGTTTCAGGAAGTTTTTCAGCTATCCGGTGCTGCGCGACCGGATACCGGTGGCGCCCGACATGAGTCGTCTGGTCAATCCAGCCTTGCCGGTCGTCGCCACGCTGTGCTCGGTGCCCGAACGCATGGATCTGCTGCGCCGCACGTTGGCCAGCCTGGTGCCCCAGGTTGATGCGCTGCATGTCTACCTGGACCGTTACGACGAGGTGCCCGCTTTCGTTCGCGCCTGTCACCCGAATCTGACGGTGGTCCTGTCGCGTGACCGGCCGGGCTTGCGCGACAACGGCAAGTTCCTGCCCTTTGCCAACCTTGAGCGTGAATGCTACTATTTCACCACCGACGACGATATCGTGTATCCGCCTGACTATGTGGCGGCGATGATCCGGCGCATTGAGCATTACGGCCGGCAGGCCGTGGTTGGCGTTCACGGCGTCCTGCTGCCGGAACGGGCAGCGGGCTATTTCTCGGCCTTCCGCAAGGTGTTGCTGTTCAGGAATGGGTTGGAGCGCGATGCGTTGGTGAACAATCTGGGCACCGGCACCTTGGCTTTCCATTCGGAGTTGTTGCGCGGGCTGGATTTGAGCCACTTTCCGCAGGCAGGCATGGCGGACCTTTACCTTTCGCTCGTCTGCAAGCAGCGGCGGATTCCCATGGTGGCGATTTCTCGCCATGACGACTGGTTGCTTGAGATGGAGGCACCCAGTACCTTGTACCAGGAGTTCGTTCGGAACGATGGCGCACAGGCCGCGCTGGTTCGTTCCCATTGGCCCTGGGGTTATGCGGCGATAGGCGATGCGGTCGCTGCGGTCGGCTTGCGTGCAGCGCAGCCGGAAGTGGGCGAACGGCTGCATGCCCTGATGCCTTTGCTACCAACTTGTTTGCGCTGAAAACTGATGAAAAAAGCTCTGATCACCGGTGTGACCGGTCAGGACGGTTCTTACCTGGCCGAATTCCTGCTCGAAAAAGGCTACGAGGTCCATGGCATCAAGCGCCGCGCCTCGCTGTTCAACACGCAGCGGGTGGACCACATCTACGAAGACCCGCACTCGCAGGACCAGCGCTTCGTGCTGCATTACGGTGACCTGACCGACAGCTCGAACCTGACGCGCATCCTGCAGCAGGTGCAGCCCGACGAGGTCTACAACCTGGGCGCGCAGAGCCATGTCGCGGTGTCGTTCGAGGCGCCCGAGTACACCGCCGACGTCGATGCGATGGGGACGCTGCGCCTGCTCGAAGCGATCCGTTTCCTCGGGCTGGAGAAGAAGACCCGCTTCTATCAGGCGTCTACCAGCGAGCTGTACGGCCTGGTGCAGGAGACGCCGCAGAAGGAGACCACGCCGTTCTACCCGCGCAGCCCCTACGCGGTGGCCAAGCTCTACGCCTACTGGATCACGGTCAACTACCGCGAGGCCTATGGCATCTACGCCTGCAACGGCATCCTGTTCAACCACGAGTCGCCGCGCCGTGGCGAAACCTTCGTGACGCGCAAGATCACGCGCGGCCTGGCCAATATCGCCCAGGGGCTGGAGCATTGCCTGTACATGGGCAACATGGATGCGCTGCGCGACTGGGGCCACGCCAAGGACTATGTGCGCATGCAGTGGCTGATGCTGCAGCAGGAGCAGCCCGAGGACTTCGTGATCGCCACCGGCGTGCAGTACAGCGTGCGCCAGTTCATCGAGTGGTCGGCGGCTGAACTCGGCGTCACGCTGCGCTTTGAAGGGCAGGGCGTGGACGAGGTTGGCATCGTCGCGCGGGTCGACGGCGACAAGGCCCCTGCGCTGAAGGTGGGCGACGTGGTCGTGCGTGTCGACCCGCGCTACTTCCGCCCCGCCGAGGTCGAGACCCTGCTGGGCGACCCGAGCAAGGCCAAGGACAAGCTGGGCTGGGTGCCCGAGATCACTGTGCAGGAGATGTGCGCCGAGATGGTGGCCCATGACCTCGATGAGGCCAGGCGTCACGCCCTGCTGCGCGCGCACGGGCATAACGTCGCGGTAAGCGTGGAGCGCTGATATGAGCAGGATTTTTGTCGCCGGCCACCGTGGCATGGTGGGGGGCGCGATCGTGCGCCGCCTGCAGGCGCTGGATAGCTGCGAGATCTTGACCCGTAGCCATGCCGAGCTGGACCTGACCGACCAGGCTGCGGTGCGGCGCTTCTTTGCCGAGCAGCGCATCGATCAGGTCTATCTGGCCGCAGCCAAGGTCGGCGGCATCCACGCCAACAACACCTATCCGGCCGAGTTCATCTACCGCAACCTGATGATCGAGGCTAACGTCATTCACTCCGCCCACATGGCCGGGGTGCAGAAGCTGCTGTTCCTGGGCTCGTCGTGCATCTACCCGAAGCTGGCGCAGCAGCCCATGCGCGAGGATGCGCTGCTGACCGGCACGCTGGAGCCCACCAACGAGCCTTATGCCATTGCCAAGATCGCGGGCATCAAGCTCTGCGAGAGCTACAACCGCCAGTATGGCCGCGACTACCGCAGCGTGATGCCGACCAACCTGTACGGCCCTGGCGACAACTACCACCCCGACAACAGCCATGTGATCCCGGCGCTGCTGCGGCGCTTTCATGAAGCGGTGCGGCGTGGTGACGCGGAAGTGGTGATCTGGGGCAGTGGCACGCCGATGCGCGAGTTCTTGCATGTGAACGACATGGCGGCGGCCAGTGTGTTCGTGATGAATCTGGATGCTGACACCTACCGCGCCAACACGCTGCCGATGCTGTCGCACATCAACGTGGGCACCGGGGTGGATTGCACGATTCGTGAGCTGGCCGAGACGGTGGCGCGGGTGACGGGGTTTGGCGGTCGGCTGACGTTCGATGCGACCAAGCCGGATGGCGCACCCAGAAAGCTCATGGACGTGTCGCGCCTGGCGGCGCTGGGCTGGCAGGCCAGCATCTCGCTGGAAGATGGGTTGCGGGATGCCTATGCCTGGTTCCTTAACCATCAGGACTTGTACCGGCAATGATTTGTAACGGAGACGTGCCCTGATGCAAAAGAATACGGGCGGTTCAGCGACAATTCGCGCTTTTCCGCCAACCCATCTTGAGATCTAGATGTCGCAGAACAGTCCCTTGACCCCCGATACCGTGGCCCTGGCATACCGCCTGCTGCTGGGCCGCGAGCCCGAGAACCAGGCCGTGCTGGACCAGTTTTGCGACTCGGTGCCTGATCTGGCTCAGTTGCGCCAGGCTTTCATTGATTCGCCCGAGTTCCGCCAGCGCATGGCCGCAACCCTGGACAAGCCGCTGCCCAGCGTGCGTCAGCGCCATCCTTTCCACCTGCCGCAGATGCCGGTGGAGTTGGACGCGACGCCCGCCGAGCTGGCGCAGATGCTGGACCGGGTCAAGGCCGCCTGGGAGCGTTTCGGCGCCACCGAGCCCTACTGGTCGGTCGTCACGCAGCCCATGTACCGCATGGAGCAGATCGAAGCGCACCGCAAGGGCTTCTATCACTCGGGCAAGTATTCCCGTGATCTGTTCCTGGCGGCGCTGCGCCGCTGTGGCATCAACCCGGCCGAGCTTGGCAGCTGTCTGGAGGTGGGCTGTGGCGTCGGTCGCGTGACCCGCTATCTGGCCGAGGTCTTTCCCCGCTTGATCGCTGCCGATGTCTCGGGCGCGCACCTGGCGCACGCGCGCGAGTGGCTGCGGCAGGAGGGTCTGTCGCATGTGGAGTGGCAGCATTGGACCGATCCGGCTGCGCTGCAGCAACTGCCCGAGGTCGATGCGGTGTTTTCGCTGATCACGCTGCAGCACAATCCGCCCCCGGTGATGGCCTGGATGTTGCGTGCCTTGCTGGCCGCGCTCAAGCCCGGCGGCGTGGCCTACCTGCAGCTGCCGACCTACAGCAGCGGCTACCTGTTCGAGGTCAAGCGCTACTTGCATATCCCTCCGAAGGTGCCGATGGAAATGCATTTCCTGCCGCAGCACGAGGTTTTCGCGATCGTGCAGGCCTCCGGTTGCATCTGCCTGGAGGTGCGCGAGGACACCATGGTTGGCGACGAGAACCGCATGCTGTCGAACACGTTCCTGATCCGCAAGTCGGTCAGCTCTGGCAGCTGAAGCCGTGCGGGTCACGGTGGTCATGCCGTCGCTGAACCAGGCGGCCTACATTGATGAGGCGATCGACAGTGTCCTGAGCCAGGACCACGATGACCTTGAGCTGCTGGTGCTCGATGGCATGTCGACCGACGGCACGCTGCACAAGCTCGAACGCTGGCAGGTCCAGGCCGCCGGGCGCATGCGCTGGCAGTCGACCCGGGATGGCGGACCGGCGCAGGCGATCAACGCGGGGCTGTGTCAGGCCGATGGCGACCTGATCGGCTGGCTCAACTCGGACGACCGCTACGCACCGGGAGCGGTGCGCCGCGCGGTGCAGGCGATGCGGAGCCATCCGCATTGGCAGTGGCTCTATGGACATGGCCTGCATATCGACGCCAGTGGCCGCGAGCTTGAGCCTTACCCGACGCGGCCGCCTGGCACGCCGCTGCAGGCCTTTGCCGATGGCTGCTTCATTTGCCAGCCTACCGTTTTCCTGCGGCGGCAGGCGCTGGAGCGCGTTGGCCTGCTCGACGAGTCGTTGCGTCTCGCGTTCGATTTCGACTGGTGGCTGCGCTGGTTCAAGGCCTATCCTGGCGCCGTGGGTTGGGTCGACGCGGTGCAGGCGCATTCGCGGCTGCATCCGGGCTGCCTGACCTTGCGTCAGCGTCGCCAAGTGGTTGTCGAGGGCATGCGGGTGCTGGCTCGCCACCTCGGCGAGGCCCCGGGGCACTGGGTGCTGAGCTGCCTGAACGAGTGGTGCGAGTCCTATCCCTTCATGGAAGGCGAGACTTCGCTGGCGCAGATGCTCAGGGAGCTGCTGGCCGAGGTCAGGCCCTCGATGGAGCCGTCGCAATGGCGCGCGCTGGTCGGGCGCCTCGAACCTGACGCCCGTCTGCGCCTGTCGGGACCACGGCATTTCGTTTCGGTGCAGGCCGACGGCTGGGTTTCGCGCGAGTTGTCGGTGCGCCTGCGCTGGCAATCTGGCCAGCCGCGTACGCTGCGCCTGACCTGTTCCGGCAGCTGGCCGGTCCCTGGCCGCCTGGACCTTGCGATCACCACGCCTTCGGGCTTCGTTCAGCGCACGACGGTCGACGCGCGGCAGACTTTCGTGCTCAGGTTCGTTGCGTCCCAGGACGGCGACGCCGGTTGCGCGAGCTGGCGCGTCTCGACTTTGGAGGGCTTCGTGCCGGCCGACCATGAGCCGGGTTCGCAGGATCGCAGGGAGCTGTCGTTCAAGGTGCTCGGCGCCCAAGTGGAGGAAGCAACCCTTGATTGAGCTGCCCGCTGTTTTACGCCCGATCAGGCCCGGCCAGTATCATGGTCCCTTTGCGGAAAACAAAGCCGATAAATAAATGAATCTGAATGCATCGATCATTGATCAACGGCTCGCCGGAGTTCAGGAGGAAATTCGGCTCTGGGCGGACAACGAGCTGAATCTGACGGATGCAGCCCGCTTGAAACCGCTGGCCTTTGTCTATCTTTGCGTCAGAACCATGCTGGACCTGGACGCCCAGGAGGCTTTTGACTGCGTCACGGAAGGCGGTGGCGACTTTGGCGTGGATGCCATGCAGGTCACCGAGGAGGTGGATGGCGAGTTTGTCGTCACCTTGTTCCAGGCCAAATACAAGACGAAACTGGAAGGCGACTCGAATTTTCCGGAAGAAGGCATCCGGTCGCTGGTCAATGCCATCCGGCATGTTTTCGACCCCACGGCGGAGCTGGGAAGCATTAACGAACGTTTGCGCGTCAAGGTGGAAGAGGCGCGCTCCATGGTGCGCGATGGCTTCATCCCTAGGGTTCGCGCCATCGCGTGCAACAACGGCTTGAAGTGGAATGATCAGGCACAAGTCATCATGGATCTGGCGGGTTTTGGTGACCAGGTGACCTGGGAGCATGTCAACCACGATGTGCTGATCGGCATCCTGCAACGCCCCAAGCAGGTTGACGACACCTTGAGGCTGGTGGGTCGGGCCAACGTCGAGGACATGAACTTCAGTCGCGTCTGCGTCGGGCGCATGCCGGTGACCGAGGTAGCCGCGCTGATGCGTGCGCACGGCGACCGGCTGCTGGAGCGCAATATTCGGCGTTACCTGGGTTTGCACGGCAACCGCGTCAACGAAGGCATCCGGGCCACGCTGCAATCGCCTCAACCTTCCAACTTCTACTTTTTCAACAATGGCCTGACACTGGTCTGCAACGACTTCTCCTACAACGCGCTGCAAAACAGTGACTACCAGGTGCGCGTGGAGAACCTGCAGATCGTCAACGGTGGCCAGACTTGCATGACCATCCTCAAGACGGCCGATGCCATGGCGGCTCAGGGACGGTCCTTGCCGGAAGATGCCAGCGTTCTGGTGCGCCTTTACAAGCTGCCAAAAGACAATGAAGACATCGTGCTTCAGATCACCCACGCCACCAACAGCCAGAACCCGGTGGACCTGAAGGACTTGCGATCGAACGACGAGATTCAGCGCCAGCTGGAGGCCAGCATGCAGTCGCTGGGCTTCAACTATCGGCGCAAGCGGGTCGATGGATCGACCAAGGCGACGGACATCACCGCTGGCGCCGCAGCCGAGGCCTTGCTGGCGGTGTGGCGTGCGGCGCCGCATCAGGCCAAGTTCCTGACCCGCGAGCACTTTGGCAAGCTCTACAGCACCATTTTTCCGAGCGATGTGAACGGTGTCCAGGTGGTGCTGGCGGTGTTGCTCTATCGGATCACGGAAAACCACAGGCGCCGCCCATCGGTCAATGACCCGATGCTGGTGCGCTACGCCTCATGCTTCATTGCCATGCGCATGGGTCAACGCTTGCTGAAAGACCTGAAACGCAAGCTTGGCGACATCGACCATCGCAGCTTTGCCCTGGCGCACGGGCTGATCGAAGCACGGGGCGACCGCTACTTCAGCGCATCCGTCACCGATGTGGAAACCGCACTCAGGAACCTGTACGGCGACAAGGTGGTGTCCACCCTGCAGTTGTCGGCCACGTTCAGGCGTGGAGACCTGATCCAGATGTTGCTGGACTTGCCGATTGAGGGCTGAACTCAAAGGCTGGCCTGCAACACCTTGCGGTAACGCTCGGCCAGCGCCTGCGGCTCGAACGATGCGCTGGTCGCGATGCCGGCCCGGTTGCGCCCGAGTCGGCTGCGCTGCAGCGCCAGTTCGAGCTGTTGCGCGGCATGCCCGATATCCGGGTCGGCCCACCAGCTGGCGCAGGCGTTGGGGTAGTCGTCCGGGGCCACGTCCTGGCGCTGCCAGCGCACCAGCAGCGCGTTCTCCGGGGTCAGGAAGTCGGCCGGCCCCGAGAAGTCGGTGCTGACGATCTGCAGGCCGTGTTGCATCGCTTCGACCAGCGTGCGTCCCAAGCCCTCGCTGCGGTGCAGCGACAGGTAGCAGTCGGCGCTGCGGTAGAGGTCGGTCAGGCCGGCGGTGTCCAGCGTTTCCTTGAGCAAGTGGATGCCGGGATGTGGCGGCAGCCAGGCCAGTGCCTCGGCCGGCAGGTCCTGCCAGCGGTTGGCCTTGAGCACCAGGTGCGCGTCGGGCCGCTGTTGGGCGAAGCGCAGGAAGGCCTGCGCCACGCCTTGCGGGTTCTTGCGCGCCAGCGTCGAGTGCAGGTCGAACAGGTACAGGCTGACGAAGGCGTTGCGCGGGATGCCGAGTTCGGCGCGGAAGTCGCGTCCCCGGCCTTCGCGGCGCAACACCGGCAGCGGCAGCGCGAGCGTGAGCTTGCGTGCCGCATTGAAGAACGCGGACTGGACGAAGCGGGTCGGGCACCAGATCTGGTCCATCGCGCGCAGCGCAGGCAGATGCTCCGGCGGCACATCGGGCAGTTCCCAGAGGAAGTAGCCGATGCGCCGCTGCGCGGCCTCGAACAGCTGCGGCTGCAGCTCAAGCAGGCGCACGCAGGTGCCCGCCGACATGAAAAAGATGCTGGTGTCGAAATCCCGCGTCGACAGGTGGCGCCATCTGACTTCGACCTGGCCTTGCGACTCGGTCGGCAGGTCGATGACCGAGAATGGAATGCCCAGATGGTCTAGCATCGCGGCGAAGGATCTGAGGTCCTCGCCGAGTCCGAGTGGCGAGGTCGCATAGCCGATGAGGTTGAAGCCTTTCATTCGCTCATTCTATTATTCTGATAAATTAGAAGGCTCAAATGAAATTCTCACTGCCATTTTTCCGTCGCAAGTCTGCAGAAACCCCACGCAACGCGCTGGTTGAACAGCCCCCCGAGCCGCCCGCCGAAGAAAACCGATCGCGCTGGGATCTGGCCGCCGAGCAGCTCGCCAGCATGAATGCCGCCAAGGCGGAGGCCGTCGCGCCGGCGCCCATCCCTTGGCAGGCGCTGCCTGCCGAGCCCGAGCCCACCAAGGCGGCTCCGGTTGCTGTGCCGCCGCCCGCGCCAGTTGCCGTCGCCGCGCCCACCGCACCGCTCGGGATGACCCGCGAGGACGTGGTCGCCGCTTTCCACCTGTTCCTGCGCCGTGACCCCGAGTCCGAAGCGGTGATCGAGCCTTATCTGGGGCGCGAGCGCGAGCGCCTGCTCGGCGCCTTCCTGACCTCGGCCGAGTTCCTGCAGTGGCCCGAGCATCTGCGGCTGATCGTCGAGGTCGCGCAGGCGATCGAGCTGCGCCAGCTGGTGCCGCCGCCGCGCGAAGGTGTGCCGGCCTTGAGCGCGCAGGATCTCGAAGCGGCGCGCCGCATCCTGCAGCCGAGCGCGCCCGCGCAGGACACCGAACCGTCGCTTGAGGGGCAGCCGGTCGACTGGGCGCTGGCCCGCCTGATGTGCTCGGACGCGTTCCAGCGCAATCCGTTCAATGCGAAGCTCGTGACTGGCCTCGCGCGCGAAATCGCCGGTCAGCTCAAGCCCCAGACCGACCCGGGCGCCGGGGCGCGCCTGGGCTGACGCGCGCGCGATGGAAGTCCTGCACGCGACGCTGCCCGAGCTGGAGTCGCCCGCGCTGGCGGCGCGCCTGCGCGCGCCCGAGCCGCTGATGGTGATGCCCTGCATCGATGCCGCGCTGGGCCAGCGCGCAGCCGTCCACGCGGCGGCGCGCGCTGGCGTGCCGGGACTGCTGCTGGTGCTGCACGACCAGGCCCGGCTCGGCTTTGTCTCGGTGCTCAACGCGGTGTTCCGCGCTTCGGCCAGCCCCTGGGTCGGCTACATGGCGCAGGACGCGTTCGCCGGCCGCCAGTGGCTGGCGCTGGCGCTGCGCGCGCTGGAGTCCCGGCAGGCCGGGCTGCTCGGTTTCAACGACGGCAAGTGGCAGGGGCAGCTGGCATCGTTTGGCCTGGCGCGCCGCCGCTGGATCGAGTCGCTGTACGGCGGTGACTTTTTTTACAGTGGCTACCGCCGTCACTACGCCGACGCCGAGCTGACCTTGATCGCGCGCGAGCAGGGCCGCTATGTCTACCAGCCCGACAGCGTGCTGATCGAGGTCGATTGGGGCAAGGATGGCGCCGCGGTCGACGCGCAGGACCGCGCGCTGTTCGCGCGGCGCCGTGCCTCGGGCTTCGAGGGCCGCGTGCTCAAGCCTGAACTGCTGAACCTGATGGGGTGAGCGCGGCGGTATGCCGCTCGCAGAACAGCGTGCCGCTGTGGCCGATGACCCGCGTTCCCATCGCGATCGCCTCGCGCGCGGTCAGCCCGCTGCTGTAGGGGAAGGTGTCGAGCATCTCGGCATGCTGGTTGACGGCCTGCAGCGCTTCCAGGTGGCTGGCCGGACAGACATATTCGACGCTGACCGGGTCGAGCACCTGTTCGATGCGCTCGCGCACCTGCGGATACTGGTACTGCCGGTGCACGAATACCTTGCGCCCGGGCCGCGCGGCGAGGTGCGATAGGAAGGCGCGCGAGAGCTTGGCCGGATTCGCGAAGATGACCGGCTCGCTGCGCTTGTGCGCTGCTGGCGCCGGCAGGTAGGGTGGTGCGGTGTAGGTTGCGTAGCCACCCGCGAGGTTGAGCAGCGGCTCGGTGTAGAGCGACTGCAGCCGCAGCGGCGACTGCGCCTCGTCGCCGACCCAACCGTCGAAGCTCGACAGCCCGGTCGTCACGCTCTGGCCGCCAACCCATTTGTACTGGCGCCTTGCGGGCTTGACGCTGAGCGCCTGCAGCCCGACCGGATCCATCCAGCCGCCGAGGTCGTAGAGCAGGTCGAGGTTGGCGTCGTGCAGCGCCCGCGCGAGCTGCAGCGCGTCGAGTCCGTGTGCCTCGTGCCACTCATGGGCGAGCCGGCCCAGCTCGTCGCTCGCCCAGTCCTGGCGCGTGCCACGCTGGAAGACGATCAGCTCGCCTTGCTGTGCGGCCCGCCGCCACGTCGCTATCGTCAGGAAGTAGACCGGACCGGCGCACAGCAGCGGCGACAGGATGCCGATGCGCTGGCGGCGCGCGCCCGGCCCCCGTGGTGGCAGCGGCGCACGGTCCCAGCCGTCGAGGCGCAGATAGGCGCGCGAGAACGCGATGATGCGCTGGTTCAGCGTCAGCGCGTCCTCGTCGCGGTCGTACAGGCTGGCCATCAGCATCGTCAGCAGCGCGTCGCGCCGGTGTTCGGGGTCGGCCAGCAGTGGCGCCACCAGCGCGCTGGCCCGCAGCGGGTCGCCAAAGCTGTTCATCGCCAGGTCCGCCCGGCCGAGCAGCGCGTCGGCCTGTCCGGGCTGAGCGCGCAGTGCGGCGAGGTAGGCCTGGTCCGCGCCCGGCGGGTCACCGATCGCCTGCAGCGCTTGCCCGAGCAGCACCGCGCTCTGCCACAGCTGCGGTCGCGCGGCCAGCGCGCGCCGGCACAGCGGCAGCGCGTCGGCGTGCCGGCCGCTGGCGTGCAGGCACAGCGCGAGGTTGTGCAGCAGTTCGGGCGAGTCCGGCTGCCGGGCGAGACAGGCGCGGTAGGCCGCCGCCGCCGCCGGCCAGTTGGCCGCCAGGCGCAGCCGGTGCGCTTGCAGCAGCATCGCGTCAAGCGCAGGCAGGCTGTCCTCGCTGCGGATGGAGTTGGCGTCGGGCTGGGGCAGCATCATCCCGGCAAAGCATTGGTCATGGAATCAGAGCGGATCTTTTTCATGGTGGCGGCGTGGAGCACAGGCATCATACCGGGGATGACAACCCGCGCGCCGCCACGGCGACTCCCGCCTCACTGCGCCAGCACGAAGTCGATGAAGCCGCGCTCGACCGGAGTCGACACCAGCTTGACCCAATCCGAGCGACAGGTCGGGAAAGCGCAGTGGGTCGGTTTTGTGCTGCTCGGCCAGAAAAGCGTCCAGCGCCTTGCCATCGGGCTGGCGCGGCAAGGCGGTGCCATAGCCCCGCGCCACCTCGACGATGCGCGGCCAGCGCTCCGGCGAGCGCACCACCCGACGCAGCGAGGCGCTGCCCTGGTCACCCGACCCGGCGGTCTGCCCGAAAACCTCTCCGGTTTCCAGGGGATACCGGTAAGTTATATATTTTCAACAATTGAGATGTCGTTGTATCCGGTCTGTATCCGGTGGGAGGCCACATTTGTTTTTTTCGAAGGCCTTCAGGGTGGCCGGTGCCCCCGCTTCCATCAGGATCAGTCTGGTCTACCTTGTGCTGGCCAGCCTCTGGATCTGGGGTTCTGACTGGCTGGCCTTGCAATTGCTGGGGGAACCTGTCGCGGTCACGCGGGCCCAATCCTGGAAGGGCGAGCTCTTTGTCCTGTTCACGGCGGCGCTGCTGTTTGTCCTGGTGCGCCGGGAGGAGAGAGCCCAGGCCGCCATCCAGAACGAACTCAAGCGGACCCGCAGCCAGCTCGAGCATTTCGTCGATACCAGTGCTTCGATCATCTACGCGCTGGCGCCCGAGCCCGGCGCCGTGGGGGGCTGGCGGGTGTCGTACGTCAGCGGCAACGTCTTGCGTCTGACGGGGTATGCGCCAGCAGACTGGCTGCAGCGGGCCGGCTTCTGGTTCGAGCATGTGCATCCCGATGACAGATCGCGGGTGCGGCAGGCCCAGCGGCAACTGCATGAAACGGGTGCGCTCAGTCATCGCTACCGCTTCCAGCACCGTGACGGCCAATACCACTGGATCGATGACCAGTTGCAGCTCTACCGTGGGCCTGACGGTCAGCCGCTCGAAGTCGTGGGCAGCTGGCGGGATGTGACCGAGCAGGAGCAGGTCCAGCAACAGTTGCGCGCCGAGCAGCGGCGCTGGCGGTTCGCGGTCGATGGCAGCGACCTCGGGTTGTGGGACTGGAACCTGGCCGAAGGTAGCGTGTTCTTCTCGCTCCGCTGGAAGACCATGCTGGGCTACTCGGAAGACGAGATCGGCGTCGGCTTGTGCGAATGGGAGTCGCGCGTCCACCCGGATGACAAGGCACAGGTGCTGGCCGATGTCGAGCGCCATTTGCGCGGAGAAGTGGATTTCTACGTCAACGAACACCGGATGCGCTGCAAGGACGGCCGCTACAAATGGATCATGGACCGGGGTCGGGTCGTCGAGCGCGACGAGCAAGGCCAGGCGCTGCGCATGATCGGCACCCACACCGACCTGACGGCGCTCAAGCAGCGCGAGGAGGCGCTGGCGCTCAACGCCAGCGTGTTCATGAACAGCTCCGAGGGCATCGTGATCTGCGATGGCGACTGTCGCATCCTGTCGGTCAACCGGGCCTTCAGCGACATCACGGGCTATCGCGCCGAGGAGGTGCTGGGTCATCCGCCATCGCTGCTGCGCTCCGGCCAGCATACCCGGGCGTTCTACCGGGACCTGTGGCGCCAGATCAGCCGAACAGGTCGCTGGCGGGGTGAGATCCTGAAGCGTCGCAGGGACGGCGAGCCTTTCCTGGCGTGGCTGACCATCAGCCTGGTGCGGGACCCGTACGGGCAGGTCAGGCACTACTACGGCATCTTCCACGACATCACGCAGCGCAAGCAGGCCGAAGACCGGATCAGCCAGCTGACGCACCACGACGCCTTGACCGGCTTGCCCAACCGCGTGCTGCTGCGCGAGCGGATCGAGTCGGGGCTCGTGCAGGCCCGGCGTGAACAGGAGGCGCTGGCGCTGATGTTCATCGACGTCGATCGCTTCAAGTACATCAACGACTCGCTCGGGCACCAGGCCGGCGACGCCTTGCTGGTCGAGATGGCGTCCCGGCTGAAGCAGGCGCTCAGGCCACAGGACACGGTGTCGCGCATGGGGGGCGATGAATTCACCTTGCTGCTGCCCCAGATGGATGCCGAGGGCACGGCGCACTTGGCGCAGGAGATCATCGCGCGGATTTCCGCTCCCTGCCAGATCGACGGGATGGCGCTGATCGTGACGCCGTCGATCGGCATCGCGATGTTCCCCGGCGACGGGCAGGAGGTCGACGCCTTGCTGCAGGCGGGCGACACCGCCATGTACCGCGCCAAGGCGGCGGGTGGCGCCAACTTCCAGTTCTACGAGCTCGGCATGCACCTGAGCGCCAGCCGCACGCTGCAGCTCGAAAACGCCTTGCGCTGGGCGCTGGAGCGCCATGAACTGGAGTTGCATTACCAGCCGCAGATCGATCTGAAGACCGGCCAGGTGACGGGTTGCGAGGCCTTGCTGCGCTGGAAGCATCCGGAGCTCGGTCTGGTTTCGCCGGCCGAGTTCATACCGATCGCGGAGGCCAGCGGCCTGATCCTGCCGATCGGCGACTGGGTGCTCAAGACCGCCGTGGCACAGAGCCGGGCCTGGCAAGAGGCGGGCCTGGTGCCCTCGGTGATGGCGGTGAATATCTCGGCGGTCCAGTTTCGCCAGACCCGGTTCCCCGAACTCGTCCGGGCTGTGCTCGACGAGGCCGGCCTGGAGGCGGGTCGGCTGGAGCTCGAGCTCACCGAGAGCGTGGTCTCGGCCGACCCCGAGGGCGCCATCCGCATCATGGAGCAGCTCGACCGCCTGGGCGTGCAGTTGTCGGTCGATGATTTTGGCACGGGGTATTCCTCGTTGTCCTACCTGAAGCGGTTTCCGCTCGACAAGCTCAAGATCGACCAGAGCTTCGTGCGCGATCTGGGCAGCGACCCGGGCAATGCCTTGATCGTCTCCGGCGTGATTGCCATGGCCCGCAGCCTGGGGCTCAGGACGATAGCCGAGGGCGTCGAGACCGCCGAGCAGGTGGCCGCGCTGACCCGCGAAGGCTGTGACGAGATCCAGGGCTACTGGCACGCGCGGCCCATGCCGGCCGACCAGTATGATCACTGGCTCCGTGATTACCTGAAAGTTCCATGACCTGGCTCATCACCAAATACCTCGTGACAGCGGCGGTCGTCGTGCTGGTGTCCGAGTTCGCCAAGCGCAGCGACAGGCTCGGCGGTTTCATCGCGGCGCTGCCTTTGGTCACGCTGTTGGCGCTGATCTGGCTTCATGTCGAGCGGCAGCCGGCCGAGAAGATCGCCCGCCACGCCTGGTACACCTTCTGGTATGTCGTGCCGACGCTGCCGATGTTCCTGGCCTTTCCCTTCCTGCTGCCGCGCCTCGGGTTCTGGGGCACGCTGGGCGCGTCGGTGCTGATCACCGTGGCCTGCTTTGCGCTGTTCGCCTGGGCCTTGCGGCCCTTCGGCATCGAGCTGATCTGATCGCGGCATGTCCTGGGCCGGACAGACCTTGAGCCGGAGTCAGCCCGGCTGGTCACGGCACAATGGCGGGCTTTCTCAGTCCCATTTCAGGAAAGCAAGATGGCCTTCGCCGACAACCTCAAGCAACTCCCTTCCATCGCTCATCTGGTCGAGCTGCGGCTGATCGACGCGACCGGCGCCGTCGCCGCCACCATCGCGAACCAGCCCGGCAAGGCCGGCTCGCTGGCGGTCTACAACGCGCTGGCCGCCAAGCATGGTGCCATCAACGTGGCTGCTGCGCAGCAAGGGCTGGAGATCTTCGCCGAGCATACGGCTGACGCGCGCGCCAACCCGGGCAAGCACCCCAACATCGACCGCCTGCTCGAAGTGATCGCCTCGGGCCAGGGCTACTCCGTCAAGCTGATCGAGGCCTGAGCGCAGGCGGCCGGCGCACGCGTTCGCTCAGACCGCCATCGGCGCGGTCAGGTGGGCGTGGTGCTGGTAGCCCGCCAGGCTGAAGTCGCCCGGCTCGACCTGTTCCAGCCATTCGGGCTGGTACTGGCCGGTCAAGGCGTAGTCGGGGAGGCGGTCCGACAGCAGCAGCCGTGGCGCCGGCAGCGGCGCGCGCGCGAGCTGCTGCCGCAGCATCGGCACATGGTTCTCGTAGACATGCGCGTCGCCGATGAAGTAGCTGAACCATTTCGGCTGGTAGCCGGTCAGGCGTCCGACCAGATGCAGCAGCGCCGCGCCCTCGGTCAGGTTGAACGGCGTGCCCAGCCCCAGATCGTTGCTGCGGATGTAGAGGCAGAGCGAGATCTCGTGCGTCGCCGCGTTGGGCAGGAACTGGTACAGCAGGTGGCAGGGCGGCAGCGCCATCTCCTCCAGCTGGGCCCAGTTCCAGCCGTGGAAGATGATGCGGCGGTCGCTCGGGTTGTTGACGATGGTGTCGAGGCATTGGCGCAGCTGGTCGACCGCCTTGTAGAGCACGACCTGGCCGTCGGCGGTGTCGGCGATGCGGACATAGCCGCGCCCCAGCGCGTCCTCGATCTGGCCCGTGGCCGAGGCGGGCAGGGCCTTGAAGGCCGGCCAGTTGCGCCATTGCACGCCGTAGACCGGACCCAGATCATCCTCGCCCAGGCGGTAGGGATTGGCCAGCCAGGCGGCGTTCTCGTTGGCGTTCTGGTCCCAGACCTTGCAGCCGAGCGCGCGGAAGTCGGCCGCGCTGCGGTAGCCGCGCAGGAAGCCGACCAGTTCGCCAATGGCCGACTTGAAGGCCAGCTTCTTGGTCGTGACGGCCGGAAAGCCCTGGCTCAGGTCGAAGCGCATCGCCGCGCCGGGCAGGCTCAGCGTGCGGATGCCGGTGCGGTTGGTCTGCCAGCTGCCCTGCTCGAAGACGGTGCGGACGAGGTCGAGGTATTGCTTCACGGGGTTTCCTGCTTCGGTGTCGGGTTGGCCAACACGCGACCCGGGTTCATGAGGTTCTGTGGGTCGAGCGCGGCCTTGATGCGGCGCATCAGCGCCAGCGCCACCGGGTGCTTGTACTGCGGCAGCGTTTCGGCCTTCAGGCTGCCGATGCCATGCTCGGCGCTGATCGAGCCACCAAAGCGCCGCACCGAGTCGAACACGAGGTGGTTGATGCGGCTTTCCTGCCCGCGCAGGAAGGCGGCCGGGTCGCCGCCCTCGGGCGCCTGCACGTTGTAGTGCAGGTTGCCGTCGCCCAGGTGGCCGAAGTTGACCAGCCGCACGCCCGGGATCTCGGCGGCCAGCAGCGCATCGGTCTCGGTACAGAAGGCGGCGATGGCCGACACCGGCAGGCTGATGTCGTGCTTGATGTTGAGGCCTTCCTCGCTCTGCGCCAGCGAGATGCTCTCGCGGATCTGCCACAGGTTGTGCGCCTGGCCCAGGCTCTCGGCGATGATGGCGTCGCTGACGCAGCCTTGTGCGAGCGCGGCTTCGAGCAGTGCCTCGAAGCGCTCGCGCGCATGGGCCTCGCTCTCGCTGTCGGAGTTCTCCAGCAGCACGCACCAGGGATGGTCCTGCCACAGCGGCACGCGCAGCTGCGGGTAATGCTTGTCGACCAGCGACAGCGCGAAGCGGCTCATGGCCTCGAAGCCGGTCAGGCCGGCGCCGAGCTGGCGCTGCGCCATGCCGAGCAGCTCGACCGCGGCCTCGATCGATGGCAGGGCGGCCCAGGCGGTCAGCTTGGCGGCCGGCTGCGGCTGCAACTTGAGCGTGGCGCCGGTGATGATGCCCAGCGTGCCCTCGCTGCCGATGTAGAGGTCGCGCAGGTCGTAGCCGGTGTTGTCCTTGCGCAGCCCGATCAGGCCGTCCCAGATCTCGCCCTGCGGCGTGACCAGTTCCAGCCCCAGGCAGAGGTCGCGCGCGTTGCCGTAGCGCAGCACCTGGGTGCCGCCGGCGTTGCTGGCCAGGTTGCCGCCGATGGTGCAGCTGCCCTCGGAGGCCAGGCTCAGCGGCAGCAGCAGGCCGGCGGCTGCGGCGGCCTGCTGCGCGACCTGCAGGATGCAGCCGGCATCGACCGTCAGCGTCAGGTTGGCGGCGTCGAGCGCGCGCACCCGGTTCATGCGCTGCAGGCTCAGCAGCACCTGGGTGCCGCTGGCGTCGGGCACGCTGCCGACCACCAGTCCGGTGTTGCCGCCCTGCGGCACGATGGCTACGCCGGCAGCCGCGCAGGCCCGGACCACGGCGGCGACCTCGGCCGTGCTGCCCGGGCGCACCACGGCGAGCGCACGGCCACGGTGGCGGCGCCGCCAGTCCTGCTCGTAGGCCGAGAGGTCGGCGGCCGGGTCCTCATGCGTCAGCACCTGTCGGGCGCCGACGGTCGCGCGCAGGGTGGGCAGTAAATCGTTCCAGTCGGTCATCAAGTCGTCTCCCGTTAGGATTTGCTGGCGGCAGCGCTGGCGCCGGCATCGGCCGCCGCGGCCAGCGCGGCGCGCGCCGCCTTCAGCCGCAGCCGGATGTGCAGGGTGCAGGCGACGAACAGCCCGACGCACAGCAGCACCTCCAGACCGGCGAGCGCCTGTGACAGGTCGCGGTCGCTGCCGACGCGCACCAGGCCCTCGGTCGCGTAGAGCCAGACCAGCAGGCTGAGCGCGCGATAGGTGTACATGCGGTTCTTCAGCAGGCCGGGCAACGGCAGGCACAGCGGCAGCACCTTGATCGCCCACCAGGAGCCGCCCGGACGCAGCGGCGCCAGCCAGAGCTCCCAGGCCAGGCCCAGCGCGATCAGCGCCAGCGTGCAGGCAACGGCGGCGCGGCGCGCGGAATCCACCCCGGCGGGGGTGGGCAGTACGGTGCCCGGAGGGGCATCGGGCATCGGGTCGGGGCGGGTTTTTTTCATCTTGGGCGGGTAGAGCGATGGCATGATACCGGCGATGAGAACCTCATCGCGTGCGCGCCAGTCCGGCCGCCTGCATTTCGTCGATTCCTGGCTGCCCGGCTGGCTCCAGTCGCTGCGATGCCTCCCCTGGCGCGCTACCGCGTTGACGCTGCGCGAGCGCTTTCGCGTCGAGCGCCTTGGCATCACCGCCGGCAGCCTGACCTTCACCACCGTGATGTCGCTGGTGCCGCTGTTCACGGTCGGCCTGGCCATCTTCAGCGCCTTCCCCGTCTTTGGCCGCATGCAGCAGCAGCTGCAGCAGTGGCTGATCCAGAGCCTGATTCCCGACACGATCGCGCGCCAGGTCACTAGCTCTCTGTTGAGGTTCTCCGAGCAGGCCGGCAAGATGGGCTGGGCCGGCGCGGTGTTCCTGCTCGCGACCGCGCTGGCGCTGGTGCTGACGATAGACCGCAAGCTCAACGATATCTGGCGCGTGCGCCAGCCGCGACCGCTGGCACAGCGGGTGCTGGTCTACTGGGCGGCGCTGACGCTGGGCCCGCTGCTGCTCGGCGCCAGCCTGAGCCTGAGCTCCTACGCCGTATCGGCCTCGCGCGGCTGGGTCGGCGCGATTCCCGGCGGGGTCAAGCTGGCGCTCGATGGCATCGAACTGCTGCTCGGCCTGTTCGGCCTGGTGGCGCTCTATCGCTACGTGCCCAATGCCCGGGTGCGCTGGATGCATGCGCTCGGCGGGGCGCTGCTGACCACGATAGGCATCGAGCTCGCCAAGCGCTTGCTGGGCTTGTACCTCGGTCAGGTGCCGACCTATTCGGCGGTCTACGGCACTTTCGCGACCGTTCCCATCCTGCTGGTCTGGGTCTACATGGCCTGGGTGATCGTGCTGGCTGGCGCCGTCGTGACGGCCAGTCTGCCCAGCCTGCTGGCCGGCATCGATCGCCATGCCGACACGCCGGGCTGGGGCTTGCAGCTCGCGCTCGAGCTGCTCGCCTGTCTGGAGCAGGCGCGCATGGGCGGACTCGGCGGCGGCAGCCTGGAGTCCGTCGCGCTGCGGTTGCGCGTCGACCCGCTGCAGCTCGAACCTTCGCTGGAGGCGCTGGAGGCGCTGGACTGGGTCGGTCGCCTGAGCGAGGACGAGGCCAGGCTGGTGCTGCTGGTCGATCCCGCCGCGACGCCGCTGGCGCCGCTGCTGCAGGCGCTGGGCCTGCCACGGGAGCCGGGTACCGAGGCACTCTGGCAGGCCAGCGGCTGGCCGCGCCTGGTGCTGGCCGACGCGCTGCCCCGCGCCGTGGCCTGAAGCGTCGTGGCCTGCCTTGTGTATCCGGGTTTTCCCGGGTGGGCGCGATAGCGGCTCGCGTGCTTGCCTTTGTGGGCTATATTTGTACCAGGGCACGGTGGTGTGCCCAAGGAGCCGAAAAACATGAAAGTCAGCGACATCCTGCGCGTCAAGGGCGGCACGCTCTATACCGTTTCCCCCGACGAGAAACTGTCCCATGCGATCGAGACCATGGCCGAGTTCGACATCGGCTCGCTCGCCGTGATGGAAAACGGCCAGCTGGCCGGCATGCTGACTTTCCGCGAGGTGATCAAGACCCTGGCCCGCAACGCCGGCACCGTCGCGGGCAAGACCGTGGACAAGGTGATGGATCGCAAGCCGGCCACCTGCACGCCCGACACCGAGCTCGAACAGGTCCGCCCCCTGATGCTGGAAAGCCACACCCGCTACATGCCGGTGATGGACGGCAAGATGCTGATGGGCGTGATCAGCTTCTACGACGTCGCCAAGGCCATCGTCGATACCCAGAACTTCGAGAACAAGATGCTCAAGGCCTATATCCGCGAATGGCCGGCGCAGGAAGTGGACGAGAAGTCCTGATGTGACGCAAGGCTGGAGCGTCTTGTGCGCTCCAGCTCCGGCATCGCTTTCATCTGCCGCCTCTGGGATAATCAGAATCCATGAGCGGCAACACCTTTGGCAAACTCTTCACTGTCACCAACTTCGGCGAATCGCACGGCCCGGCCATCGGCTGCGTGATCGACGGCTGCCCGCCGGGCCTGGACCTGTGCGAGGCGGACATCCAGCAGGACCTGGACCGCCGCCGGCCGGGAACGAGCAAGTTCGTGACCCAGCGCAACGAGCCCGATCAGGTCCAGATCCTGAGCGGGGTCTACGATGGCAAGACCACCGGCACCCCGATCGCGCTGCTGATCCAGAACACCGACCAGCGCAGCAAGGATTACGGCAACATCCTGCAATCCTTCCGCCCCGGTCACGCCGACTACGCCTACTGGCACAAGTACGGCATCCGCGACCCGCGTGGCGGTGGCCGCAGCTCGGCGCGCCTGACCGCGCCCACCGTCGCGGCTGGCGCCGTGGCCAAGAAATGGCTGCGGCAGGCTTACGGCACCACCTTCAAGGGCTGCATGACCGCCATCGGCGAGGTCGAGATCCCGTTCGAGAGCTGGGACCATGTGCCGAACAACCCCTTCTTCGCGCCGCTGGCCGACGTGTCCGAGCTCGAGCTCTACATGAACGAGCTGCGCAAGTCGGGCGACTCCTGCGGCGCGCGCCTGCGCGTGACGGCGCAGAAAGTGCCGGTCGGCCTGGGCGAGCCGCTCTATGACAAGCTCGACGCGGACATCGCCTACGCGATGATGGGTCTGAACGCCGTCAAGGGCGTCGAGATCGGCGCCGGCTTCGCCAGCGTGGCGCAGCGCGGCAGCACGCACGGTGACTCGCTCACCCCCGATGGCTTCCTGAGCAACAACGCCGGCGGCATCCTGGGCGGCATCAGCACCGGCCAGGACATCGAGGTTTCGCTCGCGATCAAGCCGACCAGCTCGATCCTGATCCCGCGCGAGACCATCGACGTCGAGGGTAATCCGACCGAGCTGATAACCAAGGGGCGCCACGACCCCTGCGTCGGCATCCGCGCCACGCCGATCGCCGAGGCGCTGCTGGCGCTGGTGCTGATCGACCATGCGCTGCGCCATCGCGCCCAGTGCGGCGATGTGCGCGTGGGCACGCCCGACATCGCGGCGGCGCGCTAAGCGCGGGTGCCGAGCTTGAGCCGGGGGCGCGAACTCTGGCCCTTCGCCGCGCTGTCGGCGAGCTATTTCGCGCATATCGGCTTCTTCAACCCCTACCTGCCGCTCTGGCTCAAGGACGCGGGCTTCGGCCTGTTCGCGATCAGCCTGCTGACCTCGATGCAGTCGGCGACCCGGCTTTTCGCGCCCTACGCCTGGGGCTGGCTCAGCGACCACACGGGCGAGCGGGTGCGCCTGCTGCGCTTCTGTGCCATGGTCGCGCTGGGCGGCAGCGCCGGCCTCTGGCTAGACCTCGGTCCATGGGGGCTGGCCGGGGTGCTGCTGCTGATGTTCACCCACACCAGCGCGATGATGCCGATGAGCGAGGCCGCGCTGGCGCAGGTGGTCAGCCGCGCCGGCAGCTTCGATGCCCGGCTGTATGGGCGGGTGCGGCTGTGCGGCTCAGTGGGCTTCCTGCTGACCGTGATGGCGGCCGGGGCCTGGTTCGAGGCTCATGGCATGGGCAGCTTCCCGGCCTGGACCATGGGCACCTTGCTGCTGGTGGTGGCCAGTGTCTGGTGGCTGCCCGACCGGCGCGAGCCGGCCCAGGCCGGCCAGCGCTCGGAGTCCATCCTGCCGGTCTTGCGCCAGCCGGTGGTGGCCTGGTTCTTCGCCTCGGTCTTCCTGCATGTGCTGGCGCATGTGTTCGTCTATGTCTATTTCTCGCTCTACATCGATGCGCTCGGCTATCCCAAGTCGGTGATCGGCTTGCTGTGGGCCGCGTCGGTGCTGGTCGAGATCGCCTGGTTCTTCACCCAGGCGCGCTGGCTGCCGTTGTTGAGTCACGGCGGCTGGCTGCTGCTGGCCGCCGCGCTGGCGGTGCTGCGTTTCGTGGTCACGGCCGGCGCCGGGCAGTACCCGTGGTGGCTGTTCGCGGCCCAGTTGCTGCACGCGATCACCTTTGCCGCCCATCACTCGGTCTGCATCGCGCTGCTGAGCGAGCATTTCCCGGCCCGCCTGCGCGGACGCGGCCAGGCGCTCTATGCGGTGCTGGGCTACGGCCTGTCGGGCGTGGTCGGCGGCCTGCTGGGCGGCCTGATCAGCACGCGCTGGGGCGTGGGCAGCGTGTTCTGGCTCGCCGCCGCCATGGCGCTGCTGGCTTGCGGCGCGGCCTGGCGCATGCGGGCCGCGCAGCGCCGCCTCAGACCAGCGGCACGCTGATGCGCGCGATCATGGCGCGCGTCTCGGGGCGCACGCCGCGCCACCAGGCAAAGGCCTCGGCGGCCTGTTCGACCAGCATGCCGACGCCGTCGGCCAGCTGGCGCACGCCGGCCTGCCGTGCCAGCTGCAGGAAGGGCGTCAGGCCCTTGCCGTAGACCATGTCGTAGGCCAGGCCGTCGGCCGCGAAGGCGCTGGCGGGCAGCGGCGGTGTCGCGGCGCTCAGGCTGGCCGAGGTGGCGTTGATGATCACGTCGAAGGCATCGCGGCCCAGCTCGTCGAAGCCGCCGCCCTGCAGCGTCGCGGGGGCGCCGTTGGCGTGGAACGACTGCACCAGCGCGCTGGCCTTGGCGACGGTGCGGTTGGCGACGAACAGGCAGGCCGGCGCCTGGTGCAGGATCGGCAGGATGGCGCCACGGCTGGCGCCACCCGCGCCCAGCAGCAGCACCCGCTTGCCCTGGAGAGCCTGACCGAGGTTGTGCGTGATGTCGCGCACCAGGCCGACGCCGTCGAAGTTCTGCGCCTGGACGCGATCGCCCTCGAACTTGAGCGCGTTGGCCGCGCCGGCGGCGCGCGCGTCTTCCGACAGCTCGGTGGCGTAGGCGCAGGCGTCGAGCTTGAACGGCAGGGTGACGTTGAGTCCCTTGCCACCTTCGGCGCGGAAGGCATCCACCGTCGCGGCGAACTGGCCCAGCGGGCCTTCGATGGCGGTGTAGACCAGGTTCTGCCTGCTTTCCTGGGCAAAGGCCATGTGGATCAGCGGCGACTTGCTCTGGCTGATGGGGTTGCCGATGACGGCGTAACGGTCGGGGCTGGTCATGTCTGGCTGCAGGTCTGGATGGTGATTGCAGCGATTTTCGCTCATGCGCACGCTCGGATTTTTTGAACGCGGTCGCGCGCCGTGGCGAACAAGATTGGCGCATCCGGGCGCTACAGTCAAGGCATCGAGGCCCTGGCCTGGTTTTTTCTGGATTTTGCCGACATGACTCATTCCCCGCTGCCCGTCCTGTTCGTTTCGCACGGTTCACCGATGTTCGCGCTCGACCCAGGCCAGACTGGCCCGGCCTTGCAGCAGATGGGCGCGCGCTTGCGCGAGCGCGGCGACCTGCGCGCCGTGCTGGTGCTGTCGCCGCACTGGATGTCGCGCGGCGTCGAGGTCATGACGAATCCGCAGCCCGCGACCTGGCACGACTTCGGCGGCTTCCCCGAGCCGCTGTATCGCCTGCAATACCCGGCGCCGGGTGCGCCTGAACTGGCACAGCAGGTGCTGGAGCTGCTGCGGGCGGCTGGCGTGCCCGCGCAGGCCGACCCGGAGCGGCCCTTCGATCATGGCGCCTGGGTGCCGCTGCGCTTCTTGCTGCCGGCGGCCGACCTGCCGGTGCTGCAGCTGTCGCTGCTGGCGCATGCCGGGCCGCGCGAGCTCTACGCGCTGGGCCAGGCGCTGGCCGGCCTGCGCGAGCAGGGCGTGCTGATCCTGGCGACCGGCAGCATGACGCACAACCTGCGCGAGTTCATGGGCGGGCGCCCGGAGCAGGACGCGCCCGCCGCGCCCTATGTGGAGGAATTCGCGCGCTGGGTCGAGCAGGCCTTGCTGGCGCAGGACAGCGAACGCCTGTTCGACTACCGGCGCCAGGCCCCGCATGCCGTGCGCGCCCATCCGACCGACGAGCATTACCTGCCGCTGTATTTCGCGCTCGGCGCGGCCGGCTGGGGCCAGCCCGGCGCGGCCCAGCCCGAGTATTTCAACCGCGAGGTGATGTACAGCTACCTCGCGATGGACGCGATCACGTTCGATTGAACGGCAGACATCAGCATTCGACGATGTTGACCGCGAGGCCGCCGCGCGCGGTCTCCTTGTACTTGCTCTTCATGTCGGCGCCAGTCTCGCGCATGGTCTTGATCACCTTGTCCAGGCTCACGAAGTGGCTGCCGTCGCCGCGCAGCGCCATGCGCGCGGCGTTGAGCGCCTTGACGGCGGCGATCGCGTTGCGCTCGATGCAGGGAATCTGCACCAGGCCGCCTACGGGATCGCAGGTCAGGCCCAGGTGGTGCTCCATGCCGATCTCGGCCGCGTTCTCGACCTGTTCGGGCGTGCCGCCGAGCACGGCGCACAGCGCGCCGGCAGCCATCGAGCAGGCCACGCCGACCTCGCCCTGGCAGCCGACCTCGGCGCCCGAGATGCTGGCGTTCTCCTTGTAGAGGATGCCGATCGCGGCGGCGGTGAGCAGGAAGTCGATCACGCCGGCGTCGTTGGCGCCCGGGATGAAGCGCGCGTAGTAATGCAGCACGGCCGGCACGATGCCGGCGGCGCCATTGGTCGGCGCGGTCACGACGCGCCCGCCAGCGGCGTTTTCCTCGTTGACCGCCAGCGCGTAGAGGTTGACCCAGTCGAGCACGGCCAGCGAGTCGCGCAGCGTCGCCTCCGGGTGCTCGGTCAGCGCGCGGTGCAGCGCGCCAGCGCGGCGCTTGACCTTGAAGCCGCCCGGCAAAACTCCCTCGGTGCGGCAGCCGCGCCGCACGCAGTCCTGCATCACGCGCCAGATGCGCAGCAGGCCGGCATCGATTTCGGCGTCGCCGCGCCAGTGGCGCTCGTTGCGGCGCATGACCTGGGCGATGCTCAGGCCTTCGCGCTTGGCGATTTCGAGCAGCTCGTTGCCGCTCTTGAACGGCAGCGGCAGCACGGTGGTATCGGGCGCGATGACACGCTGCTTGCTGCCGTCGGCCGCCACCTCGTCGCTGACGATGAAACCGCCGCCGACCGAGTAGTAGCAGCGGTTCTCCAGCTCCTGGCCCTGCGCGTCATAGGCCACCAGCCGCATGCCGTTGGCGTGGAAGGGCAGGCTCTCGCGCCGCATGAACAGCAGGTCCTCGCGCTCGTTGAACGCCACCTCGTGCTCGCCGAGCAACGCGATGCGGTGGTCGCCGCGGATCGCCCGCAGCAGTTGCGGCACGCTGTCCACATCGACGGTGTCGGGCTCATGGCCGGCCAGGCCGAGCAGCACGGCGGTGTCGCTGCCGTGGCCCTTGCCGGTGGCGCCCAGCGAGCCGTAGAGCCAGCAGCGCACGCGCGCGGTCGGCCCGAGCAGACCGGCGTGGCGCAGCCGCAGGGTGAACAGGCGCGCGGCGCGCATCGGCCCCACGGTGTGGGAACTGCTCGGCCCGATGCCGATCTTGAACAGGTCGAAAACGCTGACGGCCATGGTGACTCTCCGATCAGCGGGACAGCTTGGACATGGGGACTCCTCGTCGAGGGGTTGGTGTCGGCAGGGCAGCGTAAAGCCTTTGCCTACGCCAGCAATCGATCTTATCTTTATAAAGCCGATCAGCTCCAGTGTCACTGCCGATTCAGCTGCGCCGCGGCCCTCAGGCGCCCAGGAAACGCTCGGTCAGCCTGACCCAGTAGGCCGCGCCGATGGCGATGTTGCCGTCGTCGAAGTCGTAGTTCGGGTTGTGCACCATGCAGGCGCCGTGGCCGCCGCTGGCCGCGTCGCCGTTGCCGATGAACAGGTAGCTGCCCGGCACCTGCTCCAGCATGAAGGCGAAGTCCTCGCTGCCGGTCAGCGGGGCGGTCTGCAGCTCGACGTTGTCGGCGCCGACCAGCTCCAGCGCCACCTGGCGCGCGAAGTCGGTCTCGGGCAGGGTGTTGACCAGCACCGGATAGCCACCCTGGAAATCGATGCTGGCCTTGACGCCAAAGCTCTGCGCCTGTGCCTCGACCAGTTCGCGGATGCGGCGGTTCAGCAGCTGGCGCACCTCGCGGTCGAGCGAGCGCACGCTGAGCTTGAGCGTGGCGCGCTGCGGGATCACGTTGTTGGCCTCGCCGGCCTGCAGCGAGCCGACCGTGATCACCGACATCTGCAGCGGCGCCACGTTGCGCGAGACGATGGTCTGCAGCGCCATCACGATGGCGGCACCCGCGACCACCGGGTCGATCGCGAGATGCGGCATGGCGCCATGGCCGCCCTGGCCTTCGAGCGTGATGGTGATGTTCTCGCTCGACGCCATGGTCGCGCCCTCGCGCAGCAGCAGCTTGCCGCGCGGAAAGCCCGGCATGTTGTGCATGGCGAAGATCGCGTCGCAGGGGAACTGCTCGAACAGGCCGTCCTCCATCATCTTTCTGGCGCCGCCCAGGCCTTCCTCGGCCGGCTGGAAGATCAGGTTCAGCGTGCCGTCGAAGTCGCCCTGTTCGGCCAGGTGCTTGGCGGCGGCCAGCAGCGTCGCGGTGTGGCCGTCGTGGCCGCAGGCGTGCATCAGGCCGGCGTGGCAGCTGGCGTGCGGCAGGCCGGTGGCCTCCTGGATCGGCAGCGCGTCCATGTCGGCGCGCAGGCCCAGCCGCTTGCCGCTTGTTCCGCTTTTGCCACGCACCAGCTGCCCGACCACGCCGGTGCCGCCCAGGCCGCGCGTGACGGCATAGCCCCAGGACGCGAGGCGCTCGGCCACCAGCTCGCTGGTGCGGAATTCCTGGTAGCCCAGCTCGGGGTGGCGGTGGATGTCGCGGCGCAGCGCCGTGAACTCGTCCGACAGGGCTTGCAGCGCGGTCAGGGTATCGGTCATGCTGTTACTGGGCCTGCAGGTTGATGGACTTGGCGATGGCGCGGTACTGGGCGACCTCGTTGGCGTAGGTCTTGCTCACCTTGTCCAGTGGCACCGGCTTCGGAACGATCATGCCCTGGGCTTCGAGCGACGCGCGCACGCCCGCGTCGTTGGCGACTTCGCTCAGCGCCTTGTGCAGCGCCTGCACCACGGGCTCGGGCGTGTCCTTGCGCACGAAATAGCTCTGCCAGGTATCGAACACGAAGCCCTTGAGGGCCTTGCTCTCGTTGAGGGTCGGCACCGACTTGAACGCGGCCTGGCGCTCGGCCGAGAGCGCGGCGACCGCCTTGATCTTGCCGCTGTTGACCAGCTCGACATAGGACTTGCCGTAGGGGGTGATGAAGATGTCGACCAGGCCACCCATCAGGTCCTGCGTGGCCGGCGCGCCGCCCTTGTAGGGCACATGGGTCAGCGGGACGTTGAGCACCTTGGACATCTGCTCGCCCAGGACATGGTAGAGCGAGCCGGGGCCGACGCTGGCGTAGGTCAGAGGGCGGCCTTCCTTGGCCATCTTGGCGGCGTAGGCGGCGAGTTCGTCACCGTTGCCCACCGGCAGGTCCTTGCGCGCGAACACGATCATCTCGTTGAGCGTGATCGATTGCACCGGACGGAAGTCCTCGCTCCTGTGCTTGACGGCGGCCACGGCCATCGGCGTGAGGATCAGCTCGTTGGGCGAACCCTGGTAGATGAGGTTGCCATCGGCGGGGGCGTTGAGGACCTTCTGTGCCGCGATCGCACCGCCGGCGCCGCCGAGGTTCTCGACGATCACGTTGCGCTCCAGATGCCTGGCCAGCACCGGGCTGACGATGCGCGCGATGACGTCGGAGACGCCGCCGGCCGGATAGGGCACCATCAGTGTCACCGGCTTGCCCGATTGCGCCATGGCACTGGCTGCCAGCGTGATGCCGGCCAGCAGGGCGGTGGTGCGCTTGAGGGTGAAGCGTTTGCGGTGGTCCATGTCTGTCTCCTGTTTATGTCTTGAACGCCTCATCTTATGGAGGGTTCATTGATGTGTCCAATGCATTATTTTCCTGATGATTATTCGTTCGTAGAATGAGTCCGCATGAACATCAAGCCCCTGGAGCATCTGCTCGCGCTCGCCGATACCGGCTCGTTCAGCCGCGCGGCCGAGCATTGCTGCATCACCCAGTCGGCGCTGAGCCGCAGCATCCAGAACCTGGAGGATGAGCTCGGCGGCCAGCTGCTCGACCGCATCGGCAAGCGCAACGAGTTGACCCCGCTGGGCTGCGAGGTGGTCGCGCGTGCGCGCCGCATCGTGCTGGAGGCCTCCGAGCTGCGGCGCAGCGCGGAACGGCTGCAGGGCGGCGGCGGCAAGATACGGGTCGGTCTGGGCTCCGGTCCCGGCGCCCTGCTGACGACGCCGCTGCTGTGCCACGCGGCCGAGCGGCATCCCGAGCTGCGGGTGTCGATCACGCGCGGCTCGACCGAGCTGCAACTGCTGCAACTGCGCGCCAGGCAGCTCGATGCGTTGGTGGTCGATGCCCGTCGGGTCGCGCCCGCCCCCGATCTGCGGATCGACCCGCTCGGCGACCATCCGGCCGGCTTCGTCTGTCGCGCCGATCACCCGCTGCTGCGGTTGCGCCGGATCGGGCTGGAGGACTTGCTGCGCTACCCCGTGGCGTCGACGCCGCTGTCGGACGAGGTGGCCCGGCTGCTGGTCGAGCAGTACGGCCCCGCCGCCGATCCGCAGCTGATGGTCTCGCTGCAGGGCGAGGAGGTCGACAGCCTGATCGCGACGGTCGAGCGCTCACATGCGGTCTACCTCGGCATTCTGGCGGCGGCGCGCGAAGGGCTGGCGGCCGGCCGGCTGGTCGAGTTGAAGCTGCAACCCGCCCTGCGGGCGCAGGCGCGCTTTGCCTACATCACCCTGCAGGGCCGGACCGAGGCACCGGCGATGAGCTGGTTCCGCCGCTTCGTCAGCAAAACCTTGCGCGATTGAACGCCTGGCCATCCCTGGCAGCCAGCTGGCGGCACGCAACAAAAAACCCGCCGAAGCGGGTTTCTTGTGGTTGGTACGGGAGCCTTATTCGGCGTCGCCCACCGGCAGGCAGCTGCAGAACAGGTTGCGGTCGCCGTAGACGTTGTCGACCCGGCCGACCGACGGCCAGTACTTGACCTGCTGGCCGGTCTTGAGCATGGCACCAACTTCGCGCGGGTAGGAGTGGTTCCACTCGGCGCCCAGCAGGCTGGCCGCAGTGTGCGGTGCATGCTTGAGCGGATTGTCCTCGCGCGGCCAGACGCCGGCTTCGACCTGGCGCACCTCGTCGCGGATCGCGATCATCGCGTCGATGAAGCGGTCGAGTTCCTCCAGCGTCTCGCTCTCGGTCGGCTCGACCATCAGCGTGTTGACGACCGGGAAGGACAGGGTCGGGGCGTGGAAGCCGTAGTCCATCAGGCGCTTGGCGACGTCCTCGGCCATCACGCCGCTGGTCTCCTTCAGGCCGCGCAGGTCCAGGATGCATTCGTGCGCGACATGGCCGTTGGCGCTGGCGTACAGCGTCGGGTAGTGGTTGCTCAACCGCTTGCTGATGTAGTTGGCGCTCAGGATCGCGGTTTCGGTCGCGTGCTTGAGGCCTTCGGCGCCCATCATGCGGATGTACATCCACGAGATCGGCAGCACGGCGGCGTTGCCCAGCGGCGCGGCCGAGACCGCGCCGACGGCCGGCTTGCCGCTCGGCACGCTGTCATTGACCGGACCGACATAGGCGCCTTGGGCGCTGGCCGTCGCGTGACCCGGCAGGTAGGGGGCCAGGTCGGCCACCACGCAGACCGGGCCGACGCCCGGGCCGCCACCGCCGTGCGGGATGCAGAAGGTCTTGTGCAGGTTCAGGTGGCTGACATCGCCGCCGAACTCGCCCGGTGCCGCGACACCAACCAGCGCATTCATGTTGGCGCCGTCGACGTAGACGCGGCCGCCATGGCTGTGCACCAGCTCGCACAGCGCCTTGACCTCGGTCTCGAACACGCCGTGCGTGCTCGGGTAGGTGATCATGACGGCGGCCAGGTTGGCGCTGTGCAGCTCGCACTTGGCCTTGAGATCGGCCAGGTCGACGTTGCCGTTTTCGTCGCACTTGGTCACCACCACCTGCATGCCGGCCATCTGGGCGCTGGCCGGGTTGGTGCCGTGGGCGCTGGACGGGATCAGGCAGATCTTGCGGTGGCCGTTGCCCTGCGCTTCGTGGTAGCCCTTGATCGCCAGCAGGCCGGCGTATTCACCCTGCGAGCCGGCGTTGGGCTGCAGGCTGATGGCGGCGTAGCCGGTGGCCTGGGCCAGCCAGGCGCGCAGCTGCTCGTCGAGCAGGCGGTAGCCTTCGAGCTGGTCGGCCGGCGCGAACGGGTGCGGCAGCGCGAACTCGGGCCAGGTGATCGGGATCATCTCGCTGGTCGCGTTGAGCTTCATGGTGCAGCTGCCCAGCGGGATCATGCTGCGGTCCAGCGCCAGGTCCTTGTCCGACAGCGCGCGGATGTAGCGCAGCATGCCGGTCTCGGAGTGGTAGCTGTTGAAGACCGGGTGCGTCAGGTAGGCGCTGCCGCGGCGCAGCGCGGCCGGGATCAGCGCCTCGACGCCAGCCTCGAAGGCCTTGACCTCTGGGCAGGCCTGGCCCGGCTGGGCGAACAGCGACCAGAGCTGGGCGATGTCCTCGCGCGTGGTGGTCTCGTCGAGCGAGAGGCCGACGCAATCGTTGCGCAGCTGGCGCAGGTTGACGCCGTTGGCGGCGGCATGCTGGACCAGGGCGTGGGCGGCGCCCGCGCTCGGGGTCTTGACGGTCAGCGTGTCGAAGGCGGTGTGGTGCACCAGCTGGTAGCCCAGCGCCTGCAGGCCCTGGGCCAGGATCGCGGTGTAGCTGGCGACGCGCTCGGCGATGCGCTTGAGGCCTTGCGGGCCGTGGTAGACCGCGTACATGCTGGCGATGACGGCCGGCAGCACCTGCGCGGTGCAGATGTTGGAGGTGGCCTTCTCGCGGCGGATATGCTGCTCGCGGGTCTGCAGCGCCAGGCGGTAGGCCGGGTTGCCGTGCACGTCGACGCTGATGCCGACCAGGCGGCCCGGCATCGAGCGCTTGTACTCGTCGCGGCAGGCCATGTAGGCGGCGTGCGGGCCGCCGGCGCCCATCGGCATGCCGAAGCGCTGGGTGGTGCCGACCACGATGTCGGCGCCCATCTCGCCCGGGGCCTTGAGCAGGGTCAGCGCCAGCAGGTCGGCGGCCAGGATCAGCGCGGCGTTCTTGCCGTGGATGGTCTCGGCCGAGGCGCTCCAGTCGCACAGCCAGCCGCTGCTGCCCGGGTACTGGTTGATGGCGGCGAAGTAGTCGTCCTGGCGAATAGCGTCGTTCCACTCGGCTTCGGTGGCGGCGATCCTGACCGTGATGTCCATCGTCGCGGCGCGGGTCTGGATCACCTCGATGGTCTGCGGGTGGCAGTCACCGCCGACGATGAAGACATTGCCCTTGGCCTTGACCGAGCGCCTGGCCAGCGTCATGGCCTCGGCGGCGGCGGTGGATTCGTCGAGCATCGAGGCGTTGGCGATCGCCATGCCCGTCAGGTCGGCCACCATGGTCTGGAAGTTGACCAGTGCCTCCATGCGGCCCTGGCTGATCTCGGCCTGGTAGGGCGTGTAGGCGGTGTACCAGGCGGGGTTTTCCAGGATGTTGCGCAGGATCACGCCCGGGGTGTGGGTGCCGTGGTAGCCCTGGCCGATGTAGCTCTTGAAGATCTTGTTCTTGCCGGCGATGGCCTTGAGCTCGGCCAGCGCCTGGGCTTCGGTGATGGCGTCGGGCAGCGCCATGCGGTGACCACGCGCGATCGAGCGCGGCACGATGCTGTCGATCAGGTCGCGGCGCGAGGCCTCGCCGATCACGGACAGCATGTGGGTTTCGTCGGCAGCGGACACGCCGATGTGGCGTGCGATGAATTCGCTGGCGTTTTCGAGGTCGGCCAGGGGGCGGGCGGTGGACGTCGACATGGCGTTGGGATTCCGGGCAGGCAAAAAGGAAGCCACCGCCGGGGTCGGCGGTGGCAGGATGGCGGTGACTTACTTGGTCAGGTCGCCGTAGGCGGTTTCGTCCAGCAGGGCGTCGACTTCGGCCGGGTTGGACAGCTTGACCTTGAAGAACCAGCCGGCACCCAGCGGGTCGCTGTTGGCCAGGGTCGGGTCGTCGCGCAGGGCTTCGTTGACTTCGATCACCTCGCCGCTGACCGGCATGTAGACATCGGCGGCGGCCTTGACCGACTCGACCACGCCAGCGACTTCCTGCGGGGCGTAGCTCTTGCCGATTTCAGGCAGCTCGACGAACACCACGTCACCCAGGGCATCCTGTGCATGGTGGGTGATGCCAACGACCGCGACGTCGCCTTCGACGTTCAGCCATTCGTGTTCGGGGGTGTATTTCAGGCTCATGGGGGCTCCAGATGAAAAAAGGTGGGACGGACACCGCCTGCGCGGTGCCTCATTGTCAAAGAAGATCAGCCGCGGTAGTAGCGGTTGGGCACGAACGGCATGGCGGCGACTTCCATCGCCACGGCCTTGCCGCGCACGATGGCGTTGACCTGGGTGCCCAGCGCCGCGTGGGCGGCATCGACATAGCCGATCGCGATCGGCTGGTTGATGGTCGGGCCGATCAGGCCGCTGGTCACCTCGCCGATGCGCTGGCCTTCGGTGTTCTGCAGTTCGACATGCTCGCGCACCGGCACACGGTCCTTGGCGATCAGGCCGACGCGCTTGCGGCTGGCTGGCTGGCTGCCGTCGAGCTGGGCCAGCACCTTGGCGGCGCCGGGGAAGCCGCCAGCGCGCTCGCCGCCGGTGCGGCGCACCTTCTGCATCGCCCAGTTCAGCGCGGCCTCGACCGGGGTGGTCGTGGTGTCGATGTCGTTGCCGTACAGGCACAGGCCGGCTTCCAGGCGCAGCGAGTTGCGCGCGCCCAGGCCGATCGGCTTGACTTCGGGCTGCGCCAGCAGGGCGCGCGCCAGCGCGTCGGCCTGACTCTCGTGGACCGAGATCTCGAAGCCGTCCTCGCCGGTGTAGCCGCTGCGGGTGATGTAGAGCTCGCTGCCGTTCCAGTCGAAGGCGCCGCCGGTCATGAACACCAGCTGCTCGACACCCGGGACCAGGCGCTGCAGCGCGGTGACGGCCTGCGGGCCTTGCAGCGCCAGCAGGGCGCGCTCTGGCATCGGGATGACCTCGCAGCGCTGGCCGATCCTGGCCTGGATATGCGCGATGTCGCCGGCCTTGCAGGCGCCGTTGACGACGACGAACAGGTGGTCGCCACGGTTGACGAACATCAGGTCGTCGATGATGGTGCCTTCCTCGGTCAGCAGCAGGCCATAGCGCTGCTTGTTGACGCCCAGACCGATCACGTCGACCGGCATCAGGCTCTCGAAGGCGGCGGCCGCGTCAGGCCCGACCAGGCGCAACTGGCCCATGTGCGAGACGTCGAACAGGCCGGCGGCGTTGCGCGTCTGGGCATGCTCGGCCATCAGACCGGCGGGGTATTGCACCGGCATCGAGTAGCCGGCGAAAGGCACCATGCGCGCGCCGAGTTCGATGTGCAGCGCGTTGAGCGGAGTGGTCAGCAGTGTATTGTGGTCGGACATGGCGGTTTGAGGCAGTTTTCAGCAGCGTGAAGCATACGCCGTATGGTCCGGGACCGCTACGGTGCATGCACTGCCCACCTGTCCGCTTTACCTGAGAGATTCACGCCAGCCGCATCGGACTCAAGCGTTTGCTCCTTCGGTGGCCGCGCTCGGGGCGCGGCTCTCTCCAGGGGGTAACGTCGGCCTCGCGGCCCACGCTTGTCAGTCCTTTTGCCTGAGCGTTCAGGACCCGCGGCAAAGCGGGTCTCCTGCGCCTTCGGCGGTCCTGCGATTGGCACGGCCAAGCAAGACTCTCTCCTGACAAGAGCAGGATTTTAGCCGCGAATGGGGCCGGTGCTGGCTCAGAGCTGCGCGAACACCTCGCGCGCGGCGGCGATCGTGGCCTCGATGTCGGTCGCGCTGTGCGCGCTGCTCACGAAGCCGGCCTCGTACAGCGCGGGCGCGAAGTAGACGCCGCGCTCCAGCATGCCGTGGTAGAAGCGGTTGAAGCGCGCGCCGTCGGTGGTCATGACGGTGGCGTAGTTCTGCGGCAGCTGGTCGAAGAAGAAGAAGCCGAACATGCCGCCCTGGCTGTCACCGCAGAACGGGATGCCGGCGGCATGGGCCGCCTCGGTCAGGCCGGCGACCAGGCTCTGGGTGCGGGCCGACAGCGCCTCGTAGAAGCCGGGCTTTTGCAGCTCGCGCAGCGTGGCCAGGCCGCAGGCGGTCGCCACCGGGTTGCCCGACAGCGTGCCGGCCTGGTAGACCGCGCCCAGCGGGGCCAGCTGCTCCATCACCGCGCGCTTGCCGCCGAAGGCCGCCAGCGGCATGCCGCCGCCGATCACCTTGCCCAGCACCGTCATGTCGGGCTCGAAGCCCGGAATCAGGCTGGCGTAGTGGCCCTGGGCGCTGGCCAGGCCGACGCGGCAACCCGTCATCACCTCGTCGAACACCAGCAGCGCGCCATGTTGCGTGCAGAGCTCGCGGCAGCGCGTCATGAACGGGACCGAGGCGCGCACGAAGTTCATGTTGCCGGCGATCGGCTCGATCATCAGGCAGGCGACGGCCGCGCCATGCTCGGCGAAGGCGGCTTCGAGCTGCTCGACGTTGTTGTATTCGAGCACCAGCGTGTCCTGCACCACCTCGGGCGGCACGCCGGCGCTGGTCGGGTTGCCGAAGGTGGCCAGGCCCGAACCGGCCTTGACCAGCAGCGCGTCGGCGTGGCCGTGGTAGCAGCCCTCGAACTTGATGATCTTCTTGCGCCCGGTGGCGCCGCGCGCCAGGCGGATCGCGCTCATGCCGGCCTCGGTGCCCGAGCTGACCAGGCGCACCATCTCGAGGCTCGGCACCAGCTTGACGATTTCCTCGGCCAGCTCGATCTCGCGCTCGGTCGGCGCGCCAAAGCTGAAGCCGTCCAGCGCGGCCTGCTGCACCGCCTCCAGCACGGCCGGGTGGCCGTGGCCCAGGATCATCGGGCCCCAGGAGCCGATGTAGTCGATGTAGCGCTGGCCGTTGGCGTCCCAGAAATAGGCGCCTTGGGCGCGCTGCACGAAGCGCGGCGTGCCGCCGACGGCCTTGAAGGCGCGCACGGGGGAGTTGACGCCGCCCGGGATCAGGGTCTTGGCGCGTTCGAACAGGGTCTGGTTGCGGTCGGTCATGGCAAGGAAGTGATTGGAGTCACGCTCAGTGCGGCGTGGCGTCATGGGAAAGGCTCGCCAGCAGGTCGTCGGCGGTCGTGGTGGGGCTGGCTTCGGGTTCGGCTTCGGGACCCTTGCCGTCCTCGGCATCGGACTCGTGGGCCCAGAACATCCGGTCGGGCAGCGCGCGGCCCATGCCGGGCCGAAAGCCCGCGGCCAGGCTGCGGTCGAGGTAGGTCAGCGCCTCGGCGCAGGCATCCTGCAACTCGCTGCCGGCGGCCAGCAGGGCGCACAGCGCGGCCGACAGCGTCTCGCCGGCACCGCTGAAGCGGGCCTCGAAGCGCTCGTAGCGCGCGCTCGCGAGCAGGGTCTCGGGCGAGGCCAGGTGGTTCTCGATCAGCTGGTCGGCCGCGATGAAGCCGGTCACCAGCGTGAAGGGGGTGCCGAGCGCGTAGGCCGCGCGCGCGATGTCGCGCGCGGTCGGTGCGCGCTCCTCGTCCCAGTCGGGCAGCAGCCAGCGGCACAGCGTGCTGTGGTTGCCGACCAGCACCGTGGTGTGCGGCAGCAGCAGGCCGACACAGGCGTCGAGGTAGTCCTCCAGTGCCGATGCCTCGCACCAGGACAGGTCGGGCATGTAGCCGATCACGGGCACGCCGTCGTAGTCGGACAGCACGCGCGCGATCGCGCCCAGGTTCTCCGGGCTGCCGGCGTAGCCGACCTTGAAGGCCTGCACCGCCATGTCTTCGAGGGCGTCACGCGCCTGCTCCTCGACGGTTTCCCCGTCGATTGCCACATGGCGGTGCACGCTGCGGGTGTCGCCCAGCAGCACGGCGGTCAGCACCGGCAGCACATGGCAGGAGGCGCTCGCCATCGCGGCGACGTCGCAGGCCAGGCCGGCGGCGCCGCTGGGGTCGTTGGCGTTGAAGGTCATGACGCAGGGCAGACCATGGGTCTGGGCGTCCTCGCCGGGCTCGGGTGCGGGCGGCAGTTCGGAAGAGGAGTTCATCTACAGGGGGATTTTATAAGACCATGCCGTTGTCAGGATTTCCTGACCACCGCATAGCGCGCCAGCGTCTGCTCGCGCGCCAGCGCGTGGTCGACCAGGGGGCGCGGATAGTCCCGGCCCAGCGTCAGGCCGGCGGCCTCCAGTTCCAGCGGACCCGCCAGCCAGGGCGCGTGCAGCGCGGCGTCGGGCAGCTTGGCGAGCTCAGGCAGATAGCGCCGAATGAACTTGCCCTGCGGGTCGAACTTCTCGCTCTGGCTGACCGGGTTGAAGATGCGGAACCAGGGCTGGGCGTCGCAGCCGCTCGAACTCGCCCATTGCCAGCCGCCGTTGTTGGCCGCCAGGTCGAAGTCGATCAGCCGCTCGGCGAAATAGGCCTCGCCGCGCCGCCAGTCGATCCCGAGGTCCTTGCACAGGAAGCTGGCCGTGACCATGCGCAGCCGGTTGTGCATGTAGCCGGTCTGGTTCAGCTGGCGCATCGCCGCGTCGACCAGCGGATAGCCGGTGCGGCCCTCGCACCAGGCGGCAAAGGCCAGCTCGGCGGCCTTGCCATGCTCCCACTGGATCGCGTCGTATTCGGGCTTGAACGAGCCGGTCGCCACCTGCGGGAAGTTGGCCAGGATCTGCAGGTAGAAGTCGCGCCAGATCAGCTCGGACAGCCAGGTGCTGGCACCGATCAGGCCTTGCAGGTGCATCTGGTGCGCGACGCCGGCGAGCTGGCGGATGCTGATGGTGCCAAAGCGCAGGTGCACGCTCAGGTAGCTCGGCCCCTTGACGGCGGGGAAGTCGCGCGCCTGCTGGTAGCGCTCGATCCGGGTCAGGAAGTCCTCGAACAGGCCCTGGGCACCGTGGCTGCCGGTGCGGATCCTGAGCGCGCGCAGGTTGGTGGCCTCGAAGCCGATGTCCGCCAGCGCGGGCACGCCGGCCGGATGCGCGGCGGGGCAGGGCGCGAGCGCGCCGGCGTGGCGCTCGACCGGATAGGGCTTGAGGTGGTAAGGGGTGATCTTCTTGAGCCAGGCGTTCTTGTAGGGCGTGAAGACACCGTAGGGCCGGCCGTTCTGTGTCACGAGCTCGTGGCGCTCGAAGATCGCATGGTCCTTGTGCAGGTGCAGCATGATGCCGGCATGGGCCAGCTTGCCGAGCACCTGCTGGTCGCGCTGGCGCGCGCCGGGCTCGTCGTCGTGGTTGGCGTAGACCGCCTGCACGCCGAGCTCGCTCGCCAGGCGCGGGATCTCGTCGCCAGCCGGGCCGTGGCGCACGATCAGCCCGACGCCGTCCGAGCCGTTGGCGCGCCCGAGCCCGCGCAGCTGTTCATCCAGGTCGAGCAGCGACTCGTGGATGAACTCGACCCGGCGGTCGGCTTTCAGGCCGCGTTCGAGCAGCGGCCGCAGGATGTCGGTGTCAAAGACGAAGGCGCACCAGACCCGTTTGCAGTCCTTCAGCGCGTGGTAGAGCGCGGCCTGGTCGGTCGCGCGCAGGTCGCGCCGGAACCAAATCAGTCCGCTGTCGTATTTTTTTTGGGGGGGGCTCATCATGCTCTATTGTGTGTGGCTGGTGGCGATCATATGGCAGTCATAATTCCAACTATGAACCCGATAGAACAACATTTTTTCAACGACCTGGAAAAAAAGCTCTGGACAGCTGCCGACAAGCTGCGCTCCAACCTGGACGCTGCCGTCTACAAGCATGTGGTGCTGGGCCTGATTTTCCTGAAGTACGTCTCCGACGCTTTTGAAGAGCGGCAAAAAGAGCTACGCGAGCAGTTTCAGAACCCGGATCATGATTACTACATGGACCCGGCAGATTACGTGGGTACCTACGACGAGGACGTGGCTGCCGAGCTGGAGGTGCGCGACTACTACACCGAGAAAAACGTGTTCTGGGTGCCGCTGGAAGCCCGCTGGCAAACCCTACGCGACTGTGCCCAACTGCCGCCCAAAGCGCCACTACCCTGGAACAAGCCCGGCCCAGGAAAATCGGGACAGCCAGAGCCGGAAGAGATGCGCAGCGTCGGTTGGCTTATTGATAATGCTATGGAAGCCGTCGAGCGCGAGAACGAGAAAAAGCTCAAGAACGTGCTCAACAAAGACTTTGCCCGCACGCAGATTGACAACCACAAGCTGGCCGACCTGATCGCCCACTTCTCGGACACCGATTTCAACCGGAAGGACTACAACGGCCAGCCGCTCAACTTGAAGAGCAAGGACATCCTCGGCCACGTTTACGAATACTTCCTCGGCCAGTTCGCGCTGGCCGAAGGCAAGAAGGGTGGCCAGTACTACACGCCCAAGAGCATCGTTACGCTCATTGTGGAAATGCTGCAGCCCTTCAAGGGCCGCGTGTACGACCCGGCCATGGGCTCGGGTGGCTTCTTTGTGCAGAGCGAAGAGTTCATCGAACAGCACGGTGGCAAGGTGGCCAACGGCAAGAGTGGGCAGATCAGCGTGTACGGGCAGGAAAGCAATCCCACCACCTGGCGCTTGGCGGCCATGAACATGGCCATTCGTGGCATCGACTTCAACTTCGGCGGGCAACCTGGCGACACTCTGCTCAACGACCTGCATCCCGACCTGCGCGCCGACTTCGTCATGGCCAACCCGCCCTTCAACATGAAGGAATGGTGGAACGAAAAACTGGTCAGCGACCCGCGCTGGATTGCCGGCACGCCGCCGCAGGGCAACGCCAACTTCGCCTGGCTGCAACACATGCTCTACCACCTGGCCCCGGCGGGCAGTATGGCCCTGCTGCTGGCCAATGGCTCGATGAGCAGCAACACCAACAACGAAGGCGAAATTCGCAAAAAGCTGATCGAGGATGACTACGTGGAGTGCATGGTTGCCTTGCCCGGTCAACTCTTCACCAACACGCAAATCCCGGCCTGCATCTGGTTCCTCGCCCGCGACAAACGCAATGGTCTGGCGCTCAACAAAACCAAACGCGACCGGCGCGGCCAGTTCCTGTTTATCGACGCCCGCCAGTTGGGCTATATGAAAGACCGCGTGCTACGTGACTTCACGTTGGAGGACATCAAGAAGGTGGCCGACACCTTCCATGCTTGGCAACTGGGCGAAGGTTATGAGGATGTGGTGGGCTTCTGCTATTCCGCCTCGCTGGACGACATCCGTAAGCACGAGCATGTGCTGACGCCAGGGCGTTATGTGGGCGCCGAGGCGCAGGAGGACGACGGCGAAGTCTTCGCAGACAAGATGGCGCGGCTGACGGCGCAATTGGCCGAGCAGTTTGCGGAGAGTGCGAAGCTGGAGGGCGAGATCAAGAAGAACTTGGCGGGGTTGGGTTATGGCTTCTGATTGGAAACCTGGACGCCTACGAGATATTGCTGACGTTGTGATGGGGCAGTCTCCAACTGCTGATTACGTCAATGAAGCATTTCAGGGAAAGCCACTGTTAAACGGGCCAACTGAGTTTGGCTCCATAAACCCAACTCCTGTGCAGTTCACAACTGACGTGCGCAAGAAAGCAAATCCAGGAGATCTATTATTCTGTGTGCGCGGTTCGACCACCGGGCGCATGAATTGGGCTGATCAGGAGTATGCGATTGGGAGAGGGCTTGCGGCAATCCGGCACCGTGACGGTGACGCCTTTCAGCATTTTGTCAGAGCAGTTATTGAGCTCAAACTCCCCGATCTGCTTGCCGCTGCAACTGGTTCAACATTCCCCAACGTTGGTCGCGATCAATTACTCGACATTCCCGCTTCTATTCCGCCTAAGGGAGAGCAACAGGTAATCTCTCGCTTCTTCAAAGGCATTGACGACAAGATCGAAATCAACCGCCGCATCAACCAAACCCTCGAAGCCATGGCGCGAGCCATCTTCAAATCGTGGTTTGTCGATTTCCACCCGGTCAAAGCCAAGATCGCTGCCATCGTTGAAGGCCGCGACCCGCTGCGCGTCGCCATGAGCGCCCTCAGCGGAAAACCCGATGCTGAACTCGACGCCCTGCCGCCCGAACAATACGAACATCTCGCCGCCATTGCCGCGCTGTTCCCGGATGAGATGGAAGAGTCGGAGTTGGGGGCGATTCCGAGAGGGTGGGCCTGTGGTGCGCTTGGTGATATTTGCAGCTTTACGGCGGGCAGCGCGTTCAAACCGGAACACCAGGGCAGTACAGAGGGGGACTATCCGTTCATCAAGGTGAGCGATATGAACCTTGCGGGCAACGAGGTCTTCATTCAATCGGCCAACAATTACGTGAGCAAGGCCCAACAGTCCGAAATGAAGGCGAAGTTGCACCCGTTGGGGGCGACCGTTTTCGCCAAGATTGGGGTGGCACTGATTTCGAATCGACGGAGATTGCTAACTTCCCCGACGATCATTGACAACAACTTGATGTCAGCCAGTCCCGTTGAAGGTAAATCCGGGAAGTACTTTTTGTATTCGTTGCTTAGCACACTCGATTTCAACACCTTGGTCTCAGGCACCGCCTTGCCGTACATCAACGTTTCCGACCTCAAGAAGATACCCATTGTGCGTCCACCTTACGACGCTTGCCTTGTTTTTGAGGCGAAGGCTTCCTCGATGTTTTCGATGATGCAGACGCTGGCTGCACAGAGCTCAACCCTTGCGACAACTCGGGATGCCTTGCTCCCTAGGTTGCTGTCAGGGGAAATTGAAGCATCTGGAACATTTGAGGGTTGACCATGGATTTTTGGCGACCAAAATATCACGAATATCTCAACTCCGAAGGGGATGTGGACATCGTTGGCTCCACATTTCAGCGGAGCCGAATATTGAAAGAGCTAGAGCCGGAAACATATCAGTTGTCTTTTGAGGATTGGGTGGAGGAGCGAAAGAGCACCCTGCGCGACGTGGCGGGTCAAGTGCTTGCTGTGCACGACAATGCAAATCGTTTCAGCGCACTTAAGAAGGCATATGGCTCTCGAAATGTCGTCCCTTTTCTTGGCGCGGGTCTTTCAATGCCCAGCGGGTATCCCGGGTGGACGAAATTTCTGTGGGATCTGCAGAGTGAGTCACACGTCAAACCAGTTGATTTGGAGTCGCTATTAGGTGCCGGGGATTACGAAGGTGCAGCTCAGTTACTTCACGATGATCTTGGTCCGGCATTATTTAATAAGCAACTTCAGGAATGCTTCGACAGAGACTGTGCCGCGATCGGTTCAATCAATTTGTTTCCACTCGTGTTTTCAGAGTCCAATGTCATCACAACCAACTTCGACAAATTGCTGGAGTCTGCCTTTTCTAGGCAATCGCAGGGCTTTGATCAAGTGGTTTTTGGTAGCAATTTGGGAGAGGCATTACGCATTCTGAATGCCGGAGGAAGGTACCTACTAAAGCTACATGGCTCATGTGAAACAGTTGCCAATCGTGTCTTGCTGCGTGATGAGTATGCACAAGCCTATGGTGATGCCGGCATCGTAGAACGATTCTTCTCCCGATTTTTGTTTGGCAAGTCACTGCTATTTGTTGGCTGTAGCTTATTGACAGATCGAACACTTCGAACTATGGAGCAGGTGATCGCCAAAGAAGAGGCACATACCCTACCACAACATTACGCCTTCCTTGAATTGAAGGATGGGGTCGATCGCGTCGAGCGCAAAAAGGCATTGGCAAAGGCCAATATATTTCCGATCTGGTATCCAGGGAATGAGCACGATGAATCGATTGAGGCGTTACTTCTGGCATTGATGGAGGAATGAGATGACCCAAATCCAGAAACTCACTATCAAGGGCTATAAGTCCATTGCCAATTTGGAAGAGTTTGCGCTTCGACCGTTGAATGTTATGATTGGGGCTAACGGTGCCGGCAAGAGCAACTTCATCGGACTGTTCCGCTTCTTGGCCTCGGTGGCTGGCGATAACTTTCCCGTAGAGGTGCAAAAATGGGGCGGGCCGGAAGCGCTGCTGCACTACGGGAGTAAAGTTACGCCACAGATGGAGATAGAGATCCAGTTCTCCGCCAATGAGGGAGTTACTGGCTCGTATGAAAACGGCTATCGACTGACACTTGAGGCTACGCAAGATAACCGTCTGATCTTTTCGCGTGAGGAACCTACGGTTCGAGGGGCTGGCTACAGCTTTCCCAAAGTCTACTCACTGGGTGCAGGGCACGACAGTGCGCGTATCCGAACCGACAAAGGCAGCTCTAGCGCCACGGTCAGCCGCTATGTGCTGGATAAGTTACAGATCTGGCGGCAATACCACTTTCACGACACAGGTGACACGGCGGCAGTCAAACGCATTCATGCGACGAATGATAACCTGCGCCTTAAGCCCGATGCGGCCAACTTGGCTGCTTATCTGCGCAAGCTCAAGACCACACCATGCTACGAGAGTAGCTACGACCGCATCGTGGAAACCATTCGCCGCGCAGCACCGTTTTTTGGTGATTTTGTGTTTCGCGATGAGATCAGTGAGTTCACCGAGTTGGAGTGGACGGAACGCGGGCGTCCCGATACGCCTTGGAAGGCACATGTGCTGTCAGACGGAACGCTACGTTTCATTTGTTTAACGACCTTGCTGTTGCAGCCCAATGCCTTGTTGCCAGACACGGTGCTGATCGACGAACCGGAACTGGGCCTGCATCCCTTTGCCATAAATTTGTTGGCCGAGATGTTGAAGGAGGCTGCCGAGTCGAAACAGGTCATCGTTTCTACCCAATCCGTGGAACTTCTCAATAACTTCCGACCGGAAGATGTGGTAGTGGTGCAACGCGAGGGCGATGCCTCGATATTCAAGCGTTTGGATGCGGAAGAACTGGGGGACTGGTTGACCGATGATTACAGTTTGGGAGAGTTGTGGAAACGTAATATCTTGGGCGGGAGGCCGACCCGATGAGCCGCGTTGTGGTGGTCTGCGAGGGCGAGACAGAAGAAGAATTCGTCCGCGATGTGTTGGCCCCATGCTTTTACGGCTTGGGTCTATACCTTGAGCCGCAAATGGTGGAGACCTCGCCTGGAAACCGTGGTGGTGCGCTGAACTATGATAGGGTGAAACCGCATCTGCGCAACACTCTGCGCCAGAAGAGTTCTCCATTTGTAACGACTCTGTTCGATCTCTACAAGCTCGATAAGCGATTTCCGGGCTTTGAACAGGCCAAAGCTATGCCTAATCTTGGCCGAAGATTGGCTTTGCTCCGGTGTGAACTGCATGCGGATGTAGTGGCCGCAGCTGGATGTCAGCCGAATCGTTTTATCCCCTACATCCAGCCTCATGAGTTTGAGGCCCTGCTCTTCAGCGATGTTCAGACATTGACATGCGTTGAACCAAGCTGGCAGAGGGCGAGCGCTGCGCTGGCAGCGGCACGCGCAGCGGCTGAATCGCCAGAGCACATCAACGACCGGCCTGAAACCAAGCCTGCGGCGCACTTGGAGCGTGAATTGAATAATCCCAGTTATCGTAAGCGCAGGCATGGCCCCATTGCTGCCCAGAAGATTGGTCTGGCCAAGATCGAGGCCGAGTGTGCGTTCTTTGCAGCGTGGCTAGCACAAATCAGGAAATTGGCTCAATCATGATCAATCAAATTAAACTCGATAATTTTGGGCCTCTTAATGGAGTCAATTGGTCGGCACTCGGCAAGATCAACCTGGTCATTGGCAGTAATGGCAGCGGGAAAACTTTTCTGCTAAAGTCCATCTACAGCAGCCTGCGCACGCTGGAAGACTACAAGCGCGGCGATGAGCAAAGGTCTGCTTCAGAGATTCTGTGGGAAAAACTGTACTGGACATTTCAAGCCGAGAAGATAGGTGACCTGGTCAGCAAGGGTGCGGACGCACCCCTTTCGAGCGCGCTAACAATCGAGAAAGAAGTTTTCTCCTACAGCTTCGGCAAGGACACAAGCAAGCAGATTTCCAGCCTCGAAAATCTTGTGCCGCCACGGGCCAGTAATTCGATCTTCTTGCCGGCCAAGGAGGTGTTGTCATTGCATCAGATCATCCTGAAGTCGCGCGAGCAGGACAAGGTTTTTGGTTTTGATGACACCTACTTCGATCTAGCCAAAGCGTTGCGTATTTCCACCAGCAAGGGCCGGAACTATGATGAATTCGCCAAGTCGCGCCGTCAGCTAGAGGACATCCTTGGCGGTGTGGTCGAGTACGACGAAGCTTCCGGTCGCTGGCTGTTTGTCAGAGGTCGTCACAAGTTCCCGATTGGAGTCACGGCAGAAGGCATTAAGAAAATCGCTATCCTCGACACACTGCTGGGCAACCGCTATCTGGACACCAACTCGGTGGTGCTGATCGACGAACCCGAGTCGGCCTTGCATCCTACCGCCATCTCGCAGTTGCTGGACATTGTAGCGATGCTGGCCGAACGTGGCATCCAGTTCTTCATGGCCAGCCACTCCTATTTCGTGGTCAAGAAGTTGTACCTGATCGCGCAGGAGCGTGGCTGGTCGATTCCCGTGATTTCTGCCACCGGCAGTGACTGGGCATGCGATGACCTTAAGAACGGCATGCCGGACAACCCCATCATTGCCGAGTCGATCCGCCTCTACCAGCAGGAAGTGGAGCTGGCCCTGAAATGAGCACCGACGCCATCATCGAATCGGGGATGACGTTTGGCCCTTACCCTGTGGGGCAATGCTTTTACATCGAGAAAAGCGCGTGCTACAAGAAGGTTCAGGAAGGCGTGCAGATGGCAGAGTTCTTGTTGCTGCGACAGCAGCAAGAGGGACCGACGGTATGGATCGTCGAAGCCAAGTCCAGCAGCCCAAGGCCAGAGACGCAGCCTAACTTTACGGAGTTCATCGACGAAATTCGCAGCAAGCTGACCCACGGCTTCTTGCTCGCCGTCGCCGCTCGGCTGCAGCGCCATCCTGCAGCGGCTGATGAACTGCCTGATTCTTTCAAGACGCTTGATCTGCAGGCACAGGGATTCCGTTTTGTACTGGTCATCAACGGGCATAAGCAGGAATGGCTGGCACCGCTGCAAAGTGCGCTGTCGCTGGTTCTCAAGCCCATCGTGAAAACGTGGGCACTCCCTGCCACCTCTGTCGTAGTCCTGAACCATGAGCTGGCACAAAAGCACGGCTTGATTCTGCCAGCAGCAGGAGCCGCGTTATGATGAACGAACAAGAACTCGAAGACCTCTGCATCGTTTGGTTTCAGGAAACCGGCTGGCGGTTTGTGCACGGGCCAGACATCGCACCCGACGGTGACACTCCAGAACGCGCCGACTACCGGCAGATCATTTTGCGCGACCGGCTGCTGGCGGCCTTGGTTCGCATCAACCCACACATCCCCGCTGCAGCGCTGGAGCAGGCCGTTCACACCGTGCACACCATCAGTGAGCCACTGGCAGTGGTGCGCAACCGCAGTTTTCACCGGCTGCTTCTATCTGGTGTATCGGTGGAATTTTCAGTAGGGGACGAAAAGAAAACCGATCTGGTGCACCTGATCGACTTTGCCAACCCGCAGCACAACGAATTCCTGGTGATCAACCAGTTCACTGTCACAGGCACCAAGCAGCCCAGGCGCCCCGACCTGGTGACTTTCATCAACGGCCTGCCGCTGGCGGTGATCGAGCTGAAGAACCCGGCCAACGAACAGACGGACGTGTGGGACGCCTTCAACCAGTTGCAGACCTACAAGGACGAGATCAGCGACCTGTTCAACAGCAACGAAGCGCTGGTGGTCAGCGATGGTTGGACGGCCCGCGTGGGCTCACTCACGGCCAACGCCGAGCGCATGTTGCCCTGGCGCACCATTGCCAACGAGGATGATCGGCCCCGCCTGCAACTGGAGCTGGAAACCGTGGTGCGCGGCTTTTTTGCACCGGAGTTGTTCCTTGATTACATCCGCCACTTTGTGCTGTTCGAGCAGGATGGCGATGTGGTTGTTAAAAAGATCGCGGGCTACCACCAGTTCCACGCGGTGCGTGAGGCAGTGCGCGCCACGGTGATTGCGGCCAGATCGCCCGACAAGGGTTTGCTGGAGGTGCGTGAAGAGCGCGCTACTTACGGTAAAGAGGTGAAGCCGGGCTCGCGTAAGGCCGGTGTGGTTTGGCACACCCAAGGATCTGGCAAGAGCATCACCATGGCCTGCTACGCGGGCAAGCTGCTGCAACAGCCCGAGATGAAGAACCCGACCTTGGTGGTGGTGACGGACCGTAATGATTTGAATGGGCAACTGTTTGCCACCTTCTGCGCGGTTAGTGACTTGCTCAAGACCACGCCGCTGCAAGCCGGGAGCCGCGACGAATTGCGCGAGATGCTGGCCTCGCGCCAGGCGGGCGGCATCATCTTCACCACGGTGCAGAAGTTTGCGCTGCTGGATGAGGAGGACGAGCACCCGCTGCTGTCCGAGCGCTCCAACATCGTGGTGATTTCGGACGAAGCACACCGCAGCCAATACGGCATGAAGGGGCGCTTTGACGAGAAGGCGGGCAAGTACGTGTTCGGCTATGCCAAGCACCTGCGCGACGCCCTGAAGAATGCCACCTTTATCGGTTTTACCGGCACCCCGATTGCCCTGGAGGATAAGGACACCCGCGCGGTATTCGGCGACTATGTCAGTATCTACGACATTCAGGATGCCGTGGACGATGGAGCCACCGTACCCATCTTCTACGAGAGCCGCTTGGCTAAGCTGGATGTGAAGCAGGCTGAGATCGACGCGCTTAACGAGCAGGTCGAAGAAGTGGTGGAAGATGAAGAAGACATTGCCAGTCGCGAGAAGACCAAGAGCGAGTGGGCTGCGCTGGAAAAGCTGGTGGGTGCTGAGCCACGTCTGGCGCAAGTGGCCAAGGACTTGGTCGATCACTTCGAAACCCGTAGCTCAACGCTGGATGGCAAGGCGATGATCGTCTGCATGAGCCGCGACATTTGCGCGCAGCTTTACAAGGCCGTCGTCGCACTGCGCCCCGAGTGGCATAGCGACGACCCCGAGCAAGGCGAGATCAAGATCGTGATGACGGGCTCGGCGGCAGACAAGCCGCTGCTGCAAGCCCACCTGTACAGCAAACAGGTCAAGAAGCGAATGGAAAAACGCTTCAAGGATGCCAAAGACCCGTTGAAGCTAGTGATCGTGCGCGATATGTGGCTGACCGGCTTTGATGCCCCCTGCTGCCACACCATGTATGTGGACAAGCCCATGAAAGGCCACAACCTGATGCAGGCGATTGCACGGGTGAACCGGGTGTTTAAGAACAAGCCGGGCGGCCTGGTGGTGGATTACATCGGGATTGCCAACGAGCTGAAGGCGGCGCTCAAGACCTACACCGAAGCCAAAGGCAAGGGCGACCCCACGCACAACGCCGCTGAGGCCCTTGCGGTGTTGCTGGAGAAGATGGACATCGTGCGCGGCATGATGCACGGCTGCGACTACAGTGGATTCGAGACCCAGGCTGCCGCGTTACTGGTGCCCTGCGCCAACCACTTGCTGGGTTTGAAGGACGGCAAGCAGCGCTTCCTCGACACTATGGTCGCGGTGGCCAAGGCCTATTCGCTGTGCGGCACGCTGGATGATGCCGCCGCGCTGCGCAAGGAAATTGCTTTTTTTTCTGCCATCAAGGCGGCCATCACCAAGTTCACCACGGTGGACAAGAAGCGCTCCACCGAAGAGAAAAACAGTGCGCTCAAACAGATCCTGGATAACGCCATCGTCGCAGACGGGGTAGCAGACATCTTTGCGCTGGCTGGCTTGGACAAGCCCAACATCGGTCTGCTATCCGACGAGTTCCTTGAGGATGTGCGCCAGATGAAAAGCCGCAATCTGGCGGTGGAGTTGCTGGAAAAACTGCTGCGTGACGAGATCAAGGCGCGGGCGCGCAACAACGTCGTGCAAGAGAAGAAGTACGGCGACCGGCTGCTGGAAACCCTGCGCAAGTATCACAACCGCGCTGTCGAGACGGCCCAAGTCATCGAGGAACTGATCCAGATGGCCAAGGACTTCCAGGCTGTGCTGGAGCGCGAGGCGGCCCTGGGTCTCGGCCAGGACGAGATTGCCTTCTACGACGCGTTGGCGAGCAACGAGCAAGCTGTGCGTGAGTTGGGGGATGAGACGCTGAAGAAAATCGCGGTCGAAATCACTGAAAAGCTGAGAGGCAGCACGACAGTGGACTGGCAGGTACGGGAAAGCGTGCGAGCCAAGCTACGTATTCTGGTACGACGAACTTTGCAAAGATGGAAGTATCCGCCTCCTGGTCCTGGCGAGGCTGATGCTGTAGAGCTGGTTTTGATGCAGGCCGAGTCCCTTGCGAGCACATGGTCTAGCTAGCTTGCTCGGGAGGCTGGTGTCGGCCACGTAAAATCCAGTCCTATGAGTTCGGATACCGCCCCTATTAACTTGACCCATCATTTCCTGATCGCCATGCCCGGGCTGAACGACGAACTCTTTGGCAAGAGCGTGGTTTACCTGTGCGAGCATAGCGCGCGCGGCGCGCTGGGCCTGATCATCAACAAGCCGAGCGACAACGGGCTCGGGGAATTGTTCGAGCGCCTCGACTTGCCGCTGCGCCGCGAGGACCTGCGCCATGCGCCGCTGCTGCGCGGTGGGCCGATCCAGACCGAGCGCGGCTTCGTGCTGCACGAGGCCATGGGCGAGGCGCAGGCCGTCGGCAGCGACGAGACCCCACCCGCCATCCGCGAGGCGATCCGCGAGGCGCTCGCCAGCCTCGAACGCGCGGCTTCGCCCTCGCCATCGGCCGAGCCGGCGACCGACGAAGCCGACACCGAGGCGCCGGACGACGAGCCGGTCGTGCATTCGGCCTATGCCTCCAGCCTGCGCATCGAAGGCGGGCTGGAGATGACGACCTCGCGCGATGTGCTGGAGGCGCTCTCGTCGGGTGCCGGACCGCGCAAGGTGATGGTCGCGCTCGGCTATTCGTCCTGGGGCGAAGGCCAGCTCGAATCCGAACTGGCCGAGAACAGCTGGCTGACCGTGGCGGCCGACCCGGCCGTGATCTTCGACACCCCGGTCGAGCAGCGCTACGAGAAAGCCATGGCCTTGCTGGGGCTGGAGCCCTGGATGCTGGCGCCGGGATCGGGGCGCGCATGAGCGGCCTGCCAATACCCGTCGTCCCGCCGGGCCAGATGAGCTTCCTGGCCTTCGACTTCGGCACCAAGCGCACCGGCGTCGCCAGCGGCAACCGCATCACGCGCACCGCCACGCCGCAGGCCACGATCAAGGCCGAGGGCAGCGACGCGCGCTTCCTGCAGGTGGCGGCCCGCATCAAGGAATGGCAGCCCGATGCACTCGTCGTTGGCGTACCCTTCCACCCCGACGGCGCCGCGCACGAGAACACTGTGCGCGCGCTCAAGTTCGCGCGCCAGCTGCGCGGCCGCTTCAACCTCGCGGTCTACGAGGTCGACGAGCGCTACAGCACGACCGAGGCCCACAGCCTCGGCGCCAAGGACGTCGATGCGGTTTCGGCCTGCATCATCCTGGAACAATTTTTGAGGAGTTTGCCTTGAGTTTCTTGAATCTGGACGCGGAAGCGCTTTACGCCGAGCTGCTGCGCGGCGTAAAGGGCCTGATCGCGATGAGCGCCGGCCCGCTGAAGCTGGTCGGCGTGACCTCGGGCGGTGCCTGGCTGGCCGCGCGGCTGCAGCGCGAGCTGGGGCTGGCGGGCGAGATCGGCGTGATCTCGTCGGCCATGCACCGCGACGACTACAAGCAGCGCGGCTTGAGCGCGAGCAGCGAGCAGACCCGGCTGCCCTTCGATGTCGATGGCACCCAGGTGCTGCTGATCGACGATGTGCTCTACACCGGCCGCACCATCCGGGCCGTGATCAACGAGCTGTTCGACTACGGCCGCCCGGCCAGCGTGCAGCTGGCGGTGCTGGTCGACCGTGGCGGGCGCGAGCTGCCGATGCAGGCCGACTTCGCCGCCGTGCGCCTGACGCTGCCGGTCAGCCAGTCCTTCGAGCTCGCGCGCGACGCGCAGGGCCATTTCAGCTTTGTGGTGCAAGACAAGAACGCGGAGACCTGAGATGAAGAAACGCAATCCCCAGCTCAACAGCAACGGCGAGCTGATTCACCTGCTCTCGACCGAGGGCCTGCCGCGCGAGATCCTGACCCAGATCCTCGATACTGCCGCCAACTTCGTCAGCATCGGTGACCGCGAGGTCAAGAAGGTGCCGCTGCTGCGCGGAAAAAGCGTGTTCAACCTGTTCTTCGAGAACAGCACCCGCACCCGTACCACCTTCGAGATCGCGGCCAAGCGCCTGAGCGCCGACGTGTTCAACCTCGACATCGCGCGCAGCTCGACCGCCAAGGGCGAGTCGCTGCTCGACACCATCGCCAACCTGTCGGCGATGGCGGCCGACATCTTCGTCGTGCGCCACGGCGAGTCGGGCGCGCCCTACCTGATCGCGCAGCATGTCGCGCCCCATGTCCATGTCGTCAACGCCGGTGATGGCCGCCACGCGCATCCGACCCAGGGCCTGCTCGACATGTACACGATCCGCCACTACAAGAAGGACTTCACGAATCTGTCGGTGGCCATCGTCGGCGACGTGCTGCACTCGCGCGTGGCGCGTTCCGACATCCACGCGCTGACCACGCTGGGCTGCCCCGACCTGCGCGTGGTCGGCCCGCGCACCCTGGTGCCGTCCGAGTTCGCCGACATGGGCGTGCGGGTCTGCCACACGCTGGAGGAGGGCATCCGAGACGCCGATGTCGTCATCACGCTGCGGCTGCAGAACGAGCGCATGAGTGGCGCGCTGCTGCCGTCCAGCCACGAGTATTTCAAGAGCTTTGGCGTTACCACTGAGCGCATGCAATGGGCCAAGCCCGATGCGATCGTGATGCACCCGGGCCCGATCAACCGTGGCGTCGAGATCGACTCCAGCGTGGTCGACGGCGGCCAGAGCGTGGTGCTGCCGCAGGTGACCTTCGGCATCGCGGTGCGCATGGCCGTGATGGGCATCGTCGCCGGCAACATGGCCTGAACCGCCATAGACAAGGACTTCACATGAAAACCCTGATCCAGGGCGGTCGCCTGATCGACCCCGCCAGCGGCACCGACCGCCTGGCCGATATCGCCATCGCGGCCGGCCGCATCGTCGGCATCGGCCAGATCCCGGCCGATTTCACCCCGAACCGCGTCATCGACGCCAGCGGCTGCATCGTCGCGCCGGGCCTGGTCGACCTGTCGATGCGGCTGCGCGAGCCCGGCCAGGAGCACGCCGGCATGCTGGCGAGCGAGACGGCCGCCGCCGCCGCCGGCGGCGTCACCAGCCTGGTCTGTCCGCCCGACACCGAGCCGGTGCTCGACGAGCCCGGCCTGGTCCAGATGCTCAAGTACCGCGCCGAGAAGCTGCACCAGGCGCGGGTGTTCCCGCTCGGCGCGCTGACCCGTGGCCTCAAGGGCGAGGTGCTGACCGAGATGGTCGAGCTGACCGACTCGGGCTGCGTCGGCTTCGGTCAGGCCGAGGTGCCAATCGTCAACACCCAGGTGCTGCAGCGCGCGCTGCAGTACGCCGCGACCTTCGGCTACAGCGTCTGGCTGCGGCCGCAGGACTTCTGGCTTGGCAAGGGCGTGGCCGCCAGCGGCTCGCTGGCGACCCGCCTGGGCCTGGCCGGCATCCCGGTCGCGGCCGAGGTGATCGCGCTGCAGACCCTGTTCGAGTTGCTGCGCGGCGTCTGCAAGACCCCGGGCACCCAGGTCCAGCTGCACCTGTGCCGCATCAGCAGCGCCGCCGGCCTCGAACTGGTGCGCCAGGCCAAGGCCGAGGGCCTGCCGGTGACCTGCGACATCAGCGTGCACAACCTGCACCTGACCGACATCGACATCGGCTATTTCGACAGCCGCCTGCGCCTGCAGCCGCCGGTGCGCCAGCAGCGCGACCGCGAGGCGCTGCGCCGTGGCCTGGCCGACGGCACCATCGACGCGCTGGTGTCCGACCACAATCCGGTCGATGCCGACGCCAAGATCCTGCCCTTCGCCGAGGCCGAGGCCGGCGCCACCGCGGTCGAGCTGCTGCTGGGCCTGGCCTGGAAATGGGCCGAGCAGGATGGCGTGCCGCTGGCGCGCGCGCTCGCCGTGCTGACCCAGGGGCCGGCCGCCGTGCTGGGGCGCAGCCTGGGCACGCTGGAAGCCAGCGTCGGTCGCCTGGTCGTTGGCGGCGTGGCCGACCTCTGCGTGATCGACCCCAAGGCCTACTGGACGGTGGGCGAGGATACGTTGTGCAGCCGTGGCAAGCACACCCCGTTCGGCGGCCACGAGCTGCCGGTCTCGGTGCGCACCACGCTGGTGGCCGGTCAGGTCGCTTACGACGCGCTGGCCGCGCAGCGCGCCTGAGAGCGCGCGCATGAAGTCGCTGCGCGCCGCCGGGCGCCTGCTGCGCGTGCTCGCGCATCTGCTGTCGGGAGCCTGGACCATCCGGCGCCGCTTCGGCGCGCTGGCTTTCCAGCAGCGCCAGGCGCTGGTGCAGGCCTGGTCGCGCCGGCTGCTCGAACTCATGGGGGTGCGCCTGGTCGTGCATGGCGAGCTGCCCGGTGCCGGGCCGCTGCTGGTGCTGGCCAACCATATCTCCTGGCTCGACATCATCGTGATCGACGCGGCGCTGCCCTGCCGCTTCGTCTCCAAGGCCGATGTGCGGCACTGGCCGCTGATCGGCCGCCTGGTCGAGGGAGCCGGCACGCTCTTCATCGAGCGCGACCGCCGGCGCGACGCCATGCGGGTGGTGCACCTGATGGCCGAGCGGCTGCGGGCCGGCGACCGGCTCGGGGTCTTCCCCGAGGGCACCACCAGCGACGGCGGCAGCCTGTTGCCCTTTCACGCCAACCTGCTGCAAGCCGCGCTCACGACCGATACGCCGGTGCAACTGCTCGGCCTGCGGTACACCGATGCCCGCGACGGCCGGCGCCATGACGGCCCGACCTATGTCGGCGACACCAGCCTGCTGCGCTCGCTCTGGCGCACGCTGGGCGCGACCCGCCTGCAGGCCGAGCTGCATGTCGGCGAGGTCGACCGCGCGCAAGGCCGCGACCGCCGTACCTGGGCCGAGGCGCTGCGGCGCGAGCTGGCGCTGCGGATCGATCTGCCGCTGCCCGACTGAAGCCGCCGCGCGCCGTTTCTTCAACCTTTTCCGTTTTCGAGTCGATCCCATGCCGCTTCCCGCTCCCCAGCCCCGCCGACAGGTCAATACCCGCGAGACCCGATTCCGCTGTTTTCTGCGTGATGACGGCCTGTGGGACGTCGAGGGCGAGTTGCTCGACACCAAGGACGAGCTGTTCACGATCCGCAACGCGCGCAGCTGGCAGCCCGGCGAGCCGATCCACCACATGCTGATCCGCGCGACCATCGACTCGGACAAGGTGGTGCGCGAGATCTCGGTCTCGATGGAGGCCTACCCGCACGGCATCTGTCCGCAGGCCATGGCCCACATGCAGCGCATGGTCGGCTGCACCATGGCCGGCGGCTGGCGCAAGGCGATCGAGCAGCACCTGGGCAAGGCGCAGGGCTGCACCCATATCCGCGAGCTGCTGTTCAACATGGCGACCGCCGCCTTCCAGGGCATGGAGCGCGCCCGCGCCGAGGCCGCGCCCGACGAAGTGCCGGCCTACCTCGGCACCTGCACCGCCTGGGACGTCGCCGGACCCGTGGTGGCGCGTGAGTTTCCGCTGCTGTACCGGCCCCGGGCATAGGTAGTTGCCGCAGCCTGAGCGGCAAATCCCTGTAGTACGATCCCGGCAACCGCGCCCGGTAGCCTGAGGCGCGCCCATTCAATCGAGGTGACCATGGACTATTTCAGCTTGGCGTTTCTGACTGCGGTGCTGCAGATCATCGCCATCGACATCCTGCTGGGCGGCGACAACGCCGTCGTGATCGCGCTGGCTTGCCGCAAGCTGCCCGAATCGCAGCGCAACAAGGGCATTGCCTGGGGCGTGGTTGGCGCCATCGGCCTGCGCATCGTGATGATCTTCTTCGCGCTGCAACTGCTGGCGCTGCCCTTCCTGAAGATCGTCGGCGCGCTGCTGTTGCTGTGGATCGGCGTCAAGCTGCTGCAGCCGGAAGACGACAGCCACGACAACATCGAAGGCGCGACCACGCTGGCGGGCGCGATCAAGACCATCGTGATCGCTGACGCGGTCATGAGCCTGGACAACGTGATCGCCGTCGCCGGTGCCGCCCATGGCAACATGGGCCTGGTCGTGTTCGGCATCCTGGTCAGCATCCCGATCATCGTCTGGGGCAGCAAGTTCGTGCTCAAGCTGATGGACCGCTTCCCGGTCGTCATCACCATCGGTGCCGGCTTGCTGGGCTGGATTGCCGGCGGCATGTTCGTCACCGACGAATTCCTCAAGGATCACCTGGCGGACGCTCCTTCCTGGCTGCACTACGTCACCGCTGTCGTCGGTGCCGTGGCCGTGGTCCTGGTCGGCAAGTTGCTCGCCGCGCGCCAGGCCCCGGCCGAGCCGGCCCCGTTGGTCGACCTGGCCAAAAAAGACTGAGACCAGAGAGGAACCGCTCCATGACCAAGATCCTGCTTCCCAACGACGGTTCTGCCGCCAGCGCCCGCGCCATCGAGCAAGTGCTGCAGCGTGGCTGTGCCGGGCTTGAGCTGCACCTGCTCAACGTGCAGCTGCCGGTCGACGGCAATGTGCGCACCTTTGTCAACGCCGACGAGCTAAACGCCTACCACCTGGCCGAAGGCCTGGCCGAGCTGGCCGCTGCCCGCGCGCAACTCGACGCCGCCGGCGTGGCCTGCCAGCAGCATGTGCTGGTTGGCCATCCGGCCGACCAGATCCGCCGCTTCGCCGACGAGAACGGCTTCGACGAGATCGTGATGGGCACCCACGGCCGCACCGGCCTGATGCACCTGTTGATGGGCTCGGTCGCGGCCGAGGTCTCGGAACAAGCCAAGACCCAGGTCACGCTGGTCAAGTGAGCTGAAGCGGCATACTGGTGGCATGGAAGCAATCCCTGCCGCCACCGCCGACCAGTCCGCCTTGCTCCAGGGGCTGGCCCGCGAGCCGGCCGTGCTGGTGACGATAGTCAAGACCCAGGGCTCGACCCCGCGCGAGGTCGGTGCCTGGCTGGCGCTGTTCGCCGACCGCCAGCTCGGCAGCATCGGCGGCGGCCAGCTCGAATTCCAGGCGCTGGCGTTCGCGCGCGAGCTGCTGCAGGCTGGCGCCTCGCACCCCCTGAACGGCCAGACCCGGCGCCAGGCGCTCGGACCCAGCCTGGGCCAGTGCTGTGGCGGCGCGGTCGAGCTGCGGTTCGATTCCCTGTCCGATTCCGACGCGGCCCGCGCCCTGGCTGTCACCGAGCCCGGTTGCGATCCGGTCGCCATCTTCGGCGCTGGCCATGTCGGGCAGGCGCTGGTGCGCGCGCTGCTGCCCCTGCCGTTCGCGCTGCGCTGGATCGACAGCCGCGACGGCGTCTTCCCGCCCGGGCTGCCGGCTGGCGTGCGGATCGAGCAGTCCGATCCGGTGCAGCGGGCGGTGCCGGAGCTCGCGCCCGGCAGTCTGGTGCTGCTCATGAGCTACAGCCATGCCGAGGACTTCGAGCTGGTCGCGGCCTGCCTGCGACGGCTGCGCGAGTCCGGCGACCTGTCCTTCGTCGGGCTGATCGGCAGCCAGTCCAAATGGGCCAGCTTTCGTCAGCGATTGCTCGCGCGCGGCTTCGGGCCGGAAGAACTCGCGCGCGTGCGCTGCCCGATCGGGCTGCCCGGCATCGCCGGCAAGCAGCCGGCCGTGATCGCCGCCAGCGTGGCGGCCCAGTTGCTGCAGCTCCGTCAGGTTTTTACGAAGGGTCACCCCCTCAAAAGCTGATTCCTTCCGAGGGGTTCAGCCCTTATCCTAAGCGGTCTGCCCGTTTCCCGGGCCTCACACGGATACACCATGGAATTCCTGTTCGACCCCAACATCTGGATCGCCTTCGCCATGCTGACCACGCTCGAGATCGTGCTCGGCGTGGACAACATCATCTTCATCTCGATCCTGGTCGGGCGCCTGCCGCCCGAGCAGCGCGACAAGGCGCGCCGCCTGGGCCTGGGCTTCGCGATGATCTCGCGCCTGCTGCTGCTGGCGTCGTTGAGCTGGATCATGGGCCTGAAGGCCGACCTGTTCTCCGTCTTTGGCCAGGGCATCAGCGGGCGCGACATCGTGCTGCTGTCCGGCGGCCTGTTCCTGCTCTGGAAGGCTTCGCACGAGATCTTCGTCGAGGTCGAGGCACGCGAGCAGGACCATGCGCCCGAGACCGACGCCGCCACGCTCAAGGCGGCCGGTCAGCGCCTGTTCTGGGGCATCATCGGCCAGATCGCCGTGATCGACATCGTCTTCAGCCTGGACTCGGTCATCACGGCGGTCGGCATGGTCGACAACCTGGCCGTGATGGTCGCCGCCGTGATCGCCGCCGTCGGCGTGATGATGTTCGCGGCCAAGCCGATCGGCGACTTCGTCGATTCGCACCCCTCGGTCAAGGTGCTGGCGCTGGCCTTCCTGGTGATGGTCGGCATGGCGCTGACCGCCGAGGCCTTCGAGGTGCATATCCCCAAGGGCTATGTCTACGCGGCGATGGCCTTCTCGCTCGCGGTCGAGGCACTCAACCTGCGCGCACGCAGCAAGCGTCTGGCCAAGGCCAACGCCGCCTGATAAGCCTGACAGCTGCAGCCTGCCCGCGCAGGCTTCAGGGCTGGCGCTCGGCCAGCGTCGCCAGCAGGGCGCGCAGGGCCGGGCTGTCGCGGTCTTCGGCCAGCGGACGCAAGCCGCTCGCCTGCTGCATCAGCCGCTCCAGCGTCTGGATATGCGGCAGCAGCACGCCAAAGAAGACCGGCTGGCCGGCCACGCCGATCAGCAGGGTCGGGAAGTTCTCGACGTCGAGGTCGCCGAGCAGGTCGGCCTCGTCCTCGACGTCGACCCAGTGCAGTCTCGCCTGCGGATAGCGGCTTGCCAGGCTGGCAAAGGCAGCGGCGTATTCGCGGCAGGTACCGCACCAGGCGGCGCAGAGGCAGACCACATCGATGGCGGCCCGCGGGTCGGAATGTGGGTCGGGACGCGGGGCAGGGACAGCGGCATTCATGGCGGGCTAGCTTACCAGCAGCCACGGGCTTTCGAGCCGATGTGGCGGGCCGGACCGGAGTCCAGACAAAACGCCGGCCCGGAGATGGCATCCGGCCGGCGTCTGGCTGGCAGCGCAGCGATCAGCCGCGATCAGCAGGGGCAGCGGCTGCCGCTGCGCTCGGCGCTCGGGAAGCGCGCCTCCAGGCAGTAGCGGTAGAACTCGTCGCGGCTGAACGGCTTGGCCTGGGGATGGCGCGAGCGCATGTGGTCGAGGTAGTACTCGTAGTCGTGGATGCCCACCACCAGGCGGCAGGTCTGCACCAGCTTCTTGGCCGCATCCTTGATGTTGGCCAGCCAGTTCGAGTCCGAGCCCAGGCTGTAGCGCTCGAACTCGGTGGGCGTCATCGGCTGCGCCAGCGGATTCTGGGCCCGCGCCTGGGCCGCGTAGCGGGCATAGGCGTCGTCCAGCTCAGCCGGTGCCGCAGCAGTTGCAGCGACCGCGGGCAGGGGCGCCTGGCGACCGCGCCCGATCAGGTAGGACAGGTCAAGCATTGCGGTATTCGATCGGTGCTTCCACGACCGTCGGCTCGCGGCTGGCCAGTGCCTTGCGGATCACGCCGAAGGCCGAGAACACCATCGTGACGGCCACCAGCATGAAGAAACCACACAGCCAGGCGTCGATCTGGTTGTTGAAGGCGACGCGGCTCATTTCCTCGATCGACTTGGCCGGCGCCAGCACCGTGCCTTGCGCGGCGGCGTCGTTGAACTTCCTGGCCAGCGCCAGGAAGCCGATCTTGGGGTTGTCGCTGAAGATCTTCTGCCAGCCCGCGCTCATCGAGGTGATGAACAGCCAGGCCGTCGGGATCAGCGTCACCCAGGCGTAGCGCTCCTTCTTCATCTTGAACAGCACCACGGTGCCGAGGATCAGCGCCATCGAGGCCAGCATCTGGTTGCCGATGCCGAACAGCGGCCACAGGGTGTTGATGCCGCCCAGCGGATCGGTCACGCCCTGGTAGACGAAGTAGCCCCAGCCCGCCACGGCCACCGAGGTGCCGATCAGGTTGCCGGTGACGCTGTGAGTGCGGTGCAGGCCCGGAATGAAGGTGCCGGCCAGATCCTGCACCATGAAGCGGCAGGCGCGGGTGCCGGCGTCGACCGCGGTCAGGATGAACAGTGCCTCGAACAGGATCGCGAAGTGGTACCAGAAGGCCATCATCGCCTTGCTGTGGAAGATGTCGGTGATGATCACCGCCATGCCCACGGCGAAGGTCGGCGCACCGCCAGCGCGCGACAGGATGCTGTGTTCGCCGACGTCCTTGGCCATCTGGGTCAGCGCTTCCGGCGTGACCACGAAGCCCCAGCCGTTGATGACCTGCGAGGCCTCCTCCACCGTCTTGCCGATCACGGCGGCCGGCGAGTTCAGCGCGAAATAGACGCCCGGGTCGAGGATGGAGGCGCAGATCAGCGCCATGATCGCCACCAGCGATTCGCCCAGCATGGCACCGTAGCCGATCAGGCGCGTCTGGCTTTCCCGCTCGATCAGCTTGGGCGTGGTGCCGGAGGCCACCAGCGCGTGGAAGCCCGAGCAGGCGCCGCAGGCGATGGTGATGAACAGGAAGGGGAACAGGCTGCCGGAGAACACCGGGCCGCTGCCGTCGATGAAGCGGGTCACGGCCGGCATCTTCAGGTCGGGCATCGAGAACGCGATGCCGATGGCCAGGCCGAAGATGACGCCGAGCTTGAGGAAGGTGGACAGGTAGTCGCGCGGCGCCAGCAGCAGCCACACCGGCAGCACCGAGGCGACGAAGCCGTACACCACCAGCGCCAGCGTCAGCTGCGGGCCGGTCAGCGTGAACAGCGGACCCCAGTACTCGCTGTGGGCGATGTTCTCGCCGTACAGGATGGCCGCCATCATCAGCGCGAAGCCGATCACCGAGATCTCGGCGATGCGGCCCGGGCGGATGAAGCGCATGTAGATGCCCATGAACAGCGCGATCGGGATCGTCATGGCGATCGTGAAGGTGCCCCACGGGCTTTCGGCCAGCGCCTTGACCACGATCAGCGCCAGCGCCGACAGGATGATGACCATCACGCCGAGCGCGCCCAGCATCACGATCAGGCCGGCGCGCGGGCCGAGCTCCTGCTTGGCCATCTCGCCGAGCGAGCGGCCATCGCGGCGCGTCGACATGAACAGCACCAGGAAGTCCTGCACCGCGCCGGCGAGCATCACGCCGACCAGGATCCAGATCGTGCCGGGCAGGAAGCCCATCTGCGCCGCCAGGATGGGACCGACCAGCGGGCCGGCGCCGGCGATCGCCGCGAAGTGGTGGCCAAACAGCACCCACTTGTTGGTCGGCACGTAATCGAGGCCATCGTTGTGGCGCTCAGCCGGCGTCAGGCGCCGGTCGTCGAGCTCGAACACCTTCTCGGCGATGAACTTGCTGTAGAAACGGTAGGAGATGGCGTAGCAGGACAAGGCGGCCAGCACCAGCCACACGGCGTTGACATGTTCGCCACGGTTGAGGGCGAGCATGGCAAACCCGCCAGCGCCGATCAGCGCGACGAGCAACCATATGAATTTTGATTTCAAGATGTACTCCTGTGATGAAGAACGGGATTCGGCGCGGGCCTGGACGCTGGGAGCCGGCCAGGCATTGTGCCTCCGGATCCGCCGCGCGTAAAAAAAAGAGCGCCCGTGGGCGCTCCTTCAGCGATCCATGATCGTGTTCAGGCCTTGTCGGCGCCGGTGAGGGCCGCCACTGCCGTCATGTTGAGCACGCGGCGCATGGTGGCCGAGGGCGTCAGGATATGCGCGCTGGCGGCCGTGCCCATCAGGATCGGGCCGACGGTCACGCCGCCGCTGGTCGTCGTCTTGAGGACGTTGAACAGGATGTTGGCCGAGTCCAGGTTCGGGCAGATCAGGATGTTGGCCGAGCCGTTCAGCGCCGAATCCGTCAGGTAGCTGCGGCGGATGTTCTCTTCCAGCGCGGCGTCGCCGTGCAGTTCGCCGTCGGACTCGACCTCGGGGTGGGCGGCGGCGAAGATCTCGCGCGCCTGGCGCATCTTCCTGGCCGACGGGCGGCTCGACGAGCCGTAGCTCGAGTGCGACAGGAAGGCGACCTTGGGCGGCAGGCCGAAGCGCTGCACTTCCTTGACCGCCAGCCAGGCGATCTCGGCGAGTTCCTCGGCGCTGGGACAATCGTTGACGTAGGTGTCGGCGATGAACAGCGGGCCGCGGTCGGTGTTGAGCGCGTTGAGCGCGGCGAACTGCTTGGCCCCGGCCTTGCGGCCGATGATGTGCTCGATGCGCTCGAGGTGGGTCTCGTATTGGCCGACCAGGCCGCAGATCATCGCGTCGGCATCGCCGAGCTTGACCATCAGCGCGGCGATGATGGTGTTGGAGCGGCGCACCGCGGCCTTGGCCATCTCGGGCGTGACGCCATCGCGACCCATCAGCTGATGGTAGGTTTCCCAGTACTGGCGGAAGCGCGGATCGCTCTCGGGGTTGATGACCTGGAAGTCTAGCCCTGGGCGGATGCGCAGGCCGGCCTTGGCGATGCGCGCCTCGATCACGGCCGGGCGTCCGATCAGGATCGGCGTGGCCAGCTGGTCGTCGATGGCGGCCTGGGCCGCGCGCAGCGCGCGCTCGTCCTCGCCGTCGGCGTAGGCGACGCGCTTCTTGTCGGCGGCGACGGCCTTGGCGGCGTTGAAGACCGGGCGCATCAGGATGCCGGTCTGGTAGATGAAGCGGCCCAGGCTCTCCTTGTACGCTTCCATGTCCTGGATCGGACGGGTCGCGACGCCGGAATCAGCGGCTGCCTGCGCGACGGCCGGCGCGATCTTGAGGATCAGGCGCGAGTCGAAAGGCTTGGGGATCAGGTAGTCGGGACCGAACACCAGGTCCTGGCCGGCGTAGGCGGCGGCGACCTCGTCGCTGATCTCGCTCTTGGCCAGATCGGCGATCTGGCGCACGCAGGCCAGCTTCATCTCCTCGGTGATCTTGGTCGCGCCGCAGTCGAGCGCGCCGCGGAAGATGTAGGGGAAGCACAGGACGTTGTTGACCTGGTTCGGGTAGTCCGAGCGGCCGGTGGCGATGATGCAGTCCGGGCGCGCGGCCTTGGCGATCTCGGGGCGGATCTCGGGCTCGGGGTTGGCCAGCGCCAGGATGACCGGCTGGTCGGCCATCGACTTGACCATCTCGGCGTTGACCACGCCAGCGGCCGAGCAGCCCATGAAGACGTCGCAGTCGACCATCGCGTCAGCCAGCGTGCGCTTGTCGGTGTCGCGGCAGAAGCGCTGCTTGGAGGCGTCGAGCTTGCCGGCCAGCGCATCGGCGCGCTGGCTCTGGATCACGCCCTTGGAGTCGCAGACCAGGATGTTCTCGACCTTGACGCCCAGGCCCACCATCACGTCGAGGCAGGCGATCGCGGCGGCGCCGGCGCCCGAGACGGCCATCTTGATCGAACCGATGTCCTTGCCGACCAGTTCCAGCGCGTTGAGCAGGGCGGCGCTCGAGATGATCGCGGTGCCGTGCTGGTCGTCGTGGAAGACCGGAATGTTCATCCGCTCCTTGAGCTTCTTCTCGATGTAGAAGCACTCGGGGGCCTTGATGTCCTCCAGGTTGATGCCGCCCAGCGTGGGCTCCATCGCGGCGATGATCTCGACCAGCTTGTCGGGGTCGTTCTCGGCCAGTTCGATGTCGAACACGTCGATGCCGGCGAACTTCTTGAACAGGCAGCCCTTGCCTTCCATCACCGGCTTGGACGCCAGCGGACCGATGTCGCCCAGGCCCAGCACGGCGGTGCCGTTGGTGATCACGGCGACCAGGTTGCCGCGGCTGGTGTATTCGGCGGCCAGGCTCGGATCCTGCTCGATGGCCAGGCAGGGATAGGCGACGCCGGGCGAATAGGCCAGCGACAGATCACGCTGGTTGGACAGCGGTTTGGTCGGGTTGACCGAGATCTTGCCCTTGTTCGGGGAACGGTGGTATTCGAATGCGGCGTCGCGCAATTCTTGTTCTGCGGGGGTCATATTTTCTAGTGCTCCTTGGCAGCTTCAAGCAAGCCTACCTTGCCTGAAGCTGACATACAGTGTAACGGTCTTGCATGACTACAATATGGTTATGAAGAGTAAAAGCCTGGTGCGACGTTGGGCAACATGGCTGGCCATGTGGGCCGTCGTGTTGCACGCGCTTGCGCCCGGCATGGCGCAGGCCGTGCTCGCGGATGCCGATCCGACGCACGAGATCTGCAGCAGCACGGGCATCGTGCGCCTGGTCGAGCCGGCCCAGGACGACTCCGGTCCCAGTGGCACGGCCAACTCGGGTGTTCACTGCGAATGGTGCCTGCTCGATGCAGCCCTTGACCTGCCGCCCGTGGCGGCGCTTCGCTTCGATCCGCTTCCCGCCGCCGGTGCCCCAGTCGCTGTCCCACGCGCTCCCGTGGTCCCCGCGCCCTGGCGTCTTGCCCAGCCGCGCGCACCACCTGCTTTCGTCTGATTCCTGTCGTGCCAGCGCCTTGCGCGCTGTCGCCCACTGAAATCTGCCCCGTCTCCAGGCCGGCTGGTCGCTGACGGGGTTCAGGGTTCGATCCGTGAACCCGAACGAAAGAACACCATGAAAAAAATCCTTCTCGCCTCCATCGCCGCCCTGGCCCTGAACGCCTGGGCACAGTCATCCGTCAAGATCGAGGACGCCTGGGTGCGCGGCACCGTGGCCCAGCAAAAGGCCACCGGCGCCTTCATGCGGCTGACCGCGCCGCGCGATACCCGCCTGGTGGCCGTGAGTTCGCCCGTCGCCGGCGTGGTCGAGCTCCACGAGATGAGCCTGGACAACGGCGTCATGAAGATGCGGGCCATTGCTGGCCTGGCCCTGCCGGCCGGCAAGACCGTCGAGCTCAAGCCGGGCGGCTACCACGTGATGCTGCTGGACCTCAAGGCCCCCGTCGCCGCCGAGCAGCAGGTGCCGCTGACGCTGGTGTTCGAAGCCCAGGGCGGCCAGCGCGAGCAGGTCGAGCTCAAGGCGCCGGCGCGCGCGCTCAATGCCGGCGCCATGTCTGGCCCGATGGGGCAGGGCCACCAGCACGGTCGCCAGCACTGATCCTGCGGGGCCTCGCCCCAAGCTTCCTGTCGCAATTCGCACCGCCCGGACTTGATCCGGCGGCGAGCTTTCCTGCGCCTTGAGCGCGGGAGGCTGCGCTTCGCCCTGCCACCGGGTCCCGGCATGGGTGCACCGAACCATTCAAAGTCATGAAACACGCATCACTTTCCCCGGCTGCCTTGCGTCCGTCCCGCTCAAGCCTGGCACTGGCTGCCGTTCTGCCCCTGGTTGGCCTGCAGCTTGCCCATGCCCAGTCCGGACCGACCAAGCTTGCTGCCGTTATCGTCAGCGCCGAGCGCGAACCGACGCTGCCGCAGGCCGCCGCCGAGTACCAGGCCGAGCAGCTGATGTCGCGCCGCGCCGCCACCAGCGACACCGCCAGCCTGCTGCAGGATATCCCGGGCGTCAGCCTGTACGGCGCTGGCGGAGCGTCCAGCCTGCCGTCCATCCACGGCCTGGCCGATGACCGGCTGCGCATCAAGGTCGACGGCATGGACCTGGTCGCCTCCTGCCCCAATCACATGAACCCGCCGCTGTCCTACCTCGATCCGACCCAGGTCGGCAAGGTCGAGGTCCATGCCGGCATTGCGCCGGTCAGCAGCGGCGGTGACAGCATTGGCGGCACCATCATCGTCGAGACGCAGGCGCCCGAATTCGCCGTACCCGGTCAGGGCCTGCTGACCCAGGGCGAGGTCGGCACCTTCTACCGCAGCAATGGCGATGCGCATGGCGCCAACCTGTCGGCCACCCTCGCCAGCGACAGCCTGAGCCTGAGCTACAGCGCTGCCACCGCCCAGGCCGGCAACTACCAGGCCGGCAACTACCAGGCCGGGGGCGACTTCAAGACCTCGACCGCCACCGGCCGCGCCGGCCATGCCCTGCCACTCGACGAAGTCGGCTCGACCGCCTACGAGACGCGCAACCAGACGCTGGGCCTGGCGTTCAAGGAAGGCCGTCATCTGATCGAGGCCAAGCTTGGCGTGCAGGACGTGCCCTACCAGCTCTATCCGAACCAGCGCATGGACATGCTGGGCAACCAGCAGCAACGCATCAGCCTGCGCTACCAGGGCGACCACGACTGGGGCCGTCTCGAAGCGCGCGCGTACCACGAGACCGTCGACCACTTCATGGACTTTGGTGCCGACAAGCGCTTCTACTACGGAGACGCCTCATGGATGGATCCTGTGAAGGGAGCGATCGGCAAATCCACCCTGGACGGCACTTATTGCCCGTCTCCGCTGACGCCGGGTTGCGCGCATGGCATGCCGATGTACACCCAGAGCAAGACCGACGGCCTGAGCATCAAGGCCGACATTGCGCTGGGCGGCAAGGACCTGCTGCGCGTAGGGGCCGAGCTGCAGCAATACCGCCTGGACGACTGGTGGGCGGCTTCCGGCGTCAACATGGCGCCTGGTGTCTTCCTCAACATCCATGACGGCGAGCGTGACCGCAAGGCTCTGTTCGTCGAATGGGAGGCCAGGCTGAACCCGCAATGGACCACGCTGGCCGGTCTGCGCCATGAGCGTGTCATCACCGATGCTGGCAATGTGCATGGCTATGCCGACACCAACGGCATGGCACCGATGTTCAATTACCAGCAACGCGACAGCAAGGCCTTCAACGCGCTCGACCGCAAGCGCAGCGACGACAACCTCGACTTGACGCTGCTCGCACGCCACCAGATCGACGCCAGCCGTGACCTCGAATTCGGCTTTGCCCGCAAGACCCGCTCGCCCAACCTCTACGAGCGTTACACCTGGTCTACCTGGGCCATGGCCGCCGTGATGAACAACTTTGTCGGTGACGGTAACGGCTACTGGGGCAACCCGGACCTGAAGGCCGAGAAGGCCAACACCCTGTCGGCTACCTACGACTGGCATGCGGCCAACCGCGAGTGGGGTTTCAAGGCGACGCCGTTCTACACCCAGGTGCAGGACTACATCGACGCCATCGATGTGGATCCGAAGGCCAGCTACGACACCGGCTTCAAGGGGCTGCAATACGCCAACCAGTCGGCGCGCCTGTACGGCATCGACCTGTCGGGCCACATGCCGCTGGCACAGACCGGCTACGGCCGCTGGGGTCTCAAGGGCCTGCTGAACTACACCCATGGCGAGAACCGCGACAGCGGCGACGCACTCTACAACGTGATGCCGCTCAATGCCAGGCTGACGCTCACCCACCAGCAGGGCGGCTGGGACAACGCTCTCGAACTTCTGCTGGTGCAGGGCAAGCACAATACGTCGGACGTTCGCAACGAGATCAGTACCAAGGGCTACGGTCTGGTCAACCTGCGCGTCAGCCACGGCTGGAAGCAGGTGCGACTCGATTTCGGCATCGAGAACCTGTTCGACAAGGCCTACGCGCTGCCGCTGGGCGGTGCCTATTTCGGCCAGGGCAAGACCATGAGCACGAGTCAGATGACAAAAGGGGTCAACTGGGGCACGGCTGTCCCCGGTGTTGGCCGCACCCTCTACACGGGCGTGAACATCAGGTTCTGACCAGGGCCTGAATCTGCCGGCGCGGCCGCCGCGCCGGCGCCGCGCTCGAAGGTCACCACATGGTCGACCGCCGCGCGCAGGCCGATGCGCTCGCCGAGCTCGTGCCGGTGGTGCGAGGGCACCAGCGCCATCACGGTCTCGCCGCTGTCGAGCTCCAGCGTGTAGAGGAACTCGGCGCCGCGAAAGGCCTTGCGCACGATCCGGCCCTGCGCCGGCGCGGCGTCGTCATGCACGATGTCGTCGACCCGCAGCAGCACCTCGCACAGGCCGTCCGGGTAGGCGCTGGGCAGCGGGCATTCCTCGACGTCGTGCAGCGGACCCAGCGGGGTGTCGACCCGCACCTCGCCGTCCTGCAGCGAGAGCCGGGCCGGCGCGAACACGCCCTGGCCGATGAACTCGGCCACGAAGCGGGTCGCCGGCCGGTGGTAGAGCTGGTAGGCGTCATCCCACTGGTGCAGCCGGCCCTGGTACATGACGCCGATCGCGTCGCCGATCGCGAAGGCTTCGAGCTGGTCGTGGGTGACGAACAGCGCGGTCGCGCCAGCCGCCTTGAGGATGGCGCGCAGCTCGTGCGCCAGCCGCTCGCGCAACTCGACGTCCAGGTTGGAGAAGGGCTCGTCGAGCAGCAGCAGGCGCGGCTGCGGCGCCAGCGCGCGCGCCAGCGCCACCCGCTGCTGCTGGCCGCCCGAGAGCTCGTGCGGGTAGCGCGACTCCATGCCCTCCAGGCCGACCAGGGCCAGCACCTCGCGCACGCGGGCCGGGCGCTCGGCTTTCGGCCGGTCCTGCAGCCCGAAGGCGACGTTGCGCCCGACGTCGAGGTGCGGAAACAGCGCGTAGTCCTGGAACACCATGCCGATGCGGCGCTGCTCGGGCGGCAGCTGATGCGTCGGGCTGCCGACCTGCTCGCCGCCCAGCCGGATGCTGCCGTACGCCAGCGGCTCCAGCCCCGCGATGGCGCGCAGCAGCGTGGTCTTGCCGCAGCCCGAGGGGCCGATCAGCACGCCGATCTCGCCCGCGGCCAGACCGAGCGTGACGCCGTCAACCGCCGCTTGCGCGGCCCCAGGAAAACGGATGCCGAGTTGTGTGACATGCAGGAACATGGGGTGATTGTAGATAATAAGCATTCTCATTGGCACACAGATGAATCAACACCTTTCCTCCCTCATGGCCTGGCTGTCCAGAGGCGCGCTGCTCGCGCTGGCCGCCGCGCTCGCCTTGCCGGCGCTGGCGCTGGCCGCCAGCTGGCTGCAATGGGACGCGGCCGCGCTCGACGTGCTGCGCCAGATGGCGCAGTCCGTGCTGCCCGACTACCTGCTGACCACGCTGCTGCTGTGCGTGTCCGTGGCGCTGGCGGTGGCGCTGATCGGCACCGGTTGCGCGGCCATGGTCACGCTGTTCGAGTTTCCCGGCCGGCGCGTGGCCGAATGGGCGCTGCTGCTGCCGCTGGCCATGCCGGCCTATGTCGTGGCCTACGCCTACACCGACTTCCTGCAGTTCTCGGGGCCGTTGCAGAACGGGCTGCGGGCCAGTTTCGGCCTGAGCGGGCGCGTCTTTCCCGAGGTGCGCAGCCTGGGCGGCGCGGTCTGGGTCTTCAGCTTCACGCTCTATCCCTATGTCTACCTGCTCGCGCGCACCGCCCTGACCGAGCGCGCCGGTCAGCTGATGGAGGCCGCGCGCCTGCTCGGCGCCCCGTTGTCGCGCCGCATCCGCGAGGTCGCGCTGCCGCTGGCGCGTCCCGCCGTGGTCGCCGGCGTGGCGCTGGCGCTGATGGAGACGCTGGCCGATTTCGGCGTCGCGAGCTACTTTGGCATCCAGACCTTCACCGCCGGCATCTACAAGGCCTGGCTGGTGATGGACAACCGGCTGGCGGCGGCCCAGCTCGCCACGCTGCTGCTGGCTGGCGTGGGCCTGTTGCTGTGGCTGGAGCGCCGTTCGCAGCGGCGCCTGCGCTTTGCCAGTCAGCGCAGCCTGCGCTCGGGCGGCAGCGAGGGCCGGCCGGCCCGCCTGCGGGGCCGGGCGGTCGCGCTGGCCTGGCTGATCTGCGGCCTGCCGGTGCTGGCGGGCTTCGTGCTGCCGGTGCTGTTCATGCTGCGCCCGCTGCTCGACAGCTGGGCCGAGCTGCCCTGGACTTCTTTCCTGCAGTGGTCGCGCAACAGCCTGTGGCTGGCCGGCTTGAGCGCGCTGCTGGCCACCGGCGTGGCGCTGGCGCTGGGCCACGCGCAGCGCCGCCGCGCCGACCGCCTGACCCAGGGCGTGGTGCAGGTGGTGGGGCTGGGCTATGCGGTGCCGGGTGCGGTGGTGGTGGTCGGTCTGCTGCTGCCGGTGGGCTGGGCGCAGGCGCGCTGGCCCGACTCCAGCCTGGGCTACTGGATCACGGCCACCGCCCTGGGGTTGATCTGGGCCTACCTGGTGCGCTTCTCGGCGGTCGCGCTGCAGTCGGTGCAGAGCGGCTACGCCCGCATTCCGGTCACGCTCGATGATTCGGCGCGCATGCTGGGCCATGGCAGCTGGGGCCTGTGGCGGCGCGTGCACTGGCCGCTGCTGAGCCGTTCGACCGCGGCGGCGCTGCTGCTGGTGTTCGTCGACGTGATGAAGGAGCTGCCCGCGACCCTGGTGCTGCGCCCCTTCGACAGCGACACGCTGGCGGTCGTGACCTACCAGCTCGCGCGCGACGAGCGCCTGGGCGAAGCCGCGCTGCCCGCGCTGGTGCTGGTGCTGGTCGGCCTGATCCCGGTGGTGATGCTGAGTCGCACGTTGCGCCGGGAGGCTTGAGCGGCGGAGCCGCTGTGGCCCCAATGAGAAAAAGCCGCATACGTGCGAACGTCTGCGGCTTGATCGATGGTCCCCCCGACAGGAATCGAACCTGTATTTGCCGCTTAGGAGGCGGCTGTTCTATCCATTGAACTACGGAGAGGTCAGGCCGGATTCTAGCCTGTTTTCCTCTGCGGGCTTTGCGCCTGTTTGCGCCTGTTTGCGCCTGTCTGATAATGCGAGTGGTACACAGTTGATACGGTATCACCACACATGGCAAGCATCGTCGAAGTCAAGGGCAAGTGGCGCGCGCTGGTGCGCCGCAAAGGCCATCCATCCTACTGCAAAACTTTCACGACCAAGACGCAGGCCGAGAAGTGGGCGCGTGCAATCGAGGCCGACATCGACCGCGACCTGGTGCCCAAGGCGCAGGACGTGCTGGGCCACCGGCTGCTGGTGTCCGACCTGATCGACCGCTACCGCAAGCTGCGCGGGCACAGCCGGCCGATCGATGACACGGCCAGCGAGCACTACATGCTGCAGATGCTGGCCGCCTACCTGGGCGACCGTGACGCCACCAGCCTGACGCCCGACGACCTGGTCAGCTACGCCAAGACGCGCGCCGACATGGGCGCCGGCCCGTACACCATCAATATGGACATCTCCAAGCTGGGGACGGTCATGCGCCTGGTGAGCGCGGCGCTGCATATCGAGCTGCCGGACGTGGTGGGCAAGGCCCGGCCGCTGCTGAATCACCTCAAGCTGATCGGCGGTGGCGGCAAGCGCGAGCGCCGGCCGACCGAGGATGAACTGGTGCGGATCTGTCACCAGTTGGAAGCGAAGCGGGGGATGGTGTACGCCGATGCGGTGCGGTTCGCAGTCTTGACCGCCATGCGCCGGGGCGAAATCACGGGCTTGCTGTGGGAGGATCTGGACGCTGAGAAGCGCCTGGTGATGGTGCGGGACCGAAAAGATCCGCGCGAGAAGATGGGCAACGACCAGCTGGTGCCACTGCTCAATGGCGCCTGGGAGCTGGTCCAGGGCCAGGCCAGGTCAGGCGAGCGGATCTTCCCCATCCACCCGCAGACCATGTCCAAGTATTTCACCGAATCTTGCCGTGAGCTTGAGATCCCGGACCTGCACTTTCATGACCTGCGTCATCACGGCGTGTCGCGGCTGTTCGAGCAGGGATACCGGATCGAGCAAGTGGCGCTGGTGTCGGGGCACAAAAGCTGGCAGCACCTCAAGCGCTACACCAACCTCAAGCCGGAAGACCTGCACCACGGGCCACACGCTGACGTGCCTCGGCGCGCATAGCGTCGAAGTATTCGGCCATGTCGCGCACATCGGCCCAGCGCTTGCCGCTGTCGACGTAGGTCGGGATGCCCAGCGTGCCATCGCTGATACGCCGGTAGATGGCGGCTGCCGTCAGGCTCATGGTGTCGGCGATCTGCTCGACGCTCAGGCGCGGGCCATACTTTTCGAGCAGGTAGAACTGGTGCAGCATGCTCATGTTATCAATCCTTGAAAAGGGCTCGGCGGCAGTAGCGACTTGCGCCGGGCAATCGTGATCTTGTGGCGCTCGCGAAAGCGCCGGTCGTAATCTGGCCTGGTGCAGGCCGGCGGCTTCTGGGCATCCTGCTGGCTGCCTGTGCGCAGCGCCCACTGGCGCGAGCGCTGGGTGCCCTGGTAGGGCCAGTCTCGGATGTACAGGCGCTTCATCTGGTGCAGGCCGTTGATGGTTTTGCGGGCACCTTCGCGGGATAGCTCGAGCTCAGCGCACAGCTCCTGGATCGTCAGCGGGCCAATGGCCTTGATGCGGTCGAGGATGGCACGCTGGGTGGCGGTGAGGCCTTGGGCGTCCCAGCGCTTCATGCTTTGCCCCTTGCTCGTATGGCTGCGCGGTACTTCAAGATTGCAGTTCCAGGGCCGTCGCTGGCTAGGATGTGCAGCGGCGTCACGTCTATGGTGGCGCACGCCTCGCGCTCGGCAGCGGCGCCAATCGCTTCCATTTCGGCGCGCAGGCGGTCGCTGCTGTTCATGAACTCTTGCGCGCGCGCCTTCCACACGCCGACCAGCATGTCGGCGCCGGATGCGTACAGTCTCAGTTGCTCATTCTCTGCAAGCAGGCGGTCGATGCGCTGTTTGATGACATCGGCGCGGTGCTTTCCCAGCTCGTTCGGCTGGCTGGTCTTCTGCACCCACTCGGTCTTGTCGAGCCACTCCTTGTTGGACAGTTCGGATCGGCGCAGCGCCTCGGGTTGTTGGTCGGTCATGCAGTAGCCCTCAAGTCGATGATTTCCACGTCATGCGGCCGGCGCCGGCCAGACAAGATGTCCGAGATTCGCTGCTCGGTCAGCCGGTGGGCGCGGATGATGGTGCGCGCGGGCAGCACGTCGAGCAGGTCGCGGTAGTCCTCAATCACCGCCCGCACCGCATGGATGCCGTCGGCGTCAAGGCGAATCTGCCCGCCTTTGAGCTTGCGGATGCCGGCTGCTGTCTGTGCAGCAATGGCATCCGTCAAGAGCTTGAAGCTGTCGTGGATCTGCACCCAGTCGCCCGCGCAGTCGCGCCACCAATTCGAGCTGACCTCGCCATGCTCATCGGGTCGCGCGTCGCCATTGCGCAGCAGGGTCTCCATGATGTTCACGGCATCGCTGCAGACACGCCAGTCGTCAGTGCTCGGCGCGGGCGCGGTCTCGATCGCGCGCAGGCCTCCCCACATCCGTGAGAGCTGGTTCCGGCGCAGCTCGGCGCTCAGGGGCTGGTACGGGCTGGCCATCATCTCGTCGATTCGGCTGTAGGTGCGCACCACGGTCAGCCGGGGCTTTTTGCGTTTGCTCATGCCTGTGCTCCTTCTTCCTGGTCGACGATCAGCTCAAGCTCATCCAGGCTGAATCGATACTCGCAATCCAGCCCGTCAGGAATGACAAACAAGTCGCCGCTGGAATGTTGGCCGACGACCCGGCCAGCTTTGCCGATAGCGGAACCTATGATTGCCACTCGCTTCCCCCCCAGACCAGGCCCTTCGTTGACATCTGCGGGCCTGCCCCCCGCGGCCTTGGGCCGCGCCTCCTGCCCCTCGACGGCAGCGCCGTCGACTGATTCATCTTCCAAGCCCCGCATCGCGGCAGCGATGCCTGACCTGACCTTCTTCTCGTGCGCCTTCGGCTTGGTCGGCACCTCGGCCTTGCGCTTGCCCCGGCCGCGCCCGGGCTCGCCCTTGAGCGAGCCGCGCGCAGCAGGGCCGTCGCTGGCTACCGCCTCCCCCCGCACCCCATTGGCTTGCGCAGCAGGGGGAAGGGGTAGATCCGCTTTCGCAGCCTCGGCGGCCTTCACGGCCTTGACCGCCGCGCGCGTGCGCGCCTTGACTTCGGCCTGCACGAGAGCCGGATCGATGCCGAATTCGCTCGCCACCAGCCGCAGCCCGACATTGGTGTCGGATTCGTCGAGCCAGTGCAGATAGCCCACGTCGGCAAACATCACCAGCAGCAGCACGGCCCTGGTCGGTTCGGTATCGGTGTCCTTGACCCAGTCCAGCAAGCCCTGCTTGGGCGCGACCTTGCCCAGCTCAAGCAGCTTGCACAGACGCCCGCACTGCTCCTGGTTGAGCTTGTGCGCGTAGGTCATGGCCAAGTGGCGCATCAGAGCCGGCCAGGTCTTCACTTCGCCCCGGCCTTCGCTGATCATGTACCAGGTGGTCACCAGCAGCTGCCAGCGCCACTCGGTTTCGTACTCGGTCCTGGCTTCGGCCTTGGCCTTCTCGGCAGCCGCCTTTTTCTGGTTCTGGTTGTACAGCTCCTGGTCGCCGGCTTCCTCGGCGCGGCCGGCAGCCTTCAGCAGCTGGGCCACCACGTCGTTCGGCATGCAGGCCAGCAGCTCGCCGTCCTGGTAGGGGTTGGCAATCAGCACCGGGACGATGCCTTGCTCCGCCATCACCTTGCCGATGATGGCCCGCAGCGGCTGGCTGGTCGGGCTGTCGGCCGGATCATCAAGCCGGCAGTGGCCGTCGACTCGGCTCTGGTAGGTCATGGGCATCAGCGCCTTGGCGTCACGCCCTTCGATGATGACCTGGCCGCGCTCATGCGCCTCGCGCTTGGTGCGCGCGGCCAGCGCGTCACGCTTGGCCTGGTGGCAGGGCGGATCGATGCACAGATCCTCGCCCTCGACGTCGGCAAACAGATCCGGGTCGGCGCCGGTGCGCTTGGGGCAGGTGGCGCAGCTGCCGCTGGCCAGCACCAGGCCGGCGTCGTGGATGTCGAACGGCGCCTCGCTCAGCTTGAGCATGTAGTGATTGCGCACCAGCCGCTTGGCTGCCCGGTACGACCTGGGGGCATTCTCGCCACTGGCGTCGGCGGCAATGTCCCTGACCGCCTGGGCCTGCAGCTTTGTGTCCGGGATGCGCGCAATCAGCAGCGCATGGCTGGCATCGATGCGGCCCTGGCGCAGCGCCTCGCGGCCGTCGGGGCCCAGCTCAAGCAGCTTGAGCCGGCCGTAGACGTAGCTGCGGCTCTTGCCGATCTTGGCGCCCACGGCCTCGGCGCTCAGCTGGCTGTGCTGCATCAGGGTCTCGTACCCCTCGGCCTCTTCGAGCTCGGTCAGGCCGTCGCGCTGCAAGTTCTCGATCAGCTGGATTTCGAGCACTTCGTCATCGGTCAGCGACCGCACCATGGCCGGCACTGTCGCCAGCCCGGCGATCTGGCAGGCGCGAAAGCGCCGCTCGCCGGCAACGATTTCATGCGTCGGGCGCGGCTGCAGCCCACCGCTGGCCGCGTGGATGTCGAAGGTCTCCTGCAGGCGGTGGCCCGGCAGCGGACGCACCAGGATGGGCTGGTGCACGCCGGTGGAGCGGATGCTCTCGGCCAGCTCCTGCAGCTTGGCTGGGTCGAAGTGCTTGCGCGGGTTGGTCGGGCTGGTGACCAGCACCGGCAGCGGAAGGTGGTCGAAGTGGTCGACCTCGGGCAAGGGATGGCTTGGGTTCATGATGCGCTCTGGGGCTGGTAGGTTGCGGCTTGCACCAGCTGGCCCATCTGCCCGCTGGTGGCCAGGTCGGACCAGGTCGCCACGCTGGCCACCGTCAGTTCCAGCCGCGTGGCCAACTCGATCTCGACCTGGGCGCCCTTGCTGGCCTCGCTGCCCGGCAGCACCGCCAGCGCCGCACAGTCGCACAGCCCCTTGATGTCGGCGCGCATGTGTTGAGCCCAGGGTGCGCCCGGGGGCAGGCCGTTCTCGGCCGGGTTGACCACGGCATAGCCCATCGCGCGCAGCTGGGCCGCTGCCTCGTTGAAGGCGGGGTAGTTGTAGTCAGGCAGGCCCGTCATGGGGCCGCACAGGTACAGACGCGGCCAGCCTTTACGCGGGGTTGGATACAGTGCGTCGACCTCGGGCAGCAGGCCCCAGTCCTTGCGGGTGCGCGCCATGATGTCGAGCGCATACGACTGAGCCGGACTGCACGGGTGTCCTATGGCGGGGCGGAAGCTGCTGGCGACCGACACGCCGCCAGCGGGGGTGTCGGTGAGGGTCAGGGTGATCGATGGCATGGGTCAGACCTCAAGATCCATGAGGTTGGTCAGGTGCAGCGCTCCCGGCATTAGCAATAGGCTGCTGTGCCAGTCGTCGACCACGCTGGTGCATCCCAGCCAAGCGGCCAGCGCGTTGGCCAAAAGGGTCTTGCCAGCCCCCTGCGGTAGACTCAAAATCACTGTCTTTTTGGAAATTCCATCGTGAGCAACCCGCGCGAGTCCGACTTCTCCCAGGTCTTCCTGATCTACTGCCTCGACCTGTTGCCCGATGGGAGCTATGTCGCCCTCAATCGGCGCTACAAACCCGTAGGCTTGACCAGCCTCGACTGGGTCGAATATGAACAGTTTCCCGTTCGCTTCAAGTTCAAACGCGCGCTCTCGGCCAAGCAGATTTCCGCCCTGTCGTGCCATGGTCACACCGCTCCCGAGCGCATATACCTCTACGCGGATGGTTCCGTGCCCACGGCTTCCGCTGCCAACTGGGCGGTTTACGCAAGCCGCCTCGAACGCTTGGCCGGCTACAAGATCCTGCACGGCGGCGAGGGATGATTCGTTCTGGTGATAGTTCATTTTTAGGTCTTGAGGTAGGGTAGATCGGAATTGGGGCGAGGAGGTCTTTTGGGTGGGATCTGTCCCTTCAGCAGAGACCACGGCGGCCAGTTGCTGCCGGCTCTGGTTGCACCGGCAGTCGTCGCTGGTGGTGGCACGCGACGAGGCAGGGCCTGGGCCGAATTCGCGCGGGCGTGGCGATTTGCACCGGTAGCGGCTGAGCCAGCGGGCTGGACTGCGGATTCCGGCCGGGTGGCCGCCCACAGCTGGCCGGCAGCGCCCATCAGCACCAGGCCCATGACGCCGATCAGCAGCGCACGAGCAGCAGCGAAGGCTGAAGCACCGGACTCGCCCAGCACGCCGGTCAGCGTCGGGCGAATGCCGCCCTGCAGCGCGGCCAGCTCGGATTCGAGCGCCTGCAGCTGCTGTTGGCCGGCCAGCGAGTCGCGCAGCGCGGTGGCGCCCAGGTGCTGACGCCAGCCGTTGGTGGATTCAGACTGGCGCGTGCCGTTATCGCGCAGCTGCTCGAGCGTGGCGCGCTGACTGTCGATCGCGGCGCGAAGGTCGGCTGCGTGCGTGGCCTGTGCAGACGTCGCCACGACGTTTACATGCTCGAGCGCACGCTGGGCGGTGAACATCGACACGCACTCGAACGTCAGCAGTGCCAACCCCAGCCACAGCAGTCGGCGGCGCAGGCCTGCCAATGCCGCCGGCAGCAGCGCGGCCAGGCCCACTGCGACATGCTCGGTCGCCACCATCAGCCAGCCGGCCAGCAGCAGCGGGGTGCGCGCGGTGGCATCGGGCTCCAGGCGGTCGAGGCCGAGCGCGAAGAACCAGCCGTTGACCACGGCGCAGGCCAGCCCCAGCAGCAGGGCCAATGCGGCCAGGATGCGCAGGGTCGACGGAGGCATGGGGAGGCTGTTCATGGCTAGGTCACCCGGGTACGTGCGGTGCCAGGACCATCGCGCCGCAGATGCCTGCCGACACCAGCACGGCCAGGAAGACGGCGTAGCCGGTCAGGGCCGAGGCGATCGACTGCAGGCGACGTGCGCTGCACGGCAGGTCATGGCGGTGGCTGGAGGTCATTCCTGCTCCAGCTCGGCGAAGCGGTGCGCCTGGCTCGGCAGCGGCACCAGGCATTGGCAATCGCGCGGCCGGAGGCGCGCCACTTCGAGGGCCGCAATCCGCGTCTGCTTGATCGCATCCTGCAGGTCGGCCTGCACAGCGCGCTCGACCTCCAGGTCACTCGGGCCGTCCATCGGTGCGCCCAGGGCCAGCAGTCCCATCATGGCAGCGGCGATCAGGATCAGGTGAGCGGCGCGTTTCATGCCAGCACCTCAGCGTCTTCCACGCGCTCGACCGATTCGATCGCGCAGCCTGTGATCGCTGCGGCGGCGCGCAGGGCGTGTTCGGCGCTGGCGGCCTTGAGCTGGACGACGGGCAGCACGCCCGATTCGGACAGCTGCGGGTTGCCGTAGGCGTCCCTGGGGTGGTAGGCGCAGCGGTAGCTGCGGGCGGGGGTGACTTGCATCATGGTCTGGCTCCTGTTCCGGTCTGGGCTGCACGTCGATCCGTTGGCCCTTGCCGCTGCGCTTTGGTTTCACTGCGGCATGGATGAAATATAGCCGGGCTATCCAATAAAGTAAATAGCCGGGCTAAAATATTTCCGCGCATCGACCCGATCCAGGGCTGTGCGCAGGGTCAGACACCGGCGGCATGGGGCTGGCGGGCAGGGCCGGTAAAATGAAGGGTTGAACACCATGGCACACATCGAAGCGGTTGATCTCTTTTGCGGCGCGGGCGGGCTGACGGCGGGCCTGCAGGCTGCGGGCGTGCGCGTCACGGCCGGGATCGATGTCGATCCGGCCTGTCGCTACCCGTTCGAGGCCAATCACCCGGGAGCCCGATTCGTTGAGCGGGATGTCTCGCAAGTCACGGGTGGGGAGTTACAGGCTTGCTGGTCGCCAGGGGTAGTGCGTCTGCTGGCGGGCTGTGCGCCATGCCAGCCGTTTTCAAGCTACGCGCGCGGGCGTCCTGCGGACCATACGAAATGGGGGATGCTGTACCAGTTCTCCCGCTTGGTGCGCGAATCCCAGCCTGATTTGGTCACGATGGAGAACGTGCTCGGACTTGAGGCGCAAGAGCCGTTTGCCGATTTCGTTCATACCCTGCGCGAGTGCGGCTTCGAGGTCTGTCATGCGGTCCTTAATGCTGCTGACTATGGCGTGCCGCAGCGCCGCAGGCGCTTGGTGCTGCTGGCTTCGCGCTTGGGTCCAGTCAGTCTGCCACAGCCGACACATCCTGGGCGGGGGCACTGGGTCAGCGTGAAGGACGCGATTGGCGAGCTGCCTGTTTTGGCGCATGGACAGTCTTGTCCGGAAGATCCCTTGCACCGCGCTGCGATGCTGTCACCCCTCAATCTGGCGCGCATCCAGGCATCAAAACCTGGTGGTACCTGGCGCGATTGGCCGACGTATCTCGTGGCTGACTGCCATGTCAGGGAGAGCGGCAGGCGCTCGACTGGCGTTTATGGTCGCATGTCGTGGGATGATCCGTCTCCCACCATGACCACGTTGTGTACGGGTTACGGCAATGGCCGCTTCGGGCATCCAGCGCAGGATCGAGGCATCACGCTGCGGGAGGCCGCGATTTTCCAGTCGTTTCCACGCGATTACCGCTTTGTTCCCCCGGGAGTCGATGTACCCAACAAAACGGTGTCGCGCTTGATCGGCAATGCCGTTCCGCCTAAGCTGGCTGAAGCGGTGGGGCGGCAACTGCTCGAGGCGGCCTCACATAGCCGCGCTGGGCAATGAAGGCTTCGACGGCACGGACGTGATGACGCAGACAGCGCAGCACGCCGACGCCCTCCTCAAGTAGCAGGTCAACCGAGGTATCCATGCCGCAGTCCTTGAAGCTGGTCTTGCCATGTGCCAGAGCGTTCCGCTTTTCCTTGGCTTTGTACAAGCCGGGGTGCTTCATCTGGTCTTCTCGACCATAGGTATCGAACCCATATTTCTTCGCCATCTCCACTATCTTCTGCCCATCCAGATTGCCGGAGGCTAGAGGATTCTTGTTGTTCCTCACGGCCTGGTCATGGTCATCCAGCCAGTATTTCACCAGCCAAGCTCCGGAAGAGGGATAGGACCCGCTCAGCTTGTCACTGGCTCCTTCTTTGAAGCGCCTCAAGACGCGTTCGAACAGGGCGGGGTTCAGGCAGTCCAGCGTCATGTCATCCAGGCCCGCTGCCATGTCGCAGCGCATGGCTCGATGGATATCCGTGATGGCCATGGTCATGGTGGCTTCGACGAGGTTGTAGATCAGCAGGTAGCCGTTGGCCTTTAGTGTGTGCGTCAAGTCCCTATCGATGGGGGCCGTGGCGTTTTCCCTGGGCAGGTGTAGGCCAGCGTCCTCGTTGATGACTGTCTTGAGGAATCTCAGGTAGAGCAACACCTCTCTGCCGCGCTCGTTAAGCAGCGAGCGACACATCAGCATGGACACGGCCATCAAGCCTCCCTGCTGCCGTCAGCGCCTATTGGCAAGCCGCCCTCTATGTACTCAACCGGCCGCCCCAGCAGGTTGTCACGCACGAAATGGATCCGGTTCACCACCCTGGGGCGTGAGTTGCTGGCGTCCGAGCGCGTGTGCCGCTTGAACTCCTTGCTTTCGAGCCAGCTCGTGACGTCCAAGGGGTCTAGTTGCGGGTTTTCCCGCAGCGCCAGGGTCGCACCGATGGCGATCGACTCGAAACGGATGCGTGGTACCGACTGATTGGCGGCGTCTTTGCGGAAGCCATGCGGAAAGTGCCGTCCTACGAACGCCAGCATGATTTCGAACTGCTGGCGGTACTCTTCCGATTTTTCTGGTGTCGTCGTCAGCGCGGTGTTCGCGCCTTTCAAGAAATCGTCCAGGAACACATCGACGTTCTTGCTGAACGCCTGGTAGTTATCGCAGTATGCAAAGTAGCGCAACACCAGCTCTTGCGGCTCTTGGAGCTTTTTCTTGATGGCGCTGACCGGGCACAGCTGCGTGAACGCGGCCAGATTCGCGCATTCTTCAAGTACCTTCATGAAGGGGCCGTCCATGCTGCCGCGACGCTGCTCCATGGGCTGAATTGGAGTGCCGCCAGAGTTCAGGCGGTCGAAAATCTCGCGTCGAGCTTCTTCGTCGGTGCTTTCGGTCAGCTCAATCGTCCGCAGCGTCTTGCGTTTGAAGCGCATCTGGCGCGGAACGGACATATCGCTGAAGACGAAGCCGTTGGCCTTGTCCAGCTTGATCAGGCCGCTCAGGCGCAAGGAGTCCTGCATGAAAGCGACCAGGGTCCGGATGCGCTGGCTGCCGTCAACGATTTCCAGTCGGCCCTCGCGTGCGCCCTCGTTAACGTCGGCCACGAACAGATAGGGAATGGGCAGATTCAGCAGGATCGACTCGATGAAGCGCGACTGCTGTGGTTCGCTCCAGATGAACTCGCGCTGGTAGTCGGGAATGAAGAGCTCGGCCTCGTCTGCTTCCAGCCCGGTGACGAATTTGTCGACCAGGATCTCGACCGGGTATTCGCGGATCTCGTAGTCCACGATCTTCTGCAGTTTCTGAACCTGCTCATCCAGGGTGCGCTGCTCATCTTCCGTGCGCGTGAGCAGTGGCATTTGTCTGGGGACCATGAAATTGCCTTTACCTAATGGGGAAGATCAGCTCAGCCCTTTGTGATCGAATTGCGCTTGAGGAAGGTGACCGCCAGGGTGCCGATCGTCACGCTCACGATGGTGCCTCCAAGCCACGGTTGACCATGCAGTCCGGCATAGATGCCGCCCGCGATGCCCATGACGGCCAGCGCGATGGCCGAGAGCTGGCCCACCAAACGCTCAATGAAAACGAACAGGTTGATGCGCGACTCTTGCTGGCGACGGTGTGCGGCTTCCTGCTGCGTTTCGCTGACCACCAGGTCCACCAAGTCAGGGCGGAAGGCGTGCAAAGCTTCCAGCTGCGCCACCGGCAAGATGAGCGCGTCGTTGTCGTGGGCGTGAACGGTCAGTTGGTCGCCCTGGCTGTTCCTGGCCTCAGCCTTCAGTGACTTTGCCATGGCGCTTGGCGGCTTGCTGAAGGTTTTGCCCCACGCGCTTGACATCTCCGCGCAGCTTTTCCTGGTCGCGCCGGAACCCGCCGCGCGTCACCTGGTAGGCGCGTTGTGGCGCTCCCCAGTTGATGGCTTGGGCAAAGCCGTCCAGAAAGTTGCGGAGGTGATTCATGATGATCTAAGTGTATAGCCATTCTATTGTCACGCCATGAATTCGGTGTTTGGTTTGATGCTGCTTGAATTGGAGATCAGCCCTTGCGTAGCGACCACCAGGCCAGCACCTTGCCGCAGATGGTGATGGTGTCGCCTTCCTTGGCCAGATCGTAGCGCTCCTCGTCGGGGAACTCGACCTGGTTCTCGCTGCGCAGGATCAGCGTGCCGTTGGCCAGGATCAGCGCCTTCTTCAGCAGCAGCCGGCCGGCCACGTCGACCACATAGATTCCGGGCGCGTCGATCGCGCGCTGCGCCACGTCCACGAACACCAGGTCGCGGTGGTTGATCGCCGGCCACATGCTGCGCCCCTTGGCGGTCAGCACCTTGATGCGCTGCGCGTCCACGCTGCCCACTTCCTCGCGCACCCAGCGCTCCAGCACGTCGAGGTGCTGGACCACCTGCTCAAGCTCATCCACCACGGCGCCGTGGCCCATGGACGGCTGGGCCGACAGGTGCTCCAGGCGGATGTAGCCCTCGGGCGGACCGATTAGTTCGATGGGCGCCGGCACCACGGCATCGCTGGCTGCGGGCGTCTGGGCGGAGGGCGGCAACTGACGCGCCAAGGTAGGGCTTATGTCAGCCACATCAACGCTGAGGCCTTTCGCGAACTTGATAGCTGCGGCCAGTCCGAGTGACCGCTTCCCTGTCAAGTACTGGGACATCATAGCCGGCGATCCGATGCCCCACCGTGAGCCGAAGTCTTTCTGTGAAAGCCTAGCCTTCTCGTCAAACAGTCGCTTCAGGCGCTGAATGTCTGCCTGCTCGCTCTCTGTGAGGTTGGACGCCCTGAACTGAGTCTCGCTTTTGGTCATGGCTGAAATATAGCGGCGCTATTAAAAAGAGTATTTAGCCGGGCTTCCTTTTGATGTGTAGCCGGGCTATACTTCTGTCATGAACCTCAAGACCTATCTGGCCGAGCACAAGCAGGTGGACCTCGCGCGGCAGCTGGGCGTCACTCAGGGCGCGGTCCACCAGTGGGCTGTTGGCCTGTCGCGACCGTCCGCCGAGCGCAGCATCCAGATCGAGAAAGCCACCGCCGGCGCGGTGCGCTGCGAAGACCTGCGCCCCGACGTGGACTGGGCCTACCTGCGCGGTACCACCCCCACCCCCCAAGCGCCGGCAACGGCAGGCTCCGATATCGCAACGGCTGCGGCTGGGAAGGGGGCGTGATGACCGATCCGATCCTTGCCCAGCAGCTCGCCAGGCTGGCCGCTTCGTGGTTTCGGGCTGCCGGCACCGATATCCGCTGGCGTGATCGCCTCGGGCCGATGCAGGTCTTGAGCAACGCGCAGCCCGAAATGCGCGGTGTGCTGGCCTGTGCGCTGGAGCTTGCAGCCCTGCTCGAATCAGCCCCCGAGTGTCGGCAGGCCCTGCCGGATCTCGCTGGCCAGCCAGTCCTTTAGCACCCCAAAAGTGAATGAGGCGCTGGGTTTGATGATAGTGGCTTTTGCCTTGGACCACAGCCCCTCGTCGCGCGCTGCGTCTAGAAAGTCGCAGCCTTGCCATGTCAGGCGCTGGACCATGACGAGGCTGTCCTCGGTGCCCATGTATTCCGAAATGACAGCTTCGATCAGCCCCGCTTCCTTCATCCAGACCACGTGCTGCGCGAACGTAGCGGGGTCTACGCCATCGAGGGCATCCAGGGTCTGCCTGTTTTCCAGCGCCTCCGTGGCGAAGGCGATTCGGCGTATCAAGTCCATGTCCCGTTTCATGGGTCGGTCCTTTTCGGTCGAGGGTTGGTGTGAGAACCCCCATCGTACCGGGCTGGACCGACCCACCCCTTGCGCTTTTTCTTCCCACCATGCTCGCTCCTTCCTCCCTGCCGCCAGTGTCGCCAGGGCGGGGCGGGCTGTCGTTAGCAGCATTCGCTGAGGTTTGCCATGCAGTTGCTTGATGTCGCTTACCACACCGTTCACGACTACCCCGGCGGCGCGCCATCGCTGGCCCCGCGCATGGGCAAGAGCCCCCATACCCTGAACCACGAGGTTACCGGCAACGGCAGCGCCAAGTTCGGCCTGGTTGACGCGGTCAAGGCCTGCCAGCTGACGGGCGACTACCGCATCCTGTACGCCTTCGCCGAGGCCTGCGGTCACGTCTGCATCCCTATGCCGACCGATTCGGCGGCGGATGCTCAGGGGGTGTTGCACCAGTTGGCCGAAACCTCCCGCGAGTTCTCGGAGCTGTGCGCCGAGGTCTGCACCTCGGCCGCCGACGGCCACATCAGCGACAACGAGCTCGAGCGCATCGGTCGCGAGCGGCTTGACCTCATGGGGGCGCTGGCCCGACTGGGCGAGGCGGTGCTGTCCCTGAACCAGGCTGGCAAGCCGCGCCATCTGCGGGGGGAGTGATCCATGCGCCCCGCATCTGAAGTCCGAACCGCGCTGCTGCAAGCCGCCCGCCATTGCCACGGCCTGGGCCAGAGCCCGACCCTGCTCGAGCTGGCCCACCACGCCCAGGTGGGCATCGCCACTGCGACCACCACCGTCAAGAACCTGCGCCGTGCCGGCTTGCTGCAGATCTGCGGCACGCGCCGGGTGGCCTACCGGAACCGCCCTGTGGCGGAGTACGCGCCGGTCAGCCAGCCGATCGAGCTGGCAGCCGTGCATTCCCTGCAATCGACCCTGCACAGCTGGGTCAAACCTTAACCCTCCATGACATTTGCACCAGTGCCGCCGGCGGTGGACACGCCGGCCTGGGCTGACATCACCCTGAATCCGAGAGGTGCCGCATGAACCGCGCACCTCTGCCTCCCATCAACTTCAACGCCCTGGCCGACGCGCTGCTATCGCGCTCCGAAACCATCGTCCCGGCCTGGCTGCCGGGCGGTCGCCGCAGTAGCCATGAGTGGGTCTGCGGCGGCATGCACGGCGGCAAGGGGACCAGCTGCTCGGTCAACTTGCGCACCGGCTGCTGGGCCGACTTCGCTTCCGATGAAAAGGGCGGCGACCTGGTCAGCCTGTACGCTGCCATTCACGGACTCGACCAGGGCAGGGCGGCAGTCGCCGTCGCGCGCGACGAAGGGCTGGAAGACGTAGCCGGCGTGCAGCATGACACCAGCCATCAGCGCCCAGCCCGTCCCGAGCCGCCGCCGCCCATGGCCAAGCCCGCCCGCCAGGAAGAGGGCTGGACCACAGTGCGCCCGGTGCCGCCTGGCGTGCCGGCGCCCACCTTCAAGCACTTCAGTCGGCCAGCCAGCGACATCGTGCGCACGGCCGAATACCGCCTGGGCGATGAGCTGCACGGCTACGTCGTGCGCTTCCGCACCAGCGACGGCGGCAAGGATGATCTGCCCTACACCTGGTGCACCAGCGCGCGCGATGGCGCCGCAAAATGGCACTGGCGGCAGTTCGACGAACCGCGCCCGCTCTACCTGCCCGGCCACAGCCTGCCCGCCAGCCGCACCGTGATCCTGGTCGAGGGTGAGCGCAAGGGCGAGGTGCTGCAGCAGCTGCTCGACGCGCAGGCCCCGGGCATCTATTGCGTTGTGGGCTGGCCCGGTGGCTGCAAGGCCTGGGCCAAGGCGGACTGGTCATGGATCACCGGCAGCACCGTGCTGGCCTGGCCCGATACCGACAGCAAGCGCGCACCGATCACGGCCAAGGAATCCAATGCCTGCGCCGACGATGTCGAGCGTGACGCCATCAAATCCGGAAAGCCTTACCTGCCCGCCCACAAGCAGCCCGGCATGGCCGCGATGCTGGGCATCGGCCGCCTGCTCGAGCGCGAGCACGGCTGCAAGGTCCAGCTGCTGGCTATCGATGGCCCCGGCATCAAGCCTGACGGCTGGGACGCTGCCGACGCGATCGAGACCGACGGCTGGGACTTCGCGCGCGTGCTGGCCTTCTTTGCCACCGCCTACGCGCTGCCGCCCGAGGTTGACCAGCCGGCCGCACCAGAGCCGCCGGCCGCCAAAAAAATCGATGGCCCCGTTGGCACTGACGGCAGTGATTCCCCCGATTCGCCTGCGGCGTTGCCGTGGTGGCTCGAGTGCTTTCATGACCCGATCAAGAACCGCTGGAACCTGAGCCGCAAGACCATCATCATGGCGCTGCGCCACGACCCAGAGCTGCAGGGCGTGCTGGGCTACAACGAGCTGTCCAATACCATGGAGGCGCGCCGTGACTGGCCCTTCCCGCATGGCCGGGCCGGCAAGATCACCGGCGCCGTTGACCTGCTGCTGGGCAACTGGCTGAGCAAGCGCTACGGCCTGCCATCCATCACCCGTCAGGCCATCATGGAAGGCATGGAGACGGTGGCTTATGAGAACCCCTGGCACCCGGTGCGCGACTGGCTGGGCGGTCTGCAGTGGGACGGCAAGGGTCGGGCGGACAAGTGGCTAATCCACGCCATCAGCGAGACCCCCGAGGCGCTCGACCCCAGGATGCGCGAATACCTGACGCTGGTCGGGCGCTACTGGTTGATCGGCATGGTCATGCGCGTGATGGAGCCCGGCAGCAAGTTCGACTACTGCCCGGTTCTAGAAGGCCCGGGCGGCCTGGGCAAGTCGACGATGGTCGAGACCCTGGCCAGCAGCGCCTGGTACAGCGACACCCCGTTCGAGATCGGCAAGGGCAAGGAATCGCAAGAGCAGGTGCAAGGCATCTGGGGCTATGAGCTAGGCGAGCTGTCCCAGATGGGCAAGGGCGAGATCACCGCGATCAAGGCATTCATCAGCTCCAAGGTCGACCGCTACCGGCCAGCCTATGGCCGCGTGGTCGAGGAACACCCGCGCCAGTGTGTGCTGGTGGGCACCACCAACGAATCTACCTACCTGCGCGACCGCACCGGCAACCGGCGCTTCTGGCCAATACCAGTGCGCAACCCGATCCGGATCGAGTGGCTGGCCAAGTGGCGCACGCAGCTGTTCGCAGAAGCCTACTCGCTCTACCTGGAAGGCTTGACCTGCATCCCGACCCGCGAGCAGGAGGGCCGGCTGTTTTCACCGGTCCAGGAATCGCGCCTGATCGAAACCGCTGTCACCAGCGAGCTGCTGGCGGTGCTGACCCGTCCGCCCACGGCCACCGGCATTGGCGCCCTGGTCAACCAGCTGACCGACTTCGTCACGCTGGCCCAGCTGGTCAAGGCGCTCGACATGGACGCGGGCAAATCCACGGCTGGCCTGGAATCCCAGATCCGCAGCTGGATGACGCACCAGGGCTGGGTGCACAAGAAACGACAGGTCAACGGCGTGCGCGCTCATGGCTGGGAGAGGCCGGCCGATTGGCCCGCCCCCGATACCGACATGCCCGTAGCGGACGCTGGGGCATCTACCGAACCGCCGGCAGACGATGAACCGTTCTGACCGTCACCCCATCACCACACAGGACACGGCGCTGAATGGCGCCCGTGTGCTGGTCTCACGCGCCGTGCGCGCCTGGGATGCGGAACGCACGGGGGCAGATCGCCCCCGCCAGCACGCGGGCGCATGGATGCGCGTGGCTCAGGCCGTGCCCTGAGTGTCCAAGTGTCCAGGGTGGCCGGCGTTTCCCATGGAAGCATATCGGCAGCAACAGGGCCTGAATCAGCAGGTCGAGCTGCTGCATTGTCCAAAGCCAGGCCAGCCCCCTGGCCATCACCCCCAAGGCAGGCGCAGGCATGCAGGCAGGTGCCTAGGCGCGTGCGCACACGCGCGGACACATTAATTCTCATTACCTCTCTATAGAAAGGATGGACAGTTGGACACTTCAAGGACCGCAGCAGATGTCGAACAGGCGATTCGCGACATCAAGTCCCACATGCCCGAGACCTACCAGGCCATCCTCGAGCGGGCCAAGGAATCGGATCTGGGCCGCCAGGCCTATGCGCTGGTCAGGCGTGGCATCAAGGGCGAGGCCAACTGCTTCTATGCGATAGAGCGGGGCCGCGTGGTTGGCGCGCCGTTCAGCCTGCCCGACGTGACAGCCGAGATGGCGCGCTACATGGTGCAGTTCGGCTGCAGCTTCATGATCATGTGGCAGCCAGGCGCCACCAAAGGAAAACAGCGTGGCCAGGCTTGATCACATTCACCGGCGGTTGATTCGATGGGGTGCTTGGCGGGCCAGGCGTGAGGACTATGGCCTGGGATTCTCCAAGGTCAATATCCTGCTGAGCTTGGGCGGCGGCGGTGCGGGTGGTTATCGGGAGGCCGTGATCCCTACCGACGAACTTGAGGCTGCCGAGACTGACCGTGCCGTCGAGTCGCTCAAGCTGGTCAAGTCGCACCTCTACCTGACGCTGCATTACATCTACATCAAGAATCAGGGCGTCACTGGTGCAGCACGCGCCATGGCCAGATCCCGGGCAGCCGTCAATGCCCAGCTCGATCAGGCTGATGTGGAAATCCATCGCTGGCTGGAAGACCGACGCAAGCAGCTGGTCAGTTCCGAAAAAAGGAGTTTTACTCCTTAGACACTTTTGGTACATTTCAGGCAAGCTGTGCAGTCGGTGTGTCCACCCACTGCTGCACATCCTGCCCCGCAGTGGTTTTTCGCTCGCGGGGCTTTCTTTTTTCTACCCTTCCATGCCCAAGTCTGCGCCACGCCCCTGCACTTATCCCGGCTGTGGCGTGCTGGTACGCGACGGATCTGGCCGCTGCGACCAGCACAAGCGGGTCGAAGCCCGGGCGCGGGATGCCAGGCGCGGATCGTCTTCTGAGCGCGGCTACAGCTACAAGTGGCAGCAGGCCCGTGAGGGTTTCCTACGTGCTCATCCGCTGTGCGTTCGGCATGAGGTCCGTGGCGAGGTGGTGGCTGCCACCGTGGTCGACCACATCACCCCGCACAAGGGCGACAAGGCGCTGTTCTGGCAGCGCTCCAACTGGCAGCCGCTGTGCAAGAAGTGCCATGACGTCAAGACGGTGCTTGAGGATGGGGGCTTGGGTCGGTCTTTGCCTGATTCGGCGGTCCCCGCACTGATCAGTCGGTAGCGAGGGGGGTGGAAATCTCTGTGGGGATCTGTCTCTAGACCGATATTAGGAGAGCAGGTTTATGTAGAACGAAAACTACCCCCCGGGGGTTTGAATGGTGCGGCGATGAGAGACAAAACCAACTTCGCAGCAATGCTTCCAGCCGTGGGTGGTGCAGCAGTCCAGACCTCGTGCGATGAGGTGATGTCTCCCGATCCACCCCCGATGCTGAAGTTCAGTCCGGATGAGCGTCTGCTGTTCGATCACATCTGCACGACCTTGCGCCAGGCGGGGATTGAGCACCTGACCGCTGGCATGCCGATTGCGATCATCGTGCGGACATTCGCTGACTGGCTCAAAGCCAGCGCGGAGTGCGAGGAAAAAGGCCGCACTCAGACATCAAAGACGGGCTGGTCAACTCCGACGCCGTGGGCAGAGGATGAGCGGCGTTTGAAAATGGAGCTGGGGCAGTGGTTACCAAAAGCATGTTTGACGATTCCGTCGCTGGCAAGGGTGCGCAAGGACACGGGGGAGCGGAGCGGACAGGACGACCTGTTCGCCGATCTAGTCGGCCACGCCACCAGCTTACCGCGCGCCGGCTTGCCAAACTGACGCCAACTGTCCTGCAAGCATGGGACGAGGCCTACGGCCTGCCAGTGCTGCGCGGTGAAATCACCGTTGGGCGCTACGTCTATCTGGCCGTCAAGCGGCATTACGAGGATCTGAGGTCGGGTCCAGCGCGCGGATTGATGTTCAGTCCCGCGCATGCCTGGCACATCATCCAGTTCATCGAGCGCTTCTTCGTTCACATCAAGGGGCCTTTGGCTGGCAGGCCGATGCTGCTGGATCCCTGGCAGCAGTTCTGGACGGCTGTGCTCTATGGCTGGCGACGCGAAGCGGACGGCTCGCGGCGCTTCACCCGGGCCTACGAAGAAGTCGCGCGCAAGAACGGCAAGAGCACCTGGAAGGCGCCGCAGGGCGCGTACCTGTTTGGTTTTGCAGGCGAGCTCGGTGCCGAGGTCTATGCCGTGGCGACCACGCGGGCCCAAGCAATGACGGTGTTCAAGCCCGCTTTCGACAACATCAAGCGCTGGCAGCGCCGCTCATCTGGCGTCTCGCGATCGTTCCAGGTGTTCAATGGCCTGAACCAGGAAAAGGTCACCTGCGACAGCCTGGGCGCCGTGTTCATGCCGCTGCCGGCGAACGCCGACAACCTGGATGGCCTCAACCCCTACGCGATCATGTTTGACGAGCTGCATGCCCAGGCGACACGCGATGTGTGGGACGTCATGGAAACGGCTCTGGGCGCGCGGGTGGATCCGCTGCTGTCGGCCATCACCACCGCGGGCTATGTGCTCGATGGCATTTGCACCGAGATCAGGCAGTACGTGATCTCGATCCTGGAAGGCAAGCGGAAAGACGATACTTTTTTTGGCTACGTCTACACGCTGGATGAGGGTGACGATCCGCTCGACGAGCGCAACTGGCCGAAGTCGAATCCTGGTCTTGGTCGCTCGAAGGGCCTGGACTACATGCGCAGCATGGCGCGGAAGGCGGCGGCGCTGCCCAGCGCAATGGCGAACTTCAAGACCAAGGACCTGAACGTCTGGTGTGGGGGCTCAGAAGGTTGGTTTGACATCACCGTCTGGGACAAAGGCGGAAAGCGCTTCGATTCGGCGCTGCTCAAGGGACGGCGCTGCTACGGTGGACTCGACCTGGCAGCGACGCGCGACCTGACGGCATTCGTCCTGGTGTTTCCGCCGGAGGACCCCGCAGGCGAGTGGTTTGTCGTGGCCTGGTTCTGGTGTCCCGAGGAAAAGATCGAAACGCAGGAGAAAGACGACGCTGCCAATTACCGCGCTTGGCAGCGACAGGGCTGGCTTACTGCCACGCCGGGCAACGTCACCGACTACGGTCCTGTCAAGGAGAAGATTCTGTGGGCGCGGACGGAATTCGACCTGGTCGAGCTGGGATTCGATGTCTGGAACGCCACCCATCTCGCCAACGAGCTGATGGAGATGGATGTTCCGCTGGTCCAGGTGCCCCAGAACACCGGTGGCATGTACCCCGGATCCAAGAAGCTTGAGGAGCTGGTCTATGCCAGACGATTGCGGCATGGTGGCAACCCCGTGCTGGCGTACTGCGCCGGCAACGTGGCGTTGCTGTTCGACAGCAACGACAACTTCAGGCCGGACAAGAAGCGGTCCAGGCAAAACGGCCGCATCGACGGCATCGTCGCGACAGTCATGGCCCTCAGCCGTGCCGTCTCTGCATCACAAGACTCAGGCAAGAGTGTCTACGAAACAAACGGAGTTGGAATATGACCCTCGACACGGCCGCCATGGTGGCTGGAAGCATCGGCTTCCTGCTGCTGGTGATCGGCGTCGGCGCCATCTACTGGCCTGCCGGCCTGATCATCGCAGGCCTGTTTCTGCTCGCCTGGTCGTTCCTGGTCGCGCGCGCCGTCGCACGCCAGCCGGCAGCCGAGCTGGCCCACAAACCAGGATCGGACTGATGTTCTTCTCGCAGATATTCTCCGGTTCTGGCGCGTTGATGCCCGCCGGCAGCGGTGGCTGGCTAGGGTCTTCGCTGGTTGCCGGCGGGACGTCCGAGGCGGGCCCGGTCATCAACCCACAGACTGCGTTGGCACTCACTGCCGTGCAGCGCGCCGTGACGTTGCTGGCCGAGTCAATTGCCCAGCTGCCGTGCCGCGTGTACCAGGCCACTTCGCCAGATGATCGCAAGCCTGTTATCGATCACCCGGCGCACCGGGTGATCTCCGTGGCGCCCAACGGCTGGATGACGCCGTTTCAGGTCCATGAGTACAAGCAGCTCTCTGCTGGCCTGCGCGGCAACGGCTTTGCGCTCAAGGAGCTGGATATGGACGGCTCAGTCAAGAGTCTGTACCCCTTGCATCCCGATCGCGTGCAGGTCATGGTCAGTCCCCAGGACCGAATGCCGTACTACCGCGTGCTGCTTGCGCCGGATGGCATCGAGGGCGTGTTTCCGCTGCGCCGCATGCACCATGTGCGCTGGATCGGCGATAACGTCTACGCCGGCCTGAGCCCAATCGCGCTGCACCGCGAGGCGTTGGGCATCGTCGCCGCGAGCGAACGCCACACCGCCCGTGTGTTCGGCAACGGCACTCGACTGTCCGGCGTGCTGACCCGCCCGCGCGAGGCTGCTGCCATCAAGGAGCAGGGCGCCATCGACAAGCTGCTGTCCGACTGGAAGGGCAAGTACGGCGGCGCCGGCAAGGCGGGCGAGGTCGCACTGCTGCAGGAGGGCATGGAGTTCAAGCCCCTGAGCATGAGCAACGAGGATGCCCAGCTGATCGAGGCGCGCAGCTACGGCGTGCGCGACATCGCGCGCATCTACGGCATACCGCCGCACAAGCTGGGCGATCTCTCTGGGGCCACGTTCTCGAACATCGAGCAGCAGTCGTTGGAGTTCGTGGTCTTCACGCTGATGCCGTGGCTCAAGCGGCACGAGGAATCGATGGAGCGCGACCTGCTCACCGAGGAAGACCGTGCCGCGGGCGTCTACATCCAGTTCGACGTCGCCGGCCTGTTGCGCGGTGACACCCAGTCGCGCTACGCCGCCTATGCCCAGGCGAGGCAGTGGGGCTGGCTGTCGGTCAACGACATCCGCCGCCTGGAGAACCTGCCACCGATCGCCGGCGGAGACGTGTACCTGACGCCGCTGAACATGGCCGATGGCAAGACCGGCTTGGCCGTGGGCCCAGTGAACCGGGCGCAGCCCAGCGCACAGCAGATCAACGACATCGATAGGATCTTCACATGAGCAAGCAGTTTCCCAATCTCATCAGCCAAATCTTCAACCGCCCCATGCTGGCCACGCCCGAGCTGTTGCACGATGCCGTCCTGTTTGCGCGTTCGCACCTGGGCCTGCCGCTGATCGCGGTGGATGGTGAGCCGCTGCCGTCGGTGATGGCGCGCATAGGTCTGATCGATGATGACCCTGATGACGCCACGGGGGTGGATGATGATGGCGACGCCGATGGCACCGGCGTTGCACAGATCGGCATCTATGGTCCTCTGGTCGCGCGCACTGGCAACCTCAAACTATGCACGCAGATGACGGCGTATGAGAGCCTGGGGCAAGAGCTCGATGCGGCCTTGGCCGATTCGTCCGTCTACCGCATCGTGCTTGACGTGGACAGCAACGGAGGAGATTCGACTGGCGCCTTCGAGGCGGCTGATCGCATCCGCGCCGCCAACCTGATCAAGCCGGTGCATGCGATCGTGCACTTCAGCGCCTTCAGTGGCGGCTATTTGCTCGCCTCGGCAGCCGGGGAAGTCAGCGTCAGCCAGTCCAGCGGCCTGGGGTCGATCGGCGTGATTGCTCAGCACATGGACGTTTCGCGCGCGATGGACAGCGCCGGCGTCACCGTTACCACGGTCTATCGAGGTGCCCGCAAGGCAGACCTATCGCCCACGTCTCCGTTGTCCGATGGTGCGCGCGCCGCACTGGATGGTCAGTTGGACCGCATCTACCACCAGTTCACCACCTCGGTCGCGGCCTTTCGCAGCATCCCATTGCAGGCTGTCGCTGCAACGGATGCCGGCCTGTACTTCGGCCAGGCTGCCATTGATGCTGGCCTGGCGGATCGATTGGAGACGCCGCAAGAGGCGTTCGACCGTATCGTCGTCCTGGCCGCTGAAGACCGCGCGAAGGCGCGCGCCGCAGCGCCGGATCCATTCACCGTGTCGACCCAAGCCCAGCGCATGCGCATGGCTGCCGCCGCCATGGCCATGAGCAACTCGTTGTAACCGCAGTCGCAGCTACGCAGTCATTTGTCGCCCATGGCGGCGCTTTCCTCCACCCGCTCGCGCGGGTTTTTTTGTTTCTGGAGTCCCCTCATGATCAAAGCCATCAATGACCTGCGCCGCGAACGCGCGGCCATCAACTCCCGTGTCCAGGCGATCGCCGCGATCGAGAATCCTTCGGCCGTCGAGGTCAATGAGTTCAATGACCTCAAGGTCAAATTCGATCAGCTTGGCGCGCAGATCCAGCGCCAGGAAGCCGCCGAGCAGATGGCTGCTGCTGCTGCCGTACCGGTGGATAACTTCACCGCCCCGACCGCCGCTCCCGCCGTCAGCGCCCAGGCGCGAGACCATAAGGCCGAAGGCCAGCACTCGATCGCGACCTTCTTCACCTTCATTCATGCGTTGGACCAGGCCAAGGGCAATCCCCATGTCGCCAAAGACCAGGTCGTCAGCCGCTTGAAGGTACGTGATGACGTCAAGGCCTCGGTGGCCAGCGCGTTCGAGCAGTCGATCCAGATGGCCATGAACACTGAGTCGGCATCTGGTGGCGGCGTGTTCGTGCCGACTGTCCTGGCGCAGAACGTGATCAACTACCTGTTTCCCAATGCGGTCGTTCGCAATACCAATGGCGGCCCGTTGGAAATCCCCATGCCGAACGGTAACCTGGACATTGGCCGTATCTCGGCCGCGCCGACGGCCAGCTACACCGGGCGCAATGCCGCCGTCGGCGTCACCAGCGCCTCGACCGATAAGGTCTCGCTCAAGGCCAAGAAGTTGACCGGCATGATCCCGATCGCCAAGGATCTGCTGCGCATGGCGGGCGTCTCCCCTGCGGTAGACACTCTCCTGACCACCGTGCTGGGCAATGCCATGTCGGTGGCTGCCGACATCGGCATGATCCGTGGCGATGGCACCGGCAACAACATCAAGGGCCTGCGCTATTGGGCTCCGGCCGGCAACGTCCTCGGCGCTACTTCGCTGACGGGCAAGAGTACCGCTGACGGCACGCTGCAGCAGGCGATTCGTGGCGACATCTCCCGTCTCAAGCTGGCCCTGCGCCGCGCCAACGTTGGCCTGACGCGGCCGGCGCTGCTGCTGCACCCGGATTCTTTCGAGTACCTGGCCAGTCTGCAGACCACCACTGGCGCCAAGGTGTTTCCCGAGGTCGAGGCCAATGGCACCTTCGGCCAGATCCCGATCGGCATCACCACGCAGATCCCGACCAACCTGACCAGCGGCGGTGCCGTTGGCATCGGCTCCGAGATCTACCTGGTGGATTGGGACAACTGGCTCATCGGCACCGCATTGCCGATGGAAGTGGCCATCAGCTACGAGGCCAGCTACACCGACCCCGCCACGGGCAACCAGGTCAACGCCTTCGAGCGCGACGAAACCCTGGTCCGGATGATCGTCGAGCACGACCTCGCGCCGATGCACGCGGTCGCAGTCGCCGTGCTGGATGGCGTGACCTGGTTCCGCTGATTTCCCTCATCCCATCCCCCAGGCCCGCCCGGCCAGTCCGTGCGGGCCTTTTTCTGGAGCCGTACATGAAGCACATCAAGGTCATCAAGCATTTCAACAACCTCAATCCGGGCGAGATCGCCGGTTTCGATGACGATGTGGCAGCAGACATCGTCAAGCGCGGTTTGGGCGAGGAGGTCGATCCGCCCAAGCCGACGAATGACGTGTCCGCTGCGACTGGCAAAGCGGCCAAGTAAGCCTCATGGCCGAGTTCGTCGAATTCCTACCTGGCGCGGATGAGCCTATCGTGCTTGCCGACGTCAAGGCTCACTGCCGCATCGACGCTGACATGACGCTGGACGATGAGTTCATCACGTCCATCGTCATTCCTGGCGTGCGCCAGCAGGCCGAGACCCGGACTGGATCGATCATCCGGCAGGCCAGGTACGTGCAGCGCCTGCAGAGGTTCCCTGTGAACGGCGTTCCGATTGCCATCACCCATGGCCTTGTGGGGGCCGTCGAGCGCATCACCTACGCCCTGCCTGGTGGCGATGGGCGAGGCTCCATCCCGACCAACGCGTTCGAGGCAGCCGTCATCGGACGCGAAACCTTGGTGGCGCCAATCGCCTCCCTGTGGCCTGACGCAGGCGGCGGCTTGCGCGCCGTCGAGGTGACCTACACCGCCGGAATGTCTGCACGCGATTTCGTGTCCCGCTACCCGTCGGTGCGCGCGTGGATGTTGCTGGCTGCTGGCTGGGCCTACGAAAACAGGGAGCTGTTCTTCGTCGAGAGCCGCCATGCGCGTGGATTGTCCGAGCTGCCTGAGGGCTACCAGGCTACGCTGCTGGACCCGATTGCAATTCGCCCGAGGTTCTGATCATGCGGGCCAGCGATCTGCGTCACCAAGTTACCCTGCAGCGCCGCGACACCACCCGCGACACCACGGGTGGACAAGTCACCAGCTGGACCGATGTCTGTACCACGCGCGCCGGTATCGCCGCGCTGTCGGGGCGTGAGCTGCAGGCTGCTCAGGCAATTCATGCCGAGGTCACGCACAGCGTCACGCTGCGCTACCGGCCCGAGTTCGTCAATCCCACGCAGGCGGCGGCCCTGCGCCTGCTGTTCAAAGGCAGAGTGTTCAACATCGCGTTCGTGGACAATCTGGATGAGCGTCGACGCGAGATCAACCTGGTCTGCTCGGAGGGCCTGAACGATGGATGACCATGTATCCGGCCTGGCTGATCTGAATCAGTCCATCGAGCGCATTTCCCAAGAGGTGCGCGCGAAATTGCCAGAGCTGGTGATGCAGGCGGCGACCCTGGTGGAGGCGGAAATCCGTATGCGCGCTCCGGTGGACACTGGCCGGCTGGTCAGCAGCCTGGATGCGAAGGCTGTGCGTCGCATGGATGCCGCCAGCGCCACGGTGCAGATCGAGCGCAGTGGGCCGGACGGCACCGAGCACTACGCGATCTTCCACGAGTTCGGCACCAGTCGCGAGCCTGCGCGACCGTTCTTCCGGCCAGGTGTTGAGGCTGCTAGGCAGCAGATGCAAGACATCATCATCGACGGGGTTCTGGCAAAGATGGAGTCAGAAAAATGAGCATCCAAGAGCAGCTTTACGACCTGCTGAGCGGGCACACCGATGCCGGGTCGCGAGTCTTTCCGCAGGTTGCGCCAGAAGGCACCGAGAAGCCCTACATCGTCTACCAGCGCGTTAGCTCCAGCAGCGAGAACACGCTCGATGGCCGTTCCGGCCTGGTCAACACCCGCATGCAGATCGACGTGTTCGCGCGTACCTATGCACAGGCCCTGTCGGTCACGTCGGCCATCGATGGCTTGATGGACGCCTGGGAGGTGCAGAACATCTCGATCCTGTCGGCGGACTCGTTCGAGCCGGACACCAGGCTGCACCGCGTGACCAGCGACTACTCGATCTGGCACGGCTGAAGCCGGCGATTTTTTTGACCATCCCGCTGAGAGGCGGGTTTTCTTTTTTAGGGGTACCGCATGACATCCTCCGCTATCTCGGCACAGGGCTCGACCCTGTCCATCGGCACGGGCACTGGCTCGGCCAAGACCATCACCGGTGTCGCCGTCGGCTTCCCGACCATCATCACCAGCACGGCGCATGGCCTGTCCGAGGGCGACGTGGTGACCTTGTCCGGTCTGACTGGCGCCGATGCCGCCGCGCTCAGCGGGCAGACCGTCAGCGTCAGGAACGTCACGGCCAACACCTTCGCTGTCGGCCTCAACACGGTCGGCAAGACCATCACCGCGAGCGGCACCGCCACGCCGGTGACCTGGACGCAGCTCGCGAACCTGAAGAGCTTCTCGGGTGTCGACGGGTCGGCGGCCGACATCGAGGTCACCAACCTGGACAGCACGGCGAAGGAGTTCATCAGCGGCATCTCGAACGCGGGGCAGTTCTCGTTCGAGATCGACTACGACGGCAGCAACGCCGGCCATATCGCGTTGCGCTCGAAGCAGAGCTCGCGCGCGACCTCGCAGTTCAAGCTGGTGCTGCCGAATGCGCAGGCGATCACCTTCGCCGCCTATGTCAAGAAGTTCCCGATTCAAGGTGGCATTGACCAGATCGTGCGCACCTCGGTCAGTGTCCAGATCACCGGCGCCGTGTCGGGCCTGTAACCCCAAGGAGATCCCATGAGCATCATCAACAAGTCCGCGCTGCTCGCAGCGCTGCAGCCGAAGAAGCGTGCCGTCGAGATCGATGGGTTCGGCACCGTCTATGTGCGCGAGCTGTCGATCGGCGAGGTGCTGGAAATCCGCCAGGACGCCGATGGCAAAGAGGTCAATCCGTTGCGCATGGTCGTGCGAAGCGTGGTCGATGAGGCCGGTGCCACGGTGTTCGACGAATCTGATGTCGAGCTGCTCAAGGGTACGGGCAAGACCGCGTTCGAGCAGCTGATGAAGGTTTCCAGCGAGCTCAACGGCTTTGCCAGGGGCGCCGACGCGGGAAACTGACACCCGAGCGCCGGTTTCTGTTCAGACTGGCGCTCGCTTTGGGCCGATCAGTGCGCGAGGTCGAGCTGATGCCGGCCAGCGAGCTGGCCGAGTGGCAGGGGTTCTACCGGGTCGAGCCTTGGGGCACCGCGGTGCACGACATGGCCCAGGCGCATGTCAACGTGACGCTCGCCAACGTCAACCGCGATCCCGAACAGCACAGCAAGCCGTATCGGCTGCGGGATTTCTTGCTGTTTGATCAGCGCGATGAGCCTGAAGAGCTGGCCGCGCCTGCAGATCCCGAGGCGCATGCGGCGCTGATCAAGGCACTTTTATTCGGAAGCGCATAATAATTTCTTTTTTTATTAAGAAGTTGATATGCGCACATGGAAAAAAGTCGCCCTCGGGTTCTTGGCATTGATGATGACTTCTGCTGTTGTCATGGGGGGCGAGCATCTAGCCAATGAGGTCGTCAGGATGCTGTTTGTCATCGGTGCCATGGCGTTTGTGTTCTGGCTGGCCTGGCGCGGGCTGCTGTTCGTGCGTTTGCTGTTGGAGCCGGTTGGAAAAGCGCTGGGCTCAAAGAAGCTGGATCCGGTGCGCAAGGTTGTTGATTCTGGTGCCGCTTCTATCAACCAGCATGTCGATGACACGCTGCGCCGTTCTGGAATGGGCGCAGTGGTCGATTTCAACAAGCGCATTGACAGCGCCGTGGGCAAGTTGAGCAACGGGCTGGACCGCGCGATGGAAGAGTCGCAGCGTCGGATTGACGAGCGCAACAAGCCAAAGACCTGACGCATCCGCGTTTCATCCAAGCAGCCGCCCGGCGTGATCCCGGCGGCTTTTTCTTTTACTGGACCCCCTCATGGCACTCGGCAATCTGTCCGTCAAGATTTCGGCGGACATCGACGAATTCACGCGCGGCATGGGCAATGTCTCGGCCGTGAGCCGGCAGAACATGGCGTCCTCCTCGGCTGCGGTCGTGGACTTCCGCGCCTCGCTGCTGCAGGCCTCCCAGTCCCTGCAGCTCGCGGCGGCCCAGATGGGCGGCGACTGGAAGGCGATGAACGATTCGATCGCAGCGGGCTCGCAAGTGTCCGCCGACGCTGTCGCCGGAATCGCGCAGGCAGCCAACGAGTCGAATTTCAGCGAATTCGAGAGCCGGTTTTCAAGGGCCATGAAGGGGGTCGGCGAGGGCTTGAAGAGCTTTGGCGATGGCCTCGGCAGCCTCGGCGCCGGCATCAGCGAGCTGCAGTCGGCCATCAGCGAGGCGTTCGGGTTCATTGCCCACGCGGTCGAAGCCGCGTTGACCGTGAAGGCAATCAGCGTGTTCTCCGAGACGCTGGGGGTCGTCGTGGGGCGCGTTTTCAAGCTTTATGCCGCCTGGACGCTGCTGAAGGAGACGGTCTCGTTCGGCGTTGGCCTGTTCACCGGCGACGCCTACAAGAGCGACGACATCGATGCTTTGATCAAGTCAAACGACCGGGTCAAGGAGCTGCAGGCCTCGCTGCAGCTGACCGCGCAAGAGGCCTCGGCGCTCGGCAACGCGCTGGCCACGATCGGCGTGCCGAAGGATGTCTATGTCGGCGTGTTCGACAAGGCGGCCGATGCCGTGCGCAGCAATACCGACGAGCTCGACCGGCTGGGTGTCGCCTACAAGAACGTCGACGGCAGCTTGCACCCGCTCGACCAGACGCTGCAGAGCGCCAAAGGCACGCTCGATCAGTACACCGAGGGCTGGGACCGCAACAAGGCTGCCGCCGCACTCGGCATGGGGTCCTACGAGCAGATCGTGCAGGCGCTGAAGGTCACTGACCAGGCAATGCAGATCTCGCGCGATGAGATGGCGCAGTACAACCTGTTGATCGGACCCGAGACGCAGGCCGCGGTCGCGCGCTACGAAGAAGCCATCAAAGGCTTCGACCATGCAAACGAACTGACCTCGCAGGGGTTCAAGCGCGCGTGGTCAGACGCCATCATGCCGATTCTGACCGACATGGCAGAGTTCTTCACGGGCGGCTGGCCATTTGCCGTGAATGTCTTTCGCTACTCGATGGCGACGGCAGTTTCGTTGCTGTACGGCCTGAAGGAAGTAGCCTATATCGTCGCCGAGTCGGTCATTGCAAGCGCAACGGCGATCGGGTCCGTGGTGGATGGCATTGGCGGCGCCTTGATCAAATTCCTGAAGGGTGATCTTTCCGGCGCAAAAGACGAGTTGGTTCACGGCTGGGAGGATGCTAAGGCTCGCTTGGCGCTGGCTGGTGACAACATGGTCGAGCAGTCGCTGCGCAACGTCAAGGCCATACGCCTGGCGTGGGCGTTTGACGATCGCAACGAACCGCCCCCGGACAAGTCGAAGCAAAATAACCCGCCGCCGGGGAAATCATGGGTCCCGAAGCCTGACAAGACGAAGGAGGAGACTGACAGCGGATCAAATTCCAGCTCGACCCGGCAGGACCCTTTCAGCACGGCCATGGATGAGTCGGGCCGGAACCTGGCGGGCATCCAGTACGCGATCAAGCACTACGACGAATTCAGCGGCAAGGTCAAGGAATCGCGCGCCGCGATGGCCGAATTCGACGTGACGCTGGGCCGGTTCTCCGACCGGCAGCGCGAAGCGCAGAAGCTCACCCCGCTGACGGAAAAGCAGCGCGCCGACTACATCGAGCTCGGGCGCCATATCGACGCTGGAATCGAGAAGGAGCGTCAGCTCGGTGTGCTGCGCAAGTTCAGCAAGGACGCTGACAACTGGGCGTACAGCAACCAGATTGACGTCGACGCCCGCCGTCAGGACGTCGAGTGGATCGGCAAGAGCACCCTGGAAATCCAGCAGCTGACGTCAGCGCGCCAGATCGACCAGCAGGTCGCCCGGATGATCCACCAGACCGAGGTGGAGCTCGGGCAGCAGGGGTTGAAGATCAGCCAGGACCGGATCGACGCGATCTATGCGCAGGCCAATCAGACCAAGCAGGCCATTGTCGATCTGATGCAGCAGTCCTACGACCAGCAGCGCACGGCGGCATTCGGTGCCAGGGAAGCGCTGCGCAAGTACCAGGACGACGCGGGCAACGCCGCCGCGCGGGTATCTGGCGTGATGACCAACGCGTTCAAGTCGATGGAAGACGCTTTGGTGAATTTCGTGATGAAGGGGAAGTTCAACTTCCGCGGCCTGGTCGAGTCGATTCTGTCGGATCTGGTCCGGCTGCAGGCCCAGCAGGCGGTCAGCGCCTCGGCTGGTTGGCTGCAGACGATCGTCGGCGCGGCGATCGGCGGGTCGCTCGGCAGCATCACGTCGGGGTCCGCGTATTCGCTGACCACGGCACCAAGCTACGACAGCGGCGGTGTTGGTTTGCAAATGGGCGGGGGTCAAGGCCTGACCACTGGCGGCGGTCAGGGGCTGGGCGGAAGCGGTGCCAGCTCGAACTTCTGGTCCGGCAGCGGCGGTGTCCCCAGGCTGGCCACCGGCACCAACTACGTGCCCTACGACGAATTCCCGGCTGTCCTGCACAAGGGCGAGGCCGTTGTCCCTGCGGCCTATAACCCGGCCGCAGGCGGCGCCCAAGGCAGTGGGGGCGGATCGGGTCCGATCACCATCATCAACAACACCAGCGCTCCGATTGGCCGCGTGACCGAGCGCCAGGGCTCCGACGGCGAGCGCGTGCTGGTGATCGAGGAAACCGTCAAGGCAGTTGCAGCGCAGTTTGCCGATCCCAACAGCCGCGTGAGCAAGGCCATGGGGTCGAACTACAGAATGCAGAGGGTCCGATGAGCACGCCGCATCTTCCCAATTGGATGACGCCGGTCGTCGAGGGCTATGGCATGACCGCCCCAGGCGGTGTGCAGCGCACTGAAGTTGCCGGCGGCATGAGTCGCGTCGCGCTGCAGTGGGACTGCGGTGTCGCGGTGTTCCGCGTCACGCTGATCCTGGACGACACCCAGTTCAGCGTCTGGAACGCGTTTTTCCTGCGCACGATCCGCAAGGGCGCGATCAGCTTCACGATGCCGCTCGACAGCGGATTCGGCACCAGCGACCACCTGGCCACGATGGTCCCAGGCAGCTACTCAGCCAACCGGACCGCCGGGGTGCTGTATGCCGTGTCGTTCCAGGTCGAAGCCGAACCGGGCGGCAACAGCTTGAGCGACGCCGACGCCGATGCGTTGCTGGGCTTCTACAACGAGTACGGCCGCGACAGCGACGCCATGCTGGCGCGCCTGCACCAGTTCGCCAACCTCGACACCCTGGTGCTGGGGACCTGACATGTCGCTCGACCTCGAATCCCGCCTGCGCGTGTTCCTGGCCAGCGCGCCGCAGAACTTGCATGCCATCCCGGTGCTGCAGATCAGCCACAGCGCCATGACAAAGACCTACTACCTGTGGCGCGAGCCCTACGTCGGCACGGTCACCACCGAAACCGGCGTGCACCAGGTCGAGCCGCTGAACCTCGAGATCAAGCTGGCCGGCGCCGAAAACAACCTCGACCAGCGCTTCCAGATCCTGCTGGACCTGACCGACGTGGCCGACGAATTCCGCGAGCAGCTGGACCGCATCCCACTGACCTCGCTTGAGCACATCCAGGTGATCTACCGCGAGTACCTGAGCGACGACCTGACCGCCGTGCTGGCCCAGGCCACGCTGCAAGTCGAGAGCGTCAGCCTGACCCTGGGCGCAGCCACCCTGATCGCGGTGCAGCCGCGCCTGTCCATGACCCGCACCGGCGAGGTGTACGCCCCGCGCGATGTCCCGATGTTGAGAGGTTTCCTGTGATGGATGTTTCCCGCTACATGGCCACCCAGTACCCGGCGCCGCCCTGCTGGACCCTGGTGGCCGACGTCTATGCCCGCGAGCTGGGCCAGGGCGTCAACGACTACCGCACCATCAACCCGAGCGCGCGCGCGATCGCCGCAGCGTTCCGCCTGGCGCTGCACAAGAGCGCGCACGGTTTCGAGCCGGTGACCGCGCCGGCCGCACCCGCCGACTTTGACGTGGTGCTGCTGGGCAAGGCCCCGAGCCTGGGCCTGCATCACTGCGGCGTCTACTGGCGAGGCGGGGTGCTGCATGCACTCGAAACCGGCGCTGTCTATCAGGACCTGGCCAGCCTGCGCGACACCTACCCACTGATCGAATACTGGCGCAAGGCGATGGTGTCGGAGGTGACCGCGTGATCACGATCCGCCTCTACGAGCACCCGTTTGCGCCGGTGGCGCCGCGAGTCTTCCAGGCCGACAGCGTCGGCGCCTGGCTGCTGCAGCACTACGGCGACACGCCGCAGGTCGGCCTGCAGATCTACTCTGGCGAGCCCAGCGCCGAGACCGAGATCACCCAGGACCTGCAGGCCCTGCTGCACGGCCGCGCGCCGATGGTGACCGTGCTGCAGAGCCCGGGCGGCCCGGCGATCCCGATCCTGATCAATATCGCGATCGCGATAGCGGTCAGCGTCGCGATGTCGCTGCTGTTCCCCCCGCCCTCGATGCCGGGCAACGTCAACCGGACCCAGCAGAGCGCCAACAACGGCCTGGCCGCGCGCGAGAACGAGGTGCGGCTGCTGCAGCGGGTCGAGGACATCTACGGCACCGTGCGCGCTATCCCCAGCCTGCTGATGCCGACCTACAACAAGTACCAGGACCACCGCCGCGTCGAATACGGCTACTACTGCGTGGGCCGGGGCTACTACGACATCAGCAGCATCCGTGATGGGGACTCGCTGATCAGCGACATCAGCGGGTCGAGCGCGTCGGTCTATGCGCCGTTCACCAGCCCCAACAGCAGTGACAGCCCGGTGATCCAGGTCGGCGACCCGATCATCGACAGCATCGTGACCGCAGCGCGTAGCGTGCAAGTTGACGGCCTGACGCTCAAGGCCGCGAACCAGATCCAGCTGCCGGCCAGTGCTGCTTACACATTCTGGGCAGCCGGGACGGGCGACGGCAGCGCGGTGCCTGCTGGGCTGACCACCGACGCCATCTCGCAAGATCAGAAGCGCCCGAACTTCAACGCGATCTGCAACCCCGGTGACCAGTTGAGCATCAGCATGTCCGGCCATCTGGTCATCGTCAGCAGCGCGGTCACTGTGGTGGCCGCGAGTCGGTCCTACACCGATGTCGGCACGGACAGCGCCATTTTTGCCCATGTGACCCCGGGCTCCCTGGTGACGTTCAGCGGCTTCACCAATGCCAGCAACAACGGCACCTTCACCGTGCTGGCCAAGGCCAGCGACCGCTCCATCACCGTGACGGCAGGCAGCCAGGTCAACGAAGCCAGCGCGCTGGCTACCCTGAGCACTACCGTGGATTACTCGGGAACCCGCACCGTCACCGAGGTGGGGGATGGCTGGGTGGCGCTCAGCGGGTCCGTGTTCAGCGGAATACTCGGCGGCTGGCTGGGGGGCGTGACCGCGTCCATCACGGTCGACAATGGCCTGACCGAGTGGACCGAGTGGACCGACTGGGTGACCCTGCCGCAAGCCGATCGCACCGAAGTCTGGGTCAACGTGCTGGCCCAGCTGGGCATGTACAAGGACAACGGCGGCAAGAGCGCGGCCAGCGTGATTTTCGAGGTCCAGATCGAGCGCCTGACCAGCGCCCTGGCGCCCACCGGCCAGGTCGAAACCGTGACCGAGACCATCAGCGGCGCCGTGAGCGACGAGCGCGCCGTCACGGTCGAGCGCGTGACCGCCTGGACCGGCCCGACCCGGGTGCGCGCGCGCCGCGTGACGCCATTCGACTACGACTTTGGCGGCACCGTGATCGACGAGATCAAGTGGGCCGACCTGTACGCGGTCAGCCCGGTCGGCAAGACCCACTTCGGCAACAAGACGACGATCCATAGCGTCACGCGCGCCACGCCGCGCGCCACGGCCGCGCGCCAGCGGCAGCTCAACTGCCTGGCCAGCCGCAAGCTACCCAGCATCAGCGCCGACGGAAGCGCCAGTGGTGCTTTCGATGCCGAGGGCCGGCATGTCAGCGGCACCATTGCGGCGACCAGCCGGGTCGTGGACGTCATGGCCGCGGTGGCGGCCGACCCGCGCATCGGCAACGGCGCCGCCCAGGTCGACCTGGTGCAGATCCACGGCGTGCAGCAGCAGCTCGACGCCTGGTCCCCGGACGCCGGCCAGTTCAACTACACCTTCGACAGCGACCAGACCAGCTTCGAGGAAACGCTGACCATCATCGCCAACACGGCCTTCTGCGTGCCCTACCGCCAGTCGGGCCGGATCCGGCTCGGCTTCGACCGGTTGCAGACCAGCAGCAGCGCGCTGTTCACCCACCGCAACAAGCGCCCGAACGCCGAGACCATCACGCGCAGCTTCAGCACCGACGCCGAGTACGACGGGGTCGAGTTCGTCTACCAGGACCCCGACACTGAGCAGGCCGAGACCATCAAGCTGCCGCTGGACGCCAGCGCGACCAAGTACCGGCGCTTCGAGATTCCGGGCATCCGCAGCTTCGCTCAGGCCTGGTACCGCGCGAATCGCGAGTACCGCAAGCTGCTGGGCCAGCGCCTGGCGATCGAGACCGAATGCACGACAGACGCGCGCCTGCTGCTGCCCAACAGCCGGGTGGACATCGTCGACAACACCCGCTTCAAGAGCTACGACGGCGAAGTGATCGGCCAGAGCGGCCTGGTGCTGACGCTGAGCCGGGACGTCGCCTTCACCGCCGGCGCTGCGCACTCGATCCTGCTGATGAAGCGCGACGGATCGCTGCAGTCGATCGCCTGCACCGCTGGAGCCGTTCCGAATCAGATCGTGCTGGCCAGCGCCCCGGCCGAGGCCATCGTCACCGCGCCCGGCCAGGACGGCATCCGCACCATCTTCAGCTTTGCATCGGACAGCGGCCGCCAGGCCCAGGCCTGGCTGGTCCAGGAAGTGGGCATGAGCGACGGCCAGTACATCCGCATCAAGGCGGTCAATTACTCGCCTGACTACTACGCGGCCGACCAGCTGGCCGTGCCGGACAAGAACACCATCATTAACTGATTTCCAATGCCATGCCTGCCATCACCCTACCAGACCTGAATAACGCGAAGCTGGACGTTGACCACATTGCGGAAATTGCCAACAGCACGGCCGCTACCGCCACTGATCGCGTGGGTCATGTCAAGAAGACCCTGAAAGGCGTCTTTTCTGATGTTGATGCATCTGTCTCGAAGAAGATGACGGATGTTGATTCAGTTCTCGCCTCAAAGATTGCCGAGCTGGATTCGATCATTTCGTCCCAGTTCAATCTTTCCGCCGCGACCACCTGGTCATACAAGATTGGAACCACCGCAGGCACCTCAGCAGGTCAGACAGCGTTCAGCGGTCTTGATCTCGCAGAGGGGCATGTCGAGGTTTTCTTCAACGGGTCCCTGATCTATTACCCGGACGACTACAGCTACACCAACAGCGCGCTGACGCTGGCAGCCCCATGCGTGATCGGTGATGTCGTGGTGATCAACAACTTCAGATACCCCGTGACGCTGATCGACGGAGGGTACTACGCATGACCATCAGCAAAGCATTCATCTCGGGTCAATTCGCCAACACCGGGGCGCCGGCTGCAATTGAAGTTTCCGATGAGGGAACTCATGTCAGCGCTACCGTGAAATCTCTCGACTTTCGCGGTGATTTGGTTCGGGCGACAACAGATTCAAACGGAAACGTCATTGTGAATATTTCCTCCCCGCCAGCCATCGATAAGGTCGATGGCGGAACTTTTTAACGCCAATCTCAAGGAGTCATTCCATGGCAGTCCTCAAACTCAAGCGCCGTGCAGCAGGTGGCGCAGCAGGTGCCCCGACAGCACTCAGCACCGGCGAGCCGGCATTCAACGAAGTTGACAGCACCCTCTATATCGGTGTCGGAGATGACGGTAACGGCGCCGCCACCAGCATCAAAGAAGTTGCTGCGCCTTTTGGCCACGTGGGCGCCACGGGCACCGCGCACGGCGCTGCTACTACATCGGCAGCCGGGTTCATGTCCGCCACGGACAAGACGAAGCTCGACGGCATCGCAGCCAGCGCCAACAACTACGTCCACCCCACGGGCGACGGCAGCCAGCACGTACCGGCTACCGGCACCACCTCGAACAAGAAAGTCCTGGCAGCTGGATCGACCGCCGGCAGCGCGGCCTGGCAGACGCTGGACCTCACCTACCTGTCGGACGCTGCGGTCAAGAAGTCGGTCAAGGCAGCCACTACGGCAGCCCTCACGGTCTCATTCGCAACCGGGGTGTTGACCAACACCGGAACCCTGGCCGCCCTGACGTTGGACGGCATCACGTTGGCGGTGGGCGATCGCGTGCTGGTCAAGGACCAGGCGTCTGCCCTGCAAAACGGCATCTACACGGTGACCAATGCCGGCTCTGCTTCTGTGGCGTGGGTACTGACGCGAGCCGAGGATGCTGATTCCGCATCCAAGCTCGCCGGCTGCTTTGTCAACGTGGACTCCGGCACGGCCAACGGCGGCATCCGATACGACACTGATTTCAAGACGACTGACACGCTCAACACCACGGCTGTCACCTGGAACCGTGTGCTCGACACCGGCATGGCATCCGCCTCAGCCGGTGCAGCCCTGGGCACGGCAGCGGCCGGTACATCGCTGAGCTACGCACGCGCCGACCATGTGCACCCGTTTCCACGGATCGATCAGCTGACACTCCCCACGGCGTCTGTCGCCATGAACGCACAGCTCATCACCGGCCTGAAAGATCCGGCAAGCGCGCAGGACGCGGCGACGAAGGCCTATGTCGATAGCGTGGCCCAGGGTCTGGACGTGAAGTCGAGCGTTGTGGCAGCCACCACGGCCAACATCACGCTGTCCGCCCCCCAAACGATTGACGGTGTTGTGCTCGTTGCTGGCGATCGAGTGCTGGTCAAGGACCAAACGACATTGTCCCAAAACGGCATCTATGTCGTGGCTGCAGCCGCCTGGACGCGCTCCACCGATACCGATGCATGGTCGGAGCTGGTGTCGGCATTCGTCTTTGTCGAAAAGGGAACGGTCAACTCTGACAGCGGCTGGACCTGCACGGTAGATGCTGGCGGAACTATCGGCACCACCGATATCGCCTGGGCGCAGTTCTCTGGTGCGGGTCAGATCACCGCTGGCACCGGCCTGACCAAATCCGGCAACACGATCAACGTCGGCGGCACCGCGAACCGCATCGTGGCCAATGCCGACAGCATCGACATCGACAGCGCATACGTCGGTCAGGCCTCGATCACGACGCTGGGCACGGTCACCACCGGCACCTGGAGTGCCACCACGATCGCCGTGAACAAGGGTGGCACGGGTGCGACCACCCTCACGGGCCTTGTCAAGGGCAACGGCACCACGGCGTTCACCGCTGCCGTGGCGGGCACCGACTACCTCGCGCCGACTTCGACCATCGACGGCGGCACGTTCTAAACATCTGAGAAGGAGAAACCGGAATGGCTATTCTGAAAACAAAGCGTTCTACCGTAGCAGGGGTCATTCCGGCCGCATCCAGCATAGTGCTGGGTGAGCTGGCCCTCAACACCGAAGACGGCCACCTCTACGCTGAAAAACTGGATGGCACTACGGTGCAGCGCATTGGGACGACGGCAGATCGCGTTGCATACATGCCGGCAGGAACTGGCGCAGTCGCAACGAATGTGCAGGAGAAGCTGCGGGAGATTTGTGATCTTATCACTTATACCCCAGCCGCCAATATTGCTCTTATTCCACGGACAATTTCATCTGCTTTGTATTCCATAGGGGACTCACAGACTCGCGGGTCGAATGCAGCAACTGGTGTTTATTACACAGATGGCGTGGGAAGGCTTTTGCCTCAGTATCGATGGCCACACATTGTGGCTGATCTGTTAGATAACGCCATGACTGTCAGTAATTTTGCCATTGGGGGTCAGCGCCTTGGGTGGAATGCAAGCGGAGGCGCCCAGTGGTCGATTTTCAACCAGATGGGTAACCTTGGACCGTATGCTGGGGCTGCAGAAGCGCCTTACGTCATCTGTGTGATGGGTGGGTGGAACTCAGTCAACCCGTATTCGACCACAGAGGAATTTTACAAGATCGTTAGGCGCTCACACGAGGCTAACATTGCGCGCCTGCTGGTAGACCATTGGGGAGGAATTTCCCATCTCGGGTGGGCCGATCCTATTTTGGGCGGAAAAGGAGTTGGATCAACCCCAGGATTTGTCACGACGGCCGGTCTATCAGAATCAATTCAAGATACTGTAGCCACGGACAAAATGTCTTTCAATCCGTTCTACTATGGAGATACAACTGGTGGTAGATGGGTCACAAGACTAACAAACGGTCAGTATTCGCAGATCACACTGAGCAACCAAAGGTCGTGTGCTGTATTCCTTGAGACTGACCCGTCATTACAGGGTATTGCCACGATCACGGTAAATGGTGCTACGGTGGCTACCGTAAACTGCTACTGGACCAGCGCATTCAACGATGACCGATGGCCTATGGTGGTGTGGATTGAAAACCTTCCAGCGTCTGCCAACATTCGCGTAACATGCGAGACTGGCGGAACAAAGTCGGTTCGTCTCTTGGCGTTTGGATGGGCTGGAAAAGATTCTGGGGTAGCGCGCCGCCGAACAATCATCTATGGATCAACTGTTGCTAACTCGGCGAACCAGCATGATCCCACTGTTCTTTACACATGCGCGAAGCAGGCAGAAGCTGCCGCTGGAATGTTCTCAGAGTACGGAGTCTTTTTTGCAAACCCATTCAATAACTGGATTGAGGCAGAGGATCAGGAGCCGCAAGACATAAGCCACCTTACTCCAGCCGGAAATATTCGAGTAGCAAAAGCATTTTTGACAGCCAAGCCGTTCCCTTTCATGCCATCTAACTCATTCATTAAATTGTGATGAGCAATGCAACCATGCGACGACACCAACGCCAAAAATTTACCGACGGCTTCCGAGCAGCGCTATTCGACTCCGACCTGATCAGCACGCGCCTTGCCTTGGCGACAGCTGAGATGTGCTGGGCCATCATGCTGCTGTGGCCCGGCGACACGTTCGAGCGGCCGACTTACACAGTCATGAGCCACGTAGCGCCAGAGCTGGTCTGGGCTATTGCCTTCCTGGTCACGTCAGTCGTGCAATTTTCCATCGTGGTCTATGGCGCCTACCGCGAACGATGGGCGCACTGGTTTGCGGGCTGGAACGCTTGCATATGGGGCTATACCGTGGTGGCGATGCTGTTATCGGTCTATCCGCCGCCAGCGGCCATTGGTGGCGAGCTGGCACTCATGATCAGCGCGATCTGGATATGGGTACGGCCCATCATCATGCGACACGGTGAAAGGCTGCATCATGCGTGAGAAAGACGAAATTGAAGAGCTGACGCGCGCGGTGCATCAGCTGCAGCAAGCCGTTCAGCGGCTCGAAACAGCCCTGCCGCGCAACGATTTGGGGTTGCCTGATGCCGATGGGCACCGCCAATATCACACCGGCAAGATCCGACAAGCCGGCGAAATCAAGGGCTATCAGACCGCCGTCACGCAAAAGATTCTGCTGGGCCTGGTGGGTGTCGTTATGGCGGCGCTGGCGTCTGGTTTCTGGCAGCAGGTGACTGAACAGATCAAGGCGGTGGCACCATGAATCCTATTTTTTACGCAATGCTTTTCAATTGGTGGAGGCTGTGGGAATGAAGAATTACTTGCTTGACCGCGCCCGCGAGGCTTCGACCTGGCGCGGCCTGATCCTGATCGCCGCGTCCATCGGCGTGCCGATCGCGCCCCAGCTGGCCGAGGCCATCGTGGCCGCTGGCCTGGGCCTGGCCGGCCTGGTCGGTGTGCTGGTGGCTGACCGATGACGCTGCTGACTTCCCAGCAGCTGCAGGCCGCCACAGGCTGCACGCCGGAACGCGCCACGCGCTGGCTGCCGCACATCGAGCGCGCCTGCCAGCTCTACGGCATCACCAGCCCAAAGCGCCTGGCTGCCTTCCTGGCTCAGATCGGCCACGAGTCCGGCCGCCTGCGCTACGTGCGCGAGATCTGGGGTCCGACCAGGGCGCAGGCCGGCTACGAAGGCCGCGCCGATCTGGGCAACCGCCTGCCCGGCGACGGCAAGCGCTTCGCGGGCCGCGGGTTGATCCAGATCACCGGGCGCTTCAACTACCGCGCTGTGAGGGCAGGACTGAAGCTGGTGCGCAAGGATGTGCCCGACTTCGAGCACAGCCCGGAGTTGCTGGAACAGCCTGAATGGGCCGCGCTGTCGGCTGCCTGGTACTGGTACAGCCGCAGCCTGTCCGCGCTGGCCGATGCCGGGGACTTCGAGCGCATCACGCGCAAGATCAACGGCGGGCTGAACGGGCAGGCTGAGCGGGTGGCGCTCTACGGCGCGGCGATGGAGGCGCTGGCGTGACCAGTGGCCTCACGCGCCGCTCCCCTGATCGGCCCACGCTGCCCAAGCGCCTGCGCGAGCAGCTGACCCGCCGCCAACGCAAGGAGCAGCAGGATCTGCTCAGGCGCTACGACGACCGGCCGATCAATGACCCGGAGCCACCGCCGCGCTGGATGTGACCGTGCAGGCCAGGCGGCACCCCCGCCGCCTGGCCTGCCCCAGCTCAGACCGCCATGCTCATCTGCCTCGGGTCGATCGGGGTGCCGCGCAGCGCGTAGCCCCTGCCCTTGCGCGCGATCACGCCGTCGCGCTCAAGCTCCTGCAGATAGCCGCGCACGATGTCGGTCCCGCCTCCCTGGGCCGCCTGGATCGCCCGGATGCTCGGCGTCAGCGTGCCTGCCTGCACCGCATCGCGGATGCGGCGGTAGCGGTAGCCGTCCTCGGCGCCGACGCCCGAGTCCCGCTTGTGCCCCACTTCGACCGGCGCCGAGCGCGGCTTGCGCGGCGTGGCGCGGCCCTTGGCCGGCGCCTGCTCGACTGCACCGCCTGACCCGGCCGACGACTGCACCGAATCCAGTGCAGTCTCGCTCGGCTGTGATTGCACCGAAACCGGTGCAGTGCGTGTTCCCAGCGTCTGCACCGAATCCGGTGCGATCGGTGCTGCAGGCGCGGCGGCGACCGGCGCCGAGTAGCTGGCACCAGGGTAGGCCGGTGCAGTCACGGACATGACCGGCGCCGCGAAAGCCGCTGCCGGGATGGCCGCTGCAGGCACGCCGGCCGCAGCCCAGCGCCGGGCGGCAGAGTAGGGCGTCATGACCTGGTCGACGCGGTGCGGTGCAGTCGAGGTAGCCGCTGGCGACGCCGGTGCAGTCGCCGCGCGCGCTGCCGTTGCATGGCTGCGCGCGATGCCGACCAGCAGCCCGCCGACGCTGACTGCCGCCACGCCGGCCAAAATGAAGGCCACCGCACCGGCCGCGCTGAACAGCTGCATGCCTTGATCGCCCAGCACGCCGACGGCGGTCGGGCGGCGCTGCGCCTGGGCGCGATTCAGCTCGGCGATCAGCGGGGCGGTGCGGGCTTCGAGCTCGGCGGCATCGCGGATCGAGCGCGCACCGTCGGCGCGGCTGTCAGCCACCCAGCTGCGCGCCGACTTCTCGCCGGCTGCGCGCAGCGAGGCAGCGGTGCTGCGGGTTGTTGCGATCTGAGCCTGCAGCTGCTGCACCCGGCTTTCAGCACCGGCAGCCAGCGTCTCGGCACTGCGCGCGAGCACGACCTTGGTCGTGTACACGGTGACGATTTCCAGCAGCAGCAGCGCCAGGGCGCAGGCGCTCAGCATCCGGCGCGCGGTGCGGAAGCGGTCATGGCGCAGCAGGGCGGCGGCGAAGAAGAACGCCAGGTGCGCGACCACGGCAAGGATGCCGTACCAGGTGCGCAACTCGCGCGCTTCCAGGTCGGGCTCGATGCGGCTCAACCCGAGAATGTAGAACTGGCCATTCACCCACGAAATGCTCAGGCCCAGCGCGAGCAGCGCCAAGCCGATCAGGGTGTAGGCGCCCGGGCGCAGGTGGATGCGGCTTTCGATGTCGTTGGTGTTCATGCTGCGACTCCCGAGAGGGCGGCGCGCTGCGCCTTGAGGTCACGCACGGCCAGGCCCAGGGCGGCGGCCGCGTGGGTCAGCTTGGCGTGGGAGACCGGCTCGCCGGCCAGGAAACCGTCGACGGCCTGGCGTGCCCAGCCGGTGCCGGTGCTGCCGAGGGCGGTGGGCGGTGCGTGGCGCAGCGTGACGGCCCGCAGCGGAGCCGGGCGGGTGATCGGCGCGGCACTGGCCGGCAGCATGACGCTGGCGGCTGGCCCCTGGCGCATGGCATCGATCGACCGGCGCACCAGCTCGGCTTGCACTTGGTCGGCTTTGGCTCGGGCCTGCGCCTTGGCGGCCTCGTCGATCGGCGCGGGCTGGATGGCGGCAGCCGGCGCGGCAGCCTGGGCCACGAAGTCGGCGCGGAAGAAGTTTCGGCCCGGCTTGGCCAGGATCCACTCGGCGGCGGCCTGCGGTGCGATGCCGACCAGGGTGGCTTCGCGGTGCAGGTCCTGCAGGTCGGCGTGCTTGAGCGCCGCCTTGCCGTGGCGCAACCGCTGGGCGTTGACGGCGGCCAGGGTGTCGGGGGCGATGGCCACGGCAAGCGCCGGGGTGGGATGGACCGGCGCTGGCGGCGTGACGATCGGCGCGGCAGGGGTCGCCAGTGCAGCCAGTTCAGCTGGTGGTTCAGCTGGTTCAGCCGCTCCCGGGACGGCGACGGCCGGCAGGCAGCCGCGCACCGCGTCCGCTGCCACGGCGAGCGGCACTTCGCCGCAGGCGTCGGCAGCCTCGATCAGGTCGCGCAGGCTTTGGCCGCTGATCGGCAGGCCTTCGGCGCGGGCATCAGCGATGTGTGCCAACACGTCGTCAACCAGGTTACCCGGCTGTTCGGTCTTCAGGTCTTCAAGAATCGGGAGGGGAGGGAAGGTGGTCCCCACCAGGTCGGCTGCCGGCGCGCACGCATCAGACTCCTCCCCAGAGTAATACCCAGAGAACCACCCAGAGTGTGCGACATCCATGTCATGGGTCTGTGTCGAAAATGTCGTGGGTGGCTGCTCGAAATGTCCGGGGTCGGTGTCGGAAATGTCCGGGGTGGTGGAGTTATCCACAGGCGCGATGGCCTGCTGCGGAAGCTTTTTGCAGGTCTCAGCCTCGGCCAGGGCCTTGACGTTGATTTTGTACACGAGGCACTTACCGATCATGCCCACACGGTCCACCAGTCCGAGCCCCACCAGGGCATCAATGTAGCGGCCGGCTTGCCTCTTGCACACCCGGCCGCTGCGTCGGCCGATGGTCTCCAGCGACATCGTGGTGTAGCCGGTGCGGGTGTCGCGGCAGCGCGCCAGGGCGATCAGTGCGAGCTTCTGGCCGCCGGTCAGCAGGATGTCGCAGGCATCGATCAGCGCGACCAGGCCAGGGTGCTTGAGGCCGGTCGCTTCGGGGGCAGTGTTCATGGTCTGCATGTCGGCCTCCCGCCTCACCACTGCAGCTTGACCGGCTTGCCGGCAGCCTTGCTCTCGAGATAGTCCAGGCTCTGGCGCAACCGCGTCATGGCCTGGGCGATGAAGTCGGTCATCACCTGGGGCTTGACCGCGATGCCGTTGGGCTCGACCAAGGCCTGCAGGAAGCGCTCCGGGCTCATGATGCAGGCATCGGACTCGATGCGCTGGATGTGGGGCCGGGTCTGGCCGGGCTTGCGCTCATCGGCGACGAAGGTCAGCAGCCAGCGACCGCCGTCGAACAGCTCGGACTTGGCGAACTGCTCGAAGGCCTCGGCCTGCACCAGGGCGGCGAGCTGGGCCGCGTTTTCCAGCGCCTGGCGGGTGGACTTGGCCGCAGGGTCGAGCGTCGCCTGCCAGCGCGACAGCTCAGCCTCCATCCGATTGAACGCATCGAGGTAGGCCAGCTTGAACTCGAGCGCGCGGGTGCCGGTGAAGCCCATGGCCAGCAGCGTGAAACCGTCGCGGGTGATGCGGTAGGCCGGCTCCGAGCGGGTCGCGCCGTTGGGGCCGGGCACGTCAATGAACGTCTCCCCAAAATTGGGGGCACGTTCAGCCGGCAGTTGCGCGAGCAGATCGCGGATCGTGCGCAGCACGTGATCGTGGCGCTTGCCGAAGTGGCGCGCGACGTCGAGGCTGCTGGTGGTGACGTGGCCGTCGATGACGGTCAGCACGGGCGTGACGGGCGCGGCGCGGTTCATGCGGCACCCCCTTGCATCTGGGCGGCGCAGGCGCGCTTGAGCAGGGTGGCGGCGCGACAGGCGCGGGCAGTAGCGCGTTGCAAATCGACGGCGCTGCCTTGCGGGTTGCGCAGCATGGACAGCGCCATGCTCAGGGCGTTCTCGGCGGCGTGCAGCGCGAGGGTGTCGGTGATGGACGGCGCAGCGCGGCGGCTGGCCAGGGTGATGACGTGCGCGGGCGAGCGCACAGCGGTTGCGGTGGTGTCAGCCATGAATGGCTCCTGATGAACAAGTTAGAGAACCTGCCGCTTACCACTCTGCCAAGAATGGATGGGAAGCAGTCCGTGTAGGTTGGCAGACCGGCATCAGGAACCGGCGAACTTCCTTGCGGAAGTTCCCCACACGGACCGCTAATCGTCGGAGCTGCGCGCTCCGTCCGCTGGGGAATCCGTGCTGCCACTCGCAGCGGTGGACATTGAAAAAGCCGCTGACGCTGTGAAGCGGCGCGCGGCTTGCTGCGCCTGATGAGATTCGGGCTGCCAACCCGTGTGCCGAAGCACAGTGTGGATTTTACCGCGCTTTCACGGTGATGGGAAGGTGGCGATGGCCGGCTCTTGGGGGGGGGGCCGGCGTTGCCGTGGGCGTCTGCAGCAAGTCGAGCGTGGCCCGCAGCCAGGCCAGGTAGTCGGCAGGAAAGACTGTGCTAAGATAATGGTCTTGTATATACAAAAGTTAGTTTTTTACCTAAAATAGAGAAAGAGAATATGAGAAGTCTGTATATCTCTAGCGATATGCTGGATAAGCTCACCGTGAGGCACAACGTCACGCGCCGAGAAGTCGAGCAATGTTTTGAAAATCGCGAGGGTGGCCTGCTGGAGGACACGCGCGAGCAGCACAGGACCAACCCGCCAACGCAGTGGTTCCTGGCTTGCACCAATTCTGGGCGCTTGCTCAAGGTGATTTTTGTATTTGAAAACGGCAAGTACATGCTGAAGTCAGCTTACGAGCCGAACGATACTGAAAAATATATTTACGAACGTCACGGTTTGTGACGTAGCTGAACGTCACGATATGTGACACACACAGAAGGAAGTCATATGAACAACGCCCTCGAAAAAATTGACAGCACCCCGGAAGCCTGGGAGTCTCGCCAATTGGGGGCGGACGAATCCACCGTCCGCAGAGCCTCTCCAGAATCGGAAGCGGCCTTGGATGCAGCACTAGGCTTGCAGGCGATCTCCATCCGCTTGCCCAAGCAGCTGATCGATGTCTACAAGCTGATCGCCGCTCATCACGGCGTGGGCTATCAACCCCTGATGCGCGACATCTTGCAGCGCTTCGCACCGCAAGGCTTGAAGGAGGTCATGGCGCACCAGGCCGACAAGGCGGCGGAAGCCGAGGAACGTCTGCAGCAGCCTGAAAGCGTCCGCAAGGCGGCTTGAAGTCACGGCCTTGATCAGAGAAACCGCCTTCGGGCGGTTTTTTCATGGGCGCGCGGACCACGGTGCTGGCTGCCTTCCAAGCCACAGGAGACGGCTGGCAGGCGCGCATCAACGCCGCACTCAAGGACTGGCTCAAGACGCATTCGCCGGCGTGACTATGCCGTCTGATATCCTTTGTCGTTGTCGAAAGGATATAAAAGGCAGACAGCAATGAAAATCGAATGCAAGATCAGCGAGCCACCCACCCAGGGTGAAAGTTTTGTCGAGCGCTGGAACGGCCCCGATCGCGGGTTGATCTGCTGCTGGCTGCGCGGCATTGCCAAGGCAAAGGAGGCCCCAGAGCTGGCAATCAAGGCCAAGAGGGATGAACTGCCGGCCCTGGCCTGGAAGGGCGGGGTGGACAAGGAGATCAAGGGGAAATCGAAGGTCGGGAGCATCAACTACTTGGCGACCTGGCAGGGCTTGCGGGGCGAAGACCTCTGTGTCGACCTGGACCGTGAAGTCGAGCTGACCTGCTCGCGCACCGGCGTGACGGTCCTGTTCTCGGCATCGTCCCAGCTCCTGCTGGCGTCGGAGGAGGTTTGACCATGGACTTCGTGGCCATTGACGTCGAGACCGCGAACGAGGATGTCGCCTCGATCTGCCAGATCGGTATTGCCGGCTTCAGGAATGGCGAGCTTGTCGAGACATGGAGCAGTCTGATCGATCCGGAGCAGGAGTTCTCCTGGATGAACATCGGGGTGCACGGCATCCTGCCAGAAATGGTGGTTGGCCAGCCCAAGCTGCCCGAGGTGGCTGACCGCGTCAGCGCTATGCTGGGCGGGCGCATCAGCGTCCATCACACCCACTTCGACCGGGTGTCGGTGAGTCGCGCGTTCAGCAAGTATCAATTGCCCGATGTCCAGACGACCTGGCTGGATTCGGCCAAAGTCGTTCGGCGAACCTGGCAGGAAGTGGCTCGCAAGGGCTACGGCCTGCACAACGTGTGCCAGATGATCGGATACCAGTTCAACCACCACGACGCACTGGAAGATGCAAAGGCAGCGGGCCAGGTGATGTTGGCGGCCATGCGCGAAAGCCAGATCAGCCTGGATGACTGGCTGAAGCGCGTCAGCCGCCCGATTAACCCCAGTTCGAGTTACAGCGGCAACATCAGTCGAGAGGGCAATCCCGAGGGAGCCCTGCACGGCGAAGTGGTCGTGTTCACCGGATCGCTTGAGATCCCGCGCCACCAGGCGGCTGACTTGGCCGCCAACCTCGGATGCCAGGTGGCCGATAGCGTGACCAAGAAGACCACGCTACTGGTGGTCGGTGACCAAGATGTCAGCCAACTGGCGGGGCACGACAAGAGCTCCAAGCACCGCAAGGCCGAAGAGCTGATCGAGCGGGGGCAAGCGATACGCATCCTGCGGGAAACGGACTTCCGTTTCATGGTCGATGGGGAAGGCGGTAACAGCTGACAGCGCGATACCAGAAAGGGGCTTGCGCACGAGTCGATCGATATGAGATTGATACCGGACTTGCCGTTTTCTCTCTGTAGGCTTCGCATTGAACTACGGAGAGGACTTGCGCATTGTAGCGGTGCCCGGGCCGTTTTCTGGCGCGGTGCGGCTTGAGCTTGCGCGCTTGCCGTCGTACTGGTGGGTGAAGATCAGTTCGATCGCGTTGTCGTCGCCGGCCTGGGCCCGCAGCGTGAGGCGGCGCGTGATGTCGTAGAGCACCGCCACGGTGCCGGTCGCGCCGATCACGCTGCGCGAGTAGCTCAGGTAGAGCTGACGCGAGATCCGCTTGCCCAGGGTGAGCGCGGCCGCGCTGCTGCTGCCATCGGCCTTCTGCGTTTCGCCCCGGAAGGAAATCTCGTCCAGGCCCAGCGCGCGCTGGATGCCGCCGTCGGCCGCCTTGCCGCGACCGCTGAACAGGGCCATGGCGGCTTGCTGCAGCAAGGCGGCTTCGGAGCCCGCGCCGGTGGCCGGTCGGCCCAGCACCAGCCAGGCGAGTTTCTCGCTGTCGGGCAGTTCGGGGTCGGCGTACAGGCGCAGGCGCGGGGCCATGGCCGTGCCACTGATCTGCACGCCGACCCGCTGGCCGGTCAGTGGGCGCAAGGCCAGGAGCTCGATCGTGGGGTTGTCGTAAGGGCCACTGAAGCCCAGCACGCCCGATTCGATCTCCAGCGCCTGGCCCCAGGCGCGGTAGCTGCCGCGCTCGGTCCTGACCTGCCCGGTCAGTTGCGGCTTTGGCTGGCCAGGACTGGCGGTCAGCAGCAGTTCGCCCTTGAGGGTGGTGTCCAGGCCCTGGCCACGCAGCCGGAAGTCATCGCCCAGCGCGATCTCGACCCGCAGCCGGCTGGGCGGTGCCGAATTCGCCGTCGCGCGGCCCGGCTGGGCCTGACCGCGCACGACGACATCATCGCCCAGTGCCAGCTGGTCCTCGTCGGGCAGGATGAACAGGGCCGAATCCGCCTGCAGCCGGCCCGAGAGGTCGAGCAGGTGCTCGTCCATCCGGACGGCTAGCTGGCCCGATACCGTCAGGCGCCGGTCGGCGCGGGCGAGCAGGCGCAGGCGGCGGGCTTCGAGTGTCAGGTTCATGACGGGCAGCAGCGGCGCGACCGCCTGGCCCGGCGCGGTGTCGGCGCGGCTCCAGCGCAGGGTGCCGCTGCCCAGCAGCAGGCCGCCGCTGTCGCCGCCGGCGCCGCGCAGCTTGAAGCTGTCGAGCCGGATCTGGTCGCCGGCCAGGGTGGCGCGCAGTTCGCCGCCGCTGAAATCCAGTCCATCGACCAGCGAGCGCAGCGAGAGCTCGTCGCCCTGCAGCTGGCCGCGCCATTCGGGCTGGCGCCGGGTGCCGCCCAGGCTGGCGTCCGCCCGCAGGCTGCCGCGCAGGCGCCAGCCCGGCGGCACCAGGCTGGACCAGAGGCCGAGCTGGGGCAGGCCGGCCTCCAGCCGGCCCGAAAGCGGCGCCTCGGCCGGCCAGGACCAGTCGGGCGTGGCCGGTGACGGTGGCGCGAGCTCGGTGCCGAACTCGGCACTGAGCCGGCCCGCCAGCCGGCTGTTCCAGCGCAGCTGGGTCTGCAGCTGCCTGCCGGTGAGCGCCAGGCTGGCCGAGGCCTGCTCCAGGCCGACCGCCTGCGGCTTGCCGCCGGCGGCCTCGGGCAGCAGCAGGTTCAGGTCGCCCCCGCTGCGGCTCAGTTCCAGCCGGGCTCTGGCTGGGAGGCTGGCAGGGGCTGCGGCCTGCAGCGGCAGGCGCAGCTCCCAGCCGGCCGCCAGCGTGACCTCGCCCGTGAGTCCGGCCTGCGCCAGCGGCCCGTGCGGTGCCGCCGGGCTGGCCAGCAGGGCGTCCAGCCAGCCCAGCGCCAGCCCGCTGGCGCGGCCGCGCGATTCCAGCATTCCGCCCGACCAGCGCGTTTGTTCCCAGGTCAGCAGGGCCGGCGCTCGCGCCGGGGTTTCGTTCCCGACCGCCTGCGCGAGGCTGGCCTGGCCGGGCGCCAGCGTCAGGTCGCCGCCACCGCCCAGGCGCAGCCTGGTGCCGCTTGGCGTCGTGAGCCGGGCCGATAGCGTGTGCGCAGCATCCCTGGCCTGCAATTCAGCGCTGTCCAGCCGGATATCGGCCGTGACGCCTTGCCGGTCGCGCCCGAGCTCGCCCTTGGCGTCGAGCTTGGCCTGGGCGGTCCAGCCGTTGGTCGAGGTCGTGCCGTTCAGGCGCAGCGCCAGCGCATCGCCCAGGCCCGACAGCGCGAGCTGCCAGTCCTTGAACTGCAGCGGTGCGGTGCCGCTTGTCGCCGGCCAGGCGAGCTGCAGCTGCGGCACCTGGGCTTGGGCGCTCCAGTCCTGCGGCGGCCGGTCGGTGCGCAGCGGACCCTTCCAGTCGGCGTCCAGCGTGGCCTGTCCGCGCAGCTGGCTGGCGCGCAGCGCCTCCGGTCGCAGGCTGTCGATTGCTGAACGCGGCAGCCAGCGCGCCAGGCCGGTATCCAGCCAGCGCTGCAGCCGTGCGGCATCGTCGATTGCCAGTTGGAGTTCACCGTTGCCGGCCCGGGCCTGGAGCCGGCCGCTGGCGCCTGGCAGTTTCAGGGTGAGCTCGCCGATGAGCCGATGATCGCGCAGGTTCAACTGGCCCTGGGCCTGGGCGCTGGCGTCGACCAGATCCAGTTCGGCCTGCTGGAGCTGGACCTGATCGCCGCTCCAGCGGCCCCGGGCACTAAGCCGGCCGCCGCCGTCGAGCCGGGCGGCCATTGTCCGCAGCAGCCAGTCCCGGCCCGAGAATGCCAGCTCGGCGCTCAGACGCTCGATCGGCAGCAGGTGGCGCTGCCAGGGTCCGGCCCTGCCGTTGCGCAGTTCGCCGCTCAGCTGCCAGCGGGTCGCCTCGCCAGCCGAGGCGGGCAGGCTGGCGGCCTGCCAGCGGCCCTGCAGGCTGGTGCCCGGTGCATCTGGCCAGAAGGCCGACAGGTCGATCTGGCGCAGCTCGAGTTCGGCGGCCGGCAGCGGCAGGCTGGCCCAGGGCAGGATCGTGGCGCGCGCGCTCAAGCCGATGTCAGTGCGGGACCGGGCCGATGCGACGGGTGTCACGCTGGCCTCCAGCTGCAGCGTTGCATCAGGGCTGGCCAGCGCGCCGCTCAGGCTGGCCCGTGCCGACAGCTTCTGACGTTGCCCGCCAGGCACCTGGGCCTGCACCTGGCCTTGCAGTTCGGCGCGCAGCGCCATGGGGCTGCTGGCCTGGAGATCGGCCTGCAGCTGGTAGTCGCCCTCGGCCCAGCGCAGGCGGTGCACCTGCAGGGTGTGCTGGCGCTGGCCGTCAGTCCCGACGCCATAGTGGTAGTCCGCCTGCAGCGGACCCAGCGCGAGCGTGGGCGAGCCTTCGATGACGAGGGCTTGCACCCGCAGCGGCAATTGCACCGACTCCAGCCAGGGCAGCAGCAGGTCGGCGGGTGCGGTCCGGTCCGGATTGGCCGGGCTGTCGTCGCGCACGCGCAGGCGCTCCAGTTCCAGGGTATCCAGCCGCAGTTCGCGGCGCAGCACGAGGTCGGGCCAGAGGCTGGCCGGCCAGCGCAGCGCCAGCCCTTCGAGCTCGACTTCGAGTCCATCCCGGCGCCAGCGCAGGTAGCCGATGCGCCCGCCTTCGCGCAGGCTGCCGCTGGCGTCGCGAACCAGCAGCGGGCTGTCGCCGCCGGCTTCTGCTAGCCAGTCCCGCAGCCAGTCCAGCGTGCGTGGCAGCGACGCGGGCTGGCCAGACCAGAGCCAGGCCGACAGCAGCAGGGCTGCCAGCAGCGCGAGCGCGCAGCCCGCCAGCCAGGCCAGACTGCCCGCCAGGCCCGCGAGCGCTCGTGTCAGCCGGCTCAAAACGCAAACCCCACGCTCATGTGCAGCCGCAAGGCCCGCCGCTCGATGCCGTAGGCCAGATCGAGCTGCAGCGGGCCGACCGGGCTGCGGTAGCGCACGCCGGCGCCCACGCCGACCTTGGGATCCAGCTCGCGGCTGCGGTCCGCGACCGCGCCGGCATCAACGAAGAGGACGGTTTCCCATTCGCTGCGGCGGCCGTTCAGCCACAGCGGTCGCTGCCACTCGACGCTGGCCAGCGCCAGCAGCCGGCCCGGGTCGACGCCGCCGTCGGCCCTGGCCACCCCGATGTCGCGCAGGCCGTAGCCGCGCACGCTGCCCTCGCCGCCGGCCAGGAAGCGCTGCGTGGCCGGCACGGCGCTGTCATCGCCGCTCCAGACGACGCCGCCTTCGAGCCGCAGCGCCCAGCGGCTGGGCCGGTCGCTGTCCGCGAAGGCCGGCCGGTAGCCCAGCCAACGCAGCTTGGTGCGCAGGTAGGGCACCGGATCCCGTGACAAGGTCAGGCCGGCGCCGAGCTCCAGCGCCAGTCCCTGGCCTCGGGTCGGGTTGGTCAGGTCGTTGAAGTCGCGCCGGGTCCAGCCGTAGTGCGCGCTCAGCGAGGAGGCCGCTTCGGCCTGCACCGCCAGCGCCGGGTCGTGGACCTGCGCGCGGTCGTACTGGGCGTAGAGCTGGCGTTCGAGCTGGCGCCCGCTTTGGGTGCGGCCGGCCCTGAACTGTTCGCTCGTGGTCACGAGCGGGGCATCCTCCTGGCGCTGCAGTTGCGCGCCCAGGTTCCAGCGCCAGCCATGGTCATCGATCGGCGACTCCAGCAGGCCGTTGAGGGTGCGGGTGTCGCGCTCAAGCTGCAGCTTGGAGGTGGCGCGCCAGTCCAGCCCCGGCACGCGGTGGTGCATATGTTCCAGGCTGAGCCGGGCGCCGTTGTCGGTGCTGGCGCCCACGCCGATCACCAGCTTTTGCAGCTTGGCTTCGCGCACGCTCGCCTCCACCGGGGCCGCGTTGGGGTCCGCGTCGGTGTCCAGCCGCACGAAGGCGGATTCGTAGTCGCCGCTGTCGAGCAGGCGCAGCTGCGCATCCTGCAACAGGCCTTCGTCGTAGTCCAGGCCCGGCTCGACGCCGGCGAGCCGCACCAGGCGCCGGATCGTCTCGGGCTCGTAGCGCTCGCTGCCCAGCACCCGCAGCTCGCCGAAGCGGTACGGCGGGCCGGAGTCGAGCTCCAGCAGCAGATGGGCCTGCTGGCTCTGCGGGTCGATGTCGGCCAGGCTGTGCATGATGCTGGCCTGGGGGTAGCGGTGGCGGTTCAGCGCGCGCAGCGCTTGTTGCTTGGCCGCATCCCAGTCCTGTTGCGTGAAGACCTGGCCCTCGGTCAATGTCCAGCCGGCCAGCAGGGACTCGCGCTGGGCGAGGGTGGTGGGGTCTTCGCTCACCGGGCCGTGCAGCGTGACGCGCCAGCCAGCCACGCGGGTGAGCGGGCCGGGTTCGACCTCGATCCGCACCGTCACGGGCGAGTGGGCCGCCTCGATCCGCCGTATGGCTATCCGGGGCGAAAAATGGCCCTGGGTCGCCAGCAGCTGGCGCAGGTCGGCCGGCGCGGTCAGCAGCAGGCGTTCGAGCTCGGCCGCGCCGAGGTCGGGCAGGACGCTGAAGCGCTGCAGCTCGGCGTGGCGCAGCAGGAAGGCGTCGAGCGGGGCCGGCGCCACGATGTCGAGCCTGAACGCCGCGCTGGCCGTGGACGATGGCGCATCGGCGGCAGCGTTCGCGCCCGACTCGGCGCTGGCAGTCGTCGCCGATGGCCCGTCCTGTGCTTGCGCGCCGCCCGGGCCGGGCAGGCCGAGCGCCAGCAGCGCGGTGCTCACGGTCAGCCACCGTCTGAGCTGGGTTGCGGTGGGCGTGGCAGGACTCATGGATTCGAATTTATAACAACCAGCAGCGCTGTGGGGGCCGCTGGTCCGCAATGAGGCAACCCGAGGCGCCATCCGCCTGGCCCGCGCGGCGATTGCCGCCAGTCGTCCGGCGGGTTCAGCCGGCCTGGCCCAGCCGGTATTTGCGGATCTTGTCGTGCAGCGTGGTCTTGGCCATGCCGAGCGCCTGCGCGGTGCGCGCCAGGCTGCCGCCGTGGCGGCCCAGCGCCTCGGCGATCAGCGCGCGCTCGAAGTCCTCCACCGTGGCGGCCATCGACCGTGGCGTGACGGGCGTTTCGTTGCTGAACGGCGGCGCGCCGGCGGCGATGCCCAGCACGCAGCGGTCGGCCACGTTGCGCAGCTCGCGCACGTTGCCGGGCCAGTCGTAGGCCAGCAGCCGGGCCTGGCGCGCCGGATCGGCGTCAGGTACCGGGCGCTGGTGGCGCGCGGCGGCCTGCAGCAGGAAATGCTCGAACAGCAGCGTGATGTCCTCGCGCCGCTCGCGCAAAGGCGGCAGCGGCAGCGTCACGACGCTGAGCCGGTAGTACAGGTCGGCGCGGAAGCGCCCCTGGTCCGACAGCGCCTTGAGGTCGGCCTTGGTCGCCGCGATGATCCGGCAGTCGACCGGGATCAGGGTGTTGGAGCCCAGCCGCTCCAGGCAGCGCTCCTGCAGCACGCGCAGCAGCTTGACCTGCAGCGCGATCGGCATCGACTCGATCTCGTCGAGGAACAGGGTGCCGCCGCTGGCGTACTCGATCTTGCCGATGCGGCGCTTGCCGGCGCCGGTGTAGGCGCCCGCCTCGTGGCCGAAGATCTCGCTCTCGAACAGGGTTTCGGGCAGGCCGCCGCAGTTGATCGCGACGAACTGGCCGCTGCGCCTGGGGCCGGCCTCGTGCAGGCAGCGCGCCACCAGCTCCTTGCCGGTGCCGGTCTCGCCGTGGATCAGGATGTCGGCGGCGCTGTTGCCCAGGTCCGCCACCAGCTGGCGCACCCTGGTCATCGCCGGCGAGCGCCCGATCAGCTGCGCTTCGAGCCGGTCACGGCTGGCCAGCTGCTGCTTGAGCTGGCGCAATTCCAGCGTCAGTCGGCGCTTGTCCAGCGCCCGGCGCACCACCTCGACCAGATAGTCGGGCGAGAAGGGCTTTTCGATGAAGTCGTGCGCGCCGTCCTTCATCGCCTGCACCGCCAGCGACACGTCGCCGTGACCGGTGATCAGCACCACCGGCAGATCGGGGTCGATCGCGTGCAGCCGCTTGAGCAGGGCCATGCCATCCATGCCCGGCAGGCGGATGTCGCTGACGATCACGCCCGCGAAATCACGGCCGACGCGGCGCTCGGCCTGTTCGGCGCTCGCCACGCCGCTGACCGGGATGTTTTCCAGCTGCAAGGCCTGTTCGCAGCCCAGTCGGACGTCGGGGTCGTCCTCGATCAGCAGGACTCGCAGGATGTCATTCATTGTGGGGCTCCGGGGCGGCGGGCAGGTCCAGGGTGAAGATGGCGCCGCCTTGCGCGTGATTGTCGCCGGTCAGGCTGCCGCCGAAGTCGGCCACGATGCCAGCCGAGATGGCCAGCCCGAGTCCCAGGCCGCTGCCGGCTTCCTTGGTGGTGAAGAACGGTTCGAACAGATGGGGGCGTACCGCGTCGGACAGGCCCGGTCCGCGATCGCGCACTTGCACCAGAACCCGATCGCCCTGGCGCCTGGCGCTGATGTCGAGCGCCGGCGCCGGCTGGCCCTCCATCGCGTCGAGCGCGTTGCCGGCCAGGTTCACCAGCACCTGTTCGAGCCGGTTGGCGTCGCACCAGGCGTGCAGTTCTTCCTGCGGGAGGTTCAGGCAGGCGACGATGCCGGCCCGCCTGAAGCGCTGCTCAAGCAGGAACAGCGCGTTGTCGATCGCGCGGCGCAGCGGCACCGACTGCGGCCGGCCCGATGACTTGCGGGCAAACGACTTGAGCTGGCCCGTCAGCCGGCCCATGCGATCGACCAGTTCGGCGATGCGCGCCAGGTTGCCGTCGGTGGTGGCCTGGTCGCCGCGCGCGAGGAACTTGCGCGCATTGCCCGACAGCGTGCGCAGCGCGGCCAGCGGCTGGTTGAGCTCGTGCGCGATGCCGGTGGCGAGCTGGCCGATCACGGCCAGCTTGCCGGCCTGCACCAGTTCGTCCTGCGCGGCGCGCAAGGTGCGCTCGGCCCGGGTGCGCTCGGCCACCTCGGCCTGCAGCTGGCCGTTGGCGGCCGAGAGGTCGGCGGTGCGCTCCGCCACCTTGCGCTCGAGCTCGTCGTGGGCTTGCTGCAGCGCCTCGCGCGCCGCCAGCCGGTCCTTGAGGTGGCGCCGCCGCTCGTTGAGCATCAGGGCCAGGATGCACAGGAAGGCCGCGCCCACGCCGGCCAGCGCGGCCCGGGTGACGGCGACACCCCGCACCTGCTCCTGCTGCGAGAACACGGTGATGTTCCAGGGCGTGCCCGGCAGCGGCTGGGTCTGGGCCAGGAACTTGCCGGTGACCGGGAACACCGAGACCAGCTCGGGCCCCAGCCTGGGCAGGCGTACCAGGCGGGCGCCGTGGTCCAGCGTTTCCAGTTCGACCACGCCCAGCGGGTCGAGCGCGCGCCGGTTGTACTGCTGGCTGCGGTCGAAGGCGCTGCGGGTGGCCGCATCGAGCGGCTGCAGCGTGGTGAATTTCCAGTCCGGTACCGAGGCCAGGATGACGACGCCGTTCTCGTCGGCCACCAGCGTCGGGGCCTCGACCGTGGCCCAGGATTTCTCCAGCTGCTGCAGGCCGACCTTGACCACCGCCACGCCCAGCGTGCCCTGGCCGTTGCCCAGCGCCGAGGCCAGGTAATAGCCCGGCTCGCCGCGCGTGGTGCCGATGCCGAAGATGCGTCCGCTGCCGGTTTCCAGCGCCTGGCGGAAATAGGGCCGGAACGACAGGTCCTCGCCGAGGAAGCTGTCGGGCCGGCGCCAGTTGCTGCTGGCCACGACCCGGCCCTGGCGGTCGAGCACGTAGATCGACAGCGTGCCGGCGCGCTCGTTGAGCTGCTCCAGGTACTGGTTCACCTGGGCCGTCCGCTCCGGCCTGGGGGCGGCCAGCAGCTGCAGCACGTCGCGCTCCAGTCCCAGCGTGGTCGAGAAATAGGCGTACTTGTCGATCTCGCGTTCCAGGCTGCTGGCGTACAGGTCGAGCCGATGCCGCCCGGTGACCTGCAGCTCGCTCAGGCCCAGGGCCAGGCTGAGGCGAAAGGCCAGCAGGCTGGTGGCGGCGATCAGGGCGGCAAAACCCAGCAGCAGGACGAGGCGGAGCAGGTGCTGGCGCGATGGCATGGGTGTTCGGTTTTCCGAATGATGCCTGAAGCGCTGCCGGTCAGCCGGCCAGCATGTCCCAGGCCAGCTTGGCGATCAGCAGCGCGACCACCAGCAGGAAGGCCTGGCGCACGAAGCCCGCGCCCCGGCGCAGCGCCAGCAGCGTGCCGACCTGGGCGCCGGCCAGGTTGCAGACCGCCATCAGCAGGGCCACGCCCCACAGGATGGGGCCGTGACTGGCGAAAAATGCGATCGCCGACAGGTTGGTCGCGGCGTTGATCACCTTGGCGCTGGCCGATGCCCGGATGAAGTCCATGCCGAACAGGCGCACGAAGCCGAAGATCAGGAAGCTGCCGGTGCCCGGCCCGAAGAAGCCGTCGTAGAAGCCGATCACCAGCCCGAGCCAGGCGGCGCGCCAGCGGTCGGCCCGCACCAGCTCCCGGGTTTCGGCATGGCCGAAATCCTTGCGCCAGAAGGTATGGAGCGCGACGGCCAGCATCATCACCAGCACCAGCGGGCGCATCGCCTCGCGCGGCAGCCAGGCCGTGACGGCGGCGCCGAGCCAGGCGCCCAGCAGCGCCGCCAGCGTGGCCGGCAGCACCACGGCCCAGGGAATCGCGACCTGGCGGGCATAGCGCCACAGCGCCGACGCGGTGCCGGCGATGCTCGACAGCTTGTTGGTGCCGAACAGGGTCGGGATCGCGGTCTGGGGAAACTGCGACAGCAGCACCGGGATCTGGATCAGACCGCCGCCGCCGACCACCGCGTCCACCAGGCCGGCGAAGAAGGCGGCGCCGGCGAGCAAGAACCAGTTGAATTCCATCATGAGATCAGGGGCTTGGGCGGCCTGGAACGCCCAGCGTTGCCCGCCCGGATTTTAGGCCCTGGCCACCGCTGGCTCGGCCGGCAGCGGCAGCACCGCGTCGGATTCGGCCAGTTCAGCGCTGACCGGCTCGATCGCGTTCTCCCACTTGGCGACCACGGCGGTGGCGATCGAGTTGCCCAGCACGTTGGTCACGGTGCGCGCCATGTCGAGGAAATGGTCGATGCCCAGGATCAGCAGCAGGCCGGCCTCGGGCAGGTTGAACATCGGCAGCACGGCCGCGATCACGACCAGCGAGGCGCGCGGCACGCCGGCGATGCCCTTGGACGAGACCATCAGCACCAGCAGCATCGTGACCTGCTGGCCGATCGACATCTCGATGCCGTAGGCCTGGGCGATGAACAGCGAGACGAAGGCGGTGTTCATCATCGAGCCGTCGAGGTTGAACGAGTAGCCCAGCGGCAGCACGAAGCCGGTGATGCGGTCCTTGATGCCGAACTTCTCCAGCTGCTCCATCAGCTTGGGGTAGGCCGACTCACTGCTGGCGGTCGAGAAGCCGATCAGCATCGGGCCGCGGATCAGCTTGAGCAGGCGGAACACGTCCTTGCCCAGCACGGCATAGCCGGCCGCGATCAGCACCAGCCACAGCACGCCCAGCGCCAGGTAGAAATAGGCCATGTAGCGGCCGTAGACCTCCAGCACGCCCAGGCCGTGGATGGTGATGACCGCTGCCACGGCGGCGAACACGCCGACCGGCGCGAAGCGCATCACATAGTCGGTGACCTGCAGCATCACGTGGACGATCTCCTCGCAGGTCTTGACCAGGCCGATCGCGGTCTTGTCGTGCAGCTTGCCCAGCGCGAGGCCGAAGAACAGCGCGAAGATCAGGATCTGCAGGATCTCGTTGTTGGCCATCGACTCGAAGATGCTCTTGGGGAACACATGGGTGATGAAGTTCTTCAGGTTCAGCGTCGAGGTCTTGAGGTCGGTCGTCGCGCTGACGTCGGGCAGCGGCAGCGAGATCGCGTCGCCCGGGCGCAGCAGGTTGGCCATCACCAGGCCGATCAGCAGCGAGCACAGCGAGGCGCCCAGGAACCAGCCCAGCGCCTTGCCGCCGATGCGCCCGACCGCCTTGCCGTCGCCCATGCCGGCCAGGCCGGCGACCAGCGTGCCCAGCACCAGCGGCGCGATGATCATCTTGATCATGCGCAGGAAGATGTCGGTCAGGATCGAGAAATAGCCGGCGATTTCCTTGGCGGCGGCAGCGTCGGGCGCCAGCGTATTGCACAGGTAGCCGACGCCGATGCCGGCCAGCAGGGCCAGCACGATCCAGGTCGTGAGCTTGTTCATTTTCATGGGGACTCCTTGGCCGCCCGGGGCCGGGCGGAGGCTGTGATCGAGAGGGTGGGCCGGCGCCAGCAGGTCAACACCTGTCCGGGCCGGATTGTTCCTTTCAATCGCAGCTTTCGTGCCACCTGGCATGGCACATGCAGGGAGTCTCAAGCCATTGATCCTGCTTGAAAATATTTCCCTGTCATCGGGCCGGCGTTCGGGAATCCGTACCCTGGTCCACCGCGTCGTTCGGAAAACCGAACGGTCGGCATGCCGTCTGGATGCCGGCCGCCCGCCTCACTTCATCAGCTGGCGCATCGCCTGCTCCAGGCCCTGCAGCGTCAGCGGGTACATCCGGTTGCCCATCAGCTGGCGGATGATGTCCACGCTCTGGCGGTACTGCCAGACGCCCTGCGGCTCCGGGTTGATCCAGGCGCAATGCGGGAAGGCGTCGGTCAGGCGCTGCAGCCACTCGGCGCCGGGCTCGGGGTTGTCGTACTCGACGCTGCCGTGCGGCTGCAGGATCTCGTACGGGCTCATGGTGGCGTCGCCGACGAAGACCAGCTTGTAGTCCTGCTGGTACTTGCGGATCACGTCCCAGGTGTCGAAGCGCTCGGCGTGACGGCGCCGGTTGTGGCGCCACAGGTGGTCGTAGACGCAGTTGTGGAAGTAGAAGAACTCAAGGTGCTTGAACTCGTTCCTGGCCGCCGAGAACAGCTCCTCGACCTGCTTGACATGGTCGTCCATGCTGCCGCCGACATCCATCAGCAGCAGCACCTTGACGCTGTTGTGCCGCTCGGGGACCATGCGCAGATCCAGCCAGCCCGCGTTGGCCGCGGTCGCCCGGATCGTGCCGGGCAGGTCGAGCTCCAGCGCGTTGCCGGTGCGCGCGAACTGGCGCAGCCGGCGCAGCGCCAGCTTGATGTTGCGCGTGCCCAGCTCCTGGCTGTCGTCGTAGTCGCGGTAGGCGCGCTGCTCCCAGACCTTGACCGCGCTGCGGTTGCGGCCCTGGCCGCCGATCCGTATCCCCTGCGGGTTGTGGCCGCCATGGCCGAACGGGCTGGTGCCGCCGGTGCCGATCCACCTGTTGCCGCCTTCGTGTTTTTCCTTCTGCTCCTCCAGCCGTTTTTTGAGCGTCGCCATCAGCTCGTCCCAGTCCAGCTTGGGCGCGTTGGCCTTCTGCTCGGCCGACAGCAGGCGCTCGAGTTCCTGTCTGAGCCAGTCGGCCGGAATCTCGCGGCTGAAGTCAACCAGTTGCTCGACGCCGTGGAAGTAGGCGCCGAAGGCGCGATCGAAGCGGTCGAAATGCTTCTCGTCCTTGACCAGCACGGTGCGCGCCAGGAAGTAGAAGTCGTCCAGCGTGCAGGCCTCGGAGCGCGGGCCGACCACATCGGCCTGCAGGCATTCGAGCAGCGTCAGCAGCTCCTTGACCGAGACCGGCAGCTTGGCCGCGCGCAGCGCGTAGAAAAAGTCGATCAGCATGGGTCGGTGCTGCCAGCGGGTTCAGCGGTGGCGCTGGTTCATCAGGACCAGCTTCTCGAACAGCGCGATGTCCTGCTCGTTCTTGAGCAGCGCGCCCACCAGCGGCGGCACGGTGATCTGCTGGCCCTCGCCCCGCAGGCTGGTGGCCGGAATCTCCTCGGCCAGCAGCAGCCGGATCCAGTCGATCAGCTCGCTGGTCGAGGGCTTCTTCTTCAGGCCCGGCAGGTTGCGGATGTCGAAGAAGGCTTTCAGCGCGGCGCCCAGCAGCTCGTCGCGCAAGCCGGGAAAATGCACGTCCACGATCTGCTTCATCGTGTCCGCCTCGGGGAACTTGATGTAGTGGAAGAAGCAGCGGCGCAGGAAGGCGTCGGGCAGCTCCTTCTCGTTGTTCGAGGTGATGAAGACCAGCGGGCGGTGCTTGGCGCGGATCAGCTCGCGCGTCTCGTAGCAGTAGAACTCCATGCGGTCGAGTTCGCGCAGCAGGTCGTTGGGAAACTCGATGTCGGCCTTGTCGACCTCGTCGATCAGCAGCGCGACCGGCTGCTCGGCGGTGAAGGCCTGCCACAGCACGCCCTGGACGATGTAGTGGCGGATGTCGTTGACGCGCGGGTCGTTGAGCTGGCTGTCGCGCAGCCGGCTGACCGCGTCGTACTCGTACAGGCCCTGCTGGGCCTTGGTGGTCGACTTGACATGCCACTGCAGCAGCGGCATGTCCAGCGCGGCCGAGACCTCCTCGGCCAGCAGCGTCTTGCCGGTGCCGGGCTCGCCCTTGACGAGCAGCGGGCGCCTGAGCTGGAGCGCGGCATTGACCGCGAGCATCAGGTCCTGGGTGGCGACATAGTTCTCGGTTCCGGTGAATTTCTTTGTCATCTTGTTGGGGTCGCGGGTCTCGACTGGGTGGATGGGACTGGGAATAGTCTAAGGACTTTCCATGGTCTGGGAGATCTCGCCTGTTTCGCACATCTCATGTGTCGGTCTTGGGATAATCCATCCCATGAGAGATGAATGGAAAGATGCCATCAGACGCCCGATGGTTTGGGCGGCGCTGGCGCTGCTGACGGTGATGGGGGACGCGGCCCGGGCGCAGTCCCTGACCGAGGACGACTACCTGGCCGAGCTGCCGGTCGTGCTGACGGCAAGCCGCTTGCAGCAGTCGCTGCACGACGCGCCGGGCTCGATGACCGTGATCGACCGCGACCAGATCCGCCGCACGGGCGCGCGCGATGTGGCCGAGCTGTTGCGGCTGGTGCCGGGCTACATGGTGGGTGGCTTCAATGGCGCCCATCCCGTGGCTTCCTATCACGCGCCGCTGGACGAGTACGGCATGCGCAACCTGGTATTGATCGACGGCCGTTCGGCCTACTCCTCGTTTTTCCTGGGTGACACGCATCGCGGCATGATGTCGGTATTGCCCGAGGACATCGAGCGCGTCGAGGTGCTGCGCGGCGCCAACTCGGCGGCCTACGGTGCCAACGCGATGTTCGGTGTCATCAACATCATCACCCGCCATACCGCCGACAGCCTGGGCGCCGAGGCACAGGTCAGCGTCGGCTCGGCTGACTTGCGCGATGCCCGTGTCAGCCTGGGCTTCGGGGATGAAAAGGCATCCCATCGCCTGTCGTTCGGTCAGCGCGAGGACAGCGGCTACGCGGTTGCCTTCGACGACCGCCGGCTGCGGGTGCTGGACTGGCGCACCGATCTGCGGCCTGCCGCCGACCAGGACCTGATGCTTCGCGCCGGCGCCAGCGACTTGCAATCCGGCCGGGGTTATGGCGACACACCAGGCGACCCCGAGCGCACCGTCCAGTGGCGCGAGTGGTTCCTGCAGGGGCGCTGGCAGCGACAGCTTGAGGGCGAAGGCCAGCTCCAGCTCAGCGCCGACTTCACCCAGGAGGACTATGCCGATGTCTCGCACCATCTCGCCTACAAGAAGGTCTTGCTCGACTATGGCAGCCGGGGCCAGCGCGCGAACCTCGAATTGCAGCATACCCTGGTGCCGCGCCCGGACCTGCGCGCCGTCTGGGGCCTGGGCTGGAAGCAGGAGCAGGCCCAGTCCCGGCCGCTTTTCTACACCGACGAATCGGTCGAGTACCGCGAAAGCCGGCTGTTTGGCCATCTGGAATGGCGTCCGACCGAGCGCTGGACCGCCAACGCCGGCGCCTTTCTTGGCGACCACAGCCACAGCGGCACCTATGTCGCCCCCCGGCTGATGCTCAACCACCACTTCACGCCCGACCACACGCTGCGCTTCGGGATCAATCGTTCCATGCGCACCAACAGCCTGCTCGAGTTCGCCGGCGACATCCGTTATGACCTCAGCCCTTACAAGCTGGGTCAGTTGCGCTACTGGTCCGGCAATCCGGACATCCGGCCGGAACGGCTGGACAGCCGCGAAGTCTCCTACCTGGGGCAATTCAGGCCCTTGCACCTGACGGTCGATGTCCGGGCCTACAACGAGCGTCTCAAGGACGGGATCAGTTATTCCGAGGCTTACAGTACCGCCCAGCGGGTCTTCGACAATCTGCTGGACTTGACGGTGCGGGGTGTCGAGTACCAGCTGAGCTGGGAACCCCGTCACGGCACCCGGCTGCAGTGGCAGCAGAGTTTCAGCGAACTTGAATGGGCCGACCCCGTGAAAAATGACACGGCCAATCACAAGCCGCCGGGGCGCGCCAGCACCCTGGCCTGGTCCCAGCAATTGCCGAGCGGCTATGACCTCATGCTGATGCGGCACGAGCGCGGCGAGATGACCTGGGACCGGGATGAAAGGGATCACGACCGGCTGCTGCCGGCCGCGAGCCGTATCGACCTGCGGCTGGCCAAGCACTGGCGCATCGGCAGCAAAAAGGCCGAGGCGGCGCTCACGGTGCAGGCGCTCGACGGTGACCATCTGGATACCCGACAGAGCTTCCAGTTCCAGCGCCGCGCCTTCCTGACCCTCAGACTGGAGCAGTGAACTGGACGCTGCGCGCCGTCATTGCCTGGGGACGCTGCTGGCCGGGGCCTGCGGCGCGGGGCTGGCTTGCTGGCCGGCGCTGGCGGCGGACGCCGAGGTCTGGGTCGTCTGGTCGGCCTCGGGCGGCGTCCATGCCGAGACCGCCCAGGCCTTGCAGGAGTCCTGGGCGCGTGAATCCCGCGCGCCGCTGAGCTGGCGCCTGGCGAGCTGGTCCGAGCTGCCGCTGGCGAGCGGGCCGCTGCCCCAGCTGATCGTGACCCTGGGCGCGGGTGCCTACCTCGAGGGCGTCGAGCGCGTGCTGGCCAGCCCGGCGCTGGCGCGCGTGCCGATGCTGGCCGCGCTGCTGCCGCAGGCCAGCTACCCGGCGCCGGTGGCCCGGGCGCCCGGGCTGACTTCGGCCGTCTTCCTCGACCAGCCCGCCGGGCGCCTCGCGCGGCTGCTGCAACTGGCCCTGCCCGAGCGCCGACGCGTGGGCGTGCTGTTCGGACCCGACTCCCTCGCCGTCAGGCCCGCGCTGGCCCGCGCGCTGACCGCGCATGGCTTCAAGCTGGTGGAACAGACGGTCCTGAGCGGTGACAAGAGTCTCTACCCGGCCTTGCGCGGTCTGCTCGACGACTCCGACCTGCTGCTGGCCCTGCCCGACAAGCGGGTTTATTCTGCTTCCAACATGCACAACATCCTGTTGGCCGCCTATCGCCAGCGCATTCCCGTGGTCAGCTATTCGGCCGCCCATGTCCGGGCCGGGGCCTTGCTCGCCTTGCACACGGAGCCGGCCGCCATCGGGCAGCAGGTCGCGGCCGCGCTGCGCCTGTGGCTGGCCGGTCGCGGGCTGCCGCCACCGAGCATGGCCGAGGGTTATGCGGTGACCCTCAATGACCAGGTGGCCCGCTCGCTGGACCTGTCCCTCCCGACCCCGGAGGCGCTGGTGCTGGCGCTCAAGCAGCAGGAGTCCGCACGATGAAGAGCCTGTTCGGCATCCGCATGCGGCTGTTCCTGGCCGCGAGCCTGCCCGCCATCCTGGCCATCGTCGTGCTGCTGCAGGGTTTCCTGCAACGGCACGATCAGGTGCTGACCGAGGCCCTGCACGAAAATGCCCTCGGCACGGCGCGCCAGGTCGCGATCGCCGCCGAGTTTCCGCTGTTCGCGGGCAGCGCGCCTTCCTTGCAGCGGCTGGCCGAGGGCGTGCGCGCCTCGGGCACCCATGTCGCGGCCGTGTCGATCTGGTCCACCGTGGGCGTGCCGCTGGCTTCGGACGGCCGCTCCCGGCAGGGCGCGCTGCTGCCCGCCATCGAATCCGGGCGCACCGAGGTCGTGGGCGATCGCTTGCTGGCCCTGGCGCCGATCTGGTCGACCGTGCTGGTCGAGCCGGACCCCTTCATCGAGCCGCTGCCGGCTCCGGTGGCCGCGGACGGACGGCGTCTGCTGGGCTACGCCCTGGTCGAGCTCGAACTGGGCGTGCTGCAGCGCCAGCGCCGGGACTTGCTGGACTGGGCCTTGGTCGCCGTGGGCAGTGGCCTCTTGTTCGCCGGCCTGCTGTCGGTGCTGATCGCTTCGAGCGTGACCCGACCCCTGGGCCGGATCAGCGCGGTGGTCGAGCTGTTGCGCCATGGCGTGCTGGGCTCGCGCGTCGATGTCGCGGCGGCCGGCGTGCTGCGTCCGCTGGCCGAGGGCATCAACACCATGGCCGCCGGCCTGGCCTCGAACGAGGCGCTGTTGCAGCAGCGGGTGCTGGAAGCGACCGAAGCGCTGCGCCATGAGAAGGAGTCGGCCGAACTCGCGGCCCGTACCGATCCCTTGACCGGACTGTTCAACCGGCGTGCCTTCACCGAGCTGGCCCGGATCGAAATCCAGCGTGCCCGGCGCTTCGACCTGCCGCTGGCGCTGGTGACGGTCGACCTGGACCGCTTCAAGTCGATCAACGACAGCCACGGCCACGCCGCCGGTGATACCGTGCTGCGTGATTTCGCGCGCGTGGTATCGGCCCAGCTGCGGGAGCTCGACGTGGTGGCCCGGATCGGCGGCGAGGAGTTCGTGTTGCTGCTGCCGGGCACCGGTGTGCAGGGAGCGGCCCAGGTCGCCGAGCGCGTCAGGCTGTCGATCGCCAACAGCGTCGTGGCGATCGGCGACGAGTTGTTGAGCTATACCGCGAGCTTTGGCATCGCCGGCTTCGAGCCACGCCAGCCGGGACTGGAGCGCTGGCTGGCTCGCGCCGACGGGGCGCTCTATGTCGCCAAGAACAAGGGCCGCAACCGGGTGGAGCTGGCACCGGGCTGGGACGAGTTGGGTCAGCCCAACTGATCCGCGACTGACCCGATCGACCAGGCCTCGGCCTCAGGCCAGGCGGCTCTGGTGGCGCGCGATCTGGGCCCGCACCTGCGCCGGCGCGGTGCCGCCGACGGTATTGCGGGCGTTCAGGCTGCCGCGCAGGCTGAGACAGTCGAACACGTCCTTCTCGATCGAGGCGTGAAAGCCCCGCAGCGCGGCCAGTGGCAGCTCGGACAGGTCGACGCCGTGCGCGGTCGCGGCCTTGACCGCGTGCGCCACCGTCTCGTGCGCGTCGCGGAACGGCACGCCCTTCTTGACCAGGTAGTCGGCCAGGTCGGTCGCGGTCGCGTAACCCTTGAGCGCGGCCCGCTCCATCGCCTGGGCGTTGACCGTGATGCCGCCTTCCTTCTTGCCGCTGGCCGGGTCGAGCTGGCCGCCGATCATCTCGGCGAAGATGCGCAGCGTGTCCTTCAGGGTGTCGACGGTGTCGAACAGCGGCTCCTTGTCTTCCTGGTTGTCCTTGTTGTAGGCCAGCGGCTGGCCCTTCATCAGCGTGATCAGGGCCATCAGGTGACCGACCACGCGGCCGGTCTTGCCGCGCGCGAGTTCGGGCACGTCGGGGTTCTTCTTCTGCGGCATGATCGAGCTGCCGGTGGTGAAGCGGTCGGCGATCCGGATGAAACCGAAGTTCTGGCTCATCCAGATGATCAGTTCCTCCGACAGACGGCTGATGTGGATCATGCACAGGCTGGCGGCGGCGCTGAACTCGATCGCGAAGTCGCGGTCGCTCACCGCGTCCAGGCTGTTCTGGCACAGCTGGGCTTCGCCGGCGGCGTTGACCATGCCCAGCGTGCGGGCGACGCGCGCGCGGTCGAGCGGGTAGGTGGTGCCGGCCAGCGCGGCCGAGCCCAGCGGCAGCCGGTTGGTGCGGCGGCGCACGTCCGAGAAGCGCTCGGCGTCGCGCGCGAACATCTCGACATAGGCCAGCAGGTGGTGGCCGAAGCTGACCGGCTGCGCGACCTGCAGGTGGGTGAAGCCCGGCAGGATGGTCTCGACGTTCTGCTCGGCGATCTCGACCAGCGCCTGCTGCAGCTCGGTCAGCAGGCCACCGATGACGTCGATCTCGCCGCGCAGCCACAGGCGCACGTCGGTGGCGACCTGGTCGTTGCGGCTGCGCCCGGTGTGCAGGCGCTTGCCGGCGTCGCCGACGAGCTGGGTCAGGCGCGCCTCGATGTTGAGGTGCACGTCCTCCAGGTCGAGCTTCCACTCGAAGGCGCCGGACTCGATCTCGGAGCGGATCTGGGCCATGCCGCGCTCGATCGCGGCGAAGTCGTCGGCGCCGATGATGCCCTGCGTGGCCAGCATGTCGGCGTGGGCCAGGCTGCCGGTGATGTCGGCGTCCCACAGTCGCTGGTCGAAGAACACGCTGGCGGTGTAGCGCTTGACCAGCTCGCTCATGGGTTCGGAGAACAGGGCCGACCAGGCCTGGGATTTGGTGTCGAGCTGGTTTTTGGACATGGCGTGCGCGGGGACGGTTGGCCCCCGTTGGGTGATGGGCTAAAAGGCTGGATTTTATCGGGCCGGCAGGCGCGCTGTCCGCACCGGGTGGCGTGCTAGCATCTGGAGATTCTCCAGACTTCCGGATTCGCCCATCGTGAGCCAGACCCCCGCCGCCCTCCAGTTGACCATCGCCACCCGTGAAAGCCGTCTGGCGCTGTGGCAGGCCGAGCACGTCCAGTCCCTGTTGCGCGCCCAGGGCCATGCGGTCGAGCTGCTCGGCATGACGACCCAGGGCGACCAGATCCTGGATCGCGCGCTTAGCAAGGTCGGCGGCAAGGGCCTGTTCGTCAAGGAGCTCGAAGTCGCGCTCGAACAGGGCCGGGCCGACCTGGCGGTGCATTCGCTCAAGGACGTGCCGATGGAGCTGCCCGAGGGCTTCGAGCTGGCCTGCGTGATGGAGCGCGAGGACCCGCGCGACGCCTGGGTCTCGCCGACCTGCGCCGGCATCGAGGACCTGCCGCCGGACGCCGTCGTCGGCACTTCGAGCCTGCGCCGCGTCGTGCTGCTGCGCGCCGCGCTCGAGCGCCTGGGCCGCGCCGACGTCAGGATCGAGCCGCTGCGCGGCAACCTCGACACGCGACTGCGCAAGCTCGACGAGGGCCAGTATGCCGCCATCGTGCTGGCCGCCGCCGGCCTCAAGCGCCTGGGCCTGGAGTCGCGCATCCGCAAGGTCTTCTCGCCCGAGGAGATGCTGCCGGCCGCCGGCCAGGGCGCGCTCGGCATCGAGCTGCGCCAGGACCGCCCCGAGGTCGCGGCCGCGCTGGCGCCGCTGGCGCACCCGCCGAGCTGGCTGGCGGTCGCCGCCGAGCGCGCGGTCAGCCGTGGCATGGGCGGCAGCTGCTCGATGCCGCTGGCCGCCTTCGCCGCCTGGCAGGGCGAGCCGCTGGCGTCGGCGCTGCGGCTGGCCGCCGCCTGGGGTGACCAGGAGGGCCGCATTCCGCTGGTGCGGGTGCAGGCCGAGGCCGTTGTGAACAGTCTGGCCGAGGCCGAGGCCCTGGGGGCTCGGGTGGTCGTGCTGCTGCGCCAGGGCGGCGCAACCGGGCCAGCTGCCGCATGAGGCGCGCGGTCGTCACCCGGCCGACGGGCGAAGCCCAGCGCTGGGTGTCGGCCTTGCAGCGCCAGGGCTGGGATGCCTTGGCGCTGCCCCTGATCGAGATCGCGCCCGCCGCCGACCCGCGGCCCTTGCGCCAGGCGCGCGCCCGCCTGGCGGACTACCACGCCTTGATGTTCGTGAGTGCGCCGGCCGTGGCGCAGTTCTTCGCCGGGCAGCCCTGGCCGCCCGCCACGGGCGCTGAGGATGGAGCCGACGCCGGCACCGCCACGGCGGCCGGGCCGCGCTGCTGGGCGCCGGGCCCCGCGACGGCGCGCGCGCTGCTGACCGCCGGCGTGCCGGCCGACCGCATCGACCAGCCCGACGCCGGCGCCGACCAATACGACTCCGAATCGCTCTGGCGCGTGGTCGGTCCACTGGTTGTTCCCGGTCACCGCCTGCTGATCGTGCGCGGCCAGACCGAGGCGGCGGCTGTCGCCGCCACCAGCCCGCAGGGCAACGGCCGCGACTGGCTCGCCAACCAGTGCCGCGCCCATGGCGGCAGCGTGGACTGGTGCGTGGCCTACCGCCGACGCGCACCGGCCTGGACCGCGCGGCAGCGCGAGCAGGCCCAAGCCGCCAGCCGTGACGGCAGCATCTGGCTGCTGAGCAGTTCCGAGGCGATCGAGTACCTGCGCGACCTGCTGCCCGAGGCCGACTGGTCGCGGTCGCGCGCGCTCGCGACCCATCCGCGCATCGCGCAGGCCGCCGCCCGCCTGGGCTTTGGTGCCTTGCGCATCAGCCGGCCGGCGCTCGCTGATGTCCTGATCAACCTAGAATCCATGCCGTGACCATGGCCGACACCGATTTCCCATCATCCGCAGGCGGCCCAGCCGCGTCCGCAGCTGCTGCTGCCGCTGCGCCGACGGCCTCCCCGGCACCGGCGGCGCAGCCGCTCCAGCCAGTCCCGGGCCAGCTGCTGTCCCGCCTCGCGCTGGGCCTGGCGCTGCTCGCGCTGGGCGCCAGCGCCGTGCTCTGGCAGCAATTGCAGTCGGCGCGCAAGGAGCTCGCGCGTCGCAGCACCGACACCGGCGCGGCGGTGACCGAGGCGCGCGAGCAGTCCGCCCGCGCCGAGTCCCTGGTGCAGGAGCTGCAGGTCAGGCTCGGCGTGGCCGAGCTCAGGCTGTCCGAGGTCAGCCTGCAGCGCAGCCAGCTCGATGAGCTGATGCTGACGGTTTCGCGCACCCGCGACGACAGTCTGGTGCAGGACCTCGAATCCACGCTGCAACTCGCGCAGCAGCAGTCCGCGCTGACCGGCAGCGTGCAGCCGCTGATCTCGGCGCTGCAGTCGGCCGACCAGCGCATCGCGCGCGCGGCACAGCCCCGCCTCAATCCGGTGCAGCGCGCGATCGCGCGTGACATCGAGCGCATCCGGGCCGCGTCCCTGGTTGATCTGCCCGCGCTCGCGGGGCGGGTCGACGAGTTGTCCCGTCTGATCGACGAGCTGCCGCTGCTCAACGCGGTGGCGCCCAGCCCGTCGCCCGAGCCCCATGCGAGCGCTGACCAAGCCGCCGGCGCGTCCAACCGCGCCCAGGCGCCCGCCGGCATGGCGGCAGAGGCTTCGGCCTGGCAGCGGCTGCAGTCCTGGTGGAGCGGCTGGTCCGCCCGCGCCTGGGCGGCGATCAGCGCGCGCGGCAGCGAGCTGGTGCGGGTGCACCGGGTCGACCTGCCCGAGGCCGCGCTGCTCGCGCCCGACCAGGAGTTCTTCCTGCGCGAGAACGCCAAGCTCAAGCTGCTCAACGCCCGCCTGGGCCTGTTGGCGCGCCAGCCGGGCCAGGCAGCGGCCGACCTGCTCGCGGTCGATGCCATGCTGGAGCGTTATTTCGATCGCCAGGCCAAGCCGACCCAGCTGGCCCGCGACGCCCTGCGGGGCTTGCAGCGCGACCTGCGCCAGAACGACCTGCCCCGTCCCGATGACGCGCTGGCGGCGCTGGCCGCCGCCGCCGGCGGACGCTGAAAGGGATCGCGATGAAAGGCGTGTTCTGGTTCCTGGGTTTGGCGGCGGCCGCGATCGCGCTGGCGCTGCTGGTCGGCGCCAACGATGCCAACGTGACCTTGTTCTGGCATCCCTACCGGGTCGATCTGTCGCTCAACCTGGTGCTGTTCGGCTTGCTGCTGCTGTTCGGGCTGTCTCATGCCGCCCTGCGCGCGCTGGCGCTGCTGCGCAGCCTGCCGCAGCAGGCACAGCGCTGGCGCACGCATCAGCTGGAGCGTTCGGCCCAGGCCTCGGTGCTGGAGGCGCTGGCCCAGCAGTACGCCGGCCGCTATGTGCGGGCCCAGTCGGCCGCGCGCCAGGCGCTGGCCCAGATCGGGCAGCTCGGCGATCACCATTTTCCCGGGCGCGAGCAGACGCAGCTGCTGGCCCACCTGCTGGCGGCCGAAAGCGCCCATCAGCTGAGCAACTTCGATGAGCGCGATCGCGTGCTGGCCGCCGCGCTGGCCGGTCCGGCTGCCAGCCAGGGCGGCGAGGCCCGCGCCGGTCTGCAGTTGCGCGCCGCCGCCTGGGCCCTGGAGCAGCAGGACGGCGCGGTCGCCGCGGGTTGGCTGGGCGGCCTGCCGCAGGGCGTGGCGCGCCGCATCCTGTCGCTGCGCTTGCGCTTGCGCCTGGCAAGCCTGCAGCAGGATCATGCGGAGGCAATCGAACTGGTGCGCCTGCTGACCAAGCACCGCGCCTACAGCGCGCAGGCTTCGCGCAGCCTGCTGCGCGGCCTGGTGCTGGATCGCCTGCGCGCCGCGCGCGATCCGGCGGCGCTGCAGCAGGCCTGGCGCGCGCTCGATCCTGGCGAGCGGGCCGTGCCCGAGCTGGCGCTGGCCGCGCTGGAGCAATGGCAGCGGCTGAACGATGGCCCCGAGCCCCAAGGGCTGGAGGCGCCCCAGGGCGCCCCGCGCTGGCTGGACGACTGTCTGCAATCGGCCTGGGCCGGCTACCCCGCCATGGACGCCGCGCTGCGCCGCCGGTTGCTGCTGTGCCTGGAGCCCCTGTTGCCCGGCCTCGGCGCGGACTGGCTGGCCCAGATCGAGCAGGCCCAGCAGCGCCAACCCGGCGACGCCGGCCTGCAATACCTCGCCGGCCAGGCCTACCTGCAGTGCCAGCTCTGGGGCAAGGCCGCCAGCCTGCTCGGTCAGGCCAGCCCGCGCTTGTCCGATCCCGAACTGGCCCGCCGCTGCTGGCGCGGCCTGGCCCATCTGGCCGAACGGCGCGGCGACGTCGATGCGGCCCAGGCCGCCTGGAAGCGCGCGGCCCTGCTTTAATCACCACCATGCAACTGCAAGAAATCCTCTATTCCCAGGGCTTTGGCACGCGGCGCGTCTGCTGCGGCCTGATCCAGCAAGGCCATGTCGCGGTCGGCAATCCGGCCCAGGTCTGCACCGACGCCAGCGCCGACTTCGAGCCCGAGGGCCTCGAATTCACGATCCAGGGCAAGGCCTGGGCCTACCACGAGCATGCCTACCTGATGCTGCACAAGCCGACCGGGCACGAGTGCTCGCAAAAGCCCGGCGCCTGGCCCAGCATCTACACCCTGCTGCCGGCGCCGCTGCGCTCGCGGCCCTCGGGCGCGGCCAGCGGGGTGCAGGCGGTGGGACGGCTCGACCAGGACACCACCGGCTTGCTGCTGCTGTCCGACGACGGCAAGTTCATCCACCGCCTGTCCTCGCCGCGCCACCATGTGCCCAAGGTCTACCTCGCGACCTGCAAGCATCCGGTGACCCAGCTGATGGTCGACAAGCTGCTCGCTGGCGTGGTGCTGGAGGACGATCCCAAGCCGGTCAAGGCCTCGGCCTGCCGCGCGCTCGACGAGCATGCCCTGGAGCTGACCCTGACCGAGGGCAAGTACCACCAGGTCAAGCGCATGGTCGCGGCCGTCAGCAACCGGGTCGAGGCACTGCACCGCAGCCGCATCGGCGACATCGACCTGCCGAGCGACCTCGCGCCCGGACAGTGGCGTTGGCTGACGGCGGACGAGGTCGCGGGCCTGATCGCGGCGCGCCGCTGATTCCCCCGCACGCCGACGGCCGCCATCCCGCATGAGCCTGCTGCTCGACTCCTGCTGGCGCGCGCTGGCCTACTGCCTGCATCCGCGCGTGGTGCTGCTGTCGCTGCTGCCCGTGCTGTTGATGGCGGCCGGCGTGTTCGCGCTGGGCTACTACTTCTGGTATCCGGCGCAAGCCGAGCTGAACGCCTGGCTCGACAGCTGGTCGCTGCTGTCGCCCCTGCGCGCCTGGCTGGACAACGCCGGCCTGGGCTCGCTGGCCAGCGTGCTGGCGCCCCTGCTGCTGCTGGCACTGGCCACCCCCTTGCTGGTGTTGCTGGCGCTGCTGCTGGTCGGCCTGTTCATGACGCCGGCCATGGTCAAGCTGGTCGCGCTGCGGCGCTTCGCCCACCTGGAGCGCCGCCAGGGCGCGGGCTTCTTCGACAGCCTGGCCTGGGCCACCGGCTCCACCTTGCTGGCCTTGCTGGCGCTGCTGGCCTCGCTGCCGCTGTGGCTGGTGCCGCCGCTGGCGGTGCTGCTGCCGCCCCTGGTCTGGGGCTGGCTGAGCTACCGGGTGTTCGCCTTCGATGCGCTGGCCGAGCACGCCGACCGGGCCGAGCGCACCGAGCTGCTGGCTCGGCACCGCTCCAGCCTGTGGCTGATGGGGCTGGTCTGCGGCCTGCTGGGCGCCGCGCCCAGCCTGCTGTGGGTCTCGGGCGCCATGTTCATCGCGATGGCGCCGCTGCTGGTGCCGCTGGCGGTCTGGGTCTACGCGCTGGTGTTCGCCTTTTCCTCGCTCTGGTTCGCGCATTACCTGCTCGCCGCGTTGGCGCGTCTGCGTGCCGCCGCTGTACCCGCCGTGCCAGCCGGCCCGGACCCTCAACCGTTCCAACATCTGCCATGACCACTGAACGCCACGCTCCCGCCTTCGGCCTCATCATCGTGGGCGACGAGATTCTCTCGGGCAAGCGCGCCGACAAGCACCTGCCCCAGGTCATCGCCCGGCTGGCCGAGCGCGGCTTGAGCCTGTCCTGGGTGCGCATCGTCGGCGACGACCGCCCGCGCATCACGGCGGCGCTGCGCGAGGCCTTCGCCAGCGGCGACATCGTGTTCAGCTGCGGCGGCATCGGCGCCACGCCCGATGACCATACCCGCCAGTGCGCGGCCGCCGCGCTCGGTGTCGAGCTCGCGCTGCACCCCGAGGCCAAGGCGCTGATCGAGGAGCGCATGCGGGATGTCGCGCGCGAGCAGGGCCAGGCCTGGGAGCCCGACCGCCACGACAACCTGCACCGCCTCAACATGGGCGTGTTCCCGCAGGGCGCGACCCTCATCCCCAACCCCTACAACAAGATCCCGGGCTTCAGCTGCGCCGGCCAGGGGCAGGGAGCGGTCCATTTCGTGCCGGGCTTCCCGGTCATGGCCTGGCCGATGATCGAGTGGGTGCTGGACCAGCGCTATGCCCACCTGTTCGCGCGCCAGCAGCGGCGCGAGCGCTCGGTGATCGTGTTCGGCGCCATCGAGGCCACGCTCACGCCGCTGATGGAGGCGATCGAGGCCGCGCACCCCGGCATCAAGGTCTTCAGCCTGCCCAGCGTCGACCACCCCGAATGGGGCCGCCACATCGAGCTCGGCGTCAAGGGCGAGGCCGGCGCGGCCGATGCGGCCTACGTCGACCTGCTGGCCGGCCTGCACCAGGTGGGCGCCAAGCTGGGTCCCGAAATGGTGCGCGACTGATCGCACCAGGTTGGGGCTTTTCATGCACCAAATCGGTGATGTTGACGCGCGGCCGTGCCAAGCCCAATAATGCGCGTCGTCCCCGCAGCGAACAGGCACAATAGCGGGTGTTGCTGGGCAGGGTCCGGCCGACCGCGAGCGTGTTGAGTTCGGGTTGGCACGGTTTCTGCTTCAGATCAATACAACACAGTTTCATCCCTTTTTTCCCCGACCAGGAGTTTTCTGATGGCCAAGACCGTCGCAGACGTGATGCAAATGGTGAAGGACAACGACGTCAAGTTCGTCGATTTCCGCTTTACCGACACCCGTGGCAAGTGGCAGCACATCACCGTGCCCATTTCCCAGTTCGATGAAGAGAAGATGGAAGAAGGCCAGGCCTTCGACGGCTCCTCGATCGCGGGCTGGAAGGGCATCGAAGCGTCCGACATGCTGATGGCTCCGGATGCCAGCACCGCCTTCATCGATCCCTTCGTCGAAGAAACCACCCTGGTGCTGGTCTGCGACGTGATCGAGCCGACCGATGGCAAGGCCTACGAACGCGACCCGCGCTCGATCGCCAAGCGCGCCGAGACCTACCTCAAGGCCTCCGGCCTGGGCGACACCGCCTTCTTCGGTCCGGAACCCGAGTTCTTCCTGTTCGACGAAGTGCGCTGGAGCACCGAGCCGAACAACACCTTCTACGCGATCGACGACTACGAAGCGCCGTGGAACAGCGGCACCAAGCTCGAAGGCGGCAACCGTGGCCACCGCAACCGCCTCAAGGGCGGCTACTTCCCGGTCGCTCCGGTCGACAGCACCATCGACATGCGCAACGAGATGGTCCAGATCCTGGAAGCCGTCGGCGTGCCGGTCGAGGTCCACCACCACGAAGTCGCCGGCGCCGGCCAGTGCGAAATCGGCACCAAGTTCTCGACCCTGGTCGAGCGCGCCGACTGGACCCTGCTGCAGAAGTACGTGATCCAGAACGTGGCCAATGCCTACGGCAAGACCGCCACCTTCATGCCCAAGCCCTACGCGGGCGACAACGGCTCCGGCATGCACGTGCACCAGTCGATCTGGAAGGACGGCAAGAACCTGTTCGCGGGCAACGGCTACGCCGGCCTGTCCGACACCGCCCTGTACTACATCGGCGGCATCATCAAGCACGCCCGTGCCCTGAACGCGATCACCAACCCGGGTACCAACTCGTACAAGCGTCTGGTGCCGCATTTCGAGGCTCCGGTCAAGCTGGCCTACTCGGCCAAGAACCGCTCGGCCTCGATCCGCATCCCGAACGTCGCCTCCGACAAGGCCCGTCGCGTCGAGGCCCGCTTCCCCGATCCGCTGATGAACCCCTATCTGGGCTTCGCCGCCCTGCTGATGGCGGGTCTGGACGGCATCGAGAACAAGATCCACCCGGGCGAAGCCTCGACCAAGGACCTGTACCATCTGCCGCCGGAAGAGGACAAGCTGGTCCCGACCGTCTGCCACAGCCTGGACCAGGCGCTGGAATGCCTGGACAACGACCGCGCCTTCCTGACCAAGGGCGGTGTCTTCACCGACTCCTGGATCGATGCCTACATCGAGCTCAAGATGACCGAAGTCACCCGTTCGCGCATCGAGGTGTCGCCGGTCGAGTACGACATGTACTTCAGCCTGTAATCCCCGGATTGCGGCATTGAGGAAAGGGACGGCTTGCCGTCCCTTTTTTTTGGTTCGCCCACGCGACCGCCGCCGCCTGCCCGAGGCAGGAATTACGCGATACTGAACGCCGAGGAGGCGGGGCGAGTCGAGCAGCCCCGGAGAAGCGATGCAGATTCTGGACATTTTCCACCGCCGGATCGCGCTGGCCCTGCTGGCCGCGCTGGCGCTGCCCGCCACGGCGGCCAGCGACAAGATCTGGCGCTGTGGCAACGAGTACACCAACCAGCCGGGCGACGCCAAGGCGCGCGGCTGCAAGCCAGTCGAGGGTGGCAACCTGACCGTCATCGACGGTCTCAAGCCCCAGGCCAGCGTCAAGCCGGCACCCAGCGCCCCCAGCCCGGCCCGGACCGGCGGCCAGGCCGCGCGTGGCGAGGGCGAGCGCGTCAACAGCGCCGAACAACGTGCCCGCGATAGCGATGCGCGCGCCATCCTGGAGGCCGAGCTGCGCAAGGCCGAGGCCAGGCTGGCCGAGCTGCGCCTCGAATACAAGGATGGCAATCCCGAACCGCGCCCCGAGGAGCTGCGCAATCCCCCGCTGCATCAGCAGCGCACGGCCGCGCTCAAGGAACAGGTCGGTCGCGCCGAGGCCGATGTGGCCGCGCTTCGGCGCGAGCTGGCACGGGTGGTGCCAGCCCCCGACAAGAAATGACGGCGGCCCAGCCCAGGACCGGCCGTCGCGCCGCGTCGGGATCGCGCTACCAGGCGCTGGACCTGCTCGCGACCCTGGTCGCCATCGTCGATGCCGACGGGGTGGTGCAGTGGTCCAACGCCACGCTGGAGGACCTGCTGGGCGTCTCGCGCCGCAGCATCGCGGGCCTGTTGCTGTGCGACTGGTTCGAGGCCCCCGAGCTGCTGCAGAACGCGCTGGCCAGCGCCAGCGGCAACGAGTACGCCCTGATCCGCTACGACGACCGCATCCGCCGTCCGGGCCATGAGCCGCTGCAGGTGCATGTGCTGCTGGCCCAGATGGAGGAGGCGGGGCGCTTCCTGGTCGAGCTGCTGCCGCTGGAGCAGCAGGCGCGCATGGAGCGCGAGGAACGCCTGCTGGAACAGGCGCAGGCCAACAAGGAGCTGATCCGCAACCTGGCGCACGAGATCAAGAACCCGCTCGGCGGCATCCGTGGCGCGGCCCAGCTGCTGCAGATGGAGCTCGACTCGCGCGAGCTGATCGAATACGCGCAGGTCATCATCCACGAGGCCGACCGGCTGCAGGTGCTGGTGGACCGGCTGCTGGCACCACACCGGCGCGCGCGCGTCGTCGGTGACGTCAACATCCACGAGGTCTGCGAGCGCGTGCGCGCCCTGGTGCTGGCCGAGTTTCCGCGCGGCCTCACGGTGGTGCGCGACTACGACACCTCGATCCCCGAGTTTCGCGGCGACCGCGAGCAGCTGATCCAGGCGCTGCTCAACATCGTGCACAACGCCGCCCACGCGCTGGAGCGGCGCATCGAGCGGGGCGACGCCGAGATCGTGCTGCGCACCCGGGTGGCGCGCCAGATCACCTTCGGCAAGCAGCGCTACAAGCTGGCACTGGAATTGCATGTGATCGACAACGGGCCCGGCGTGCCCGACGAGATCAAGGACCGCATCTTCTACCCGCTGGTGTCGGGCAAGGATGGCGGCTCCGGCCTGGGACTCAACCTGGCGCAGACCTTCGTGCAGCAGCACCAGGGACTGATCGAGTGCGACAGCGTGCCGGGACGGACCGACTTCAAGCTGCTGATCCCCCTGCCTTGAGATCGGAAGGGGGCAGAACGAACCAAGAGACAACGCGCATGAAACCCATCTGGATCGTAGACGACGACCAATCGATACGCTTCGTACTCGAGAAGGCCCTGGCTCGCGAGAACCTGCCCACGCGCAGCTTCACCAACCCGCGCGAAGTGCTGGCCGCGCTGGCCGAGGCGGACGAGGGCGACGGCCCCCAGGTGCTGGTCAGCGATATCCGCATGCCGGGCGGCTCGGGGCTGGATCTGCTCGATCAGGTCAAGCAGCGCCTGCCGGGCCTGCCGGTCATCATCATGACGGCCTACTCGGACCTCGACAGCGCGGTCTCTGCCCTGCAGGGCGGGGCGTTCGAGTACCTGCCCAAGCCCTTCGACCTGACCAAGGCGGTCGAGCTGATCCGGCGCGCCATCGGCGAGAGCCAGCGCGAGGAGGTGGCCGACGAGGGGCTGGACACCGTGCCCGAGATGCTGGGCCAGGCACCCGCGATGCAGGATGTCTTCCGCGCCATCGGCCGCCTGAGCCAGAGCAACGTGACGGTGCTGATCACCGGCGAGTCGGGCTCGGGCAAGGAGCTGGTCGCGCGTGCCTTGCACAAGCATTCGTTGCGCGCCAAGGGTCCCTTCGTCGCGATCAACACCGCGGCGATTCCGAAGGACCTGCTCGAATCCGAGCTGTTCGGTCACGAGCGCGGCGCCTTCACCGGCGCCCAGACCATGCGGCGCGGCCGCTTCGAGCAGGCCGAGGGCGGCACGCTGTTCCTCGACGAGATCGGCGACATGCCGTTCGACCTGCAGACCCGCCTGCTGCGCGTGCTGTCGGATGGGCATTTCTACCGGGTCGGTGGCCACAGCGCGGTCAAGACCCAGGTACGCGTGATTGCCGCGACGCATCAGCACCTTGAGCAGCGCGTCAAGGAGGGGGCATTCCGCGAGGATCTGTTCCACCGCCTCAACGTGATCCGACTGCGGCTGCCGGCCTTGCGCGAGCGGCGCGAGGATGTGCCGCTGCTGACGCGCTTCTTCCTGCAGCAGAGCGCCCGCCAGCTCGGGGTCGAGCCCAAGCGGATCTCGGACGCGGCGCTGCAACAGCTGGCCGCCTTCGATTTCCCCGGCAACGTGCGCCAGCTGGAGAACATCTGTCACTGGCTGACCGTGATGGCGCCGGCGCAGGTGATCGAGCTCAAGGACCTGCCACCCGAGGTGGTCGAGGCCGGCCCGCTGGAAGCCGCGCTGCTGCCGCCAGCAGAGGCCCAAGTGCAGTCAAGGGCCGAGTCGGCCCCGGTTCAGGTGGCTGGCGCTGCAGCCTCCCCGGTGGCCCAGGCCGTCCTGCCCAAGCCGGCGGCAGGCGGCGCCGAATGGGAGCAGGGCCTGCAGGCCGAGGCGCTGGCCTTGCTGGCGGAGGGCCGCCCCGATATCTGGGACATCCTGACGCGCCGCTTCGAGACCGGGCTGATCCAGTCCGCGCTGGCGGTCACGCGCGGGCGTCGCATCGAGGCGGCGCAGAAGCTCGGCATCGGCCGCAACACGATCACGCGCAAGATCCAGGAGCTGGGGCTGGATTGAGGCTTCTGGCTTGGCTTGGCCGGGGTGTTCTGGGGTTGGCAGGGGTCGAGGTGGAGCTGTCGGCCTCATCCGTCCGCTGCGCGGCCGGCAAATCGGCCGCCAGCCCCACCTCGACCCCTGCCTGTGCGGCTGCTGCGCAGCCGGTCAATGAACAGCCTGCGCCTCGTGCGGACAGTGTTCTGTAATTTGCAAATCATGGCAAGGTGATCAGGGCTGACCCGGGCCTGACAGCCGATTTGCCGGCCGCGCAGCGGACGGATGAGGCTGGCGGGCTCGGGTTAGCCCTGATCCATCAGAGAGGCCGATTTTTCGGCCGCTCATCCATCCGAGCGATCAGCGCCTTCAGTCCAGCGTGGCGCCCGACGCGCGCACGACCTTGCCCCACTTGAGCGACTCGGCCTGGATGAACGCGGCGAACTGCTCGGGCTTCTCGCTGACGACCTCGGCGCCCTGTTCGGCCATGCGCTTCTTGACGTCGGGCCGAGCCAGCACCTTGACGAGCGCCGCGTGCAGCCGGGTCTGCACCGGCGCCGGCGTGGCGGCCGGCACGAACAGGCCGAACCAGGAACTGGCCTCGTAGCCCGGCACGCCCGCCTCGGCGATGGTCGGCACGTTCGGCAGTTCGGGCGAGCGCTTGGCGGAGGTTACCCCGAGCGCGTTGAGTTTGCCGGCGCGGACATACTGGAGCGCCGAAGGCATGTTGTCGAACATGATCGCGATCTGGTTGCCGAGCAGGTCGTTCATCGCTGGCGCGCTGCCCTTGTAGGGCACATGGACGATATCGACCTTGGCCATGTGGCTGAACATCTCGCCCGACAGGTGGATCGAGGTGCCGTTGCCCGAGGAGCCGAAATTGACCTTGCCCGGATTGGCCTTCGCATAGGCGATCAGCTCGGGCACGGTCTTGAACGGCTGCTGCGGGTTGGCGACCAGCAGGTTCGGCACGTTCGCGACCCGGGTCAGCGGCGCGAGGTCCTTGATCGGGTCGTAGGGCATCTTCTTGTACAGGCTGGGGTTGATCGCGTGCGTGCCGACCGCGCCCATGAACAGCGTGTGGCCATCGGGAGCGGCCTTCGCGGCGAGCTGGCCGCCGATGTTGCCGCCCGCGCCCGGACGGTTTTCGATGATGACCGACTGGCCGATCTCGATCGACAGCGCCTGGCCGATGATGCGCGCGAGGATGTCGGTCGCGCCACCGGCGGCGAACGGCACGATGATGCTCAGCGGCTTGCTCGGGAAGGCTGCCTGGGCTTGCGCGGCGGTCGTGGCCAGGCCGGAAGACAGGGCGACCGATGCCAGCAGGCCCAAGGCAAAGCGGCGGCGGGAGGTGGCGGGGCGTTGGATCATCAGATTGCGCGGGAAACCTCGGCCTTCAGGCCGGGGAGGCAGAGCGCATCGTGCGCTTGGCGCGACCCTCTCCCGCTTCCTTTCTCGTCAAGCTCTGTTGTTGAAAGTAGCCGTAGCCGTCGCTGCGCTGGATAAGGCGGCAATGGCGGTGCGAGATGCCTTGGACGACTTCGGAGCCGGTTTGGATGTTGAAGCTGCCGGTAGCCCTGACGGCGACCCGGCCGGTGTAGCGACCGACTTTCTTGCCAGTGGGCACGATGGCCTGGACCCGATCGCCGGTACCGAAGCCTTGGACGCGCTTGGTGCGCATCAGGTAGCCACGGGGGAAACCGAACTGGTTGAGTCGGGTGCGCTGGTAGCTGCCGCGTCCGGTGCACTTGACGACCAGCGTGGGCCGGCGCCAACCCGTGACCGCATTGACCTCGCCCACGCATACTGCGTCCAACGCATGGGTCTTGGGGATCTTAAGCTGTTGGCGGTTGAACTTCGTGCGTCCGCCCGAGGCCAGTTCGACGGGCAGACCGGTGGCTTTCAGGGCTTGGGCCAGTGCCCAGCGGGTGGCGTTGACGGCGGCGGCATCCTTCAGGGGGCGCTGGGCTTGCGCCAGGAGTCGGCGCAGGCGCTGCGGGTCTTTTGCCAAAAACGCTTCGATCGGCTGGGCGCCCTTCTTCTGGTTGCAGCAGGCACAGGCCAGCGTGAGGTTGCTCACGCGGTCGGAGCCGCCCCGGGCGCGAGGCTGGATGTGCTCGATTTGCAGCGGTACGTTCTGGGCACCGCAGTAGGCGCAAGTGCGGTCCCACTTTTCGAGCAGGTATTCCCGGGTTTCGTAGCCGGCGAGCGTGCCTTGCTGATACTCGACGCCGGCTATTTCGGGGTTCTGGATGGCCTGCAGGTCGAACCGCACGAGTTCGCTCGACAGGGCGGTGACGGGTGCCCAGCGCTGGAGCCGCTGGACCCAGGCCAGGCTGGTGTGGACGCGGTGTTGCAGGCTGGGCGGCAGCCAGCCCTTGGCCCTGCGGCGGTTGAGGAATCGTGGGGCACGGTGGCGCAGGTGGCCACGGCGGCGGCGGCGCATGGCGCGACGAGCCGTGAGGGCGTCGGAGATGGCATGACCCCGATGCGCGAGTTCGAGCAGCTGCAGCACGGCAGCGCCGGGGAGGACTTCGCCGGTGTCGGGCTCGACCGATTCGGTCTCGCGCATCAGGGCCAGCCCCGTGGTGCGGCTGCCCGGATCGAGTTTGACGCGCAACGGCTGCAAGGTGCAGCGGTCCGCTTCACGGTCGATGAGACGAATGACGAAGGGGACGACGCGGTGAAGGCGAGCCCTGCCGCGCTCCAGCAGCAGCCTGGCCCGCTTTTCGCTGCACGGCATCAGGGGTTGCCCCCGACGATCCAATACGAACACTGACACACAAAACCTTTCCGCCCTTACGGGCCTGGTGACGCCTGTCTGGCGACAGGGCTCCCCTCGGGAATGTCCATCACCGGCTCCCGTGCTGCAAGGCACGGCGGCCAGGACCTTCGGCGCTTTACCTTTCGCCCGCCTGATCCCAGCCTTGCAGGGCAGCCCACTGAGGAAGCATGGGCTGGTGCGTCGCAACGACCTGTCATGAACGTAGCGGGTTGGCTACCGCTTTCCCTGGTCAACCTGGCTTGAAGAGATTTCTCCCACCAAGCTCCGCCCTTCAGGGCGGGGTAGTTGACTCTAGAGCCAGAAACGCCCAAGTATGCCCGTTTCCAGACTGTCTTCACAGATCAGGGCTGACCCGAGCCTGACGGCCGATTTGCCGGCCGCGCAGCGGACGGATGAGGCTCTGGCGGGCTTGGGTCAGCCCTGATCACTCAAAGGTCCAGCGTGACAACCACCGGCGCGTGGTCGCTCGGCTTGGGCCACTTGCGCGGCGCGCGGTCGATGGTGCAGGCGCTGACCCGCGCCTTGAGCGCGTCGCTCACCAGCACATGGTCGATGCGCAGACCACGGTTCTTCTGGAAGCCCAGCATGCGATAGTCCCACCAGGAATAGCTCCTGGGTGGCTGTTCGAACAGCCGGTAGGCGTCGGTCAGGCCGAGCTCCAGCAGCGCGCGGAACTGCTGGCGTTCGGCCGTCGTGTGGTGGATGGTTTCGCGCAGCCCCTCGGGGTCATGGCTGTCGCGGTCCTCGGGGGCGATGTTGAAGTCGCCCAGCAGCACCAGCCGGGGGTGTCGCGCCATCTCGCCGCGCAGCCATGCGCGCAGCGCGTCCAGCCACTGCATCTTGTAGCCGAACTTCTCGCTCTCGGGGTCCTGGCCGTTGACGAAGTAGCCATTGACCACGCGCAGCGGGCCTTGCGGCGTGTCGAGCGTGGCGGCGATCACGCGCGACTGCTCGTCGGCATGGCCGGGAATGTTGCGCACGATGTCACGCGGCTCGCCGCGCGCGATCAGCGCGACGCCGTTGTAGGTCTTCTGGCCGAACCAGGCCGCCTGGTAGCCGGCCTGCGCGAAGGCATCCAGCGGGAACTTGTCGTCGGTCAGCTTGAGCTCCTGCAGCGCGAGCAGGTCGACGGGATGGTCGGCCAGCCAGTCGAGCACCTGGGGCAGGCGCACGCTCAGGGAGTTGACGTTCCAGGTGGCGAGTCGCATGGTCGGGAATTCTTTCAGGATTGATGATGGGTTGGGGTGGCTGGCGATCCGTGGCCGCTGCTCAGCGCAGCAGGCAGGCGCGGATCCGCTCCACGGTCTGCTCGACCGGCGCGTGGCGGGACACCTCCAGCCCCAGCGCGCGCGCGATGGCATTCACCTTGGCCGGGTTGAGCGGCAAGCCGCCACGGTCGACCGCCTGCACCAGCGCGCGGGCTTGCGCGATTTCAGGTGGCAGCTCGCTCTTGGGGCCGAGCCGCCAGAACCGAAGGAATCCGAATTTCATGGCAATGATTTTCGCAGGATGATCAGCGCAGGGCGGGGGCGGGCGGGCCTGAACGCCTGCCGGGCTCGGCGTATCATCATGCCCTTCAGCGGCTTGTCGCGCAGGCGGCCGCGCACAAGGAACCCACACATGAGCAACTACGACCTGGCCGCGACGGTGGCCGACGATGTACAACGCGCGCTGGCCGAGGATGTCGGCAGCGGCGACCTGACCGCCCAGCTGGTGCCGGCCGAGCGCATGGTCACCGCCACCATCATCTGCCGCGAGGCGGCGGTCATCTGCGGCCGGCCCTGGGTCGACGAGGTGCTGCGTCAGCTCGCGCCGGGCGCGCAGGTGAACTGGCTGGTCGACGAGGGTGGCCGCTGCGAGCCGGGCCAGAAGATCGTCGAGATCACCGGCCGCGCGCGCGACCTGCTGACCGCCGAGCGCAGCTGCCTGAACTTCATGCAGACGCTCAGCGCGGTCGCGACCAAGACCGCCAGGTACGTCAAGGAAGTCGCAGGCACCCGCGCCGCCATCCTCGATACCCGCAAGACCATTCCCGGCCTGCGCGTGGCCGAGAAGTACGCCGTGCGCTGTGGCGGCGGCAAGAACCACCGCATGGGCCTGTACGACGCGATCCTGATCAAGGAAAACCACATCGCGGCGGCCGGCGGCATCACCAACGCGCTGCGCGCGGCCGAGGCCTTCGCCGACCGCGCCAGCTTCATCCAGGTCGAGGTCGAGACCTTGAAGCAGTTGCAGGAAGCGCTCGATGCTGGCGTCAAGATGGTGCTGCTCGACAACATGGACCTCGACACGCTGAAACAAGCGGTGGCGCTGGCCGGCGGGCGCATCAGCCTGGAGATCTCGGGCGGCGTGACCTTTGACAACCTGCGCCAGCTGGCCGCAACGGGGGTCGACCGGATCTCGGTCGGCGCGCTGATCAAGGACGTGCAGGCGGTCGACTTCTCGATGCGCTTCCAGGACAAGCCGGTCGAGCGGGTGCTGCCTGCATGACCCACTCTGGTCTTGAGGCGGGTGGCGGTTCGATCGCCCGCAAGGTGTCCGTGATCGGTGGCGTCGGCATGTCCTGCGTGCTGCTGGTCATCAGCCTGCTGGTCAGCTTCATGGTCACCGACAACGAGCGCCAGAACATCGTGCGCTGGATCAGTGCCCAGACCCAGGGCAAGGTCGAGACCATCGAGACGATGGATCTGACCTCGCGTGGTTTGGCTCAGCGCTCGTTCATGGTGTTCAAGCAGGCCTTCGGGTCCGACTTCGCGCAAGACGCCCAGACCGGCGACCTGCGCCACGCCGGGCGCTCGCTGAGCAACGATTTCACGGCGGTGGACGATTTCCAGCAGGTCACCGGCGGGGTGGCGACCGTGTTCGGCCGCCGGGGCGACGATTTCCTGCGCATCACCACCTCGCTCAAGAACGCTCAGGGCGAGCGCGCGGTCGGCACGGTGCTGGTGCACAGCCATCCGGCCCATGCCCTGCTGCTGCAGGGCAAGTCCTATACCGGGCGTGCCGTCCTGTTCGGCAAGCCCTACATGACGCACTACGAGCCGATCCAGGGCGCGGACGGCCAGCCGATGGGCGCGCTCTTCATCGGCTTCGACATGACGGCGTTCGAGGCGGCGACGGAAAAGACCGTGCTCGAGACCCGCTTCTTCGAGACCGGCGGTCTGCTGGTGATCGATCCCAAGAAGGACCTGGCCGAGGCCAGCTTCGTGATCCATCCGAGCGCCAAGGGCGGCCAGGTCGCCGATCTGCTGCCCGGCGCGGCGGCCTTGCTGGCCTCGCTGCGCGACGCGCCCGATGGCGTGATCCGGGGCGCGACCTCGCTGCTCGACGGCAAGTCCACCGGCCGCTTGCTGCAGATGCAGCGCAACCCGGCCACCGGCTGGTGGGTGGTGGCCGACCTGTCCGAGGCCGAGGCCATGCAGCGGCACTGGGGCGCCATGGCCATGCTCTGGGTCTTGTTGGGCGGTGGCGCGCTGGTGCTGGGCGTCGGGCTGTTCTGGCTGATCCGGCGCTGGGTCGCGCTCCCCCTGGCGCAGCTCAGTCTGGCGGTCAACGCCGTGGCCCAGGGTGATCTGACCCGTCCGATGCAAAGCCAGCAGCGCGACGAAATCGGCGCCCTGATCCGGGTGGTCGAGGTCATGCGCCAGCAGCTGACCCAGACGCTGTCGGGCATACGCGACGCGGTCGATTCGATCACCACGGCCAGCAACCAGATCGCCACCGGCAACCAGGACCTGAGCCACCGCACCGAGCGGACCGCCGACGACCTGCAGCAGACCGCGTCGAGCCTGGGCGAGTTGACCGAGACCGTGCGGCATTCGGCCGATTCGGCCCGCCAGGCCAACCAGATGGCGACCGCGGCGGCCGAAGTGGCGGCGCGCGGTGGCGCCGTGGTCCACCAGGTGGTCAGCACCATGGACGAGATCAACGCCAGCTCGCGCCAGATCAGCGACATCATCGGCGTGATCGATGGCATCGCTTTCCAGACCAACATCCTCGCGCTCAACGCCGCGGTCGAGGCGGCGCGCGCCGGTGAGTCCGGTCGGGGTTTCGCCGTGGTGGCCTCCGAGGTCCGAAGCCTGGCCGGGCGCAGCGCCACCGCCGCGCGCGAGATCAAGCTGTTGATCGGCAGCAGCGTCGAGAAGGTCGACGGCGGTTCGCGCCTGGTGAGCGACGCGGGTCTGACCATGGGCGAAATCGTCAATTCGGTCCAGCGCGTCAGCGGCATCATTGGCGAGATCTCGAGCGCTGCCGTCGAGCAGAGCGCGGGCATCAGTCAGGTCAACGGCGCGATGACCCATCTCGACCAGATGACGCAGCAGAACGCCGCGCTGGTGGAACAGTCCACCGCCGCCGCCAGGAGTCTGGGCGAGCAGGCCGAACAGCTCGCGCTCGCGGTGCGGCAATTCCAGCTCGGCGAGCAGCGCGCTGCCCCGCCGGGCTCCGCCGGTCGAATCGGGTTGTCGGGCACCTGAGACCGACCCCGGTTCGGCCGGTTCAGCGCTCGTAGCTCGCGAAGTCGTAGGCCAGGCCGCTGGCCGCGACATGCGACTCGCGCGCGGTCTGGCGCCACTCGGGACCCAGCTCCGGCGCGTGGGCGTCGCCCTCGTAGTCGCGCGCGATCTCGGTGACGACGACGCGCCGCGCCAGCGGCAAGGCTTGCGCGTAGATCTGCGCGCCGCCCATGACCCAGAGCTCGGCCGGCGGCGCGGGCAGCGCGGCGCAATGCGCGAGCGCCGCTTGCAGGCTGGCCAGCGCCAGCGCGCCCTCGGCTTGCAGTTGCGCGGCGGTGGTGGCGTCGCGCGTCAGCACGATGTTGAGCCGTCCCGGCAGCGGGCGGAACCTGGCCGGCAGCGATTCCCAGGTCCTGCGGCCCATGATGACCGGGCAGCCTTGCGTGTGGCGCCTGAAATGGGCGAGGTCTTCCGGCAGGTGCCAGGGCATGGCGTTGTCCTTGCCGATGACGCCGTTGGCGGCGCGGGCGTAAATCAGGTTCAGTCGCATGAATCGATTGTCCCATGGAGCTTGCGCGCGCGGTAAGCCTGGCGCGGTCCTGAACGCGCTAGCATCACGTCATGTCGAAATCCACTCTGCAAGATCTGCTCGGCCTGCGCCTGCCCGTGATCCAGGCGCCGATGGCGGGTTCACAGGACAGCGCGCTGGCGCTGGCCGTGACGAACGCCGGCGGGCTGGGCTCGCTGCCGGCCGCGACGCTGAGTCCGGCGCAACTGCGCGCCGAGCTCGAAGTCCTGCGCCGCGAGGCACGAGGGCCCTGGAGCGTCAACTTCTTCTGCCACCAGCCGCCGCAGGCCGATGCGCAGCGCGAAGCGCAATGGCGCGCGGCGCTGGCTCCGCTCTGCGCCGAGGCCGGACTGCCCGCGCCCGAGGGGCGGGCGGTCGCGGCGCGCGCGCCCTTCGACGCGGCGGTGGCCGATTGGGTCGAGCCGTTCCGCCCGCCCGTCGTCAGCTTTCACTTCGGCCTGCCGGCGCCGGAGCTGCTGGCGCGCGTCAAGTCCTGGGGCTCCCGGGTGCTGACCAGCGCCACCACGGTCGAGGAGGCGCAATGGCTGCAGGCCCATGGCGCCGACGCCATCATCGCGCAAGGGCTGGAGGCGGGCGGCCACCGTGGCATCTTCCTGGGTGATGACCTCACGACCCAGCTCGGCACCTTCGCGCTGCTGCCGCAGGTCGTGCGCGCGGTCGAGCTGCCGGTGATCGCGGCCGGCGGCATCGCGGACGCGGCCGGGGTCGCGGCGGCGCGGGCGCTGGGCGCGGCTGGGATCCAGGTCGGCACCGCCTATCTGCTTTGCCCCGAGGCGCGCACCAGCGCGCTGCATCGCGCGGCGCTGCAGTCCGAGGCAGCGCAGCACACCGCGTTGACCAATGTCTTCACGGGACGGCCGGCGCGCGGCATCGTGAATCGCGCCATGCGCGCGCTCGGCGCTGATGGCAACTCGGGCGGCTGCATCAGCAGTCAGGCGCCGGCCTTCCCGCTGGCGGCCACGCACCTGGCGCCGCTGCGCGCCTGGGCCGAGGCACAGGGGCGGGATGACTTCACGCCGCTGTGGGCCGGTCAGGCTGCAGCGCTGGCGCGCGCGTTGCCGGCGGCCGAGCTCACTCTCGCGCTGGCCGAGGGCTGGCGCGGCTGATCGCGCTGGAGGGACGCGCCGTCAGGGTCGGACCCGGCTCCGGATGATGGGGGTCTCCATCGGAGCGAGTTGCGCCCATTCGAGGTAGCGGTCGACATATTCACGGCTGCGCTCCGGGAGCATGAAATCCTTGTTGTGCTGATACAGGATGAACTGCCCCAGCAGGCGCAGGTTCAGCGCCTCGAATACCGGCACCCAGCGTTCCTCGCCGTTGACCTTGCGCCGCACCGACAGCGCCGGGTTGAACTGGTAATGGCCGTGGGCGACGCGCTTGAACAGCATCCGGTTGTAGGCATAGTCGCGCTCGACCTCGTTGCGCGACAGCACGTTGCTGAGGTGGCTGCGCTTGTTGCGCTCGGCGCGCAGCACGCTGGTGGGCAGGTCCTCCCAGACGTCGAGCACCATGTCGGTCCTGAACGCGCAATGCTCATAAAAGCCCATGTGGCCGCTGGTGAAGCCCAGTCGCAGCAGGACCCACAGCGTCTGCAGCAGGAAATATTCGGTCAGATGCTTGTCGATGCGCACCAGACGCTGGCCGGTGTTGATGTCGATCGAAGCTGGCGCGAGCAGGTCGTACAGGGTCGCAAAGGGTCCGCGCGCGAAATCGGAGTCGCGGAAGGCTTCGAGCATCGCCCAGTGCAAGGCGTTGTGGCCGAAATGGTCGGTGGCCTCGCGGTCGGCGCCGCGCTCGATCAAGGCTTCGACCAGCGCGACGTTGCCGACCATGGCCGCCGCCATCAGCGGCGTCAGGTTCATCGGCAGCCGGTGTTCGAGTCCGTAGACATCGCACTGGCGCAGCACCTCCTTGATGTGGCGGCTGGTGTAGGCGCTCAGGCTCTTGCGCGCCAGGTTGCCGAACTGTTCGCTGAAATCCGAGGGCCGCTCGAAAACATTGCGCGGCGGGTGGAAGCGGGCTTGCGGCTGGTTGCGCTCGGCCGCGCCGATCACGCGCTGTGCCGCCGGGAACTTGCTCAGGACATTGAGGCCGTTGGCGAGCTCGGGCAGGTTGTGGCAGGCCGCGATCTCGAGCAGCTGCTGCCTGTGCTTGTTGCCGGGCACCTGTTCGATGAGGACCTTGCGCATCAGGTCCTCGGTGTGCGTCTGGTCGAACACCGGCCAGGGCGGCGTGGCCTGCCTGAGGATGTCCTTGCGGATCGCGTCGGCCTGCTCCTGCTTGCCCTGCAGTTCGAGCTTGCGCGCCTCCTTCTGCCAGTCCTCCAGCGATGACTGCTTCACATCGAGCCTGACCTGGCCGCTGTCGCGGACTTCGAGCAGGTCGAACAGCGGATGGCGCAGGTCGGACTCGATCAGGTAGAGGTTCCTGATCGCGCGCGTCAGCGCGACGTAAAGCGCGTTGACGAAGAACTTGTAGACCTCCAGCGACTTGTCGCTCTTGTCCCTGGCGCGGCGGTATTCAAGGCTGTCGCTCTGCAGGTCCTCGGCGCGCACGCCCTCGACGATCTCGCCGAACTCGGCGCGGTGGTCCGAGACGAAGCGGTAGAGCACGATGTTCTCGTACTCCAGCCCCTTGGCCTCGTGGATCGAGAACAGCAGCGGCGTGCTGAAATGCTGGCGCGCCTGCGCCTTGTCCTCGTCGCGCATCACCAGCACGGCGAACTGGGTCGATTGCCGGATCTGCTGGTTCAGCGCCTTCTTGTCGCTGTCCTTGTCGGCCAGCAGCCGCACCGCGCCGGTCTCGCCGCCGACGGCCTGCACCAGGAAGTTGCTCTCGCGGTCGATCGAGCCGAAGCGGCGCTGCTTGATCTTGAGCAGCTGGTTGGCCACCCGCGTGGCTTCGTGCCCGTTGCGGAAGTTTGCCGCCAGCACGCTCAAGCCCTGGCGTTCGGCCAGCGCCGCATCCTGCCAGAACAGGCTCTTGACCTGGGCCCAGGAGAAGAAGTTCGGATGCACGATCTGGTTGGAGTCGCCGCAGAGCAGGAACTGGCCCGGCTTCTTCAGCGTCCTGAGCACCAGCGCGAGCTGCACCGGCGTGAGGTCCTGCACCTCGTCGATCACGACGAAATCGTAGCGCGGCCGGGCGCGCGCCAGCCAGTCCCGCGCGACCAGGTTGAGGTCGAACAGCCGCGATTCGGCCAGCCAGGCGCGGTATTTCTCGAACAGGTCGTAGAGCGCGTCGCGCCGCTCGGGCGGGAAGATCGACTGGCGCACGCCGAGCGCGCGGTAGGCCTCGCGCGACAGCAGGCCTTGCGCCGAGGCCGCGAGCACGCCCCGGACCTCCTCGAAGGCCTGGTGCGCCTCGATGTCCTTGAAGGCCTGGCGCATCCGGGTGAACCAGGCCGCGAAGTCGCGCCACAGCGCCTCGCGCCCGGGCGGCACCTCGATGCTCTCGATGAATTCGCGGTAGGACAGGAAGATCGCCTCCTGGCCCGGCTGCTCGAAGCCGTTGGCGTAGTAGAGGTCGCGCGCGCTCTGCGCGAGGAAGGCCGAATGGGTGACGTAGAGCACCTCGCCCTCGGCATGCTTGAGCTTTTCCAGCGTCAGCGCGGTCTTGCCGCTGCCGGCGCTGCCGACCACGATCAGCGGCGCCGGCTGGCGGTAGATCGCCTCCTGCACGTCATCGAACGAGATCGGCTTGTCGAGCAGGTGGACGCTGGCATGTTCCGGGTGCAGGTAGCGCATCGAGGCGAGCTGTCGCGACTCGGTTTCGGCTTCGGTCCAGTCGATGTCGGGGATCTTGTCCTCGTCGATCACGGCGCCGCGCAGGAAGCGCGACTTGTCGTAGTCGTGATTCAGGATCACTTCGAGCATCAGCGCGCAGACCTCGCCGCCGTGGCGCACCAGCGTGAACAGCAGCCGGTTGCTGTCGTCGAGTCGGGCACGGTAGAAACGGCCCTGGCCTGCCTGGCCGAGCTTCTTGACCTGGGCCGCGCGGAAGTCGCGGCTGGCGATGGCCTGCGCCACCTTGCGGTAGGCCTTGGCGACCTTGTGCGTGTCGAGGCCGGTGTATTCGAGGATGCGCATTTTATTAAACTCCCCAGCGCGGAATCGCGTGCTGGCCGTGGCTGACCGAGACGTTCTTGGGCTCGGTGTAGGTCTGCATGCTCCAGTGGCCGCCGTCGCGCCCGATGCCGCTGGCCTTGACGCCGCCAAACGGCGGACGCGGGTCGCGCGCGCTCTGGCTGTTGACGTAGCAGACGCCGACCTCCAGCGCCGCCGCGACGCGGTGCGCGCGGCCGGCGTTCTCGCTCCAGACATAGCTGGCCAGGCCATAGGGGCTGTCGTTGGCCAGCGCGATCGCCTGCGTCTCGTCGCTGAAAGGGAGCAGGCAGGCGACCGGGCCGAAGATCTCCTCGCGCATGATGCGCATGTCCGGCCTGACGTCGGCGAACACGGTCGGCCAGACGAAGTTGCCGTCGCGCACCGCCGTAGCGACTTCTGGCGCGTAGTCGGGGCGCTGCGCGCCGCCGCACAGCAGCGTGGCGCCTTCTCGCAGGCCGAGCTCGATGTAGCCGCGCACCCGCGCCAGATGGCCCTGGCTGACCATCGGGCCGATCACGGTGGTCGGGTCCAGCGGGTCGCCGACGGTGATGCGCCGGGCGCGCTCGACGAAGCGGCGCGCGAACTCGGGGTAGATCGATGCCTGCACCAGGATGCGGCTGCCGGCGGTGCAGCGCTCGCCGTTGATGCTGAAGATCATCACCAGCGCGGCGTCGAGCGCGCGCTCGAAGTCGGCGTCCTCGAACACGATGAAGGGGCTCTTGCCCCCGAGCTCCATGCTGTATTTCTTCAGCCCGGCGTTGCGCACGATCGCGTTGCCGGTCGCGGTCGACCCGGTGAACGACACCAGCCGCACATCGGGGTGCGCCACCAGCGGCGCGCCGGCCTCTTGGCCATTGCCTTGCACGATGTTGAGCACGCCGGGCGGCACGCCGGCTTCGAGCGCGAGCTCGCCCAGGCGCGCGGCCGTCAGCGGGCTGAGCTCGCTGGGCTTGAGCACGGCGGTGTTGCCGTAGGCCAGGCAGGGCGCGATCTTGGCGCTGGCCGTCAGCAGCGGCACGTTCCAGGGGCTGACCAGCGCGCAGACGCCGACCGGCTGCAGCAGCGTGTAGTTGAGATGCGTTGGCGTGCTGAAGGTCTGGCCGTCCATGCGCGTGCAGAGCTCGGCGTGGTGGTGAAAGCTGTCGGCCGCGCGCGGCACCAGGTTGGCCCCGGTCTGCGCGATGACCTGGCCGCAGTCGGCGGTCTCGATCCGGGCCAGCTCGGCCTGGTCGCGCGTGATCAGCTCGCCCAGGCGGTGCATGATCCGGGCGCGTTTTGCCGCCGGCGTGGCGGCCCAGGCCGGCAAGGCCGCGCGGGCGGCCTGGACGGCGGCGTCGACCTCGACTGGCGTGCCGGCGGCGACCTCGGCCAGCAGCTGCTGGTTGGCGGGGTTGAGGCTCTCGAAATGCTCGCGACCGGCTACTGCCTGGCCGTTGATCAGGTGGGGGATGCGCATGGAATGTCCGGTGGTGGCGCGCCGCCGCAACGGCGGGCGCCGGTCTGCTTCATATGGTAGCCGACGGGCTGGCGGGCGCCGGCAGTGGGATTGCTCGAACGATGCGCGCCCGGCCTTAAAATCAAATGTTCGCTACCGGTCCCGGCCGGCGGCCTTTGTCGATCAACCTCCACCCCGCGACGCGCCGCTGGCGCTGCCGACCATGACCCAGCCTTCAGCAAAACCCGTGGCCTCCGTGGCCGAGATCCGCAAGACCTTCCTGGACTTCTTCGCCGCCAAGGGCCATACCGTGGTGGCGTCGAGCCCGCTGGTGCCGGGCAACGACCCGACGCTGATGTTCACCAATTCGGGCATGGTCCAGTTCAAGGACGTGTTCCTCGGCAGCGACAAGCGCAGCTATGTGCGCGCGGCCTCGGTGCAGGCCTGCCTGCGCGCCGGCGGCAAGCACAACGACCTGGAAAACGTCGGCTACACGGCGCGCCACCACACCTTCTTCGAGATGCTGGGCAACTGGTCCTTCGGCGACTACTTCAAGCGCGAGTCGCTCAAGTGGGCCTGGGAGCTGCTGACCGAGGTCTACGGCCTGCCCAAGGAGCGCCTGCTCGCGACCGTCTACGCCGAGGACGACGAGGCCTACGACATCTGGACCAAGGAAATCGGCCTGCCAGCCGACCGCGTGATCCGCATCGGTGACAACAAGGGCGGTCGCTACAAGTCCGACAACTTCTGGATGATGGCCGACACCGGCCCCTGCGGCCCCTGCTCCGAGATCTTCTACGACCACGGCGACCATATCCCCGGCGGCCCCCCGGGCAGCCCGGACGAGGACGGCGACCGCTTCATCGAGATCTGGAACAACGTGTTCATGCAGTTCGAGATGGCCGAGGACGGCTCCATCACGCCGCTGCCGGCGCCCTGCGTCGACACCGGCATGGGCCTGGAGCGCCTGGCCGCCATCCTGCAGGGCGTGCACAGCAACTACGAGATCGACATTTTCGACGCGCTGATCAAGGCCGCCGCGCGCGAGACCGGCTGCGCCGACCTGCATAACCCGTCGCTGCGCGTGATCGCCGACCATGTGCGCGCGACTTCCTTCCTGGTCAGCGACGGCGTGCTGCCGTCCAACGAGGGCCGCGGCTATGTGCAGCGCCGCATCGTGCGCCGCGCGATCCGCCACGGCTACAAGTTGGGCCAGAAGACCCCGTTCTTCCACAAGCTGGTGCCGGATCTGGTCGCGCTGATGGGCGAGGCCTACCCGAGCCTGGCCGCGCAGGCGCAGCGCATCACCGAGGTGCTGAAAGCCGAGGAGGAGCGCTTCTACGAGACGCTGGAAAACGGCATGCAGATCCTCGACGCCGCGCTGGCCGATGGTGCCCAGGTGCTGCCGGGCGAGGTCGCGTTCAAGCTGCACGACACCTTCGGCTTCCCGCTCGACCTGAGCAACGATGTCTGCCGCGAGCGTGGCCTGGGCGTCGACGAGGCCGGCTTTGCCGCCGCGATGGAGCGCCAGAAGGCGCAGGCGCGCGCCGCCGGCAAGTTCAAGATGGACAAGGCGCTCGACTATTCCGGCGCCGGCAATGAGTTCGTCGGCTACGAGCAGCTGCAGCAGCAGTCCAAGGTGGTCGGGCTCTATCTGGATGGCGTGGCCGTGGCCGAGCTCAAATCCGGCCAGGCCGGCGTGGTCGTGCTCGACAGCACCCCGTTCTACGCCGAGTCGGGCGGCCAGGTCGGCGACCAGGGCACGCTGACCAGCGGCTCGGCGCGCTTCGCTGTGGCCGACACGCTCAAGATCAAGGCCGACGTGTTCGGTCATCACGGCCTGCTCGAAACCGGCACGCTGGCGGTTGGCGACCATGTCGAGGCCCAGGTCGATGCCGACCTGCGCTTCGCCACCGTGCGCAACCACAGCGCCACCCACCTGATGCACAAGGCGCTGCGCGAGGTGCTGGGCGCCCATGTGCAGCAGAAGGGTTCGCTGGTCACCCCCGAGCGCACCCGCTTCGACTTCGCGCACAACGCGCCGGTGACCGATGACGAGATCCGCCAGATCGAGGCCATCGTCAACGCCGAGATCCTGGCCAACGCCGCCGCCCAGGCGCGCGTGATGGACATCGAGAGCGCGCAGCAGACCGGCGCCATGATGCTGTTCGGCGAGAAGTACGGCGAGACCGTGCGCGTGCTCGACATCGGCTCCAGCCGTGAACTCTGCGGCGGCACCCATGTCCAGCGCACCGGCGACATCGGCCTGTTCAAGGTCGTGGCCGAGTCGGGCGTGGCCGCCGGCGTGCGCCGCATCGAGGCGGTGACCGGCGCGGGCGCGCTGGCCTACCTGCAGTCGCTCGAAAGCACCGTCAGCTCGGCCGCCGCCGCCTTCAAGGCACCGGCGGCCGAACTGACGAACCGCATCGCGCAGTCGCAGGACCAGATCAAGGCGCTCGAAAAGGAGATCGCCGCGCTCAAGGGCAAGCTGGCCTCGGCCCAGGGCGATGAGCTGGTGGGCCAGGCGGTCGAGGTCAGGGGCCTGAAAGTGCTGGCCGCGCGCCTGCCAGGCGCCGACGCCAAGACCCTGCGCGACACCATGGACAAGCTCAAGGACAAGCTCAAGACCGCCGTCATCGTGCTGGCCGCAGTCGATGGCGCCAAGGTCCAGCTGGCCGCCGGCGTGACCGCCGACAGCGTGGCCAAGGTCAAGGCCGGCGAGCTGGTCAACTTCGTCGCCCAACAGGTCGGCGGCAAGGGCGGTGGCAAGCCCGACCTGGCGATGGCCGGCGGTACCGACGCCAGCCAGCTCGACCAGGCGCTGGCCAGCGTGCAGGGCTGGGTGGCCGAGCGCGCCTGAGCGCTGACCCGCCAGTGCCGCTGATCCGACCCGTCGAGGGGCGCCGCAGGCGCCTCTCTTTACTGGTGCTTACGATTTTTCGTGCACGATGAACTTTTCCTTGCTATCCTGTTCAAATCGCTGACAAATGGTCGAGGCCCAACAAGCGTACCGAAATCCAGCCCGATCTGTCCAGGAGGAGTGACCATCATGAGTTTTCAACATTTTCTTAGCCTCGTCGAGGCCTTGCGCCAGACGCCGGAATTCCCCGTCATGGACGCCGTCGAGGAGCGCATGCTCAACACCATGGCCGCGGCCTGGCATGACGGCAAGCGCATCACCGTGATGGAGGCCATGCACATGTTCCCGAGCATCTCGCCCAGCACCGTGCATCGGCGCCTCAAGACGCTGCGCGTCAAGGGCCTGATCGAGCTCGACCCGGACCTGGTGGACAGCCGGGTCAAGTATGTCCAGGCCACGCGCCAGACCGAGGATTACTTCAGCCGCATGAGTCGCTGCATGCTGCAGGCCCAGCCTTGAGGCGGCTCAGGGCCAGGCGAGTTCGAGCCGGCTCTCGAACTGCCGGCGCTGGCCCGTGACGGGATCGTCGAACGCCATCGCCCGCGCCAGCAGGCGCAGCGGCTCGGTGTAGTCTTCCAGTTCGCCCGGACGGCGCAACACCCGCGGGTAGAACTGGTCGCCCAGCAGCGGCAGCCCGAGCGCGTTCATGTGCACGCGCAGCTGATGCCGCTTGCCGGTCACGGGTGACAGCCGGTAGCGCGCCCAGCCGTCGCGGTGTTCGATTTCCGCGATTTCGGTCTCGCTGTTGTCGGTCAGGCCCTCGTGCGGCAGCGCCTCGCGCATCTTGTAGAAAGCGTCTTCCTGCTCCAGGATATGGCTCTTGCGCGTCAGCGGCCACGCCAGCCGGTCGCAGGCGGGCGCGATCGCCTCGTAGGTCTTGTCGATCAGGCGCTCGCGGAACAGGCGCTGGTAGGCGTCGCGGTCCTGCGGCCGCGCGCTGAAGACCACCAGGCCGGCGGTCTCGCGGTCGATCCGGTGCAGCGGGCTCAGGTTGGGCAGGCCGAGTGCCTTCTTCAGTCGCACCAGCAGCGTCTGCTGCACATAGCGTCCGCCCGGCGTCACCGGCAGGAAATGCGGCTTGTCGGCCACGACCAGGTAGTCGTCCTGGAACACGACCGATTCGTAGTAGGGGATCTCGGGTTCGTCGGGCAGGCTGCGCCAGTAGTAGGCGCGCGCGCCGTTCTGGTACGGGTGGGAGGGCGCCAGCGGCTGGCCGTCCTCGCCGACCACCTCGCCGGCTTCCATGCGCTGCCGCCATTCGGCCCGGCTGACCGCCGCCAGCCGCTCGGCCAGATAGTCGAGCAGGGTTGGCCAGGGCGGCGCCTTCATGCGCGGCAGCGCGACGCAGCTCGGCGAGACGCCGTCGCGCATCGCGATCGCGGGGTTCTTCGGGACATGCGCCATGGGTGTACGTCAGAGGGAGTTGCAGGCGGTGGGCAGGCTTTCAGTCCTGCCCATCGAAGCGACCCGGCACGCGGGCGCGCAGGCGCAGGTCGCGCCCGACCGGCGTCGCCTCGACGAATTCGAGCTCGATCCCTTGCGCCAGCTCGGTCAGCGGGCCGATATGCGCCAGCCCCAGGCCGGGGCCGAGCAGCTTGGGCGCCAGATACAGCAGCAGTTCGTCGACCAGGCCCTCGCGCAGCAGGCTGCCGTTGAGCTTGTGGCCGGCCTCGACATGCAGCTCGTTGACGCCGCGTCTGGCCAGGTCCCGCAGCAGACCGGGCAGGTCGACCTTGGCATGTGATCCCGTTCGGGCGGGGCCGGGACAGTCGATGACGGTCACGCCCCGGTCGGCCAGCGCGGCGCGTTTGTCTCGGGTCGATTCCGGGTCGCAGGCGGTGTAGACCAGCAGTTCGCCGGGTGGCGCGATGATCCTGGCGTCCAGCGCGATCTCGAGCCTTGAATCGACCACCACGCGCAGCGGCTGATGCGCGGTCTCGACCAGCCGCACGTCCAGGCGCGGGTCGTCCTCCAGCACGGTGCCGATGCCGGTCAGGATCGCGCCGGCACGCTTGCGCCAGGCGTGACCATCGGTGCGCGCGGCCTCGGCGGTGATCCACTGGCTGGCGCCGTTGGCCAGCGCGGTGGTGCCGTCGAGCGAGGCCGCCATCTTCATGCGGACCCAGGGCAGGCCGCGCACCATCCGGCTCAGGAAACCGATGTTGCGCTCGCGGCTGGCGATGGCCAGCGGGTGCTCGGTCGGCAGCGGCTCGACCTCGATGCCGGCCGCGCGCAGCCGCGCCAGCCCCAAGCCGCCGACCAGCGGATTCGGGTCCGCCAGCGCGACGATCACCCGTGCCACGCCGGCCGCGATCAGCGCATCGCAGCAGGGCGGGGTGCGGCCGTGGTGGCTGCAGGGCTCCAGCGTGACGATGGCGGTCGCGCCTCGCGTGTCGGCGCCGGCCGCCTGCGCCGCGCGCAGCGCCATCACCTCGGCATGCGGGCCGCCGGCCTGCTGGGTATGGCCCTCGAAGATGCGGCCATCGGCCAGCAGCAGGCGGCAGGCGACGCGCGGGTTTGGCTCGGACAGGCCGGTGGCCTGCGCGGCCAGCGCGTCGAGCGCGAGCAGGTCACCCAGCCCGTCCAGCCCGCCCAGGGTGGGGGTGTCGTTCATCGCGCGGGCTCCGGGCGCGTCAGACGGCGACGCGACGGAACACCAGGTCCCAGACGCCGTGGCCCAGGCGCAGGCCACGGTTCTCGAACTTGGTCAGCGGGCGGTAGTCGGGCTTGGGCGCGTAGCCTTGCAGGCCGGCTTCCAGCGCGCTGTTGGCCAGTCGCGGCTCGGCGCTCAGCACCTCGAGCATCTGCTCGGCGTAGGGCTGCCAGTCGGTCGCGCAGTGCAGGTAGCCGCCGGGCTTCAGTCGTCCCACCAGCTTGGCGACCAGGGGCGACTGGATCAGGCGGCGCTTGTTGTGCTTCTTCTTGTGCCAGGGGTCGGGGAAGAAGATGTGGATGCCGTCGAGGCAGCCTTCGGTCAGCATGTGGTCGATCACCTCGACCGCGTCATGCTGCAGGATGCGGATATTGCCGATCTCCTGCTCGCCGATGCGCTTGAGCAGCGCGCCGACGCCGGGCTCGTGCACCTCGCAGCACAGGAAGTTGTCGTCCGGGCGCACGCGCGCGATATGCGCGGTCGCCTCGCCCATGCCAAAGCCGATCTCAAGGATCAGCTGGCCTGGACGGCCGAAGGCGGCCTGGGCATCGAGCGGCTGCGCGGTGTACTGCAGCAGGAACCTGGGGCCCAGGTCCTCGAAGGCCTTGGCCTGGCCGGTCGTGGTGCGGCCAGCGCGCTTGACGTAGCTCTTGATGGTCTTGGGATGGGCCACATGGGCCGGTGCCTGAGCCTGGCTCTCGGGGGCGGGAGCGTCGGAGGCCGGCAGGTCGGTGGGGGAGGCGTTGTTTTCGGTGTTCACGGAGCGGAATTGTAGAGATTTGCCCATGCACCGGTCCAGCCAGCCAGGGCATCGGCCAGGTTATTGGCCTGGGGCGGCAGGCCGAGCTGCTGCGCTGCTGCGTTCAGCGCGGCCAGCGGATCGGACAGATCGACGGCCGCCGCGCCGTTCTGCTTCGAGAGCTTTTCGCCGTTGGCGCCACGCACCAGCGGCGTGTGCAGGTAGATCGGCGTCGGGTAGCCCAGCGCGCGCTGCAGCAGGAGCTGGCGCGCGCTGTTGTCGGCCAGGTCCTCGCCGCGCACGACATGGGTGATGCCCTGCTCGGCGTCGTCGACCACCACCGCGAGCTGGTAAGCCCACAGCCCGTCGGCGCGCTTGAGCACGAAGTCGCCGACTTGCGCGCCCACATCCTGCTGCTGTGCGCCGAGCCGCCGGTCGGTCCAGTGCAGCGTGGCTGGCAGGCCTAGGTCGGTGTTGACGGCCGCGATGTCGAGCCGCCAGGCGCGCGCTGATTTGCCCTTGAGCCCGCCATTCGATGGCCGGCAGCTGCCGGGGTAGACCAGCTCGCCGTGGCGCGCTCGCTCGCTGCCACGCTCGGCCAGCGCCCGCGCGATGTCCTTGCGCGTGCAGCCGCAGGGGTAGGCACAGCCGCGCTCGATCAGTCGGTCGAGCGCGGCCTGGTAGCGGGCGCCGCGCCGCGACTGCCACAGCGGCGTCTCGTCGCTGACCAGGCCACAGGCGGCCAGCTGGCGCAGGATCTCGTCGGTCGTGCCGGGCGGGCAGCGCGGCAGGTCGACATCCTCGATCCGCACCAGCCAGGCGCCGCCCTGGGCGCGCGCGTCCAGCCAGCTCGCGAGCGCCGCCACCAGCGAGCCCGCGTGCAGCAGGCCAGTCGGCGAGGGCGCGAAGCGTCCCCGGTAGCCGCTCATGCCGCCAGATGCAGGCCCAGCTCCAGCCCGGAGACGAAACCGTCCTCGATCCGATGCCCCAGGCACCAGTCGCCGCACAGCGCCAGGCCCAGCTCGGCATCCGCCAGATAGGGCCGGCCCAGCGGCTGGCGGGTCTGGGCATAGAGCCAGCGGTGCGCCGCCACATGGCTGGGTTCGGCGTGGATGCCGGTGATCTCGGTGAAGCCTTTCAGCAGCTTGGCGCTGACGCGCTCGGCGTCATCGTTCACATGTTCGGCCGACCATTCGGGGCTGGCCTGCACGGTCCAGCGCTCGATCGGGTCGCGGCCGGGCTTGCTGCTTTCGCGCGCCAGCCAGCGCACGCGGTGGTGCTGGCTGCGGGCGGCATTCCACTTGGGGCCGAACTGGTCCAGTCCCGGCTGCATCGCCTGCGGGAAGGCCAGCATCAGCGTCCAGCAGGGCGCGACCTCGACGCCGGCAATCTCCTGCTGGAACGCGGGCGCCAGTTGCGAGGTCTGCAGCAGGTCGAGCGCCTGCGGCTGCGGCACCGCCAGCACGACCCGGTCGAACCCGCCCAGCACCTGCTGCGCGCCCTCGGCTCCAGCGCCAGTTTCGCAGCGCAGCTGCCATTGCTGCGGGTGGATGGCGTCGCGCTCGATGCGGGTCACGCGCGTGCCCAGCCGCACCTCGGCGCCCAGGCTGCCGTCGGCCAGTGGCTTGCCCAGTCCCCGCGCCAGCGCGCTCATGCCCGGGGTGGCGACCCAGTGGGTCTCCAGCGGCGCGGGCGACGGGGCCAGTGCCAGCCCCTCCTGGTCGAGCACGCGCATGGTCTCGGGCGCCCAGGGCTGGACCAGGCCGGGATGCGCCGCCAGCGCGCGCTCGAACCGGGCGTCGCGCACCGTGAAGTACTGCGCGCCATGGTCGAAGCCGCCGAACTCGGTCTTGCGCGTGGCCATGCGGCCGCCCCAGCCACGGCTCTTGTCGAGCAGCGTCACGCGCCAGCCGGCCTGGGCCAGTTGCAGCGCGCAGCTGACGCCGGCGATGCCGGCACCGATCACGGCAACTTGGCGCGGCTGCGGCGCGGCTGCTTCAGGACGGGAAACGATCTTGGCTTCGGTTGCGGTCATCGGAGGTCTCCGGCGCGTTGGCGCCTGTGGGTGGTTGGATCGGAATTTGGCTGCGGCTTCATTGTCGCGCTGTCAGCCGGTGTCAGCCGCTGTCGCCGCGCTTCAATGATGATGGTTTTCCAGTAGCGCGAGCCGGGTGCGGGGCTGGCGCAGCTGCTCCAGCCACCAGGACAGCGCGCGGCCTTCCGGCGCGCCGCTGCCGCTGCGCCAGACATAGCCGACGTTCATGGTGCGGGGCGGCTGGCTCACGGTCTTGGCCACCAGGCGCCCGGCGTCCAGATAGGGCCGCGCCAGCGGCAGCGGCAGCCAGCCGCAGCCCAGGCCGCGCAGCTGCGCTTCGAGCTTGTATTGCATGGTCGGCACGGTCAGCACGTCCTGGCCCGGCAGCAGGTTGACGGTGACGCCGCGTCCGCGCTGCGAGGAGTCGGCCGCCGCGACGGCGCGCTGACTCTGGATGGCTTCGGTGCTCAGCGGTTCATCCGCCAGCGCGAGCGGGTGATGCGGGGCCACCGCGAACACGAAATCGACCGAGCCCATGGCCTCCAGGCTCAGGCCGCCGCTGGGCGCGAGGTCGATCGGCACGCCGAGCGCCAGGTCGGCCTGGCCGTTGAGCAGGGCCTCCCAGGTGCCCGACAGGGTTTCGGCCCGCAGGCGCAGCCGCGTCGGCGCCCCCAGCGCGTAGAAGGCCTCGCAGAGCTCGAACAGGGTGGCGCGCGCGATCAGCGCGTCGGCCGCGATCGTGAGCTCGGGCTCCCAGCCAGTGGCGACCCGGCGCACCCGTTGCGCGACCGCGTCGAGCTCGCGCAGCAGGTGTTCGCCGGCGCGCAGCAGCTCGGCGCCGGCCGGCGTCAGGCGGGCGCGGCGCGAGCTGCGGTCGAACACCAGCACGTCGAGCGCGTCCTCGACCTGGCGCACCCGGTAGGTCAGCGAACTCGGCACCAGGCCGAGCTCGCGCGCCGCCGCCGCCATGCTGCCGCTGTGCGCGACGGTGGCGATCAGGTGCAGGTTCTCGGGCGAGAGGGCAGCCAGTTGTTTCTGCATATCGGGGCTGATGCGTTCAAATTTTTTGCATTGTGCCGGCAAAACGCTGCGCTGCCCAGCCTGGGGTCTGGCCCTAAAGTCATGCCATCACATCCAGACAGCAACAGGACACCCCGGAATCATGATCACGCTACGCCAGTCCCAAGAACGAGGCTATGCCGACCACGGCTGGCTGAAGAGCTTTCACTCCTTTTCCTTCGCTGGCTACTACGATCCCCAGCACATGGGCTGGGGCAATCTGCGCGTCATCAACGAGGACCGCATCGCGCCCGGCACCGGTTTCGGCACCCACGGCCACCGCGACATGGAGATCGTCAGCTACGTGATGTCGGGCCGGCTCGCGCACCAGGACAGCATGGGCAATGTCCAGACCATCTCGCCCGGCGAAGTCCAGCGCATGAGCGCCGGCACCGGGGTGCGCCACAGCGAGTTCAACCACGCGCCCGACCAGGTCACGCATTTCCTGCAGATCTGGGTCGAGCCCGATCAGGCCGGCATCGCGCCCGGCTACGAGCAAAAGGCCTTCGCCGACGCCGACAAGCGCGGCCGGCTCTGCCTGGTCGCCTCGCGCGACGGGGCGCGGGGCTCGGTCACGATCCATGCCGATGCCAGTCTCCATGCCGGCCTGTTCGACGGCGCAGAAACCGCCGAGCTCGTGCTCGACCCGGCGCGCAAGGCCTATGTCTTCCTGGTGCGCGGCAGCCTGATGGTCAACGGCCAGGTGCTCAAGGCCGGCGACGCCGCGCTGCTGGCCGACGAGGCGCTGCTGCGGCTGGCGCAGGGCGCGGACGCCGAGGTGCTGGTGTTTGACCTTGCGCCCTGAGTCGGGCAAGCTGCAAAGATTTCGCACGCCCCGATCAGCAGGGCGGTTTTTTCCCGGCGCCGCTGGCGCCTTTGTTCCAAGGAGTTCAAGAATGGCAAATGTAGTCGTGGTTTATCACTCGGGTTATGGTCACACCCAGCGCGTGGCGCAGCAGGTGGCGCGTGGCGCGGACGCCGAGCTGCTGGCGATCGATGCCGACGGCAACCTGGCCGAAGGCGGCTGGGAGGCTCTGGCCGCTGCTGACGCGATCATCTTCGGCACGCCGACCTACATGGGCGGCCCGAGCTGGCAGTTCAAGAAGTTCGCCGACGCATCGTCCAAGGCCTGGTTCGGCCGCACCTGGCAGGACAAGGTGTTTGGCGGCTTCACCTGCAGCGCCAGCCTCAACGGTGACAAGGGCGCCTGCCTGATCCAGCTCCACACCCTGGCCGCGCAGCATGGCGGCCTCTGGGTCAGCCTCGGCATGCTGCCGGCCAACAGCACGGCCTCCAGCCGTGCCGATGTCAACCACCTGGGCGGCTCGGTCGGCCTGATGGTGCAGTGCGCCTCCGATGCGGGCGCCGACCAGATCCCGTCCGGCGACCTGGAGACCGCCGAGCGCTACGGCGCCCGCGTGGCCGCGGTGGCCGCCAAGTTCAAGGACTAGGGCGATCGCGCTATGTTGTCGTTCCGGATAAATTCATCCTCACGCCAAAGTGAGGCTGTTTGACGACCTGTTGACCAGTTTGGTGACCCGAGCGACAAACTAACTCCATTTCTGGGGCATGCGCGAGGCCAGCACGGCCAGCGGATGGCGCAGGTCGATCATCTGGTCAAGCCGGCTGCGGAAGAAATCGGCCGTGTCACTCATTGCGCAAAACTCCCAGAAAACATGGCTAGGCAGGGTAAAAAATGAGAGAAATATTACCCAGGAAGGCCTACAAAAAAATGACGGATCAAGGGGTTATGGATATTTCTGGGCCGACTACTTGATCGGCTATCGAAATTCTACAGACCCCAACTCGGTCACTATTCCATCGGGGATGCATTTTTTAGACTATGACTCAGATATGAAACTATATAAAAAATCATTTATATTTAATGAGATATTTTTATAAAAAGCACCAAATTCATTTGGATTTAAGTTGTTTTTCAGTATTTTAATTATCTGCCTCCTCTCTGAATTATCAGCTCTTATGAAGCCATTTTTTATTCTAAGGACATCCTCTCTTTCGACATGATGTTGAATTGACTCTAATATTGCCCTGCCAAGATAAATGCCCTCACTCCTTTTTAAGTTTGAGTAGCATTCCATCACCAAGTTCTTTTTCAAAAAATCCTCACTAGAAAAAAATCTTATTAAGTATATTTTCAAATACTCTAATATCGCAGGATTTTTTATTATGTTTTCCATATTTTTGGAAATTAAATCCTTGTCACTCTTTTCGAGATTCCCAGAGTTCTTCTTCACACAATCCAAATAATAAGGAACAAACTGAGGAAATTTCTCCAAAACATTACTTATTTCAGAGAAATCTGTCCAAAGCTCTTTTGCAACAGCAATCCTCACATGCTTTGTAAAATCTTTAGGGTCTATCAATTCATTACTCAATATAGATTTATCAAAATAGAGCTTGCTTTCATCTTCTAATTTATTAATATCATTTTTACCAATACTTCTAAATTTTGTTGGTATTAATCCAGAATACCCACTTATTATTATTGGGGCATCATTCTTTATAGCTTGAACATCGATTTTCTCAATCTCATGATCTACCACAGTAGAATTTATCACCAAGTTCTCATCGGTAGAGGTATTTTCATTTGCATTTCTTGCTTCAATAATTGTCGTCTTGCTTGTATTTAAAAATAACCCTTCATGACTCAATCTCTCAACCAAAATAGAGAGCCATGAGTGCGCCTCGCTTGCATCTCTTGCAAAAAATCTATAATCATCAACATATCGACAAAAATCTATTTTTTTACTAAGTAAAAACTTATCAACATTTATTAAGCTTGCTTCCGCAAGAATTCTACTTGCATTAGACCCAACTGGAATTCCATAAGAATCCCTACCCGACCAATACAACAATAATTCATTAATTAATTTAACAATACTTTTGTTTATGCCTTTTATGGCGTATAACGTATTTTCTAATCTATGCAAATTTAATCTATCATAAAAATTAGAAATGTCGCAAGATGCAACCACCTTGACACTCTCAGATTTCGCCCTGGAAGATACAAAATTTCTGAATTTTGTATAATTAAAATCTGAATCAAATATATGAATCGGAATTTCTTGGTCAACCAAATCTTTTCTGAGTCGATATGAAAAAATCTTGTTCAAGGATTTGTTCAATCTTGCCTTATCTACATTATTTGATACCATTATCGCAAGACTAAGATATATTACTTCATCCAAAGGCTCAATGTAAGCACATCGACGAAAATCAAATAACGTCTTCTTGGGAACTAGGATTGAACCTGCTGGATTAACGGATAAATTCCGCAACGCATCAAACGCTCCATCGCTACTGCCTCCAGCAGAATTAATGCAATTAATTGCTGTTTCTTAATAAATCAATCTCAAAAGGCCTTTCGAAAACATCAACATCCGTCACACCTTCTTTTTGAATATTTAGTAGAGCTATTTTTACAGAAGTAGATAAATCCATAATCTTTATTCACTATGTGCTTTAAAAGTGCAAGTCTAAAATAAATTTCTATCTCGGCTTCGTCTTCCAGTCGAGATGATTCAATTAAATTTTCTTGAATTTCTTTCCAATCCTGTGCCTCATCAAGGTTGCTTGATAGTGACTGCTCAATGCGCTGCGGCTCGCGGGAACTGACTGCTTTGGCCGTCAGCGTCCAATGCGCCTAGATGCCGGTTGATTCAACGTGCTCCATGATGTCGTTGATGCCGACACGGAAGAACTCCTTGCGCGGGTTGACCTTGTTGACCTGGGCGCGCATGAAGTGGCTGTGCTGACTTCTCCAGCTTCGGGATGTCCTCGCTGTAGATCATGGCGTGGACGTCGAACTCAAACGGCACGCTGGCGTCGCCCAGTTCGCCCAGTTCGCGCACGCGGTCCAGCGGCTCCAGGCGGCGCGTCATGCCGATCTTGTATACGTTTTCGCCGAACGAACCGATGTTCGAGATCACGTAGACATGCCCGACGCGGGTCTGCTGCGCCATCGACAGGGCGCACTGCCTTCTTCGCGGCCTTCTGCCATGCGACGACCGCCCAGAGAGGTAAGACGAGAACAGCCCGATAGATACGATTAACTTCATGCTTATGGTTTTCTTTTCTGCATGGAAACATCGTAGCACGTCAGGTTTTCTGGTCTTGGCCCGGCGTCATCCCTGACAGTGTTCACATCGGGCCATGCCCCGGCTGCCAAAGCCCTTTTCTTGAAAATCCCGCTTGACGTATTACGCCAAACGGAATACAGTGAGCCCATGATCCAGTCGTTCCGATGCAAAGACACCCAGGCGCTGTTTGAAGGAGCAAGCCCCCGGCGCTTTCGGTCCATTCAGACGGTGGCCGAGCGCAAGCTGACCCAGCTTGATGCCGCGCAGACGCTGGAATTTTTGCGCTCGCCACCGGGCAACCGGTTGGAAGCCCTCAAGGATGACCGCAAGGGCCAGCACAGCATCCGCATCAACGACCAATGGCGCGTGTGTTTCGTGTGGACCGACAGTGGTCTGACCGAGGTTGAAATTGTTGACTACCACTGAGAAGGAGGCCATGCCATGTCCCGCCCTGTGAACCGTATGCGTGCCGTGCATCCCGGCGAGGTGCTGCGCGAAGATTTCCTGGTCCCGCTGGGGTTGAGCGTCAATGCCCTGGCTCTGGCACTGGGCGTGCCTGCCACGCGCATTCACGAAATCGTCAAGGAGCGCCGTTCCGTGACCGCCGATACCGCCCAGCGCCTGGCGCAGTATTTCGGCGGCGACGCGGGCTCGTGGCTCGTGCTGCAAGCCCAATACGACCTCAAAACGCTGCCTACGCGGGCCGAGATCGCACGCCAAGTACACCCGCGCGAGACGCTGGCGGCAGCCTGACCGCAGGCCAATCACACCCGCGCGATCCGCCGCGTTTCTTGGACAGGTAGGGCTGCCCTCCTCCCAGCCGCATCAGCACCCGCTTGACCAGGGCGGCAGCCGGCGGGCCGGCCACCTACAATCCCGGGATGTTCGTCCACCTGCGCCTGCATTCCGAGTTCTCCGTCGTCGACGGCACCATCCGCCTCGACGAGGTCGTCGAGGCCGCCGCCGCCGACGGCCAGCCCGCCCTGGGCCTGACCGACCTGTCCAACCTGTTCGGCGCGATCAAGTTCTACCAGGCCGCGCGCGGCGCCGGCGTCAAGCCGGTGTTGGGCGCCGAGGTCTTCGTGCAGGGCCTGGGTCCCGAGGCCGCGCCCGGCGCCTCGGTGCAGCAGCAAAGCCTGCCCAGGATGCTGCTGCTGGTGCAGAGCCACCCGGGCTACCTCAACCTGTGCGAGCTGCTGGCGCGCGCCTGGACCCGCAGCGTCTTGCGCGAGCAGGCCGCCGTCCAGTGGGAATGGCTGCGGGAGCTGTCCGAGGGCCTGATCCTGCTGTCGGGCGCGCACAGCGGCCCGGTCGGGCTGGCGCTGCTCGCCGGCGACGAGGCCCGCGCCGCCGATGTCGCGCTGCAGCTGGCCACTGCCTTTCCGCACCGCTTCTACCTGGAGCTGCAACGTGCCGGCCGACCCGACGACGAGCGCCAGGTGGTCGGCGCCGTGCAGCTGGCCGCCCGTCTCAAGCTGCCGGTGGTCGCGACCCATCCGGTGCAGTTCCTGGAGCGCGACGACTACGAGGCGCACGAGGCGCGGGTCTGCATCTCCGAGGGCGAGATCCTCGGCAACCAGCGCCGGGTGCGCAAGTTCACGCGCGAGCAGTATTTCAAGTCGAGCGCCGAGATGGCCGCGCTGTTTCCCGACTTGCCGTCGGCGCTGGCCAACAGCGTCGAGATCGCGCGTCGCTGCAACCTGACGCTGGTGCTGGGCAAGCCGCAGCTGCCCAACTTCCCGATTCCGCCGGTCAACGGCGTGGTCATGTCGGTGGAGGACTACTTCCGCCATGTCTCGCACGAAGGGCTGGAAGCGCGCCTGCGCCACCTGTTTCCCGACCAGGCCAGGCGCCAGACGGAACGTCCGCGCTATGTCGAGCGGCTGGAGTTCGAGCTCAACACCATCCTGAAGATGGGGTTTCCGGGCTACTTCCTGATCGTGGGCGACTTCATCCAGTGGGCCAAGGAGAACGGCTGCCCGGTCGGCCCGGGTCGGGGTTCCGGCGCCGGCTCGCTGGTGGCCTATGCGCTCAAGATCACCGACCTCGACCCGCTGCAGTACAACCTGCTGTTCGAGCGCTTCCTGAACCCGGAGCGGGTATCGATGCCCGACTTCGACATCGACTTCTGCCAGACCAACCGCGACCGCGTCATCGACTACGTCAAGGACAAGTACGGCAAGGACGCGGTCAGCCAGATCGCCACCTTCGGCACCATGGCCGCGCGCGCGGCGATCCGCGACGTGGGTCGGGTGCTCGACTTCGCCTATGGCTTCTGTGACGGCATCTCCAAGCTGATCCCGAACAAGCCCGGCATGTCGGTCACGCTGCAGTACCCACCCGATCCGCCCAAGCCTGGCGACAAGAACAACTACGCGATCGCGATGGAGCCGGTGCTGGCCGACCGGATCCAGCGGGAGGACGAGGTCCGCACCCTGATCGAGCTGGCGCAGAAGCTCGAAGGCATGACGCGCAACATCGGCATGCACGCCGGCGGCGTGCTGATCGCGCCGGGCAAGCTGACCGACTTCTGCCCGCTCTACCAGCAGCCCGGCAGCGAGTCGGCGGTCAGCCAGTACGACAAGGACGACGTCGAGGCGGTCGGCCTGGTCAAGTTCGACTTCCTCGGCCTGGCGACGCTGACCATCCTGGAGCTGGCGCGCGAGTTCATCGTGCGCCGCCACCCTGAGCAGCAGGGGTTCGCCTTCGAGAACATCCCGCTCGACGACCGCAAGACCTACCAGCTGTTCTCCGACGGCAAGACCGAGGCGGTGTTCCAGTTCGAAAGCCGTGGCATGCAGGGCATGCTGCGCGACGCCAAGCCCAGCCGCTTGGAGGACCTGATCGCGCTCAACGCGCTGTATCGTCCGGGCCCGATGGACCTGATCCCGAGCTTCGTCGCGCGCAAGCATGGCCGCGAGGTGGTCGAGTACCCGCACCCGCTGGTCGAGCCGGTGCTGTCCGAGACCTACGGCATCATGGTCTACCAGGAGCAGGTGATGCAGACCGCCCAGGTGCTGGGCGGCTATTCCCTCGGCGGCGCCGACATGCTGCGCCGCGCCATGGGCAAGAAGAAGCCCGAGGAGATGGCCGAGCACCGCGTCATCTTCCGCAAGGGTGCGGCCGAGAAGGGCATCAGCCAGGAGAAGGCCGACGAGGTGTTCGACCTGATGGAGAAGTTCGCGGGCTACGGCTTCAACAAGTCGCACGCCGCCGCCTACTCGCTGCTGGCGTATCACACCGGCTGGCTCAAGGTCCATTTCACGGCGGAGTTCTTCTGCGCCAACCTGACGATCGAAATGGACGACACCGACAAGCTCAAGGTGTTGTACGAGGATGCCAACCGGTTCGGCATCCAGTTCGAGGCGCCCGACGTCAACCGTGGCAGCTACCGCTTCGAGCCGGTCAGCGACAAGGTGATCCGCTACGGCCTGGGCGCGGTCAAGGGCACCGGCCAGCAGGCGATCGAGGCGATCGTGGCCGCGCGCGAGGGCCGCGGCGTCGGTCCCAAGGGCGATACCGTCGGTCCCTTCACCAGCCTGTTCGATTTCTGCGCCCGGGTCGACCGCAGCCGCATGAACAAGCGCACGGTCGAGGCGCTGATCAAGGCCGGCGCCTTCGACGCCATGCAGCTGAATCGCGCTGCGCTGCTGGCCTCGGTCGAGCGGGCCTTTGACTTTGCCAACGCCCAGATCGCCAACGCCAACCAGGGCGGCCTGTTCGACATCTTCGGCGACGACAGCCAGGGCGCCAGCACGCAGGAGCCCGAGCTGGCCGAGCTGCTGCCCTGGGGCATCAAGGAGCGCCTGACCCACGAGAAGACCGCGATCGGCTTCTACCTCTCGGGTCACCTGTTCGACGAGGTCGAGCGCGAGGTGCGCCGCTTCGCGCGCACGCCGATCGAGCGCTTGGTCGACAGCCGCGACCCGATCCTGCTCGCCGGCATCGTGGGCGACCTGCGCATCATCAACGGCCAGCGCGGCAAGGTCGCCATCTTCAAGCTCGATGACAAGACCGGCACGCTCGAAGCCACCGCCGATGAGGCACTGATCAACGCCAACAAGCATCTGCTGAAGGACGACGAGCTCGTGATCGCCCAGGTGCTGGCGCAGCCGGACCGCTTCTCGGGCGGATTGCGGCTCAAGGTGCAGGCGCTGTGGGACCTGGGCGCGGCACGCTGCCGCTTCGGCAAGTTCCTGCGCGTGCGCGTCGGCGAGCAGGCGCCCGACATCGCGGCACTGCTGCGCGAGTTTCCGCCCCAGCGCGAGATGGGCGAGCAAGGCGAGCTGGTGCGCGGCCTGCCGGTGCGGCTCGAAGTGCTGCGCCCGACCGCGCGCTGCGAGGTCCAGCTCGGCGAGCGCGCCATGTTCTTCCCGAGCGACGCTGCGCTGGCGCGCTGGATGGCGCAGGCGCAGGATCGGCGCGCCGAGATTGCCTACGATGGGGAGTCTGGATTCTGATATTATTTAAAACTATAAATGGTAAATTTTATTGTTGATTGATTGGCTGCGAGGGAGTTCAAGGTGCCTAGAATATTTGATAATATCGATAAATTATTGTTGCCCGCACTTGAAGAAACTCTCAAGGTTGCCGAGCGAGCGGACTTTTGCGTTGGGTACTTCAGTCTACGCGGTTGGCGGCACATTTCAGGGCATGTCGATCAATGGGCAGGTGGTGATGGTCAATGCTGCAGGTTGCTGGTTGGTATGCATGTCTCGCCGAGCGAAGAACTTCGGCATGCCCTGCGCACCCGTGAAGATGATGAGATTCTCGATAATCAGACAGCGTTACGTGAGAAGCGCCGCATTGCCGAGGAGTTTCGTCAGCAGCTGACCTTCGGCGCGCCAACCAATGACGACGAAGTAGGGCTACGCCAACTCTCGGCCCAGATTCGCGCCAAGAAGCTGATCGTCAAGGTCTATCTGCGCCACCCGCTGCACGCCAAGCTGTATTTGCTACATCGGCAGGACGCCAACAATCCGGTCACCGGATTTCTGGGAAGCTCAAATCTGACACTCGCGGGCCTCGCCAAACAGGGGGAACTGAACGTCGATGTGTTGGAGCATGACGCCTGCAACAAGCTCGTGGATTGGTTTGAGGATCGCTGGCGTGACCGCTGGTGCATCGACATCTCCAAGGAACTCGCCGATATCATTGATGAGAGCTGGGCCGGTGAGCGGCTGGTGCCGCCCTATCACGTCTACATCAAGATGGCCTTTCACTTGGCGCAGGAAGCACGTGCCGGCCTTTCAGAGTTCCGCATCCCCTCCGTTTTTGGCGATGCGCTGTTCGACTTCCAGGTCGCTGCCGTCAAGATCGCCGCACACCACTTGAACAAGCGTGGCGGCGTGCTGATCGGCGATGTGGTCGGTCTGGGAAAATCGATGATGGCCACTGCCTTGGCCAAGGTGTTCGAGGACGATTACCAGACCGAAACGCTAATCATCTGCCCCAAGAACCTCGTTTCGATGTGGGAAGACTATGCCCATCGGTATCGCCTGCACGCTAAAGTGCTGCCGCTGTCCAAAGTACTGTCCGAACTCCCGGAGAAAACCCGGCGTTACCGGCTGGTCCTGATCGATGAATCGCACAACTTGCGCAACAAGGAAGGCAAGCGCTGGAAAGTCATCCGCGACTACATTGAGCGCAACGACAGCCTGACCGTTCTGCTCTCGGCCACGCCTTACAACAAGACCTACCTTGACCTTTCCGCGCAACTGGCATTGTTCCTGAACGAAGATGCCGACATCGGAATGCGACCTGAAAAGCTGCTGTCCGTGTTGGGCGGCGAGCACGAATTCATCCGCCGACACCAGTGTGGAGTCCGATCGCTGGCTGCGTTCGAAAAAAGCGAGATTCCCGATGACTGGCGCGATCTCATGCGCCTGTACATGGTGCGCCGCACGCGCGGCTTCATCATGCAGCACTACACCCGCGAAGATGAGCGTGGCAAATACCTGTTGTTCTCGGATGGCCGCAAGTCCTATTTTCCAAAGCGTCTGCCCAAGAACCTCAGCTTCAAGATTGATGATGCAAACCCGACCGACCCGTACGCACGCTTCTACAGCGACCCGGTGGTCAATTCGATCAACGAGCTGATCCTGCCACGCTACGGCTTGGGCAACTACATCGAACCCAAGCCCAAGACACCACCCACGCAGCACCAGGCCAAGATCATCGAGGGGCTTTCTCGGGCTGGCACACGCCTGATGGGCTTTTGCAAAACCAATCTATTCAAGCGCTTGGAAAGTGCCGGCCCGGCATTCATCCTGTCCGTCGAGCGCCATATTCTGCGCAACTTCATTGTCTTGCACGCCATCGAGAATGGCCTTGACATTCCGCTAGGTACCCAAAGCGCCGAGCTGTTGGATACACGCCACTACGATGAAGACCCCGATGGCCTGTTGGCTGATGACAATGGTGACGATGACGTTACCGATCCGACCGCCACCAATGGCCTGCGCACCGATGCCGACTACCGTGCTCGCGCCGCCAAGGCCTATGACGCCTACAGTGGCACGCTGAAAGGCCGCTTCAAATGGCTGCCGGCTACCTTGTTCACCAAGGCGCTCGCCAAGGATCTGCTCGCGGATGCCAAATCCCTGCTCCAACTCTTGCGTCTGTGCGGTGAATGGAAGACCGATGGCGATACCAAATTGGCCGCACTAATCGAATTGATCAGTCACCGTCACCCGAAGGAAAAACTCCTGGTCTTCACCCAGTTTGCCGATACCGCCCGTTATCTCAAGGCACAGTTGGTTGCGCGTGGCATCAAACAAGTGGAGGAAGCGACCGGGCAAAGTGCCGATCCGACCGCCTTGGCCTGGCGCTTTTCGCCGGAATCGAACGACAAGCGCGACCAGATCAAAAAGGCCGAAGAACTGCGTGTATTGATTGCCACCGATGTTCTCTCGGAGGGCCAGAACCTGCAGGATGCACACATCATCGTCAACTACGATCTGCCTTGGGCCATCATCCGCCTGATTCAGCGTGCCGGCCGTGTCGACCGTATCGGCCAACAGTCTGACACCATCCTCTGCTACTCCTTTGTACCCGCCGATGGCGTGGAGCGGCTCATCAAACTTCGTGCCCGAGTCAAGCAACGCCTGATCGAAAACGCCGAGGTCGTAGGCTCTGACGAAAGCTTCTTCGACGATGACACGGATGAAGAATTGATCCGTGACCTATACACCGAGAAGAACGGGATCCTTGACGACGATGGCGACACCGAGGTCGATCTGGCTTCCTACGCTTACCAGATTTGGAAAAATGCCACGGATGCCGACCTAGCGCTGGCGGCTAAGATCGAGGCCATACCCAACGTGGTGTATGCCACTAAGGCGCATGCACACAATCCGGCATCGCCTCGGGGCGTGCTGGTCTATATGCGCACTGCGCAGGGTAACGACGCGCTGGCCTGGATGGACGAGGCCGGCAAACCGGTTACCCAGTCCCAGCTCACCATCCTGAAAGCCGCAGCCTGTGCGGCAGACACGCCGGCCCTGCCACGAACCGAGAATCACCACGCGCTCACGCAACAAGGTCTGGCTCACATCGTTGAAGAAGAAAAATCCTTCGGCGGTGCGCTGGGCCGGCCCTCGGGCGCGCGCTTCAAGACCTTCGATCGTCTCAAACGCTTCCGTGAGGGGCAGGGCAATAAGCGTGATCTCTTCATCACCGATGAATACGTCCGTCGCATCGATCGGGTGATGGAAGAAATCTACCGCTATCCCCTCTACCAGTCGGCTACCGACAGCCTCAACCGCCAGCTCAAAGCCGGCATCAGCAACCATCAGTTGCTGGACCTCGTATTCGCGCTGCGCGAAGACGGGCGTCTGTGCGTAATCGATGATCAGGAACAGCAGAAGGAGCCCAAGCTCATTTGCTCCATGGGACTGGCCTGAGCCAACAGAGAAATAACAGAACATGATGATTGACCCTGCCCGCTTCCAGAAGCTGCTCAGCGAATTCAAGCTGGAGACGCTTTTCAATGAATACGGTTGGGATCGTGCCCAGCTCAAGCCACAAACCATCAAGGTCAACGGTGAGTCTTTTACCCTGACTAATGTTGCCCACAAGCGCGGTGTCGCCGTCTTTCGTTGCTCGCCCGACAGCACTGGGAAAGTGCCTGCGCGCCCCGTGCTGCTCAAGATCGAGAAAGAAGCTGCCAAGCTCGCCCATGAGCATTTGCTGGTGTTCGCCGATGCCGACGAAACCATGCTCACCTGGCTGTGGGTGTCACGTGTCCCCGGCCAGCCCACCACGACACGCACGCATACCTGGCACAAGGGGCAGAGCGGCGAATCGCTGCGGCAGAAGCTCTCGCAGATAGTCTGGTCGCTGGAAGAAGAGGAGGCCATCACGCTCACCGACGTGATCACCGGCTTGCGCAACGCCTTCGATCGAGATCGCGTCTCCAAGAGCTTCTACGACAAGTTCAAGGCACAGCACGAAGCCTTCGCCAACTTCATTGAGGGTCTGAGCGAAGTCAGCGACAAGGCGTGGTACGCCTCGCTGATGCTCAACCGGCTCATGTTCGTGTATTTCATCCAGAAGAAGGGCTTCCTGGATGGTGACCACAACTATCTGGCCAACCGGATGCGTCAGGTTCAGGCGGCAGCCGGCAAGGGCAAGTTCCTCAGCTTCTACCGTCAGTTCTTGCGCCACCTCTTTCACGAGGGACTGGGCTTGGCCAAGGGCGAGCGCAATGCCGAAATTTTGCGCCTGATCGGTGACGTGCCGTATCTGAACGGCGGCCTCTTCTCACTGCACGAACTGGAAGAGGGTAACCCTAGCATCGATGTGCCCGACGAGGCCTTTGAACGCCTGTTCGCCTTCTTCGACGCCTGGGATTGGCATCTCGACGACCGGCCGCTTGCCAGCGGCAAGGAGATCAACCCCGACGTGCTCGGCTACATCTTCGAGAAGTATATCAACCAAAAGCAGATGGGGGCGTACTACACCAAGGAAGATATCACCGAATACATCAGCAAGAACACCGTCATCCCGCACCTGATCGAGCAGGCGCGCGAGCGCTGCAAGGTCGCGTTCGAAGGCGAGGCCTCGGTGTGGAACCTGCTCCAGGCCGACCCCGACCGCTATATCTATCCGGCGATGAAAACCGGCGTCATCGATGTGGCTGGCAATGTCGTGCTCGAATCCGCCCTGCCCGATTTCGTGCAAGCTGGCATGAAGGACGCCAAGGCGCGCATGTTCGAGCGCCGCTATAACCTCGGCGAAGCGGTATTCCACACCGCCACCGGCGAGCGCGGTACGCTGCCCACCGAAACCTGGCGCGAATACGTCGAGCGCCGCAGCCGTTGCCTGGCCTTGCGCGACAAGCTGGCCAAGGGCGAGGTGAAGAGTGCTGATGACCTTATCACGCTGAATCTGGACATTCGCCAGTTCATGCAGGATATGATTGACACAGCCACCTCCCCCGACTTGCTGCGCGCAGTGTGGCAAGCCATCGTCGGCCGTGTGCCGGAAAAGTCCAATCAGAAATTCCGCCACGGCATCACCATCCTTGACCCCACCTGCGGTTCCGGAGCCTTCCTTTTCGCTGCGCTGGGCGTGCTTGAACCGCTCTACGAAGCCTGTCTGGAACGCATGGAAGGGTTTGTCGAGGATGCGAAAAAGCTCGGCAAGGCCGGAGAGGCAGATTTCGCCAAAGTGCTGGCCGAAGTGGACAAGCATCTCTCACGCCGCTACTATATCTTCAAAAGTATCATCCTGCACAATCTCTTTGGCGTGGACATCATGGCCGAAGCGGTGGAAATCTGCAAGTTGCGCCTCTTCCTCAAGCTCGTGTCGCAGGTGGATGCTGGGCGCGAACTGGAGCCGCTGCCCGATATCGACTTCAACATCCGCACCGGCAATACCCTGGTCGGCTATGCCACCGAAGCCCAGTTTGACGCTGCCAATACGCTCGCCAGCGATCAGAACCACCGCGATGAAATCAAGGCCAGCACCGCTGATCTGGCTGACCTGTTCGACCGCTTCCGCGAACAGCAGACCGTGCACGGCGGCAAGGTCACGGCAGAAGACAAACGCAGATTGCGGGATAGACTTTCCGCACTGAGTCTGGAACTGGATCGCTACCTGGCCCGTGACTACGGCATCGACCCCGACAAGGCCCAGGCATTCAACGCCTGGCGCGAAAGTCACCAGCCCTTCCATTGGTTCGCCGAGTTCTACGGCGTGATGCGCGAGGGTGGGTTCGATGTGGTGATTGGGAATCCGCCGTATGTCGTTAACTCTGCCAAAAAAGTTTCGTATGAAATTTCGAGATCTGGCCTGAATACACTAGCTGCAGGAAATCTCTACGCCTACGTTTTTGAGAGATCTATTCATGTTGTCAAGAAGCTGGCGCCGATTAGTCTGATTGTGCAGTTGACTGCAATTTCTTCTGGGCGAATGCAGTCACTTCAAGACTTGCTGCTGGAACGTGGGATGTTGCTGGTTCTTCCTTATCCTCGTCGGCCAGAATCGATGTTCGATGGCGTAGAAATGCCAGTTGTCATCCTTTCAAGCTATTCAAACGTAGATCGCCTATTGGTTACAACTCGCGTTGGTCGCATGTACGGACAAGAGCGTGCTCATTGTTTGCAAACACACACCACTGTTTTTCACGACTCACGTCTTCATGGTCATCGAATTGGAAAGCTTCACGCTGAAATTGAGAGATCCATAGTCGGTAAGATCATTGCCGCTAAGCATTCTACTCAGAATTTAGTTGCGCGAGGTGGTGACCATGTGGTCTTCTATCAAGAGGCGTGTCGTTACTGGTTGAAAGCTCAAGCGGGGTTGCCATTCTTCGCAAGAAATGGTGAGGTGATGCAACCACCTCATGGGCGAGTATTTTCGGCTACCGATGGGGAAGCCGCCGCGTTCTTGGGGTGCCTGCTTAACTCGTCACTTTTTTACTGGTACTACTCGCTTTTTTCGGATTGCGAACACGTAAACGACGATCTAGTGAAAACGATTCCGATTCCAGTCAACTGGGATGGGCGAAATTGGCGTGATCTGTCTGACGTTCTAAGAGTGGAGCTAACTAGTCACGCCGTACGAAAAACTATTCGAACTAAGCAAGGCCATGTAATCGAATACGACGAAATGAAAGCATCTCGGGCAAAAGCATCAATTAACGAAATTGATTTAGCATTGGGTGAGCTCTTTGGGATGACCAATGAGGAAACGGACTTCATCATCAACTACGATATCAAATATCGCATGAGCGGTGTCGACGAGGAAGAATGAAGCCCGTCCCCGTCACTTTGCCTCCCATCTGCGCCCAGCGTATCAGACCTGAATGTGCGGCCCGAATCGTCGGCGTCGGTGAGACGGCGTTGCTGGCGGAACCACTGCTCGGTCTCATCGCATCGCGCGAATGCCCTGGTCAGGTTCTGCTCGAAACCCTCGACCGCGTACCAGAATGGGTCAAGGCCGGCCGTGTCATTGTCAGCGGCTTCCACTCACCGCTGGAACAGCAGGTGCTGCGCTCGGTGCTGCGGCGCAAGGGGCGCGTGGTCAAGGTGCTGGCGCGTGGCATGAGCGACTACCGCCCAACGGCGGAAGAGCATGAGCCTCTGGAAGCCGGCCGGATGCTGGTCATCACCGCCTGCCCGTCCCAAGTGCGTCGCACCACTCGCGAAACCGCCTTGGAGCGCAATCGACTGGTGTGGACGCTGGCCAGTGAGCATTATGTTCCCTATCTTTCACCTGACAGCCCCTTGCGAGCCTGGGTTGCCAGTCAAGCGTAATTGTTCACCATGCCTTCAATACTGCCGATCAATCTGGATGACCTGCTGCGTCTGCGGGGTGTCGAGTCGCCACGTGTCGAGTTCAAGGCTTCCTGGGACGAAAAATACACGGGCGCGCAAGTCATCCGTACCATCTGCGCGTTTGCCAACGATTTCCAGAATCTCAACGGGGGCTATGTCGTCATCGGCGTGGCCGAGCAAGACGGCGCTGCGGTACTGCCACCCAAGGGCTTGACCGTCGAGGAGATCGAGCAGGCACAGAACTGGATTCGGGGTCACTGCAACAAGATGGACCCGGTGTACCAGCCAGTGCTGTCTCCCGAGGTCTATGCCGATAGCCGAATCCTGGTCATTTGGGCGCCAGGCAGCCAGATCCGACCGCATCAAGCCCCGGAGTCTTCGGACAAGGGGGCTCACAGGAAGTTCTACATCCGCCTGGGTTCCAGCACGACTGATGCGGATGCTCAGCCCGAACTCAAGATCCAGCTCATGCAGATGACGGCGCGGGTGCCATTTGACGACCGGCGCGCTTTGCATGCCAATGTTCTCGACATTCGAGAAACCAAGGTCCGGGAGTTCTTACACGACATAGGCAGCGGTTTGACGGATGAGCAGGATACGAAGATGCTGTATCGTCACCTTCGTATCGCGGAGCCGGTGAATGGGCACGATGCGCCACGAAATGTGGGGTTGCTTTTTTTCAGCCAGAATCCCGAGCAGTGGTTTCCTGGTGCGCGCATAGAGCTGGTCCATTTTGCGGGGGATGCCGGTGGTGACACCTTGCCTGAAGTGATTTTCAGTAATCGCCCGGTTCACGAGCAGTTGCGCGAATGCCTGGCCTATCTAGAAAATCTGTCGGTTCGCATGATCCAGAAGTTGCCGGGTCGCACTCAGGCTGGGCACTGGGTAAGTTATCCCTCGCTGGCCTTGCGCGAGGCCTTGGTTAACGCTGTTTATCACCGATCCTACGAAGGAGTTCAGGAGCCCATCAAGGTCTATCTATATCCCGACCGTTTGGAGGTGATCAGCTACCCCGGCCCCGTTCCTGGCATTGAAGCCAAGCATCTGGATGGCGGTCTGCCCTTGCCACCCGTTCCAGCACGCAACCGGCGGATTGGTGAACTGTTGAAGGAGCTCAAACTGGCCGAGGGGCGCGGTACCGGCATACCCAAGCTCCGGCGGACGATGCAGCAGAATGGGTCACCTCCGCCACGGTTCGACTTCGACGAGGCACGCAGTTACTTCCGAGTCACGTTGCCAGTGCATCCCGAGTATCAAGCCATACTGGCTCTACAGGATGTCGCGCATCTGAGAGCGGTTGGCGACAGCCAAGGCGCTTTGCGGCGTCTGCGCGAGGCACATGCCGCCAGTCCTGGCGCGCTGGGTATCGCTCTGGAACTGGCGAGGGAACTGGTGTCCAAGGCTGACATGCACGGTGCCGAAGAGGTCTATCGACAGTTTGTCGAGCACAACCCAGTGGGTAATCCGGCGCCACTCATCACGCTCCTGGCATCGGCTTGGTTGGATGTCGGAAGACAGAACGAAGCTGTGGCATGGCTTGATCGTTTACCCATGCTTGATGCGGTTAGCGACACCTTTGATGCTGCCATCCAAGAAAAACGTGCAGGACGATTGGAAAAAGCTCATCGTTACTTTCAATTGGCTGGAGAAGCTATTTTTCAGGATGTCAAGGCTTTGCACGAATTTGCCCAAGTGAAGATGAAGCTGGCTCATAAAATTCGGCCTCATCATCGCCATGCAAGCTCGGTCGCTTATCTAAGACTGTTGTCTGAAGCTCGCGACATGCTGCGTCGTGTAGTGCAGATGGATGCGCCGCGTGCACGTCATGCTTGGGCTTGGTATGATTTGGGACGAGTCTTGCGTTGGAGCAGGGCTCCATTGCCAGATTCTCGTCATGCTTTCGAAAAAGCTATCGAGCTAGATCCAGATGAAAACCGGTTTTCCAAGGCTTTGATTGATTTGGAACGGCGAGACGTTTCCAAGTAAGGTTGCTGTTTGCGATCTACCGATTTGTTGTTTTTGATCGAGATGCGCGTTTATTGGCTGTTTTGTATCAGTCGCTGTGCTGCCTGTTCGAGTTCGGGCAGCAGCCGGCTGGCCAGATCGAGCTGGGCCTGCAGCAGGCTGACAGGCTCGGCAGCCGCTGGCCTGGCCTCGGGCGCTGGCAGCGGCTCTGCAATGGCCTGCCCCGCTTGTTGCTCGGGTGCCATTTCACCTTTCCCGTGGCCCGCTTCGAGCCGCTGGGCCAGCCGCTCCAGTCCTTGCTGCAGTCGCTCGGCCATCCGCCGGCTCGACTCATCCAGCGCGCCAGCTTCCAGCTCGCCCCGGTGCGCGCCCAGCGCCGACAGGTAGTTCTGCAGCATATGCGTCAGCACCAGGAAGCGGGCGCTGGCGGTCATGTTCAGCCGTTTGCGTTCGGGTTCCTTGCGCATCGCGGCGTAGGCGTTGCACAGCGCCGCTTCCGCGTTGTGCGCATGGCGCCGCGCCTGCCGGTAGGCCAGGTGGTCCTGCTTGCCTTGCCGGTACTGCTCCAGGATCGCGTGCAGGTAGCCGGCCTGGGCGCGCAGGGTCTGCGCCGCCAGCCGGGGCCAGTGCCGCGCCTGCCAGTTGGGCAGGATCAGCCAGGCTCCCAGGCCGGCAATCACGCTGCCGATCGCCGTGTCGAGCAGGCGGGCCGGGATCACGCCTTGCGCCATCCCCATCTGGTGAAAGCTCAGCAGCACCAGCGTGGTCATCGCGCCGGTCGCGACCCGGATATCGGTCATGCGCTTGCCGATGAAGAGCGCGCCGGCCAGCACCATGCAGACGGCTTGCAGCAGCGGCCCCGGAAAGAGCCGGATCAGTGCCCAGCCCACCACCAGGCCGAACGCCGTTCCGAGTGCGCGCTGGCCGACCCGGCTCAACGTGGCAGCGTAGTGAGGCTGGCTGGCAAAGACCACGGTCAGCACGATCCAGTAGCCATGTGGGTCATGGGTGGCCTGCATCACGCCGAACGCCACCAGCAGCACCAGGCTCAGGCGCAAGGCGTGGCGCATCAGGGCTGAATTCAGCGTGAGCTGAGCCTTGATGCGGCGCCAGGCCTCGCCCAGGCTGTGTACCTGATGATCGACCAGCGACAGATCGGGCGCCGCGCCGCCGCGCAGGGCGCTGGCGAAGACCCTGGCCAGTCCGGTCAGGTTGTCGCCCAGGGCGTGCAGCGCCTGCAGCGGACGCGGCGCGGGGCAGGGCGAGCGGCTGGCTTCCAGGTAGGCGATGGCGGCCTGCATGTCCTCGATCGCCCGCGCGGTCTGGCCTTCGTGGCGCGGGGGCGTGCGTTCGCGGATCGCCTGCGCGAACTTGAGCGCCTGCTCGCCCAGCACGCTGAGCACGCGCTGGCAGCGGTAGAGCGCATCCGAGCGCGCGAAGGCGTCGGCCAGCAGGGTGTAGCTCTCGTGCGAGCTGCTGGTGCGCTCGTGGATGTCCTGCGCCGCCAGGTACTGGTGCATGGCCTCGCTGAGCCAGGCCGGCGGCTGGCCGCGGCCCAGTCGGTTGAACAGACTGTCCTTGGCGGCGTTGAGCGCATCGACCACGCGGCCGTTGTGCAGCGCGAGTTTCAGCCGACGGCGCTGGCGGTCCGCGCCTTGCACCGGTTCGAGCAGCCGGGCCTTGAGCCGCAGGTATTCGCCCAGCAGGGCGTAGAGCAGCGACAGGCGATAGCGTACCGTGGGCTGGGGCCAGGCCGCTGCCCACAGCAGCGACACCAGGCCGTACCAGACCGCGCCACCGAGCAGATAGGGCGCCAGCTCGAACGCCTGCTCCCGGTGGTTTCCGGCCGACAGGGCCGAGTAGATGAACAGCACCAGCGAGCCGAAGGCGAGCGCGCGGTAGCGCTCGCCCAGCGCACCCAGCATCGTGAGCGTGAAGGCCGACAGCGCCAGCATGGCGGCCAGCAGCGCCGGCCACGGCAAGGTCAGCCAGACGGCGGTCATCATCAGGCTGAAGCTGCTCAGCGCAAACAGCAGGGTCTTGAGGCGCCCGCGCCAGTCGTCATCGGTCTCGGTGAAGGCGCAGGCCATCACGCCCAGCACCACCGGCATCAGCTCGTCTTCCCAGCCGTTGCGCCAGCCCAGCGCGAGCACACAGGCCAGCGCCAGCAGGGCCTGCATGCCGCGCGTGAAGCCTTCGTGGTTGCGTGCCCGCTGCCAGCCGGTTTTCCAGTTGTCGTGCACCATCTTTTTTCAGGCTCAGGGCCGGAACTTGATCACGAAGGTCGTGTCGGGCATGCGGCCGTTCTCGTCCTTGGGCAGCTTGCCAGCGCGGTCGATCGCGCGCAGCACGGTTTCGTCGAAAGTCGGGTTGCCGCTGGACTTGAGCAGGCGCTGGCTCAGGATGGTGCCGTCGGGCAGGGTCCGGATCTCGGCCTCGGCGGTCAGGTTGGCGGGGAACTGCTCGGGCGCGTTGTAGAAGGTCTTGATGCGCGCGGCCACCCTGGCCGCGTAGCCGGCCGACGCGCCGCCGCCACCCGCGCCGGAACCCGAACCGCCGCTGCCATTGCCCGAACCGCCCGCGCTGCCGCCCGACGATCCACCCGATCCGCTGCCCTTGCCGCCGGCGTCGCCGCTGCCGCCGGCCTGGCCCATCATGCGCGCCAGCTGCTTCTTGCGGTCGGCTTCGATCTGCGCGGCGGCGGCCTTGTCCTTGGCGGCTTTTTCCTTCGCCGCCTTGTCCTTGGCGGCCTTGTCCTTTGCCGCCTGCTCGGCCTTGTCCTCGGCTTCGCGCTTCTTGCGCGCCTCGTCCTGCTGGCGCTCCTGCTCCTTCCTGAGCTTGTCCTGCTGCGTCTTGTCGAGCTTGGCCTGCTCGCGCTTCCTGGCTTGCTTTTCCTCGGTCTCGCGCTGCTCGGCTGCGAGCTTCTCCTTCTTCAGCTTGTCCTGCTTGACCTGCTCGGCTTCCTTGCGCTCTGTCTCCTTGCGGGCCTCTTCCTTCTTCCTGAGCTCGTCTTTTTTCTTGAGCTCCTGCTTCTTCTTCAGTTCGAGTTCGCGCTGGCGCTCCAGCTCCTGCTGGTGGCGCTTGTCCTCGTCCTGCTTGCGCCGCAGCGCGATCTGCGCTTCGCTCGGGCCGGCGTCCACTTTCGGTGCCGGCTTGTCGATCGCCTTCGCCACCAGGGGCTTGACCATTGGCGGCGGCGGCAGGGGGAGGGGTTCCGGTTTGGGCGGCTGTGGAGCGACCGGCTCGGGCGCTGGCTCGACGGCGGGCGGCGCGGCAGCGGCCGGCAGGGCGGCCCACAGCTCGGCCGACACGGCCGCGGCCGGCGCGTCCTGCTGCCAGTTCACGCCCCAGGTCAGCGCCAGCACCAGCAGTCCGTGCACGAACAGGGCGAGCAGCAGCGGGCCGCGCCAGCGCGCGTCGCGCGGCGGGCTGAAATCGACGGGATCAGCCGAAAGCGACATGCCGGTCCCGGGCTCAGGGTTGCTGCTGGACCGACAGGCCCACGCGCTGGATGCCGGCGCGCTGCAGCTTGTCCATCACCTGCACCACCGTCTCGTACTTGACGTTCTTGTCGGCACTGATGACGACCGGCGTCGTGCCCTTGCCGGGCTCGGCCGGCCCCTGCAGCTCGCGTACCCGCTCGACCAGCTCGGCCAGCCCGACGCTGGCGGCGCTCTGGTTCGAGCTGCCGTCCTTGACCTTGAGCGCGGCGTCCTTGTCGACGATCACCTGCACGAAACGGTCGGGCTGGCGGTCGGCCTGGCCCACGCTGGGCAGATCGATCTGGCTCGGCGTGAGCATCGGCGCCGTGACCATGAAGATGATCAGCAGCACCAGCATCACGTCGATGAACGGGACCATGTTGATCTCGTTCTTGGTGCGGCGGCCCTTGCGGGCGGAAACTGCGGGCATGGGTGACTCCGGTCCTGTCAGTGCGCCGCCGCCTGGGGCGTGCTGGCCCCGACGCTGCGGTTCAGGATGTTGGAGAACTCCTCCATGAAGGTCTCGAGCTGGTTGGCGGCGCGGTCGATGTCGTGCGCGAAGCGGTTGTAGAAGATCACGGCCGGAATCGCGGCGAACAGGCCGATCGCGGTCGCCACCAGCGCCTCGGCGATGCCCGGCGCGACCGTGGCCAGCGTGACCTGGGTTAGCGCGGCCAGCCCGGTGAAGGCGTGCATGATGCCCCAGACCGTGCCGAACAGGCCGACATAGGGCGAGACCGAGCCGACCGAGCCCAGGAAGGACAGGTTGACCTCCAGCGCGTCGACCTCGCGCTGGTAGCTCGCGCGCATGGCGCGCCGTGCACCGCCCAGCAGCGCGTCGGCCTCGGTGATGCGCCGCTCGCGCAGCTTCTGGAACTCGCGCATGCCGCTGGCGAAGATGCGCTCCATCGGGCTGCCCTGGTGCGCGTTGCGGGTCGCGGCCAGGTAGAGCTCGTTGAGGCTGACGCCGGACCAGAAGTCGCGCTCGAATACCTCGGTCAGCTGCTGCACCCGCTTGAGCGCGAACACCTTGCGAAAGATCGCGGCCCAGCTGATGACCGACACCGTCAGCAGCAGCAGCACCACCGCCTGCACCACCCAACTGGCGTTGAGCAGCAGGGAAACAATCGAGAAATCGTGGGTCATGGCGTCAGGACTTGCAGGATGGAAGCGGGGATGCGCGCGGGTTTCATCTGGGCGGCATCGACCCAGCCGATGCGGATGCGGCCTTCGCACAGCAGCTGGCTGCGGCCACTGCCCTCCAGCAGCCAGGCCTGCTGCTCCAGCACCAGCGAGGCGCGACCGAGCTCGGCGATGCGGGCCGTGACCTCAAGCTGGTCGTCGAGCCGGGCCGGCCGCCGGTAGTCGAGCGACGCGCCACCCACCACGAACATGCCGCCGCTGGACTCGCGCAGCTCGCGCTGGTGGACGCCCAGGCTGCGCAGCCACTCGGTGCGCGCGCGCTCGAAGAACTTGAGGTAGTTGGCGTAAAAGACGATGCCGCCCGCGTCCGTGTCCTCCCAGTAGATTCGGACCGGCCAGCTATACGCCTGTTGCTCGGTCATGCGCTCAGGCCTTGCGGGCCGGATCGCGCGTGACTTCCTCGGGGCGCAGCCGGGCCGCGAGCTGGTTCAGCACGCCGTTGACATACTTGTGGCCGTCGGTGCCGCCGAAGGACTTGGCCAGTTCGACGCATTCGTTGATCACGACGCGCCAGGGCACGTCCACGCAGTGCTTGAACTCGTAGGCGCCGATCCAGAGGATCGCGTGCTCGACCGGCGAGATCTCGGCCAGGCCGCGGTCGAGCAGCGGCGTGATGGCGGCGTCGAGCGCCTCGGCCTCGGCGATGCAGCCGTGCAGCAGCGCATCGTAGTGCGCGCTGTCGGCCTTGCTGAAGCCGGACAGGTCACGCGTGAAGGCGTCGATCGCGGATGAGTCATTGCGGCTGACCAGATGCTGGTACAGCGCCTGCAGCGCGAACTCGCGCGCGCGGCTGCGGCCGGACTTCTCGGTGGCCTTCTTGTGCGGGCGGGGCTTGGTGTCGCTCATGCGGGGTTCAGCTCGCTGACCAGATGCGCCATCTCGACGGCGACCTGCGCCGCGTCGCGGCCTTTTTCGTCCTGGCGGGCGTGCGCTTGGGGCACGTTCTCGGTGGTGATGATCGCATTGGCGATCGGCAGGCCGTAGTCCAGCGCCACGCGCGTGATGCCGGCGGCCGACTCGTTGCAGACCAGCTCGAAGTGGTAGGTCTCGCCGCGGATCACGCAGCCCAGCGCCACCAGCGCATCGAAGCGCTCGCTCTCGGCCATCGCCTGCAGCGCGCAAGGCACCTCCAGCGCGCCCGCCACCGTCACATGCACGATGTTGTCCTCGCTCACGCCCAGCGCCTTGAGCTCGCCCACGCAGGCCTCGGCCAGCGCATTGGTGATGCCCTGGTTGAAGCGCGCCTGCACGATACCGATCCGAAGCTTGCCGCCGTCCAAGTTGACGGCCTTGCCTTTTTCTGCACCCAACATAATCAATTTTCCTCAGTCTTGCTGATAAAGCCAGTCACTTCCAGTCCGTAGCCCGTCATGCTGGGCATGCGGCGCGGCGTGCCGAGCAACTGCATCTTGTTCACGCCACATTCGCGCAGGATCTGGGCGCCGACGCCGTAGGTGCGCAGGTCCATCTGGCCGCGCTCGGGCGCCTGCGCCGAACGCGCGGTGCCTTCGAACTGCGCCAGCAACTGGTCGGCGGTCTCGCCGCAGTTGAGCAGCACCGCGACCCCCTTGCCCTGCTCGGCGATGTGGCGCAGGCTGGTTTCCAGCGTCCAGGAGTGCATCGAGCGTCCCACCTCCAGCGCGTCGAGCACCGACAGCGGCTCGTGCACGCGCACATGAATGTTGTCCTCGGCGGCCCACTCGCCCTTGACCAGCGCCAGGTGCAGCGAGCCACTCGGGCCGTCGCGGAAGGCGTGCGCCGTGAACGCGCCGAAGGCGGTGTTGAGCGGGCGGCTGCTGATCTTGCGCACCAGCGACTCGTTGGCGCTGCGGTAGTGGATCAGGTCGGCGATGGTGCCGATCTTGAGCCCGTGCTCGGCCGCGAACAGCTGCAGGTCGGGCAGGCGCGCCATGGTGCCGTCGTCGTTCATGATCTCGCAGATCACCGACGCCGGCGCGCAGCCGGCCATCGCCGCCAGGTCGCAACCGGCCTCGGTGTGGCCGGCGCGCATCAGCACGCCGCCATCGACCGCCTGCAGCGGGAAGATATGGCCGGGCTGGACCAGGTCGGTTGGCTGGCTGTTGCGATCGACGGCGACCTGCACGGTGCGGGCGCGGTCGGCGGCCGAGATGCCGGTCGTCACGCCCTCGGCGGCCTCGATCGAGACCGTGAAGGCCGTGCTGTAGACGGTGCCGTTGCGCGCGGCCATCGGCGGCAGCTTGAGGTATTCACAGCGCTCGCGCGTCAGCGTCAGGCAGATCAGGCCGCGGCCGAACTTGGCCATGAAGTTGATCGCCTCGGGCGTGACATGGTCGGCCGCCAGCACCAGGTCACCCTCGTTCTCGCGGTCCTCCTCGTCGACCAGGATCACGATCCGGCCGGCCTTCATCTCGGCGACGATTTCCTCGACCGGCGAGATCGCCACGGGCGTGAGGGTCTTGTTCATTAGCAAACTTTCTCGGCGGCACTGCCGCTCAACATGCGCTCGACATAGCGCGCGATCAGATCGATTTCCAGGTTCACCTTCGAGCCTGCCTGCAGGCTGCCCAGCGCGGTGTTCTCCACCGTGTGCGGGATCAGGTTGATGCTGACCTCGCAGCCGTCCGTCAGATCGGCGACCTGGTTGACGGTCAGGCTCACGCCGTTGACGGTGATCGAGCCCTTGTAGGCCAGGTACTTGGCCAGCGCGCGCGGCGCCAGGATGCGCAGCTCCCAGCTTTCGCCGACCTGCTCGAAGCGGGCCACGCTGCCGATGCCGTCCACATGGCCCGAGACGATGTGTCCGCCCAGCCGGTCGTGCGCGCGCAGCGCCTTCTCCAGGTTGATCGGGCCTTCGCGGTCGAGACCGGCGGTCTTGTCCAGCGACTCGGCCGAGATGTCGATCGTGAAGCGGCCCGCTGCCGGCTCGAAGCTGGTCACGGTCATGCAGGCGCCATTGAGCGCGATGCTGTCGCCTAGACCCACGTCGTCCAGATAGCCAGCGGGCGCCTCGACGCTGAGGCGCTTGCCGTGTTGTGAAGAACTGCCGAGCGGCTGGACAGCGACGATGCGCCCCACGCCTGTAATGATGCCGGTAAACATTTCGCCATTTTCGCAGAGAAAGCCGCGCCTATCCGCAACCGGGCGTTCTTGCGCCTGGATGGTGCGTCACGAATCTGTAGTTTTCATATGACAGAGTGCTAATTCTGCATCGTGAAATCTGGTCAGTCATGCAGCTAATTTTTCTTGTCATGGATCGACTTTTGATTTCATATTGTGGTTTAATTTATGCAAGTTATTGAAAATAAAACAATAAAAAAATGTCTTGTATAAGACTTGTCTTCAGTCTTTGGTCTTATAGAAGACTTAAACTGTATCCAACGGCACCGAACTTGCAGCAGCAAAACTGGTCGCCGAACCGACCTGTCACATCAACTCAAGGAGCAAATCCATGACCAACTCCCTCAACCAGCAACTGAGCCGTCAGCAGCAGATCGAAGCCCTCGAAAAGGACTGGGCCAACAACCCGCGTTGGAAGCTGGTCAAGCGCGGCTACAGCGCTGCCGACGTGGTGCGCCTGCGCGGCAGCCTGCAGCCCGAGTACACCCTGGCCCAGCGCGGCGCCAAGGTTCTGTGGGACAAGGTCAACGGCGGCGCCAAGAAGGGTTACGTCAACGCCTTCGGCGCCATCTCCGCCGGCCAGGCCATGCAGCAGGCCAAGGCTGGCCTCGAAGCCGTGTACCTGTCGGGCTGGCAGGTCGCCGCCGACGGCAACACCTCCGAGACCATGTACCCCGACCAGTCGCTCTACGCCTACGACTCGGTCCCGACCATGGTGCGCCGCATCAACAACACCTTCAAGCGCGCTGACGAAATCCAGTGGTCGCGTGGCATCAACCCGGGCGACGAAGGCTTCATCGACTACTTCCTGCCGATCGTGGCTGACGCGGAAGCCGGTTTCGGCGGCGTGCTCAACGCCTTCGAGCTGATGAAGAACATGATCACCTCCGGTGCCGCTGGCGTTCACTTCGAAGACCAGCTGGCCGCCGCCAAGAAGTGCGGTCACATGGGCGGCAAGGTGCTCGTCCCGACCCGCGAAGCCGTCGAGAAGCTGATCTCCGCTCGTTTCGCCGCCGACGTGCTGGGCGTGCCGACGCTGATCCTGGCCCGCACCGACGCCGAGGCCGCCAACCTGATCACCAGCGACTACGACGCCAACGACAAGCCGTTCCTGACTGGCGAGCGTACCCAGGAAGGCTTCTACCGCGTCAAGAATGGTCTGGAGCAGTCCATCAGCCGTGGCGTCGCCTACGCGCCCTACGCCGATCTGGTCTGGTGTGAAACCGGCGTGCCGGACATCGGCTTCGCCCGCGAATTCGCCCAAGCCGTGCAGGCCGCCTGCCCGGGCAAGCTGCTGTCCTACAACTGCTCGCCGTCCTTCAACTGGAAGAAGAACCTCAACGACTCGCAGATCGCCTCCTTCCAGGAAGAGCTGTCGGCGCTGGGCTACAAGTACCAGTTCATCACCCTGGCTGGCATCCACGTCAACTGGTACAACACCTTCAAGTTCGCCCACGCCTACGCTCGCGGCGAAGGCATGAAGCACTACGTCAACATGGTGCAGGAACCGGAATTCGCCGCCCGCGAACAAGGCTACACCTTCGTGTCGCACCAGCAGGAAGTCGGTACCGGCTACTTCGACGACGTGACCACCGTGATCCAGGGCGGTTCGTCCAGCGTCAAGGCCCTGACTGGCTCGACCGAAGAAGAGCAGTTCCACTGATCTGTCTTTCAGGCATCTGAAAAGGTGCCTTGATCAGGAAGCCATCTGATGCTGCGGTGTCGGGTGGCTTTTTTTTGGGTGCTGGGGTGCACTTCCACCTGAAAAAGATGTCTTCGGTATCGGGATCACCCCAACTGGCCGTTTTGCCGTCCCGGTGCTCGGTGCCTTGGGTCGCTGCTGGCTGGTGGCAGCAGTCGGCCAGAAGCCGTCTTTCGCCTCTCACCGTTAGTATGACATTTAGGCGTCGGCTACAGTCTACAGACCTGTCTTCGGCGTTCCAAATGTGAACGTTCTGCCATCGACCTGTGGTCGCTCGTACCCCAGCCTTATCAAACAAAAAACACTCAAGCTATGACGAACGAAAATTCAAGCAGTTGGGGATTCGAAATTCGAACTATGGAATCGCCCGAAACGCAGAGTTTCCTTCGCTCCATCCTTCGACAGGACACATGCATTCCATTCCTCGGAGCGGGCTTTACTCGTGGTGAGAAGGCCCGATCAGCCACCGTGCCGGGGGGGCAGAATGGATGGCGATAATGCGCGAGCAGATTAAGGCGGCGCCTGTCGCAGAGAAACCATCGGACGTTGAACTCGATAGGTCAGAATTCAAAAAGCTATCAGAAATTTACTTCAGAGATAATATCGTCCCACTTGAATTAATCAAGGCAAGCATAGATTCCTGCTTCACTAAAGTAGATATTGTCGACGCTGCCAAGCGTAGATTTCTCTCAATAGACTGGCCTTATATCTACACTCTCAACATCGATGACGGTATCGAGCGAGCTATCGACGGCGTCAAAGTCTTGCCCTACAAGGCCTTTTCTCGCCACTCAGGACGCCGTTATGTGTACAAACTCCACGGCGATGCTGAGGATGTTTTGACTGCCGCGAGTCTTGATGATTTGCAGGTGATTTTTGGTGAGGCGGACTATATTAAGAGCCTAAAGAAGAATGAGTATTTTCTTGGTAGTCTGACCAATGATTTCTGCGAAAAAATGTGCTGTTTATTGGTTGCAGTCTTACCGACGAACTGGATATTTCATTCGCATTTGCCAGTATACCACTTGGCGATAAGCGAACGAAAACTGCGCGAATTTTCGTAACATCAAGTTCTCCAGAGACTTATTCGGAGAAAAAGAAACTTAAGTCATATGGTATTACTGATGTAGTGGTTGCTGATTATTTTGCTTTTTACAATTTTGTTGCTTCAGTCTCAGAGCGTGAAGAGAAGGCACCACTTGCCATTGAGTCTTTCGCATACCCAGATGGCGGTAATCCTTATACTGACGAGCGATTCGTCTCGTACCTTATTCAGAGCGGTTGGAGGCACAACGACAATCCTTACTCGGTTTCGATTCCTAGGACTTCGGAAGATGTATTGAACGAACGGATCAATAAAGATCCTTTAGTCGCTGTCTGGGGAAGAAGATTTTCTGGGAAAACGACCATCCTACATCGCATTCTTTTCAATTTCAGGACGCGCAGACGATTCTTTTTGCCATCCCAATTATCTATGGATGATAAAATTTTTAATGAAATTTTTAAAATCCAAGACGCGCTGATAGCGATTGATCATGGAACACTTAACCATCATCAAATAAGGACTTTGGCTCTAAAACCAGATAGATTGGGAGATAATAACACTACGGTGCTTTTAGCCCTCCCAAGATCGGAAATAAACGCCCTCGGAAATAGCTACGCAGAAGATGCGGTGGAGCTAGATTCTCGGCTACATCACATAGAAATTATCGAATTAAACAAACTCCTGGATCCCTTGGGGTTCCATCGATGGAAGCCGGGCGATAGCATCCTCGATAATGTGTTCACATTAGGAACGTCATCCATAGCGAGTAAAATAATGAAAAGTCAGTCGAGGCTTGACGAACGCATCGAATTGATTTGTGACGAGGGGCGACGCAATGGTAAACCCCCAGAGCCTTCCAAGCTCGAATTTTCGCTACTCTTCTACCTTGCAGTACGTCAGCGAATATATTCGTTCGTGCACCGTACGCTCGCGAAAAAATATGGGTTTGATTATTTAGCGGATACGCATATTTTTGAATTCGCACGGAAATGGAGTCCATTTATTGAAATAGAGGAGACGGATTCCGTCAGCCGAAGAGCGGAGAATTCTTCGAGTGTACTGATTTGCAACTCATACGCATGGACTCAGCTCGCCATCAGGCGCTTATCCGATCGACTCGGATTAGAGCAAACGGCCACCTACATTGTTGACTTATATGTTTCGGTAAGGGATATCGATCCCGAAGCATTCCAGCTTACGCTTTTTGATAATCTAAACTCTGTTTACAGCACAAAAAAGTTAAATGAGAAAGATTGGGGTGCGGGTGTCATTATTGCGGTACATGAGAAACTTGCTCGATATTGCGCACAGGATCCCGACTACTGGCTCCAGCGAGCTAAAGGTGTGTATTACATATCAAATGATGAAAACATGATCAGGATCGCTATCGAGTATTGTGAGAAAGGGATTGTTGAGAAAACAGAAAAAACAAGTGTGAATGCAAAACTCACAAAAGCAAATTTGCTTGGCAAGCTATGTAGTGTCACTAAGTTTCGCAGCGATGAGGATATTTCAAAGGCAATCGATGCTTATGTCGAGGCAATTGGGAGGCGAAATGATAATCCGGCATATATCGACGAATTGCTGAGAAAAAGTCGGCACGGAAAAGGATATATGCACAGTATCTGCAAAGCAGCCAGCACCCGTGTGGCTTTACTTCCGAAGAGGCATGATATTCGCGCCATTGAGGAGTATGCCAATCGATAGGCAATCATGGGGGTCGAATCAGTCGTGCAGACCTTGAGTGTCAGCATTTTCTCCTGAGGTCTACGGGCTTCTGGTCAGACTCAAGCTCGTCCAGCTTCCCATATTTGTCCTGGACAAACATGCCCCAGACTTGTAGCATTAAGACCCACGCCGCCAACGGCAGGCGCCTGAACCCCTCGATCGACACCTATGGCCGGACTATTCAACAAGCTGCCGGGTTTCCAACAAACCCCAGCCGGGGCGGAGCGGGTCATCCTGCGGCGCCTGCCCCGGATCGCCTGGCTCGGCACGCTCTTGCTGGTCGTGCCGTCCCTGCTGGCCCGGGTCGCGATCTGGCTCGGGTTCAGCAGCGAAGGCCCAGGCATGCCGGGGATGGTCGATATCTATGTCCTGAGCCTCATCATCCTGCACTGGACGGTGCTGTTCACGGTCGGGATTTACGCCTTCATCGTGCTGGTGATGAAGGGACCGGCCTATGTGGCCGATCCTTATCCACTGAACGAAGCCGAGGAACCTCGACCCTGATCCTGCCGAAATGCTGGCCCGAGGCTTGATGGCAATCATCTTGTATTCCTGACCTGTATTGAACCATGACCGCTCACCCTTCAGCCGTTCCCTCCCTGGTCCCGACCGGCCGCCTGCGCGCCGTCATCAACCTCGGCAATCCCATCCTCGCCAAGCGTGACCCGCAGTCCGCTCAGCCCGTTGGCGTATCGGTCGACCTCGCGTCGGAGCTGGCGCGCCGCCTGGGCATCGAAGCCGAATTCCTGGTGGTCGAGAAGGCGGCCGACTCGGTCGCTGCCGTGAACGAGGGCAGGGCGGACGTCGGCTTCTTCGCGGTCGACCCCGCGCGTGGCGCGGAGATCGCGTTCACCGCGCCTTACCTGCTGATCGAGGGCGCGTACCTGGTGCGCGACGACTCCTCCCTGCAGGCCAACGAGCAGGTCGACCGCGCGGGCACCCGTGTCGTCGTCGGCAAGGGCAGTGCCTATGACCTGTTCCTGACACGCGAGCTCAAGGCCGCCGAGATCGTGCGCGCGCCCTCATCGCCAGACGTGGTGCCGGCCTTCCTGGAGCAGGGGCTCGACGTCGCTGCCGGCGTCAAGCAGCAGCTCGAGATGGATGCGGCGCGCCTGCCCGGCCTGCGCCTGCTGCCCGGGCGCTTCATGGTGATCCAGCAGGCCATGGGTGCCGCCAAGGCCGCCGGGCCGCAGGCGGCAGAGTTTGTCGCTGCCTTCGTCGAGGCGATGAAGGCGTCGGGCTTCGTCGCGGCGACGCTGCAGCGTCATGGCATCGAGGGCGTGACGGTGGCGCCGGTCGTTTGAGCCGATAGGTCTTGCAGGTTTTGTGGGAAAATCCGCATATTGCATTCCAAAAGAGCGAGAAAGGCACCTTGGTTATGACACCGCGAACTTGCACTGAGGTTTCCACTGCCCTGTGAAGGGCGGCAGTTCGCGCCTGCTCCGGTCTTTTCTCATACTCAAACAGCGCGGCCCCGGCCGCGTTTTCCGTTTCTGGACATTCCTATGTTGAACATCACGCTCCCCGACGGCTCGCTTCGCCAGTTTCCCGGTCCGGTCACGGTGGCCGAGGTCGCGGCCTCGATCGGCTCCGGTCTGGCCAAGGCCGCGCTCGGTGGCAAGGTCAGGCTCGCTGGTGAGCCCGAGGGCTCGGGCAAGCTGGTCGACACCAGCTATCTGCTTGAGCAGGACGCAGCACTTGCCATCGTCACCGCCAAGGACCCCGACGGGCTGGAGCTGATCCGCCACTCGAGCGCCCACCTGCTGGCCTACGCGGTCAAGCAGCTGTTTCCCGAGGCGCAGGTCACCATCGGCCCGGTGATCGACAACGGCTTCTACTACGATTTCTCGTACAAGCGCCCGTTCACTCCCGAGGACCTGGTCGCGATCGAGAAGAAGATGACCGAGCTCGCCAGCAAGGACGAGGCCGTGGTGCGCCGCGTGCTGCCGCGCGACGAGGCGGTCGATTACTTCAAGGGTCTGGGCGAGCATTACAAGGCCGAGCTGATCGCCAGCATCCCGAGCAACGAGGATGTCAGCCTCTACCGCGAGGGCGCTTTCGAGGACCTCTGCCGCGGCCCGCACGTGCCCTCGACCGGCAAGCTCAAGCATTTCAAGCTGATGAAGGTGGCGGGCGCCTACTGGCGCGGTGACCACCGCAACGAGATGCTGCAGCGCGTCTACGGCACCGCCTGGGCCAGCAAGGACGACCTGCAGGCTTATCTGACGCGCCTGGAAGAGGCCGAGAAGCGCGACCACCGCAAGCTGGGCCGCGAACTCGACCTGTTCCACATCGACGACCACGCGCCCGGCCTGGTGTTCTGGCACCCCAAGGGCTGGACCGTCTGGCAGCAGGTCGAGCAGTACATGCGCAAGGTCTACCGCGACCATGGCTACCAGGAGGTCAAGGGTCCGCAGATCCTCGATCAGGGCCTGTGGGAGAAGACCGGCCACTGGGACAAGTACCGCGACAACATGTACGTGACCGAGTCGGAAAAGCGCGACTACGCCTTGAAGCCGATGAACTGCCCGGGTCATATCCTGATCTACAAGCAGGGCATCAAGAGCTACCGCGACCTGCCGCTGCGCTACGGCGAGTTCGGCCAGTGCCACCGCAACGAGCCCTCGGGCGGCCTGCACGGCATCATGCGCGTGCGCGGCTTCACCCAGGATGACGGCCACATCTTCTGCACCGAGGACCAGATCCTGGCCGAGTGCGACACCTTCACCCAGGTGCTCAAGCAGGTCTACGCCGACTTCGGCTTCACCGACATCCTGTACAAGGTCTCGACCCGTCCGGCGGCGCGCATCGGCTCCGACTTGCTGTGGGACAAGGCCGAACAGGCGCTGATCGACAGCCTGCGCCACTCGGGTTGCGACTTCGTGATCTCGGAGGGCGACGGCGCCTTCTACGGCCCGAAGATCGAGTACACCTTGAAGGACGCGATCGGGCGCGAATGGCAGTGCGGCACGATCCAGGTCGACTTCAACCTGTCCGAGCGCCTCGACGCCGAATACGTGGCCGAGGACGGCAGCCGCCAGCGCCCGGTGATCCTGCACCGCGCCATCGTCGGCAGCCTGGAGCGCTTCATCGGCATCCTGATCGAGCAGCACGCCGGCGCCTTGCCGGTCTGGCTGGCGCCGACCCAGGTGGCGGTGCTCAACATCACCGACGCCCAGGCCGACTACTGCCGCGAGGTGGCCGCCAAGCTCGAAGCCCAGGGGGTGCGCGTCGCGTTGGACCTGCGCAACGAAAAGGTCAACTACAAGGTGCGCGAGCATGCGATGAAGAAGCTGCCCTACATCCTGGTCGTCGGCGACAAGGAGAAGGAAGCCGGCGCGGTGGCGGTGCGCGCGCGCGGCAATCAGGACCTGGGCGTGCTGTCGCTGGAAGATTTTTCCGCCCGCATCCTTGCGGAGATCGCCAACAAGGCTTAAACTTATCGCCTTGACTCAGCGCCATAATTGCGTCTGGGTATCGGCATGCGCGACATTCTTGTCGCGCTGCGGCATTACGAATCGAGGTCTTACCATCGCTACCAACCCCAACTTCCGCGACCGTCGCCAGCGCGAGGAGCGTGCGCATCGCTTGAACCGTGAGATCATGGCGCCCGAAGTGCGCCTGACGGGTCCCGAAGGCGAAGCCATCGGCGTCGTCAGCATCCATGAAGCCCTGCGCATGGCGGGCGATCTGGACGTGGATCTGGTGGAAATTGCCTCCATGGCGAATCCGCCGGTCTGTCGTCTGATCGACTACGGCAAGTTCAAGTACGCGGAGCAGAAGAAGGCGGCTGAGGCGAAGGCCAAGCAGACGGTCATCGAGATCAAGGAAATCAAGTTCCGTCCCGGTACCGACGAAGGCGACTACCAGATCAAGATGCGCAACGTGCGCCGCTTCCTGGAAGAAGGCGACAAGTGCAAGATCACGCTGCGCTACCGTGGCCGCGAGATCACGCACCAGGAAATCGGCATGGCGCTGCTGCAGCGCATCCGCGACGAGCTGGGTGACACCATCATCGTCGAGCAGTTCCCCAAGCTCGAAGGCCGCCAGATGATCATGATGATCGCCCCTGGCCGCAAGAAGGCGGGCGGCGCTGCCAAGCCGGCTGCGGAAGCCCCGGCTCCGGCCGCAAGCTGATTCGAATCGAGTTTTTCGGGTCCGGACAGGTGGGTCGCCAGTCCGGGTCCAGCGGTGCTTGCACCGCAAGCGTCGCGGGTTCGCCCGTGATGCATCGCCAAGTGGCTCGGGGCCAATACAAGACTGCGATCAGGTTCGCGGCGCCTCACGAGCACAAACCATAAGGAGCATTCCAATGCCCAAGATGAAGACCAAGAGCAGTGCGAAGAAACGTTTTCGCGTTCGTCCGGGTGGTACCGTCAAGCGCGGTCAAGCCTTCAAGCGTCACATCCTGACCAAGAAGACCACCAAGAACAAGCGCCATCTGCGCGGTGCGGTGAATGTCCATGAGACCAATATGGGTCACATGGCACAGATGCTGCCCGGCATGGGCCTGTAATTCAACGACGAACTAGGAGAATACTATGCCTCGCGTCAAACGTGGTGTCACCGCACGTGCCCGTCACAAAAAAGTCCTGGCCCTAGCCAAAGGTTTCCGCGGCCGCCGCGGCAACGTCTATCGCATCGCCAAGCAGGCGGTGATGAAGGCCGGTCAGTACGCCTACCGTGACCGCCGTAACAAGAAGCGCGTGTTCCGCCGTCTGTGGATCGCTCGTATCAACGCTGGTGCCCGTGCACTGGGCCTGACCTACAGCCAGTTCGCCAACGGCCTGAAGAAGGCTTCTATCGAAGTCGACCGCAAGATGCTGGCCGACCTGGCCGTGAACGACCCGGCCGCTTTCGCTGCCATCGTCGAGCAGGTCAAGGCCAAGCTGGCCGCCTGATGGACGCCGGGTTTTAGCGCAACCTGAAACCCGAGCATTTGAGGGCCGGCGCCGATGAGGCTCTGGCCCTTTTTTCATTTGGATTCCGTGAATCCGCTTTGGACCTTGAGATGAACGACCTCGATGCCCTGGTGAGCGCAGCGCGCGAACTGTTCGCGCAAGCCGCCACCCCCGCCGACCTGGAAAACGCCAAGGCCCAGTTCCTGGGCAAGAGTGGTCGCGTGACCGAACTCATGAAGGGCATGGCTGCCCTGAGCGTGGAAGAGAAGAAGACGCGCGGCGCCGCCGTCAACGTCGCCAAGCAGGCGATCGAGGCCGCACTCAACGAGCGCCGCGCCGCCCTGGCCGAGGCCGAACTGCAGCGTCAGCTGCAGGCCGAGGCGCTCGACGTCACGCTGCCGGGTCGCGTGCGCGGCGGCGGCGGCCTGCATCCGGTCAGCCTGACGCTGGAGCGCATCGAGGCTATCTTCGGCTCCATGGGCTTCGAGGTCGCCGATGGTCCCGAGATCGAGTGCGACTGGTACAACTTCACCGCGCTCAACACGCCCGAGGATCACCCGGCGCGTTCGATGCACGACACCTTCTATGTCGAAGGCGCCAAGGAAGGCGAGCCCAACCTGCTGCGCACCCACACCAGCCCGATGCAGGTGCGCCACGCGGTCCAGCATGTCAAGCGCCACCGCGAGGCCGCTGGCGCTGCGGCCGATGTCCCGTTTGGCGGCGCGATGCCCGAGATCCGCGTCATCGTGCCGGGTCGTACCTACCGCGTCGACAGCGACGCGACGCACTCGCCGATGTTCCACCAGTGCGAAGGCCTGTGGATCGGCGAGGCCATCAGCTTCAAGGACCTGAAGTTCGTCTTCACCGACTTCTGCCGCACCTTCTTCGAGTCGGATGACCTGGTGCTGCGCTTCCGTCCCAGCTTCTTCCCCTTCACCGAGCCGAGCGCCGAGATCGACATCGCCTTCGCGAGTGGTCCGCTGGCCGGGCGCTGGCTCGAAGTCGGCGGCTGCGGCCAGGTGCACCCGAACGTGGTGCGCAACATGGGGCTGGACCCCGAGCGCTACATCGGCTTTGCCTTTGGCATGGGCCCGGACCGCCTGACCATGCTGCGCTACGGCGTCAACGACCTGCGCCTGTTCTTCGACGGCGACATCCGCTTCCTGAGCCAGTTCCGCTGATCGCGCCCACCCCTTTTCGAGAGTGACAAGACTATGCAATTCCCCGAATCGTGGCTGCGTGAGTTCTGCAACCCGCCGCTGACCAGCCAGGAGCTGGCCGACAAGCTGACCATGGCCGGCCTGGAGGTCGAGGAGCGGGTGCCGGTGGCGCCGCCTTTCTCCAACATCGTGATCGGCGCCATCGTCGCGGCCGAGCAGCACCCCAACGCCGACCGTTTGCGCGTGTGCCAGGTCGACATCGGCCAGGGCGAGCCGCTGCAGATCGTCTGCGGCGCGCCCAATGCCCGCGTCGGCATCAAGATTCCGGCCGCGCTGGTCGGCGCCGAGCTGCCGCCCGGCGAGGACGGCAAGCCGTTCAAGATCGGCAAGGGCAAGCTGCGCGGCGTCGAGAGCTTCGGCATGCTGTGCTCGGCGCGCGAGCTGAAATTGTCGGAAGAGAACGCCGGCCTGCTCGAACTGCCGGATGACGCGCCGGTCGGTCAGTCGATCCGCGACTACCTGAAGCTCGACGACCAGCTGTTCACGCTGAAGCTGACGCCGAACCTGGCCCATTGCCTGAGCGTCCACGGCATCGCGCGCGAGCTCGCCGCGCTGACCGGCGCGCCGCTCAAGGCCCCGACCTTCCCGACCCTGGCGCCGCAGATTGCCGACACCCTGCCGGTCGAGGTGCAGGCGCCCGATCTGTGCGGTCGCTTCGCCGGTCGCGTCATCAAGGGCATCAACCCGCAGGCCCAGACCCCGGCCTGGATGGTCGAGCGGCTGGCGCGCTGTGGCCAGCGCAGCGTCTCGGCCCTGGTCGACATCTCGAACTACGTGATGTTCGAGCTCGGTCGTCCGTCGCATATCTTCGATCTGGACAAGATCCAGGGCGGCCTGCAGGTGCGCTGGGGCCGCGCGGGCGAACAGCTCAAGCTGCTCAACGGCAACACCGTCACGCTCGACGGTAACGTCGGCGTGATCGCCGACTCGCAGGCGGTCGAGTCGCTGGCCGGCATCATGGGTGGCGACGCCACCGCGGTCGGCGACGAGACGCGCAACGTCTTCGTCGAGGCCGCGTTCTGGTGGCCGAAGGCGATCGCGGGCCGCTCGCGCCGCTACAACTTCAGCACCGACGCCGGCCACCGCTTCGAGCGCGGCGTCGATCCGCAGCGGATCGTCGAGCACCTGGAGCGCATCAGCGAACTGGTGGTGCGGATCTGTGGCGGCGAGGTCGGCCCGGTGGTCGACCAGGTCATCAACGTCCCGACCCCCAAGCCGGTGACGCTGCGCGTGGCGCGCGCCTGCAAGGTGATCGGCATGGCACTGACGCAGCAGCAGTGCGCCGACGCGCTGCGCAGCCTGAGCCTGCCGGTGACCGAAGCCGAAGGTACTGTCACCGTGACGCCGCCGTCGTTCCGCTTCGACCTGCAGATCGAGGAAGACCTGATCGAGGAAGTCGCGCGCGTGATCGGCTACGAGAACCTGCCGCACACCCCGCCGCAGGCGCCCGTGACCGCGCAGATCCGTCCCGAGCGCCAGCGCGGTCCCTTCGCCGTGCGCCGCCAGCTCGCGCTGCAGGGCTACCAGGAGACGATCAACTTCAGCTTCGTCGAGGAGCGCTGGGAGAGCGACTACGCCGGCAACGCCGACCCGATCAAGCTGCTGAACCCGATCGCCAGCCAGCTCAGCGTGATGCGCAGCTCGCTGCTGGGCAGCCTGCTCAACGTGCTCAAGTTCAATACCGACCGCAAGGCCGCGCGCGTGCGCGTGTTCGAGCTCGGCCGCGTGTTCCGCAAGGACGCGAGCGTCATCGACAGCGAGACCACGGTGGCCGGTTTCGACCAGCCGATGCGCGTCGCCGCGCTGGCCTGGGGTGAGGCCGAGCAGCAGCAATGGGGCCTGCCGGCGCGCGCGGTCGATTTCTTCGATGTCAAGGGCGATGTCGAGGCGCTGCTCGCGCCGCGCGTGCTGACCTTCGAGGTCGCCGAGCACCCAGCCATGCACCCGGGCCGCTGCGCCCGCGTGCTGCTTGACGGCGTGGCGATCGGTTTCGTCGGTGAACTGCACCCGCGCTGGCGCCAGGCCGAAGGCTGGCAGCAGGCGCCGGTGCTGTTCGAGCTCGATCTGCCCGCCGTGCTCGCGCGCGATGTCGTCCAGGCGCAGCCGGTGCCGCGTCACCAGCCGGTCGAGCGCGACCTCGCGGTCGTGGTGGCCGAATCAGTCAGCCATGCCGCGCTGATGGCGGCCATCCGTGGCTCCGACGCGCAGGGTTGGCTCAAGTCGGCCGTGCTGTTCGACGTCTACCGTCCCAAGAAGGGCGCCGAACTGGCGGGCATGTCCGCCGACGAGAAGAGCCTGGCCGTGCGCCTGACGCTGGAGCGCACCGATGCGACGCTGACCGAGCAGGAAATCGACGGCGTGGTCCAGGCCGCGCTGGCCGCGCTGCAGCAGCAAGTCGGCGCGCGCCTGCGCTGATGGTGAACATGCAAGCCATGGAGCACCCCAGCGAAGAGCAGGGCGGCAACGCCCTGACCAAGGCCCAGCTGTCCGAGATCCTGTTCGAGCAGATCGGGCTCAACAAGCGCGAGTCCAAGGACATGGTCGATGCCTTCTTCGACCTGATCGCCGAAACCCTGGTCGAGGGCCAGGAGGTCAAGATCTCGGGCTTCGGCAACTTCCAGGTTCGTACCAAGGCGCCGCGTCCGGGCCGCAACCCGCGCACCGGCGAGGTGGTGGCCATCGAGTCGCGTCGCGTGGTAACCTTTCACGCGAGCCCCAAGCTCAAGGAGGCGGTGCAGTCCGGTTCTGCGACGGCCGCCTGAATCCAGCCACAAAAGCGACCACCATGATCAAGCCGATTGCCCTCGCACTATTTGCCTCCCTGATCGCATTCTCGGCTGCGGCCGAGGGTGTCAGCTGCAACGCCACCGCCACCGAGAAGAAGCTCGCCGGTGCGGCCAAGAGCAGCTTCCTCAAGAAATGCGAGAAGGATGCGCAGGCCAGTTGCGAGGCGCAGGCCAGCGAGAAGAAGCTGGCCGGCGCGGCCAAGAACAGCTCCGTCAAGAAATGCGTCAAGGACGCGGTCGGCGCCCCAGCCAGCGCTGCGGCTGGATGAACTCGGTCGACAGCGCGACGCCGAGCAGGATCACCAGTCCGTAGCCGGCCATCGCCAGCGTGACCGCCTCGTCCAGCAGCAGCGCACCATAGACCAGCGCGAACAGCGGCACCATGAAGGTCACGGTCAGCGCCTTGGCCGGGCCGGCCTCGGCGATCAGGCGGTAGAACAGCACATAGGCCCAGGCCGTGCAGAGCAGCCCGAGCACGATCAAGGCGCCCCAGGCCGCCGGGCCCGGCATCCGGTCGGGCCAGTGCCAGGCGGTCGGGAGGGCCATGACCAGCGCCGCGCCGACCAGGCTGGCCGCGGTGATGGCCAGTGCCGGCACCCCGGCCAGATACTTGCGCGTGATGCTGGCGGCAACGCCATAGCACACCGTCGCGCCCAGGCAGGCCAGCACCGCCCAGCCGGTCTGCTCGCCGCCCACGCTGACCTTGTGCCAGGACAGCAGCGTGATGCCGACAAAGCCCAGCGCCAGCCCGAGCACGCGCCAGCGGCTCGGCGCCTCGCGCAGCCAGATCCAGGCCACCAGCGCCCCGAACAGCGGCGAGCTGGCATTCAGTATCGACGTCAGCCCGGTGCTGATGTGCTGCAGCGCGTAGCAGTAGAGCGCGAACGGGATGCCGGTGTTGAGCAGGCCCACCAGCAGCAGCGGGACCCATTTGCGCCGCACCAGTCGCAGGTCACAGCGCCACAAGAGTAGCGGCAGCATGGCCAGCGCGGCGATGCCGATGCGCAGCCCCGAGGTGGCCCAGGCACCGAACTCCAGCGCGCCCATGCGCATGAACAGGAAGGAACTGCCCCAGGCAGCGGCCAGCAGCAGGAAGTCGGCCGTCAGGGATTTTGGTGTTTTCAAGGCAAGAGGGAGGGTTGAGTCTGTTCCAGCCGCAGCAGGAAGGACTTGCGTGTCAGGCCGCCGGTGTATCCCGTCAGGCTGCCGTCGGCGCCAACGACGCGATGGCAGGGCAGGATGATGGCCAGCGGGTTACGACCGACCGCCACGCCGAGCGCGCGTACCGCGCGCGGCCGACCCAGCACCAGAGCGAGCTCGCCGTAGGAAACCGTATGGCCGTAGGGAATCCGGCTCAGCGCCTGCCAGACCGACTGCTGGAAGTTGGTGCCATGGGAATAGCCCAGTGGCAGGTCGAAGTCCCGGCGGCGATGCGCGAAGTAGTCATCCAGCTGTGCGATGGTCCGCTGCAGCAGGGGGTGGTCCCGGTTGCAGGGCGCGGCCTCGGCCCAGCCCGGGATGTCGAGCTGGTCGGCGAACCAGCAGCCGCACAGCGCCTGCTGGTGGCCGACCAGCAGCAGCTCGCCGATCGGGCTGGGATAGACGGTGGAGAACAGGGGGGCGGAGGGGGTTTTCATGGGATGGGAGGGCAGGCCGTCATCATAAGCCTGCTGACAGGAGCCCAGGCCGACCAGGATTTCCTACAATGGCGAGAGTTCCCACAACCATCAATTTGTCCATGCAAGTTCCTGCCACCGCCTTCAAGGCCTACGATATCCGCGGCGTCGTCCCCGATGCGCTCAATCCCGAATTCGCGCGCGCGCTCGGCCTGGCCTTTGGCGCCCGTGCGCTGGGCTTGGGCGAGACCACCGTGGCGGTCGGCCGCGACGGCCGCCTGAGCAGCCCGGTGCTGGCCGCCGCGCTGATCGAGGGCCTGGTCGAGGCCGGGGTGCAGGTGATCGACATCGGCATGGTCACGACCCCGATGACCTACTACGCGGCCAATGTGCTGTGCCACTCCGGCATCCAGGTCACCGGCAGCCATAACCCCAAGCACCACAACGGCTTCAAGATGGTGCTGGCCGGCCGCGCGATCTACGGCGACGAGATCCAGGCGCTGCGCCAATCGATGGAGGCCGAGGACGCACCGCGTCGTGCTGGCGGCGGCGTGCGCCAGCAGGCGGTGCAGGACGACTACATCGCGCGCATCGTCTCGGACATCAGATTGGCGCGCCCGCTGAAGATCGTGGTCGACTGCGGCAACGGCGTGGCCGGTGCCTCGGCACCGCAGCTGTTCCGCGCGCTGGGCTGCGAGGTGATCGAGCTGTTCAGCGAGGTCGATGGCGAGTTCCCGAACCACCACCCCGATCCGTCCAAGCCCGAGAACCTGCGCGACCTGATCGCCAAGCTGGCGGAAACCGGCGCCGACCTCGGCCTGGCCTTCGATGGCGACGGCGACCGCCTCGGCATCGTCACCCCGAGCGGCCAGAACATCTACCCTGACCGCCAGATGATGCTGTTCGCGCAGGACGTCCTCTCAAGGGTGCCGGGCGGCCAGATCGTCTACGACGTCAAGTGCAGCCAGCGCCTGGCGCCCGCCATCCGCGAAGCCGGCGGCGTACCGCTGATGCACAAGACCGGACACTCGCTGATCAAGGCCAAGATGAAGGAAGTCGATTCGCCGCTGGGCGGCGAGATGAGCGGCCACATCTTCTTCAAGGAGCGCTGGTACGGTTTCGACGATGGCAGCTACGCCGGCGCGCGTTTGCTGGAAATCGTCAGCCGTCACGCCAACCCGGGCGCGCTGCTCGAAGGCCTGCCGACCAGCTTCTCCACCCCTGAGCTCAACGTGGCCTGCGGCGACGGCGAGCAGCATCAGCTCGTCACCCAGTTGCAGGCGATCGCGAACTTCGACGCGCCGGCCCAGGTCAACACCATCGACGGCCTGCGGGTGGACTGGCCGGACGGCTTCGGCCTGATCCGCGCCTCCAACACCACGCCGGTGCTGGTGCTGCGCTTCGAGGGCCAGACGCCCGAGGCGCTGCACCGGATCGAGGCCGAGATGCTGGCGCTGCTCAAGCGCGTCAAGCCCGACGCGGTGATCGGGGCTTCGGCGCACTGATCAAGGAGTTCAGGCCGACAGGCCTGCCAGCCGCTGCGCGCGTTCGATCAGCCGCGCGGTGCTGCCCTGGTTCTGGCGCATCCAGCCGGCGACCGCCGGGTTGGCTGCCGGGGCATGCAGGCCCAGACTGAAAGCCGCGCCCAGCGCGCGGCCGAGCGCATCGGCCGACTCCACCATCGTCACGGCGTCGAGCACCTGCAACTCGGCGTAGACCTCGCGGAAGTTGAACACCTGCGGGCCGCTGAGCACCGGCAGGCCGAGTACCAGGGGTTCGAGCGGGTTGTGGCCGCCGTTGGGTACCAGGCTGCCGCCAACATAGGCGATGTCGCTGGCCGCATAGAAGGTCATCAGCTCGCCCAGCGTGTCGACCACCAGCACGGTCCCGTTGCCGGGGGCTGATGAGCCGGGCGATGGCAGTTCGGGTGCGGGTGCCAGCGCGCTGCGTCGTACCGCTTGCAGACCGGTCGCCTGTATCGCCGCCAGCACGGCCTCGGCGCGTTCCGGGTGGCGCGGTGCCAGCACGAGAAGCGCCTGGGGCTGCTGCTCCAGCAGCAGGCGGTGCGCGGCCAATATCTGTTCTTCCTCGCCCGGGTGGGTGCTGGCGGCGATCCAGACCGGGCGCCCCTGGCCCAGCCAGTCGCGCCAGGCCTGGCCCGCCGCGACCACCTGCGGCGAGCGCTCGAGGTCGAACTTGAGGTTGCCCAGCGCCTCGACCTGATGCGCTGAAGCGCCCAGCGTGACGAAGCGCTCGGCATCCTCGCGCCCGCGCGCGCCGATCAGCGCGACACGCTGCAAGGTGGGGCCGACCAGCCAGCGCAGCCGGCGGTAGGCCTTGAAGGACTTGTCGGACAGCCGCGCATTGGCCATGATCAGCGGCAGGTCGCGACGCTGCGCGCCGGCGTAGAGATTGGGCCAGATCTCGGTCTCCATCACGACGCCCAAGCTGGGCCGGCAGCGGCGCAGGAACATCCCCACCATCCAGGGCAGGTCGAAGGGCAGGTAGCAATGCTCGACGTTGTCACCGAACATCCGCCGCACCTGCGCCGAGCCAGTCGGTGTCGTGGTCGTCACCAGCACCGCCCAGTCCGGATGGGTGCTGCGCCAGGCGCGTACCAGCGGGGCGGCGGCGACCGTCTCGCCGACCGAGACCGCGTGTACCCACAGGCGCTTGCGCTCGGGCAGAACCGGCACGAAGCCGAGCCGCTCACCCCAGCGCTTGCGGTAGTCGGGGTTGCCCTTGCCACGCAGCCACAGCCGCAGCAGGGCGAGCGGGGTCAGCAGCAGGAGCAGGGCGGTGTAGAGCAAGCGGGTCATGAGGCGACATGGCCAGGGCGGCGGATCGCCGGATGCTTCGGCGCATCCTTGAAGCGCAGCTTCCACCACAGGCCGAGCAGGGAGTCGCCACGCGAGACCGCCTTGCGCGGCAGGCTCAGCGGGTCGTCATGGGAGGTGGCAGCCGCGCGTTGGCAGGTGGTCCCGCTCAGGTAGTCGGCCTGTGCGGCGGCCTCGACGCAGCGCAGGTCATGGCTGCCATAGGGGTAGCAGAAATGGTCGACGCGGCGGCCGAGCAAGTCTTCCAGCACGTGCTTGCTGTCGCGCAGTTCGCTGTGGATGCGCTCGTCGGATTGCTGGGCCAGGCGCAGATGGGACACCGTGTGCGAACCCACCGTGAAGCCCATGGCCTGGATTTCGCGTAGCTGCGCCGCATCCATCAGAGGGGCAGGCTCAAGGCCTTCCGGTCCGACCCATGACGATGTCTTGCCGACCAGGCTGCTGACCGCGTAGACGGTCGCCGGGTAGCCATGGGCCTTGAGCACTGGCGCCGCCTGTTCCAGGAAGTCCACATAGGCGTCGTCGAAGGTCAGCACCAGCGGCTTGGCCGGCAGCATGATTTGCCCGGCCAGACCGGCCACCGCATCGTCCAGGCTGATGACCTGGTAGCCGAGCAGCTTGAACATCTGCATCTGCGCCTTGAAGCGCGGCAGATGGCAGTAGAGCGCGCCATGTGACTTGACCCGGCCCGGGAAGTCGCCGACACGGTGGTACATCAGAATTTGCATGGGCTTCATGACCGGTGTGCCTCCAGGGCTTGTTCGTAGACCTGCAGCGTCTTTTCGACCATTTGATCGGCAGAGAAGCCTGCTTCGAAGCGAGCTCTGGCGCGTGCACCGCAGCCCTGGCGCAGTTCCCGGTTGGCGAGCAGCGGACCCAGCGCCCTGGCCAGTGCGGCTGGATCGTCGGGGGGCACCAGAAAACCGTTTTGACCCTCATGGATGACCTCCCCGGTGCCGCCGACCTGGGTCGCCACGATAGGCAAGGCAAAGGCCGATGCCTCCAGCAAGGCGAGCGACAAGGCTTCGCGCCGCGACGGCGCTACCAGCAGGTCGGATGCCGCCAGCAAGGACGGAATGTCCTCGCGCTGACCGAGAAAGCGGATTCTGGCTTCGATGCCAAGTTCCCTGGTCTGGGCATGCAGCTGACGACCCAGCTCGCCACTGTCATCGCCGGCCAGCAGCAAGGTCCAGGCTTGCTGCCGCAAGGTGGACAAGGCTTGCAGCAAGGTGTCGTGGCCTTTGTCGTGGATGAAGCGTGCGGCCATCAGCATGACCGGCTCGTCCGCCAGGCCAAGGGCTGTTCGGGTGACGTCACGGTCCGCGTGCGGCAGCGCTGCGATGTCCGGGATGCCGTTGTGCACGACCTGGATGCGATTGGTATCGTAGCCCCGGTTGGCGAGAAAATCTGCCACCGCATTCGCCACGGCGATGATGCGATCGGCCCGTCCGAAATGCTTGCCGGCATTGGTCGAGTGGGCGGTCGCCACGTTGGCCATGCCCGCCAGACGCCCACCCAGTCCCGCATACCAGGCACCACGGGTCAGGTGACCATGGATCAGGTCAGCATGCTCGCGCCTGGCGAGGCGCGACAGGCGCCAGGCCGAAGGGAAGTCGGCCAAGCCGTGCAGGGGGATATGGTGCCAGCGCAATCCGGCCGCCTTGACCTGGTCGCCCAGCCAGCCGTCCATGGGGCCAGCAAATATCGGTTCATGGCCGTGCTCGCGCAGGCCTTCCATCAGCTGCAAGGCATGCCGCTCAGCACCGCCGCTGCCATGACTGTGCAGCACCATCAGGACTTTCATCGCTTGCGTGTTTCCAATAAATGGCGGTAGACGGCCAGGTTGCCCTCGCACATGGCGTCGACCGAAAAGTCGTCCAGTACCAGCTGGCGGCCGGCCTGGCCCATGCGCTCGCGCAGCTGGGCGTCGTCCAGTAGTTCGTTCATGGCCGCAGCCAGTCCGGCCACGTCGCCCGGCTCGATCAGCAGGCCGTTGATTCGATCCCGCACCGCCTCGGGCATGCCGCCGGCCCGGGTGGCGATGATCGGCACTCGGGCCGCCGAGGCCTGCAGCAGCGACACGCCCAGCCCCTCCATGTCGGCCGGGTGCACCAGCAGGTCCAGGCAGCCTAGGATGGCCGGCAGGTCATCGCGAAAACCCATCAGCCGCACATGCTCGGCCAGGCCCTGGGCGCTGATGGACTGCCTCAGCTCGGCCTCCAGTGGGCCGCGGCCGAAAATCAGCAGTTGGAGCTTCGGATGTCGGGCCAACACCTGGGGCAGGGCCGCGAGCAGATGGCGGTGGCCCTTGCGCGCGATCAGCTGGGCGACGGTGCCGACCAGCAGCGCATCGGGTGCCAGGCCAAGCGCCGCCTTGAAGCCCGCCTGGTCGTAAGCCTTCAGGTAGGGCGCTGCATCGACCGCGCTGCGCACGCAGCTGACCTGCTCGGGGGCCAGTCCCTCGGCCAGCAGCACCTGGCGGATGCCTTCCGAGATCGTGATCACCTGCTCGTACAGGCGGTACTTGAGCTTGACCACCCAGCGTCGTTCCGGGTTGTCCACACGGCGCGACAGCACGCAGGGTACGCCCGCGAGCCAGGCCGCCAGGCCGCCCCAGAGGTCGGCGCCACGCCGGCTGTGGATATGCACCAGATCGGGTTGCTCGGCGGCAATCAGCCGGCGCAGGCGTCCGACCAGGCCGAAGTCGAGATCGCCCTTCATCGGCAGCTCGAAGACGCGGGCGCTGGCACGCGCGGGCTCCGCGATATGCGCGCTAGGTGGGCAGGCCAGCAGGTTGTCCACGCCGCGCCGCGCCAGACCCTCCATGATGTAGAGCACCTGCCTGGCGCCGCCATACAGGTAGCGGCCGGACTCGACATGCAGCACCTTCATGCCTGATCCTTGGTCGCCAGCACGGTGCGCGCTTCTTCGAGCACCTGTTCGGGGCGGATGTCGCGCAGGCAGGTATAGGCGCCGTTGCAGGTCGGGCGCCGGCGGCAAGGCGAGCATTCGAGCCCGAGCCAGATCACCCGCCCATTGCGTCGCCCGGTGTCGAGGTAAGGTCGGGTCGAGCCGAACAGCGCCACCGTCGGCCTGGCAAACGCGGTGCCCATGTGCGTCAGACCGGTGTCCACGCCGATCACCAGTGCCGCGTGCTGGATCAGCGCCGCCGCTTCCGGCAGCCTGGTCGCGCCAGCCAGCGACACCACGCCGGGCGCGCCAGCGACGATGCGGTCGGCTGCCGCTCGATCGGCCGGTCCCCCCAGGATCACGGGCGTCAGCCCGAGTTCATCGCGCACCCGGGGTGCCAGCGCCTGCCAGGCATCCTCGAACCAGTGCTTTTGCGGGCGGGTCGTGAACGGGGCGAACACCGCGTAGCGCCCGGGGACCAGGCCATGTTCGGCCAGCAACGCCTGGGTCCGGACTTCGGTCTCTGCCGCGACATGCAACTGCGGCAGGAACTCGCCGACGTCGAGTCCGAGCTGCTCGGCCAGATGCAGGTATTCCGAGCTGATGCGGCGCTCATCGCCGCCCTTGGGAATGACCTCGGTCATCAGCCACTGGCTGCCCTCGCGCGAGCCCAGGCCGATGCGGCGCGGCGCACCCGTCAGCCAGGTCAGCCAGCCGCTTTTGAGCAGGCTTTGCAGGTCGATCGCCGTATCGAAGCGCTTGTCCTTGAGCAGCCTGGCGAAGGCGCGAATGCGACCGAACAGTTCGCCGAAGCGGCGCTGCTGCCAGAGCTTTTTCCATTCGCCCTTGGGCCACAGGATCAGCTCGTCGATGTTCGGGTCGGCCGCCAGCAGTTCGTAGATGCCCGGCTCGACCAGCCAGGCGATGTGTGCCTGCGGGTGGCTGCGCCTGAGCGTGGCGGCAAACGGCGAGGCGAACACCACGTCGCCGATGGCGGAGGTACGGACGATCAGGATGCGGTGGAGCGGCATGGCTTGCGAATGTAGCCTAAATTGAGATGCGAGAATCGAAGCCAGTGGCTGCTTGTCCGAGCATTTTTATTTCTGAAGATGTCAATGAAATCTGTTCCAGTTTTTCTCATCAACCTGGATCGTTCCGCTGATCGGCTGGCTCGTTGTGTGCAGTCTCTGAACGATCTCGGTCTTGAGTGGGAGAGAGTTCCTGCGGTCGACGGCAGTCAGCTTGATCGAGATGCGCGTCAAACCCCGTCCTTCAGGACGTGGAAGGATAGCGCGGACGCCGAAGGCGTCCTTGGGACGGTCAGTGCAGCGTCTGCCGGACCCAACTATACTGACCCCATGCAGCGCCTCCAGGCATTCAAGTACGAACTGCGCCCGAACGGCGAGCAGGCGCGCCGGATACGCTGCTTCGCCGGGGCGTGCCGGTTCGTCTTCAACCAGGCGCTGGCGTTGCAGAAGGCGAA
>NZ_JAQTZS010000046.1 GCF_028687635.1 Malikia sp. | reverse complement strand
CACCGCTTCGAGCGGTATTGCTCGGAAATGCAGGAGCTATTAGAATATCGGTAGCGATAAGGCTGTATCCAAGCCCAAGAGTAGAGTGGCCGAAACGGCGAATAATATGGAGTGATATCCGTTTTCCGAGTCCTGATTTGTGAACCGCGTGTGAGACTAAAAATGCGGCGACGATGAGGAGGATAAAACTTTCCGAAAATCCGGCATACGCTTTTGCAGGTTCAATGACCCCAGTTAAGACACTTATTGCGAGTGCAATGACCGATGCAGTGATGATTGGCAGTACGTTACCTAAAATAGCTATAATAGTTGTCAGGAAAATCGTAAAAAGTTGCCATGCTTTTGGAGTTATGGCGAGTGGTGGAGGGGTAAGCCACAAGATCAGGGCAAAAATCCCAAGCAACACTACGGGGAAAAGCTGTTTAACTCTCGGTGACATTCTCCCTCCCCTATTTTTTAGGCTTATTATAGCATTTTAGAGTCGGTATATATACTTGATATGAATAGACTCAACTATTCTGCATGAAAATTATCATATGTCACTTGACATTAGTTGACTCAATGTACTATAATAACGCTGGATTTCAAAAAAGGAGTCGTATAACTTATGTCAAACGAAATAAATGAAGACGTGATCAACGACGAACAACCTACCCTTCAAGAGGGTGAGGAAGCAGTCATTGAGAACATGAATGAATTAGAAACTATTCAAGCTGAATTGGCATCGCTCAAAGATAAGTACGCTCGCGTACATGCCGATTTTGACAATATCAAAAAACGTCTCGAGCGTGAGAAATATCAAGCGCTTGAGTATGCAAACGAAAAATTTGCAAAAGATTTGATTCCCGTTGTCGATTCGCTCTCTATGGCAATCGGTGCGGCACAAATCGATGCTGAACCTGCGGTGTTGTTGGAAAAACTCCAAGAGGGTGTGGAACTGACAATGAAACAGCTCTTAAGCGTTCTTGAAAAACATGGAGTCACTCCGGTGGATGATTCCGAACCGTTTAATCCGGATATCCACAACGCCGTACAGCGTGTGGACAGCCCGGATCATGAAAGCGGAGCAATCGTAAACACTTTTCAAAAAGGGTTTCGATATAAAGAGCGAACATTGCGCGATGCAATGGTCGTAATTGCAAATTAAGTAAAAAATACAATATGTCGCATTTGGGCTTTTACCGCCGAGGTAAAACTCAGTGTTAACGTAGCTGTAGGGACTTTGCTCCTGCGGCGTGAAAAAATAAATAATAAGGAAATTAATATGTCTAAAGTAATTGGTATCGATTTAGGAACTACAAACTCATGTGTTGCGGTCTATGAGGGCGGTGAAGCGAAAATTATCCCGAATAAAGAGGGAAAAAATACAACTCCGTCGGTTGTAGCATTTACCGATAAAGGTGAAATCCTTGTCGGTGATCCGGCTAAACGTCAGGCAATCACAAACCCGGATAAAACGATCTACTCGGTCAAACGTATCATGGGTCTTATGATGAACGAGGAAAAAGCAAAAGAGGCACACGATAAAGTTACCTATAAAATCGTCGACAAAAACGGTATGGCAGCGGTTGACGTAGCGGGTAAAGTGTATACACCACAAGAAATTTCTGCAAAAATCCTTTCAAAATTGAAAGCGGATGCGGAAAGCTATCTCGGACAAGCGGTAACCGATGCAGTTATTACCGTCCCGGCGTATTTCAATGATGCTCAACGTAAAGCGACCAAAGAAGCGGGAACCATCGCAGGTCTTAACGTCCTTCGTATCATCAATGAGCCTACTGCATCTGCATTAGCATACGGATTGGATTCAAAAGCGGATGAAAAAGTTCTCGTTTACGATCTAGGGGGCGGAACATTCGACGTTACGGTTCTTGAGATTTCTGAGGGGACTTTTGAAGTTCTTTCAACTGACGGGAATGCGTTCCTCGGCGGAGATGACTTCGATAATAAAATCGTTGATTTTCTCGCTGGTGAGTTCAAATCCGATCACGGTATCGATCTAAAAGCGGACAAAATGGCACTTCAACGTCTTAAAGACGCGGCTGAAAATGCGAAAAAAGAGCTCTCTTCAGCAGAAGAAACAGAGATCAACCTTCCGTTTATCACCGCAGATGCATCAGGTCCTAAACACTTGGTTGTAAAACTCACTCGTGCAAAATTCGAGGGGATGATCGATACGTTGATTAAAGAGACAATCAGCCACATCAAAACGGCGATGAAAGATGCCGGTCTTAGCAAAAATGAGATCAACGAAATCATCATGGTCGGGGGTTCAACTCGTCTTCCGATCGCACAAAAAATGGTTTCTGACGAGTTCGGCGGAAAAACACTTAACAAAGGGGTAAACCCGGATGAAGTAGTAGCAGCCGGTGCGGCGATCCAAGGCGGAGTTCTTCGCGGAGACGTTAAAGACGTTCTTCTTCTTGACGTTACACCATTGTCACTTGGAATCGAAACTCTCGGTGGCGTCATGACGAAAATCATCGAAAAAGGGACGACTATCCCGGTTAAGAAATCGCAAGTGTTCTCGACTGCGGAAGATAACCAACCGGCTGTTTCTATCTCTGTCGGTCAAGGTGAGCGTGAGTTCGCTCGTGATAATAAATCACTCGGGTTGTTCGAACTTACCGGTATCCCATCGGCACGCCGCGGTGTACCTCAAATCGAAGTAACCTTCGATATCGATGCCAACGGTATCTTGACCGTTTCTGCGACTGACAAAGGGACAGGTAAAACCCAAGAGATCAAAATCACTGGGTCAAGCGGGCTCTCTGAAGAAGAGATCAACAAAATGGTTCAAGACGCAGAAAACCACAAAGCCGAAGATGCAAAACGCAAAGAGATCGTAGATCTTCGCAACCAAGCGGACGCGTTGGCAAACCAAACCGAAAAATCTCTCGAAGAGATGGGTGATAAAATTGATGCAAGCGAAAAAGCAACAATCGAATCGGCTCTTGAAGAGTTGAAAGCAGTATTGAAAAATACCGATTCATCTAAAGAAGAGATCGAAGCGGCAACGAAAAAACTTGCTGATGCAAGCCACAAAATGGCAGAGCAAATGTACAAACAAAATGAAGGCGGCGAAGCAGCCTCTTCATCAGCAAAAAAAGATGACGACGTCATCGACGCTGAAATCGAATAAATTTTTCCATATGTCATCCTCGGGTTTGACCCGGGGATCTATCCCCATAAATTCTCTTAATTCATTTCCTTATTCTTCACGTTATAATGCTGTTATGGCAGATAAAAACTTCCATTCTTACAATATTTACTATTTTTATAGTTGTTTGGTTGAATTCAAGCTCATAAATATATAATATTTGTTAAATAAATAGTTATATAGAGTGTCATCTAGATTTTATTTTCAGATGATAGAATGTTACTTAAGTAAATAATTACGAATGTAAC
>NZ_JAQTZS010000045.1 GCF_028687635.1 Malikia sp. | reverse complement strand
GGCATCAAGCTCGGCAAGACCGACAAGAAGATGGGCCAGCGCGGCACCAAGACCTGCGACGTGATCCTGGAGAACGTGCGCGTGCCGGCGTCCCACATCATCGGCGGCGTGCCGGGCCAGGGCTTCAAGACCGCGATGAAGGTGCTCGACCGTGGTCGCCTGAACATCTCGGCCGTCTCCTGCGGCATGGCTTCGCGCATCCTCGACGAATCGGTGCGCTACGCGAGCGAGCGCAAGCAGTTCGGCAAGCCGATCGGCGAGTTCCAGCTGATCCAGGCCATGCTGGCCGACAGCCAGGCCGAGCTGCTGGCGGCCTGGTCGCTGGTGCGCGAGGTCGCGGCCCGCTTCGACCAGAAGCCGGCTCATCTGTCGGACCCGGATGTCTCGATGCGCGTGTCCTGCGCCAAGCTGTTCGCCACCGAGATGCTGGGCCGCGTCGCGGACCGTGGCGTGCAGGTGCATGGTGGCGCCGGCTACATCAACGAGTACCCGGTCGAGCGTTTCTACCGCGACGCCCGCCTGCTGCGCCTGTATGAAGGCACGACCCAGGTTCAGCAGCTCATCATCGGCCGCGAACTGCTGCGCCAGGTGGCCTGAGGCCTGGCAACCCGCAGGGGCTCAGGAGGCTGCGGCGTTTGCCAGCGGCCTCCTGATGTCGAGCGGCTGGTCCTGTTGCCGGGCCGCGCAAGCCAGCAGCCATGACTTGAAGCGCTCCAGCGCCGGCCGCTCGGGCAGGTCGGGTTGCACCAGGTAGTAGCTGCGCCGGCTCAGCACCGGATGCGGACTGGCGATCAGCAGCTGGCCGGAGGCCAGCTCGGCTTCGATCAGCAGCTTGGGCATCAGCGCGACCCCGAGCCCGCTGGCCGCCGCCGCCACCTGCATCGAATACTGCTCGTAGCGCGGTCCCGCCATGGCGCTTGGCGCATCCACCCCCTGGCTTTCGAACCACTGGCGCCAGGCATCGGGTCTTGTCGACTGCTGCAGCAGCGGCAGATCGGCCAGCGCGGCGGGCGTGAGCCCGCTCCTGCCGCGCAGCAGCGTCGGACTGCAGACCGGCACCACGACTTCCTCGAACAGCCGTTGCGCGCGCGTGCCGGCCCATTGCCGCACCTGATCGCCGGTGCCGGCAAAGATGGCCGCGTCCACTCCGGTGTCGCCGAACAGGAAGGGACGGGTCTGTCCGTCGATGTTCACCGTCAGCTCGGGCTGTTCGCGCGCCAGCGTGGCTAGGCGCGGGATCAGCCAGCGCGCCGCCAAGGTCGGCACCACGGCCAGCGTCACGCTCTCGCCCTGGCCGCGCCGGCCCATCAGGTCGAGCGTGTCGCGCTCGAGCGCATCGAGCCGCTGCGCGACCTGGCGCGCGTAGTCGGCGCCGGCCGGGGTCAGCGTCATGCCGTGCTGGGTGCGCCGGAACAGCTCGATGCCGAGCGACTCCTCCAGCGCGGCCACCTGGCGCGACACCGCGCCCTGGGTCAGGAACAGTTCCTGGGCCGCGCGGGTGAAGCTCTGATGCCGCGCGGCGGCGACGAAGCAGATCAGCGCCTGGGTCGAGGGCAGCTTTCTTCTCACGGGGCGCCTGACGCTGCCGAACGATCAATCATCGAACAGTTCACTGAGCCACGACTTCTTCTTTTTCTGAGGATAGTGTCCCTGGTTGTAATGACCTGAGTGCTGATGGTTCTGACCGAAATCCGCGTAGCGGAAGTCACGCGGCGCCTCCTGCCGATAGGCCTGCTGGGGCGCTTGAGGTGGGGCGGTTGGCTGGGGCGCTGCCGCGGACGCGGTATCCGCGCTGCGCTCGATCAGCTTGTCAAGCTCGCCGCGATCAAGCCAGATGCCGCGGCATTTCGGGCAGTAGTCGATTTCTATGCCTTGGCGCTCGGTCATGGCGAGCAGGGTGTCGGGACAGACGGGACATTGCATGGTCTAACCTTCTTCTCATGTCTGGGACCGCGGGATGCGGGTTTTCCCGGATGGGGTTTGCCTGTAGTGCGGGTTCAGATATCCGATCTTCTCATATCTTGTTGCGAAAGATTCGTGCAAGCCTGGCTGGATCAGCACTACCATGAGTTTGTCCGATTCATTGATTCACGCATAACCTACATAGAGGAGCCGTCATGAGTGCCAACGCCCGTTTTTCCTGGTCCGATCCCTTCCAGCTCGAAGCCCAACTGACCGATGACGAGCGCCAGGTGCGCGACGCCGCGCAGGCCTACTGTCAGGAAAAGCTGCTGCCGCGCGTGCAGCTGGCCTTCCGCAACGAGTCGACCGATCCGGCCATCTTCCGCGAAATGGGCGAACTCGGCCTCCTGGGCGTGACCATTCCCGAGCAGTATGGTGGCACGGGCCTGAACTATGTCTGCTACGGCCTGGTGGCGCGCGAGGTCGAGCGGGTCGACTCCGGCTACCGCTCGATGATGAGCGTGCAGTCCTCGCTGGTGATGGTGCCGATCAACGAATTCGGTACCGAGGAGCAGAAGCAGAAATACCTGCCCAAGCTGGCGCGCGGCGAGTGGATCGGCTGCTTTGGCCTGACCGAACCCAACCACGGCTCCGACCCGGCCAGCATGATCACCCGCGCCCGCAAGGTGCCGGGCGGCTACTCGATCAGCGGCGCCAAGATCTGGATCACCAACAGCCCGATCGCCGACGTGTTCGTGGTCTGGGCCAAGGACGACGAAGGCGCGATCCGCGGCTTCATCCTCGAAAAGGGCTGGAAGGGCCTGAGCGCTCCGGCCATCCACGGCAAGGTCGGCCTGCGCGCCTCGATCACCGGCGAGATCGTGATGGACGAGGTGTTCTGCCCCGAAGAGAACGCCTTCCCGACCATCCGCGGCCTCAAGGGTCCGTTCACCTGCCTGAACTCGGCCCGCTTCGGCATCGCCTGGGGCGCCCTGGGTGCCGCCGAGGACTGCTACAGCCGCGCCCGCCAGTACGTGATGGACCGCCAGCAGTTCGGCCGCCCGCTGGCCGCCAACCAGCTGATCCAGAAGAAGCTGGCCGACATGCTGACCGAGATCAGCCTGGGCCTGCAGGGCTGCCTGGCCCTGGGCCGCATGAAGGACGCCGGCAACGCACCGGTGGAAGTCACCTCCATCCTCAAGCGCAACAGCTGCGGCAAGGCGCTCGACATCGCCCGCATGGCGCGCGACATGATGGGTGGCAACGGCATCAGCGACGAGTACGGCGTGGCCCGTCACCTGGTCAACCTCGAGGTGGTCAACACCTACGAGGGCACCCACGACGTGCACGCGCTGATCCTGGGTCGCGCCATCACCGGTCTGGCCGCTTTCGCGAACTGATACCCTCGACGGTCACCAAGGAACAAGACAATGAACGCAGAAAACGGATATGACATCGAAGACCTGCAAGTGGGCATGACCGCCACATTTGCCAAGACGATCACCGAGGCCGACATCGTCCTGTTCGCCGGGGTCTCGGGTGACAACAACGCGATCCACACCAACGAGGAGTTCGCTCGAACCACGATCTTTGGTGGCCGGATCGCGCATGGCTTCCTGTCCGCCAGCGTGATTTCCGCGGCGGTGGCCAACCGCCTGCCCGGGCCGGGTACGGTCTACCTCAGCCAGTCGCTCAGGTTCAAGGCGCCGGTCAAGCCGGGTGACACGGTTCATGCGACGGTCACCGTCAAGTCCTTGCATCCCGAGAAGGCCAGAGCCGAACTCGATACGGTGTGCACCGTCAAGGGCAAGGTCGTCATCGAAGGCGAAGCGCTGGTGATGACATCCTCCTCGGTTCGTCGCGCGGCGGCGGCAGCCAAAAGCTGATCATTTTCAAATTTGGAGTAAAACATGAAGATCCTCGTCCCCGTCAAGCGCGTGGTGGATTACAACGTCAAGGTGCGCGTCAAGGCCGACGGCACGGGCGTTGACATCGCCAACGTCAAGATGAGCATGAACCCCTTCGACGAGATCGCGATCGAGGAAGCGGTGCGCCTGAAGGAAAAGGGCGCCG
>NZ_JAQTZS010000014.1 GCF_028687635.1 Malikia sp. | reverse complement strand
CCAGGCTGGCATCGTGATCATCGGCGCCGGCCAGGCCGGCGTGCAGACGGCCGAATCGCTGCGTGCCGGCGGCTATGCAGGCAGCATCACGCTGCTGGGCGACGAGCCGCATGGCCCCTACCACCGCCCGCCCCTGTCCAAGGCCTGGCTGGCCGGCGAGATGGACGGCGCGCAACTGGTGATGCGCGCGCCCGAGATGCTGGCGCGCAAGAACATCGAACTGCGCACCGAGGTCAAGGTCGCAGCGATCGACCGCGCCGCCAAACAGGTCCTGCTGGTCGACGGCAGCGCCCTGCCCTACAGCGGCCTGGTGCTGGCCACCGGCTCGACGCCGCGCAACCTGCCGCTGCCTGGTGGCAATGCCGCTGGCGTGCACGCGCTGCGCTCGCGCGACGATGCCGACGCGATCTCGGCCCGGCTGGCGCTGTGCGCTGAGCGGCAGTTGCCGGTGGTCGTGATCGGCGGCGGCTTCATCGGGCTCGAAGTCGCGGCGACCGCGCGCAAGAAGGGCCTGGAAGTCACCGTGCTCGAAGCCGCGCCGCGCCTGCTCGGCCGCGTGCTGGCGCCCGCGCTGTCCGACTGGTACGCCGCGCTGCACCGCGGCCATGGTGTCAAGCTGGTGTTCGATGCGCGCATCGCGGCGCTCGAAACCGGCGCCGATGGCGCGGTCAGCGGTGTGCGCCTGGCCGACGGCGGCCTGCTGCCGGCCGGCCTGGTGGTGGTCGGCATCGGCGTCAACGCCAACGACGGCCTGGCACAGGCCGCCGGGCTCGAATGCGAGCGCGGCATCGTGGTCGACGCCTGCTGCCGCAGCAGCGACCCGGCCATCGTCGCCGCCGGCGACTGCACCGCGCGCCGGCTGGCCGACGGCAGCCTGATCCGGCTCGAATCGGTGCAGAACGCGACCGAACAGGGCAAGTCAGCCGCCGCCGCGCTGCTGGGCCAGGAACGTCCGTTCACGGCTACGCCCTGGTTCTGGAGCGACCAGTACGACAAGAAGCTGCAGATGGCCGGCCTGTCGGGCGGCGCCGATCAATGGGCCGTGCGTGGCGACATGGCCGGCGCGTCTTTCAGCGTCTACCATTTCCGCGCCAACCAGCTGATCGCGGTCGACAGCGTCAACGCCGCCAAGGATCACCTGCAGGCGCGCAAGCTGCTCGACGCCGGTATCTCGCCCACGCCCAAGCAGGCCGCCGACAGCGGCTTCGATCTGGGCGGCTTGCTCAAGTAAGGCGGCTGGCCGGTTTTCGGATCTCAGCGGCGGCGCAACAGACTCAAGAGGGCCACGGCGGTGGCCCCCAGCAAGGCAGCGATCACGATCGTCTGGGTGGGATGTTGCCGGATGTGCGAGACCGTGCAACTGGACGCGCGCGCCATCTGATCCCGGCATTGCCGCGAACCTTGCCGGATCGCGCTCATGCCATCGCTGGCCATTTCGCTGACCCGGTCGGCGGCGTGATGCAGCGCGGGAGCCACCTCCTGCGCCGCCTGGCTGGCGGCATCGGCTACCTGTTTGAGGGCGGCGGTGTATTCAGTCATGAGGCACATCCTTGTTGCTTGGGTGCTGCTACCTGTTGTAACCCCTGCGGTACAGCTGCAACCAGCATGTGCCTTTCCCGCTGCTGCTTCCGTTGGTTGGCGCACGCAACTGAGCGGCGCTGGCCGTACTTGCGGTGGCTGCCTCACCCGAACAAGGCCTCGACATCGATGGAAGACTGGCTTCCCACCGCGGACGATGACCCGTCCAGCCAGGCCCGTGCCCGCTCCCGCCCCTGATCGCGCAGCTGTTCAAGAAACGGGCCATAGGCCAGCAACTTGGTGTCGCTCTGGTGAAAGGTGGCCAGCTGACTGGTATCGATCATGTGAAACCGGAGTTGCAGCAGACGCTGCTCCAGTGGCCCCAGGCCAGCGGGCGCGGCCGCACTGGCCTGGATGGCCTGGACCAGCAGCCTCATCTCGCCCAGAAAATTGGCCGTGAACGCCAGCTCGGCGGTGCGGGCCTCGATCTCCGACAGGGTATGTGGCACACCATGGCGCTCCAGCGGATTGAGCAGGACCAGCAGCAGGTCCCGGCTGTCGCATTGGAAGAACAAGGGCGCGACGGGCGGGTTGGCGCTGAAGCCGCCATCCCAATAGGCTTCGCCATCGATCTGGATCGGATGGTGAATCCTGGGCAGACAGGCGGATGCCAGCAGCACCTCGACCGTGAGCTCGTGCTCGCGAAAGATCCGCAGCTTGCCGGAACTCGCCTGCGTCGCGCCGACGAACAGCTTGAAGGGGCTTTGCTGACGCAGTCGCTCGAAATCCACCTGCTTGACCAGCAAGTCGCGCAGCGGGTTCAGGTCGAAGGGATTGAGCTGCGCGGGGGAAAAGATTCCCGACCAGCGGTACAGCAGCGTCCCGAGCGTTGACAGTCCGACCTGGTCATTCTGGCGCTGCGACATCAGCCCGGCGGGCATCTGCTTGCCGATCTCGCTCCAGAACGCCTTCAGGCTGGCGCTTGCCCCTTCGCGTCCCCCTTTCATCCAGCCGTCGGCAAACAGCACCGCGTTCATCGCGCCGGCGCTGCTGCCGCTGAGGCCCTCGATGTCGAGGTCGGACTCCTCCAGCAAGGCATCCAGCACCCCCCAGGTGAAGGCGCCATGCGCACCGCCGCCCTGCAGGGCCAGGTTGACCGAGCGCTTGCCCGTCGGGATCGCTGGAACCGGGGACACGGGGCTTGCGCCCAGCCCCAGCCCACGGAACCAGCGTCGAATCGATGATTGAATTGACCGCATCGTCATGGCTGCTCACTCCCATTGAGATGGAGGCACTGCGCCCACCCACGACACTGAGCATAGACCTTTTATGTTGCAGTGCAACATAAATAACAAATCCTTACCCACTGCGCCGCCAACGACCCGCGGTCAGGCAAAGTTCTCGGTATCGACCTCGCCCGTGCCCAGGCTGTTGTAGCGCGCGCCCGCCACATTGCCCTGGTGGATGCAGGCGTCGAGCCGGCTCATCTGGTCGGCGCTCAAGCTCACATTCACCGCGCCCAGGTCATCGAGCAGATGCTCGACGCGGGTGGTGCCCGGAATCGGCAGGATGTTCTCGTCCTTGTGCAGCAGCCAGGCCAGCGCCAATTGGGCCATGCTGCAGCCGACCTCCTCGGCGATCGCGCGATAGGGGGCCAGCAGCCGCAGGTTGGCGGCGTAATTGCCGGGCATGAAGCGCGGCATGGCGCGGCGGATGTCCTTCTCGTGCAGCGTGGTCACATCGGTCAGGTCGCCGCACAGGAAGCCGCGCGCGACCGGGCTGAAGGCGACGAAGCTGACGCCGAGCTCCTTGCAGGCGTCGAGCACCGCGATCTCGGGGTTGCGGGTCCAGAGCGAATACTCGGTCTGCAGCGCGGCGATCGGGTGCACCGCGTGCGCCTTGCGCAGCGTGGCCGCCGAGACCTCGGACAGGCCGATGGCGCGGATCTTGCCCGCGCGCACCAGATCGCTCATCGCACCGACACTGTCCTCGATCGGCACCTGCTTGTCCCAGCGGTGCAGGTAGTAGAGGTCGATCACGTCGGTGTTCAGCCGCTTGAGCGCTGCCTCGCAGGTGGCCTGGAGGGTCTCGGGGCGGCCGTCGATCACGCGCACCTGCTGGCCATCGCCCTTGAGATCGACCCCGGTCATGCCGCATTTGCTCGCCAGCGTGAAGCGGCTGCGGTGCTGGGCCAGCACGCGGCCGACCAGGCTCTCGTTGGCGCCGAAGCCGTACAGCGCGGCGGTGTCGAAATGGGTCACGCCGGCGTCGAGCGCGGCCAGCAGCACGCGCTCGCCCTGCTCGGCCGAGACCGGCGCGCCGTAGGCGTGGCTGAGGTTCATGCAGCCCAGGCCGATGGCGGAAACCTGGAACGGGCCGAGCTGGCGTTGCGGAAATGTCTGGGTCATGGCTAAAGTAGCAGTGAGGCTTGAAAGTGAAAGTACAGCGGAAGGCGGAGAAGGAAAATCAGCGGGCGATCAGCGGTAGAACAGGTAGCCGACGCCAATCGCGCCGACCAGGCCGACCGCATCGGCGAACAGGCCGCAGGCCAGCGCCTGGCGCGTGTTGCGGATGTTGACGCTGCCGAAATAGACCGCCAGCACATAGAAGGTGGTTTCGGTCGAGCCCTGGATGATGGCGGCGAGCTTGCCCTGGAAGGAATCGACGCCATGGGTCTTCATGACGTCGATCATCAGCCCGCGCGCGCCGCTGCCCGACAGCGTCTTCATCAGGCCGACTGGCAGCGCCGGCACGAAATCGGCATCGAGCCCGGCCCAGCGTACCAGCGCCTCGATCGCGCCGAGCAGATAGCCCATGCAGCCGGTGCTGCGAAAGACCGAGATCGCCGCCAGCATCGCGACCAGATAGGGAATGATCTGCAGCGCGACGCCGAAACCCTCCTTGGCGCCCTCGACGAAGCTGTCATAGCAATCGACACGGCGCCAGGCCCCGACCGCGACGAACAGCGTGATCAGGCTGAAGATGACGCCGCTGCCGAGCAGGCCCACCGCTTGCGTAAGCCGATCCGGCGGCAGGCCGCGCAGGCCGGCATAGAGCGTGGCCATCAGGCTGACGAAACCGGCAAAAAACACCAGCACCGGCGCGCGCAGCAGGTTGATGCGCTGCACCCAGGCCACCGCGCACAGGCCGGCACAGAACGAGATGAAGGTGGCGACCAGCGTCGGCAGGAAGATGTCGGCGCCGTTGAAGCCGGACAGGCCCTGCTCGGCCGCCAGGCTCTGGCGGATCGCGATCACCGAGGTCGGGATCAGCGTGATGCCGGCGGTGTTGAGCACCAGGAACATCACCATCGGATCGCTGGCGACCTCTTTCTGCGGGTTGATCTCCTGCAGCTCGCGCATGGCTTTGAGGCCCAGCGGCGTGGCGGCGTTGTCCAGCCCGAGCAGGTTGGCGCTGAAGTTCATCACGATGCTGCCGCCAGCCGGATGCCCTTTCGGTATGCCCGGAAAGACGCAGCGAAAGAACGGCGCCAGCGCGCGCGCGAACAGGTCGATCACGCCGGCGCGCTCGCCGACCTTCATGATGCCCAGCCACAGGCACATGATGCCGACCAGGCCGAGCGAGACATCGAAGCCGGTCTTGGCGCTGTCGAACAGCGCGCCCAGCACGCGCGCGAAGATGCCCGTGTCACCCTGCAGCAGCTGCACCAGCGCGGCCACGAAACCGATCAGGATGAAGGCGACCCAGACGAAGTTCAGCATGGAAATCGATGATGCCACAAGGCACAACGCCCACCGAATGGGGTGGGCGCTGCGACGGTTCTGGCGGCCCCCGGCAAGAAGCCAGGTCACCGCAGGCGGGGCTATCAGCCGTTGAGCTGCCGCTCCAGATCGTGCAGCACCTGGTAGCAGGGCAGCACCTTCTGCACGCTCGAGTTCGGCTCGCGGCCTTCGCGGATGGCGGCGAAGAACTCGCGGTCCTGCAGCTCGATGCCGTTCATCGACACGGCCACCTTCGAGACGTCGATCTGCTCTTCCTTGCCGGTGAACAGGTCGTCGTAGCGCGCGATGTAGGTGCCGGTATCGCCGATGTAGCGGAAATAGGTGCCCAGCGGGCCGTCGTTGTTGAACGACAGGCTCAGGGTGCAGATCGCGCCGTTGGCGGCCTGGAGCTGGATGCTCATGTCCATCGCGATGCCCAGCACCGGGTGGATCGGGCCTTGCACCGCGTTGGCCTTCACGATCGGGCTGTTGGCCTGGTAGGCGAACAGGTCGACGGTGTGCGCGGCATGGTGCCACAGCAGGTGGTCGGTCCAGCTGCGGGCCTGGCCCAGCGCGTTGGTATTGGTGCGGCGGAAGAAGTAGGTCTGCACATCCATCTGCTGGATGTTGAACTCGCCGGCCAGCACCTTGTCGTGCACATACTGGTGGCTGGGGTTGAAGCGGCGGGTGTGGCCGACCATGGCCACCTTGCCGGATTCCTTGGCCAGGCGTGCCACTTCCAGGCCCGCCTTGAGCTCGTCGCAGAGCGGGATCTCGACTTGCACATGCTTGCCGGCCTGCAGGCAGGCGATCGACTGCGAGGCGTGCATCTGCGTGGGGGTGCAGAGGATGACGGCGTCGAGTTCCTGGATCTTCAGGGACTCGTTGAGGTCGTCGGTCACATGCTGGATGCCGTACTTGTCGGCCACTTCCTGGGTCTTGGCCAGGTCACGGCCGATGACGGAAATCACTTCCACGTCGGGGATGTTCTTGATGCCGTCCAGGTGCTTGATGCCGAAGGCGCCAGCACCGGCGAGCGCGACTTTGATGGTCATTTGTTAACTCCTTGATCAGTGGAGGACAGAGCTGGCGCCGAGCGCCGCGGTCTGTCCCGCCAGAGGTTTATTGATTTTCCAGGATCACGTGGCCGACGGCGGTGTTCGACGCCGGCACATGGTAGAAGCGGTGCGTCAGCTTCGGGCTAGGGCCGCCCGCGACATCGGCCATCGCGCCGCGCGCGATCAGCCACATCACGAGCTCGATGCCCTCGCTGCCGGCCTCGCGCACATAGTCGATATGCGGCGTGGCGGCGGCGGCCTCCGGGTCACTGATCAGCTTGTCGAGCCAGGCGTTGTCCCACTCGCGGTTGATCAGGCCGGCGCGCGCACCCTGCAGCTGGTGGCTCATGCCGCCGGTGCCCCAGATCTGCACGTTGAGGTCCTGGTCGAAGGACTCGACCGCCTTGCGGATCGCCTTGCCCAGGTTGTAGCAGCGCTGGCCGCTGGGCACCGGGTACTGCACCACGTTGACCGCGAACGGGATCACCGGGCAGGGCCAGGCCTCGGGCTGGCCGCACATCAAGGAGAGCGGCACGGTCAGGCCGTGGTCGACTTCCATCTTGTTGACGATGGTCAGGTCGAAGTCCTGCTGGATCACGCTCTGCGCGATATGCGAGGCCAGCTCGGGGTGGCCGATGACCTTGGGTACCGGGCGCGGACCCCAGCCCTCGTCGGCCGGCTGGTATTCGGCGGCGGTGCCGATCGCGAAGGTCGGGATCAGGTCCAGGCTGAAGGCGGTCGCGTGGTCGTTGTAGACCAGGAAGATCACGTCGGGCTTGTTGTCCTTCATCCACTGCTTGGAGAAGTCGTAGCCCGCGAACAGCGGCTTCCAGTAGTCCTCCTGGGTCTTGCCGAGGTCGATCGCGGCGCCGATGGCCGGCACATGCGAGGTGTAGACGGATGCGGTGATGCGTGCCATTTCGTGTCAGCCTTTCTTGCCTGGCGCAGCTTGCTGCGGCTCGTGACCCTTGCCTTGCGGCTGATGCTGGGGCTGGGCGTCGCCGTCCTCGCCCAGGTAGCGGTTGCCCTCGGCGCTGCGGCCGCCGCCCAGCATCATGTTGCGGTATTCCTCTTCGGTCATGCCGGTCATCGAGCCGGCCATCTGCTGGAAGCTCTTGCCGTCGGTGGCGCCGATCTTGGCCAGGAAGTAGATGTTGCCGCCGGTGCGCATGCACCAGTTGAGGTCGCGCGCCAACACGGCCTGCTTCTGTTCCTCGGTCATCGCCCACTCGTCGAGGTAGGCGCGCTCGTCGGCCTTGAAGCGCTCGCGGTTCTCGGCCTTCATCAGCGACATGCAGAACTGGTTGAGCCAGTAGCCCTTGCGGCTTTGCTCGGCATCGAAAATGATGGTGCCGGGCACGTCCTTGTACGGTTTGTCCAATGCCATTCAAGTCTCCTTAGTCAGTCGAATCCCTTTGATCAGTGGGGACAGAGCAGAATTGCTGCGCAATTGCTGGTCTGTTCCGCAAATCACTTGGACGTTTCCTCGGGCCAATACAGCCGCATCGGGTTGTCGACCAGCAGCTTGCGCTGCAGTTCGGCGGTCGGCGCGATCTGCGGGATGAAGTCGACCAGCAGGCCGTCGTCGGGCATGTGGTCCTTCAGGTTCGGGTGCGGCCAGTCGGTGCCCCAGAGCACGCGGTCCGGGAACTCCTCGACCACGCGGCGCGCGAACGGCACTACGTCCACGTAGGCACGTTGCTCGCCGTTCAAGGCCTTGGGGCCGGTGACCGACAGGCGCTCGGGGCAGGAGACCTTGCTCCAGACGTTCGGGTGCTGGCGCATGAACTTCAGGAACAGCTCGAACTCGGGGCCGTCCACGGCCTTGGAGACATCCGGGCGGCCCATGTGGTCCACCACCACCGTGGTCGGCAGCGCGGTGAAGAAGTCCCACAGCTCGGGCAGATCGACCGCCTCGAAATAGATCACCACATGCCAGCCCAGCTTGGCGATGCGCCCGGCGATCTCCAGCAGCTCGTCCTTGGGCGTGAAGTCGACCAGCCGCTTGACGAAGTTGAAGCGCACGCCGCGCACGCCGGCGTCATGCAGGGCCTGCAGCTCCTCGTCGCTGATGCTGCGCTTGACGGTCGCGACGCCGCGCGCCTTGCCGCCGCTGGAGAGGCAGGCATCGACCATGGCGCGGTTGTCGGCGCCGTGGCAGGTCGCCTGCACCACCACGTTGCGCGCGAAACCCAGATGGTCGCGCAGCGCGTAGAGCTCGTGCTTGGTCGCGTCGCAAGGGGTGTACTTGCGCTCGGGCGCGTAGGGAAACTCGGCACCCGGGCCGAACACATGGCAATGCGCATCGACCGCGCCAGCGGGCAGCTGGAACTTGGGGCGGGACGGGCCGGTATACCAGTCGAGCCAGCCGGCGGTCTTGGTGAAGTCACCTGAGGTGGGTTTGGACATGGTTTGCTCCGATATCAGTCGATGTAGCGCAGGCCCTTGGCCGCCAGCGGCTCGCGCATCTTGTAGAGGTCCAGGCCCAGCACGCCGGCGGCAAACTTGTCGCGCTTGGCGCCCTCGTTGGCCTCGCGTGCCAGCGCGGTCGCCAGAGTCTTCTCGGCCAGGGCGGCCGGCACGCAGACCACGCCGTCGTCATCGGCCACGATCACGTCGCCCGGGTGCACGATCATGCCGGCGCAGACCACCGGAATGTTGACCGAGCCCAGCGTCTCCTTGACGCAGCCCTTGGCATGGACGGCCTTGCTCCAGACCGGGAAGTTCATGCGCGTCAGCTCCTTGACGTCGCGCACGCCGGCGTCGATGACCAGGGCGCGGGCGCCACGGGCCTGGAAGCTGGTCGCCAGCAGGTCGCCGAAGAAGCCGTCGCTGTTGTCCGTGGTGCAGGCCGCCACGACGATGTCGCCAGGCTGGATCTGCTCGGCCGCGACATGCATCATCCAGTTGTCGCCCGGTTGCAGCAGCACGGTGATCGCGGTGCCGGACACCTGTGCGCCGGCAAAGATCGGACGCATGTAGGGCTTCATCAGGCCGACACGGCCCATGGCCTCGTGCACGGTGGCCGAGCCCAGCGCAGCCAGCGCGTCGGCGGTGGCGCGGTCGGCGCGCTGGATGTTGCGGTAAACGACTCCGAGTTCGTACATATCAAATTCCTTTATTCAGTTGGGGACAGAACTAAAGGTCAGTCCCCAAAGATACTTGAACGGTTGGGGACTGAGCTGAAGGTCTGTCCCGCAAGAGGATTTACAGGCCCTTGGCCTTCAGTGCAGCGTCCATGCGCGGGAACACGCGGCGCGCGTTGCCTTCGAACACCTTGTAGCGCTGCTCCTCGCTCAGGTTCGGGGTGGCGGCGACGTAGCGCTTGGTGTCATCGTAGTAGTGGCCGGTCTCGGGGTCGATGCCGCGCACGGCGCCGATCATCTCGGAGGCGAACAGGATGTTGTCGACCGGGATCACCTTGGTCAGCAGGTCGATGCCCGGCTGGTGGTAGACGCAGGTGTCGAAGAAGATGTTGTTGAGCAGGTGGTCCTGCAGCAGCGGCTTCTTCATCTCCTGGGCCAGGCCACGGAAACGGCCCCAGTGGTAGGGCACCGCGCCGCCGCCATGCGGGATCAGGAACTTCAGCGTCGGGAAGTCCTTGAACAGGTCACCTTGCAGGCATTGCATGAAGGCGGTGGTGTCGGCGTTCAGGTAATGCGCGCCGGTGGTGTGGAAACAGCTGTTGCAGCTGGTGCTGACGTGGATCATCGCCGGCAGGTCGTACTCGACCATCTTCTCGTAGATCGGGTACCAGTGACGGTCGGTCAGCGGCGGGCTGGTCCAGTGACCGCCCGACGGGTCCGGGTTCAGGTTCAGGCCGACGAAGCCGTAGTCCTTGACGCAGCGCTCGAGCTCGGCGATGCAGGTCCTGGGATCGACGCCGGGCGACTGCGGCAGCATGGCCGCGCCGATGAAGTTGTCCGGGAACAGCTCGCTGACGCGGAAGCACAGTTCGTTGCAGATCGCGGCCCAGGTCGAGCTGGTCTCGAAGTCGCCGATATGGTGCGCCATGAAGCTCGCGCGCGGGCTGAACACGGTCAGGTCGCTTCCGCGCTCCTTCATGAGCTTGAGCTGGTTGGTCTCGATCGACTCGCGCAGTTCGTCGTCGCTGATCCTGAGGCTCTTCGGGTCGGGCTGCTGGCTCGGGTCCTTCAGGGCGGCGATCTGCAGGTCACGCCAGGCGCCCAGCGCGGCCGGCGCGGTGGTGTAGTGGCCGTGTACGTCGATGATCAGCGGCTTCTTGCTCATGGGGGTTGAACTCCTCTTTCGGGATGGATGGTGGCTGGCGCAAATTGTGCGCGCGAGCCGACCGGCTCACAAGCCGCAGGAACGCTAGCTGCTAGACAATTCCGGCATGGATTGATCCAAGCTATATAGAATTTACAGATGGATCTCAAACAGCTCGAATACTTCGTGCGGGTCGCCGAACTCGGCAGCTTCACCCGCGCCGCGCATGCCCTGGACATCGCCCAGCCCGCGCTGAGCCGGCAGGTGCGCCTGCTCGAGGTCGAGCTGCGCCAGAACCTGCTGCTGCGCAACGGGCGCGGCGCCACGCCGACCGAGGCCGGCCAGCTGCTGCTCGACCATGCGCGCGGCATCCTGCACCAGGTCGAGCGCGCGCGCGAGGACCTCGGGCGGGTGCGCGGCGCGCTGGCCGGCCGGGTCGCGATCGGGCTGCCGCCGACGCTGGCGCGGGTGCTGGCGGTGCCGCTGACGCGCGCCTTCCGGCTGGAGCTGCCGGAGGCCAGTCTCTCGATCAGCGAGGGGCTGTCGACCGGCATGCAGGAGGGTCTGATCCAGGGCCGGCTCGACCTGGCCCTGCTCTATGACGCCGCGCCGCTGCCCGAGCTCGACATGCTGCCGCTGTTCGAGGAGGAACTGCTGCTGGTGCAGGCGCGGCCCGCCGGCCTGCTGGAAGACCCGCCGCCGCCGCCGATCGCGCTGCGCGAACTGGCCAAGTTGCCGCTGGTGATCCCGAGCCGGCCCAACGCGATCCGCATGCATGTCGAGCGCGAACTGGCCGGCCTGGGCCTGCGGCCGACCATCACGCTGGAGATCGACGGCGTGGCGGCCATCCTCGACCTGGTGGCCGAGGGGCTGGGCTGCGCCGTGCTGCCGCGCAACGCGGCCTCGAACACGATCCGACCCTCGGCCTACACGCTGCGCGCCATCACCGATCCGCCGCTGCGGGCCCGGGTCGCGCTGGCGTCGAGCGCACAGCGCCCGGCCACGCTGACCCAGCAGGCGGCAGCCCGGCTGCTGCGCGAACTGTGCGCTCGGGTATTAGGCGGCTAGCCAGCCCAGCTGCCTGAGCCCCCAGAGCAGGCCGCTGAGCGTGAAGAACGAGGCGGCCGTGGTGGCCAGTTGCGCGGCGGCGCTGATGCCCTCGTGGCCGTGGCGCTGCGACAGGATGGTGTAGATGCCCATGATCGGCATGGCGGTGACCAGCAGCACGGCGGTGCGCAGCTGGGGGTCTGCCACCGGCACCAGCCAGGTCAGCACCGCCAGCATGATCAGCGGATGCAGCACCAGCTTGCCCAGCGTGATCTGCAGCACTGGCAGCCCCATGCCGCGCATTGACTGGCCGACCAGGCTGCCACCGATCACGAACAGCGACAGCGCACCGCTGGCCTGGGCGAACATGCTGACCGTGCGCGAAACCGCCAGCGGCGGCGTCCAGCCCGCCGACGAGACCAGCAGACCGGCCACCAGCGCGATGATCAAGGGGTTGCGCGCCAGACCCTTGACCGTCCTGAACACGACCCGCCCGGCCTGGCCCTTGTCGCCCTCCAGGTCGGCCACTGCCAGCAGCAGCGGGATCAGCAGCAAGACCTCGACCACCATGCACAGCGCCAGCCCGACGCCAGCGACCGAGGACCCCAGCGTCAGCAGCAGGACCGGATAACCGACAAAGCCGCTGTTGGGGCAGGACATGCCCATCGCGAACATGCTGGCGTAACTGAAGGATCGGCCCATGAACCAGCGCACCGCCAACAGGCCCAGCCCGATGACCAGCAAAGCGGCCAGCGCATAGGCCAGCAGGTAGGACGGATTGAGGATCTCGTCGAGGCTGCGCTGCGCCAGCGCGTTGAACAGCAGCGCCGGCAGCGCCAGATTGAGCACGAACTTGCCGAACAGGCGCATGTCCGCCTTGGTGAACAGGCCCAGTCGGGTGCAGGCAAAGCCGAGCAGCACGGCCAGGTAGATCGGCCCGGTGATAGACAGGATGGAAAGCATGGCCACGATGCTACCCCACGGCGACAGACCGCCGAACCGCCCCGAAACCCGGACCCGGCCAACCCTGAAAAACAGTGGCAAAACCTAGGGTTTCCGATAGTTGATGACACAACGAAGCTCGCATAAAGTTGCCACCACAACGAATTGGTGTCCGTCCATTCCACCCGCCGGAGCTTCTTTAATGAAAAACTTTGCCCTTCCCCTCGCCTCCCTGTCTGCCGCCCTCGTGCTGGCTTTCGGCACCTCCGCGGCACAAGCCCAGCAGGTCACCATCAAGTTCTCGCACTTCCTGGCGTCGAACTCCAACTTCCACAAGGGCGTGGCTGAACCCTGGTGCGCGGCGATCGAGAAGGACTCGGGCGGCAAGATGAAGTGCCAGCTCTACCCGGCGCTGCAGCTTGGCGGCACCCCGCCCCAGCTGGCCGATCAGGTCAAGAACGGCGTCGCCGACGTGGTCTGGACCTCGCCGAGCTACTCGACCGGCCGCTTCCCGCGCACCGAGGCGCTTGAGCTGCCCTTCAGCCTGCCCCCGGGCAGCCTGGCCGGTACCCGCGCGATGTGGGACTACACCCAGAAGCACGGCATGGAGGACTACAAGGACTTCAAGGTGCTCGCGATCTTCAGCGGCTCCAACGTCGTGATCAGCACCGCGAACAAGCCGGTCATGTCGATGGAAGACATCAAGGGCCTGAAGCTGCGCAGCCCCTCGCGCTTCACCTCGCTGTTCCTGAGCTCGCTCGGTGGCACCCCGGTCAACATGCCGGTCGCCGCCGTGACCGAAGGCATCTCCAAGGGCGTGATCGATGGCGCGATGGCACCGTGGGAGATCCTGCCCGCCGTCAAGATCGACGAGGTCACCAAATACCACATCGAGGGACCCGCCAACCTAGCTGGTTTCTCGCAGACCCCGTTCGCCGTCCTGATGAACAAGAAGAAGTATGAAAGCCTGGCGCCCGAGCTCAAGGCCGTGATCGACAAGAACAGCGGCCTGGCCATGAGCGAACTGGCTGCCCGGGCCTGGGACAAGGGCAACGACGAGGCACGCAAGAAGCTCGCCGCGCAGGGCAACAAGTTGCTGGTCATCAAGGACGCCGACTACAAGGCCATGGTCAAGGCCTCGGCCGGCGTCGAGGCCGACTGGATCAAGCAGGCCACGGCCAAGGGCCTCGACGGCGCCAAGCTGGCCGCCGACGTCCACGCCATCGGCAACAAGTACCTCGGCAAGTGATCACCGGGCTGGACCCTGGTCCAGCCCGCCCCCCAGCCCGCCTCTCACCGAGCCGGGCTTTTTTCCTTGCAGGCGGCCAGCGGTCGCCTGACTCCCTCCCTTTGCAACAAGTACAACCATGGCTGAATTAGTACCTGACGACATGGCCGCGCCAGCGCCCAAGCGCACCGGCCTGGCCGCACTGCTCGACACCGTGATCACCTGGTGGGCACTGGCTGGCGGCATGGTCTTCGTCGCCCTCGTCATCATGTCCATCGTCTCGATCGTCGGCCGCAAGCTGTTCTCGCACCCGATCGAGGGCGACATGGAGCTGCTCATGATGGGCGCGGCGATCGGCTCGGCCGCCTTCCTGCCGGTCTGCGAGCTCGACGACCACCACATCAAGGTCGACGCGCTGACCACCTGGATGAGCGAGCGCGGCCGCGCCGCGCTCGACGTGCTCGCGCACGCGCTGCTGGCTGCCGCCTCGGCCGTCATCACCTGGCGCAGCGCCCTCTACGTGGAAGAGTGCTACGAGAACATGGAAGTCTCCACGCTGCTGCTGGTGCCGGTCTGGCAACCCGTGCTGCTGCTGGTGCCCAGCTTCGTGCTGCTGACGCTGGCGGCGCTCTACCGCGCCTTCATTTCCCTGAACACCGCAACTGGAGGCCACAAATGAGCGGCATGGCGATTGGACTTTCGATTTTTGCCGGCCTGCTGGTGCTGCTGACGCTGCGCATCCATGTCGGCGTGGGCATGCTGATCGGCGGCGCCGCCGGCTTCATGGCCATGAACGACTGGGACCCTTCGTCCCTGCTGTTCACGCTGAACCACCTGGCCTACGCGCGCCTGTCCAACTATGACCTGGCGGTGATCCCGCTGTTCATGCTGATGGGCCAGTTCGCCACCCACGGCGGCCTGTCCAAGTCACTGTTCCGCTTCGCCGCGGCCTTCATGGGCCACTGGAAGGGCGGACTGGCGATGGCGTCGACCGGCGCCTGCGCCGGCTTCGGCGCCATCTGCGGCAGCTCGCTGGCCACCGCCGCCACCATGGCGCAGGTCGCGCTGCCCGAGCTCAAGGCCCACGGCTACTCGGGTCGCCTCGCCACCGGCACGCTGGCCGCCGCCGGCACGCTGGGCATCATGATCCCGCCCTCGGTGCCGCTGGTGATCTACGCCGTGCTGACCCAGGAATCGATCGGCAAGCTGTTCATGGCCGCCGTGGTGCCGGGCCTGATCGCCATGACGGGCTACATGCTGGTCATCAAGCTGATCGTCACGCTCGACCCCAAGGCCGGTCCGGCCAGCAAGAAGCACAGCTGGGCCGAGCGCCTGACCGCCACCTTGGCCGTGCTGCCCATCATGGGTGTGTTCGCGGTCGTCATCGTCGGCATCTACGGTGGCTGGGCCAACCCGACCGAGGCGGCCTCGATCGGCGCGGCCGCCTGCGGCGTGCTGGCCATCATCACCGGCGGCATGCGCTGGGATGGCATCAAGAAGAGCCTGATCGGCACCGCCCACGCCACCGCCATGATCTTCCTGGTGCTGCTGGGCGCCGATCTGCTCAACTCGGGCCTGGCGCTGACGCAGCTGCCGACCGAGCTGGCCGAGTGGGTCAAGAGCTCCGGCATGCCGCCCCTGCTGGTGCTGTTCGCGATCCTCGGCGTCTACGTGCTGCTGGGCTGCGTGATGGACTCGCTGGCCATGATCCTGCTGACCATCCCGATCTTCTACCCGATGGTCATGGGGCTGGAGTTCTTCGGCATGAGCGTGCCCGACAAGTCGGTCTGGTTCGGCATCCTGGCGCTGATGGTGGTCGAGATCGGCCTGGTGCATCCGCCCGTCGGCATGAACCTGTTCATCATCCAGAAGCTGGCCAAGGACGTGCCCTACATGGAAACCGCCAAGGGCGTCATGCCTTTCCTGGCTTCGGACTTCATCCGCATCGGCTTCCTGGTGTTCTTCCCGGTCATTTCCCTGGGCCTGGTCCACGCCATGGGCTGAACGTAGATGGCCAGCGACACCAGCAACCGGCCGCAGCCCGCGTTGAGGCGGCATTTCACCTACCGCCTCAACGTGCTGAGCAAGCTCAACGACCTGATGAGCCAGGAGCTCTACCAGTCGGGTTGCGGGTTGAGCTTGCCGGAATCGCGCTGCCTGGCGGCGATCGGGTCCTCTCCGGGCCACCTGACCGTCAACGAGGTCGCGTTCGAGACCAACCTCGACAAGGCCCAGGTCAGCCGCACCGTCAAGACGCTGGTCGGCCGCGGGCTGGTCTCCAAGCGGCCCTGTCCGGTCGACGGCCGCGCCGTCTTGCTGACCGTCACCGCCGACGGCCAGCAGCGCTGGGAGCGGGTGATGCCGTTGATCGACCAGCGCAACCAGGATCTGCTGCGTTGCCTGAACGAACAGGAAAAGACCCTGCTGCTCGACATGTTCGAGCGCCTGCTGAACCAGGCCCGCAACCAGTTCGAGACCGCCCGACTGGGCTGAGCTCGGCACCAGGCCATGCCAGAAACCAACCGTTCGCGGTTGGTTTTTTTTCGTCCGCGGCGATCCAACCTAGGGAAAGCACTTAGTTGCGTGCGCACCCATCTTATTTAGAATCATGCCATGGCCAAGCCACAACCAACCACCAACCCCATCACGGCAGCGACCCAACCGCTGACGCTGGATCGCACGCTGACCTACCGGCTGCACAAGCTGCACAAGCTGTCCGACATGGGCAGCCAGCATGCCTACCTGCGGGAAACCGGCCTGTCGATCAGCGACGGACGCTGCCTGACGACCATCGGCACCTTCGAGCCGCTGTCGGTCAAGGACCTCGCGCGGCGGGCCAACCTCGACAAGGGCCAGGCCAGTCGCGCCGCGCAGGCGCTGGTCGAGCAGGGCCTGGTCAGCAAGCAGCACGACAGCGCCGACGCGCGCGGCGTGGTGCTGACGCTGACCGAGGCCGGTCGCGCGGCTTTCGTGTGCACCATGGCCATGGTCAATCGCCGCAACCAGGAAATCTTCGGCTGCCTGAGCGCCGACGAGCAGCACACCCTGAGCGCCCTGTTCGACCGCCTGATCGATCACTCCAGTCCAACCTGAACCACCACCGAGAGGAGCATCCCCATGCACCAGCCGACGACCGAACCGCGTCCGTCCATCTATTACCGCTACGAGGTGTTCCAGCCCTGGCTGGCGTCGCGGCATCCGGCCCAGCCGCGCCAGCAGGTCGTGATCGTGGGCTCCGGCCCGTCGGGCATGGTCACGGCGCTGGAGCTGGCGCGCCACGGCGTGGCCAGCGTGGTGCTGAGCGCCGAGCTGCAGTTCTCGCAAGGCAGCCGCGCGATCGTCTTCACGCGCCGCTCGATGGAGATCCTGCAGCAGGTTGGCGTGGCCGACCGCATGACCGAGGGCGGCCTGCCCTGGCGCTTCGGCAACTCCTTCTACGGCGGCCAGCGCTGTTTCCGCATGGAGGCACCGCACGACCCGGACGACCGCTTCGGTCCGCTGATCAACGTGCAGCAGCAGTACATGGAGGAATACCTGCATGACGCCTGCCAGGCGAATCCGCTGATCGACTTCCGCTGGGGCAACAAGGTGGTCCAGGTCGAGCAGCGGGACGGCTACGCGGTCGCGACCGTCGACACACCGGAAGGCGAATACCGGCTCGAAACCACCTGGCTGGTCGATGCCTCGGGCGGGCGCTCAAGCATCCGCGCCGCCATGAACCTGGAGATGGAAGGGGCGTCGTACGAAGGCTTCTTCGTGATCGCCGACATCAGGATCGACCTGCCGCTGCCGACCGAGCGCCTGGCCTATTTCGACCCCGAGTGGAACCCGGGCAACACCATCCTGATGCACCGCGAGCCCAACGGCATCTGGCGCGTCGACTACCAGCTGCCCGTTGGCGAGACGCCCGAGCAAGCGCTGCGCCCCGAATCGCTCAAGGCGCGCATCGACGCCCAGCTTGAGATGATCGGCTTTGGCGGCACGCCCTGGGAGATGGACTGGAGCTCGGTCTACTCGGCCCGCACCCTGACCCTGCCCGACTATGTGCATGGCAGCGTGATCTTCACCGGCGACGCCGCCCACCTGCTGCCGATCTTCGGCGTGCGCGGCGCCAACACCGCGTTCCAGGACGCGCAGTCGCTGGGCTGGCAACTGGCCCATGTGGTCAAGGGTCTGGGCGGCCAGCAGCTGCTGGCCAATTACAGCGCCGAGCGCGTCGGCGCGGCGCGCGAGATCATCGCCGAGGCCGGCAAGAGCACCCGCTTCATGACGCCGCCGGCTGGCGGCTTCCAGCTGCTGCGCGACGCGGTGCTGTCGCTGTCGCTGACGCAGGAATTCGTGCGCCCGCTCTACCACTGGCGCACCTCGCGGCCGCACGAGTACAGCCACTCGATGCTCAACAGCCGCGGCGACGACAACGGCCTGTTCAGCGCCGGCCCGGCGCACGGCGCGCCGCCGCAGAACGTGCGCCTGGCGGCCAACGACTTCCTGCTCGACCACCTGGGCGGCGGCTTTGACCTGCTCTATTTCACCGAAAGCGAGGCGATCCCCGCCGCGCTGCAGGCCGTGATCAACGCCGCCCGCGCCAAGGGCGTGGCGCTGCGCGTGACCGCCGTCGGCGCGGCCCGGCCGGTGGCCGGCGCCGACCAGACCTTCGCCGACGCCGATGGCCATTTGCGCGCCCGCTACGGCGTGCAGGCCAGCGGCGCGGCCTATCTGCTGCGCCCGGACCAGCATGTCTGCGCGCGCTGGCTCACGCTCGACGCGGTGCGCCTGCAAGCCGCGCTCAACGCCGCCCTGCCCCAGTAACCGGAGAACACCCCATGACCGCACCCAACGCCCTGACCATAGCCGGCCTGGAAACCGTCTACGACACCCTGGCCACCGCCATCGACCAGGCCGGCAAGGACAAGACCGAACTGTTCCTGGTCAAGCTCGCGCTGCTCAACGCCCATGCGCTGGGCGACGCCGAACTGTTCCAGCAACAGCTCAAGACCGCCTTGCTCGACCTGTGATTCCACTGGCCGGCTCCCGCCCCATGCGGTAAAACAGGTAGTCGGCCCTTATTTTCTGGAGAAGATCTGATGAAACTCGAACGCATCCACCATGTCGCCTATCGCTGCAAGGACGCCAAGGAAACCGTGGAGTGGTATGTCAAGCACCTGAACATGGGCTTCGTGCTGGCGATCGCCGAGGACCTGGTGCCCTCGACCAAGGCGCCCGACCCCTACATGCATGTCTTCCTCGACGCCGGTGGCGACAACGTGCTGGCCTTCTTCGAGCTGCCCACCTCGCCCGCGATGGGCCGCGACGAGAACACCCCGAACTGGGTCCAGCATATCGCCTTCAAGGTCGACAGCGTCCAGACCCTGATCGAGACCAAGGAGCGCCTGCAGGCCGCCGGCATCGAGGTCGTCGGCCCGACCGACCACACCATCTTCAAGTCGATCTACTTCTTCGACCCCAACGGCCACCGGCTGGAGCTCGCCGCCGATGTCGGCACCCCCGAGATGTACGCCAAGCTCGACGCGGTCAAGTGGGACATGCTCAACGAATGGGCCCAGACCAGGCAGGCACCCAAGCACGCCGCCTGGATGCACGACCAGGAATTCAAGGCGCTGGACTAAAAGATGAATCTAATCAACGAAACCCACGATCCGGCGCTGCACAGCTGGGTAGCCTCGGCCAACGCGGCCGGCTGTGACTTCCCCGTCCAGAACCTGCCCTTCGCGTCCTTCCGCCGCCAGGGTAGCAGCGAGCCCTTCCGTGGCGGCGTCGCGATCGGCGACCAGATCGTCGATCTGGCGGCAGTGGCGGCAGCGGGCCTGTTCACGGGCGAGGCCTCCGTGGCGGCCCAGGCCGGCGCCCAGCCCCAGCTCAACGCCCTGATGGCGCTGGGCCAGCCGGCCTGGAGCGCGCTGCGCCTGGCGCTGTCGCGCGCGCTGCGCGCCGGCGCGCCGGAGCAGGCCGCGCTGCGGGCCTGCCTGGTGCCGCAGGCCGAGGCCGAATACGGCCTGCCCGCCCGCATCGGCGACTACACCGACTTCTACACCTCGGTCCACCACGCGACCAATATCGGCAAGCTGTTCCGTCCGGACAACCCGCTGCTGCCCAACTACAAATGGGTGCCGATCGGCTACCACGGCCGTGCGTCGAGCATCGGTGTCTCGGGCCAGGCCTTCCGCCGTCCGCAGGGCCAGACTTTTGTACCCGGTGCGACCGAACCGTCGTTCGGCCCGAGCCAGAAGCTCGACATCGAGCTCGAACTCGGCATCTTCATCGGCAGTGGCAACGCACTCGGCGAGCCGGTGCCGATCACCGAGGCCGAGGAGCATGTGTTCGGCCTCTGCCTGCTCAACGACTGGTCGGCGCGCGACCTGCAGGCCTGGGAATACCAGCCGCTGGGTCCCTTCCTGTCGAAGAACTTCGCGACGACGATCTCGCCCTGGATCGTGACGCTGGAGGCGCTCGCGCCCTACCGCGTCGCGTTCTTGCGCCCCGAGTCCGACCCGCAACCGCTGCCCTACCTGGATTCAGCCGCCAACCGCCAGGCCGGCTCGCTCGACATCCAGCTGGAGGTGCTGCTGCAGACGCCGGCCATGCGCGCTCAGGGCCAGGGCGGCGCGCCGCTGGTGCGGACCAGCTACCGCCACGCCTACTGGACCGTGGCACAGATGGTGACGCATCACACCGTCAACGGCTGCAATCTGCAGCCCGGCGACCTGTTCGGCAGCGGCACCTTGTCGGGTCCGACACTGGACCAGGCCGGTGCGCTGATCGAGCTGACCAGCGGCGGCAAGAACCCGGTCACGCTGGCCAATGGCGAAGTCCGCAGCTGGCTGGAGGACGGCGACGCGGTCGTCATCCGCGGCTGGTGCGAGCAGCCGGGCGCGGCGCGCATCGGCTTTGGCGCTTGCGTCGGCACCGTGCTGCCGGCGCGCGGCTGAGCCGCAGCCTGCTGGTGGTATCGTGAAGGACTGAGCCCCAACACCTGCCACCATGTCGAATAACCACTACCTCAAGCCGCTGCTTGAACCGCAAAGCCTGGCCATCATCGGCGCATCCGACAAACCCGATGCGATCGGCCATGTGATCCTGCGCAACGTGATCGCTGGCGGCTACAAGGGCAAGGTCTGGGCTGTCAATCCCAGGTACAGCGAGGTGCTCGGCCAGCCCTGCGTCGCATCGGTCGAGCAGATCGGCGCGCGCGTCGATCTCGCCATCGTGACGACGCCGCCGCGAACGATGCCGCTGATCATCGAGCAGTGCGCGCAGGCCGGCATCCGGCATCTGGTCATAGTGACCAGCCCGGCGACCGTCGGCCAGACCTCGATCGACAAGCGCATCGCGGACGCTGGGCGGCACTGGGGCGTTCGGATCCTGGGTCCGAAGTCGCTCGGCATCGTGCGCCCCAGACTGGCGCTGAATGCGACCTTCACCGACACCTCACCGCTGTCGGGGGATCTCGGACTGGTCGCGCAGTCGGGCGCGATGTGCGCCTCGGTGCTCGACTGGGCCACGCTGAACCGCATCGGCGTCTCATCGGTCGTCTCGCTGGGCAACGCGCTCGACATCGATTTCGGCGAGATCCTGGACTTCATGGTCCACGACGACCGCACGCGCTACATCCTGCTGCATGTCGAGCGGGTGCGCGACGCGCGCCGCTTCGTCAGCGCGCTGCGCTCTGCCGCGCGCAGCAAGCCGGTGATCCTGTTCAAATCGGGCGAACTCGACGCCCCAGCGGCCGACGCGACTTCGGACGCCGTGTTCGACGCCGCCGTGCGCCGCGCCGGCGTGGTTCGCGTGCGCGGGATCAACCAGCTGTTTCACGCGGCCAAGGCGCTGGCCACCGGGTTTCGGCCGCGCGGTGGGCGGCTGGCGGTAGTCAGCAACGGCACCGGGCCGGCGGCGATGGCCGTGGACAAGGCACGCGCGCTCGGCGTGCCCTTCGCTGCGCTGTCGGATGCGACCGTCGCTGCGCTGAAGGCCTTCTTGCCGCGCGACTGGGGCGGCGCCAACCCGATCGATCTCGGCGGAGATGCGACACCAGAGCGCTACCTGCAGGCGATCGCCGCACTGCGCAGCGACGAATCGGTCGGCGCGGTGCTGGTCGTGCTCTCGCCGCTGGCGATGGTGCAGCCCGAACGCGTCGCAGCAGGCATAGCCGAGCTGGCCGGCACCACGCGGGTGCCGATCTGCTGCTGCTTCATGGGCGGCGCGCAGGTCACCGCAGCGCGCCAGCGGCTGGAGGAAGCTGGCGTGCCGGTGTTCGGCACGCCCGAGACCGCGGTCGAGCTGTTCAGCGACATCTCGGGCTACTACGACAACCAGAACCTGCTGCTGCAGGCACCGAGCCCGGACCAGGACTACGAGCGCGCCGGCAGCGGCAACGCGCGCGTGCTGGCCGACCAGCTGCTGGCCGAGCAGCGGCGCGTGCCTTCGGCGCTGGAGACGCGCGCGCTGCTGCGCAGCTTTGGCATCGAGGTGCCGCCGGTGGCGATCGCGCGCTCGGCGAGCGAGGCGATCTTCATGGCCGAGCAACTCGGGCTGCCGGTCGACATCCGGCTCGAAGGTCAGGACCTGGCCGCCGACGCGGCGCTGGCGCGCGTCAACCTGAGCAGCCTGGAATCGGTGCGGCTGGCCTATCAGGACATCGTCGAGGCCGCGCGCGCCTCTCAGCCCAGCGGCCATGTCGGTGGCGTCGCGCTCGAGCGCCACCGCGAGCAGCCGCGCGCGCGCAAGCTCAGCGTCGGCGTGCTGCGCGATGCGGTGTTCGGTCCGGTGATCGCCTTTGGCGCCGGCGGCGACCCGATGGACGTGTTCCAGGACCGCGCATTCGCACTGCCGCCGCTCAACCGCTTCCTGGCGCAGCGGCTGATCGAGTCGACGCGCGTCGCGCGCACGCTGGACGCGTTCCGCCAGCTGCCGCCGGTGGACCGACAGGCGATCGAGAACACGCTGCTCGCGGTCTCGAACCTGGCCTGCGAGCTGCCCTGGCTGCGCGAGCTGTCGATCGACCTGCTGGCGGACGAGGACGGGGCGACCGCGGTGGGCGCGCGCATCACGATGGACCCGGCGCTCGGCGCGGGCAAGGCGCGCTATGCGCACCTGGCCATCCACCCCTACCCGTCGCACCTGACGCAGGAATGGCCGATGCGCGAGGGCCGCCGGGTCACGGTGCGCGCGGTGCAGCCGGAGGACGCGGCGCTGATGCTGGACTTCTTCCAGCGCATGTCGCCCGAGGCGCGCTACTACCGCTTCATGGAGCGGATCGAGGAAATGCCGCCAGGACTGGTCGCGCGCTTCACCCAGGTCGACTACGACCGCGAGATGGCGCTGGTCGCGCTGACCGACGAGGACGGTGTGACGCAGCAGATCGGCGCGGCGCGCTATACGCTGACCGCCGATGGCGAATCGGTCGAGTTCGCGCTGGTGATCGACGACCGCTGGCAACGCAGCGGGCTGGGCCGGCGGCTGATGGGCGCGCTGATGGACTGCGCGCGCGACAAATCGTACCGCTACATGGTCGGCGACGTGCTGGCGGACAACGAGAAGATGCTGCGCCTGATGACCAGCCTGGGCTTCTCGGTGCTGCCGCATCCGGACGGGCCGGACTTGAAGCGGGTGCTCAAGCCGCTGCAGGAATGAGCACGCGCGCCGGTGCGGCAGCGCCGGATCAGCGATGCTTGAATTCGGGCTTGCGCTTCTCGACAAAGGCGGTCATGCCCTCCTTCTGGTCGGCGGTGGCGAACAGCGCATGGAACATGCGGCGCTCGAACATCGCGCCATCGGTCAGCGAACCCTCGAAGGCGCGGTTGACCGCCTCCTTGGCCACCATCACGCTCGGCAGCGAGTAGTTGCAGATCATCAGCGCCGCGCCCAGCGCCTCGTCCATCAGCTTGTCCAGCGGCACCACGCGGCTGACCAGCCCGGCGCGCTCGGCCTCCTGCGCGTCCATCATGCGCCCGGTCAACACCAGGTCCATCGCCTTGGACTTGCCGACCGCGCGCGGCAGCCGCTGGGTGCCACCGGCGCCAGGAATCACCGCCAGCTTGATCTCGGGCTGGCCGAACTTCGCGTTGTCCGCCGCGATGATGAAGTCGCACAGCATGGCCAGCTCGCAGCCCCCACCGAGCGCGAAGCCGCTGACGGCGGCGATGACGGGCTTCCTGATCGAGCGGATCAGATCCCAGTTGTGCGTGATGTACTCGCTCTTGTAGACATCGGAAAAGCTGTAGCTGGCCATGGCGCCGATGTCGGCACCAGCGGCGAACGCCTTTTCGCTGCCGGTGACGATCATGCAGCCGATGCCGTCGTCGGCGTCGAAGACCTTGAGCGCGGCGACGAGCTCGTCGATCAGCTGGTCGTTGAGCGCATTGAGCTGCTTGGGCCGATTGAGCGTGACGATGCCGACGCGGCCTTCGGTGCGGATCTGGATGAATTCGGGAGTCGACATCATGGATATTCCTGAAGAAAAAAAGCCGCCTCACTATAACCAGACTTGCGGTCCGGCCCAGTGGCGGCGGCAGCTTACAGCGGGCGACTTACGCCCGGCTGATCAGCGGTGGTCGAAGCTCAGCACCAACTTCATCGTGTCGGCGGCGGCGCGGGCCTGGCAGCTCAGCACATAGCCTTGCGCGACCTCGTCGGCCTCCAGCGTGTAGTTCTTGTCCATGGTGGCGCTGCCCTCGACCACCTTGCAGCGGCAGGTGCAGCAGACACCGGCCTTGCAGGAGAACGGCAGGTCCAGGCCGGCGTTGAGCGCGGCATCGAGCAGGTGCTCGTCACGGCTGACCGGAATCTCGAATTCCTTGCCATCGACCACCACGGTCATCTGCACCTCCTTGGCAGCAGCCGACTTGGCGCTGGCGGCGTCGGTATCGGCCTGCACCTTGGCGGCCTGCGCCGCCGAGCTGGCGAAGCGCTCGCTGTAGACACGGCTCTCGGGCACGCCGGCTTCGATCAGCGTCTGCTCGATGACTTCGATCATGGCTTCGGGGCCGCAGATGAAGACCTCGTCCATGCTCTTGGCCGGCAGCAGCGAGTCGATGATGGCACGCACCTTGGCGCCGTCGATGCGGCCTTGCAGCAGGTCGACCTCCTGCGCCTGGCGCGACAGGATGTGGATCATGGTGAAGCGGCCGGCAAAGCGGTCCTTCAGGTCCTGCAGCGCCTCGTTGAACATCACGCTGGACATGCGGCGGTTGCCGTAGACCAGGGTGAACTTGGACTCGGGCTGCTCCTCGAGCGTGGTCGCGGCGATCGACAGGATCGGCGTGATGCCGGAGCCGGCGGCGAAGCCGACGCGGTGGATCGCGCGTGCCTTCTTGACCGTGAAGCGGCCCTCGGGCGGCAGCACGCTGATGCGGTCACCGGCCTTGAGGGCGGTGGCGGCCCAGTTGGAAAACAGGCCGCCCTCGACAGGGCGGATGCCGACTTCGAGTTCGCCGCTCTGGTGCAGGCGGCTGCGCGGACTGCTGATCGAGTAGTTGCGGCGCAGGTCCTGGCCATTGACTTCGGCGCGCAGGGTCAGGAACTGGCCGGGCTCGAAGTGGAAGTCCTCACGTGCATCAGCGGGAATGTCGAAGGTGATGGCCACCGAGCCAGCCGCTTCCGGGCTGACTTGCTTGACCTTGAGCTCTTGAAAACGGGGGGCAGACATGCGGGTGTCTCCGGTAAAACTTAATACGGCTTGAAGTAGTCGAACGGCTCTTGGCAGTCCAGACATTTGTAGAGTGCCTTGCAGGCTGTGGAGCCGAAATGCGACGACTCCACCGTATGGCTGGAGCCGCAGTGCGGACAAGGCACAACCTCGGGCCGGGCGGCCTGGCGCACGAAGCGCAGCGGACTCTCGCCGGTCGGCGGGTGGCTGGCGCAGCGGTTCTGCGGCGGCGCGATGCCGTAGGCGCGCAGCTTTTCCTGGGCCTCGTCGGTCATCCAGTCGGTGGTCCAGGCCGGGGCGAGCTGGGTGATGACACGGCCCTGCAGGCCGGCGGCCTGCAGGGTGGCGCGCACGTCGTCCTCGATCTGCCCCATGGCGGGACAGCCACTGTAGGTGGGTGTGATCACCACCTCCAGGCCGTCGGCACCCAGGCGCACATCGCGCAGGATGCCGAGTTCGCGCAGCGACACGACCGGGATCTCGGGATCGGTCAGCACATCGAGTGCGATCCAGGCCGCTTGCACGGCATCGGTAGGGACGACGGCGCTCATGGGCTTACCAGGTGGCGGTGGGATGGGAGCGGGCCAGGCCCTGCATCTCGGACAGCAGGAAGCCGAGGTGCTCGGAATGCAGGCCGTTCTTGCCCTGGGTCACATAGCCCTCGCCCTTCGGGCGCTGCAGGGTGGCCTCAAGCAGCGCGTCGTCGACCAGCTGGTCCCAATCGGACTTGAGCGCGGCGACATCGACACCGACGCCAGCGGCCACGGCAGCCGCTTCCATGCTGCTGCCAGTCCAGAATTCCTGGGTGTAAGGCATCAGGTGGTCGAGCGCGGCCTGCACGCGGACATGCGATTCATCGGTGCCGTCGCCCAGGCGCACCAGCCAGTCGCGCGAGTGGCGCAGGTGGTAGCGCACTTCCTTCAGCGACTTGGCGGCGATCGCGGCCAGCTGCTCGTCCTTGGACTGCTGCAGCTGCTCCCACACCAGCACCATCAGCGCGCTGTAGAGGAAGTTGCGCGCGATGGTGGTGCCGTAGTCCAGGTCGGACTTGGCGTAGCCGACCAGCGCGCCGTGGTGCGGCAATTCCAGCAGGGTGTAGTTGCGGAAATCCGGCACGTCGCGGAAATAGGCCAGCCGGTCCTCGGTGGCGTCGCCGCCGAGCTCGGTCGCCGCCTGCTGGTACAGCATGCGGGCCTGGCCGATCAGGTCCAGGCTGACGTTGGCCAGCGCGATGTCTTCCTCGATCACGGGGCCATGGCCACACCATTCGGCGTTGCGCTGGCCCAGCACCACGGCATTGTCAGCCAGGTGCAGCAGGTAGTTGGCGATCGCGCTCATTTACATGTGCCCCACTTCTTCCGGGATTTCGTAGAAGGTCGGATGGCGGTAGATCTTGTCGGCCGCCGGGTCGAACAGTTCGCCCTTGTCGTCCGGGTTGCTGGCGGTGATCTGCGCCGACGGCAGCACCCAGATGCTCACGCCTTCCTGGCGACGGGTATAGACGTCGCGCGCCATCTCGAGCGCATGCTGCGCGTCGGACGCGTGCAGGCTGCCACAATGCTTATGCTCCAGGCCCTGCTTGCTGCGGACGAAAACTTCCCACAGGGGCCATTCCTTCAATGCTGCGTTCATGCTGCCTCCTTCATTGCACGTTGTTGCTGTTTGCGGGCGTGGGCCAGCGCGGCGTCGCGCACCCACTGGCCATCGTTGTGCGCTTTCACGCGGGTGGACAGACGCTCCTTGTTGCAAGGGCCGTTGCCGTTGACGGTCTGCCAGAACTCGTCCCAGTCGATCTGACCATGGTCGTGATGGCCGCGCGCCTCGTTCCACTTCAGGTCCGGGTCGGGCAGGGTCACACCCAGCACCTTCGCCTGCGGCACGGTCGCGTCGATGAACTTCTGGCGCAGGTCGTCGTTGCTGATGCGCTTGATGCCCCAGCGCATGCCTTGCGCACTGTGCGGGCTGTCGGCGTCGGGCGGACCGAACATGGCCAGGCATTTCCACCAGTAGCGGTTGACGGCGTCCTGCACCATGGCACGCTGCTCCTCGGTGCCCTTCATCATCACCAGCAGCGCTTCGTAGCCCTGGCGCTGGTGGAAGGACTCTTCCTTGCAGACTCGCACCATGGCGCGGGCATAGGGGCCGTAGGAGCAGCGGCACAGCGGCACCTGGTTCATGATGGCGGCGCCATCGACCAGCCAGCCGATCACGCCGACATCGGCCCAGTTCAGGGTCGGGTAGTTGAAGATCGAGCTGTACTTGGCCTTGCCGCTGTGCAGGCCTTCGAGCATCTGGTCACGGCTGGTGCCCAGCGTTTCGGCGGCGCTGTAGAGGTACAGGCCATGGCCGCCTTCGTCCTGCACCTTGGCGATCAGGATCGCCTTGCGCTTGAGGCTGGGGGCACGGCTGATCCAGTTGCCCTCGGGCAGCATGCCGACGATCTCGCTGTGCGCGTGCTGGCTGATCTGGCGCACCAGGGTCTTGCGGTACGCCTCGGGCATCCAGTCCTGCGGCTCGATGCGGCCATCGGCGTCGATGCGGGCATCGAACCTGGCCATCAGCTCGGCCGGCTCGGTCGAAGCCACCGGCTTGAGCGGCTTGCCCGGCTCGTCCGATACGCTGAAGGATTGCGTGTACATGGGGATTACTCCTTGGGGTTGAAGCGGTTGCGTGCCAGGCCGGTCAGAGCAGCCAGCTCGGGGTTCGCTTGTCGAGAAAAGCGGCGATGCCATCGCGGGCTTCGTCAGTCGCCCGCCGGCGGGCGATACGCTGAGCGGTTTCCTCGCTCACGTCGTCATCGATCGGGCGACCGTGGATCGCCGCGATCAGATCCTTGGCGGCCTGCTGCGCCTGCGGCGCGCCGGCGATCAGCGGCTCGATCATGCGGTCCAGCGTCGCGTCGAGCTCGTCGCGCTCGCAGACCTCGTTGACCAGGCCGATCTCGTAGGCGCGCTGGGCGCTGAAGCGCTCGCCGCTCTGGAAGTAGCGCAGCGCCTGACGCGGGCCGATGGCACGCAGCACATAGGGGCTGATGACCGCAGGGATGATGCCGAACTTGACCTCGGAGGTCGCGAACGAGGCATCACGGCTGGCCACGGCCATGTCGCAGGCTGCCGCCAGCCCGGTGCCACCGCCCAGCGCCGCACCCTGGATGCGCGCGATGGTGGGCTTGGACATGGCGGACAGGGCGCGCAGCATGCCGGCGAAGCGGCGCGCATCGGTGCGGTTCTCTTGCTCGCTGAAGGCGGAGGCGCGCTTCATCCAGTTGAGGTCGGCACCGGCCGAGAAATGCTTGCCGCGACCGCCCAGCACGACCACCCGCACCGAGGCATCGGCGTCGAGCTCGGCGCAGGCCGCGCCCAGCTCGGCGATCAGCTGTTCGTCAAAGGCATTGAACACCTCGGGGCGGTCCATCCAGATGGTGGCGACGCGGCCTCGGCGCTCGATACTCAGGGTCTGGTACATGATGATGTGCTCAGGGCAGCAGGGACCACTGGCCGCCCTTGACTTCGAGCATGCGGAAGGCCGACAGGCTCAGGCCCATGTGGTCGGTGGCGGACAGGTTGAAGCTGCCGCTGGTGGCCACATAGCCCTTGGTCGCCTCAAGGGCATCGCGCACCTTGGCCTTGTCGGTGCTGTTGGCGCGCTTCATCGCATCCACCGTCAGCATCAGCGCGTCATAGGCGTAGCCGCCGAAGGTGGAGGCTTCTGCCTTGTAGCGCAGCTTGTAGGCCTTGTCATAGGCCTGCACGACGGCCTTCTGCGGGTCGTTGGCTGGCAGCTGATCCGGCACCAGCTGGGCTGGCGAAGGCAGGCGCACGCCGTCGGCGGCGGGGCCGGCGAGCTTGAGGAACTCGTCCGATGCCACGCCATGCGATTGGTAGAGCGGCAGGTTGATGCCCAGCTGCCTGTAGTTCTTGGTCACGATCGCCGGACCCTGACCCAGACCGAACACGAACACGGCCTGCACGCCGGCGCTGTTCTTGATCTTGGTCAGCTGCGGGCTCATGTCGGTGTCCTTGGGACCGTAGGTCTCGCTGGCCACCAGCGTGATGCCGTACTTGGCAGCGACCGCTTCGGTTTCCTTCTTGCCCGACTGGCCAAAGCCCGAGGTCTCGGACAGCAGCGCCACCTTGGTCAGGCCGCGCTTCTTCATGTCCTCGAACACCTTCTCGGCGGCCATGCGGTCGGTATGCGGAGTCTTGAACACCCATTTCTTGACCGGCTCGATCACCACCACGGCACCGGCGAGCGAAATGAACGGCACTTCGGCCTTGGTGACCAGCGGCACCATGGACATGGTGGCACCGGTGGTGGTGCCGCCGATCACGACGTCCACCTTGTCGTCGTCGAGCAGGCGCTTGGTGAAGCCGTTGGCCTTGTTGGCATCGCTGCCATCGTCGTAATGCACCAGTTCGAGCTGACGACCGAGCACGCCGCCCTTCTTGTTCAGGTCCTCGACGTACATCTGCAGCGTCTTGAGCTCGGGGTCGCCCAGGAAGGCGGCCGGCCCGGTCACCGACAGCACCGAGCCGATCTTGATCGGATCGGCCGCGAAGGCGGCGATCGCACCCAGCGTCAGCGCTGCGCCCAGGGCAATTTTCTTCATGGCGAATTTCATGGTTTTGTCTCCGTTGTCAACTCAAACACGCTCGATGACCAGCGCGATGCCCTGCCCCACGCCGATGCACATGGTGCACAGCGCGTAGCGGCCGTTGCGGCGGCGCAGTTCGTAGGCCGCGGTAGTGACCAGGCGCGCGCCGCTCATGCCCAGCGGATGGCCCATCGCGATGGCGCCACCGTTGGGGTTGACGCGCGCTTCGTCGTCGGCCAGGCCGAGATCGCGCGTCACGGCCAGCGCCTGCGCCGCGAAGGCTTCGTTGAGCTCGATCACATCCATCTGGTCCAGCGTCAGGCCGGTCTTGGCCAACACCTTGCGCACGGCCGGTGCCGGGCCGAAGCCCATGATGCGCGGCGCCAGGCCAGCGCTGGCCATGCCGACCACGCGCACCAGCGGCTGCAAGCCATGGCGGCTGACGGCGGACTCGGACGCCAGCAGCAGCGCGCAGGCGCCGTCGTTGACACCCGAGGCGTTGCCAGCGGTCACGCTGAGCTCGGGACCGTTGACGCCCTTGAGCCTGGCCAGCATCTCCAGCGTCGTCTCGGGACGCGGATGCTCGTCGGTGTCGAACCGCAGCGCTTCGCCCTTCTTGCGCGGGATCATCACGCTGACGAGTTCGTCGGCAAAGCGACCGGCGGCGTGGGCCGCGGCCCAGCGCTGCTGCGAGCGCACGGCAAAGGCGTCCTGGTCGGCGCGGCCGATGCCGAAATCGGCCGCCACGTTGTCGGCCGTCTGCGGCATCGAATGCGTCTCGTAGCGCTGCTTCATCAGCGGATTGATGAAGCGCCAGCCGATCGTGGTGTCGTAGACCGCGTTGCTGCGGCTGAAGGCGGACTCCGCCTTGGGCATCACGAAGGGCGCACGACTCATGCTTTCCACGCCGCCGGCGATCATCAGGTCGGCATCGCCGGCCTTGATCGAACGCGCCGCCAGGCCGACGGCATCCATGCCGGAGCCGCAGAGGCGGTTGACCGTGGTGCCGGGCACCTCGACTGGCAGGCCGGCCAGCAGGCCGGACATGCGCGCCACGTTGCGGTTGTCCTCGCCGGCCTGGTTGGCGCAGCCGTAGATGATGTCCTCGACCGCCGCCCAGTCGAGCTGCGGGTTGCGCTCCATCAGCGCCTTGAGCGGAACAGCACCGAGGTCGTCGGCGCGCACCGCCGCCAGCGTGCCGCCGTAGCGGCCGATCGGGGTGCGGATCGCATCACAAATGAAAGCCTGTGTCATGGCCTGTTCCTCAGAGTTGCTTCGGACGCTGATCGAACACGCGCTTGGCCTTGCCGGTCAGTGTGCGCGGCAGCGCATCGGCATCCAGCACGCTGACCTGGGTCGAGATGCCGACGATGGTCTTGATGTGATGCTGCAGCTCCTTGGCGATCTGCTGGGTCTCGCTCGCGCCGAGCTTGCCCGACAGCGAACGCTGCAGTTCGCACCGGATCTCGACCTGGTCGAGATGGCCGTCACGCGCCAGGTGAATCTGGTAGTTGCCAGACAGGCGCTGGTCGCGCAGGATCTGCTCCTCGACCTGGGTCGGGAAGACGTTGACGCCGCGCACGATCAGCATGTCGTCCGAGCGGCCGGTGATCTTGCCGATGCGGCGGAAGGAACGCGCAGTCGGCGCCAGCAGGCGGGTCAGGTCGCGAGTGCGGTAGCGGATGACCGGGAAGGCCTCCTTGGTGAGCGAGGTGAAGACCAGCTCGCCTTCCTCGCCATCGGGCAGCACCTCGCCGGTCTCGGGGTCGATGATCTCGGGGTAGAAATGGTCCTCCCAGATCACCGGGCCGTCCTTGGTCTCGATGCACTCGCAGGCGACGCCCGGGCCCATGACCTCGGTCAGGCCGTAGATGTCGATCGCGTCGATGCCGAGCTTCTTCTCGATCTCGGCACGCATGCCCTCGCCCCAGGGTTCGGCACCGAAGACACCGATCTTGAGCGAGATGTCCTCGGGCGCGATGCCCTGGCGCTCGAATTCCTCGGCGATCACCAGCGAGTAGGACGGCGTGACCATGATGCCTTCGGGCTTGAAGTCCATGATCTGCTGGACCTGCTTCTCGGTCTGGCCGCCGGACATCGGGACCACGGTGCAGCCCAGGCGCTCGATGCCGTAATGGGCGCCGAGGCCGCCGGTGAACATGCCGTAGCCATAGGAGTTCTGCACCATGTCACCGGCGCGCAGACCAGCGGCGCGCAGCGAACGCGCGATCAGGTCGGCCCAGTTGTCGATGTCCTGCTTGGTGTAGCCGACCACGACCGACTTGCCGGTGGTGCCACTCGACGCATGCAGGCGAGCGACCTTGTGGCGCGGCACGGCGAACAGGCCGAAGGGGTAATGGTCGCGCAGGTCCAGCTTCGTCATGAAGGGGAACTTGGACAGGTCGGACAGCGTCTTGAGGTCGTCCGGGTGCATGCCCTTGGCCACGCATTTCTCGCGGTAGGGAGCCACGTTGTCGTAGGTATGGCGCACCGACCACTTCAGGCGCTCGAGCTGCAGCGCGGAAATCTCGTCGCGGCTGGCGGTTTCGATCGCATCGAGTTCGCCGGGCAGGGGTTTCTTGACGGTCATATGTTTCCTCTGTCGATTCTTGTGGTGGTTGTTGCGGGACGGGGCTTACTGCGCGTCGGCAAAGCTGGCCGTCACCTCGCCCTTGATGCGGTAGCTCTTGCCGCGGAACAGCGCGACGGTCTTGCCGCCGACGACGCTGACCGCGACGTCGTAGACGCCGGTGCGGCCCGCTGCCGAGCGCTCGATGGCCTGCGCCTCCAGCAGATCGCCCTCGCGGCCAGGAGCCAGGAAGTCGATATGACAGGCCGACGCCACGGTGTTGAGGTTGTAGCTGTTGCAGGCGTAGGCAAACGCGGTGTCGGCCAGCGTGAAGATCAGTCCGCCGTGGCAGATATGGTGGCCGTTGACCATGTCGGGGCGCACGCGCATGCGCAGCGTCGCGCGGCCGGGCGCGACCTCGACGCGCTCCATGCCCAGCGCCCGGGCCGCGGAGTCGCGCGACCACATGGCATCGGCGGCGGCATCGGCCAGCGCCTGGGCCTGCTCGGGGGCAAGGAGGGCTTCAGTCATGGATTCTTCTTCCGGCATAAACGGCCTGCTGGATCAGCGGCGAGACGCGGTAGCGGTCCTCGCCGTAGAAGGCGGCGAGGTTGGCGAGCACGATACGGATCTGCCCGACGCCGACCGCATCGGCCCAGGCCAGCGGCCCGCGCGGGTAGTTCACGCCCAGGCGCATCGCGGCATCGGCGGCGGCGGCGTCGCAGACGCCCTGGTTGACCGCATCGGCCGCCTCGTTGGCCAGCATCGCGACCGTGCGCATCACCGGCAGCCCCGGCACATCGCGCAGCAGCGAGACCGCGAAGCCGGCCGCCTGCAGCAGGCCGACGGCAGCTGCCTGCACTTCGGTGCCGGACTGGCGGGCACAGGCCAGGGCCAGGCGGGTGGCCTTGACATGGTCCAGCGCCAGATCGACCAGCACCAGGTTGGCGATGCCGCTCTCGCTGGCGCGCTGGGTGGCGCTGCGGCCGTCGGTCTGAAACAGCACGGCGGCGCCGGCCTCGGCGATGCGGCCGTCGGCCGAGTCGCGGCGAGCGAACGCCACGCCAGCGGCCTGCAGCCGCGCGGCCAGGGCCTGCGCCAGCGGGCTGTCACCACAGACGGCAATACCGGCCGGCAGGCCAGCTGCAGCGGCGGTCTGAGGCTGCGGGCGCTCGGCGCCTTCGCGGTAGTCGTAGAAGCCACGCCCGCTCTTGCGGCCGATGAAGCCGGCATCGACCAGCTCCTGCTGGATCAGCGAAGGCAGGAAGCGCGGATCGTTGTAGAAGGCGTTCCAGACCGATTTCGTCACGGCGAAGTTGACGTCATGGCCGATCATGTCCATCAGCTCGAACGGACCCATGCGGAAACCGCCGGCCTCGCGCATCACGGCGTCGATGGTGGCGCAGTCGGCCGCGCCCTCGTGCAGCAGGCGCAGGCCCTCGGCATAGTAGGGACGCGCGACACGGTTGACGATGAAGCCGGGCGTCGACTTGGCGCGCACCGGGGTCTTGCCCCAGGCGGCTGCGGTGTCGAACAGGACGGCGGCCAGATCCCGGTCGGTGGCCAGGCCCGAGACGATCTCGACCAGCGCCATCAGTGGCGCCGGGTTGAAGAAATGCATGCCGACCAGGCGCCCAGGTGCCTGCAGGCCAGCCGCGATCGAAGTGACCGAGATCGACGAGGTATTGGTCGCCAGGATGCAGTCGGCGCCGCAGATGGCTTCGAGCTCGCGGAACAGGCTGCGCTTGACTTCGAGGTGCTCGACGATGGCCTCGACCACCAGGCCACAGCCGGCCAGTTCGGCGCTCGAAGCGGCCGCGGACAGGCGCTCGCCAGCGGCCTGAGCCGCTTCGGCCGTCAGCTTGCCCTTGTCGGCCAGCTTGGCCAGCTGGGCACGGATGCCGACAATGGCCTGTTCGGCGGCGCCGGGGCGGTTGTCGAGCAGCCGGACCGGATGACCGGCAACGGCGGCAACCTGCGCGATGCCGGCGCCCATGGCGCCAGCGCCGACCACGGCCACCGGGGTGGAGAGGGACAATGCCTTGCTGCTCATGCTCAGGCTCCCGTGAAGCGCGGCGCGCGCTTGGCCAGGAAGGCACTCACGCCCTCGACATAGTCGGCGCTGCGGCCGAGCTCGCGCATGAAGCCGCCCTCCATCGAGAGCTGCTGCTCCAGCGTATGGGTCGGCGCCGCGTGCATGAGCTGACGTGTGCGCACCAGGGCCTTGGTCGGCATGGCGGCCAGCCTGGCGGCCAGCGCATCGACCTCGACGGCAAAGGCGGCGTCATCGTGCACGGCCCAGATCAGGCCCCAGGCGGCGGCCTGCTCGGCCGACAGCTTGTCGGCCAGCAAGGCCAGGCCCATGGCGCGCGCCATGCCGACGCGCTGCGGCAGCAGCCAGGTGCTGCCGGTGTCCGGGATGAGGCCGATCCTGCTGAAGGCCTGCAGGAAGGACGCCGATTTCGCTGCCACCACCAGGTCGCAGGCCAGCGCGACGCTGGCACCGGCGCCAGCAGCGATGCCGTTGACCGCCGCGACGGTCGGCACCCGCAGATTGGCCAGGCGCTGGACCAAGGGCTTGTAATGCTGCTCGACCAGGTCACCGAGGTCGGGCGGCATCTCGCCGGGCGTGAAGCGCACGCCGTCATCGGCCAGGTCCTGGCCGGCGCAGAAACCACGGCCGGCGCCGGTCAGCACCAGCACGCGTACCGCCGGATTGACCTGGATGGCGTCGAGTGCATCGCGCAGCTCGGCATGCATCGCGGCCGTGAAGCTGTTCATCTTGTCGGGACGATTCAGCGTGATCCGCGCCACGCCGGCGTCATTCAAGTCGAACAGGATGTGCTGGTAGCTCATGGCAGCCGGCCTCAGACGTGGTAGCGACGCTGCACGACGCGGAAGCGGTTGGCCACGAAGGCCGAATCGGCGTAGGACGCGTTGGCCGCCGGGTTGCCGCCGGTGCCGTGGTAGTCGGAGAAGGCCGAGGACTGGTTGACGAACACGCCGCCGGTCAGGTTGATCGACAGCGCGACCTTGCCACGCCAGGTCGCCTCGGTCATGGCATCGATCACGTCCTGGCGGGTCGAGTACAAGCCGACGGTCAGCGCGCCATGGGTGTTGACGATGCGCTCGGACAACGCGATCGCGGCCGCCGTGTCGGCAGCCTTGACGACGAAGCTGATCGGGCCGAAGCGCTCTTCCATGTAGGCGGCCTCATCGGCTGCGTCGCAGGCCAGCAGCACCGGGGTACGCACATCAGCGCCCGGGAACTCGGGGTTGTCGAGCTTCTTGGACGCGAGCACGACACGGCCCAGGCTGCCGCCGCTGGCCAGCTCGACGCGCTCGGCGGTGGCGCTGGACTGCATCGCGCCCAGCACGGCGAACGCCACTTCGGGCTTGCCCAGGAAGCGCTCGATCGCCGCGGCCAGATCGGCGCAGAACTCGTCGTAGCTCTTGTGGCCTTGGTCGGTCTCGATGCCGCCGGCCGGCACGATGATGGCCTGGCTGGTGGTACACATCTGGCCCGAGTAGAGCGAGAGCGTGAACGCCAGGTTGCCCAGCATCGCCTTGTAGGCGCTGGTCGAGTCGATCACGATGTTGTTGACGCCGGCCAGCTCGGCATAGACCTGAGCCTGCTTGCAGTTATCGATCAACCACTGGCCGAACACGTTGCTGCCGGTGAAGTCGACCGACTTGACGCCGACATGGGTGGCCAGCGCCTGGGTCACGCTGCGCTGCTCGGCCACGCACAGGGTCACCAGGTTGGGATCGATGCCGTTCTCGGCCAGCACGGCGCGGATGGCGCGCACGGTGATGGCGACCGGCAGGATGGCGTTGCTGTGCGGCTTGACGATGACGGCGTTGCCGGTCGCGAGCGCGGCGAACAGGCCGGGATAGGTGTTCCAGGTCGGGAAGGTGCCGCAACCGACCACCAGGCCGACGCCGCGACCGACGATCTCGTAATGCTTCTTCATCACCAGCGCCGGGTTCTTGCCCTGGGGCTTTTCCCAGTGCGACTCGGCCGGCACGAAGCCCTGCTCGCGCCAGGCGTAGGCGACCGACTCCAGGCCACGGTCCAGCGCGTGCGCGGCGCCGGCCTGGAAGGCCATCATCCAGCCCTGGCCGGTGGTCATCATGACCGCGTGGCCCATCTCGAAGCTCTGCTGGTGGATGCGGTCCAGGATCTCCAGGCAGATGCCGGTGCGGCCTTGCGCGCCGACGGCCTGCCAGCCCTTCATCGCGGCCTGGCCGGCGGCGACCAGCGCCTCGTGGTCGCAGACCGGATAGCGCACATCCAGCGCGATGCCGTAGGGCGAGGACTCCTTGCCACCCCAGCCGGTTTGAGCAGGCTGGTCGAGCTCGAAGCTCTTGCCCAGGTGGGCCTCGAAAGCCTGCTTGCCGTCGGCGGCGGCGTGCTCGCCATAGACCTTGGGACTGGGCATTTCGCTGTAGGGCGACCAGTAGCCACGGGTGGCGATGGCATGGAGGGCGCCATCAAGCGTGGCACGGTGCTTTTCAAACAGGGGATGAGACATCGATCGTTTCCAGAAAAAACAGGCGTGAAGGACTCGGGATGGCGACACGGGTCCGGGACCACCGCCGCAAAACATTACAAAATTTCAACTTCTACACATAAAAATGTATCACATCAAGTCGAAAAAAAAGATCCGGGTTTTCCCGAGATCTTTTCTTCTGAAGGCTGAAATTCAGTCCACTCAATAATTACATGCCCAGGTAGGCTGCCCTGACCCGCTCGTTGCGAATCAGCTCCTGTCCGCTTCCCGTCAGGGTGATCTCGCCGGTTTCAAGCACATAGCCGCGATCGGCAATCGCCAGCGCCGCGAAGGCATTCTGCTCGGCCAGGATGATCGTCATGCCCTGGCGCTTGAGCGCCTTGACGACGTTGAACACCTCCTCGACCAGCAGGGGGGCCAGGCCCATCGAGGGCTCGTCGAGCAGCAGCAGCCTGGGCCGTCCCATCAGTGCGCGACCGATCGCCAGCATCTGCTGCTGTCCGCCCGACAGGGTGCCGGCCGGCAGCTTGCGCTTCTCCTTCAGGATGGGAAACATCGAAAAGACCCGCTCCAGGTCGTCGGGCACCTGCTGCTTGGGCTGGGTATAGGCCCCGAGCAGCAGGTTGTCCTCGATCGACAGCGGCCCGAACACCTGGCGGCCCTCGGGACTCTGGCAGATGCCGCGCCGCATGCGTCGGTCCGAGCGCAGCTTCGAGATGTCCTCGCCATCGAACCAGAGCTGCCCCGCCCCCATCGGCTGCACGCCCGAGAGGGTGCGCAGGAAGGTGGTCTTGCCCGCGCCGTTGGCGCCGACGAGCGCCACGGTCTCGCCCCGGCGCACTTCCAGGTTCAGGCCCTTGAGCGCCTTGATGCGGCCGTAGCTGCTCTCCAGCCCGGAGACCTTCAACAGCAGGTCGCCGACGGCGGGGGCGGCCGAACGGTCCAGGGAGCCGCTGCTGTGGCCGCCCAGGCCCACCGACTCGGGCGCCAGGCTGACCACCCGGTGGTAGAGCTCGCGGTATTCGGCCCGCGCCTGCTCGCCGAACACCGGGTCCTGGTTGTCCGAGAAGCAGGCGTCGATCTCGGCCCAGTCCGACTCGGTCAGGATACGGCGCGCCAGCGGCATCGCCTCGGTTTCCTCGGTCGTGATATGCGTCTTCAGGCGCTTGACGTAGTCGCGCAGCGAGGCCGCCAGCGCACTCGAGCGGCCCGCAGTCGCCTGGGCAAACTCGGCCCGCAACTGCACCAGATGCTCGCTGGCCAGGCGATGATCCTGTTCCAGCGCGTCGATCAGCGACGCTGCCTCGGCCGAGCGCAGCCGCATCAGCCGGAACAGGTGGTCATCCTCCTTCAGATGGTGGGCGTGGTCGGCGAACTGCTCGATGTAGTCGAACACCGCCCGGAAAAACTCCGGGTCCACGGGCCCGCCGGCGTCGAGCTCGTCGGCCACCTGCTCCAGCGTCACCGCGATGCGCCAGAAATTCTTGTGCTCGTCGGAAATGATGCGCAATGCTTCCATGTCTCCCCCTCAGGCGTGTGTGCCCAGATAAGCTGCAATCACGTCGGGGTTCTTGCGAACCTCCGCGCCCGTGCCCTCGGTGAGCTTCTTGCCGTAGTCGAGCACCAGGATGCGGTCGGACAGGTTCATCACCATCTTCATGTCGTGCTCGACCAGCACCACCGTGATGCCGGAATCGGCCACCTTGCGCACCAGCTGGTCGACCTCGATGGTTTCCTTCGGGTTCAGGCCGGCAGCCGGCTCGTCCAGGAAGATCAGGCGCGGCTTCATGGCCAGGGCACGGGCGATCTCCAGCCGCTTGAGCACCCCGTAGGACATCGTGTCGGCGCGCGCGTCGATGTAGTTCTCGAGTCCGACGAAACGCATCAGCTCGGCCGCCTCGACCCGCAGCTCGCGGTCGCGGCGGCGCAGGCTGGGCCAGCGCAGGGCGGCCTTGAGCAGGTTGCGGTCGAGTCGCAGGTGCGCCCCCACCATCACGTTCTCGATCGCGCTCATGTTCATGCAGACCTGCAGGTTCTGGAACGTGCGCGCCACGCCGCGTTCGGCCAGCTCGTTGGGCGACTTGCCCTGGATGGGCTCGCCGTCGAGCCGGATCTCGCCCGTGGTGGGCTTGTAGACCCCCGTGATCAGGTTGAACAGCGTGGTCTTGCCCGCGCCGTTGGGGCCGATCACCGAATAGACAATGCCCGCGTCAATGTTGAACGACACATTCTGGACCGCCTTGACGCCACCAAAGTGGATCGACAGGTCCTTGACTTCCAGCAACGCCATTGCTCACTCCCCCTTACCGAATCTGGCTGCCAGCGTGGGCACCAGGCCCTTGGGCAGGAAAATCATGCACAGCATCAGCACCGAGCCGAATACCACGGTCTCCCAGCCCTCGAAAGTGGCCAGCGCCTGCGGCAGGGCCGTCAGCAGGATGGCGCCGACGATGGAGCCGAACACCGACGCCATGCCGCCGACCACCACCATGGTCACGAGCTCGATCGAGTGGAAGAAGTCGGCGAAGTTGGGCGTCACGAAGCCGACGTAATGCGCCGTGATGCTGCCCATGATGCTGGCGAACACCGCCGACAACACGAAGATCGACACCTTGTAGCGCACCACATTGACGCCCACCACCTGCGAGGCCACCTCCGAGCCGTGCAGCGCGCGCAGCGCACGGCCGAAAGGCGAGTCGATCAGGCTGAGCGAGGCCCAGATGCTGACCGACAGCAGCAGCGCCACCACCCAGTACCAATGCCGGTCGCTGCCGAGCTCGAAGCCCAGCAGCCCCATGGCCGGCACCGCCATGCCGTCCGGGCCGCCGGTCCACTGCGCCTCGTTGCGCAGCGCGATGTTGATGATGATGCCCAGGCCCAGCGTCGCCATCGCCAGGTAGTTGCCCTTGAGCTTGAAGATGGGCCGCGCCACCACGCCGGCGATCACCGCCGTGGCCGCCGCGCCGGCAGCCAGCGCCAGCAGCGGATGCCAGCCGAAATGCGTCGGCAGCACCGCCGAGGCGTAGGCCCCGATGCCCAGGAAACCCGCATGCCCGAGGCTGATCTGGCCGGCAAAGCCGATCAGCAGGTTCAGCCCGATGACGATGATGGCGTTGATCGCCATGCGGATCGCCAGATCCATGTAGTAGCTGTTGGGCAGCACGAAGGGCAGCACGAGCAGCACCGCCACCACGATGCCCAGTCCGATGTAAGCGTTCTTTTGCATGGTCATACCCGGTCAGTCGATTTGCCACCGAACAGGCCGCGCGGCATGAAGAACAAGATGAACAGGATCAGCACGAAAGGCATGGCATCCTTGTAGGCCGACGAGATATAGCCGGCGCCCATGGCCTCCAGCACCCCCACCAGCAGGCCGCCCAGCACCGCGCCGAGGCCGTTGCCCAGGCCACCGACGACGGCTGCCACGAAACCCTTGAGGCCGAGCATGATGCCGACGTCATAGGAGGTCATCGTGATCGGCGTGACCAGGATGCCGCCCAAGGCGCCCAGCCCGGCCGACATCGCGAAGCTCATGAACAGCACCCAGCTGGTGTTGATCCCGACCAGCTCGGCGGCGGTGCGGTTGAACGAGGTCGCCAGCATCGCCTTGCCGGTCAGCGTGCGGCTGAAGAAGTACCACAGCGCGGCCACCACCAGGGCCGTGACGCCCAGCACCCACAGGCTTTGCGGCAGCAGCGTGGCCCCCAGGATCTCGATCGGCTCGTCGCCCGAAAAAGGCGCCAGACTGTGCGTGCCCTTGCCGAGCCAGATCTGGACCAGACCGCGAATCACCAGCGAGGCGCCGATCGTGATGATGATCAGCGACACCGTCTCGGCGCCCTTGACCGGCTCGATCGCGACCTTCTCCATCACGATGCCGACCAGGGCCGGAAGCGCGATCGCCAGCAACAAGGCCACCGGCAGCGGCAAGCCCATATGGGTGAAGAACACCGCCAGCATGCCCCCGAGCATGATGAACTCGCCCTGGGCGAAGTTGATGACGTTGCTGGCGTTGTAGATGAGGGTGAATCCCAGTGCAGCCAGCGCATAGGTGGCCCCCACTGTGATGCCCGAGAACAGGAACTGCAAGAACTGGGCCAGCATCAGACAGCGCCCCCAGGAATCGCGCAGGCGGCAAGGCAGCCATGAATCTGCATGGGCATTCAGCGTCTCCGTAATGGTTCAGGGATAGGAAAGCGGGCTTGCACCCGTTTCAGCCTCGGCAGCGGAATTTCGGCGTGAAGAAGCCACACCAGCCGAGAATGTGTTACTTATTATGTCCCAACAAAAACCATTTTGTATCGCTTTAAGACCTCAACCAAGGGTAAGTCCTAGTGGGTCGGTCGCCTCTGCGCACGCTCCATCAGGCTGGCTCGGCCAGCGGATCGTCGCCCTGGAAGCGCTTGTTCACCATGCTGGAAGCCGGCGGTACCTCCCCGCTCGCCAGCAGGAGATGACGATCCAGATGCCGCTCCGACGCCGGCAGCAGACGCCGGTACACCTCCTTGCAGAGCCGGCGCGCCTCGTGACCCGGCCAACCGGCGGGTTGCAGGACCTCGGGCAACTCCGGATCGCGCAGCAGCAGGCGGCGGAAGTCATGAATCAGCAGCGTGCGGATCAGGAAAGCGCCCTCCTCGTCCACGCTGTCGGCCCCCGACTGGCGCAGCGCTTCCAGGATGGGCTGGTAGCTGGCCACGAAGCTGCTGTAGTCGGACGCGAGCTGCTCCAGATTCCAGGCCGAGCGCACGATATCGGCATCGCTGGCGGACTGGCCCAGCCTGGGGTTGGCCGCCACCAGGGGCATGAGCCGGGGCAGCAGATCGGACATGCCGTCGGCACCCAGCGCAGCGAAGGCAGAACCCAGATCGGCGCCGGGGTGCACAAAGCAGCTTGTCCCGAGCTGCCCGAAACCCTGCCAGTACAGTGCGCGGCGCAGCCGCTCGCGCTCGCGCGCCGACAGCTCGCCCATGACCATGATCAGCCGCCAGCGCAGGTCCCAAAGGGGGGCGTGGGCGGCGTAGATCTGGCGCGCGGCCTCCTCGAAACGGCGCTGCCCCGACGCTGTCAGCATGTAGTCGGTGCGCCGCCCGTGGGTCTGGGTGGTGAGCCACTCGTCCTTGACCAGCCGGAACACCGTGGTGCGGACCAGGCGCTCGTTGAGGTCCAGCGGCTGCAGCAGCCTGATCAGGCCGCCCAGCCAGATCTGCCCCCCCCGCGGCAGCACGGCATCGCCGAAGACCGAAATGATCAGTGACCCGGCCTTGACGCGGCTTATCTGGCGGAAGCTGTCCAGCCTCTGGTTGACCGCCTGCTCGATGACATTTGTTCTCATGATGCTTTTTTATTACACACGCTCGCGGGAGTGCGGAATTTTCCACCGGGAAGGGACTTGAAATCCTGCACGACCCCACCATGTAAGCAATTGTTTACCCGCTAACCACCCAACCAGTCCGCCATGTCTGCACCGCAAGACCTCCAATCCGAAGCCAGCCAAGCCGCCCCGATCAGCCCCGACGAAGCGCAAGTCGAAGCCGTTGCCGCCCAGGCCGATGCCGCCGCCCAGGTCAATGAAGTCGAGCGCCTCAAGGCGCAGAACGCCGAACTGACCGAGCAGTTCCTGCGCGCCAAGGCCGAGGTCGAGAACATCCGCCGCCGCTCCGAGGACGAAATCACCAAGGCGCGCAAGTTCGCGGTCGAGGGTTTCGCCGAAAGCCTGCTGCCAGTGATCGACAGCCTGGAAGCCGGCCTGGCGATCCAGGAAGCCACCGTGCAGCAGATCCGCGAAGGCTCCGAAGCCACGCTCAAGCAACTGCAGTCGGCGCTCAACCGCAACAAGGTGATCGCGATCGCACCGGCCGCCGGCGAGAAGTTCGACCCGCACCAGCACCAGGCCATCAGCGTGGTGCCGGCCGACCAGGAAGCCAACACCGTGGTCACCGTGCTGCAAAAAGGCTACCTGATCGCCGAGCGCGTGCTGCGCCCCGCGCTGATCACGGTGGCCGCGCCCAAGTAATACCGGGCACGGGGCCGGCCGCCGGCAAGCACCCGACGAGCGCTCGGGTCTTGAAAAAACCGCCGGCGTCCTCACCTCAGACTCAAGCAGTTTTTCTCAGTTTTTTCCAAGATTCATCGGAGCACCCCATGGGCAAGATCATCGGTATCGACCTCGGCACCACCAACTCCTGCGTGGCCGTGATGGAAGGCAACACCACCCGCGTCATCGAGAACAGCGAAGGCGCGCGCACCACCCCGTCCATCATCGCCTATCAGGAAGATGGCGAAGTGCTGGTCGGCGCGTCGGCCAAGCGCCAGGCCGTCACCAACCCGCGCAACACCCTGTACGCCGTCAAGCGCCTGATCGGCCGCAAGTTCGGCGAAAAGGAAGTGCAAAAGGACATCGACCTGATGCCCTACACCATCGCGGCGGCCGACAACGGTGACGCCTGGGTCGAGGTGCGCGGCAAGAAGATCGCCCCGCCCCAGATCTCGGCCGAAGTGCTGCGCAAGATGAAGAAGACCGCCGAGGACTACCTGGGCGAGGCCGTGACCGAGGCCGTCATCACCGTGCCGGCCTACTTCAACGACGCCCAGCGCCAGGCGACCAAGGACGCCGGCCGCATCGCGGGCCTGGAAGTCAAGCGCATCATCAACGAGCCGACCGCCGCGGCACTGGCCTTCGGCCTGGACAAGCACGGCAGCGGTGACCGCAAGATCGCGGTATTCGACCTCGGTGGCGGCACCTTCGACATCTCGATCATCGAGATCGCCGACGTGGACGGCGAAAAGCAGTTCGAAGTGCTGTCGACCAACGGCGACACCTTCCTGGGCGGCGAGGACTTCGACCAGCGCATCATCGACTACATCATCGCCGAGTTCCAGAAGGAAGCGGGCGTCAACCTCAAGCAGGACGTGCTGGCCCTGCAGCGCCTGAAGGAAGCCGCCGAGAAGGCCAAGATCGAGCTGTCCAACAGCACCCAGACAGACATCAACCTGCCCTACATCACGGCGGACGCGACCGGTCCGAAGCACCTCAACATCAAGCTGACCCGCGCCAAGCTGGAAAGCCTGGTCGACGAGCTGATCGAGCGCACCATCGCCCCTTGCCGCATGGCGATCAAGGACGCCGGCGTGTCGGTCTCCGACATCCAGGACGTGATCCTGGTCGGCGGCATGAGCCGCATGCCCAAGGTGCAGGAGAAGGTCAAGGAATTCTTCGGCAAGGAGCCGCGCAAGGACGTCAACCCCGATGAGGCCGTCGCCGTCGGCGCCGCGATCCAGGGCCAGGTCCTGTCGGGCGACCGCAAGGACGTGCTGCTGCTCGACGTGACCCCGCTGTCGCTGGGCATCGAGACCATGGGCGGCGTCATGACCAAGATGATTGGCAAGAACACCACCATCCCGACCAAGTTCAGCCAGGTGTTCTCGACCGCCGAGGACAACCAGCCGGCCGTCACGATCAAGGTGTTCCAGGGCGAGCGCGAGATCGCCGCCGGCAACAAGGCACTGGGCGAGTTCAACCTCGAAGGCATCCCGCCGGCCAGCCGCGGCACGCCGCAGATCGAAGTGTCGTTCGACATCGACGCCAACGGCATCCTGCATGTCGGCGCCAAGGACAAGGGCACCGGCAAGGAAAACAAGATCACGATCAAGGCCAACTCGGGCCTGTCGGAAGCCGAGATCGAGAAGATGGTCAAGGATGCCGAGGCCAACGCCGCCGAAGACCACAAGAAGGTCGAGCTGGTGCAGGCACGCAACCAGGGTGATGCCATGGTCAGCTCGGTCAAGAAGAGCCTGACCGAATACGGCGACAAGATCGACGCCGCTGAAAAGAGCGCGATCGAAGCCGCCATCAAGGAAGTCGAGGAAGCCATCAAGGGCGACGACAAGGCCGCCATCGAAGCCAAGACCGAAGCGCTGATGACCGTCAGCCAGAAGCTGGGCGAGAAGATGTACGCCGACATGCAGGCCCAGCAGGGCGCTGCTGGCGCCACCGCCGCTGGCGCGGAAGGCGCCGCCCGTCCGGCCGACGACAATGTGGTCGACGCCGAGGTCAAGGAAGTCAAGAAGGACTGATCCTTCCCACCTGACCTGAACACCGCCGCGCGCGGGTCTGCCGACCCGGCGCGGCGTTCGCACTATCAGCCCTACCCCCCGCAAGCACCATGGCCAAACGAGACTTTTACGAAATCCTGGGCGTCGGCAAGACCGCCAGCGACGACGAGATCAAGAAGGCGTATCGCAAGCTGGCGATGAAGCACCACCCGGACCGCAACCAGGGTGACGCCGCCAAGGCCGCCGAAGAGAGGTTCAAGGAGGCCAAGGAAGCCTACGAGATGCTGAGCGACCCGCAAAAGCGCGCCGCCTACGACCAGTACGGCCACGCCGGCGTCGATCCCAACATGCGCGGCGGCCCGGGCGGCGCCGAGGGCTTCGGCGGCGGCTTCGATGCCTTTGGCGACATCTTCGGCGACATCTTTGGCGGCCAGCGCGGCGGTCAACGCGGCGGGCGTCAGGTCTACCGTGGCAACGACCTGTCCTACGCGATGGAGATCACGCTGGAGGAAGCCGCCGCCGGCAAGGACAGCCAGATCCGCATCCCGAGCTGGGAGGACTGCGACACCTGCCACGGCAGCGGCGCCAAACCCGGCACCAGCGCCAAGACCTGCAGCACCTGCCACGGCAACGGCGCGGTACAGATGCGCCAGGGCTTCTTCAGCGTGCAGCAGACCTGCCCGCACTGCCACGGCAGCGGCAAGATCATCCCCGAGCCCTGCACCAGCTGCCATGGCCAGGGCAAGGTCAAGAAGCAGAAGACGCTCGAGATCAAGATCCCGGCCGGCATCGACGACGGCATGCGCATCCGCTCGGCCAGCAACGGCGAGCCCGGGCGCAACGGCGGCCCGGCCGGCGACCTGTTCATCGAGATCCGCGTCAAGCGCCACGAGCTGTTCGAGCGCGACGGCGACGACCTGCACTGCAAGGTGCCGGTCAGCGTCACGACCGCGGCGCTCGGCGGCGAGATCGAGGTGCCGACCCTGGCCGGCAAGGCCGCGATCGACATCCCCGAGGGCACCCAGCACGGCAAGCAGTTCCGCCTGCGCGGCAAGGGCATCAAGGGCGTGCGTTCAAGCTACCCCGGCGACCTCTATGTCCATGTGGATGTCGAGACGCCGATCAAGCTGACCGAACACCAGCGCAAGCTGCTCAAGGAACTCGACGAATCGTTCAAGAAGGGTGGCCACAAGCACAGCCCGAACGACAAGGGCTGGTTCGAGAAGTTCACCGAGTTCTTCTCCTGATCGGTTTCGATCAGTTCGGCTTGATCGCCACCTTGAGCACGCCGTCGCGCTGGTTGGCAAACAGCTCGTAGGCGGCCACGATGTCGTCGAGCTTGAACTGGTGCGTGACCAGCAGCCCCAGGTCGACCCGGTTCGACGCCACCACGTTCATCAGCCGGCGCATGCGCTCCTTGCCGCCCGGGCACAGGGCGGTGTTGATGCGGTGGTCGCCCAGGCCGGCGGCAAAGGCCGACAGCGGTATCGTGAGGTCGCTCGAATAGACGCCCAGGCTCGACAGCGTGCCGCCGGGCTTGAGCACGCGCAAGGCCGACTCGAAGGTGGCCTGCGTGCCCAGGGCCTCGATCGATGAGTCCGCCCCGCGACCGCCGGTCAGCTTCATGATCTCGCCTACGACATCGCAATGGTGGAAATTGAGCGTCACGTCGGCGCCCATCTTGCGCGAAATCCCCAGCCGGTGTTCGTTGCCATCGACCGCGATGATGGTGGTGGCACCCAGCAGGCGCGCGCCCGCGGTGGCGCACAGGCCGATCGGGCCTTGCGCGAACACCACCACGGTGTCGCCGATCTTGATGTTGGCGTTCTCGGCGCCCTTGAAGCCGGTCGACATGATGTCCGGGCACATCAGCACCTGCTCGTCGGTCAGACCGTCGGGGATGGGCGCCAGGTTGGCCTGGGCATCGGGCACCAGCACATATTCGGCCTGGGTGCCGTCGATCAGGTTGCCAAAGCGCCAGCCCGCCGTCGCCTTGTAGCCGTGGCAACCGCACAGTCCTTGCGGAATCAGGTAGCTGCCGTCCTGCGACGCCACGCCATCCTGGGCCGCATAGGAGTTGAAGTTGGGACAGATGGCGCCGGCGATGACGCGCTGGCCTTCCTGATAGCCCTGCACGGCGCTGCCCAGCTTCTCGATCACGCCGACCGGCTCATGCCCGATGGTCAGGCCTCTGGCGACCGGGTACTCGCCCTTGAGAATGTGGACGTCGGTGCCACAGATGGTGGTGGTGGTGATGCGGATCAGGGCATCGTTGGGGCCCACGTCGGGAATCCGTTTGTCGACCAGTTCGATCCGACCCGGCTCGACAAACACGGCGGCTTTCATCATGGCAGTCATCAGTCTCTCCTTTAAGACCACCTCAATTTAACGCAAAACAAAAAATATTGCCACCCTGCAGCGGGCAACGGGCTCAGGCCTGCCGAACGGCCGCTCAGCCTTCCCTCGGGACAGAGCGGAGGCCATAATGAAAGCGGCCTGATATCGACATCAGGCCCATGCATTGATCAAGGAGGTAAGCCCGTGAGCGTCCAGATCACCTTCCTCGGCGGCGCCGGCACCGTGACCGGCTCCAAGTTCCTGATCCAGCATGGGAATCAGCGGCTGCTGGTCGACTGCGGACTGTTCCAGGGCTACAAGCAGCTGCGGCTGCGCAACTGGACGCCGCCGCCAGTGGCACCCGGGCAGATCGACGCGGTGGTGCTCACCCATGCCCACCTCGACCACAGCGGCTACCTGCCCTTGCTGGTGCGCGAGGGCTTCCAGGGCAAGGCCTGGTGCACGCCCGGCACGCGCGACCTGTGCGCCATCCTGCTGCCCGACTCGGGCCATATCCAGGAGGAAGACGCGGCGTTCGCCAACCGGCACGGCTTTTCCAAGCACCACCCGGCGCTGCCGCTCTACACCGTGCAGGATGCCAAGGCCTGCCTGGACCGGCTGCAAGCCGTGCCACCGTTTCATGCCTTCGAGCCGCTGCCCGGCTGGCAGGCCAGGCTGCAGCCGGCCGGGCACATCATCGGTGCGGCCAGTCTGCTGCTGGAGGTCGGCGGCAAGCGCCTGCTGTTCTCGGGCGACCTGGGGCGCTCGGACGACCTGCTGATGCTGCCGCCCGAAGCCCCGCCCGGTGCCGACGCAGTGATCATCGAATCGACCTACGGCGACCGCGAGCACCCGCAGCAGAACCTGATCGACGAACTGGCCCCGGTGCTGGCGCGCGTCGCCGCCCGAGGCGGCACCGCCGTGGTGCCAGTGTTCGCGGTCGGGCGCGCGCAGGCGCTGCTGCATGCGATCGCGCTGCTCAAGCAGCAGCACCGGCTGCCGCGCGGCCTGCCGGTCTACCTCGACAGCCCGATGGCCATCCACAGCACCGAGGTCTTTGTCCATCACCCCGGCGAGCACCGGCTCGATGCGGGCCAGGTGCGCGAGATGGCGCACGCGGCCATCATGGTGCGCACGCCCGACGAGTCCAAGGCCATCGCCACGGTGCACGGCCCCAAGGTCGTGCTGGCGGCCAGCGGCATGGCGACTGGCGGGCGCGTGCTGCACCATCTGGTGCAATACCTGGGCGACCACCGCAACATGGTGGCGCTGACCGGCTACCAGACCCCCGGCACGCGCGGCGCGGCACTGGCCAACGGATCGCAGACGGTGCGCATCCACGGCCAGGACCTGCCGGTGCGCGCCGAGGTGGTGCAGCTGCAGTCGGCATCGGCGCACGCCGACGCGCGCCAGCTCATGACCTGGCTGCGCGCGATGCCGGGCACACCGCAGCGTGCCTTTGTCGTGCACGGCGACCTGGAGGCGTCGGACGCGCTGCGCCAGCGCATCGAGCGCGAACTGCGCTGGCACGCCGTGGTACCCGAGCATGGATCGAGCTGGTCGGTGTAAGCTTGAAACCCGTCAATCACCCCGGCCTAAAGGCCGAAGCTTGCAGGGTTAACGCCTTGCTGGTCTGAGATTGACCAGACCGAGCACCGCAAGGTGCTTGCGTTGTGTAGAAGACCGTAGACCCACCCTGGCGTGCTGCCTCAGCGCCAGGCCCTGGAAGTAGCCGCTGCAGACACGCTTCGGGTAAGCACAAAACGGGCGGCTGCCGGCGCGAAAGCGCCACCTGCTGCACAACATGGTCGAGGAGAGCGCTACCGCGAGGTAGCTGTTACCAGGCCCGTAAGGGCGAAAGGATTTATGTGTCAGTTCTGGTATTGGACAAGCGCGGGAAGCCTTTGATGCCCTGCACGGAAAAGCGAGCTCGCTTGCTGCTAGAGCGGGGACGGGCGCGCGTGCACCGCTTGGTGCCCTTCGTCATCCGCCTGGTCGACCGCGAGGTGGCGACCTGCGCCCTGCAGACGCTGCGTGTCAAGCTCGACCCTGGCAGCAAAGCCACAGGACTGGCACTGGTGCGCGAGACGGAGACGGTCGTCGAGTCCATAGGCGAGATCCAGCGCGCGGCCGCCGTGCTCAACCTGCTGGAGCTGGTACATCGGGGGCGGCAGATTTCGGAGGCGTTGACCGCTCGCCGCGCCATGCGTCGCCGTCGGCGCGGCAACCTGCGCTACAGGGCGCCCCGATTCCTGAACCGGCGCAAGCCGAAAGGCTGGGTGGCGCCCTCCCTGCAGCACCGCGTGGACACCACGATGGCCTGGGTCAAGCGCCTGCAGCGCTGGGCGCCGGTCACCGCGATCTCGAGCGAGCTGGTGCGCTTCGATATGCAGGCCATGCAGAACCCCGAGATCTCGGGGGTGGCATACCAGCAAGGGGAGCTGCAGGGCTTTGAAGTGAAGGAATACCTGCTCGAGAAGTGGGGCCGCAAGTGCGCCTACTGCGATGCGACGCAGGTCCCGCTGCAGGTCGAGCACATCCACCCCAAAGCTCGGGGCGGCTCGAACCGTGTGAGCAACCTGACGCTGGCCTGCGGGCCGTGCAACCAGGCCAAGGATGCTCGGCTCATCGAGGACTTCCTCACGCACGACCCGGCCCGCCTGGCGCGGATATTGGCCCAGGCCAAGCGCCCCCTGAAAGATGCGGCCGCCGTCAACGCCACCCGCAGGGCACTGGCCAACGCCTTGAAGGCCACAGGGCTTCCGGTCGAGCTCACCACCGGCGGGTGCACGAAGTTCAACCGGCACCAGCTAGAGATCCCCAAGACCCACGCGCTGGATGCAGTCTGTGTGGGCGAGGTCAACGCCGTCACCGGCTGGCAGCGGCCCACGCTGGTCGTCAAGTGCACGGGGCGCGGCAGCTACCAGCGCACGCGGCTGGACAAGTTTGGCTTCCCGCGCGGCTACCTGACGCGCATCAAGAAGGTCAAGGGGTTCCAGACGGGCGATCTGGTACGCGCTGACGTCCCGCAAGGCAAGAAGGCCGGCGTGCATCGGGGCCGGGTGGCGGTCCGTGCCACGGGTAGCTTCAACATCCAGACCGGCACCGAGGTGGTGCAGGGTATCTCACACCGCTACTGCCAAGTGCTGCAACGCGCTGACGGCTATGGCTATTCTCAACAACAGAGCATCACGAGAAAGGATGCGGGAGAGGGTCGTGCGGATCCACGACGCGCTCTGCCTCCCCGGCCTGAAGGCCGAGGTTTCCCGCGCAACCTGATGAACCATCCGCTCGACCGACTGCAAGACCCCACCCTGCTCAAGACCGGCGCCTTCATCGATGGCCAGTGGGTCGCGGGCAGTTCGCGCTTTGACGTGCATGACCCGGCCACCGGCCTCAAGCTGGCCGATGTCGCCAATCTGGGGCCGGCCGAGGCGCAAGCCGCGATCACCGCCGCTGCTGCGGCCTGGCCCGCCTGGAAAAACAAGACCGCCAAGGAGCGCAGCCAGATCCTGCGCCGCTGGTACGACTTGCTGCTGGCGCACCAGGAGGACCTGGCCACGCTGATGACCGCCGAACAGGGCAAGCCGCTGGCCGAGACGCGCGGCGAGGTCGCCTACGGCGCCAGCTTCGTCGAGTGGTACGCCGAGGAGGCCAAGCGCGTCAACGGCGAAACCCTGCCCCAATTCGACAACAACCGCCGTCTGCTGGTGCTCAAGCAGCCGATCGGCGTCTGCGCCGCGATCACGCCCTGGAACTTCCCGCTCGCGATGATCACACGCAAGGTCGCGCCGGCGCTGGCCGCCGGCTGCCCGGTCGTGATCAAGCCGGCCGAACTGACGCCGCTGACTGCGCTCGCGGCGGCCGAACTCGCGCATCGTGCCGGCATCCCGGCCGGCGTATTCAACGTGGTGACCGCCGATGCCGAGAACTCGATCGCTATCGGCAAGGTGCTTTGCGCCAGCGATACCGTGCGCCACCTGAGCTTCACCGGCTCGACCGAGGTCGGCCGCATCCTGATGGCGCAATGCGCGCCGACCATCAAGAAGCTCTCGCTCGAGCTCGGCGGCAACGCGCCCTTCATCGTGTTCGATGACGCCGACATCGACTCCGCCGTCGAGGGCGCCTTCGCCAGCAAGTTCCGCAACGCCGGCCAGACCTGCGTCTGCAGCAACCGGCTCTATGTGCAGGATGGCGTCTACGAGGAGTTCGTGCGGAAGTTCGCCGCCAAGGTCGCCACGGCCAAGGTCGGCAACGGCTTTGACGAAGGTGTCAACCAGGGGCCGCTGATCGAGGAAGCCGCCTTGCAGAAGGTGCAGCGCCATGTCGATGACGCGCTCGCCAGGGGTGCGCGACTGCTGGTCGGCGGCAAGCGCCTGCACGACCTGGGTAGCGGCCAGTTCTTCGAGCCCACCGTGGTGGCGGACGCCACGCCCGAGATGCTGTGCGCGCGCGAGGAAACCTTCGGCCCCTTCGCGCCGGTGTTCCGCTTCCAGACCGAACAGGAAGCTATCGATGCCGCCAATGCCACCGAGTTCGGCCTGGCCAGCTACTTCTACAGCCGCGACATCGGCCGCATCTACCGCGTCGGCGAGGCGCTCGAATACGGCATGGTCGGCGTCAACGTCGGCATCCTGGCGACCGAGCATGTACCCTTCGGCGGCGTCAAGCAGTCCGGCCTGGGGCGCGAGGGCTCGCATTTTGGCATGGACGACTATGTCGAGATCAAGTACCTCTGCATCGGCGACATCCTCAGGTGAGGCGATTTCTGCAGTAAACTAGGACGCATCGCGGGCGTCGTTCAATGGTAGGACCTGAGCTTCCCAAGCTCAAGACGTGGGTTCGATCCCCATCGCCCGCTCCATCTTGGTGCATCACACCATCTCAAGACATCGCATAAGCCGCTGATTCCCCTGGGACAGCGGCTTTTTTGTTGTCTCACGCCGTATCATCCCATCGCACGACATACCAACAGTTTGTTGGTACTTCCGTTGGTACCTGCTGGCGTGAACTTACAGACTGCGATCACACCATTGCAGCCGTTGGATCCAACACGCAGTGGCTTTCAATCCCGCGCCACTACTGTGTCGTAAAGCCCATGGTGTGTGAGGCCAACGTGGCTGTCGATACCGGTGTAGCGCAGTGATGCGTCTTCGTAACGCCGAAACGCAAACACCGCCTGGTTCATCTGCTCGGTGTTGAACACCTTGAGCCGCACCAGTAGGTGGAAGTCCTGCACCGTCAACCCGGTCGCTGTAAGGAACAACTCCGGCTCCAGCCTGGTGATGACGTCCTGCAACGTATTCTCGCGAAAGTCGGTCAGGTACATGAACGCCGGGATGCGCGTCGCAAACTTGATCAGCTTCTCCTGCACCAGCTTGCGCTTGGACTTGTATTCCCTCTCCGCGTCAGTCAGCTCCTTCTTTTCCCGCTTCGACGGTTCCTTGTCCTTGGCCTTGTTCTTGAGGTCCTTGACCTTCTCGCTCTTGTTGATGATGGTCTCGATGATGTTGTCGCCCAGCGAGCGCCAGCCTTCGATGCGCTCCATCGCCGCCATCGCCTCAGGGCTGTCGAGGATGCGCCGCAGCGTGCCGTTGTCCACGTTGACCAGCAGCGCGCTCTCCCACTTGCGGGCCAGGAGCGTCGCCGAGGTGCCGGCCATCGCGATGTCCAGAATGCCGCCCGCGTCGATCTGCGTCATGTTCGCGCCGTCGTAGGCCAGCACCGGCAGGAAGGCCACAAGATCCTTCACCGCGTTCTCGGGGTTGGACTCGTTGGGCGACAGGCCGATGCCGTATTCGGAAAGCTGACGCAAGGCGCGCGTCGGCGCGAAGTCGAACACAAAGCATACCGGCTTGAGGATCTCCTCCTCGTTCGGGTTGTCACCGTTGGGGTTCTTGATGGACCACGGCGACTGGACACGAAATGCCGCCTGAAAGTAGGTCTCGGGCGACTTAAGATTACGTAGCATCAGGATGGATGACCATTGCGGCACCGTCACGCCCGTGGTGAGCTTGCCGCACGACAGCGTGATGGTCTTAGTCTCGAACCCGCTGCCGATGGCCTTGCGCACTGGCGGCAAGGCCTCCAGGCCAATACCCGCCGACGACCCTGCTGCCACAATGACCTTGTAGTCGCACCAGAAAGTATTGTGCTTTTCAGCAAGTAGATTCGCCATCGCATGGCAGGCTGCCACATTGGGCAGGAACCAGAGCGAATGCTGCAGGTAGGGCAGCAGGCGCACATCCGAATACGGAAATGGCGGCCGTGTGCCAGCTTTCAGGAACTCGATCGAGTGAGCTGCATGCCCGCCTCGAATGATGTCCAACCACTTCTGCACATCGCTTTTGTGCTTGAACTGCGCGCTCGCGCCAGTGCCCGTTGCCTCGAAAAACCCGTTGAGGTCGAACTCGTCGAATTCCCCACCGCTGGCCACCGCCAACAACTCGTCGGGCATCTGGTAGGTTAGCAGGCGCATCTGTGGCAAGGCACCGTAGGGATTTCTCTTGCCAGGATGCTCGGCAGCAAATGCCTCCTTGGCATGCTGCTCATCGGTGTAGGTCCAGTTGAAGATTTGTTCCTCGATGAACTCGCCAGTGGCCAACGCCTTGAAAGGTGTACCCGACAGGTACAAATAGGCCCGGGTCGTGATGGGCAGGAACTCGTCTTCCCGCTCGGACAACACAATCAGGTCTTCGTTGACGCCCTCCAGTTCACCGGCGTATTCCAGCTTGGCCTCCTTCTTTGCAACCGCATCGTCCTCGCCCTCGAACAGTTCCTTGGCCGTGTCGCGCCAGGCACCAAAGTGGTATTCGTCAAAAACCACCAGATCCCAGTTCACCGTGTGCAGCCACTCGTTGCGAGCCTTGATATTACCCGCAGCATCACGCCCCAACAAATCTTGAAATGACCCGAAATACACCACCGGCTTGTTGCGGTCGATCTGCGTCGGGTCGCTGCCCGATGAGCGCGAGAGGTATTGCCAGCCGTCGAAATCAACATGGCTTTCCAAGTCGGTCTGCCATGCGTCCTCGACAGCCGGCTTGAAGGTCAACACCAGCACGCGCTTGGTGTTGAGCTTTTTTGCCAACTGGTAGCTGGTGAAAGTCTTGCCAAAGCGCATTTTGGCATTCCACAGGAAGCGCGGCGCGGCGTCGGGGTTTTCGGCCCAGATCGACTGGTAGTAGTCAAACGTCTTGTTCACTGCCTCGGCCTGCTCGTCGCGCATGCCGAAGCTTTCGTGGTGCGTGCCACTGAACTTCTGGCCGGTGCGCAGCTCGGCGAGCACGGTTCTCACGTCGGCCACCGTGCAGCGCATCCACTCCAGCTGGGTGTTCTCGAAGCCCTTTTTGACCAGAGCCGCGCGCACCTCGTGGTCGGAAAAGATGGAACCGTCTTCTCGCTCTCCCAGTTCTTCCAATTCGATGGTGAAGTTCTGGATGGCGGCGGTCTTGAGCTGTTCGGCCACCCGCCGCTTCACGTCCCGGATCGTCTGGCCCACCTTGAGCAGGTCTTTGTGCGCTGAATCGGCAATCGCGTAGGCGTAGATGCGTGGGCGGGCATCGGGCTTGGGGGTGAGGATGTCCTCAATGGGCCTACTCATCAGCGCCACTCTCAAGAATCATTGCCCTGACTTGAGACTCAATGTAAGCCTGCTCCTGCTTCGTGATGCTGTACTTCTCGTAAAGGGCATCATCTGTCCATGAGCGATCCCACTGCTGGATAGGAACCCATGTGTAAGCAGAGTGTGTCGCATCCTGAGTAATCTTCCGCAACGAGGTCAGGAAACGGAAGAATCGAGTCGTGTAATACGACTGAAGACTATCCGCCTCCTTCTCCGAACCGACATAGAAAAAGAGGAATGACTGCGTACAAACCGACGGCGATGGGGAAATAAGTGGTCTACCCAAAACCTGATGGGGCACACCGTCGCCGCCGTTGTAGGCTTTGGGAACGAGAACCTTCCACGTATCAATGAGATGTGTACTCTTTGTAACCGCCTCGCGAGCAATGTAGCCCACGCTGCGTTTCATCGTCCGAATGTAATAAAGCGGCAAATCGCCTGCGCTATTCACCTCATGAAAACCGTCGAAGTTGGATGTCCAGCCAAACTCCTTGTCGCGAGCAAGAATCGATTTGATGGACGGTTCGCCGTGCTTACGTACTTTTCGGAGAATTGACATGGCACGTGAGTCCCGCACAAACACGTCGTACTCGCCAAGATTGCGTTTTGTCGGGCCAACAACATCCTCTCCCCGTATGGTCGTCACTGTGCAGTCGTCGTTGTGGGCCGCGTCCCACAGGAAATAGCAAACGCCGGCCTTGACTTCGACACCAGGGAACACTTCGCTTGCTGCTGGATAGTCGATGAGTGCACGCATATGCCGATCCCCGAGCATTGCTTGGCGAAATTCGTTCAGACCAAGACCCGCAGCCATCCACCGCGACGGAATGATCATAGTCAGAAAACGTGGTTCGAGTTTCTTCGCTTGCTCAACGAAGTGCTGGTAAATCGGCACATCTCGTGTGCCACCATCCGAACCGAGTTGATACGGTGGATTTCCGATGATAACGTCGAACTGCATATCGTTTCCAAACAACTCGGCCATCCGAGTCTTGATGCTGTCAGTGTGAATGAATGCGTAAGCGTGGGTTTCCAGCCTCTGTCCACGGTCATAGCTCGATTGGCTTGCTCCGCAATACGCGCATTTGTCATTGGCCCAGGTGTGTTCTGTCCGCTCGAACCAGATGTTTCCAGCCTCGCTGCTGAATCCTTTGGCAACTGAATGCGCACCATTGGCATGCTTGGAGCAATACACGCTGCGCCGAGCCAGCAGACTGGTCAATCGCGTGATCCCGATGCCGAAAACCTGCTTGGCAAGAATGTGGTTCACGCGTTCCCGCAGATCCGGAACCTCCTGTGCCAGCCCGTCGACAAGGCGGCTGGTGATCTCGCGCAGAAATACACCCGATTTAGTGAACGGGTCAAGAAACCTGACGGTTTTGTCCGCCCACAGGTTGGCGCCATCATGGTCGGCAGCCCAGGCCTGCGCCAGCATGTCCAGCATGCGGTTGGCCAGCTCGGGCGGCGTGAACACCTCATCGTTAGACAGGTTGGCGATGCAGGTCAGCACATCCGGGTTGCGACCACGTAGCGAAAAACTGGCTTGGGTCATGCGCCCTCCACCGGGCTGTCTCCGCGCGCAGCGGCAGCCAGTTCGCTCACGCTCATGGGCGGATAGGTTTTTGTCGGCGTGAAGATTTCGTGCTTGCCCAGATGGGCAAAGAGCGAGTCCTCAGCGCTGAAAGCCGACGATCCGGTCAAAGTGTCGAAGCGGAAATCGCGCCGCTGGTACTTACCCTTTCCCAGGTAACCCCATTCGGCAAAGGTGATAGGCTGGCCGTCTTGCGCGCGCATGGTCAGCGCATCCCCGTTCACGACGTTCTGCGACAGCACATGCGATGCAGCCCGATACAGGTCGTCTGTCTCATTGAGCTTGATGTACTCGGCAAATATTTCCAGCGCATTGGCGCGGCACTCTGCGATGTTGTCCGGCAGCAGTTCGATGCCGTAGATGCACATCAACGCGAGCAGTGCGTAATGCCGCCGCTCGAAGTCAGACTTGCCATATTTGAGTTCCACAGCAGCGAGCTTGCGCCGTAGGATTTGTGCGATGAAGTTGCCGCTCCCGCACGCTGGCTCAAGGAAGCGAGAGTCGATACGCTCTGTCTCCTCCTTCACGAGGTCGAGCATCACTTCGATCATCCACGCAGGCGTGAATACCTCACCGTGGTCTGCGACACGTTGTTTTGACTTCACTAAATTCATGGATCGAATATAGCTGAAATGACGAGTGTTACTGCACACTCCGAACCATGTCAGGCTTGCGTAATCACCTCCAGCGCGACACCAAAGTCGAACTGGCCCAAGGCCTGAGCCACCAGGTCAAAGCGAGGCCCGAGCCCCTGCCTGGCCAGGGCCGTATTGGCATCGAACAGCGCGACGGCTTCGGTATCGTCCTCCTGTAGCAAACCGATCAGGCGCTCGCGCAACGCCTGCCATTGCCGTGGGTCGAAAGCGGCGGCTGGGGCATCAGCCTTGTCCTGTGGCAGCGCGGCGGCCAGTGCCTGCAGCAAGGGGGGCAACAGCTGTGCGACCTGCGCCAGCAGAAGTTCGAGTTCGGCAGGTGAGGCGCGCTGCTGAATCAGCTGCTCCAGGCTGGCGGCAGCGTCGCGCAGTGCCGTGGCACCGATCTGGGCCGAGACCCCCTTGAGCGTATGGGCCACGCGCTCGGCCTCGCTCCAGTCGGATGCCGCGATGGCCTGCGCCAGCCGGTCCGGCACATCGGCCTGGTCCGCGAGGAACTTGGCCAGCAGCCGGCCGTAGAGCGGCTCGCGCCCGCCGGCCTGACCCAGGCCAAGCCGGGTATCGAGCCCTTCGACGCCACCCAGCGCCTGCAACCAGGCCTGGTCCGCGCGGACGGGCGCAACGACCATGGCTTGGGCGCCGGCGCTGGCCCGTCCGGCACGCGCAGGGTCGGGCCTGACCCAGCGCAGCAGCTTGTCGGTCAGATCCCGCGGGTCGATCGGCTTGGCGATATGGTCGTTCATGCCGGCGTCGAGGCAGCGCTGGCGGTCACCCGCCATCGCGTTGGCCGTCATCGCCAGGATCGGCAGCTCCTGCAAGCCAGGCAGCTGGCGGATCTCGCGCGTCGCGCTCAACCCGTCCATCACCGGCATCTGCATGTCCATCAGCACGACGTCATAGTCACCCTGCTGCACCATGCGCAGCGCCGCAGCGCCGTTGCCGGCCAGTTCCACCTGCAGGCCCAGCGCCTGCAGGAACTCGGTCGCCACCTCCTGGTTGACCTCGTTGTCCTCCACCAGCAAGGCGCGCGCGCCGAGCAAGACCTCGGCCTTGACCAGGAGTCGCGCCTCATTGCGCTCAGGCCGATGCAAGACGGCCACCGCCCCGACGAACTGCCGCGTCACCGCATCGAGCAAGGCCGAAGGCGTCACGGGTTTGGCGAGCACCTCGCGGATACCGACCGCCGCCGCCAGCGGGCGGGCTTCGTCGCGGTCGTAGGCGGTCGCCATCAGCAGCAGCGGGGGCTGCGCCAGCGGCAGGCGGCGCAAGGCAGCGGCGAACTCGATGCCATCCATGCCGGGCATCCGCCAGTCGAGCAGCACGAGACCAAAAGGCATGCTGGCGCGGTCTGCCTGCTCCAGCTCGGCCAGCGCGGATTGGCCTCCGGCCACCGGCAGCGCGTCGAACCCCATGCTGCGCAACATCTCGACCAGCACCTGGCGGGCATGCTCGTTGTCATCGACCACCAGCGCCTTCAGCCCGCTCAGATCGGGCAGCATCGGGCCAGGCCGCACCTGCCCGGCTCCCAGCTCCAGGTGCGCCGTGAACCAGAAGGTGGAACCCGCGCCGGCAACGCTCTCGACGCCGATCTCGCCCCCCATCAGCTCGACCAGCCGCTTGGAGATCGCCAGCCCCAGCCCGGTGCCGCCGAACTTGCGCGTGATGGAGCTGTCGGCCTGCTGGAAACTCTGGAACAGGCCCTGGCGCTGCGGCTCCGACAGGCCGATGCCGGTGTCGTGGACGGCAAAGCGCAGCAGGACGCCATCGCTGCGGCGCTGCTGCAGGGTGACCTGGATCGACACCTCGCCGCGCTCGGTGAACTTGATCGCGTTGTTCGCGAGGTTGATCAGCACCTGACCGAGCCGCAGTGCATCGCCCACCAGCGCCTTGGGAATATCCTGCGCGATGTCGATGACGAATTCCAGCCCCTTGCCGAAGGCTTTCTCCGCGCAGACGTTGGCCAGCTCGCCGAGCACGCTTTCGAGCTCGAACTCCACATGCTCCAGGCTGAGCTTGTGCGCCTCGATCTTGCTGAAGTCCAGGATATCGTTGATGACGCCGAGCAGGTGGCGACTCGACGACTGGATCTTCTGCAGGTAGTCATGCACCTTGGGCGGCGGATCGGCCCTGAGCGCCAGCAGCGTCATGCCCATGACCGCGTTCATCGGCGTGCGGATCTCGTGCGACATGTTGGCCAGGAACTCCGCCTTGGCCCTGGAGGCCTGCTCGGCGGCGTCGAGCGCCGCGCTGAGTGCCTGGGTGCGCTCGGCCACGGTGCGCTCCAGCTCGGCACCATACTGCGCCAGCGCTTCCTGCGCGGCCTTGCGCTCGGTGATGTCGGTGGAGATGGCGCACAGCGCGTAGATGCGGCCGGACTCGTCGCGCAAGGGAATCTTGACCGACAGGTTGACTGCCTGGCCGCCATCGGCGAGCCGCCGCACCTCCTCGGCTTCGACCCGTTCGCCATGCTCGATCACGCGGCGGTCGTTGTCGCGGATGGCGGCCTGCGTGCCAGGATCGAAGAATTCGCTGTCGTCGTGGCCGACCACCTCGGACAGGGGCCGGCCGAGCAGCTTGCAGGTCTGCTGATTGGCGTAGCGGTAGCGGTAGTCGCCATCCTTGATGTAGATGAACGCCTCGACGCTGTCGAGTATGGTGTTGAGCCGGTTTTCGCTCTCGCGCAGGCGGCCCGTGGTTTCGGCCAGGTGGCGGGTGCGCTCCTCGACCCGGGCCTCCAGCTCGCGGTTGGCCGCGACCAGTCGGGCGCGCATGCCGTTGAGCGCATCGACCAGCACGCCGATGTCGTCGCGGAAGGGGTAGGACAGCGGCTGCGCCCCGGGACTGCCGCCGGCGGCCTCGATCTCGCCGGTGAGCCGCGCCAGCGGGACGGCCACGGTGCGGGTGACGATGCGGCGCACCATCAACCAGATCGCCAGCGTGAACAGCGCGGCCATCAGCAAGCTGGCCAGGAGGCTGTCCCGGATCTGCGCCCGCAGCAGGCCGGCGTCGGGAACGATCACCAGTCGCCCGAGCTTCTGCCAGCCGTCGCCGCCATCACGGCCCAGATCGACCGAGACCACGGGCAGCCCCCACAATGACTGGTCTGACATGCTGGCATGAGCCCGGGCACGCTGGCTGACCACCTGGCCGGCGGCATCCTCGACCCGCACGCTGCCAACCACCGGGTTTTCAGCGATGCCCTGCACCATCGTCTGGACCAGCTCCTCCTGGTAGTACCAGAGCGCATCGACCAGGCCGGGAGCAAAGGAGTGGCTGAGCCGTTCGAACTCGCTCGACACCCGGCCCATGGTCTTGCTGTACTCCCAGCCGGCGTGAGCCAGCCCAAGCACCAGCGTCAAGCCCAGGCAGCCCAACAGGATCCGGCGCAGGATGCGCCTGGACAGCGTTTGTAAGTCCATGATTTTCGATCCCGGCAAAATGGCCCTCCCTGCACATGAAGCTTAACTGATACCGCCACTCCAGCACGGCCGACGCGGGATTGGGACCTGCCCTGCCAGACCCGGCTCTGCTAGGATGGCTCTCAGGTTCAATTCGCTATTCCACCCTGGTCGCTCCGAAGAAAAACCGATGAGACGCTGGCATCCCCTGATCGCCCTGCCCCTGCTGCTCGCGGCGGGCGCCAGCCAGTCGCAGATCGAGTCGAAGAGCATCATCTGGATGCGCAGCAGCTTCACACCGATCACCATCGTGGAGGGGCCGGACCAGGATCAGGGCTACGTCGATCGCTGGCTGGCCCTGGTCGAGGGCCGGTTGCCGGATTACCGCTACCACCACGTCACCGCCACGACCCAGCGCGCGATGGACGAGATGAAGACCCGCCCCAACATCTGCTCGCCGGCCTTCCTCAAGACGCCGGAGCGCGAGGCGCTGTTTGTCTACAGCCGGCCCTACCTGCAGATGCTGCCCAACGGGATGATCACCACGCAAGCGAAGCTCGACTTCCTCCAGCCCTTCCTGGACAAGTCCGGCCAGCTCAGGCTCGACGCGCTGCTCGGCTCGGGGCGCTTTCGCATCGCCGCGCAAGTGCAACGCAGCTACGGCGCGGCCATCGACCAGGCACTGACGGCCCATGACCGCGCGGTGGTACGGCAGCATCAGCAGAGAACGCTCACCAGCAGCCTCAAGGCCATGGCGACGAACCGGGCTGACTTCGACGGCTACCTGGGCTATGCGGTCGAATTTGAATATTACGTGCGCCAGCTCGACATCGGCCCCCACCTTTTTACCTTCCTGCCGGTGGCCGGCCAGCCCCTGCTGTTGCCGGCGTACCTGGCCTGCTCGCGTTCCCCCGAGGGAGAAGCCTTCATCCGCCGCGTCGATGCGCTGATGGACGACCCAGCGCTTCAGCAGCAGACCGCCGCCTACTACCGGGCCTGGCTGCCTCCCGCCGTCGCGCGCTACTGGGACCGGATCAGACCGCAGCGTTAGCGTTTTCATTGACGACGACGATGCCAGCAGGCAGGATCGAACGCAATGAGCCGGCCACCATGAAGATGGTGAAAATAAAATCTTATGAACGAAGTCAAGATCTGCCTGCTGCGGCGCGCGAACTGGTCGGTGCTGTCAGCCTGCCCAGGCATCTTGCCGCTGCTGGGCTACGGAACTGATGATTTCGTGAGTGGGCGCATCTCGTTGCCGGGCCTGATCCACCCGGACGACAGCGACCTGGCCGCAGTGCTGTTCTCGGCCGATGGCGGCCGATCGTCCGGAGTGCTCAGCCTGCGCCTGCGCCAGGCGGGCGGGCGGGTCCGCTGCGTCAGGGCGAGCTACGCCAGATCCCCGGCACGCGACAGCGGGATCATGCTGGAGCTGCGGCTGCAGGACGCCAAGAGCCTGCCGCGCACGCTGGACGATGCGTCGCTGACGGCCAATTTCCAGGCCATGATGGAGAACACCGACGACTTCATCTACTTCAAGGACCGCAACCATGTCTTCACCGGCGCCAGCCAGACGCTGGTGACGATCTGCAGTCCGGCCGCGCACTGGACCGACCTGCTCGGGCAGACCGACTACGACGTGTTCCCTGAGACGCTGGCCAACAGCTACTACCGCCTCGAAAAGCAGGTCTTCGCCGGCCTGCCTGTCGCGCACGAGGTCCAGCGCATCCTCACCAAGGACGGCCAAGCCGGCTGGGTCGACAACCGGAAATACCCGATCCGCAACCAGGACGGCGAGATCATCGGCCTGTTCGGGGTGGCGCGCGACATCACGCGCAATATCGAGGCCGAGCAGTCCGAGCAGAAAGTGCAGCGCGCCCTGCGCCTGCTGAGCGACTGCAACTTCGCCATGGCCAGATCCGACTCCGACACCGAACTGCTGACCGAAATCTGCCGCGTCGTCGTCGAGTCCGGCGGCTACCGCATGGCCTGGATCGGCAGTGCCGAGCCGGACGCCGGCAAGACCGTGCGGCCGCTGGTGTCCTGGGGCGCGAACGACGGCTACCTGGCGGATATCCAGATCAGCTGGGACGCCGCTTCGCCCTGGGGCCGAGGCCCGACCGGCGAGGCCATCCGCAGCGGCCTGCCGCAGGTCAACCAGAACTACCTGGACAATCCCCAAATGGCGCCTTGGCGTGAGATGGCGATCCGGCACGGTTACCAGTCCAGCATCGCGCTGCCCATGATCCTGCCGGAAGTCGGTACTTTCGGCGCCATGATGCTCTACGCCCGCGAGGCCGACGCCTTCTCGCCCGAAGAGGTCACACTGCTGCTGGAACTGGCTCGCAACGTGGCGTTCGGCGTCGAGCGCCTGCGCGAACGGGTGCGCCGCTTCGCCGCCGAGTCCGCCAGCGAAGCCAAGAGCGCCTTCCTGGCCAACATGTCGCACGAGATCCGCACGCCGATGAATGCCGTCATGGGCATGACGCTGCTGGCGCTCAGGGCCGATCCGCCCCCCAGGGTGCGCGGCTACCTGCAGAAGATCCAGTCGTCGAGCCAGCATCTGCTGGGCGTGATCAACGACATCCTCGACATCAGCAAGCTCGAAGCCGGCAAGGTGGCGCTGGAACGGGTCGCGTTCGGGCTGGAGAAGGTGCTCGACGACGTGGCGTCGGTCATTGCGGAAAAAGCCGAAAGCAAGGGACTGGAACTCATCATCGAGGTCGCCGACGACGTGCCAATGGACCTGGTGGGCGATCCGCTGCGGCTGGAGCAGGTGCTGATCAACCTGGTCAGCAATGCCGTCAAGTTCACCGAGCGCGGCGAGATCGCGATCAGCGTCTCGGTGCAGGAGCACCATCGCGGGGAGGTGGTGCTGCATCTTGCCGTGCGCGACACCGGCATCGGACTGTCGCAGCAGCAGCAGGACCTGCTGTTCCAGACCTTCCAGCAGGCCGACAGCTCGATCACCCGCAAGTACGGTGGCTCCGGGCTGGGCCTGTCGATCTCGAAGCGGCTGACCGAATTGATGGGAGGCCGGATCGGCGTGGACAGCCGTCCCGGCATCGGATCGACCTTCTGGTTCACCGCCTGCCTGGAGTTGGACCATGCCAGCCCGAGGCGGCCAGGGGTCAGGAGCGAACGGCGCGGACTCAAGCCCCGGGTCGCGCACGACCAGGAGCCGACGGGCCTGCAAGCCTTGTCGCCCACCACCGAACTGCAGGGCGCGCGCGCCTTGCTGGTGGAGGACAACGAGCTCAACCAGGAGGTAGCGACCGAGTTCCTCGAAGCGCTCGGACTGCGGGTGGATCTGGCCGGGAACGGCGCGGTCGCCTTGCGCCAGGTCCAGCGTCAGGATTACGACGTCGTGCTGATGGACATGCAGATGCCGGTGATGGACGGGCTGAGCGCGACGCGCGAGATCCGCCGGCTGCCCGGCTTGCAGGGCCTGCCGATCCTGGCGATGACGGCCAACGCGATGGCCAGCGACCGCCAGCGCTGCCTGGAGGCCGGCATGAACGACCATATCGCCAAGCCCATCGCGCCGGAGGAACTGCTGGCCAAGCTGCGGCGCTGGGTCAAGCCCGCGCCCGGGCGTGCCGCCAGCGCGGCGGCACGCAGCGCCGAGGCCACGCGCCAGCCGGCGCAGGACAAGGACAAGGACAAGGACAAGGACAAGGACAAGGACAAGGACAAGGACAAGGACAAGGACAAGGAAGGCTGGACGGCGCTCGCACGGGTCGACGGGCTCGATGCCCGGCTCGGGCTGAGCCAGGCCGCCGGGCGCTGGCCGCTCTACCGCAGCCTGCTGGCCAAGTTCGTCGCGGATCAGGCCGCCGCGCCGGACCGGCTGGCGCGGGCCATCGCGGCGTCGGACTGGAGCGAGGCCGAGCGCGTGGCCCATACGCTCAAGGGGGTCTCGGCCCAGATCGGCGCCTTGCCGCTGCGCGAGGCAGCGCAGCGCCTGGAACAGGCGCTACGGGAACGCCGGCCCGCCGCCGCGCTGGAGCGGTTGCTGCAACCAGCCGTGCAGCAGCTCACGCAGCTGAACGCAGCGATTTCGGCCTGCCTGCCCAGACCGGAGCAGGCCGGGAATGCCGAGACGCTGGATGCCGCGCAATGGCCACCGTTGCGCGCCCGGCTGCTGGCCCTGCTGGAAGCCTGCGACACCGATTGCCTGTCCTTGTTCGAGGCACAGGCCGGCCAGATCCGCGCGGCGCTGGGGGAGCGCTACGAACAGGTGGCCCAGGCCGTGCGGGGATTCGACTTCGCGGCCGCGCTGGCCGAGCTCAAGCAGCGGCCCTGAGCACGGATCAGGGCCGGGCCGCCTGGGCCTGGCGCCAGCCGAGCGCGGCCCACAGGGCGGCCAGGGCCTGCACCAGCAGCATGACCGACACCACGCCGATCCAGCCCCGGCCTTCATAGGCCAGGCCGGCCACCAGGGCGCCCACCGCCCCGCCGGCGTAGTAACTCATGTTGTAGAGCCCGGTCGCCAGCGAGCGGCCCTGGCTCACCTGGCTCGCGATGAAACTGATGGTGGAGGCCTGGCAGACGAAGATGGCCGAGGAACATATGGCCAGGCCGAGGATGATCGCCGGCAGCCAGGGCAGCAGCGTCAGCAACAGGCCGGCAGCAGACAGCAGCAGCGCAATCAGCAGGACGCGCAGGAAGCCGTGGCGCTGCATCAGCCGCCCCGCGACCGGCGTCACCAGCACGCCCAGCAGATAGACCGTGAAGACATTGGCCAGACCGGCGGGCGAAAGCCTGAATGGAGCGCCGGCCAGATAGAGGTTCACATAGGTGAAGCTGCCCACCAGCGAGAACAGCACGCAAAAACCCACCGCGCAGGCCGCCAGCAGGCGGGGGTTGCTCAAATGGCTGCGCAGCACGGCCAGCGCGCTGCGCAGGTCGCGGCTGGGCACGAAGTGGCGCGACCGGGGCAGCCGCCACAGCACCAGCAGCGCCCCCACCAGGTTCAGCGATGCCAGGGCCACGAAGGCGCCCTGCCAGCCAAACCAGTGCGCGGCGTAGCCGGCGATGAAACGGCCCGAGAAGCCGCCCATGACGCTGCCCGCGACATAGGTGCTGATCATGCGCGCCACACCGCCCGAGGCCTGGAATTCCTCGCCGACGTAAGCCAGCACCACCACCACGATGCCGGGCACCGCGAGCCCTTGCAGGAACCGAAGCCCGATGATCTGCGGCAGGCTGTCGGCCAGCGGAATCAGCGCCGTCGGCAGCGCCATGGCGAACAGCGAGCCGCAGATGATGCCCTTGCGCCCCCAGGCGTCCGACAGCATGCCCATGAAGGGCGACAGCAGCGCCACCGCCAGGATGGTGGCCCCCACCGTCAAGCCCGCCTGCACCGGCGTGGCATCGAATTCGGCCATCAGCAGCGGCAACACCGACTGCATCGAGTAGACGTTGACGAAGGCAAAGAAGCCGATCAGCCAGATGACCGGCCTGGAAGCGACGAGCGGGCGACTCATGCGGATCAGGAGCGCGGGGCCAGCCTGCGCTCGAGCTCCTGACGCCCGCCGGCATTGCCCATGATCAGCAGGACCTGGCCGGGCCCGAGCTGGAAATCGTCGCCTGGATTGAGTTCGAGCCGTCCGCCGACACGCACGCCCAGCAGCACGTAGTCCGCGCTGCGCCGGCCCAGTTCGCTCAGTCGAGCCGGTGCGTGACCCTCGGGCACGCTGACCTCCTCGATGCGCGTGTTGAGCTCCGAGCGCAGCATCTCGTCGAGAAAGGACACCACATGGGGCCGGATCATCGAGGAGGCGATCCGCATGCCGCCGGTGAAGTCGGGCGACACCACCACATCGGCACCGGCGTTGCGCATCTCGTGGCAGCGCGCGACGATGCGCACGGCCGGGTTGAGCTGGCGCGCGGTCAGGCAGATCATCAGGTTGAGGCTGTCGTTGCCCGTGACGGCAAACACGCCCCGGGCATCGGCGATGTCGGCGCGCAGCAGGAAGTCGTCGTTGGAGGCGTCGCCCTGGATGTAGAGCAGCCCGGGCTGGAGCTCAAGGAAGCGCCCGAGCTCGTCGGCGCTGGGCTCGATCGCGACGAAGCGGTGGTCCGAGGCGATCAGCTCGGTCGCGACGTTGCGCCCGACACGGCCGAAGCCGCACAAGATGTAGTGATCCTTGAGCTTGAGTATGGCTTTTTCCATTCGGCGTCGGCGCAGCGCTTCGTTGAGGTCGGTTTCGAGGAAGAAAACGGTCAGGCTGGAGAAGATGAAGGTCAGCGTGCCAAAGCCCGCGAAGGACACGAAGGCGGCGAACAGCCGGCCGGCATCGCTGTGCGCGAGATCGACCACCTCGCCGTAGCCCACGGTCGTGATCGTGATCGCCGTCATGTAGAAGGCGTCGAACGGATCGGTGCCCGCGGCGCCGAAGTACAGGAAGCCCAGCGTGCCGAGCAGCAACTGCAGCATCAGGGCAGCGAAGGCCCAGCCCATGCGCCGCAGCACGCGATGGCTCTGGCCGGTCGAGGCGATCTGCTGCGCAAGGTCCATGCTGGAGTGCGGCGTTCAGCGCGCCACGGCGGCGAGGCGTTCGAGTTCGTCGCTGACGAGTGGGATTCGGTCGATGGCAGGCATGGGGCGTCAGTATAGTCGGGGCGGTATGGCGCCGAGCCAAGCAGCCCATTGCCTGCGGAGGACAAGGATCAGCCGCTATGATTCCGTCCCCCCCTTCACCCCGACACCGAGACCACCCCATGAGCCAGGCCAGCGCAAATTTGTCACGCGATGCAGCGGTGCATGACGCTGCGGCGCGCAGCTTGATCGAGGCCGGCGACCCGGCAGCCGACGGGCGCGCGCTGCGGCGCTGCCTGGGCCAGTTCCCGACTGGCGTGACGGTCGTGACCGCGCGCAACGGCGAGCGGCTGGTCGGCATGGCCGTCAACTCCTTCGCCGCCGTCTCGCTCGCGCCGCCGCTGGTGTTGTGGTCGATCCGGCGCGAATCGAGCAGCGCGGCGGACTTCCTGCGGGCGGGCCACTACGCGGTCAGCGTGCTGGCGGACGATCAGGTCGAGCTGTCCCAGCTGTTCGGGTCCTCGCACCCCGAGCGCTTCGAGCGCGCGCCCTGGCAGGCTGGCCGGCATGGCGCGCCGCTGTTGAGCGGCGCGATCGCCCATCTGGAGTGCCGCCTCGAACAGGTCCACGAAGGCGGCGACCACCTGATCCTGGTCGGCCATGTCGAGCGCTACGCGCGCCATGAAGGCGCGCCGCTGCTGTTCACGCAGGGCCGCTACGGGGTCGCGCAGGAACACCCCGCGCTGGCCGAGGCGGCGGCCTCGTCCGAGGCGGCGATCGGCCCGAACCTGACCGACTCCGAGCTGCTGCGCCAGCTGGTCTACGCCAGCCAGCAGCTCTCGCTGGACTTCGAATCGCACCGCCAGGCACTGGGTCTGACGATGCCGATGTCGCGCCTGCTCACCCGCTTGCGGCAAGGTCCCTGCAGCACCGCCGAGCTGGCGCATTCGACCTACCTGGAGCAAGACGAGGTCGCGGACGGACTGGCTGGACTGATGCAGCAAGGGCTGCTGTGCCTGCGCGCCGACGGACTGCGGGAGCTCAGCGCGGCGGGGCGTGAGCGCCAGGCCGCGATCGCCGGCTCCGCCAACCACTACATGAAGGACAAGCTCGACGGCATGGCCGAGGCCGACATCGCCGCCTTCAAGCGGGTGCTGCAGGCCCTGGGACGGGACTGAAGCCAGGACCCGCTCCGGCCTTGAACGGGGACGGCAATTGCGGCCTAATGATCCTGCCTGATTATTTAGGAAGGAAGATCATGAGTTTTACCAAGATCGCCGCCATGGCACTGTGCGCCAGTGCCGTCACCCTCTCAAGCTGGGCTGAAAAGCCCGACTGGGCCGGTGGCCAGGGGCACAAGCGCGAACAGATGCGAGAACAGATGCGCGAGCACGATCCCGCCGGCTACGGCGCGGACCAGGACCGGGGGCGCAACGCTCGACGCGAGGACGCTCAAGATGGCCGCGCGCGCCATCCAGGCGCCAGCGGCGCGCGGTTCGGCGAGCGGCACCGGGAGTCGGTGCGCGACTACTTCGAGCCCCGGGTCAGGGCCGGCCGCTGTCCGCCCGGCCTGGCCAAGAAGAACAACGGCTGCCTGCCGCCCGGCCAGGCCAGGAAATGGGCGCTGGGCCAGCAACTGCCGCGCGATCTGGTGCGCTATCCGCTGCCGGTCGAGCTGCGACGCCAGCTCGGCCGCCCGCCCGCCGGCTACGAGTATGTGCGGGTGGACAACGATATCCTGCTGCTGATCATCGGCACCGGCATGGTGGTGGACGCGATCGAGAACCTCGGCGGGTTCTAGCCAGAAACGAAGAGGGCTGCCTGCGGCAGCCCCTTTCGGTTTCACGCCCCCTGGCGTCTGAACAGGCTGGATCAGTGGCCGCCGCCGGACGGGTGGCGGCGCGATTGCGTCTGGTTGCTGCCGCCCACGTTCGACTCGCGGTCGCTGCGGCTTTCGGGCGTGCGGTGGCCCTGGTTGAGCTGGGTGGCATCCTGCTCGCCCATCTTGTTGTGGTCGTTCTCGACCTTGCGCGCGTGCGGCTCCTGCTGGTCGGCCGGGCTATGGTGCTTTGTCATGTTCGTCCCCCTTGGTTGATAAGGCAAAAATGATCATCGGATGGCCATAACTTACCGGAATCGGGGCCGCTGCGCTAGCCCCAGGCCAGATACAGACGAAAAATCCTGAACCGACCCGTTCCCGTGAAAGGTGGATGCGCCGGTCAGGCGGGCTGGCGGCTGGCGCGCCAGGCACCGAACAGCGCGATCAGCCCCGGCACCAGGATCAGCGCCCAGATGATCTTGCTCAGGTTGGCCTGCACCCAGGGCATGTTGCCGAACCAGTAGCCCGCCAGCGTCAGGCCGCAGACCCAGAGCAGGCCGCCGCCGACGTTGTAGGCGCTGAACTTGGGGCGCGACATCGCGGCCACCCCGGCGACGAAGGGCGCGAAGGTACGGATGAAGGGCATGAAGCGCGCCAGCACGATGGTGATGCCGCCATAGCGCTCGTAGAAGGCATGGGCCTGGTTGAAGGCCTTCTTGTTGAAGAAGCGCGAGTCCTCCCACTGGAACACCTTGGGGCCGAAATAGCGTCCTATGGTGTAGTTGAGCTGGTCGCCGAGTATGGCCGCGAGCGCGAGCAGGCCCATCGCCAGCGGCAGGCTGATCAGGCCGGCGCCGGCCAGCGCGCCAACGATGAACAGCAGCGAGTCGCCTGGCAGGAAGGGCATGACGACCAGGCCGGTCTCGACGAAGATGACCAGGAACAGCAGGGCATAGACCCAGGCGCCATAACTGGCGACGAAGGCCTGCAGATGCTTGTCGACGTGGAGGATGAAATCGATCAGAAAGGGAATGATGTCCATGGTACGTGATTATCCGTTCCAAGCGGGCTGGCGGCAGCGAAGCGGCCGCCCACCTACAATCCAGGGGTGAATTCCAGCCACAGCGCCCGCCCCCCGCCAGACACAGCCTTTTCTGCCGCTTCTGCCCCCCCTGCCGCCGCCGCGCCACCGCGCCGCCCGATCCGCGAACTGCCCGACGAGCTGATCAGCCAGATCGCCGCCGGCGAGGTGGTCGAGCGCCCGGCCTCGGTGGTGCGCGAGCTGATCGACAACGCGCTCGACGCCGGCGCGCGCCAGATCACGCTGCGGCTGCTGGCCGGTGGCGTGCGGCTGATCTCGGTCGAGGACGACGGCAGCGGCATCCCGCGCGAGGAGCTGGGCTCCGCGCTCAAGCGCCACGCGACCAGCAAGATCGGCAACCTGGCGGAGCTCGAATCGGTCCACACCATGGGCTTTCGCGGCGAGGCGCTGGCGGCGATCCACTCGATCGCCGACGTCAGCCTGCTGTCGCGCGAGGCCGGCAGCGAGGACGGCCACGCCTGGATGCTGCACGGGCGCACCGGCGAGCTGTCGCCGGCGGCGCGCACCCACGGCACGACGATCGAGGTGCGCGAACTGTTCTACACCACGCCGGCGCGGCGCAAGTTCCTCAAGACCGACGCGACCGAACTCGCGCATTGCCTGGAAGCGGTGCGCCGCCATGCGCTGGCCCGGCCCGATGTGGGCTTCGCGGTCTGGCACGAGGGCAAGCTGGTCGAGCAGTGGCGCGCCTGCCACCAGGATGATGCCCAGGCCGCGCTGACGCAGCGGCTGGGCGACGTGCTGGGCCAGGACTTCATCGAGCAGAGTCTGGCGCTGGACTGGCGGAGCCAGGGCATCCGGGCCTGGGGCCGCGCCGGGTTGCCGGACGCCGCCCGCGCGCGCGCCGACCGCCAGTTCGCCTATGTCAACGGCCGCTTCGTGCGCGACAAGGTGATCGCGCACGCGGCGCGCAGCGCCTACGAGGACTTGCTGCACGGGCAGCGCCAGCCAGCCTACGCGCTGTTCATCGAGATCGATCCGACCCGGGTCGACGTCAACGTGCACCCGACCAAGATCGAGGTGCGCTTTCGCGACGGGCGCGAGGTGCATCAGGCGGTGCGCCACGCGATCGAGAACGCGCTGGCCGCGCCGCGCTCGACGGCGGCGGACAAGCCTGCTGGCCAGGCCGGCCATGACCTGACGACCGGGAACCCTCCAGCGGAGAGCCGCACCGGCGTCGCTGAGTCGCCGGCAGCCACGCCCGCGCTGGCCATGCCTAGGGTTCAGCTCGGACTTGGCATCCAGCACCCGCCGCCAGCCGCAGGCAAGAACTGGAATGCCCCCTGGAGCCGGCCCGAGCCGGTCGGCCACAAGGTCGAGGACCTGTCACTGCTCTGGCAGCCTGGGCACGCTCTGGACTCGACTCCAGCACCACAAGGCGGACAAGCCGGAGACGCGGCGGCCGATCGGCCACCGACGGCCTGGAAGCCCGCACAGGAAAGCGCCACCCCAGCATCAAGCGCCGACGCAGCGCAGCCGCCAGACGCCGGCCACTGGCCGCTGGGCCGCGCGATCGCCCAGCTGCATGGCATCTACCTCCTGGCGGAAAACGCCCAGGGCCTGGTGCTGGTCGACATGCACGCGGCGCACGAGCGCATCGTCTATGAACGGCTCAAGCAGCAGTTCGACGCCAGTGACGGCGCCGGGCTGCAGAGCCAGCCGCTGCTGATCCCGGCCACCTTCGCGGCCACGCCGGCCGAGATCGCCAGCGCCGAGACCGGCGCCGAAGCGCTGCACCGGCTGGGGCTGGAGATCTCGCCCTTCTCGCCGCGGACGCTGGCGGTGCGCGCGGTGCCCGCCGCGCTGGCGCAGGGTGACATCATCGAGCTCGCGCGCGGCGTGCTGGCCGAACTGGCACAGTACGACGCCTCGACCGTGGTGCAGCGCGCGCGCAACGAGCTGCTCGCGACCATGGCCTGCCATGGCGCGGTGCGCGCCAGCCGTCGCCTCACGCTGGAGGAGATGAACGCCCTGCTGCGCCAGATGGAGTCGACCGAGCGCAGCGACCAATGCAACCACGGCCGCCCGACCTGGCGCCAGCTCGCCCTGCGCGAACTCGATGCGCTGTTCCTGCGCGGACGCTGAAAAATGACCCCCCAAGCCTCCCGGCGCATGTCGCCCACCCTCGTCGTGCTGCTGCTGTCCCTGCTGATGGGGCTGCAGCCGATCGCGACCGACCTCTACCTGCCCTCGCTGCCCGACCTGACGCGCCAGCTGAACGGCAGCATGGCGCAGGCCCAGCTGACCCTGACCGCCTTGCTGCTGGGCTTTGGCCTGTCGCAGCTGGTCTGGGGGCCGCTGTCCGACCGCTTCGGTCGCCGCCCGGTGCTGATCATCGGCATGAGCCTGTTCACGCTGGCTTCGGTCGGCGCGACGCAGGTGGGCTCGATGGACGCGCTGATCGGCTGGCGCTGCCTGCAGGGCCTGGCCATGGGCGCCTCGATGATGGGCGCCCGCGCCGTGATCCGCGACCTGTATCAGCCGGCGGACGCCGCGCGCGTGATGTCCAAGGCGCTCGGCGGTCTCGGGCTGATCGCCTGTTTCAGCGGACCGCTGGGCGGCTGGCTGGCACAGCACCTGGGCTGGCGCGCGGCACTGGCTGGCGTCGCGCTGTTTGGCGCCGTCGTGCTGACGATGCTGCTGTGGCGCCTGCAGGAGACACTGGAGCAACCCGACCGCGAGGCGCTGCAACCGGCCCGCCTGCTGACCAACTGGGGCGTGATCCTGCGCCACCCCACCTTCTGGTGCCAGGCGATGATCTCGGGCTTCTCCTTCGGCGGCCTGTTCGCCTTCCTGTCGCTGTCGTCCTTCGTGCTGGTCGGCGACTTCGGCCTGAGCCAGTCGGCCTTCGGTCTGGTGATGTTCTCGATGTCGCTGCTCTACATCACCGGCACCTTCGTCTGCCGCCGGCTGCTGACGCGGCTGGGGCTGCGCCGCACCATCGCGGTCGCCGCCGCCTTGAGCCTGACGGGCGGCCTGGGGCTGGCGCTGGGCACCTGGCTGGAGCTCGCATCGACCTGGGCGGTGGCGCTGCCGTTTGGCTTCTACATCATGGCGCATGGCATCCACCAGCCCTGCGCCCAGACCGGCTCGGTCGCGCCCTTCCCGCAGGCGGCGGGGGCCGCTTCGGCCTGGAGCGGCTGCCTGGCCATGGTGCTGGCCTTCGGCAACGGCCAGACGCTGGGCTGGTTGATCAGTCACGACTGGGTCACGCCGCGCCAGGCGCTGGGCTGGGGGGTGCTGTTCTGGGCCGTGCTGGTCGCGCTCAACGCCTGGACCGCCGTGCAGCGCTACGGCGAGGTGCGTGCACCACTGAAACGTCACAGCTGATCCGACCCCAAGCGACCCGACATGACCCGCACCCCTGACACCCCACCAGATGCCAGGCCCGCCTGGCTGGCGATCGCCGGCCCGACCGCCTCGGGCAAGACCGCGCTGGCGCTCGCGCTGGCCCAGCGCCTGCCGGTCGAGATCATCAGTGTCGACTCGGCGCTGGTGTTTCGCGGCATGGACATCGGCACCGCCAAGCCCAGCCAGCAGGAGCTGGCCTCGGCGCCGCACCACCTGATCAACATCCGCGACCCGCTGCAGGCCTACAGCGCGGCCGAGTTCGTGCGCGATGCCCACCAGTTGCTCGGCGAAATCCGCGCGCGCGGTCGCCTGCCGCTGCTGGTCGGAGGCACCATGCTCTATTTCAAGGCGCTGTTCGAGGGACTCGACGAAATGCCGGCGGCCCAGCCCGAACTGCGCGCCGAGATCGAGGCGCAAGCCGGACAACTGGGCTGGCCCGCGCTGCACGCGCAGCTGGCCGAAGTCGATCCGGTCACGGCGACCAGACTGTCGCCCAACGACAGCCAGCGCATCGGGCGCGCGCTCGAGGTCTGGCGCGCCAGCGGCCGGCCGATCTCGTCCTTCCACACGCGCGACAAGGCGGCCGAGGCGAACCGCCCGCTGCAGGTCGACGGCCAGCCCGGGCTGCTGTTCTCGCTGGAGCCGGTCGAGCGGGCCTGGCTGCATGGCCGCATCGCCGAGCGCTTCGACGCGATGCTGGCGCAGGGTTTCATGGCAGAGATGCAGGCCCTGCGCGCGCGCGGCGACCTGTCGCCTGATCTGCCGGCCATGCGCTGCGTCGGCTACCGCCAGGCCTGGGAGGCGCTGGACGGCGCCGAACGCGCGGGGCGCCAGGAACTGGCCGCGTCGGAGCTGGCCGAACTGCGCGAGCGCGGCATCTTCGCGACACGCCAGCTCGCCAAGCGCCAGCTGACCTGGCTGCGCGGCATGCCGCGGCGCAGCGTGGTGGTCTGCGACCAGCCAGGCGCCATGCAGCAGGCGCTGGCGGTGATCGAGACCGCGCTGCGGCTTACAGCGCCTTGACCAGCTCCGGCACGGCCGTGAACAGGTCGGCCTCCAGCCCGTAGTCGGCCACCGAGAAGATCGGTGCCTCGGCGTCCTTGTTGATCGCCACGATCACCTTGGAGTCCTTCATGCCCG
>NZ_JAQTZS010000039.1 GCF_028687635.1 Malikia sp. | reverse complement strand
CGCGCACTGACCACCTACTGCCACTTCCCCAGTTGGTCGGCCATGATCGAGTTCATGATCCTGTGCCTGACCGAGGGGCCGCAGCCCCCGCCTGCCCCTCCCTGAGTCCAAATTGAGAATTGCTGGTCGCTGGCACCAGGCTTGACGCATCGCGCCAGTCGGCGCCAAGATAGACGCTCAATAGCAGGGAGCGTCGATGACAGCCAAGCAGATCATCTTTCACGACAACGCGCGCGACAGGATCCGGCGCGGCGTTGACGCGCTGGCCGAGGCCGTCAAGGTCACGCTGGGCCCGCGCGGGCGCACCGTCATCCTCGAGCGCGACTTCGGCCCGCCGCAGGTCGTCAACTCGGGCGTGCTGGTCGCCAGGTCGATCGAGCTCGAAGACCGGTTCGAGAACATGGGCGCGCAGCTGCTGCGCGAGGTCGCCTCGCGCACCTCCGAGATGGCCGGAGACGGCACCACCACCGCCACCGTGCTCGCGCACAGCATGATCCACGAGGGCCTGCGCTACCTCGCCGGCGGCATGAACCCGATGGAGCTCAAGCGCGGCATGGAACAGGCCATCGCCGCCGTGGTCGCCGAGCTGAAAGCCATGGCCAGGCCCTGCGCGACCTCGCAGGAAATCGCCCATGTCGCCGCCATCTCGGCCAACAACGACCCGTCGATCGGTGAGTTGCTCGCCGGCGCGATCGACCGGGTCGGTCGCGAGGGCGCGATCTCGATCGAGGACGGCTCCGGCCTCGAGAGCGTGCTCGAGGTGGTCGAGGGCCTGCAGTTCGACCGCGGCTGGCTCTCGCCCTACTTCATCAACAACGCGGAGCGCCAATCCGCGCTGCACGAGGACGCCGCCATCCTGCTGTGCGACGGCAAGCTGTCGTCGCTGAAGGATCTGCTGCCGCTGCTGGAGCAAGTCGTGCAGGCCGGCCGGCCCCTGCTGGTGATCGCGGAAGAAGTGGACAACGACACGCTCGCCGCGCTGGTCATCAACAGCCTGCGCGGCTCGCTCAAGGCCTGCGCGGTCAGGGCGCCGGGCTTTGGCGATCGGCGCCGGGCGATGTTGCAGGACATCGCGGTACTGACCGGCGGCAAGCTCGTCAGCGAGGAAGTCGGGCTGCCGCTGGCCAAGGTCGGGCTGGACGACCTCGGCCGCGCCAGGCGCATCGAAATCGGCAAGGACAGCAGCACGCTGATCGGCGGTGGCGGCGAGCCGCCAGCCATACAGGAGCGCATCGCGCAGATCCGCCGCGAGCGCGAGAGCGCCAGCAGCGACTACGAGCGCGAGCAACTGGCAGAGCGGGCCGCCAAGCTCGCCGGCGGCGTGGCGCTGATCAAGGTTGGCGCCGCCACCGAGACCGAGCTCAAGGAACGCAAGATCCGGGTCGAGGACGCGCTGCACGCCACCCGGGCGGCGGTCGAGGAAGGCATAGTCCCGGGCGGCGGCGTCGCCCTGCTGCGCGCACGCCGGGTGCTGCAGTCGCTGGAGGGCAAGACGCTGGATCAGACTTCTGGCATCCGGCTGGTCGCGCGCGCGCTCGAGGAGCCGCTGCGACGCATCGTGGACAACGCGGGCGACGAGCCCTCGGTCGTGCTCAACCGGGTCGAGGCGGCCGAGGATGTCGCACAGGGCTACAACGCCGCCACGCGCGAATATGGCGACCTGCTGCAGATGGGCGTGGTTGACCCGGCCAAGGTCACCAGGCTCGCGCTGCAGAACGCGGCGTCGATCGCGAGCCTGATCCTGAGCACCGACTGCCTGATCGCCTCGCTACCAGCGCCGGCTGTGGCCAGCACAGCGGCAACGAATCCGGACTACCTTTAAGCCGAGGCAGAGGCCGGTGCCGCCGCGTCGTGGCGCTTGAGGCTGTGGCCTTTCGCGGTATAGGCGCGCCAGCGCCGGCGCGCCGCCTCGCGGCAGGACTCATCCAATCCGACGATCTCGACCACCTTGCGGTAGCCCTCGTAAGCCGGTGGCAATTCGCTCAGGGACAGGGCGTTGACCAGCACCTGCGCGCCCGGCCAATCGACGGCCCGGTCCGCGATCAGGATCGGTGAATGCGCCTGCGCCAGACTCCCGCTGTCCCAGAGCGCGTGCGCAATGAACTCCTCGGGCGCGAAGGTCCAGAGCGCCAGGTCGAGCTCGCGCGCGAGCTCGGGCGGTACGCAGACCAGCGCGCTCATGCCGGCTTGCCGCACCTTGCGCAACAGGCGGCACAGGTAGCGCAGCGGGTCGGGCACGTTGAAGTGGAAGGCCACTTCGGGCTGTGCCGACACCATCAGCCCTTCTTGGCTGCCTTGGGCGCCTTGGCTGCCCTGCCAGCCTTGGCCTTGACCGCCTTCACCGGCTTGGCGGTGGTTTCCACCCGGGCCGGCAGCTCGGCCGCGATGCGCGCGGCCTCGTCGACCAGGTACTGCAGCAGCAGGCCGACCGGGCGGCCGGTCGCCCCCTTGGCCGCACCGCTTTTCCAGGCCACGCCCGCGATGTCCAGATGCGCCCAGGCCTGCTCGGGCTGGACGAACTTCTGCAGGAACTTGGCCGCCGTCACCACGCCGGCCTGGCGCCCGCCGACGTTGCCCATGTCGGCGAAGTTCGACTTGAGGCCCTCGGCGTAGTCGTCATCCAGCGGCAGGCGCCAGCACAGATCGAGCGCGGCGTTGCCGGCCTCCTGCAGTTGCTGCGCGAGCTCGTCCTGGTTCGAGAACAGGCCGGCGCGCACGCCACCGAGCGCGATCACGCAAGCGCCCGTCAGCGTCGCGATGTCGACCAGCGCGCGCGGCTCGAAGCGCTGGGCGTAGGTCAGCGCATCGCACAGGATCAGCCGGCCTTCGGCATCCGTGTTGAGCACCTCGATGGTCTGGCCGCTCATGCTGGTGACCACATCGCCGGGCTTGACCGCGCGACCGCTGGGCATGTTCTCGCAGGACGGGATCAGGCCGACCACGTTGAGCGCTGGCCTGCACTCGGCCAGCGCGGCGAAGGTGCCCAGCACGCTGGCCGCGCCGCCCATGTCGAACTTCATCTCGTCCATCTCGGCCGCCGGCTTGATCGAGATGCCACCGGTATCGAAGGTGATGCCCTTGCCCACCAGCACCACCGGCGCCACCGACTTCGACGCGCCCTGGTATTTCAGCACGATGAAGCGCAGCGGCTGGTCCGAGCCCTGGGCCACCGCCAGGAAGGCCCCCATGCCCAGCTTCTCGACCTCGGACGGGCCCAGCACCTCGCAGCTCAGGTGCGGCTTCTTCGCCAGTTGCTGAGCCGCCTCGGCCAGCAGCTTGGGCGTGGCGTGGTTGGCCGGCCGGTTGGCCCATTCCTTGGCCAGCTCGGTGCCGCGCACCGTCGCGCAGCCCAGCTCGAAACCGGAGCGCACCACCCCCGCATCGGTCACGCCCAGGTCGACGCGGCGGATGAGGCGCGGCTGCGGCACGCTCTTGGTGGCCGTGTAGGCATAGCTGCCCTCGGCCACCGCCTGCACCAGCGCGTTGACCGAAGCCACCCCCAGCGAGCCGGCGTAGACGCCCAGGCTCTTGACCTTGGCGCCCTTGAGCGATGCCATCGCGGCCAGCATGGCCTTGCGCGACTGGGCCGCCGAGCCGTCGCCGGCACGCGCAAACACCAGCCGGCGCGCCGTCACGCCCGGCAGGCCATAGGCTTGCAGCAACTTGCCTGTACCCTCTTCCAGGTCCTTGGCCGCGATGGCGGACTGCACCCAGACACTGACCGGGTCTTGCGCGTGACGGCTGGCGGCCAGCACCTCGTCGGCGCACAGCACCAGCAGCGCGTCGACTTCCCATTCGGCCGCCTGGGCCAGGCTCACGGACTTGAGTTCGAAGTTCATAATGCGGGCTCTAGTAAAAATCCTGCTGATGTTATTCCATTCCTCTATCAGGCGAGAGCTCGCGCGCAGCTTTGGTGCCAACCTGCTGGTGCTGTTCACCATCGTGCTGACCATGCTGCTGATCCGCACCTTGGGTCTGGCCAGCAAGGGCAGCGTCAACCCGCAGGAAATCCTGCTGGTGCTGACCTACACCGTGATGGCGCAGATGCCGATCGTGCTGACGATCGCGCTGTTCGTCGCCATCGTCTCGACGCTGTCGCGCATGTACGCCGACAGCGAGATGTTCATCTGGTTCGCGGCCGGGCGCGGACTGGCTGGCTTCCTGCCGCCCGTGCTGCGCTTCGCCTGGCCGGTGCTGGCGGCCGTCGCGCTGCTGGTCGCCTTCGCCTGGCCCTGGGCCAACGAGCAGACCGAGCTGCTGCGCATCCGCTACGAGCAGCGCGGCGACCTCGAACGCGTGAGCCCCGGCCAGTTCATGGAGTCCTCGGGCGGGCGGCGCGTTTTCTTCATCGACCGCGACACTTCGGGCGGCAAGGAAGGACGCAATGTCTTCATCGCCGACACCGGCCCCGACGGACGCGAGACGATCACTTCGGCGCAGGCGGGCCGGATCGAGTGGATGGGACCAGACCAGTACCTGATGCTGGACCGCGGACAGCGCCTCGAACTGCCGCCGCCCGAACAAGCCGACGGCGCCATCCGGGTCAGCGAGTTCGAGAGCTACGGCATCCGCATCGGCGGCATGGGGAGCGCTCGCGGCCAGGCTGAAAAACTCAAGGCCCAGCCGACCCTGGAACTGCTGCGCCACCCCACCCGTGCAGCCATGGGCGAGCTGTCCTGGCGCATCGGCATGGCGATCACGGCCTTCAATTTCGTGTTGATCGCGGTCGCCGTCTCGGTCTCCAACCCGCGCGCCGGGCGCAGCGGCAACCTGATCTTTCTGCTTTTCAGCTTCGTGCTCTACTACAACCTCGTCAACCTCGGCGCTGGCTGGATCGCGGCCGGCAAGTTCAACTGGCTGGCCTACATGGTGACCGTGCACTGCGGCGTGCTGGCCGCCACGCTGGCCTGGCTGGCCAAGCGCCACTACAACTGGCGGCTGTGGCCGCAGCGCCGCGCCGCCGCCCTGGAGGTGCCGGCATGAGGACGCTGCGCCGCCTGATCTACGGCGAGATCCTGGTCGCCGTCCTGTTCGTGCTGCTGGCCTTCCTGGCGCTGTTCTCCTTTTTCGACCTGGTCGATGAGCTGCCTGCGCTGGGACGCGCCTCGCCGCTGAATCCCGCGCGCATCTATGCCTTGCCGCAGGCCCTGGCCTATGTCGCGCTACAGTTGCCGACCCGGATCTACGAGCTGCTGCCAATCGCGGTGCTGATCGGTACCGTCTTCGTGCTGGTGCGGCTGGCGCAGAGCTCGGAGTTCACCATCCTGCGCAGCAGCGGCCTCGGACCCGGGCGCGCATTGCGCACCCTGCTGGCGCTGGGAGCCGGCTTCGTGCTGCTGACCTTCGCGATTGGCGACTATGTCGCGCCGCTGGCCGGCAAGTCCGCCCAACTGCTCAAGGCCCATTACCAGGGCAGCACCAGCCTGGGCCGCTCCGGCGCCTGGCTCAAGGAACACTCGGACGACAGCCAGTATGCGGTCAACGTGGGCGCGCTCGCGGCCAACGGCCGGCTGCAGGCCGTGCGCATCTTCGAGTTCGGCGACGACGGCAAGCTGCGCGGCACCGTGAGCGCCGACCAGGGCCATGTCACATCCGATGGCCAATGGCAGCTTGAGCAGGTCCAGCGCCGGGTCTTCGACACCCGCGCCGGCCAGGCCCATGTCCAGCGCGAATTTCTGCCGCAGTGGTCCTGGCAGACCGGGCTCAGCGCCGAGATGGTCTCGGTCGCGCTGCTCAAGCCCGAGCGGATGGCGACACTCGACCTGTTCCGCTATGTGCGCCATCTCGAAGCCAACGGGCAGAACGCACAGCGCTACGAGATCGAGTTCTGGCGCAAGCTGTTCTATCCGCTCAGCTGTCTGGTGATGGTGGTGCTCGCGCTGCCCTTCGCCTACCTGCATTTCCGCTCCGGCGGCGTGGCGGGCTATGTCTTCCTGGGCGTGATGCTGGGGATCAGCTTCTTCCTGCTCAGCAACGTGTTCGGCTATATCGGCAACCTGCGCGCCTGGGCCCCCTGGCTCGTGGCCGCCGCGCCCTCGCTGCTCTACTCGCTCGTCTCGCTGGGCGCCTTCGGCTGGCTGGTGCTGCGGCACTGAGCCACGACAAACCTCGCCCCTTGGCACCGCGCCGCCACTCAACAGACACCAGGAGTCCCATGCTCGCCATCCTCATCTTCGCCCACGGCTCGCGCGACCCGCTCTGGCGCGCTCCGGTCGAGGCCGTCGCCAGCGCCGTGCGCGCCCAAGCCCCGGGCGTGCATGTCGCCTGCGCCTACCTTGAGCTCTGCCACCCAGAACTGCCCGAGGCCGCCGCGCAGGCGATCGCCGCCGGGGCGACCGAGGTGCGGGTGCTGCCGCTCTTCTTCGGCATGGGCAAGCACGCGCGCGAGGACCTGCCCGTGCTGATGGATCAGCTGCGCCAGGCCCACCCGGCGGTGGCGTTCCTGCAACTGCCCACCGCCGGCGAGCAGCCGCGCCTGACCGCGCTGCTGGCCGAGCTCGCGCTCGATCCTGACCCCGCCATCCTGTCCACCAGCCCCCACCTGGCGGCCGCATGAACCTGCACCAGTTCCGCTTCGTCCAGGAGGCCGTGCGCCGCAACCTCAACCTGACCGAGGCAGCCAAGGCCCTGCACACCTCGCAGCCGGGGGTCTCGAAGGCGATCATCGAACTCGAGGACGAGCTGGGCATCGAGATCTTCTCGCGCCACGGCAAGCGCATCAAACGGGTGACCGAACCCGGCCAGCATGTGCTCAAGAGCATCGACATCATCCTGCGCGAGGTCAACAACCTCAAGCGCATCGGCGAGCAGTTTTCGGCGCAGGACAGCGGCAACCTGAGCATCGCCACCACCCACACCCAGGCCCGCTACGTGCTGCCCGGGCCGGTGGCCAAGCTGCGCATCGCCTACCCCAAGGTCGGCATCAGCCTGCACCAGGGCTCGCCCGATCAGGTCGCGCGCATGCTGCTCGACGAGACCGCCGAGATCGGCATCGCGACCGAGTCGCTGGGCCAGTACGAGGACCTGGTCACCCTGCCCTGTTACGACTGGCAGCATGTGCTGGTGCTGCCCTTTGGCCACCCGCTGCTGGAGAAGGAGCGCATCAGCCTGGAGGACCTGGCCAAGCAACCGCTGATCACCTACCACCCGACCTTCACCGGCCGCACGCGGATCGACCAGGCCTTCGCGCAGCGTCACCTGAGCCCCAACATCGTGCTCGACGCGATCGACTCCGACGTGATCAAGACCTATGTCAAGCTCGGCATGGGGGTAGGGATAGTCGCCGAGATGGCCATGCAGGGCGACGAGCGCAGCCCCGACCTGGTGGCGCGGCCAGCCGGCCATCTGTTCGGCCAGAACGTCGCGCGCGTGGCGTTCAAGCGCGGCGCCTACCTGCGGCTGTTCGTGCTCAAGTTCGCCGAGTTCCTCAGCGACCGGCTCAGCCGCGACCTGATCATGAAGGCCATGCAGGGCCATGGCGCGGATTACGAGATGTGAGTCCGGATCGCGTGCGAGACCAGTTGCTTGCCTATTTCTGGAGTGGTGACGCCATCCGGAGCCGAAGCGTCAGCGAGGTCGTGCTGACTGGCTCGCTGGAGCTGCCCGCGCCGCCAGCCCGGCTGAGCGCCGATTGGCGGCGGGAGACCTTGCGCCTGGGCCTGGAAGCCGGCGACGTCGAGCCCTTGTCGCTGGCCAGGTCACGTGCGCGCTGGCCGGACTACCGGCGATGCCTGCAGGCGATGCGCGACTGGATGGACTCGCTCAGGCTGCACGGGATGCTCGACACCTCCGAGCTGGCCTTGATGGCCTGCCTCGGCGCGAACTACCACCATGATGCCGCCCAGTATGGCGGCTCAGCCTTTTGCAACCTGTTCCTGAGCGAGGACAGGGGGCAGGACCTGCATTTCCCCGCCACAGGTCAGCGCATTCCCCTGGACAGGGGCCGGGTGGTGATTTTCGATACGGCCCAGCCGCACGCGGTGATTGGTCGCCATGGCACGGGATTTGCCAAAAGCGACTTTCCCGCCGAGCCGGACTCCAGCCAGGTATTCCTGAGCTGGGAGCTGCCGATCGAGCAGGCCGAGCTCGCGCGCGCATTGGGAACAAGCTTCGACATCGACCCGGCGACCGCCGGGCGACTGGATCAGGGGCAGGTCTGGCTCAACGGCGCACCGGCCAATCTGTGCCTGGATTCAGGTCGGTGGCGCCAGGACGGCGCTCACGGATAGCGCGCGGTCAGCGCAACAGCGACATCAGGCCGCTGGGCAACTGGTTGGCCTGGGCCAACATCGCCATGCCGGCTTGCTGCATGATCTGGCCACGCGCCAGGTTGCTGGTCTCGGCGGCAAAATCGGTGTCGACGATGCGGCTCTTGGCCGCGGTCTGGGTTTCCACCGAAGCCTGCAAGGTCGACAGCACGGAGCCGAGGCTGTTTTGCGCCGCTCCGAAAGTGCCCGACTCCTGGTGGAGTTCCTTGAGTGCCTGGTCGATCTTGTCGATCGCGGCTGTCGCGCCCTCGCGGGTCGTGATGCCAACCGATTGGAGCGCCTTGAACGCATCGAAATTCGATAGGGCCGCCGTGGAGGCATCCGTGGCGATGGGAGTGGCGTCGAACCCCACGATGCTCGATGCCCGGATCATGTCGCTCTTGACAGTCGCGGCGTCCACCGCGGTGGGGTCGAAATAACCGATGACGCGGCCGCTGCTGTCCCTTTGGACCGTGTATTCCTTCTCGCCAGACTGGGTGGTGACCCTCACGCTGCCGCCTTGCGCCAGCAACTCCATGCCCGCGCCCGCCACGATCGCCGGACTGGCCAAGGCTTTTTGCGTGCTGCTGGTGGGGCTGAGCAGATCGGTCCCCTGCAGCTTGACCTGGTTCTCGGGCGAGTTGGCGTAATCAACCTGGAAGGTCCGCTCCGCGCCGTCGAAGACCTTGATGCCGTTGAACTTGGTGCTGTGCGCGATGTGCGAGACTTCCTGCTGCAGGCTGCTGAACTCTTCGTTCAGGCCTGCACGGTCAGGGGCATTGGTGTCTGTGGCGGCCTGCACGGCCAACTCGCGCATGCGCTGCAGGTTTTCCTGCATGCGGGACAGGGAACCGTCGGCCGTCTGCGCCAACGAGATGGCATCGCTGACATTGCGCACGGCCGCCCCCTGTCCTCGGATCACCGTTTCGATACCCCCGGCGATGGCGAAATCGGCCGCGTTGTCCTTGGCGCTGTTGAGGCGTACACCCGATGAAAGGCGCTCGATCGAGGCCTGCAGCTTGGTTTGCGAAACAGCCAGGTTGCGCTGGGTGAGCAGAGCAGGGGAATTGGTGTTGATGCTGTAGGCCATATGCTTATATCGGCTCAATATCCAGAAACTTGATGCTCATTTGAACATATTTTGCATCAGAAATCGTTCGAATAGCTCGCCATGCTCTCGAAGCGGGTCAGCGTGTTCATGAAGGTGAGCTTGACGGTGCCGGTCGGGCCGTTACGTTGCTTGGCGATGATGATCTCGGCCACGCCCGGCTCCTTGCAGGCCTCCTTGGTGTAGTACTCGTCGCGATAGATGAACATGATGATGTCGGCATCCTGTTCTATCGCTCCCGATTCACGCAAATCTGACATCATGGGCCGCTTGTCGGCGCGCTGCTCGACCGAGCGGTTGAGCTGCGACAGCGCGATCACCGGGCATTGCAGCTCCTTGGCCAGCATCTTGAGGCCGCGCGAGATCTCGCCGAGCTCGGTCGCGCGGTTGTCGCCGTCCGAGCTGCTGCCGCTCATGAGCTGCAGGTAGTCGACCACGATCAGGCCGAGCTTGCCACACTGGCGCGCCAGCCGGCGCGCGTTGGCGCGCAGTTCGCTGGGCTTCAGGCCCGGCGTCTCGTCGATGTGCAACGACACGGTGCGCAGGCGCTCGATGGCCTCGGTCAGGCGCGGCCATTCGTCGTCGGTCAGCTTGCCAGTGCGCAGATGACCCTGGTTGATGCGCCCGATCGAGCCCACGATACGCACCGCGAGCTGGGCAGCGCCCATTTCCATCGAGAAGATGGCGACCGGCAGGCCCTCGTTCAAGGCCACATGCTCGGCGATGTTGACGGCAAACGCCGTGTTGTGCGTCACGACATCGCCGTCGGTGATGTAGAGCCGGTGCGGGTGACTGACCGAGATGCACTGGCAATCGGCCTCGCGGCTGGGCTTGATCGATTCGATCGTCAGCAGCTTGCGGCGTTGCCGCGTCTCGGGCAGGCGCGCGAGCTTGTCGGACAGCAGGAACAGCGACCTCGGCTGCGGATGCGCGATATTGCAGACATAGGCCGGCAGGCCAGCGACCCGCATGCCGGCCAGGTTGCGGAAATGGGGCTGCTTTTCGTTGATCGAGCACCAGCCACCCAGCGAACGCACCAGCTCGGCCATGTCCTCGGCGAGTTGGCGGCTCGCAGTGGAAAAGCGCACGCTGCCCCAGCGCTCGACCCAGCCATCGGTGTCAAGCAGGCCGCGCAGCAGGTCCAGGCGCGCTTCGCGGCCGGCTTCCAGGTAGAGGCGCGGAATGAATTTCTCGTCGCTGGCCAGCCCCGACAGACGCAGGCTGTCGAGCGCCGTGCGCAGCGGATTGGGCTGCGAGCCCTTGATCCCGAGCGGATGACCACGGTCCTCGCGCACGATGCGGTAATCGTAGCGGCCGGCATGCGTCAGCTCCATGCCGGCGCCGACGCGGACCTCCAATGCGCCCAGGATTTCAGCCGAGGCGGTCGAGAAACGCACCGGGCCGCTCCCCGTCAGGTTGCCATCGCCCAGCAGCGCCCCCAGCACCCAGGGATCGATCGGCAGGGCTTGCTGGTGACCGAACTGGCCCTCGTGCGGCTCGATCCAGATCCGGCTCTGGTAGCGTTGGCGGCTCAACAAGGTGCGGATTTCAGCGGTGGAGAGCACCCGCGGCGCTTCCCAGTGCCGGCAACTGACGCGCCAGAGATGCTCGTCGCAGCATTCGGCCGAACGCCCGTCCGACAGCGTCACGCGCCAGACCGCCTTGCGGCCCTGCGGATAGATGCCGGTCACGATGGAGGGACGGCCGTCGACCGAAGCCAGCGCCATGCCGACTTCGAGCTCGCCCATGGCTTTCCAGCCAGTGAGCGTGCGCACCCGGGCATCCAGCGGCTGGGCCTTGCCCATCGAGGGCCTGGCCGCCAGCACCACCATGTCGCCGGCCTGCAGCCCCGAGGTCATGCGATCGAGGTCGATGAAGCCGGTCGGCACCCCGGTGACGTCGTTCGGGTTGTCGGCCATCTCGGTCACGCGGTCCAGCAGGTCGACCACCAGCGTGTCCATCGACTGGAAGCCCTGCTTCATGCGGGTGCCCTCCTCGCCGATGTTGAACACCTTCTGTTCGGCCTCGTCGAGGATCTCGGCGACCTTGGAGCCCTTGGGGTTGAAGGCGCGGGTGGCGATGTCGTCGCTGACCTTGATCAGCTTGCGCAGGATGGAGCGTTCGCGCACGATCTCGGCGTAGCGGCGGATGTTGGCCGCGCTCGGCACATACTGGGCCAGCTGGTTGAGGTAGCCCAGGCCCCCGACCTTGTCGGACTGGCCCTCGGAGTTGAGCTGCTCGAAGACCGTGATGACGTCGGCCGGCTTGTTGGCGTTGATCAGCTTGGCGATCGCACTGAACACCAGCTGGTGCTCGAAGCGGTAGTAGTCCGAGTCCTGCAGCAGGTCGCCGACCCGGTCCCAGGCGCTGTTGTCCAGCAGCAGGCCGCCGAGCACGCTGGACTCGGCCTCGATCGAGTGCGGCGGCACGCGCAGCTGTGCGATCTGCCGGTCCTCGGAGGGCATGGACGGGAAGACATCGTCTGGCGGGAATACGTCTGACACGGTTTGTCCTTTCGAGCCGGAATCTTAAGTCCTGAGGCAGCAAAAACAAAAACAGCCGGCATCAGCCGGCTGCTCTCGTTGCGCGAAGGCAGGTATCAGGCGGTTTCGCCCAGCACCGACACGTTCACTTCGACCACCACATCGGTGTGCAGGCCGACGTTGACGGTGTAGTCACCGACGTTCTTCAGCAGGCCGTTGGGCATGCGGACCTGAGCCTTGGCGACAACGAAGCCTTCCTTGTTCAGGGCGTCAGCGATGTCGTGGTTGGTCACGGAGCCGAACAGGCGACCGTCGACGCCGGCCTTCTGGGACAGCTTGACGGTGAAGCCGGACAGCTTCTCGCCGACGGCTTGCGCCTCGGCCAGCTTGGCGGCGGCGGCCTTTTCGAGTTCGGCGCGGCGCGCTTCGAATTCGGCGATCGCGGTCTTGGTGGCGCGACGGGCGCGGCCAGACGGGATCAGGAAGTTACGGGCGTAGCCGTCCTTGACCTTGACGATATCGCCCAGGCCACCCAGGTTGACAACTTTGTCGAGCAGGATGATTTGCATGGTGTTCGTTCCTATCAGGCGCGGTGCTGGTCGCTGTAAGGCAGCATGGCCAGGAAGCGGGCACGCTTGATGGCGGTGGTGACCTGACGTTGGTAGATCGCGCGGGTGCCAGTCAGGCGAGCCGGGATGATCTTGCCGTTCTCGGAGATGAAGTCACGCAGGACATCGACGTCCTTGTAGTCGACTTCCTCGACGCCTGCCACGGTGAAGCGGCAGAACTTCTTGCGCTTGAACAGCAGCGATTGGGTGTTGCGCTTGGGGCGCTTGTCTTTGTTGAAACGCTTGGGTGCAGCCATGATGGTGCTTCCTTAACTGAGAGGTGTGAAATCCTGGATCTGGAGCACGACGCCCTTGCCGTTGCGCGAATTGGTGAGGAACCCGGAGAACTCGAAGCCTGTTCCCAGCGTTTGCCGGGACAGCGACTCAGCCTGGTGACCGAAGGCGGTGGCCCTCAGCTCCAGCCTGACTTGGCGGGCTTGCCCCATCTGCTCGGCCTGGGACTGGTGCTCAAGCACCATGTCCAACGCTGGCAATCCGACCGGCGTGTAGCGCAGCGGATAGACCTGAGCGATGACGGCGGCCAGCGAGAGGCGGTTCACTTCATCCTACGCGCGCGACAAATCAGGCGACGTTTTCCTGCTGCTGGGACTTGCGAGCTTCTTCGCGCTCGACAGCCTTCATCATCGAAGAGGGGCCGGTTTCGGCTTTCTTCTTCTGGACGGTCAGATGACGCAGCACGGCGTCGTTGAACTTGAAGGCGTGCTCCAGCTCGGACATCACGGCCTGGTCGGCTTCGATGTTCACGCACAGGTAATGTGCCTTGGACAGCTTGTTGATCTGGTAGACCAGTTGACGACGACCCCAGTCTTCCACGCGGTGGATCGCGCCGCCGCCGGTGGTGATCATGTTCTTGTAGCGCTCCAGCATGGCCGGAACCTGTTCGCTTTGATCCGGGTGGATCAGCAGAACGATTTCGTAGTGACGCATGGTCTCTCCTTTTGGTTGAAACAGCCGTCCCCAGCGTCGACAGGGGTACGGCAAGGCAAGCCTGCGATTATATCGCTGAAACGCCGGCGCAGGCAATACTGAACGGCACCGTCTAGCCGGGGCTGCGCAGGCGATCGACCAGCGCCTGCGCTTCGGGCGGCGGCGGCGGGGTCAGCCAGCTCACGAGCAGGATGACCGCGAAGCCCAGCGGCACGCCAAAGACGCCGGCCGAGATCGGCTCGATGCCCCACCAGAGCTCTACCGGCCCGCTCAGACGCAACAGCGAGCGAAACCAGGGCTGGTGGATCGCGACATAGTAGACCGTCAGGCCCAGGCCGGCCAACATCCCGGCGGCGGCGGCGGCGCCGGTGGCGCGCTTCCAGAAAATACCCAGCACCAGGGCCGGAAAGAAGGCCGACGCCGCCAGCGAGAAGGCCGCCGAGACCAGGAACAGGATATTGGCCGGCTTGAGCGCGGCGATGTAGGCCGCGATCAGCGCCAGCACCAGCAGCACGACCTTGGTCAGCGTGACGCGGCGCGCGGTCGAGGCGCTCGGGTCCACCATCTTGTAATAGAGGTCATGGCTGACGGCGTTGGCCATGGTCAGCAGCAGCCCGTCAGCGGTCGACAACGCCGCGGCCAGCGCGCCAGCGGCCACCAGCCCGGAGACGACGAAGGGCAGGCCCGCGATCTCGGCCGAGGCCAGCATGATCAGGTCACTGCCCAGGCCGATCTCGTTGAACTGCAGCACGCCATCGGCATTGATGTCCTTGAGGCTGATCAGGCCGACATCGACCCGACTCCAGGCCGAGACCCAGCTTGGCAATTGCTCGATGCGCGTGCCCACCAGATGGTGCAGGATCTCGTGCTTGACCAGCACCGCCAGCGCGGGGGCGGTGAAATAGACCAGCGCGATGAAGAACAGCGTCCAGGCAACCGAACTGCGCGCCTCGCGCACGCTCGGCACGGTGTAGAAGCGTGTCAGCACATGCGGCAGGCTGGCGGTGCCGACCATCAGGCAGAACACCAGGGCCAGGAAGTTCAGGCGCGAGCGCTCGAACTCCAGCCGCTGTGCCGCGTCGCCCTCGGGATCGCCCGCGTAGGGCCGCGCATGGGGCGGCATCCCGCCCAGCGGCAACTTCCTGGCATCGGCCTCCTCCAGCTCGCGGCGCCAGAGCCGGCGCGCGCCCGCCTCGTCGCGCGGCAACTGGTAGAGGGCGCGCTCGGCCGCCGCGATGTCCTCGGGGGCGGCGGAGAGTTGGCGCAGATCGTCCAGCCAGCGCTGCGCCAGCGCACGGTCCTGGGCCAGGGCGGCGGCCGGGTTCTCGAGCTTGGCGCGCAGCAGTTCGGCCTGGTGGCGGTAGAGCGCCATGACCTCGAGCTCGCGCGGGTCGCGCAGCAGCTCCTGCTCGCGGGCGCTGACGCGCTCGAGCTGCTGGCCGTAGACCAGCTGCGGCAGCGGCGAGCCGGTCTGCTTGACCGAGAGCCAGGCCACCGGCAGCAGGAAGGCCACCAGCAGCACCAGGTACTGCGCGACCTGGGTCCAGGTCACGGCGCGCATGCCGCCCAGGAAGGAGCAGATCAGCATGCCGCCCAGTCCCAGGAAGACGCCGAGCTCGAACGCGATTCCGGTCAGCCGCGAGGTGATCAGACCGACGCCGTAGAGCTGCGCGACCACGTAGGTGAAGGAGCACAGCAGGGAGGCGAAGATCCCCATCAGGCGCGGCCAGTGACCACCATAGCGCTCGCCCAGGAAGTCGGGGATGGTGAAGCCGCCGAAGCGACGCAGATAGGGCGCCAGCAGCAGGCTGACCAGGCAGTAGCCGCCGGTCCAGCCCAGCACGAAGGCCAGCCCGTTGTAACCCTGCAGGTAAAGCGTGCCGGCCAGGCCGATGAAGGAAGCGGCCGACATCCAGTCGGCGGCAGTGGCCATGCCGTTGTAGAACGCGGGCACGCGGCGGCCCGCGACGTAGTACTCCTCCGGATCGGTGGTGCGGCTGACTATGCCGATGCCGGCATACAGCCCGACCGTCGCCAGCAGGAAGATCAGGCCGATGGCTTCGCGCGACAGGCCCAGGCTTTCGAGCCAGGACAGTCCCAGCACGAAGGCGAAGAAGCAGGCGACGTAGCCCCGAAAAACGCGGTTGAGCTGGCGGCCGTAGGCCGGCTGGCCCGTGCCAGCGTCCTTCATGTCGGGGGCCGCCCTGGGGAACCGGGCTGGCGGGCGTCGAGCCGGTTCATGATCCAGGCGTAGCCGGTCACGATCAGCAGGTAGACCAGCAAGGCACCCTGGGCCGCGACCCAGAAGCTGAAGCCCCAACCGAAAAAGACGAAGTCGAGCTCGCGCGCGAACCAGCCCACGCCGAAGGTCACGACAAAGCCCAGCAGCAGGCCGGCCGCGATCAGCCAGCGGTTGAAGCGCCAGTAGCGCTCGGGACTCAGGGGTGTGGACATCGGAGGGCGAATATAGCAGCGCCACGCGCCCGACATGGACGCTGACGCGGTGCCATTGTCGCCCGCGCTAGCCTACGCGATCCTGACGGCTGCCGCAGGCAGGCGCCGATCCGCAGCGCGCACAGCCGGAGCAGGACTCGCCCGCGGTCGCTGCCTGGCGCCGGCGCAACTGCCGCCGCAACAGGAAGCCGAAAGCCAGCGCGACCAGCGCCAGCACCACGATCAGGTCCAGGGTTTCGTTCATGGTTCAGCTCCAGCGGGATACGAGGGTATAGGTCAGCCAGGAAGCGGCGTAGGCAAGCGAGAACAGCAAGGCGGTGATGGTCGCCGGCATGGCCCAGCCGCCGGTCTCGCGCCGCACCACGGCCAGGGTCGCGAGGCACTGCGGCGCGTGGACGAACCAGACCAGCAGCGACATGCCGGTGGCGAGCGACCAGTCGGCCCAGATGCCAGTTGAAGCCGATCGGCTCGAACAGCTGGGCGAGCAGCTGGCCGGCGGGCAGCAGCGCCTTGACCACCTGGCCGACCGCCTCGGTGCCGGACTCGATCAGGCTCTTGGGCCATTCGGCCCAGCTGAACACCGCCTGGAACACCAGGAACAACAGCACCAGCAGCACCACGCTGCCGAGCGCGGGGTGGAGGAAGACGGGGCGTCGAGCGGCGCGACCAGGCGTGGTGCGGCAGCGCCTGGTCCGGGCCGGCCAGGCATGGGCCTGCGCGTCGTCCTGTTCAACCTCGGTGGCTTCGGTGTCGAGCCCCTGCGGCCCGGCGGTCGAAACCGTCCAGTTTGCCGGCGCATCGGCGCCTGGCACCGTGATGCCGGTGGCCTCGACCTGAGCGCGGCCGCCAGACATCCTCGCCGCCATCAATGGCGGTGATTCCTCCCGCGAGATGGCCATGTCCAGCCGCATCGGCTCGCGCCGACTCATTCAGCAAGGCGCCTATCTCTCGGACTCCCATGTGGGACGGCGAATTACCGGAAATTGTCGTGCTGGATTCCGACTGCCTGATGGCAAAAGAAGAATTCGGAACCGTCGTCGCAACAGCGGAAATCTTAGCAGGGAGAGCTAGACCCCGCCGTGAACGACGGGGCTTGCGCCAGGGCGATCGCGCTATGTTGAGTCTGGCGAGATTTGACCGAACAAGATCTGCTGGCGGTAGTCGAGGCTGGTGCCGGCGCGCATCTTGCGCCGGCGTATGCTCACGTTGCTGCTGTCGTTGTCGC
>NZ_JAQTZS010000044.1 GCF_028687635.1 Malikia sp. | reverse complement strand
CCTACCCCTACTTCAACAACGGTTATCGCTTCATCAGCTGAAACACGTGCCAGTACTTCATCGATAAGATGCTCTGTTTCAGGTCGGGGAATAAGGGCACCCTCATCGATATAAAATTCACGGCTGTAAAAGCTGACCCGATTTGTGAGATACTCAAGCGGGACATTACGGCTGCGCTTTTCGATCCACTCCAAAAGCAAAGGCGCTTGATCATCGATCTCATCATCTTGACGGGTAATAAAATAGAGTTGATCTTTTTTAAGATAGGCCATCAACAGAAGTTCCGCTTCACGACGGGGAGAGTCTACAACCCCTTCCAGTCGTGCCGTCACTTCGGCATGCAGCTCTTTTAGTCTTTTGGACATGGATCGGCGTATCCCGAATCGATTTGAACGTATATGTCTGCACCCAAAGCGCGAAGACGTTCAACCACCGGAGGATGGGTCGTATGAAAAAATCGGTATAGAGGATGCGACAGTGGGAAACTTTTGTTTTCACTCACCAGTTTTTTCAATGCATTGACCAAATGTTCCGCTCCGCCGAGTTCCGCTCCGGTTTGGTCTGCCTCGTACTCGTTATGTCGGCTTACCAATCCCATAAGCGGCATCATGACAAAGCTGACGACCGGAAGGAGAAGGATAAAGAGCACCATAATAATCTGAGGGCTTTGGGCAACACCAAGCTCCATATAAAGCGTTTCGGGGAGATTCCCGAAAAGTGCAAACATTGCAAACAGCATGGCCCCTACCATCGCGATATTTTTGTATAAATCGCCGTGCGCAAAGTGACCCAGTTCATGACCTAAAACAGCAATCAGTTCCGAAGGAGAGAGTTTTTGGATCAGCGTATCGAACAATACGACCCGTTTTGTTTTGCCGAGTCCTCCGAAATACGCGTTCAGACGTGCATCGCGTTTACTCGCATCACTGATGAAAACACCGCTGCTGACGAAGCCTGTTTTAGCCATCAATGCCTCAATCTGCTCTCGTAACTCAGGATTTTCCAAAGGAGTTACTTTATCAAAAAAGAGTGCTCGGATGGTAGGAAAAAACATATTGATCGCAATCACGACCGCAAAAATAAAGACGAATGTCCAAAGCCACCACATCGCACTCGACGTAATAATCATCGATACAATCCACACCATCAGACTTCCGATAACGATTGTCAAAAGAGTACTAATCAATGTATCTTTGACAAACTGAGCTACAGAAGAACGGTTAAATCCGTATTGGGCATCAATTTTGAATTTTGCAATCCAGCCAAAAGGGAGCTGAACCAATGAATTGATCAGAACCATTCCCATAACCACAACAATAGCATGAACGCTCTGGCTTTGTACGGCAAACGCCTCGTCCAACCATCGCATCAAACCGCCGATCCATATTAGAAAGAGACCGAACTCGACAAACGTTTCAAACATTCCGAGTTTTTCTTTCGCTACGGCATAATTTGCGGCGTCCAAGTATTCACGTTCACCCATCAGAACTGCGCCTCTGCGCTTGATCTGATTGATATATCCGATTTGCATTACGCTTACATAGAGTCTAACAAGAATATAAAACGTATAAATTCCTATGATAGTGGCAGTCATAAAGCTCCTTGGATTAAAAAGGAGAATTTTACCATCATTTTCCAGGTACTTTAGTGATTGAATCTTGTACAGGGATTGAATCATTTACATTGCCGAAATAGCTCTTTGCTCCCCAAAAAATCAATCCAATCAATATTCCGCTGATAATGACCGTCCAGACGATCTTTTTTTTAGGCCCTTTTAGAGTGTCGTAATCCTCAATTGAACTTAATGTCGGTTCGTTGTCTACCATAGGTATCTCCTCGTGATTGTAGTGTAAGAATAGTAGCCATATTAGCCTATAAACGGTTAATGAATCCCCCCTAAAATGACGTTTTAAGGTTGGATATTGGTTTGTTTTATCGTCAATTACCAACGCCCTTCAAGCGAAAGCAAAATTTGCGGCGATGAGTGCTCTTTATCAGTTTGAGTTTCGATTAACGTCCCTGAAGTATCGTAATATTTTGAGGTAGATGCAATCGTATTTGACGTAATATTTTTTAGATTCAAGCCCAATTTAAAGGTCGAATTGAGCCGTTTGGTCGCATACAGATCAAATACGCCATACCCTTTTTGTGACTCTGAGAAACCGTTTTCATCAATAGGATCATCATATCCGCCGACATATCGATAGGCTGCACCATACGTTATCCGTGATGATTTCAAAGTATGATCAACCCCGATGTTATACAAAAAATTTGAGGTCTGTTTAATCGGACGGGTGAAGCCATTGACGGTTATATTAGAGTCTTGGTAGGTTGCATTGGCAAAAACTCCTAGGCCATCAACAATCGCATCAAGTGACTTTTTCAATTCGAACTCGCTTCCCCAGAGTTGCCCATTGCCGGCATTGTACGGCCGTGCCAGATATCTGCCGCTTCCGCTATCAAATGTCGTCATAGTTTCAATCTTATCGGTGATATTTCTATAAAAACCGCCGATACTGACAATCCCGTTCTCTCCAAAAAAATGCTCTCCCCGAAGTTCATAGCTCAGAGCCTGTTCTTCTTTCAGATCTGGATTTCCGATATGATCGGGGTGATGAATATCGTTTTGATAGAGTGAACTTACTAAGGTACCGGCTAAATCATTTAACCTCGGCAATCTAACCGTTTTAGCGATACTTGCCCGTAAATTATCATTCGGAGTCAGTTTGTAAAGAAGATGAAAAGAGGGAGCCAAATAATCGATGTTTGATGTTTGTCCAAAGTCACGCGATACATTTTCATATCGAATTCCCGGAGTCATAACCAAGTTGTCGCCATAGCTAATCTCATCTTGGACGTACACTGCGCCTCGATTTTCACTCAAGGTCAAATTATCCACCGATACGGTTCCCGTATTGAGAATCACTTCATTGTCTTGGTACACGTGTTTTAACTCAATCCCTGTTTTTATAAAATGATCGCCCTTGGCAATTGAATAATCGGTACTTGCACCATAAAAACGCAGCAATGTAGTGTCATTTTGTGTCTCAAGACTTGGTGTCGGAGATATCTCCTCGGAAGAGTTCTCCCCTTTTTCTTTATTTTGATGGAATTTGAGTTTCCACTCCAGTAATTCACTGCCTGATAGATGGTATTCACCTCCTATCTTGGACCATATCATCACATCATTGGCTTTATCAATATTTTTACGCACCGTATTTGTTGAGCCGGACGTACTATCATCCGTATCGGTTTGAGTATTTCTAAGTGAAAGTGTGCCGTCATAGGTATATTTTTCTTTTGACGATGGGGTATAAATCAGTTTTGTCGTCACATTGAGCATCTTGTCATTCGACTTATCATCACGGACTTCATGCTGTGCAGACGTCTTATAGGTATCTATGTTTTCCGTATCCGATTTTTTATTATCTGTTACGGTTGCATTGACAATATACGAAAATTTATCAATTTTTCCTTCTCTTTGCGCATACAGTGTCGCCAAAGGGCGATCTTTATAGGACCCTAAAGTCAATTTAGCCTTTGTAGCGCCTTGTGATTTTAGTTTTTTAAGGACGATGTTGACGATCCCGCCCATCGCTTCAGCCGTATATTCAGCCGAACCGTTAGTCATTACTTCAATACGTTCGATCATATCCGGAGATATTTGTTCCAACGGACTAGGACTGCGTTTAGAACCGGTTGAGGCATCCTCGCCGTCTATAAGGACAACCGTATACCCTTTACCTGGAGCCCCTTTTTTCGTTTTCCCTTCCGGAATCGTCACACCGGGCGTTCTTTTGAGAATTTCAAGGGCATTTTGATCTCCGTATTGGGTCAATTCTTCACCGCGGATAATCCGTTTTGCAATCGAGTTTTCTTTACGCTCTTCGAGTGTTTGAACCGTATCTTGTACTTCTATTTTATCCAGCTGCAGTATCTCTTGTGCACATACGCTTGAAATACTCATTCCGGATGTAAGTAAGATGGGAAATAAAAAACGATGGGTCACAGTCTTTCCTGCTATTTATAAGAGATTTAAAATGTCAGTATTTTATCCAATATAATGCTGGAGTCGTATT
>NZ_JAQTZS010000002.1:148681-279302 GCF_028687635.1 Malikia sp. | reverse complement strand
TGTCGAGTCGCTTGCCCATCCGTTTCCCTCGTCCTCATGACGCGGCACCTGCCGCACTGGGCAGGATTAGAACCGATGGCGGGCCAAAACAGGGGCATGGATCGAAAAATTTCTCAGGACTAACTTAAGGATCAAGCCTTGCCTTGGCGGGCCTGGGCGCCGTAATAGTCGCCTGCGATACGCAGACGTCGGTTCTCGACTGCGGACTGATCGTCAGGATCAGCCGATGCGTCTTTCAGGATCAGTTCGCCGAGCTCATGCCAGTTGGGCTTGACCTGCCTGCTGGCGAGCAAGCGCAACAGGCGGGGCACGACCTGTAGCAAGGCATCGCCACGGGAAACCAGCAGTCTGGTTACGCGGGATTCGGCCACTCCGGCCTGCAGCAACTGCTTGCCCAGGCGCCCCTTGCCGTCATGACCGGCCTGCGCCATGCCATGCGCCAGCAGCGCCCAGCGCTGCCAGGTTTCAACGCGCCAGGTTTCAGGCTCCAGGCCGGAAGCCACCAGTGCTCGCGCAAGGGCCGCCATCTGGTGTGGCTGCATGGCTTCGGGGGACAGACGGGCAAGCGCGGCACGGCTGGCGATGTCGGCATGTTCAATATGGTTGGCCAACTGGCCTATGGGATTGACTCGCTTTTCTTGCGGCGGGGGAACTTGAGACTCGATCAAGTCAGGCTGGCTCATGGTTTTCCTCGGTGATGTCGGATTGGCGGGACTTGAGTGCCGCTACGAGGTCGGGGAACTTGGATTTCGGGCTACGCATAGCGGCATGCAGCTTGGCCAGCGCAGCCGACTGAGCGCGGTAGCGCAACTGTCCGCTGCGCGGACCAGCGGAAAACGCGGCCCGGACGGTCCGATCGGCTCGGTCGGCAATCCCGACCAGCCACGCCTCGCGCACGGCCAAGGGCGCATCGGATTCGATTTCTTCGGTCAGCTCCTCGAAGAACAGGCTGTCACAAAGCGACTCGAAAGGCTGCGCGAACTTGCTGGCCCGATTCTTGACCGTGTCGCTGGCATCGCGGTCCTTGCCAGCCTCGTCCCTCGCGGCATTGGCAAACAGAACCGTCAGCGCGACCCAGATCATTTTTCTGACTTCAGCGATGACAGCGATCCTCGCGTCGGCCACCTTGGCCAGCGCGTCGGTATCGCGGATGGCAAACGCCTGACGCATCTTTTTCGAGATCGGAATGCGTCGCTCGTGATAGCCCTCGGTCTTGCCTTGACCCCGCGTCACGCCCTGCGCCAGCAAGACCAGCCCCGCGCTGGCGTCATCGGGCCGCAGAATCTGCGCCACGGGTTTACCCAACTTCTGACCGAACAGCAGTTCGGACGCGAGCTTGTAGTCGAAGCCACGACTGGTGATGGTCAGTGCCTTGGCTGAAACCATGTCCACCGGCATCCAGGGATCGCCAGTCACGCCGCACAATTCCTTGGCCGCGATTCGAGGCGCCTTCGTGCTGGTGGCCTGCGCTTGCAATTGACCGGCACTCACGGTCATCCGTATTCTTCGGCAGACCTCGATATAGCAGGGGTCCAGTGACGGAAAGGCCAGGCTGTCCAAGCCGTCCCAGGGACGTAACCATGTCAGGGCGGTACCCCCCTCGGGTTTGAGCCCGTACAACTCCACGACCTCCTGCCTGGCTGCGATCAATGCAGCGACATCCCGCCGCCATCGCTGACCCCACCTGCCCGGAGGCTTCACTCCGACGGCACAGCGACTTGCAAAACCACCGTTCATGCGAGAAACGCCATAATTGCCCGCGCCCAGAAAACCTTCCTGGGTCTGCAGGCTGATCAACGCATGGCACCAGTCTTCCGGACTGCTGCGGATCATGCGCGCGGCCTTCAGGTCGTGATTCTTCGACGTGATCAGCATGTCCAGTTCGTCGGCAGCGGTCATCGGGCTTTTCCAGTCGGCCAGGCTGCCACCAGGCACCGGTGGCTGCATGAACGCGGGCCGGCCTGGCGGACTGACCAGACACCAGGCCGCGCCATCCAGGTCGTCAGGCGTCAAGGCCATCAGCGCTGTGTCCCATTCGGCTGCGGTCTCGAAAGGCTCGTCACGCTCCGCCTGGTGCAGCGCAATCGCCGCGAGCTGAACCAGAAAGGCATGCCAGGGATGGCGCTGATGAGGGCGCAACGCCGGAAAGTCACGCACTTCGTCCCGATTCATGGCAGCGAACAGTTCGGGCAAGTTCGCAGCCACGGTGTCGCCAGCAACCACGGTTCGGTAATGCAACAGGCGCTCCCGCAGCAAGTTGCCATGGAGCAGTTCAGCTTGGGTCACGAAGCATCTCCTGATGGTTGTTCCTTTTCGGCCAGTCTTTCCAGCCCGAAACGGCTATAGCGAAAAAAGCGATTTCCCAGACCGAACAGGAACCCGCCCTCGGGCAACACCTGCCTCACGTCGGGCAGGATGTCGGCTGCCACGCCAGACGGCCACAGATGGGCGCGCACGGGCAACAGACGGATGGGGAGGCCGAACGGGCCAGGCTGCGGGGGATCGAAGGTGAGCAGGTAATCCGTCGCGCCGAGACGGGTAGCCACTTTCTGATCCTGATCCAGGAACTGCAGGGGAGAGCCCATCTCGTCGGCGAAAGGTCGATCGAAAGGCAAGGTGTTCAGATTGGCCTGGGTGCGGCCGGCCAGCGTTTCCCCATCGATTGCCATGCCATGCTGGATCCAGGCGGCACCACCCGCCTTGGCGATTTGCTCAAGGACTTCCGGATGGGTGGCGTGCTCGACGAGCTCCCGGTTGTCACGCGGAATCACATGATGGCCAGCCCCGGCAATGAGTTGCCGGGTGGCTTCCAGTATGCGAAGGTCGGCATAGACGCCGCCGCCCTTCTTGAATCGACCCAGGCCATGCCGTGGCCGTTCGAGACAGGCCTCCAGGCTGTGCCCCGCCGGTACCAGCACCACGGCGCGAGCAATACAGCAAACCTGGGGCCTGTCCGCCTGCGCCCGGTCGTGACGGTGCAAACGGCCCACCCGCTGCAGCAGCACATCCATCGGGCACAGGTCAGTGATAAGCAAATCGGCGTCGATGTCAAGACTCTGTTCGAGCGTCTGTGTGCCCACCACGATACAGGCCTTCAAGGCAGGTCGGACCTTGCCCATGTGCACTTGCACGGCTGCGTCGAGCAAGGGCCGGTCTTCACGGCTGTAGCGGCTGTGGTGAACGGTGCGCACACCCTGCACCTGGAACAGGACGTCCTCCATGCCCTCCTTCGCAGCCAGTGCCTCGAGTGCCTGCAAGGTGGCGACTGCCGTCGGGACGGTGTTACGGATGACGAGCACTTTGGCGCCCTGACGGGCGACTTCCAAGGCCAGCGCAGCAATCCGTTCAGGTGAGTCGATGGCATCTTCCAGCTGCCAGTGAATGGTCTTGCTGCGGCCGGATTCGGGCAACGCGCGCACATACAGGCCATCGCTCAACAAGGGATAGGGCAAGGCGCTGGCCTGCATCAGGCTGAGTGGTTCAAGCCGTGGGGACAGCAGCTTCTGGTAGCGATAACGCGCGCTGGAGCCCAGGGTCGCCGACAACAGCAGGGCATGCCCTCCTGCAGCGAGGTGTGCCTTGAGCAACTGCGCCAGCAAGGCCGACATATAGGCATCCGAAGCATGCACCTCGTCCACCACCAGCAGGCTACGCGACAGCATGCCGTATCGCAGATGCGCATGGCGCACCTGCAGCGCTGCCATCAGGGCTTGGTCTATCGTCCCGACGGCAAGCGGCGCAGCCAGGAAACGCTTGCTGGACTCCGCCGCCCATCTCAGATGAGCGGTCTGGTCGTCGGGATTGTCAGCCCAAAGAACCTGGAAGTCGGGCAATCGAATCTTGTCCTGCCCGTCGGCGCTTTCGTAGCCAGACAATGCGCGCACGACGACCGGAGGACCCTGGCCGCAATCGCGCCAAAGCACTTGTGCGAAGTGACGCACCCTTTCGTACAACTGGGTGGCTGCAACGCGGGTAGGCAATGCGAAATACAGGCCATCGACCTGGCCAGACTGGAACAATTGGGCGAAGCGCCACAAGGCGGCCTCGGTCTTGCCACTTCCCGTCTCGGACTCCAAGATCAGAAGGTGCCCGAGACCGGTTTCGGCCATCACGGCCTGCATGGGCCTGGGAGCCGGTACATCGAAGACAGCTTGGAAGGCTGGCAGCTCAGGCAAGGCGTCGCGCCATGCCGTCGTGTCCAGGCCTGTCGCCCGGACAGCGATGGCTGCCCGTTGCGCAGCAGTCCTGTGCCTGTCCTCTCCCGGCTCGGCGTAGGGGAAGAAACGTGTGTCCGACCCCAACCAGTCCGCCAGCTGCACCAAGCCTGCGAACAGGTGCGCAAATGCCGGAGCAGCAGGCAACTCGTCACCCGGTTCGAAGGCGGGAGCAAACCAGTCCAGCAGCTTGCAGCCGATGTCCTGCATGGTTTCGGCAGGGTCATAGGTTGTACCGTTATCGCTCCTCACGACTTGCCAGATCCGCCTGAGATGCCCAGGATTGGCAGCATCTGCGCGGGGTGGCCGGCCGTGGTGGCTGATGGCTGCGCAGAGCAGGGAAAGAACGCTTGCACCCCATGAGTTCAGCGACTCCAACGGCAGGTGCTGCAGGACCGACGCCCCAATCGCTTCATCCTCGAACAGGAACCAGGCTTCGTTGACATGACCCGCGGGACCGGGCCAGCCAGCGGGCACCTTCTCTTGCGCCGCAATCCAGCATTTCACCTGGAAACCAGCGTTGGCCTTGCCCATGTCGTGCAGGAAAGCCAGGGCAGACAAGCGCCAGATCTGTGATTCAGTGAGTCTGTAATCCGGACCTGCCACCTGCTCCAGCGCACGTTTGATGCCGGGGGTGGAAACCACTTGTCGAAAGCATGCGGCGACATCCAGCATGTGATCCACGAGCGGATGGAATCGGCCCCAACCCTGAAATTTGCCCCAAGCCTTCATTTGCATACGAGTAGGAATAATTAACCTGCTTACTATAACCCAAATAAAAATTTTCTCAGAAGATACTAATTAGATAAGAAATCAATCTGCGGGTCGTGGCGTGGGACAATCTCCCCCCATGAACCCCCTGCTCTCCCGCCTCCAGCCCTACCCCTTCGAGCGCCTGCGCCAGCTGTTTGCCGGCGTGACGCCCAACCCGGACTACCGCGCGATCAGCCTCGGCATTGGCGAGCCGCGCCATCCGACGCCCGCTTTCCTGAAAGAGAAACTGTGCGAGGCCGTCCACGCGCCCGACGGTGGTCTGGCGACCTACCCCGCCACGGCCGGCACGCCCGAGCTCAAGGCCGCCTGCGCGACCTGGATGCAGCGCCGCTACGGCCTGAGCCTGGACCCGGCGACGCAGATCCTGCCGGTGCTGGGCTCGCGCGAGGCGCTGTTCTCGCTGGCCCAGGTGGTGGTCAACCCGCGCACCTTCGCGGATTCGGCCGACGGGACCGAGCCGGTGGTGGTCTGTCCCAATCCCTTCTATCAGATCTACGAGGGCGCGGCCTATCTGTCGGGCGCCCAGCCCTGGTTCGCGCCAAGCGACCCCCAGCGCAACTTCGCGGTCGACTGGGCCAGCGTGCCGGAAGCCATCTGGCAGCGCACCCAGCTGCTCTACACCTGCTCGCCGGGCAACCCGACCGGCGCGGTGATGCCGCTGGCCGAGTGGAAGATGCTGTTCGAGCTCAGCGACCAGTACGGCTTCGTGATCGCGTCGGACGAGTGCTACAGCGAGATCTATTTCCGCGACGAGGCGCCGCTCGGTGGCCTCGAAGCGGCCGCCCAGCTGGGCCGGACCGACTTCAAGAACCTGATCGCGCTGACCAGCCTGTCCAAGCGCAGCAACGTCCCCGGATTGCGCAGCGGTTTCGTCGCCGGCGACGCGGCGCTGATCAAGGCCTTCACGCTGTACCGCACCTACCACGGCAGCGCGATGAGCACCGTGATCCAGAGCGCGAGCGCCGCCGCCTGGCTCGACGAGCCGCATGTGATCGATAACCGCGAGCAGTACCGCGCCAAGTTCGCCGCCGTCACGCCGATCCTGGCCGAGGTGATGAACGTCGCGCTGCCCGACGCCGGCTTCTACCTCTGGGCCGAGGTGCCGGAGCAGTTCGGCGGCCTGACGGGCGGCAGCGACACCGACTTCGCCAAGGCCTTGCTGGCTCAATACAATGTAACGGTTTTGCCGGGCAGCTACCTGGCGCGCGAGGCGCGGGGTTTCAACCCGGGCGCGCGGCGCGTGCGCATGGCGCTGGTGGCCGAGACCGCCGAATGCGTCGAGGCCGCGCGCCGCATCGCGGCATTCATTCAATCCTCCAACTGAATAAGAAGCAGATCATGACCCAACAACTGCAACAGACCATCGAAAACGCCTGGGACAACCGCGCCCAGCTCTCGCCCGCCTCGGCCCCGGCCGAAGTGCAGGAAGCCGTCGCGCAGGTGATCGACCTGCTCGACAGCGGCAAGCTGCGCGTGGCCAGCCGCGAGGGCGTGGGCCAGTGGACCGTGCACCAGTGGCTCAAGAAGGCGGTGCTGCTGTCCTTCCGCCTGAAGGACAACGAGATCATCTCGGCCGGCGACCTGGGCTTCTACGACAAGGTGCAGACCAAGTTCGCCCATATGTCGCCGCAGGAACTCGCCGCCACCGGCGTGCGCGTGGTGCCGCCGGCGGTCGCGCGTCGCGGCAGCTTCATCGCCAAGGGCGCGATCCTGATGCCGTCCTATGTCAACATCGGCGCCTATGTCGATGAAGGCACGATGGTCGACACCTGGGCCACCGTCGGCTCCTGCGCCCAGATCGGCAAGGGCGTGCACCTGAGCGGCGGCGTCGGCATCGGCGGCGTGCTGGAGCCGCTGCAGGCGAACCCGACCGTGATCGAGGACAACTGCTTCATCGGCGCGCGCTCGGAAGTGGTCGAGGGCGTGATCGTGGAGGAAAACTCGGTGCTGGGCATGGGTGTCTACCTGGGCCAGAGCACCCCGATCTTCGACCGCGCCACCGGCGAGATCACTTATGGCCGCGTGCCCAGCGGCTCGGTGGTGGTCAGCGGCAACCTGCCCAAGACGGCCGCCAATGGCGCGCCTTACAGCATGTACGCCGCCATCATCGTCAAGCGCGTCGACGCACAGACCCGCTCGAAGACCAGCATCAACGACCTGCTGCGCGACTGATCGCGCGGACTGATGGGCCTGCGGCCCGGGAGGTGGACATGGGCATGATGGACAAGCTGCTGCGTCTGATGGCCGAGAAGAAGGCGTCGGACCTCTACCTCTCGGCCAACGCGCCGGTGACGATCAAGATCGACGGCGTCTACCTGCCCGTCAACCCGCAGCTGCTGCCGACCGATGCCCCCTACCAGCTGCTGGCCGAGGTGGTCACGCCCGAGCAGCTGGCCGAATTCGACCGCTGCGGCGAGCTCAACATCGCGGTGCCGCTGGCCGGCGTCGGGCGCTACCGCTTCAGCGCGATGCGCCAGCGCAGCAGTTGCGCCGTGGTGGTGCGTTTCATCAGCGTCGACATCCCGGCGCTGGAGTCGCTGGGCATCCCGGCGGTGCTGCCCGAGATGATCATGGCCAAGCGCGGGCTGATGCTGGTGGTCGGCGCGACCGGCTCGGGCAAGAGCACGACGCTGGCCGCGCTGCTCGACCACCGCAACGAGCGCCAGTCCGGCCATATCCTCACGATCGAGGACCCGGTCGAGTTCCTGTTCAAGAACAAGAAGTCCATCATCAACCAGCGCGAGGTCGGCACCGACACCGAGTCACTGCAGGTGGCGCTCAAGAACGCGCTGCGCCAGGCGCCCGACGTGATCCTGATCGGCGAGATCCGCGACCGCGAGACCATGTCGGCGGCGATGGCCTATTCGCAATCGGGCCATCTGGTGCTGGCGACGCTGCACGCCAACAACAGCTACCAGGCGCTCAACCGCATCCTGAGCTTCTATCCGGTCGAGGTGCGCCCCTCGATGCTCAACGACCTGGCGTCGGCGCTGAAGGCCATCGTCTCGCAGCGCCTGTTGCGCGCGATCGACGGCGGCCGGGTGCCCGCGGTGGAGGTGATGGTCAACACCCGCCTGATCAGCGAGCTGATCGAGAAGGGCGACTTCTTCGGCGTGCGCGAGGCGCTGGAGAAGTCGATGGCCGAGGCCTCGCAGACGTTCGAGGTCGACCTCGCGCGCCTGATCCTGTCGGGCCGGATCGACCGCAAGGAAGGCCTGGCCCATGCCGACTCGCCGACCAACCTGATGTGGCGGCTCGACAACGCCGCCGCCCAGCACAGCGCCGCCCAGGCCGAGGCGCAACAAGCTGCCGAGCCCAGCGGCCCCTCGTTCTCCGATTTCAAACTCGACGTCAAGCATTGACGCCGACCTCTCTTCTTTTGCGGATCTGCCCATGAGCGACACCCTGCGCCTGACCGAGGCGCTGATCTCCCTTTCCTCCGTCACGCCCGATGACGCCAGCTGCCAGCAGCTGATCATCGACCGCCTGCAACCGCTGGGCTTCGTCTGCGAGACGATCGCCAGCGGGCCGGACGATTTCCGCGTCACCAACCTGTGGGCCAAGCGCCCGGGTGCTCATGCGAACGCGCCGACGCTGGTCTTTGCGGGCCACACCGACGTGGTGCCGACCGGCCCGGTCGAGCAATGGGGCAGCGACCCCTTCGTGCCGACCATCCGTGACGGCAAGCTCTACGGCCGTGGCGCCGCCGACATGAAGGCCTCGCTGGCCGCCATGGTGGTGGCCTGCGAGGAGTTCCTGGCCCTGCACGCCAACCCCGAACTGGCGATCGCCTTCCTGCTGACCAGCGACGAGGAAGGTCCGGCGCATGACGGCACGGTGGTGGTCTGCCGCGAACTGACGGCACGTGGCGAAAAGCTCGACTACTGCATCGTCGGCGAGCCGACCTCGGTCAAGCAGAGCGGCGACATGATCAAGAACGGCCGGCGCGGCACCATGAGTGGCAAGCTGACCGTCAAGGGCATCCAGGGCCATATCGCCTACCCGCACCTGGCGCGCAATCCGATCCATATGCTGGCGCCCGCGCTGACCGAGCTGGTCGGCACCGTCTGGGACCAGGGCAACGACCATTTCCCGCCCACCACCTGGCAGGTCAGCAACATCCACGGCGGCACCGGCGCGAGCAACATCATCCCCGGCGCCGTGGTGGTGGACTTCAACTTCCGCTTCAGCACCGAGAGCACGGCAGAAGGCCTGCAGCAGCGCGTGGCCGAGATCCTGGCGCGCCACGGCCTGCAGGCGGACAGCGACCACACGCTGGCCTGGACGGTCGGCGGTCACCCCTTCCTGACCCGCCCCGGCACGCTGGTCGATGCCGTGCGTGGCGCGATCCGGGCCGAAACCGGGCTGGAGACCGAGCTCTCGACCAGCGGAGGCACCAGCGACGGACGCTTCATCGCCAAGATCTGCCCGCAGGTGATAGAGTTCGGCCCTCCCAACGCGACCATCCACAAGGTTGACGAGTGCATCGCGCTGGTCGACATCGAGCCGTTGAAGAACATTTACCGCCGCACGCTCGAGATTCTGGCCAGCGTGCCGGCCCAGGACGAGATCACCCCTTGAATCTGAACGAACTATTGCAAGCCGCGAGCGACCAGCTTGAGGCGGCTGGCCTGGCCTATGGCCATGGCACCACCAACGCGCATGACGAGGCGGTCTGGCTGACGCTGTGGCGGCTGGGCCTGCCGCTGGATGCCGACCTCGATGAACTGGCCGAACGCGCCTGCTCCGAGTCGGAAGTCGAAGCCGTGCTGGCGCTGATCGAACAGCGCATCGCGACCCGCAAGCCGGCGGCCTACCTGACGCACGAGGCCTGGCTGCAGGGCGTGCCCTTTCATGTCGACGAGCGGGTGATCGTGCCGCGCAGCTTCCTGGCCGAGTTCATCGCCGCCGCCGAGGGCGCCGAGTCGATCGACGGCTGGCTGGGCGAGCACACCCAGCGAGTGCTGGATCTGTGCACCGGCAACGGCAGCCTGGCCGTGCTGGCCGCGCTGGCCTGGCCCGAGGTCCGGGTGGACGCCGCCGATCTATCGACCGATGCGCTGGCCGTGGCCCGCATCAACGTCGACCGGCATGGCTTGCAGGAGCGCATCCGGCTGGTCGAGTCCGATGGCTGGGCCAATCTGCCCGATCACTACGACCTGATCCTGTGCAACCCGCCCTATGTCTGCCGCCAGGGGATGGACGAGCTGCCGGCCGAGTACCGCGCCGAGCCGCTGATCTCGCTCGACGGCGGGCTGGCGGGCAGCGACGACGGCATGGACTTCGTGCGCCATCTGCTGGATCACGCGCTGGAGCACCTGAACGAGCACGGCGTGCTGCTGCTGGAGATCGGCAACGAGCGCGAGCATTTCGAGCGCGCCTTCCCGACCCTGCTGGCCTACTGGCCCGAAACCAGCGCGGGCGAAGGCCCGGTGCTGCTGCTGACCCGAGAATCACTGGCCGACTGGGCCGCCACCAAGGACATCACATGATCACGCTGCGCAATGTCACGCTGCGCCGCGGCACCAAGGTGGTGCTGGACCAGGCCAATGCGACCATCAACCCCGGCGAGAAGGTCGGCCTGGTCGGACGCAACGGCGCCGGCAAGTCCAGCCTGTTCGCGCTGCTGCAGGGCAAGCTGCACGAGGACGGCGGCGAGTTCCAGTGGCCGCGCCAGTGGCAGCTGGCCCAGGTCTCGCAGGACATGCCCGAGACCGACCAGCCCTGCACCGAGTTCGTGATCGACGGCGACACCCGGCTGGCGGCGGCGCGCGCGGCGGTGGAGCTGGCCGAGGCCAGCGACGACGGCGAGGCCATGGCCCACGCCTACACCGACTTGCACGATGCCGGCGCCCATGACGCACCGGCGCGCGCGCAGGCGCTGCTGCTGGGGCTGGGCTTCCAGGTCAACGAGGTGGACCGGCCGGTCAACAGCTTCTCGGGCGGCTGGCGCATGCGGCTGCAGCTGGCGCGCGCGCTGATGTGCCCGAGCGACCTGCTGATGCTCGACGAGCCGACCAACCACCTGGACCTCGACGCGCTGGTCTGGCTGGAGAGCTGGCTCAAGCGCTACGCCGGCACCATGGTCGTGATCAGCCACGACCGCGAGTTCCTCGACGCCATCACCTCGGTCACGCTGCACATCGACAACGCCAAGATCACGCGCTACGGCGGCAACTACAGCCGCTTCGAGGACATGCGCGCCGAGCAGCTGAGCCAGCAGCAGGCCAGCTTCTCGCGCCAGCAGGACAAGATCGCGCACCTGCAGAAGTTCATCGCCCGCTTCAAGGCCAAGGCCAGCAAGGCCAAGCAGGCACAGAGCCGGGTCAAGGCGCTCGAACGGATGGAGAAGATCGGTCCGGTGCTGGCCGATGCCGAGTTCACCTTCGAGTTCCAGGAGCCGGCCCAGCTGCCCAACCCGATGCTGAGCCTGCGCGAGGCCAGCTTCGGCTACCGCGCCGAGGACGGCAGCGCCACCACCATCGTGCACGACGTCACGCGCTCGGTGCTGGCGGGCCAGCGGCTGGGCATCCTGGGCGCCAACGGCCAGGGCAAGTCGACCTTCGTCAAGACGGTGGCGCGCGACCTGGCGCTGCTCAAAGGCGAGCTGACCGAGGGCAAGGGGCTGAACATCGGCTACTTCGCGCAGCAGGAGCTCGACGTGCTGCGCCAGGGCGACACGCCGCTGGAGCACATGATCCGGCTGGCGCGCGACCTGTCGGCCGCTGGCGCCCTGAGCGGCCAGGGCACGCGCGAGCAGGACCTGCGCAACTTCCTGGGCCGCTTCCAGTTCAGCGGCGACATGGTGCAGCAGGCCGTGGGCAGCATGAGCGGCGGCGAGAAGGCCCGGCTGGTGCTGTGCATGATCGTCTGGCAGCGCCCGAACCTGCTGCTGCTCGATGAGCCGACCAACCACCTGGACCTGGCCACCCGGGAGGCGCTGGCGATGGCGCTCAACGAGTTCGAGGGCACGGTGATGCTAGTCAGCCACGACCGGGCGCTGCTGCGCTCGGTCTGCGACGAGTTCTGGCTGGTCTCGCACGGCGGCATCGAGCCCTTCGACGGCGACCTCGACGACTACCAGCGCTACCTGCTCGACATGGCCAAGCAAAAGCGCGAGGCGGTGCAGGCAGCCCAGCGCGCGCCGGCCGTCAAGGCCAAGGCCGAGCCGGTCGCGGTCGCTGCGGTGGTCAGCCCCAAGCCGGTGGCGGCCACGCCAGCCGCCGCTGCCTCCGCCCCGGCCGTCAACCCGGCCGAACAGCGACGGCTGGAGGCGCAGCGGCGCCAGCAACTGGCGCAAAAGCTCAAGCCGCACAAGAAGGCGCTGGCCGACCTCGACCAGCGCATGGCCAGCCTGCAGGCCGAAGGCGCCGCGCTGCAGCAGAAGCTGCTGAGCGCGCTGCCGCCGACCGAGCTGGCCCAGATCGGCAAGCGGCTCAAGGGCATCGAGGACGAGACGGCCGCCGCCGAGCTGCGTTGGCTCGAACTGTCGGAGCAGATCGAGGCGCTCGAAGCCGAAACCGACTGATCGATGGAAGCGGCAGCCGATCAGCCCGCCGGCGCGGGCGCCCCCCCGCCCAAACCACAGCGCACCTGGCGCACCGGGGCCTGGCGCTGGCTGCGCGCCGCCGGCCTGGCGCTGGCCGGGCTGCTGCTGTGCTGGCTGCTGACCTGGGCCGCGCTGCCGCCCTTGCTCAAATGGCAGCTGGAGCGCCAGGCCAGCGCCGCGCTCGGGCGCGCCGTCACGGTCGAGCGGGTCGAGCTCAAGCCCTGGTCGCTCGAACTGGAGCTGCGCGGGCTGCGGCTGGCCGACGCCCAGGGTCAAGGTGACCAGTTCACGCTCGGGCGCTTCCATGTCGACCTCGACTGGCGCTCGCTGCTGCGGCTGGCGCCGGTGCTGGACGCCGTCGAGTTCGACCGCCCGCAGCTCAAGCTGCGCCATCTGGGCGGCGGGCGCTACGACATCGATGACCTGATCGAGCGGCTGCTCAAGCCCGAGCAGCCGCCCTCGGCGCTGCCGCGCTTCGCGCTGTTCCACCTGCGCTTGCGCGACGCGGCGATCGACTTCATCGACGAGCCGGTCGGGCGCACGCAGCAAATCCGCCAGCTGACGCTGGACCTGCCCTTCCTGAGCAGCCTGGAGCCGCAGCGCGAGGAAAAGAGCGCACCGCGCCTGAACTTCCTGCTCAACGGCGACCCGGTCGAAGCCAAGGCGCTGCTGCTGCCCTTTGCCCAGGCCCGCCAAGGCGAGGCGAGGCTGCACGGCGCCGCGCTGGACCTGGCGCCCTATCTGCCCTACTGGCCCGCCAAGCTGCCGCTGCGCCCGACGCGCGGCCAGCTCGAGTTCGACCTGACGCTGCGCCTGGCGCCAGCGGCACAGGAAGCGAAGGCACCGCTGACCCTGGCCGGCCATCTGGCGCTGCGGGATGTCGAACTCGAATTGCCCGGAACCCCCCAAGCGCAGCCGATGCGCCTGAGCTGGGACCGGCTGCGCTTCGACGGTCAGACCCGGCTGGGCTGGCCGATCCGGTCGCCAACCGGCGCACTGGCGCTGGACCTCGAAAACGGGCGGCTGCAGGTCGACGGCCTGGCGCTGCACGAGAACCAGCAGCAGCCAGTCCGCCTGGGCCAGCTGCTGCTGCAGGATGCCCGCCTGGCGCTGGCCGAGCGCCGCGTGGTCATCGGCCAGCTGAGTCTGGAACGGCCCGAACTGCAGCTGCAGCGCGATGCCCGCCAGCGCTGGATGTTCGAAAACTGGCTGACGGCCCTGGGTCGGGATTCGGCCAGTGCGGACCCACCGGTTCAAGCCAGCCCGGCAGCAGGCTGGCAACTGCAGCTCGACCAATTCCGGCTGGTGGACGGGCGCCTGGGATTCCTGGACCAAAGCCCGGCTCGTCCGGTGCGCCTGCGGATCGAGGCCTTGCAGTTGAGCGCTGGCCCCTGGAGCAACGCCTCGGAGCAGGACCAGGCCTTGCCGCTGGACCTCAGCCTGAAATTGGCGCCGGAGGCATCGGGCCAGGCGGGCAATACGGGGGCGCTGCGCTACCAGGGTCAGATCGACCTGCCCAGTCAGGCCACGGGCGCGCACCAGGCCAAGGTCTTGTCGAGCCAGGGCCAGCTGGAACTCGACGACCTGCCGCTGCACCAGCTCGAACCCTATTTCGCCGCCGCGCTCAACCTGGAGCTGTTGCGCGCCGAGCTGGGACTGCGCGCGCGCGTCGAGCTGTCGCTGCCGCCCGAAGGCCTGCTGCTGGCACTGCGCGGCGACGGCGAGGTCGAGCGCCTGCGCACCAGCACGCTGGACCCGGCCGAGCGGCTGCTCGACTGGAAATCGCTCGGCCTGCGCGGTCTGCAGCTCGACCTGAAGGCCGGCGCCCTGAGCCGGCTCAAGGTGGCCGAGACGGCGCTGGACGACTACTACGCGCGCATCGTGATCGACCCGCAGGGGCGCATCAACCTGCAGCAGCTGCTGCGCCAGCCCGCGCCGGCGACTGCTGGATCCGCTGCCGCCCAGCCTGCGGCGGCAGCGGCGCGGCTCGAATTCGGCCCGATCACCTTCGTCAAGGGCCGGGTCGACTTCCAGGACCATTTCATCCACCCCAACTACTCCGCGCGCCTGAGCGAGCTGACCGGCCACCTGGGGGGTTTCTCCAATCGGCCGGCCGAGACAGGCGCAGCGCCCGCAATGGCCACGCTCAGCCTGCGCGGCAAGGCCGAAGGTACGGCCAGTCTGGAGATCGAAGGCCGGCTCAACCCACTGGCCCAGCCGCTCGCGCTCGACATCCGGGCCAAGGTCGACGACCTGGAACTGCCGCCGCTGTCACCCTACAGCATCAAGTACGCGGGCCATGGCATCGAGCGCGGCAAGCTCGGCATGGAAGTGCGCTACCAGATCGCGCCCGACGGCCAGCTGCGGGCCAGCAACCAGATCCTGCTCAAGCAACTGCAGTTCAGCGAGCGGGTCGAGGGCAGCGAGGCACCCAACCTGCCGATCCGGCTGGCGGTCGCGCTGCTGGCCGACCGCAACGGCGTGATCGACCTCAACCTGCCGGTCAGCGGCTCGATCAACGACCCGCAGTTCCGCGTCGGAGCTATCGTCTGGCGCATGGTGCTGAACCTGATCGGCAAGGCCGTGACGGCCCCCTTCGCGCTGATCGCGCACGCGCTGGGCGGCTCGACCGAGGACTTCAACCAGGTCGACTTCGCGCTGGGCAGCGCCAGCCCCGACACCGTCGCGCAAGCCAGGCTGGAGCAGATCGCGCGGGCCATGACCCAGCGCGGCGACCTGCAGCTCACGCTCCAAGGCCAGAGCGATCTGGAACGCGAACGCGGCGCCTATCAGCAGGCGCAGCTGCGGCAGCGTCTGCTGGAGGAAAAGAAGCGCCAGCTCGCGCGCCAGGGCAAGTTGCCCGAGACGACTATCCAGCCGCCGACCACGGCCGAAACCCCGGCCTTGCTGGCGGCGGTCTACCGGCGCGCCGACATCCCCAAGCCGCGCAACCTGATCGGCCTGGCCAAGGACCTGCCCGCCGCCGAGATGGAAAAGCTGCTGCTGGCCTCGATTGCGGTCGATGCCGACCGCATCCGCGAGCTGGCGCTCGATCGGGCCGCCCGGGTGCGCGACGAACTGGTCCGGCGCGGCGTGGAGCACCAGCGTATCTACCTGCTCGCGCCCATGACCTCGGCCCAGGCCGACGCCGAGCCCTGGCATCCGGCCGTGCTACTGGGACTGAAAAATGAATGATCGGCGGCGCTCGGTGGCACGGTGACGGGTTGGCGCGCTGGCCCACGGTCCAACGGATTGTCGGATTTTGTCGGAATTTGTCGGTGTGCGCGCCTTGAACGGCAGGGTCGGCGGCGAAAGAATAAGCCATGCCGACCAGCACCTGAATCGACCAGCCACGATGCGCCTGAACACCCCCATCACCCGACACGAGTTCGATTACGACCCGCACACGACCTTGATGTCGGTCACGGACACCCAAGGTCGAATCCTGTACGCGAACGAGGCCTTCGTCCAGATCAGCGGCTTCGATCACGAGGAAATCCTGGGGCAGCCGCACAATCTGGTGCGTCACCCGGACATGCCCCAGGAGGCATTCGCCGACATGTGGCGGACGATCAAGGCGGGCAGATCCTGGACCGCCCTGGTCAAGAACCGGCGCAAGAACGGCGACCACTACTGGGTGCGGGCCAACGCCACCCCGATGGTGCGCGACGGCCAGATCACCGGCTACATGTCGGTGCGCACCAAGCCCTCGCGCCAGGAGGTCGAGGCCACCGAGCGGCTGTACCAAGCCTGTCGCGAGGGCAGGCTGGGACGACGCCGTTTTCACCAGGGTCTGATCGTGCGCACAGGCTGGCTGGCGGGCTTGTCGCTGTTGCAGCGGCTGTCGGTCGGCGCCCGCATCCACCTCGGCATCGCGTTTCTCTGCCTCGCGAGCCTGATCGCGGCCAGCCTGCAGGGACTGGCGGCGGGCTGGCTGGGCCTGATGGCCGGCGTGACATTGCTCGCCGCCGTGCTGGCCGATACCTGGCTGCAAGTCCAGATCACCCGCCCCCTGCGGCAAATCCAGCAGCAGGCGCAGACCGTGGCGGCAGGCAGCCCGGGGCCCAACATCCAGCTCGACCGCGTCGATGAGCTGGGCATGCTGCTGCGCTCGGTCAACCAGGCGGGTTTGAATCTGCGCTCGCTGGTCGATGATGTCAACATGCAGGTCCGCGGCCTGCATGCGGCGGGCCAGCAAATCGAGCACAGCAGCCACGACCTGTCGGCACGCACCGAACAGTCGGTCGCCGGCCTGGAGCAAACGGCCTCCTCGATGGAGCAGCTGACCGCCGCGGTGCGGCAAAACGCCGGCACGGCGCAACAAGCCAGCCAACTGGGGCAAGGCGCCAGCGAGGCCGCGCTGCAGGGCGGCGAGGTCGTATCCCAGGTGGTCGAGACCATGCAGACCATCAGCCACAGCTCAAGCCAGATTGCCGAGATCATCGGGGTGATCGACGGCATCGCGTTCCAGACCAACATCCTGGCGCTCAACGCGGCGGTGGAAGCGGCCAGGGCTGGCGAGCAGGGCCGGGGCTTCGCGGTGGTGGCCAGCGAGGTGCGCCGCCTGGCGCAGCGCAGCGCCTTGTCCGCCAAGGAGATCAAGCAGCTGATCGATGCCAGCGTGCACAGCGTGCGAACCGGTTCGGCGCTGGTCGAACAGGCCGGGCACAGCATGAAGGGCATCGTCCGCCAGGTCAGGCATGTCACGCAGTTGATCGATGAGATCAGCCTGGCCAGCCAGGAGCAGGCCCAGGGGGTCAGGCAGGTCGACAGCGCCGTGGTGCAACTCAATCAGGTCACCCAGCAAAACGCCTCGATGGTCGATGTCAGCGTGGCCGCGGCCCGCAGTCTGACCTCCCAGGCCAATCGACTGGCAGCGGCCGTGACGGTTTACAGGAACGGCTTGCATGCTTGAACGTGCCACGCTGCGCCGGATGTTCTCCAACGTCCCGAGATGCCTGCTGCTGTGCCTGGCCTGCTGGTCTCTGGATGTGCGGTCGATGGCGCTGGGCGATGGCCAGGGCAGCATCGATCTGACCGGAGTGGTCGAGGTACTGGAGGACCCCTCGGGTCGACTCACCTTCGACGAGGTGCGCCAGCCCGCGCTGGCCGCGCGCTTCCAGCCTCCCGCCCCGAACCGTCGGGATCTGAATTTCGGCTTCACGGCATCGGCTTACTGGTTGCGCCTGTCCTTGCGACAGGCCCCGGGCCAGACGGCGGACTGGCTGCTGGAAATCCCCTATGCCTTGATCGACGAGCTGGCCTTCTACGCGCCAGGCGCCGCCCCGGTGCTGACCGGCGATGCCCACCCGCTGAGCAGCCGCCCCTACTTCCACGGCTTCTTCGTCTTTCCGCTCGCGCTCGGTCCCGATGCGCAGCACTACTACCTGCGCGTCGCGTCCAAGAATCCGCTGACGGTGCCGCTGCGGGCCTGGCCCGACCGGCTCTTCGGCATGCAAGTCCATCAGGTCCTGAGCCTGCAGTTCCTGTACACCGGCGGGCTGCTGGTGCTGATGATCTACAACCTGTTCGTCTTCTTCATGATCAGGGACTGGCGTTTCCTGTTCTACGCGCTCTATGTCTTGTTCTTCGGACTGGGCATGCTGGCGGGCAATGGCCTGGGTCGCCTGTTTCTCTGGCCCGAGGCCACGGCCTTCAACGCCATCGCCGAGAGCCTGCTGCTGAGTCTGTCCGGGGCTTTCCTGCTGCTGTTCAGTGGCAGTTTCCTGCGGGAGCGGCATCGGCAAGCCTGGCCGGGTCCGGCCTGGCTGTTCATGGCGGGCCTGCTGGCCCTGCTGGCCCTGTTGCTGGGCCTGAGCCTGTACGTGCCCTTGCCGGTGCGGCAGCTGCACATGGCCTTGATGCTGAGCGCGGTGGCAGGCATTGTCTTGCTCGTCAGCGGTCTGCTGCGGGCCTGGCGGCACCGGCGCACCGACCTGCGCATCTTCACCCTGGCCTGGGCCATGCTGTCGGTGGGCATGTTCGTGGCCATCGGCCGCGCCTTCGAATGGCTGCCAAGCAACCCCTGGACCTCGTACAGCCTGCAGATCTCGTCGGTCTTTGAAATGCTGCTGCTGGCCCTCGCGCTGGCGGACCTGCTGCGCACCGAGCGCCACCAGCGCGAGCAGGCGCAGTCGCGCGAGATGGACGCCCGCCAGCACCTGCTCGAAAATCTCCAGACGGCCAACGAGCGGCTGGAGCTGACGGTGCATCAGCGCACCGAGCAATTGCGATCGGCCTTGCAGCATGAAAAGGAGGTGCTGGTCCAATACCGGCGCTTTGGCGCCATGATCTCGCACGAGTTCCGCAACCCGCTGGGCATCATCAACAGCCAGCTGAGCCTGATGCGCAAGGAGCACGAACGCGGCGAGCTGTTGCTGGACAAGCGGCTGTCGGTGCTCGACGGCGCCACGCGGCGGCTGGTGCTGATGTTCGACAAGTGGTTGCAGAGCGACCGCCTGAACCATGCGCTCGAAGACATCGACCCGCACCCGATTCCCCTGCCCGAGTGGCTGGAGCATTTCGTCTTGACCAACGTCCACAGCATGAACGGCTGTCCGCTCGAACTGCGCTGGCAGGCGCGGGTGCCCCAGCTGGTGGGTGACGAATACCTGCTCGACATCGCGCTGGGCAACCTGGTCGACAACGCGCGCAAATACGCGGGCAGGGAGGCCCCGGTGGTGATCGAGACCCGGGTCAAGCCGGGTTTCGTCGGCCTGGCCGTGATCGACCAGGGCCCCGGCATAGCACCCGAGCACCAGCAGGCCGTGTTTGGCGAGTATTTCCGCGTCTCGCCCCAGAGCGGCGCCTCGGGCATGGGACTGGGACTGTCGATCGTGCGGCGCATCGCCGAGAAACATGGCGGACAGCTGGAACTCGACAGCGCGGTCGGCCAGGGTTGCTGTTTTTCCTTTTGGCTGCCAGCCAAATCGTGATTGAAAAATGATGCCGCATACGCAACAAACGCCTGCCGCCCGAGTCCTGGTCATCGAGGACGAGCCCGATCTGCTCGAAGCCATGGTGCGCTTCCTTCAACTCGAAGGGCTGCTGGCCGTGGGCGCCAGCAGCCTGAGATCGGCCGAACAGGTGCTGGCGACGCACGACTTCGACCTGCTGGTGCTGGACCTGGGCCTGCCTGACGGCGACGGTCGGGTCTGGCTGTCCCGGCAGACCGGCCTGCGCGACAAGGGCGTGATCATCACGACCGCACGCGGCGAGGCGACGGCCCGGATTTCCGGCGTCAGGGCCGGTGCCGATGTCTACCTGGTCAAGCCCGTCCAGCTGGAGGAGCTGACGGCGGTGATCCGCAATCTGCTGCGCCGGCTCAGGCCCGCCGCGCCCAAGGCCTGGGTGCTCGACATCCTGAGCTGGAGCCTGCTGTCGCCCGAGGGGCTGGCGGTCAAGCTGACCCATTCGGAGCAGACCCTGCTGACCCAGCTGGCTCGCGCGCCGGGCCGGTCGGTGTCGCGCCACGAGCTGACCGTCGCGCTCGGCCACGATCCGGAGCATTACGACCCGCGTCGGATGGAGATCCTGGTTCGCCGCCTGCGCAACAAGACCCGGGAGGCGCTGGGCCATGAGTTCCCGCTGGAGACGGCGCATCGTCAGGGCTATGCGTTCACGGCCCCGATCTCGATCCAAGGGGGCTAGCGCCTGCCGTCATGGGACGACGGTGGTCTCGTCGCTGCGGCTCTGGCCCTGATCATCGCGCCAGCAGATCCCGATTCTGTCACCGACTCTGGCCGCCTTGACCTCGAAGCTCAGGATGGGATCCCTCGCCACCCAGGGTCCCCACTCGGCCGTGAAGAGGGTCAGGCCGTTGTGCGTGGCACGGACCTCCCGCACGAAATGCGCGGCCACCCGCCGGCCCATGGCGTCCTGGCGCTGGCCGGACTCCATCTCGTGGCGGATCAGCACCCGCACCACGGCATGGTCACCGGCGGCCTGGGCGCGGATTCGGATCGGATCTGGCATGTCGGCGTCCTCGATGATGCGTTCGGATGGTGGCGGCGGCCGCGTGCGGCGGCGGCCGTTCAGGTGCCGCAAGCACCTTGCGTGACCTGGACTGGCTTGCGGGCGAAATAGGCCGCGCCGTCCGCGGTGATCGCAACGGCGTAGACCTCGGATGATTCAACCAGCTTGGCGCGGACGGTGAAGTTGGCCGCCACGCCCCGGCCAGGCCGGAACAAGGCCACCAGGGCCGTGGGGTTCTTTTCCACCAGGATCAGCAGCATGCTGATGTCGGCCAGCGAGCTGCTGACGCCCAGCGGCACCGAGGCGCCGTTGTCCGTGAAGTCGGGACCGCTGAGCGCGAGCAGCGGGCTTTCGATCGGGGTCCGGCTGCCCAGCGCCGCCAGCACCGCGTCGAGCTCGCTGGCCTCGAAGGCGGCGGCCTGATCGGCCCGGCCCGGGTGCGGGAACAGGCCCGTCAGCGCCAGCAAGCCCGCCACGGTGGCGCCGTGCCTGAGGATGGAGCGTCGGGTGGGCATGGCGCGGACTCCTTGGATCGATGGTCGGCTGGGTCATGTCGCCAGCCCCGTCAGTTGCAGGAAGGCGCTTTCCAGATCGCCAGCCCCGGTGCGCTGCAGACAGGTCGGGACATCGCCGTCGAACAGGAGCCGTCCGCGCTGCAGCACCAGCACGCGATCGGCCAGCACCGCTTCATCCACCAGGTGCGTGGTCCACAAGGCCGCCACCCCCGACTGACGGCAGAGGCTGACCACGGTCTGACTGAGTTGACGCCTGGAAACCGGGTCGAGACCGACGGTCGCCTCGTCCATCAGCAGCAAGCCAGGCTGATGCAGCATGGCCCGCACCAGCTCGACCTTGCGCCGGTTCCCCCCCGAGAGCGCACGCACCGGGCGGCTGGCATCGCTCCCGAGCCCGACGGCTTCGAGCCCGGCGCCGATGCGCGCGCGCGCGCTGCGCCGTGGCAGCCCATGCAGATCGGTATGGAACAGCAGGTTGGACTGCACCGACAGGTCCAGGTCGAGCGCGAACTGCTGGAACACCACGCCCAGGCGGGCCAACGCGCTCGGCGCGTCGGTCCGCATGTCGTGACCGAGCACGCATATGCGGCCCCGGTCGGGCACGAACAGTCCGGTGAGCAGCTGCATCAGCGTGGACTTGCCAGCCCCGTTGGGGCCCAGCAGCGCGACCATCTCGCCCGCCGCGATGGTCAGTTCGATGCCGGCCAGCGCGGTCTTGTCGCCGTACTGCTTGACGAGTCCAGCGACTTCGAGGACGGCCGGATTCATGAGTCGCCTTTCTGGCGCGGGGACGGATCGACCAGCAGCCGCATGCGTTCGAGCATGCGGCGCTCACGCAGGACCGCATCGGCCAGCGCCGCGCGGTAGTCGGCCGGACCGAGGTAGGCCGGCTCCTGATCGTAGCGCGCCAGCTCGGCCAGATGGCGCGGCGTGAACATGGCCTGGCGAAACGCCTGGTGCAGGATGTCGAGCGCGGCCACCGGCGTCGCGGCGGGAGCGGCCAGGCCCCAGGGCGAATGGTGGACCGCATGGCGAAAACCGAGCTCGCCCATGGTCGGAACCGTCGGCCAGCGCGGACTGCGGCGCTCGCCAAACAGCGCCAGCAGCCTGAGCTTGCCCTGATCGACCCAGGGCGCGAAGCCGGTCGAGTTCATGCCGGCCATGATGGTGCCGCTGGCCAGCGCCAGCATCTGGTCGGTGGTGCCCTTGTAGGGCACATGGGTGTAGCGTATGCCATGGTCGAGCAGCAACTCCTCCATCACCAGATGTGGCGTGGAGCCGATGCCGGTCGAGCCCAGCAGCAACTCGCCCGGATGCGCGGCGGCCCAGTCGAGCAGGTCGCTCACGCGCTTCCAGGGACTGGCGGCCGGCACCAGCAGGCCGAAGGTGGTGCCCGAGACCTGCAGGATGGGCGCGAGGTCGGTGACCGGATTCCAGGCCACGCGGTTCATGAGCGCATGACGGAACACGGTGACGGGCAACTGGCCGATGGTGTGGCCGTCGGGCACGGCCGCCTTGAGCAGCGGCGCCACCATGGTACCGGCGGCGCCAGGCCGGTTGGCGACGATGACCGGCTGGCCCAGGTGGGCGGCGGCCTCCTCGGCCAGCACGCGCAGCGACAGGTCGGTGCCGCCACCGGCCGACCAGGGCACGATCAGGGTGACCGGCTTGAGCGGCCAGGCGGGCGCGTCGGCCTGGGGCTCGACGGAGCGCGCCTGGCCAGTCCCCCAGCCGAGGCCGGCGCCGGCCAGTGTCAGCAGCCGCTGCAGGGCGGCGCGACGGGTGCGGTGTTGTTTGGTGTCGTTCATTCGGAGGCGTCTCTGGCTCGGGTCACGCTGTCACCAGCAGCAAGTCGCGTGCCTGTTCCGACACCCGTGCCGACTGCTCCAAAGTGCAACAGACTGAGGCGGCAAGGCGTGCGACCAGCCCGCCAGAGCCCTGGCACGGCGCTTGCTGTGACCAATCAGCCGTGACAGCCGTTACAGCCAGGCATGGCCGTCACGGGACCAGCCAACCAGGAGAGCACGAGATGACCCCCAGCGCCAAGCGCATTGACCAGCACGGCCCCGACCGCGGCGCGGCATCGGCAACAGGGCCACGCCAGCGCCTGGGCGCGCCGGGACTGGTCCTGCTGGGCGCGCTGGCCAGCGGCGGCGCGCTCGCGCAGTCGGTCTACGTGTCGAGCGAGAAGGACCACAAGGTGCTGCGCTTCGACAGCGCCGGCCAGCTGCAGTCCACGATCGAGGTCTGCCAGCGGCCGCGCGACCTGAAGCCCAGCGCCGACGGCCGCAGGATCTACGTCGTCTGCGGCGACAGCAACCAGATCGGCGTGATCGACCGCGTCGCCGGCAAACTGGTCGACCGGATCGCGGTGGCCGACAGCCCCGAGCTCATGTCGCTGAGCCCGGACGGCAAGACCGCCTATGTCTCGATCGAGGACGAGAGCGTGCTGGCCGCCTACGACCTCGCGAGCAAGAAGACGCTGTTCAAGATCAGGACCGGCGGCGAGCCCGAGGGCGTGCTGGTGGCGCCCGACGGCAAGACCGCCTACGTGACGTCCGAGGACGCCAACGTCGTGCACGTGATCGACCTGGTGGCGCGGAAGGTGGTCAAGGACATCCGGGCCGGCCAGCGCCCGCGCCGCCTCGCGCTCTCGCCGGACGGCAAGGAGCTCTGGGTCAGCAACGAGCTCAGCGCCAGCGTGAGCCTGATCGACACCGGCAGCCGCGGCGTCAAGGCGACGCTCAGGTTCGCCATCGAGGGCATGCGCGCCAGCGACATCACGCCGGTCGGCATCGTGCTCACGCGCGACGGCCGCACGGCCTGGGTCAGCCTGGGTCGGGCCAACCATGTCGCGGAGGTCGACGTCGCCAGCCGCCAGGTCAGGCGCACGGTGCTGGCGGGCAAGCGCGCCTGGGGCCTGGCGCTGAGCCCGGACGAGTCCACGCTCTACGTCACCAACGGCTTGTCGGACGACATGACGCTGATCGACACCCGAACTGGCAAGGCGATCCGCACCGTGGCGGCCGGTCGCGTGCCACACACGCCGCTGGCGCTGCGCTGAGTCAGGACGCCGAGGCAAGAAACGATGGACCACAGCATGCGCCCTGCCCCCGACAGCCCCGGCAGCTCCCACCGCACCCGCCGCGCCTGGCTGGGCGGCGCGATCGGAACGTTCGGAGCGTTCGCCACCCTCGCGCTGCCAGCCCTGGCGGCGGCGGGCAACGGCACGGCCACCAGGTCGGCGGCAGGCGCCGCGACGGTCGCGCTGATCGCGCTGGCGGACGACCCGCGCTACGCGGCGAGAAGGCTGGAGCGCGCCTACCCGGGTCATCCGGCGGGGCGCCTGCTCGACGCGGCACAGCTCGGAGCGGCCGACTCGGAGGTCACGCTGCGCGGCATCGGCAGGTCGATCCAGGTGCGCGACGTCCTGCTGCCCGACCTGGCGGCGTTGCCCGCGCGGCTGGCCCAGCTCAGGCAGGAGCGCGTCGGGTACTGGCTGCTCGACCTGCCGCCGGCCGCCATCGCGCAGGCGGTCGGGGCGGCGGGCGACGCGGCGCTGCTGTTCAACCTGAGCGCGCCACAGGACAGCCTGCGCGGCGCCGACTGCGCGGCGACGTTGCTGCACACCATGCCGAGCCAGGCCATGCTGCAGGATGCGCTCGCGCAATACCTCGCGGCCAGGTCCTGGCGCAAGGCCTGGGTGCTGCACGGTCCGGGCGCCGAGGATGATCAGCTGCTGCAGGCCTGGAACCGCGCGGCGGCGCGCTACGGCATCCGGAACGTCGGCGTCAAGCCGTTCAAGCTGTCGGGCGACCCACGCGAGCGCGACCTCGCCAACACGCGGCTGCTGACGTCGGACCGCGAGCATGACGTGGTCGTGGTGCTCGACACCGATGGCGAGTTCGCCCGCACCCTGCCCTATGCCACGCAGCAGCCGCGCCCGGTCGTCGGCAGCAACGGGCTGAGCGCGCTGGCCTGGCACCCGCAATGGGAGCGCAACGGCGGACCGCAGGTGTCACGGCGTTTTCGCAAGCTGGCCGGGCGGACCATGACGGGCCAGGACTGGTCGGCCTGGATCGCGGTGCGCTCGATCGCTGCCGTGCTGGTCGAGCAGCCGTCGAAGGGCGCTCTGGAGCAGGCGCGCGCGCTGCGCGGGGACTCGGTGTACCTCGACGGCGCCAAGGGGCCGCGCCTGTCCTACCGAGCCTGGGACGGCCAGCTGCGCCAGCCGGTCTTTCTGAGCCATGGCGACGGCGTGATCGGCGTCGCGCCGGTGGACGGCGTGCTGCACCCGCTCGAACAGCTCGACACGCTGGGCATCGACCGCCAGGAAAGCCGCTGCAAGGCGGCCCCCTGAAGAAGGATCCGCCATGACGCAAGACCCCCAATTCACGCGCCACCTGCTGCGCGCCGCGCGGGCCGTGATCGGCCGCGAGATCGGCAAGTTCATCCGCCAGCCCGCGCGCCTGGCCTCCGCGCTGGTCAGGCCGCTGCTCTGGATGGTCGTGTTCGCGGCCGGCTTTCACAACGTCTTCGGTGTCGCGATCATCCCGCCTTACGAGACCTATATCGAGTACAAGGTCTACATGGTGCCGGGGCTGCTGGGCATGATCGCGCTGTTCAACGGCATGCAGAGTTCGCTCTCGCTGGTCTACGACCGCGAGATGGGCATGATGCGCCTGCTGCTGACCGCCCCGCTGCCGCGCGGCTGGCTGCTGGCCTTCAAGCTGTTCGCCGGCACGGCGCTGTCGGTGCTGCAGATGGTGATCTTTCTGCTGATCGCGGCCCTGCTGGGGGTCGAATTCGAGCCGCTGCGGCTGCTCGCCACGCTGCCGGTGCTGGTGCTGGCCGCCGCGCTGCTGGCGGCGCTCGGGCTCATGCTCTCGGTCCATGTGCGCCAGCTGGAGAACTTCGCCGGCGCGATGAATTTCGTGATCTTCCCGATGTTCTTCATCAGCCCGGCGCTCTACCCGCTCTGGAAACTGGAGGAGGCCGGCGCCCATGTCCTGCATGCGCTGGCGCGCTACAACCCGTTCAGCCATGCCGTCGAGTCGATACGCTTCGCGCTCTGCGGCCAGCTCAACGGCCCGAGCCTGGCGGTACTGGCGGGCGGCACGGCGCTGTGCTTCGCGCTCGCGCTGCGCGGCTATGACCCGCAGCGCGGCTGGATGCGCCAGCGCGGCGCGCGCTAGCAATCGAACCAGGAGACGAGATGATCCAGCCCGACCTGCCCGCGCCACGAGCGCTGCCTGCTCAGCTTGCCCTACCCACTTTGGCCACCCTGCCCGGCCGATCGCGGCGACGCTGGCTGCGGCAAGGGGTCGAGGGCCTGCTCGGCGGCCTGGCGCTGACGCTAGTCGGTCGGCCCGGCACCGCCTTCGCCCAGGTGGACCACAGCGGTGGCGATCCGCTTGCATCGATGCAGTGGCCCCGGCTGCGCCACCAATTCATCGGCGACGAGCCCATGCAGTTCAACCCGGCCATCGAGGTCAAGGGTCCGCCGATGGCGGACGACGCGATGAGCGTTCCGCTGATCGTCGACGCGCGCCGCCTGCGCGGGCTGGGGCAGGAGATCGACCGCATCGTCATCGTCGCCGACCGCAACCCGGTGCAGCATATCGCGACCTTCATGCCGCGCAAGGCGCATCCGGTGCTGGCGCTGCGCTTTCGCCTGGAGCAGGCGTCGCCGGTGCGGGCGCTGGTCAGGACCGTCAGCGGACAATGGCATGTGGGGCAGACCTGGATCGACGCCGCTGGCGGCGGCTGCACCGTGCCGGGCACGAGCCGCAGCGACGGCAGCTGGGCGCGCACGCTCAACCAGGTGCAGGCCCGCCTATTCCCCGATATCCTGCAGGGTCGCGGTGCGCGGCTGCGGCTGCGGGTGATGCACCCGATGGACACCGGCCTGGTCGCGGGCATTCCGGCCTTCCATATCGAGGAGCTGGAGCTGCGCGACAGCGCGCGGCAGCTCTGGTGGCGCATCGAGCTGCACGAGCCGATGTCGGAGAACCCGCTGCTGACCTTCGAGCTCGAACAGCGCCCGCCAGGTCCCCTGACCCTGCGAGGGCGCGACAACAATGGCAACCGGATCGAGCAGGAGGTCAAGGGATGAGCAGCGCCGCCAGCCATCCGATCCGGATTCGCCACTGGTGGCTGTGCTGCCTGCTGGCTCTGCAGTCGGCCAGCGCGATCGCGCAGCCGGGCCATGACTCCGCCACGCAAGCCACCGCGCAAGCCGCTACACAAGCCGCCGGCCTCGACTACCGGCTCCAGCCGCGCCAGATCGCCGCCGACACCTGGGTGCTGGAAGGCGCGGTCGAGGACTTCTCGCGCGCCAACGGCTGCAACATCATCAATACCGCCTTCATCGCGACGGCGCAGGGCACCTGGGTCATCAACACCGGGCCATCGCGCCGCTACGGCGAGCAGCAGCGCGACGCGGTGCGGCGCGCGACGCCACGGCCGGTGGTGCAGGTGCTCAATCTCAACCTGCACCCGGACTATTTTCTAGGCAACCAGGCCTGGCGGGATGTGCCCACGCGGGCGCTGGCCGGATCGATCGCCGGCCAGCGCGCCGAGGGCAAGGCCTACGAGGACAACCTGTTCCGCCTCTGCGGCGACTGGATGAAGGGCACCGAACACCAGCCGGCGACGCAGGCGATCGAGCCCGGCCTCCTGCGGTTCGGCGGCCACCGGATCGAGCTGCTGCGCCTGTCGGGCCACACGGGCGATGACCTGGTGCTGATCGACCAGGACAGCGGCGTGCTGTTCGCCGGCGGCCTGGTGTTCGTCGACCGGGTCCCGACGACGCCACACGCCGACCTCGTGCAATGGCTCGCCAGCCTGGACCAGCTGGAGCAGCTCGCGCGCGCGCGGGGCATCGAGACACTGGTGCCCAGCCACGGCCCGGTGCAGCGCGGGCTCGGGGGCATCGAGCAGACGCGCGACTGGCTGCGCTGGCTGCGCGCCACGCTGAGCGAGAGCGCCGAGCGCGGCCTCGACCTCGGCGAGGTGATCAGGCTGCCGATCCCGCGGCGCTTTGCGCATTGGGCCGCGCAGCCGGCCGAATTCATCCGCTCGGTCCATCACCTCTACCCCGCCTACGAGCGACAGGCGCTCGGTGGCACGAACATCACGGCACAGTGATTCAAATCTGAACAGTGTGACAAGGCGCGGACTGTCACATTGAGCAAAAAGTCTCCCGTCAGGGCTGGCATGTGAATTGCGTTTAAGGAATCGACTCGCGGCATCGTGGCCTTGACGCGGTGCGGGTCGATTTCCAAAGAGCAACCACAGCAAGCAGGAGACTGAACGTGAAAAGAAAACTACTGAGCCTTCTGGTCCTGGCCGCCGCTTCGCAGGCGGGCGCCCAGGTCAGCGACGAGATGATCGCCAAGGACGCCTCGACTCCCGACAACGTGCTGAGCTGGGGCCTGGGCACGCAGGGCCAGCGCTTCTCCCCGTTGACCGACATCAACACCAAGACGATCAAGCGCCTGACGCCGGTCTGGTCGATGTCGTTTGGCGGCGAGAAGCAGCGCGGCCAGCAGTCGCAGCCACTGGTGTACGACGGCGTGATGTACGTGACCGCCTCGTACTCGCGCATCTTCGCGGTCGACGTCAAGACCGGCAAGAAGCTCTGGAAGTACGAACACCGTCTGCCCGAGGGCATCATGCCCTGCTGCGACGTGATCAACCGCGGCGCCGCCCTGCATGAGGACCTCGTGATCTTCGGCACGCTCGACGCCCAGCTCGTCGCGCTCAACCGCAAGACCGGCAAGGTCGCCTGGCGCGAGAAGATCGACGACTACTCCGCCGGCTACAGCTACACCGCCGCGCCGCTGATCGCCGAGGGCCTGCTGCTGACCGGCGTCTCGGGCGGCGAGTTCGGCGTGGTGGGACGGGTCGAGGCACGCAACCCCAAGACCGGCAAGATGGTCTGGAGCCGCCCGATGGTCGAAGGCCACATGGGCTACAAGGACGGCCAGGAAAACGGCATCACCGGCACCACCAACGCGACCTGGCCGGGCGAGACCTGGAAGACCGGGGGCGCCGCCACCTGGCTCGGCGGAACCTACGACCCGAGCACCGGCCTGGCCTACTTCGGCACCGGCAACCCGGGTCCGTGGAACAGCCATGTGCGCAAGGGCGACAACCTGTACTCGGCCTCGACCGTGGCGATCGATGTCAAGACCGGCCAGATCAAGTGGCACTACCAGTCCACGCCCAACGATGGCTGGGACTACGACGGTGTCAACGAGTTCGTCACTTTCGACATGGACGGCAAGCGCGTCGGCGCCAAGGCCGACCGCAACGGCTACTTCTACGTCAACGACGCGACGACCGGCAAGCTGCTCAATGCCTTCCCCTTCGTGACCAAGACCACCTGGGCCGATGGCATCGACCTCAAGACGGGCCGGCCCAACTTCGTGCCCGAAGTCCGCCCCGGCGATCCCACCGCCAGCGACGACGGCAAGAAGGGCAAGGCAGCGTTCGCGGCCCCGGGCTTCCTGGGCGGCAAGAACCAGATGCCGATGGCCTACAGCCCCAAGACCCAACTGTTCTACGTCCCCTCCAACGAATGGGGCATGGAAATCTGGAACGAGCCGATCACCTACAAGAAGGGCGCGGCCTACCTCGGCGCGGGCTTCACGATCAAGCCGCTCTACGACGACTACATCGGCGCGCTGCGCGCGGTCAACCCCAAGACCGGCAAGGTCGAGTGGGAGGTCAAGAACGAGGCGCCGCTGTGGGGCGGCGTGCTGACGACCGCCGGCGACCTGGTGTTCTGGGGCACCCCGGAGGGCTACCTGAAGGCAGCGGACGCCAAGACCGGCAAGGTCGTCTGGCAGTTCCAGACCGGCTCGGGCATCGTCGCGCCTCCGATCACCTGGAAGCAGGACGGCGAGCAGTATGTGACCGTCGTCTCGGGCTGGGGCGGCGCGGTGCCGCTGTGGGGCGGTGAAGTGGCCAAGAAGGTCAACCTGCTCGAGCAAGGCGGCTCGGTCTGGACCTTCAAGCTGATGAAGTGAGCCGGGCGGTGCGGCGCCTGATCCCGCGCCTTGCGCTGACTGGCGCCGCCGCCGCGATTTAAGTGGGTAAGCGCCGGACCGCGAGCGCGGCCGGCGCGACAAGGAGAAGACATGAAAAAATGGGGCATGACGCAACGGGCCTGGGCGCTGGGCGTCGGCATGGCGCTGAGCGCCGGGATGGCCGCAGCGGCACCGGACCAGTCCACCTTCACGCCATTGATGCAGGCCAACGGGTGCGCATCCTGCCATTCGGTCAACGAGAAAATCGTCGGCCCGGCATTCCAGACCGTCGCGGCCAAATACGCCGGCGACAAGGACGCGGCCGCGTCGCTGATGCAGAGCATCCAGAACGGCTCGCGCGGAAAATGGGGCCGCATACCGATGCCCGCCCATCCCAGCCTGTCACAGGCCGAACTCAAGGAGCTCGCGACCTGGGTGCTGGCGCAAAAGCCCTGAAAAGCACTGAACAGCCCGTGCTGTCGGGCCTGCCATGCATACGCCATGACCGGGCCGCCGGTCTGCTCAAGCCGGGCCACGACCAGCGACCCGGCTTGAGCGCGTCGATCAGAAGAAGAAGATGCCGCCGAGGGACAGGTTGTTCTGCTTGGCCGAGTGGCCGTTGAAGGCCTTGGAGGTGGTTTCACCCAGTTCGCCGACCAGCGTCAGGTTCTTGGTCAGCTGGTAGTACAAGCCGCCGGTCACGTTCTGGTTGGACTGCAAGGCAGTGCCCGTGCCGTCGTCGTTCTTGCTCTTGCCCCAGCCCAGGCCGAGCTTGACGCGCTCGCTGGCCTGGTAAGTGCCTTGCAGGAAGGTGTTGCTGGTCTTGTGGTTGCCCTGGTCCCCGTCGGCCAGGATGCCCAGGCCCTTGCCGGACTGGAAGGTGGCGACCGCGCCGAAGGGGCCGGAAGTCACCGAGGCACCGATCTCGGTGGCGTTCATGGTGTAGCGGTCAGGGGCGTCGAACTGCTGCGACTTCAGGCTCGCCCAGGCCTTGTAGCCCTGGCCGGCGTAGGTCGCGCGCGCCTGCAGCTGGGGCGTGTCGGCGGCGCTGCTGTTGCCGTCGACCGGGCTCATCACGCCCACATCCACCGTCACGCCCGACAGGCTCGGGGTGGAGTAAGCCACCTGGCCATAGGTGCCCGGGTAGACCATGCCGGCGCCCAGATGGCCCAGGGAGACCCGGCCGTTCTGCGTCGCCTTGGTGGCCGCGCCCACGCCCAGCAGGGTCATGTCGCTGAGCACCGGGGTCAGGCCGAACAGGCCATAGTCGCGGCCCAGCTTGACGGTGCCCATCTCGGCGTTGCCGAAGGTCACGAAGGCATGGCGCACATCGACCACGCTGTTCTGGCCGATGGCGCTGTTGGTGGCGGTGGCCACGCCCATGCCGATCGTGGTGCCGATGTCGTAGCCGTCCTGGCGGGTCTTGGCGCCGACGGTGAGCATGGACGGCAGCAGGCCATTGCCGATCACGGTGCTGGCATCCTTGCCGCCGCAAGCCAGGGCGGCGTCCCCCAGCGCGGTGCCCGTCACCGTGCCCGCGGGCTGATCGCAGCTGGCATGGGTGTAGAAGGCATTGATGTTGCCACCCACCGTGACCGTCCAGTCCCCGGCGGTCAGCTCCACGGCGTGGGCGGCGGGGAAAGCGGCGATGGCCAATGCGGCGGCAGTGAATTTCATCTTCATGGTTGTCTCCAGGCAATTGAATAGTGATGGACCGACTTGCGCGGTCAAGCAGAATCAGCAAACTCCGTGCCAATCCATTTCAATTACCAGAGACAGCATTTCGGGGTATTTACCTGGCTAAATTCACCAGAAAATGACAGGCTGCCGTTCATTATTTACACAATGCCCGCTCCAAACCGGGACAAATCATCAGTTGCATAATCAATTCAATGAATTCGTAATGGATGCCCAGGCAAGCAAAAAGCCGGAAATCAGGTCATCCCGATTCCCGGCTGCAAGGAGCAATTGAAATACGGACTGGAATCAGGCAGCAGGACCGCTCGGCGAGGCGCGCAGCCGGCGGGATTGCTGATCGTTGCGAAAGACCAGCGGCTGCAGCGGCAGCTCACCGGCCTCGGCCTGGCGCACGATGCGCACCACCTGTTCGTGGTCTGGTGACTTGGCACAGACCGGATCGGCCGCGGCGGCGTCGCCGCTCATCAGATAGGCCTGGCAGCGGCAGCCGCCGAAATCCTTGGCCTTCTCGTCGCAACTGCGACAGGGCTCCTTCATCCAGTCATGGCCACGGAAGGCATTGAACGCCCCGCTGTCGCGCCAGATCTCGGCCAGCGGCTGCGTTCGCACATTGGGCAATTGCAGTCCGGGCAGGTTGCCGGCGTTGTGACAGGGCATGGCGGTGCCGTCGGGCGCAATCGAGAGAAACACCTTGCCCCAGCCATTCATGCAGGCCTTGGGACGCTCCTCGAAATAGTCGGGCACCACGAACAGGATCAGGCAGCGATTGCCTATCGTCTGGCGGTAACGGTTGACGACCGCTTCGGCGGCTTCCAGCTCGGCGCGGGTGGGCAGCAGCTGGGCCCGATTCTCCAGCGCCCAACCGTAATACTGGGTATTGGCCAGTTCGAGATACTCGGCGCCCAGCGCCAGCGCCATCTCGATGATCTTGTCGACATGCGGCAGATTGTGCTTGTGCAGCACGCAGTTCATGACCATCGGCCAGTCATGCGCCTTGATCAGGGACGCCACCCGCTGCTTGAGGTCGAAGGTCCTGGTGTGGGTCAGGAAATCGTTGAGCTCGCGCGTCGAATCCTGGAACGAGAGCTGGACATGGTCCAGCCCCGCGTCCTTGAGCGCCCGGGCCCGCTTCTCGTTCAGGCCCACGCCCGAGGTGATCAGGTTGGTGTAGTAGCCGAGCCGGTGCGCCTCGGCCACCAGCTCCTCCAGATCGTCACGCAGCAGCGGCTCGCCGCCCGAGAACCCCAGCTGCGCGGCGCCGAGCGCGCGCGCCTGGGTCAGCACGTCGACCCACTCGCGCGTCGTCAGCTCGGGCTGGAAACGGGTGTAGTCGGTCGGGTTGTAGCAAAAGACGCAATGCAGGGGGCATTGGTAGGTCAGCTCCGCCAGCAACCACAGTGGCGGTCCCGGCGGCGGCGGCGCCGTCAACGCATCAATCGATCCAGCCACGGCGCTGTCCTTCCTGCACCAGGGCCTCGATTTCGGCGCGGAGGCCATCCAGCCCGAACAGGGTCTGCAGCTCGATCACGATGTCGTCCAGATGCCGGTGACCGTCGCAACGGCGCAGGATTTCGGCGGCGCTCTGGTTGAGCTGCACCATGCCCTCGGGATACAGCAGGACCCAGGCGTCCTGCACGGTCTCGAATTGCAGCCGGAACAGGCGCGAGAGCTTGGGGAAATCAGTCATGGCGGCAGGCCTTCTCGATCGCGTCGAGCATGCTCCAGAGCACGTCGAGCTTGAACTGCAGGATGTCGAGGGCGCGCTGCTGGGCCGGGCGGGTCGCGAAATGTTCCAGCGTGACCGACAGGCCATGCTCGACATCGCGGGTGGCCAGCGGAATGCGGCTGCGGAAATACTGCAGGCCGTCGGCCTCGATCCACGGATAATGGGTCGGCCAGCTGGCCAGCCGGTCCTGGTGGATCTGCGGCGCGAACATCTCGGTCAGCGAGGAGCAGACCGCTTCCTGCCACGGCGCATGGGTCGCGAAGTTGACGTAGGCGTCGCAGGCGAAACGCACGCCCGGCACGACATGCCGCAGCGACCACAGCGCTTCGCGGTCGATGCCGACCGCTTCGCCCAGCCGGGTCCAGGCCTCGATGCCGCCGGCTTGGGAGCCCTGGTAGTCGCCGCAGCCGTCATGATCGAGGATGCGGTCCACCCATTTGCGGCGGTGCTCGCGGTCAGGCATGTTGGCCATGATGGCCGCGTCCTTGCGCGGGATGCAGACCTGGTAGTAGAAGCGGTTGGCGACCCAGCAGCGGATCTCGTCGGCCGTGCACTGGCCACTGTTCATCCTCACGTTGAAGGGATGGTGGATGTGGTAGCCGGCGCCCTTGGCGCGCAGTTGGCGCTCGAACTCGGCGCGGTCCCAGGCAGCCTCGGTGCCGATGCAGTTGGCGGTCATAGCTCGATCTCCAGGCCGTCGTGGGCCACTTGAATGCCGTGCCGGTCCAGCACGGCGCGCTCGGGCGAGTCCTCGCGCAGAATGGGGTTGGTGTTGTTGATGTGGATCAGCCACTTCACCGTCGTCGCCGACAGGCTGTCGAGCAGCTCGATCATGCCGCCCGGGCCGCTCTGCGGCAGATGGCCCATCTCGGCGGCGGGCTTGGACGACAGGCCGAGCCGGATCATCTCGTCCTCGCTCCAGAAGGTGCCGTCGATCAGCACCACGTCGGCCTGCGTCATCAGCGCGCGCGTGTTGTCGTCGATGCGGCCCAGGCCGGGGGCATAGAACAGCCGCTTGCCGCTGAGCGGGTTGTGCAGCAGCAGCGCGATGTTGTCGCCCGGTCTGGCCTGGCCACGAAACGGCGAATAAGGCGGCGGCTGGCTCGCGATCGGCAGCGCCTGCAATTGCAGCGGTTCGAGGAAGGGGATGGCCAGCGGCTGGCCATCGAGGGCGATCGGACGGGTTTCAAGACCGCAGTAATGCCCCAGCAGGCGGGTGAGCGGGAAGCCGGTGCCGATGTCGCCCAGCACCTCGGCCGTCGCGTAGAGCGGCAGCGGCGCGCTGCGTTCGCGCAGCATCAGCAAGCCGGTGCAGTGGTCGATCTGCGCGTCAATCAGCAGCACGGCGGCGATGCCGCTGTCGCGGATCTGGCGCGCGGGCTGCAGGCCCGGCGTTTCACGGATCTGCTGCAGCACCTCGGGCGAGGCGTTGACGAGCAGCCAGTCGCGGTCATTGGCCGTGATCGCCACCGATGACTGGGTGCGCGGCCTGGCGGCCAGGCTGCCACGGCGCAGGCCGTCGCAGTTGCCACAGTTGCAGTTCCACTGCGGAAAGCCGCCGCCGGCGGAGGATCCTAGAACGCGTAGACGCATGGTGCCTCGCAAGACTGTGTGAAAAAACGGGCGCATCCGGCGCGATGCCGCAGGCGCCCGGCTCTCTTGGCTCAGGCCCCCTGATCAGCGGTTGGCGATGTACATCGTGATCTCAAAGCCAAAGCGCAGGTCGGTGAAGCTCGGTGTGGTCCATTGCATGGTGTGTCTCCGTTGAAAGGTTTTGAAAAGGCTGGCACGGATCTGGCATCGGATCGCCTGTGACATTCCGGCACCGTCCACGAGACAGCCTACTTAATCACAGCAAAAACGATGCCAAGGAGGAATTCCGCATGATGAGTGTTTACCCTGAGGGTCTGCTGAGGCTGGCGTTGCCATCAGGTCACAGCCTGGCCTACCGCCGACTGGGCCAGCCGGACGCGCGCGCCTGGCTGGTACTGCATGGCGGCCCGGGCAGTGGCGCCGCCAGTGGCCTGTGGCATGGCTTCGATCTGGCGATGCAGCAGGTCGTCGCCCCCGACCAGCGTGGCAGCGGGCACAGCCGGCCCAGGGGCAGCCTCAGGGGCCAGCGCCTCGACACGCTGATCGATGATCTGGAGCGCCTGCGCCAGGCGCTCGGGCTGGCGACCTGGTCGGTCATGGGCGGCTCCTGGGGCGCGACGCTCGCGCTGATGTACGCGGCGCGTCACCCGGAAAGCGTCGAGGCGCTGGTCCTGCGTGGCAGCTTCCGGGGCACGCGAGGCGAGGTGATACGGCTGTTGCGCCGCTTCTGGCCGCTGGGCGGCCCGCCCGTTGCAGCCGGAAACGGGGCACCGGCCGGCTTGTCACCGCGCTGCCTGCGCCCGGCGCAGGCCGACAAGGTGTTGCACGAGCTGTCACAACTGTTGCGCAATGGAACAGTCACGCCGCGCGTGCGACGCATCCTGCAAGCCTGGCAGACCATGGAGCAGGCCGCCTCGCTGCACGGCGCGCGCCAGGCCTGGCTGCACGCCGGGCCGACCGACGAGGGACGGCGGCTGCGCCGTCACTGGCAATCGATGCGCCCCGCCCTGCTGCGGCGCGGGCGCGAGCATCCCGCCCCGATGCCGGCGCGACAGACGAAGGCGCTGTGGCAGAAATACCGCATCCAAGCCCACCACCTCGCGAACCGCTGCGGCCTGCGCCCGGGCGACTGGGACCGGGCGCTGCAAACCGTCGCCGCCCAGGGCATCGCGACCCACTGGATTCACGGACGCCACGACGCCGTCTGCCCGCCGGCCAACAGCCTGGACTCGCAGCGCCGGATGTCCGCGCTGCCGACGCAGGGCGGCCCATCACGACTGACACTGACCCGCGCCGGGCACCTGGGGAGCGAGCCGGGCAACCTGCAAGCCCTGCGCGCGGCGGTCCGCCATGGCTAGGAGCGGCGCTTGATCGGCCACGCGCTGGCCGGCCTGGCCCTGTCGCTCGCCCTGTCGCTCGCCTTGTTGCTCGGCCTGTCACACGACCTGAGGGCACAGGCCATCAGCACGGGCTGTCCCGCCACCCCTTCGCGTCACTGGGAGGCCGTCGTTCCCGGCGTCTGGGTCTGGCCGGGTGCCGCCGAGGACATCAACCCGGACAACCACGGGCATGTCGCCAGCCAGGTGCTGATCGCACGGGGCCGCAGCGCCACGCTGATCGACCCCGGCCCGGGTCTGGCGCACGGCCTGGCGGTGATCGAGTCGGCCCGCTGCGAGCTCGGCCTGGACGTCAACCGTGTCCTCGACAGCCACGCGCACGCCGAGAACGTGCTGGGCAACGCCGCCTTCCTGCCACGGCAGGGCATGACAGCGCGCCTGGAGGCCACGCCGACGACGCGAGCGGCCATGACCGAGCGCTGTGCAGCCTGCAGCGCATCGATCGCCCGCGCCGCGGCCGACCCGGCACTGGCCGCGACACCGATCGTCCTGCCCGAGCCCAGCCTGGCCAACGGCCAGCGCTGGGACAGCGATGCGGGCAGCTGGCTGACGCTGGAGTTTCGCTCGGCGCACAGCGAAAGCGATCTGGCCTGGTGGAACGAGCGCGAGCGCTTGCTGATCGCGCCCGGCCTGATCTACCAGGACCGGCTGCCCGAACTGGCACAGGGCAGCTGGCTGGGCTGGATCGCCGCGCTGCGCGAGCTGCATCGCCTGCAGCCGACCCGGGTGGCTGGCCAGTCTCCCGGGTCAAGCCGGGGGCTGCAAGCGACCTACCGCTACCTGTGCGACCTCGGCCAGGCGGTGCGGCGGGCGCTGGAGTCGGGCCAGTCCGCCGCCGAGGCCAGCCGGATCGAATGGCCGGCGCATGCCGGGTCGGCCGAATGGGCTGGATGGGCCGGCCATGCCGAGCGGCACGGCTTCAACCTCCAGCGCGCCTGGCGCGAGCTCGAACCGCTGTGGATCCAGGGCGATCCGCTCGCCTGCCCGGCGCTCGACCCCGATCCTCAGCTCCAGATGTCGTCCGGCAACTGATCCTTCTTGCGGTAGATCGTGTTGCGCGAGACACCGAGCAGCTGGGCCGCCGCCGAGACATTGCCTCGGCACTGGCGCAGCGCGGCGGCCATCGCGTCGAGCGCGACATCCTGCATGCGCCGGCTGGCCGCCAGCGACTGCAAGCGGGGCGGCGCGACCGGCGCCTGGGACGGCTGCGTCGATCCTTCGCCACCATGGAGAGCGGCATGCAGGAACGGCGCCGCGGCATCGGTCGGAGCCGAGGCAAAGGCAGGGACCGCCACCTCGGCCGGGACCGGCTGGACTGCGTCGAGCGAGGCCCGCACCGAAACGGCCACCGCCGCCATTTCGTCGAGAAAATCGTCGGGCAGATGCGGCAAACGGATCTGGTCCTCATCGCCCACCAGAGCCACGGCCGTGCGCAGCACGTTGTGCAGCTGGCGGAAATTGCCGGGCCAATGGTAGCGCCGGAACAGCGCCAGCACCTCGTCGGAAATCGCCAGCCGCATCCCCTCCTCGCACAGGTTGTCGAGCACCTTGCGCAGCACGACATCGAAGTCGGTGCGGTCGCGCAGCGCCGGCAGCTTGACGACCATGCCGTTGAGCCGATAGTAAAGGTCCTCGCGGAAGGTACCGCGCGCGATCGCGCTCTTGAGGTCCCGGTGCGTGGCGCAGACGATGGCGACATCGACCTCGTATTCCTTGCCCGAGCCCAGCGGGTTGACACAGCGCTCCTGCAGCACGCGCAGCAGGCGCGCCTGCAACTGCGTCGGCATGTCGCCGATCTCGTCGAGGAACAGGGTGCCGCCGTGGGCCTGCAGGATCTTGCCGGGCGAACCCTTGCGGCGGGCACCGGTGAAGGCGCCCTCCTCGTAGCCGAACAGCTCGGACTCGATCAGCGTCTCGGGAATCGAGGCACAGTTGACCGAAACGAACGGCTTGCCAGCGCGGGCCGAATCGTTGTGGATCGACTGCGCCAGGATGTCCTTGCCGGTGCCGGTCTCGCCCAGGATCATGATCGGAATGTCGCGGTCGAGCACCATCAGTAGCTTGCGTACCACCTGGGCCAGCTGCGGGTCGCCGGTGTCGAGGTAGTTGAGGCTGGACAGGCCCCGGCGCGCGGCCGCGCGGCGGCGCGAAGCCGAGACGGAAGCCGAGACCGGCGCGCTGCCCTCGCCCCCCTCCGGCCTGGCCACCGGCTTGTCCGTTCGGGCGCCAGCGACGGGCGGCGCATCGGTGGCCGTGGCGCTCGGCCCCTGGCCGCCCACGCCGAACCAGGCATTGACCGGCTTGGGCTTGGCGTGGCACCAGACCGCCACGCCGTTGCTCAGCACCAGCATGACGGGCTGCTCGCTGCCGCCGCGCAGGCGATCGAGCAGCTGCGACAGCGACAGGCCGAACAGCGACGAGAAGGTGTGCGCGCGCAGGCAGTTGACGCTCTGGCCGAGCTGGAACTGGGCGCTGCGGTTGGCCGACAGGAAGCGGCCGTCCTGGCTGAACACCGCGATGCCCTCGACCAGCGTGCCTAGGAATTCCTGGCGCGCGTGGAAATGGATCCGCACAGCGTCAGAAAACACGTTCGCGAACATCTGGTTCTCGATCATCTGCGCCGACATGCGCACCAGGGCCAGCGTATGGCGGTGGTAGCTGCGCTCGTCGCCGGTGACGTCGAGCGCGCCGACCACCTTGCCGTGCGGATCGAAGATCGGCGTGCAGGAGCAGGTCAGGATCTGGTTGGCGTAGAGGTAATGGTCTGATCCATGCACCACCACCGGCTGCTCCTCGGTCAGCGCGGTGCCGATGGCGTTGGTGCCCTTGCTGCGTTCGGACCAGTTGACCCCGGGCGTGAGCGCGACGCGCGAGGCCTTCTCCAGGAAATCGGTGTCCCCGAGCGAGTGCAGGATCAGGCCTTCCTTGTCCGTCAGCAGCACCATGCTGTGCGTGTTCGCGATCTGCTCGTACAGCGTCTCCATCACTGGCGCGGCGTGCTGGTAGAGAAAACGGTTCTGCTCCAGCGCGGCATGGAACTCCTGCTTGGGAGCGATCGAGAAATCAGGCTGGTCGCGGTGCGAGAGTCCGAACCCCTGCGAACGCTCATGCGACAGGCGGATCAGGGTCTCGTGCTGGGCGATGTCGGGCGAGTACGGCCAGCCACCTCTGGACACACCGTCCAGGGCTGCGGATGGAATCGAAGTCATCGCATGGTCTCCTGTGGCGAACATCAGGAGCGAAGGGGTGTCGCCAGCCTGGCTCGCCTGTAATGCTTTCGGGTCAGGGCGGGAATCTTGCCTACCCGGGGGTTCAAGGCTGTCGGCCTGGATTTTCCTGCATATCGCCGCCGGATCGGACCAGCAAGGAGGCCTGAACACTAGGGAGATTCCCTAGCTGCCAGGCCCTTGGGTGTCACGGCGCAACACAGGCCTGCTCCGTTGTGCAACACCCGCAGGCCCGTTCTGCCCGGGCGGGCCGCCAGCTGGCTGGCACGCATATTGCGCTGGATGGCCATCCAGAACAACAGGAGACAGACCCATGATCCTTCCGACCCGCTTCCATCGTCTCAAGCAAGCCGCCCTGGCCGCCGTGCTGGCCACAGCCGTGGGCGCCGTGCTCGCCCACGGCGATGTCGTGCCACAGGCGGTCGACACCAGCACGCTGCCCCAGCTGGGCGCCAAGTGGCTCGACGACAACCCCTACCGACAGGGCCCGGCGCACCAGGAGGCACTGCGCATCGGCGGCTCGGCCTACAACCAGAACTGCGCCCGCTGCCACGGCCTGGAGGCGATCTCGGGCGGCATCGCGCCCGACCTGCGCAAGCTCGACAGCGACTGCTCCGGCCTGGCCGATGCTTCCCAGAAGAACATCTGCCACGCCGAGATCAGCGAATACTTCGTCGGCACCGTGCGCAAGGGACGCACGCGCGACGGGCGCGTCTACATGCCGCCGTTCGAGAGCACGCTGTCGCAGGAAGCGATCTGGTCGGTCAAGACCTATCTCGAAACCCGGCGCGCCGACTGAGACATCCCCAACGAGGAGACAGCCATGAACGACAAGGCAAGCACAAGACGCGCCCTGCTGCGCGCCGCGGCGGCGACACTGGCGCTGCCCGCGCTCGGACTGCGGGCGCAGGAGCTGGAAGACCTCGACAAGGTGCGCGCCAGCGGCGTGCTCAAGGTCGCGCTCTACAAGGACAACGCGCCCTATTCCGACGGCAAGGGCCACGAGCTCGCCGGGGTGGACGTGGCGCTCGCGCAGGGCCTGGCGCGCGAGCTCGACCTGAAGCTGCAGCTGCTGCCCTTCGACGCTGGCGAGAACATGAACGACGACCTGCGCAACATGGTCTGGCGCGGGCATTACCTGGGCTACGGGCCGGCCGACGTCATGCTGCATGTGCCGGCCGACAAGCACCTGATGCGGCAGAACCCGCAGGTGCTGCTGTTCGCGCCCTACGCCCGCGAGACGCTGGTCGTGTTCCACGACCGGCGCAGGCTGGCCAAGGTCCAGAGCGGCCACGATCTGGTCCAGCTGCCGCTGGGCACCGAGCGCGGCGGCGGAGCGGCCAGCAGCCTGATGGGCTACCAGGGCGGACTGCTGCGCAACCAGGTCAGGCTCTTCGACAGCGGCGTACAGGCCGCCGACGCCGTGATCAACGGCGACATCGCAGCCGCCTATGTCAGCCGCGCTCAGGCGGAGACCGCGCTATTCAGGCGCCAGGCCAGCGGCGAGCCATTCCTGCTCAGCGAACTCGGCTTGCCCGGACTGCAGGACAACGGCTGGCCGCTGGGCCTGGCGACCAAGTCCAGCCACAAGGCGCTGGCCAGTGCGCTGGAGGAGGCACTCAAGCGCCTGCGCGACAAGGGGGAATTGCTGGCCATGTTCCGCGAGCGGGGACTCACCTTGGTCGCCCCCTGAAGCCCACAGGACCACAGAACAGCGCGTGTCAGCCTGCGCCAGGCGCAGCTGCAGGGCCTGGTCGCAGGCCTGGCCATCATAGGAGAACCGATATGCTGATAGGAGTTCCTGCCGAGACGGCAGCGGGCGAGACCCGGGTGGCGGTGACGCCCGAGACGGCCAAGAAGTACGTGGCCCAGGGCCATCGGGTACGGGTGCAGTCGGGCGCCGGCGTGGCGGCCAGCGCCACCGACGAGGCCTACCGGGCCGCCGGTGCCGAGATCGTCGACGCGGCGGCGGCCCTCGGGGCCGAGCTGGTGCTCAAGGTGCGCGCGCCGTCCGAGGCCGAACTGGCCCGGATGCAGCCTGGCGCCGCGCTGGTCGGCATGCTCAATCCCTTCGATGCCGAGGGCCTGACCCGCCTGGCGGCGGCCGGGCTGACCAGCTTCGCGCTCGAAGCCGCGCCGCGCACCACGCGCGCGCAGAGCCTGGACGTGCTGTCCTCGCAGGCCAACATCGCCGGCTACAAGGCCGTGATGCTGGCGGCCAACCAGTACCAGCGCCTGTTCCCGATGCTGATGACGGCGGCTGGCACGATCAAGGCCGCGCGCGTCGTGATCCTGGGCGTGGGCGTGGCCGGTCTGCAGGCGATCGCCACCGCCAAGCGCCTCGGGGCGGTGATCGAGGCCTCCGACGTGCGGCCCTCGGTCAAGGAGCAGGTCGAGTCGCTGGGCGCCAAGTTCATCGACGTGCCCTATGAAACGGCCGAGGAGAAGGCCGCCGCCGAGGGCGTGGGCGGCTACGCGCGCCCGATGCCGCAGAGCTGGCTCGATCGCCAAAAAGCCGAGGTCGCCAAGCGCGTCGCCCAGGCCGACATCGTGATCTCGACCGCGCTGATCCCCGGTCGCGCCGCGCCGGTGCTGATCACCGAGGAGATGGTCAAGCGCATGAAGCCGGGCTCGGTCATCGTCGACCTCGCCGCCGGCAAGGGGCCGGTCGGCCCGCACGGCGCGCCGGGCGGCAACTGCCCGCTGACCGAGGCCGACCGGACCGTGATCCGCCACGGCGTGCACCTGATCGGCGAGACCAACCTGCCCGCGCGGGTGGCCGCCGACAGCTCCAGCCTGTACGCGCGCAACCTGCTCGACTTCCTCAAGCTCGTGCTGCCCAAGGATGCCGCTGCGCTGCAGCTGCCCGAGGACGACGACATCGTCACGGCCTGCCTGATGACGCAGGGCGGCCAGGTCCGCCGCCCGTCCTGACCGACCCCTCACAGGAAAGACACCGATGGAAGCCGTATCCCCCACCATCATCAACCTGATCATCTTCGTGCTGGCGATCTACGTCGGCTACCACGTGGTCTGGAACGTCACGCCCGCGCTGCACACGCCGCTGATGGCCGTGACCAATGCGATCTCGGCGATCGTGATCGTCGGCGCCATGCTGGCGGCCGCGCTGACCGAGACCCCGCTGGGCAAGGCCATGGGCGTGCTCGCCGTGGCGCTGGCGGCGGTCAACCTGTTCGGCGGCTTCCTCGTGACGCGCCGCATGCTGGAGATGTTCAAGAAGAAGGAGCGCAAGGCGCCCGCCACCTCCGCTGCTGAAGGAGCCGCCAAATGAGCATGAACCTCGTCGTATTGCTCTACCTGCTGGCCTCGGTCTGCTTCATCCAGGCCCTGAAGGGCCTGAGCCACCCCAAGACCTCGATCCGGGGCAACGCCTTCGGCATGGGCGGCATGGCGATTGCCGTGCTGACCACGTTCGGCCTGATCCTCACGCTCGCGCAGCAGATGCGGGTCGACGCCGTGCAGGGCCTGGGCTGGGTGCTGGCCGGTCTGGTGCTGGGTGGCGGCGCCGGTGCCGTCATGGCCAGGCGGGTCGAGATGACCAAGATGCCCGAGCTGGTCGCCTTCATGCACAGCATGATCGGCCTGGCGGCGGTCTTCATCGCGGTCGCGGCCGTGGTCGAGCCCTGGGCGCTGCTCCCGGGCCTGGTCAAGGGGGCGGAAGCGCCGCTGGGCAACAAGGTCGAGCTGTTCCTGGGCGCGGCCATCGGGGCCATCACCTTCTCGGGTTCGGTGATCGCGTTCGGCAAGCTCTCGGGCAAGTACAGGTTCCGCCTGTTCCAGGGCGCGCCGGTGACCTTCGCCGGCCAGCATCTGCTCAACCTGGTGCTCGGTCTGGCCATGCTCGCGCTGGGGCTGGTCTTCACCCTGGGCTCGGGCGAGACCGCCTTCGCCGCCTTCCTCGGCGTGCTCGCGCTGGCCTTCGTGCTGGGCGTGCTGATCATCATCCCGATCGGCGGCGCCGACATGCCGGTGGTGGTCTCGATGCTCAACAGCTACTCGGGCTGGGCGGCCGCCGGCATCGGCTTCAGCCTGAACAACGCGATGCTGATCGTCGCCGGCAGCCTGGTCGGGTCATCGGGGGCGATCCTGAGCTACATCATGTGCAAGGCCATGAACCGCAGCTTCTTCAGCGTGATCCTGGGCGGCTTCGGCGCCGAGGCCGGCGAAGGGGTCTCGACCAGTGGCGGCGTGCAGCGCACCGCCAAGAGCGGCAGCGCCGACGACGCGGCCTTCATCCTGGGCCACGCCGAGACGGTGGTGATCGTGCCGGGCTACGGCCTGGCGGTCGCGCGCGCCCAGCACGCGGTCAAGGAACTCGCGCACAAGCTGACCGAGAAGGGCATCACCGTCAAGTACGCGATCCACCCGGTGGCGGGCCGCATGCCGGGCCACATGAACGTGCTGCTGGCCGAGGCCGAGGTGCCCTACGACCAGGTGTTCGAGATGGAGGACATCAACGGCGAGTTCGGCCAGGCCGATGTGGCGATCATCCTGGGCGCCAACGACGTGGTGAATCCGGCCGCGCTGCAAAAGGGCAGCCCGATCTACGGCATGCCGATCCTGGAGGCCTACAAGGCCAAGACCGTGATCGTCAACAAGCGCTCCATGGCCGCCGGTTACGCCGGCCTGGACAACGAGCTGTTCTACCTCGACAAGACCATGATGGTGTTTGGCGACGCCAAGAAGGTGGTCGAGGAAATGACCAAGGCCATCGAGTAAACCAGCCTGTCCGGCTCGGCACAAGGAGATCCCCATGGTTGAAAAAGTCATCGCCACCCCGGCCGCGCTCGAACTGATCGAACGGCTCAAGGCCAGGCATGGCCCGGGCCTGATGTTCCACCAGTCCGGCGGCTGCTGCGACAACAGCGCGGCCAACTGCTACCTGCTCGGCGAGCTCACGATCGGCCAGGGCGATGTCCAGCTGGGCGAGATCGGTGGCTGCCCGTTCTACATCGGCAAGGCGCAGTACGGCTACTGGCGCCACACCCAGCTCATCATCGACGTGATCGAGGGCCATGGCGGCACCTTCTCGCTCGAAGGTCCCGAGGGCAAGGCCTTCCACACCCGCTCGCGGGTGTTCACGGCCGAGGAGCTGGCCGAGCTGGCCAGCGAAACCGGCAGCGGGCCGGCCGCCGGCCGCTGAAGCCGCCGCGCCAGTCCACAGTGCTCGGCGTTTTCAGCGCTTGCTGCCTTGCAGCTTGGCAAAGGCCGAGGCCAGCGCGCCGGCCGGCGTTGGGTCGCCGCGCCCGCCGCGCGACTGCTGCCCCCGACCCGCCGGCTGGAAACGGTTGGCACCGCCACCCTCGCGCCGCTCGCCGCGCCCAGCGCCAGCGGCCGCATCGAGCTTCATGCTCAGCGCGATGCGCTTGCGCGCCACGTCGACCTCGACCACCCGGACCTTGACGATGTCGCCGGTCTTGACCACCTCGCGCGCGTCGTTGACGAACTTGTTCGACAGCTGGCTCACATGCACCAGGCCATCCTGGTGCACGCCCAGGTCGATGAAGGCGCCGAACTGCGCCACGTTGCTGACCGTACCCTCCAGGACCATCCCCTCCTTCAAGTCGCCGATGTCCTCCACCCCGTCGTTGAAGCGCGCGACCTGGAAGTCCGGACGCGGGTCGCGGCCCGGCTTTTCCAGCTCGGACAGGATGTCCTTGACCGTGATGAGGCCGAACTGCTCGTTGGCCAGCAGCTCGGGCTTGACGCTCTTGAGCAGATCGGTCCGGCCCATCAGCTCGGCCACCGGCTTGCCGGTTTTCTGCATGATCTGCTCGACCACCGGGTAGGTCTCGGGGTGGACGCCGGTCATGTCGAGCGGGTTGTCACCGCCACGGATGCGCAGGAAGCCCGCGCTCTGCTCGAAGGTCTTGGCGCCCAGGCCGGTGACCTTCAGCAGATCCTTGCGGCTCCTGAACTGACCGTTGGCCTCGCGCCAGCGCACCACCGACTTGGCCACGCTGTTCGACAGGCCCGAGACCCGCGACAGCAGCGGCGCGCTGGCGGTGTTGAGGTCGACGCCGACCGCGTTGACGCAATCCTCGACCACCGCCTCCAGCGTGCGCACCAGCTCGCTCTGGTTGACGTCATGCTGGTACTGGCCGACGCCGATCGACTTGGGGTCGATCTTGACCAGCTCGGCCAGCGGGTCCTGCAGCCGGCGCGCGATGCTGGCGGCACCGCGCAGGCTGACATCGACATCGGGCATCTCCTGACTGGCGTACTCGCTGGCGGAATAGACCGAGGCGCCGGCCTCGCTGACCACCACCTTCTGGGGCAAGGCCTCGGCGGGCTGGCCCCGGTCGGCCAGGCGCTTGAGCAGGTCGGCCGCCAGCTTGTCGGTCTCGCGACTGGCGGTGCCGTTGCCGATCGCGATCAGCCGCACGCCATGCTTGAGGCAGAGCGCGCCCAGGGTCGCGATCGAGCCTTCCCAGTCGCGCCGTGGCTCATGCGGGTAGACGGTCGCGGTATCGAGCAGCTTGCCGGTCTGGTCCACCACCGCGACCTTGACCCCGGTGCGGATGCCGGGGTCGAGCCCCATCACGGCCTTGGGGCCAGCCGGCGCGGCCAGCAGCAGGTCGCGCAGGTTGTCGGCGAAGACCTTGATCGCCACCTTCTCGGCCTCGTCGCGCAGGCGCGTGAACAGGTCGCGCTCGGTCGAGAGGCTCAACTTGACGCGCCAGGTCCAGCCCACGCATTTGCGCAGCAGGTCGTCGGCCGGGCGGCCCTGGTGGCTCCAGCCCAGGTGCCGCGCGATGCGGCCCTCGGCCAGCGACGGCGCGCTGCCGGGCTTGGCGCCCGCGGGCAGCTCGGCCTCGGGCAACACCAGACGCGCGTCGAGGATCTCCAGCGCGCGGCCACGGAACACGGCGAGCGCGCGGTGCGAGGGTACGCGGCAGATCGGCTCGTCGTAGTCGAAGTAGTCGCGGAACTTGGCGTTGTCGGGGTGATTCTCGTCCTTGCCCTCGACTTTGCGGCTTTGCAGCAGGCCTTCCTGCCACAGCCATTCGCGCAAGCCCTGCACCAGCGCGGCGTCCTCGGCCCAGCGCTCGGACAGGATGTCGCGCACGCCGTCGAGCACGGCCGCCACGGTCGTGAAGTCGCTGCCGTCCTCGCCCTTGTCCGGCTTGACATAGGCCATAGCCTCATCGGCCGGCACAAGACTCGGGTCGGCAAACAGCAGATCGGCCAGCGGGCCGATGCCGTTCTCGCGCGCGATCATGCCCTTGGTGCGGCGCTTGGGCTTGTACGGCAGGTACAGGTCTTCCAGCTCCTGCTTGGTCGGCGCGGCTTCGATCGCCGCGCGCAGCTCGGGCGTGAGCTTGCCCTGCTCCTCGATGCTTTTCAGCACGGCGGCGCGGCGGTCTTCCAGTTCGCGCAGGTAGCCCAGCCGCTGCTCCAGCTCGCGCAGCTGGATGTCGTCGAGGCCGTCGGTGGCCTCCTTGCGGTAGCGGGCGATGAAGGGCACCGTGGCGCCGCCGTCGAGCAAATCGACCGCTGCCTTGACCTGCTGGGGTTTGACCGAGAGTTCCTGCGCGATCTGCGCGATGATTTTCTGCATGCTGGCTCTGGATCCGGCGACGCCCCTGCGGGGTCCCGGATGCGGGATTTCGGAACGGTCGAGTTTGCCAGATGCCGCCGGTGGTTTTCGCGACTCCAGCACCAGCTGGCGCAGTTGCGCAAGTGAGACATCTCAACGCAAATTTCAAAATGGCAAGGCGACATTACTCTTGAGCAATGCCTGTGTCCGTGGTCTACCTGTCACCGAAGTCTCGAAGCCAAGGCCGGTTCGGTAGATTTCCGGCAAGTACAACCTGGGCTCGCCTACCGGCACTTGTGTATCCTCGAAAATAATACCTAGCTCTTGCAACACCGTCAGCTGCTGAGCATCGAGGCCCACCGAGCTGGCATCGAACGGTACGACTCTACCTTCCTTGAGCTGCTTGAGCTGTTCTCGCCATTGACGCAGCGGCTCGATCTCCTTGGCTGCTTCGTCGACTTTCTCAAGGCTGCACTTTGGAATCGCCTTGCGCAGCGACTCGGGCGCCAACACACGGTCCCGCCAGGTCGAACCCTGACGATCAGTCTCGATTTCAGCCGCGAAACGCAGGAACCGAACCAGATCGCGGGCCTGCACATTGCCCTTGAGGTCGCACAATGACGCAAAGACCCAGCGCGCCGAGAGCGCCTCGCGGGACTTGTCGTGGCCCAACTTGCGCCCCCACAGCTGCAAGAGCTTTTCCAGCAGAGCTTCCTGACCCAGGAGCTCCGCCTGACCTAGCGTGTCATCGACGATACCCGAACGGGCACAGAGCCAGAAAGCCAGCCGCAGGAAGGCCTCAGGACTCCATTGCAACTGGAAAGGCGCATAACGCGCGAGGAACTGGGCGACGTTTTGCCGTATCGTGGTCTGTACATAATCTGCTCGCACGAAGACCATGGCCCCTATCCGCCTGTCTTGCAGTTCGTCAATCCGGTTGGGCAGTAGCAACAGCGACTGGATGGCTTCGCGCGCTGCCACGGTGGTAGGATCTGGAAATGCCTCCTCGATGCCGTCAAACACCAGCACGACAGCTGTACCGCGCTCGCCCAGCTGACGATTAAGTGCTTCAAGGCCCATAGCAGGCAGTCCGAAATGACGTGCGATCAAGCCGTCCCAGAAATCTGCCCAATGTGCCGGTGAATCTTTCAGGGCATCAGACACCAGCCGCTCGATGTTTGACGCCGATAGCGGCTGCACCGTGCAGCCAAGCCGTTTCAGGTCTTGCGCCTGATTGCTGACAATGGATTGCTTGGTCGTCTTTTCCAGATTGCCAGACCACAACACCGGATACACCACAGCGTCTGGTACGCCCGAGGGCTCGGCTTCGACCTTGCGCAGGAAAGCATGCCAGCCACCAGAGCGGCAGAGTTGCAGGAAAGTGAAGGTCTTGCCGGCCCCTTTGGCCCCGACCGACACCAGGTTGGGCAGTTCGCTGGCGAAATGCTTGCCGATCTTGCGCAGTGGCTCAGTCACCAGCATGGCGGATGCGTCCGCGGTCTCGGCGTACTGCATCCGCAGACAAACATCACGCAAGGCTTGTGCTTTCTCAGGCAGTGCAACACCGTCTGCTGCCGATAGGATTGCCGGCTGTTCAGCTGGCAGGTCCAGCGAACGCGCCCAATCCTGGGCACGCTGATAGAGCCTGGTCGAACTCCTCAACACATCCAGGGCCTGTGCCAGGCTGCCGATCGACATGTAGGCCTCGGAAAAATCTGCCTCCAGCCACTCCAGACCCGATGAAATCGCCAAGTCATCCTGAACCGGAGCCGGATACGCACCACCCAGCCGCTCAATGGCGCGGGCATAATCGGGCAGCTTGCGCAAGTTGTCGGTCAGCAGGCTCAGGATCAGCCAGGGTTTGGCATAGCTGCGCTGCGCTGCTGGCAAGCGACTGTTGAAGGCATGCAGCCGCTCCAGTGCTGCTGCTGTCCCTTCCACGGCCTGCCGTGCCACTGTGGTCACAAAGAAATGCTCGACCCGGGGATCGAACAGCACTGGGCTGGAAAACTCGCTCAAACCCGCACGCAAGTCGATCAGCACGGCATCGACGCCCAGGCGCTCGCCCAGGGCATGCAGATGGTCGGTCAGTATCCAGGGGTTCTCCGGGTTACGCGCCAAATGACCGGGCTGCACGGGCATGTCCTGTATGTCGCTCAGTGTCAAAGCGGCCGGCAGGATGAACAGCTCGCGCTGGGCACCCCCGACGCTGACCGAGGCTTTGCGCAGTTCCTGTGCGAAATAGTCCAGGCTGCTTTCTACGCTGACAGGCGGGTAATGCATGGCCTCCAGGAATTGCAGGTAGGAGACTTGGGGGCGACTGGCATCATCCAGCCAGAGGGTGACACCGGGCGCTTCGAGGTCGGCATCGACCACCAGCACCTTCAGGGGGCGGTCCGGGTTGCTCAATTGCAGCCTGGATGCCACATAAGTCATCAGCGCCGTGGTGCGACCAACGCCTCCCTTGAACGAATGGAAGGAAACGACACGCGGCCCACTGCTCCAGGGCTGAGGCATGCCAAATCCGGCAGCGACCTGCTCTGCCTCGCTGCTGTCGCTAAGGTCCTTCAAGTAGGTGACATCGCGCCACAAGGGGTAGCTCGGCAGCTCGCGCGCAGGCGGCTGCTCCGTAACGAGCACGCGCACAAAATCCACGGGATAGGCGGCCTGCCCTATGCGCAAGCGTATGAGCTGCTGGCGCGAGTCCCAGGCGTGCGCGAACAATTCGGCCAGCCAGGCGCTGATTGCCTCAGGCTTAGTTGTATGCTCGATTTCCACGCCGTCGCTGTAGCAGCGTACCGCTTGAACCCCCTCGGGCATCCGCGTCCACAGCTCGGTGGCCTGCTTGAAGACGCGCTCAATGTCGAGCCAGGTCAATAGGCGTTCTCGGACGGTCCAGTAGTTCATTGCAATTCCTTGGCAATCCATTGCGCGACGCGTTCGAGATGCTGCTCCATCGCCTCGTCGCTGGGTTCGGTCAAATGGGCGCCATAACGCCAGGCCTGGTGCAAGGCCTCGAGTCCACCGCTGCGCGTGCGCTCGCGCGGCGGGCGCCCCACCTCAATGGGTTTGAGGTGCACCACTGCGGGCAGAGGCTCGAACTGACGCCCAGGCTTGAGCTCACGCAGGACCTCGTTGAGGTCATGTCCGAAGCGGTCGATGTCCTGCCCCTCGAACAAGTCTCGGCGCTGGTACCGCAGCCAGACCGCCTTGAGGCCGCATTCCACCGCATAGACCATCAACAGACGATGCGAGTTGCAGCGTGACTCGACCTGCGACGAGCGCCGCAACTCGCGCCAGGCGCGCTCCAGTTCGCGATTGGTAATGGGAAAGGCCTTACTCATGGCACCTCAGTGTAATTTGCAGCTCCGTCCAGCACTTTCAGGCGCTGCCCCCGACCAGCTTCTGGTAGCCTGCCCGGATCACCCCCGCGATCAGCGGACGGCGAGCAGCCAGGAACTCGGGGTAGGACATGGTCCACCAGTTTTCCGGCAAGGCATGCCACTCGGACATCTTGGTCAGCGCCTGCGAGTCAAAGCGCTGGGCGTACTCGGGCCAGTACGATGATGGCGGACCGTCTGAAATGGCGATGTTGTCATCCCACTCCACCAGCGCGTAGTTCGCGATCTGGTTGATGTCGCGCACGCTGTCGATCCCGATTTCTTTCAGATGCTGGCGTGGGAACAGATGGTGACGTTCCAGAGCCTTCTTCTGCCCCTGTGCAGGCGGGTCCAGCAGGTCGGCCACCGGGCTCTTGGAGAACAAGGCCCGAGCACCGAGCAAAGTCTGCGCTGCGTAAAAACCGAAGAGCGCCGGGCTACGGCCAGCCGAAGTCGCCAAGTCCAGCGGAAGGGTCTTGGTCCAGAAATCGTCGGTCAGCGTGGCGGCCTCTACCGATTCCAGCCGGGACAGGAACTGATCTGCGGTCTTGAGCTCACGCAGCTCGGCCAGGTCCTGCTCCATGCGCGACTCCGGCGACGTGGTGAACCGGCCGGTCAGCAGCGACATGAACAGCCACCGTGCGATCGCGTTCTTCAGCTTGAAGCCCTCGACCCCGTACTCGGTGCGCCCCAGCAGGAACAGCTGGTATGCAAACACCAGTGCATTCACCGAGCTGATGGTTTTGGCGCTGCGATACCCGGCAGAGCGTACGATGTTCAGGAAATCGGCCCAGTACGTCAGGTTCAGGACACGAGACTGGGCATCGCGCAACTTGGCAAACTGGTTGGTCCGCTTCTCGGGGCTGGACTCGCCGGTGGCCAGATCCTTGCCCCGCAGCAGGGAATAGACATGTTCCAGTCGCGCCCGCCGAAATGCCACCCCCACATCGACGCGAAGCAGATGGTCTGGATCCGGCTGGAAGAGCTGGTTGAACGGACTCGCCTGTCCCGCCGGTGCCGGCTGTCGCGCGCCCCGGCAGAAGGACTCCAGCTCGGTGCGGCCATCGTCCCAGAACACCGACATCAGCGTCAGGATGAAGTCCGACTGGTTGAGCTTCTTGCCTTCGCTGTTGATGCGGACGAAAACGTCGGCCACCTGCTCCTCGGTACACTGTTGCGACAGTTCCAGCGCAATGAAGGGGAAGTCGGTCAGCTTGGCCAAGCGTCCAATGGCCTTGGCGATGAGACGTTCTTCCTCTTTGGTGACTTCACGAGCCGAGCGTAAGCGGTCAAGGTAATTAGAAACAAATTCGAAGGTGTCAGTTCGGAATACCTCGGAGATATCCCGGATGTACTCCGGATCACGTTCCGTGGTGGCGTCGGGGACGACGAAGGTCCCGTTCTGCGGTCGGAAGGCGATGCGGATGTGCTCGCGCTCGAAGTTCTCCCGCAAAACCGCCTCGCGGCGTATCACGGCGTAGAGGGAAGTCAACCGCTGCTGGCCATCGACGATCAGCAACGAGGGCGTCTTCTGCTTGCTGGCTTCACCGATGACCCTGGTCTCCACGCCCTCGGCGCCAGTCTCCCAGAATAGGAAGAAGCCGACCGGGTAGCCACGGTACATGGAGTCGAACAAGTCGCGGACCTTGATATTGCTCCAGACAAAAGGTCGCTGGATGTCAGGCAGTCCGATCTGCCCCATCCCGATGCCGTTGACGAGGCCGCCGAGATTATATCGAACTTCTTTGAATAGGGTTTCACTCATCTTTTAATTAGTTTAATTTGCTTTCTGCAAGATTTTTCAGGAAGACCTGCCCGAGCCCGTACCGGTCGTCAGCACATAGCTCTCACCCGCAGCAGCCAGGCAGATGGCTTCGACCTGGTGCTTGTAAAGCGGCAACGAGTGCCCGGCAGACGAAGCTGTCTTGCCGAAGCGGAAAATCTCCGCGCACTGTGTGCTGAGCAGCCCGGCCGCGCACAAGAACTCGACCGTCCCACCCGGCTGGAAGTTGGGGTTGACCTGCACCAGCGGCGCGGGCCAGTATTTTTGCGACGCGTACTCGGCGTCCACGTAGGCGCGGATGTCATCGGCCTTGATGCGGGCGAAGCTGCGGGAGACCTCAGCGTACTCGTTGACCAGGTTCTGGCGAAATTCAAAAACGTTCATTGATCAGCACGAAAAACAGCCAGGAACATGGCCCGCAAGCGACGAGATAATGGATTGCGCAGACACGATATCACCAAATTGACATCAATATAGCAAAACCCAACAAAAATCAATTCGTCATCCGCGCACTGCCCTGCGTCAGCACTGAAAAGCCTTCACCAGCCAACTGTGACGGGCTTATGATGGAAATGGAGGAATTCGAAACATGCCGTCAGCCCAGAACCCGCCCAGTCCCGCCACCCCACCCTGCCTGTCGCCAGCCGAGCTCGGCCTGCAGTCCTGGCGACGAGCCACCGACCCGTTCGGCATGCTGTCCTCGCAGTTCAACGCGCAGCTGGCCTGGTGGACACACCCGCAGCAGCTGCTGCACGAAGCCAACGAAGCCTGGCGCGAGACGCTGGCGCTCTACGAGCACGGCGTGCGGCGCACGCTGGGGGTGGCGGAGGACGATCTGGTCACGCCCAAGTTCGAGGACGAACGCTTCGCCGACCCGATCTGGCTGCAGTCGCCCGGCTTCGACATCCTGAAGGAAGGCTTCCTGAGCTTCGACCACCGGCTGCGGACCCTCTACAACACCGCCCCCGGCCTGGCGCGCCACGAACAGGAGCGCGCCTACTTCTGGATCCACAACTGGCTCAATTCGATCGCGCCGACCAATTTCTTCTGGACCAATCCGCAGGCCCTGCAGCGCGCACAGGAGACTGGTGGCGACAGCCTGCTCGCGGGCTGGAAGCATTTCGTGCGTGACGCGCTGGCGGGCAACATCCTGATGGTCGAACAGGACGCCTTTCGCGTCGGCCAGGACCTCGGCACCACGCCGGGTCAGGTGGTGTTCCGCAACCGCCTGCTGGAGCTGATCCACTACGCGCCCGCCACCGAGCAGGTACGCGCCACGCCGATCGTGATCTGCACGCCCTGGATCAACAAGTTCTACATCCTGGACCTCAACCCGAAGAAGAGCCTGGTCAAGTACCTGACCGAACAGGGTTTCTCGGTCTTCATCACCAGCTGGAAGAACCCGGGCCCGGAGATGAGCGAGGTCGGCTTCGACGACTACCTGCAAGACGGCGTGGCCGAGGCGGTGCGCGTCGCGCGCGAGTTCTGCGGCGTGCCCCAGGTCCACCTGACCGGCTACTGCATTGGCGGCACGCTGGTGGCCGCCTACATGGCCTGGGCCAACAAGCGCCATGCAGCCGATGCGATGCCGGTGGCGCACTGGACCCTGCTGACCACGCTGACCGACTTCTCCGAGCCGGGCGAGATCGGCGTCTTCATCGACGAGGACAGCCTGGGCGCGCTCGACGACATGATGGCGCGCAAGGGCTACCTCGACGGCGGTGAGATGGCCGCCTCCTTTCGCCTGCTGCGCTCCAACGGCCTGATCTGGCATTACTGGGTCCACAGCTACTTGCTGGGCGAACCGCTGCCGGCCTTCGACGTGCTGTTCTGGAACATGGACACCACCCGCATGCCACGCGCCATGCACAGCTTCTACCTGCGCGAGATGTACCTGAACAACCAGCTGGTCAAGCGCGACGCCCTCACCCTTGCCGGCGAGACGATCGACCTGGACCGTATCGTGCAGCCGCTCTACGCGGTCACGGCCCAGGATGACCATATCGCGCCCTGGAAGGCCTGCTACAAGATCCGCAAGTCGGTCAATGTGGAGGCGCCGGTGCGCTTCGTGCTGTCGACCTCGGGCCATATCCTGGGCATCGTCAATCCGCCGGTGAATCCGCCCAAGCGCGCCTACTGGGTCGGCGAGCCCGCGCGCAACGACGACTGGGAGCACTGGTTCGGCCAGGCGCCACAGCAAGCCGGCAGCTGGTGGGAGGACTGGTCCGCCTGGCTGCACGCGCGCACCGGCGAGCTGGTGCCGGCCTACCCGGCGACCAGCGCCGGATTCCCAGCCCTGGCCGCGGCCCCGGGCAGCTACGTGCTGGAAAAGTGACGCGGCCGGCGCTCAGTCGGTCTTGACGGGGCCGGCGCCATTGAGCGCCTGGGCATCCTTGGCGCCGACCGGCAGGCGGCGGATGCACTTGAAGGTGCCCGTCGCGTGACAGCACAGCTTGCCGTCGGCATCCAGCACGCTGCCCTCGGTGAAGGCCATGGTGGCGCTGCGGTGCAGCACCCGCGCCTTGGCCAGCAGCGGGCCACGCGCGGCCTGCATGAAGCTGGTCTTCATCTCGATCGTGACCGCGCCCAGCTCGGGCATGCCGCTGCGCGCGGCGTGCGCCATCGCGACATCGAGCAGGGTCATCAGCGCGCCGCCATGCACCACGCTGAAGCTGTTGTGGTGATCGGACTGGGAATCGAAACGGACCTCGGCCTCGTCGTTCTCCCAGCGCAGCAGCTCAAGGCCCAACAGCTCGACAAAAGGGATGTGGACGGGGAATTCCATGTGACAGCTTCCAGTGGCTTGCTTGTGTTGTGAGGAGGGCGAAGCATAGCGCAAGCCCATGCCGGTACCGCCGGCCTCAGAGGCGGCATCAGACCTCCAGCCACTCGCGCCGCAGCTCGGGGCTGGCCAGCAGCTGCGCCGGCGTGCCGTCAAACACCACCCGGCCGTGGCCCATCACCAGGGCGCGCTGCGACACCGCCAGGGCGATCGCGAGCTTCTGTTCGATCAGCAGCACCGCCACGCCCTCGCGCCGCAGCTGGCACAGGAAATCACCCAGCTGCTCGACCAGCTGGGGCGCCAGGCCCTCGGTCGGCTCATCGACGATGACCAGTTGCGGCTCGCCCATCAGCGTGCGGCACAGGGTCAGCATCTGCTGCTCGCCGCCCGACAGGTGCCCGGCCTCGGTCTGGCGCCGCGCCTTGAGCTGAGGAAACAGCCGGTACATGTCGTCCAGCTGCCAGCGCCCGGACTTGCCGCGCTGGCGGCCCAGCGCCAGGTTCTGCTCGACCGTCAGGCCGGGGAAGATGGCGCGGTCCTCGGGCACATAGCCCAGGCCGGCGCGCGCGATCTCGAAGGTCGGCCGGCCCAGGATGGAGCGGCCGCGCCAGCGGATCTCGCCCGCGCAGTCGACCAGCCCCATGACGGCCCGGGCCGTGGTCGAGCGCCCCGAGCCATTGCGCCCGAGCAGCGCGACGATCTCGCCGGCGCCCACGCACAGGTCGACCCCGTGCAGCACATGGCTCTTGCCGTACCAGGCGTTCAGGTCGCGGAGCTCCAGCAGCGGATTCGGTTCAGTCATGGGCCGGCTCCGTTGCAGGCAGCGCGCCGAGGTAGGCCTGCCGCACCCGCGCATCGGCGCGCACCTGCGCCGGCGTGCCGCAGGCGATCAGCTCGCCCTGCGCCAGCACCGCGATGCGGTCGGCCAGCTCGAACACCACCCCCATGTCATGCTCGACCATCAGCAGCGTCCTGCCGGCGGTCAGCTCGCGGATCAGCTCGACGCAGCGCGCGGTCTCGCTGCGGCTCATGCCGGCGGTGGGCTCGTCGAGCAGGATCACACCCGCGCCGCCCGCCACCGTGACGCCGATCTCCAGCGCGCGCTGCTCGGCATAGCTCAGGCTGGCGGCGCTGTCGTCGCGCCTTGGCTGCAGACCCAGGCGTTCCAGCAAGACTGCAGCGCGCGAGTTGAGCTCGCGCAGCCGCGACAGCGGACGCCAGAAGCTGTAGCGCTGGCCCGCGCTCCAGAGCATGGCGCAGCGCAGATTGTCGAAGGCGCTCAGGTGCGCAAACAGGTGGCTGACCTGGAAGCTGCGCGCCAGTCCCAGCCGGCTGATCTGGTGCGGCGGCCTGCCGTCGATGCGCTGTCCGTCCAGCCAGACCTGGCCCGCGCTGGGCGCCTCGCGACCGCTGATTAGATTGAACAGCGTGGACTTGCCGGCGCCGTTCGGGCCAATCAGCGCCAGCCGTTCGCCACGCGCGACCGACAGCGTCACCTCGCGCAGCACCTCGGTGCGACCGAAGCGCTTGGCCAGGCCACGGATTTCCAGCACGGGCTTTGTCACGGTTTCCATGCCGCTCATCTCGACCTCCAGGATCGGCCTTGCCTTAGTGCATCGCCTGGGCTGGAATCATGCGTCGACACATGCCGCCTGCGACCACGGAGCCAGCGGCCCAGGCCCCAGCCGACCAGCAGGACCGTGGCAGCCCCCAGCCAGCTCGACGGCCGGGAGCTGTCCAGCGCCAGCCCCAGGTAGCGGAACTCGCCGCCAATCACCGACTCCAGCTGCAGGCGATAGCTCAGCTCGATCAGGGCACCGGCGCCCAGCAGCGCCAGTCCAGCCGCAAGCGCCTGGGCCAGCAGGACCGGCAGCCAGGCGCCGAAGGGGCGAGTACGGGCCTGCGCCCAAGCCTGCACCAGCAGGCCGGCCAAGCCTTGGGGGGCGCGCATGACCATGAACAGGAACAGCAGGCCCAGGTAGAGCTGCCAGGCCGGCGTCCACTCGGACAACAGCCCCGTGCACAGCACCAGCAGCAGCGCGCCGATCACCGGCCCCAGGAAATAGGCCGAGCCGCCCAGGAAGGCAAACAGCAGCCAGGATGCCGACCGATGCGCGCCCAGCACCTCGGCGCTCGCGATCTCGAAATGCAGCGCCGCCAGGCCACCCGCGATGCCGGCGAAGAAGCCTGCCGCCAGAAAGGCCAGAAAACGCACCGCGTGCGGGTCGTAGCCGACAAAAGCCGCGCGCTCGGCGTTGTCGCGCACGGCGTTGAGCATGCGTCCGAGCGGCGTGAAGCTGAAAGCCCGCATCAGTCCAGCACAGACCAGCGCATAGAGCGCGCACAGGTAATAGACCTCAAGCTGCGGCCCGAACGTCACGCCCAGCACCGCCGGCCCGGCGACCCGGTTGCCCGACACCCCCGCTTCGCCGCCAAAGAAGGCAGGGAACATCAGCGCGGCGGCCGACACCAGCTCGCCCAGCCCCAGCGTGATCATCGCGAATGGCGTGCCCGACTTGCGCGTGCTGGCCCAGCCCAGCGGCAGCGCCACCAGCAGGCCCACCAGGCCACCGGCCAGCGGCACCAGGCTGACCGGCAGCGGCAACTCGCCGGCCGAGACGGCACGCAGCGCGTGGATCGCGGCATAGCAGCCCAGGCCGGTATAGACCGCATGACCGAAGCTCAGCATGCCGCCCTGGCCGAACAGCAGGTTGTAGGACAGGCAGGCCAGCGCCGCGATCGCCACCTGGGTCAGCAGCCCCAGCGCGGCGTTGCCGGACCAGAACCAGGGCGCGGCCAGCAGCGCCAGCGCGGCCAGCAGCCAGCCCAGTCGCTCGGCGCGCATCAGGACGCCCTCCGGCCGAACAGTCCTGCCGGGCGCAGCAGCAGAACCAGCACCAGCAGCAGATAAGGCAGCATGGGCGCGACCTGCGCCAGCCAGCCGCCATGAGCCACCGCGAAGGTCTGGATCAGCGCGATCAGCAGCGAAGCGCCAAAAGCCCCCGCCAGCGACCCGAGCCCCCCCACCACCACCACCACGAAGATCACCGGACCAACCGCCGCCGCCATGCCGGGCTCGGTAACGAAGGTGCTGCCGCCGACCACGCCCGCCAGCCCGGCCAGCGCCGTGCCGGCACCGAACACCCCCATGAAGACGCGCGGCAGGTCATGGCCCAGCGCCTCGACCATCTCGGGGTGGGTCAGAGCGGCCTGCACCACCAGCCCGATACGGGTGCGCCGCAGCAGCCAGCCCAGCGCCAGCAGGATGAGCAGCGCCACCACGACGATGAAGGCGCGCGTGGCCGGAAACGGATGACACAGCACGCCGGGCGCACGACAGACCGCCTCGCCGGCAGCGCCCCAGGCCAGGCTGATGCCAGCCGAGGCCTGCTGCACCAGTGTGAAGGCGGGACCGCGCAGCAGCTCGGGCGGCTGGAAGTCCAGCGGCGCCCGGCCCCAGACCAGCTGCACCAGCTCCAGCACGACGTAGCTCAGGCCGAAGGTCACCAGCAGCTCGGCCACATGGCCATGCCGATGCACCCGGCGCAGGCAGGCCGACTCGAACCAGGCGCCCAGCAGCCCCACCGCCAGCGGCGCCAGCAGCAGCGCCAGCCAGAAGCCGACATGGGCCGACAGCGCCCAGCCGAAATAGGCCCCCAGCAGGTAGAAACTGGCATGGGCGAAGTTGAGCACCCCCATCATGCTGAAGATCAGGGTCAGGCCGGAACTCAGCATGAACAGCAGCAAGCCGTAGCTCAAGCCATTGAGCAGAGAGAGAAGAACAGACACCAAGATGCGACATTCCGGGCCGGCACCGGCCAGCCCCGCCGGGTTTTTACCATGACCACCTGTAGTGCAAGGCCACCCGGCTCGCCCGACAATGCACCCATGCAACTCCAAGTCAGCCGATTCGAGTCCCTGGGCGACGAATTCCACACCCGCCTGCACCCCACCCCGCTGCCCACGCCGCACTGGGTGGGCTGGAGCGGCGAGGCCGCCGCCACGCTCGGCCTGCCCACCGAACCACCACCGGACGACGAGCTGCTGCAGCGGCTCAGCGGCAACCGGATCGCGGACAGCGTGACACCGATCGCCAGCGTCTACAGCGGCCACCAGTTCGGCCATTGGGCTGGCCAGCTCGGCGACGGCCGCGCGCTGCTGCTGGGCGAACATGCTGCCAGCGGCCTGGAGGTCCAGCTCAAGGGCGCCGGGCGTACCCCCTACTCGCGCGGTGGCGACGGCCGCGCCGTGCTGCGCAGCTCGATCCGCGAATTCCTCTGCAGCGAGGCCATGCACGCGCTCGGCATCCCGACCACGCGCGCGCTCTGCGTCACCGGCTCGCCGGCTCCGGTGCGACGCGAGGAAGTCGAGACCGCCGCCGTCGTCACCCGTCTCGCGCCCAGCTTCATCCGCTTCGGGCATTTCGAGCATTTCAGCCACAACGGCCGCCACGCCGAATTGCGCCGGCTGGCCGACTTCGTCATCGATAACTTCTATCCCGAGTACCGCCAGGCCGACGGCAACCCCTACGCCGGGCTGCTAGCCGCCGTGACCCGGCGCAGCGCCGAGCTGGTCGCGCAGTGGCAGGCGGTGGGCTTTTGCCACGGCGTGCTCAACACCGACAACATGAGCATCCTGGGGCTGACGCTGGACTACGGCCCGTTCCAGTTCCTCGACGGCTTCGATCCCGGCCATGTCTGCAACCACAGCGACAGCAGCGGGCGCTACGCCTACGCACGCCAGCCCAACATCGTCTACTGGAACCTGTTCTGCCTGGGCCAGGCCCTGCTGCCGCTGCTCGACGACAGCCAGCAGGCGCTGGACGCGCTGGAGCCCTACAAGGCACTGTTCCCGGCAGCGCTGCAGCGGCGCATGAACGCCAAGCTGGGCCTGGACGATCCGCGCACGGGCGACGCCGAACTGACCGAAGACCTGCTGCAGCTTCTGGCCCGCGAGCGCACCGACTACACCATCTTCTGGCGCCGCCTGAGCCTGGCCCAGGCCGCCAGCGAGGCCGATGCCGGCCAGGCGGGTCAAGGCGCTGCCGTCCGGCCGCTGACCCCGCACTGGCAACCCGTGCGCGACCTGTTCCTGCAGCCCGAAGCCTTTGATGACTGGTGGGCGCGCTGGCGCCAACGCCTGCAGCTGCCAGCCGATGCTGGTGCAAGCGCAGGTTCAGATTCGCAAGCAGGCCAACGCATGCTGCGCGCCAACCCAAGGGTCGTGCTGCGCAACCACCTGGGCGAGGTCGCGATCCGCCAGGCCCAGGCCGGCGACCCGAGCGCGCTGCAGCGCCTGCAAGCCGCGCTGGCCAGCCCCTACGATGAACGGTCCGACAGCGCAGACCTGGCCGATTTTCCGCCCGACTGGGCCGCTGCCATCAGCATCAGCTGTTCGTCCTGATCGAATCGTTCAGAATTCGGCCCACCCCTCCAGCTTCAAGGAAAAGACCATGCCCTACCCCGTCGAGAAATCCGATGCCGAATGGCGACAGCTGCTCGCGGCCAAGGGCGCCGAGCCCCTGGCCTATTCCGTCACCCGCCAGGCCGCCACCGAACGGCCCCATACCGGCAAATACGACCAGGTCTGGGCCGACGGCAGCTACCACTGCATCTGCTGCGGCCAGCAGCTGTTCGAGTCCGATACCAAGTTCGATGCCGGCTGCGGCTGGCCCAGCTTCAATGAGTCGCTCGCCGGCGCGATCGAGGAAAAAGTCGACCGTGCCCATGGCATGACAAGGGTCGAGACCGTCTGCAGCGGCTGCGGTGCCCACCTCGGCCATGTATTCGAGGACGGCCCGGCACCGACGGGCTTGCGTTACTGCATGAACTCGGCGGCACTCGACTTCAAGCCGCGATAATCTTCCCATGCGTTTCCTGATCGACTTCTTCCCCATCCTGCTGTTCTTCGGCGCCTACAAGCTGCACGACATCTATGTCGGCACCGCGGTGCTGATGGCCGCGACCGTGCTGCAGAGCGGCATCATCTATGCCATCGACCGCCGGCTGCAGACCATGCAGAAAGCCACGCTGGCCCTGGTGCTGGTGTTCGGCGCGCTCACGCTGGGCCTGCACGACGAACGCTTCATCAAGTGGAAGCCGACCGTGCTCTACGCCGGCATGGCGCTGGGCCTGGCCGCGGCGCTGTGGATCTGGAAGAAGAACCTGCTGCAACTGCTGCTGGGCAGCCAGCTGCGTCTGCCAGCGGACGTCTGGGGCCGCCTGACCGTGGCCTGGATCCTGTATTTCCTGTTCATGGCCGTCAGCAACGCCTATGTCGCGGCCTATTACTCGACCGAAGCCTGGATGGACTTCAAGCTCTGGGGCTACGCCTTCCCGCTCCTGTTCATCATCGGCCAGGGCCTCTACGTCGCCCCACACCTCAAGGACGAACACCCATAAATGAACGCCCTCCCCACTGCCGCCGCCATCGAAGCGCAGCTGCGCGCGCAACTGGATCCCACCGAGCTTGAGGTCGAAGACCAGAGCGCGGCCCATGCCGGCCATGCTGGCGCCAACGCCGAAGGCCACGGTACCCATTTCCGCGTCGCCATCGCCTCGCCCCGCTTCACCGGCCTGAGCCGTGTCGCCGCGCATCGGCTTGTGTATGATGCGTTGTCGCCTTTCATCGACGCCGGCCTGCATGCCGTGGCGATCGAGATCCGGCGCTGATCTAGCATTTCTACGTCACACGCATGAAAAAAGTCCTGACCGCAGTGGCCCTCGCCACGATCCTGAGCGCCCCCGCCTGGTCGCAGAACCTGGCCGTCGTCAACGGCAAGGCCATCCCGAGCTCGCGCGTCGAGGCCATGGCCGCCCAGCTCGAGCAATCCGGCCGGCCGGTGGATGACGCCCTGCGAGGTCAGATCAAGGAGCACCTGACCAAGCTCGAAATCTTCGCGCAGGCCGCCGAGCAGCAGGGCATCAAGTCCAAGCCAGCGTACAAGCAGGCCGCCGAACAGGCCTTGCAAAACGTGCTGGTGACCGAGCTGTTCGCCCAATACATGGGCAAGAACCCGGTCAGCGAAGCCGAGATCAAGGCCGAATACGACAAGTTCGTCGGCAGCAACACCGGCCAGGAATTCCGCGCCCGCCATATCCTGGTCGAAAGCGAAGCCGAAGCCCAGGCGCTGATCGCGCAGATCAAGGGCGGCGCCTCGTTCGAGGAACTCGCCAAAGCCAAGTCCAAGGACCCGGGGTCCGGCGCCAACGGCGGCGACCTCGACTGGGCCAACCCGAGCAACTTCGTGCCCGAGTTCGCCGAAGCCATGAAGAAGCTCGACAAGGGCCAGCTCACCGACGCGCCGGTCAAGAGCCAGTTCGGCTGGCACATCATCCGTGTCGATGATGTCCGCCAGGCCCAGCTGCCTCCCATCGAGCAGTTCAAGCCCCAGATCGAGCAGCACCTCGGCCAGCAAAAGCTCGCCCAGTACCGCGAATCGGTCCTGAAAGCCGCCAAGCGCGGCACCGAACCGGCCAGCATCAACGGCAAGCCCCTGTCCCAGGCCCGCATCGACGCCATGCTGGCACAGGTCACGCGCAGCGGCCGCCCGGTCGACGACGGCGTCAAGGCCCAGGTCGTGCAGCACCTGCTCGACCTCGAAACCTTCATCCAGGCCGCCGAGAAACAGGGTGTCAAGGCATCCAAGGGCTACGAGCAGAAAGCCACCATCGCGCAGCAGCAGGTCCTGGCCGGCCTGATGCTGGCCGACTACCAGAAGAAGGTCAGCGTCAGCGACGCCGAGCTCAAGGCCGAATACGACAAGTTCGCCGCCAGCAACGCCGGCCAGGAACTGCCCGCGTTCGAGCAGATCAAGTCCCAGATCGCCCAGCACCTGGCGCAGCAGAAGGTGGCCCAGTTCCAGGACAACTTGATCCGAAAAGCGCGCGTGCAGTAAACCGCGCCCACTCCGGATAACAAAACAGCCCTTCGCGGGCTGTTTTGCTTGCTTAATGCACCACGCGCCCGAACTGGAACTGGCCCGGCGCCGTGATCGGGTCGACGTTGACCGGGATCTCGCTCTGGGGCGCGAACTTGCCTTCGAGGATCAGGCGCGAGAGCGGGTTCTCGATGCGCTGCTGGATCGCGCGCTTCAGGGGCCGCGCGCCATACACCGGGTCGAAGCCGACCTTGGCCAGCTCCTCCAGCGCCGCTTCGCTCACCTGCAGATGCAGGTCGAGCTTGGCCAGCCGCTCGGTCAGCACCTTGAGCTGGATGCGGGCGATCGCGGTGATGTGCGTGGCGTCCAGGCCATGGAACACCACCGTCTCGTCGATCCGGTTCAGGAACTCGGGCCGGAAATGGGCCTTGAGCTCGCCCCAGACCGCGTCCTTGATGTCCTCGGCGTCCTGGCCCACCATGGCCTGGATCAGCTGCGAGCCGATGTTGGACGTCATCACGATCACCGCGTTCTTGAAGTCCACCGTGCGGCCCTGGCCATCGGTCAGGCGACCGTCGTCGAGCACCTGCAGCAGCACGTTGAACACGTCCGGGTGCGCCTTCTCGACCTCGTCGAGCAGGATCACGCTGTAGGGCTTGCGCCGCACCGCCTCGGTCAGGTAGCCGCCCTCGTCGTAGCCGACATAGCCGGGCGGCGCGCCGATCAGCCGTGACACCGAATGCTTCTCCATGAACTCGCTCATGTCGATGCGGATCAGATGGTCCTCGCTGTCGAACAGGAAGCCGGCCAGCGCCTTGCACAGCTCGGTCTTGCCGACGCCGGTCGGACCCAGGAACAGGAATGATCCGAGCGGCCGGTTCGGGTCGGACAGGCCCGCGCGCGAGCGCCGGATCGCGTTGGCCACCGCCTGGATCGCCTCATGCTGGCCGACCACGCGCTCGTGCAGCTTGTCCTCCATCGCCAGCAGCTTGTCGCGCTCGCCCTGCATCAGCTTGGAGACCGGGATGCCGGTGGCACGCGCCACCACCTCGGCGATCTCCTCGGCGCCGACCTGGGTGCGCAGCAGCTTGGGCGCCTTGGCCTTGTCGGGGCCGGCGGCTTCCTTGGCCTGCGCTTCCTTCAGGCGCTTTTCCAGCTCGGGCAGGCGGCCGTACTGCAGCTCGGCGACCTTGTCGAAATTGCCCCTGCGCTTGAAGTCCTCGATCTCCAGCTTGACCCGCTCGACCTCCTCGCGCACCGCGCCCGAGGTCTGGACGCTGGCCTTCTCGGCCTTCCAGATCTGGTCCAGGTCGTCGTACTCGCGCTGCAGCTTCTCCAGCTCCTCCTCGATCAGCGCCAGCCGCTTCCTGGAGGCCTCGTCCTTCTCGCGCTTGACCGCCTCGCGCTCGATCTTGAGCTGGATCATGCGGCGGTCCAGCTTGTCCATCACCTCGGGCTTGGAGTCGAGCTCGATCTTGATCTTGGCCGCCGCCTCGTCGATCAGGTCGATCGCCTTGTCGGGCAGGAAGCGGTCGGTGATGTAGCGGTGGCTCAGCTCGGCCGCCGCGACGATGGCCGGATCGGTGATGTCGACGTTGTGGTGCTTCTCGTAGCGCTCCTGCAGGCCGCGCAGGATGGCGATCGTGTCCTCGACGCTGGGCTCGTCGACCAGCACCTTCTGGAAGCGGCGCTCCAGCGCGGCGTCCTTCTCGATGTACTTGCGGTATTCATCCAGCGTGGTGGCGCCGATGCAGTGCAGCTCGCCGCGCGCCAGGGCGGGCTTGAGCATGTTGCCGGCATCCATCGCGCCCTCGGCCTTGCCGGCGCCGACCATGGTGTGCAGTTCGTCGATGAACAGGATGATGCGGCCCTCGTCCTGCGCGACCTCCTTGAGCACCGATTTCAGCCGCTCCTCGAACTCGCCACGGAACTTGGCGCCAGCCAGCAGGCCCGCCATGTCCAGCACCAGCACCCGCTTGTCGCGCAGCGTGTCGGGCACCTCGCCGGCGACGATGCGCTGCGCCAGGCCCTCGACGATCGCGGTCTTGCCCACGCCGGGCTCGCCGATCAAGACGGGATTGTTCTTGCTGCGGCGCTGCAGCACCTGGATCGCGCGGCGGATCTCGTCATCGCGCCCGATCACCGGATCCAGCTTGCCCAGGCGCGCGCGCTCGGTCAGGTCCAGGGTGTATTTCTTCAGCGCCTCGCGCTGGCCTTCGGCTTCGGGGTTGTCCACGCTCTGTCCTCCACGCACCGCGACAATGGCGGCTTCCAGGGTCTTGCGCTGCAGGCCGGCCTCGCGCGCGGCCACCGCCAGGTCGGTCTTGCCGTCGGCCAGCGCCAGCAGGAAGGATTCGCTGGCGACGAACTGGTCGCCGCGCTTGATCGCGTCCTTCTCGGCTGTCTGCAGCAGGCTGACCGTGTCGCGCCCGATCTGGACCTGCTCCTGGCCCTGCACCTGGGGCAGTTTTTTCATGACCGCTTCGGCCGCCTGGCCCAGCGCCGTCAGATTGACGCCGGCGCGCTGCAGCAGCGATTTCGGCCCATCCTGCTGCGCCAGCATGGCGGCCAGCACATGGGCCGGCTCGATATAGGCATGGTCCTGGCCCAGCGCCAGCGTCTGCGCCTCGCGCAGCGCCTCCTGGAACTTGGTGGTGAGTCTGTCAGATCGCATCGAAGCCCTCCGTGATGATTGATTGTGCAGGACTTGAGGGCCGCTGGCGAGCATTTCAAGGCCAACGCGCGCCGATCAAGAAGCCACATGTCCCAGGGATGTTGCCCAGCCTGCTGCTAGACTCACTGGAATGAAGCACAGCAAGGAAATGCTCGCGTGACAACTCGGTGGCGAGATTCACCCCAAGCAGGTCAGACCGGTCCCAAGCCCCGCTTTGGCGGGGCTTGTCGTTTGCGAGGCGACCTGGCTATCGATTGATCACCACGACCAGGGAGCGCATTGCGGCGAGTCGGCTCAGGCTGTGACGCTGTTTTCCTGCTCGAAGCGGGCCTTGAGGGCCTGCAACTGCTCGGGCTGGAGACGGTTGCCGTGCTGGCTGACGACGGCGGCAGCGCAGCGGTTGCCCAGCTCCGCCGCCTGTGCATGCGGGTAACCATGGGTAGCGGCATAGAGGAAGGCGCCAGCGAACATGTCCCCGGCTCCATTGGTGTCGACGGCCTTGACCGTGGGAGCCGGCATTTCGATGACCTGCCCGGCTTCGAGCACCAGACTGCCCTTGGCGCCGCGCGTGATGCAGACGGTTTTGGCCAGACCAGCCATCGTTTTCCGGACTTGCTGCAGGTTCTGCGAGCCGCACCAGACCTGGGCTTCTTCCTCGTTGCAGAACAGGTAGTCGAGGCCACCGGCGAGCATGGCGTCGAGGCCCGGGCGACAGAACTGGATCATGCTGACGTCGCTGAGCGTGAGCGCGAGCGCGGCGCCCGCAAAACGCGCCAGTTGGCGGCCTTCGAGCGCGGCCTGCAGCCCCGTGGGCGAGGCAGCCAGGTAGCCTTCCATGTAGTAGACCTTGGAACGCGCGATGTCCTTGGGGTGCAGCGCGCTGGCGTCGAGCTCGGCGGTGGCACCGAGGAAGGTGCTCATGCTGCGTTCGGCGTCGGGGGTGACCAGAACCAGGCAGCTGCCGGTCTGACCGTGCTCGGCCTTGGTGTGGTTGAGGTTGGTGGCGACGCCGTTGCACGCCAAGTCGGCGGCGTAGAAGGCGCCGAGCTCATCGTCGGCGACGCGACAGCTGTAGAAGGCGTGGCCGCCGAGCTGCGCCAGTGCGACGACGGTGTTGCCAGCCGAGCCGCCACCAGTGCGGCGCGCCGACTGCTCATGCAGTTGCGCCAGCAGTTCGGCGCGGCGCGGCGCGTCGATCAGGGTCATGTGGCCCTTGTCGACGCCGATGGCCTGCAGTTGGGCGTCGGAGACTTCGTATTCGGTGTCGACCAGGGCGTTGCCGATCGCATAGAGGTGGTAATGATGCGTAGTCATGCCTCGAAGTCTATGCGATCAGGCCAGCTATGCCTGAACCATGGCTATGGCAGGGCTGAACTTTGCGTCGAGCGCTGGAGCCGGCTCAGGTCGAAGCCTTGCTGCCGCAGCCGGCCCAGCAGGGCCTCGTAGGCCTTGGGATCGACCTGTGGCTGGCGCGCCAGCACCCAGAGGTATTCGCGCCGGGGTTCGCTGACGGCAACCAGTTGGTAGTCGGGGTCGAGGTCCACCACCCAGTAGTCACCCCAGACCAGCGGCAGCCAGGACAGCCAGCGAGGCGCGAAACGGACTTCGAGCCGGGCCGAATCGGGTCCGCCGACGCGGCGTGCTTCCCCGATGGCCTCGCTGAGTTCGCCATCATGGGTGCGGCAACGGTTGACGACCCGCACCGTGCCGCTGGGGTTGAGCGAGTAGTCGGCGCGGGTGTCGGCGGCGCATTTCTTCTGGAACCAGTTGGGCGTGCGCGCGATCTCGTGCCAAGTCCCGAGGTAGCGCGGCAGGTCCAGCCGTTCGATGGTCTGAAGCGCGACAGGAGCGGGTTCAACGCCGTGAGCAGGAGCCGCCGCCAGCAGGCTCAGGCTCAGACCGATGGATGCGATCACTGGGGCCAACGACGCCTGGACAGCGCGAGCGATACGAGGTTTCATACCGCCATGGTAGCGCGAACCGGGCGATAAAAAAGCCCCGTGCAACTAATGCTCGGGGCTTTGATGGGTGGTGGGTCGTGCGGGACTCGAACCTGCGACCAATTGATTAAAAGTCAACTGCTCTACCAACTGAGCTAACGACCCCACCTGAAACTGCTGCAAACGCTTACGCTTTTTGCTGGAGCACGCGTTCTAGCGGAATTTCTGCCATTTTCATGGACGGCATGGGATTTTTGCACAGGCCTTGCCCGCGTGCCCAGGCGTCCATGGCCCAGCCGGCCGCCGCCAGGCCGAAGCTGGCCGTGACGCTGACCATGGATCCATAGCCGTGGCAGTTGAGCGTGCCGTCGCTGGTGCCGGGCAGCACGCAGGAGGCGTCGGGTGGTGCGACGGGCTCGCGGCTGAAGACGCAGGCCACCTGCATGCGGCCCTGGCGCGCGCCGCCATGCGCCTTGCGCAGGCGGTAGCGCAGCTGCGCCAGCAGCGGGTCGTGCGTGGTCTCGGACAGGTCGACGATCTCGATCGCATGCGCCAGCCGCTTACCGCCGGCCGCACCCACGGTGATGAACAGGGCGCGGGCGCGCAAGGCCCAGGCCGCCATGGCGGTTTTGGCCTTGACCTGGTCGCAAGCATCAATCACGACCAGGCGCTGGCCGGGACGCAAATCGGCCAGGCGCAGGCAGTCGAGCCAGTTGTCGGGGCTGACGAAATCGTCGATCAGCTGCACCTGCGCCTGCGGATTGATCTGCGCGATGCGCTCGCGCATGGCCTCGATCTTGGCCTGGCCATGCGTGCTGCTGAGCGCGTGGATCTGGCGGTTGGTGTTGGATTCGCTGATGTGGTCGAGGTCGACCAGGGTGATGCGCCCCACCCCGCTGCGCGCGAAGGCTTCGGCCGCCCAGGAGCCGACGCCGCCGATGCCGACCACGATCGCATGGGCATCGAAGATGCGCTGCGCGCCCTCGGTGCCGTAGAGCCGGCGCAGGCCACCGAAGCGGCGCTCGAAAATGTCGTCTTCAGGGGCGTTCACTGCATGCGCGCCAGGCGATCGCGGGCGGCGATGCCGGCTTCCGACTTGGGGTGGCTCTTGACCAGGTCTTCCAACGTGCGCCGGGCGGCCTTGGCGTCCTTGAGCTCCTGCTGGCAGTTGGCGATCGCGAGCATGGCCTCGGGCACGCGGGCGTGATGAGGCACCCTGGCGATCAGCGCGCGGTAGCTGTCGATGGCCGGCTTGTAGTCGCGCGAGGCATAGCGGGCATTGCCCTGCCAGTAGAGCGCGGCGGGCAGGTAGCCACTGTCGGGGTAGCGACGCAGGAACTGGGCGTAGAGGTCGGCGGCCTTGTCGAAGTCGGCCGCGCGCAACGCGCTCATGGCGGCCTCGAACTCGGCTTTCTCGCGCGGCTGGACCGTGAAATCGACGCCGTCCTGGCTCACGCGGACCGGTTCGAGCGTGCGCAGGCGCTCGTCGAGCACGGACAGCACGCTTTTTTGCTGCCGCTGCAGTTCGGTGACGTCGCGCGCGAGCTGCTCGTTCTGGCCGCGCAACTGGGCCAGCTCGGTGCGCAGCGCCTCGACCTGGTTGACCAGATCGAGCACGGCGCGACGGGAGCTGCCACCCTGCTCGTCTTGCTGGCGGCGCAGCTCGGTCAGTGCGCTGTCGCTGGCTTGGCGGTTGGCATCGACCTTGCCGCGCAGTTCCAGGATGGCCTTGCGCGCCTCGTCGTCGCCAAACAGCGCGGCCTGGACCGGCAGGGTGGTGGCCAAGGCCAGCCCGCTGGCACAGGCCAGCTTGAACAGAATCTGGGTCGTCTTGGCCATGCCTATCAGCGGTAGGTCAACTCGACGCGGCGGTTCTTGGCCCAGGCTTCCTCGCCGCTGCCTTGCGCGGCGGGTTTTTCCTTGCCAAAGCTGACGGCTTCCATCTGGCTGTCGGACACGCCCGAGACGACCAGCGCGCGCAGCACGGCCTCGGCGCGCTTCTGGCCCAGCGCCAGGTTGTACTCGCGGCCGCCGCGCTCGTCGGTATGGCCTTCGAGGTTGACGCGACGCTGGCTGTTGCCGTTGATGAATTTGGCATGGCTGTCTATCAGCGCGCTGAACTCGGGACGCACGGCGTAGCTGTCGAAGTCGAAGTAGACGATGCGCTCGACGTTGGCGGGCGCCTGACCGGCGATGAAGCGGTCGGCCTGCACGCCCGAGATGTCACGCTGACCCATGCCAACAGCACCGGCACCGGCGCTGGTGCTGCTGGCATCGATGGCCGTGGCGGAACGCTCGGCCACCGGAGTGTCTTGGAGCTTGACGCTGGAGCCGCAAGCGGCGAGCAGCGCGCTGAAGGCGGCGACGGCGGCCAGTCGGGTCATGCGCTGGGCGGGTTGTTGGAAGGTTTTGGAGATTTTCATCTTAGTCGGAAAAAAATGGGCTTGAAAAAACGGCCTGCAATCAGCGCGGGAAAGGGCCCCAGTTCGGCTCCCGGATGTCACCCGGCACACTGGCAAGCCGGGTCTTGATCAGGCCGTCAAGCGTGGTGGTCATCAAGGCCTCACGACCGCCGACCTTGGTGGCGTACATGATCAGGCGGCTGTTGGGCGCGAAGGTGGGGCGCTCATCATCGCTGCTATCTGTGACAGATGCAATATTACCGCTGCCGAGCTCCATCACCTGCAACTTGAAGGCGCCGCCAACGCGCGAAATATAGGCCAGCCAGCGGCCGTCGGGGCTGATCGCGGGCGAGATGTTGTAGCTGCCCTGGAAAGTCACGCGCTCGGCGCTGCCGCCACGCGCGGGCATGCGGTAGATCTGCGGTGAGCCGCCGCGGTCGCTGACGAAGTAGATGGCGCCGCCATCGGGCGTGAAGACGGCTTCGGTATCGATGCCACCGGACTGCGACAGGCGCTTGGGCTCGCCGGCGCCGTTGGGGCTGATTTCGTAGACCTGCGAGTTGCCCGACAGCGTCAGGGTGGCCAGCATGCGGCTGCCGTCGGGCGACCAGGCCGGCGCCGAGTTGGAGCCGCGCCAGGTCGCGACCGGACGGCGCCTGCCGCTGGCGATGTCGTGCAGGTAGATGACGGGCTTGCGCGACTCGAAGGACACATAGGCCAGCTGGCCACCATTGGGCGACCAGGACGGCGAGATGATGGGCTCGTTGCTGGTGAGCGCGGCCTGAGCGCCCTCGCCGTCCGCATCGGCGACCCAGAGGCTGTAGCGCGAGCCGTTCTTGGAGACATAGGCGATGCGGGTCGAGAACACGCCCTTGGCGCCAGTCAGCTTTTCGTAGACATAGTCGGCGACCCTGTGCGCGGCCAGGCGCAGGTCGGATGACGCCACCGGGAAGCTCAAGCCCCCGAGATCCTGCCCGCGCAGCGTGTTCCAGAGCCGAAAACGCACATCGAAGCGGCCGTCGGCCAGCCGGGTCACGCTGCCGGTCAGCAGGGCATCGGCGCGGTCCTTCCAGGGACCGAGGTCGGGGCGGGCGTTCTCGTCCAGACCGGCTTGCGCGGCGACCAGGCGGAACACGCCGCTGCGCTCGAGGTCGGAGCGGATCACGGCCGGCACATCGGTGGGCGCGCCCTCGAAACCTCGGAATGGCGCGATCGCGACCGGAATCTGCTTGATGCCGACGCCGCTGACCTCGACCCGGAACTGGGCCCAGGCCGGCGCCAGCGGTGCGGTCAACAGACCGGTCGCGGCCAGCGCCAGCAGGCTGCGGCGGCGGCCCGAGGCAGGGGAGAGGTCGTCAAGGCCCGAAATCTTCATGATGTGCTGCGTCTTGGAGGGTTGAGCGGGTATCAGAGTAGGACGATGTCGTATTGTGCTTGCGTCATCGAGCCTTCGGCCTGCAGCGAGATCGGCTTGCCGATGAAGTCGGACAGGCCCGCGAGGTGGGCGCTCTCCTCGTCCAGGAACAGCTCGATCACCTGGGATGAGGCGACGACACGGAACTCGCGCGGGTTGAAGGCGCGCGCCTCGCGCAGGATCTCGCGCAGGATGTCGTAGCAGACGCTGCGCGGGGTCTTGACCCGGCCCTTGCCTTCGCAGGTGGGACAGGTCTCGGTCAGCATCTGGGCCAGCGATTCGCGCGTGCGCTTGCGCGTCATCTCGACCAGGCCGAGCTGCGAAAAGCCGCCCACCATGGTCTTGACCCGGTCACGCCCGATCTGCTTGCGAAACTCGCTCAGCACGGCCTCGCGGTGGTCCTCGCGCACCATGTCGATGAAGTCGACGATGACGATGCCGCCCAGGTTGCGCAAGCGCAACTGGCGCGCGATGGCCTGTGCCGCTTCGAGGTTGGTGCGAAACACCGTGTCGTCGAAGTTGCGCGCGCCGACATAGCCGCCGGTGTTGACGTCAACGGTGGTCAGCGCCTCGGTCTGGTCGATCACGAGGTAGCCGCCCGACTTGAGCTCGACGCGGCGGCTGAGCGCGCGCGCGATGTCATCGTCGATCTGATGCAGGTCGAAGATCGGCCGCTCGCCGGTGTAGAGCTGCAGTCGCTCCTGGGTGCTGGGCATGTACTCGCGCGCGAAGGCTTCGAGCTGAGCGAACTGCTCGCGCGAATCGACCCGGATCGTCTGCGTCTGGGCCCCGACCAGGTCGCGCAGCACGCGCTGCAGCAGCGTCAGGTCCTGGTGCAGCAGCGAGGCCGGCGGCAGCCGCATGGCGCCGTTCTTGATATGGGCCCAGGTCTTGCGCAGGTAGGCGATGTCCTCGGCCAGCTCCTCGTCCGAGGCGTCCTCGGCGTTGGTGCGCAGGATGAAGCCGCCGCCACCCTCGGCGGTCAGGGCCAGCAGGCGCGCGCGCAGGGCCTCGCGCTGGGCGAAGGGGATTTTCTGCGAGACACCGATGTGGTTGTCCTGCGGCAGGAACACCAGCAGCCGGCCGGCGATGCTGATCTGTGCCGTCAGGCGCGCGCCCTTGGTCCCGATCGGGTCCTTGAGCACCTGCACCATCAGGGCCTGGCCCTCGAAGATCTGGCGCTCGATCGGCAGCGCGGCGTCGGCGCCCGGCAAGGCGGCGCCCGCGCTGGCGGAGGCACTGGCGACGGGCTTGTCCTTGTCCTTGCCGGCGTGGCGCGCATTGATGTTGGGCATCAGGTCGGCGACATGCAGGAAGGCCGCGCGGTCCAGGCCAATGTCGATGAAGGCCGACTGCATGCCGGGCAGCACGCGCGAGACCTTGCCGAGGTAGACGTTGCCGACCAGGCCACGCTCGAGCGTGCGCTCGACGTAGACGTCCTGCACGGCGCCCTGTTCGACCACGGCGACCCGGGTCTCCTGCGGCGACCAGTTGATGAGTATGTCCTGTGCCATGGCGAGTCTCCGGTGGGCTTAGATCAGTTCCAGGCCGGCCTGGGCCAGCAGTTGGGCGGTCTCGTAGGCCGGCAGGCCCATGATGCCCGTGTAGCTGCCGGAGATGCGCTCGATCAACAGACCGGCCAGGCCCTGGATGCCGTAGGCGCCGGCCTTGCCCACGGGCTCGCCACTGGCGACGTAATGCGCGATCCGTGCCTCGCTCAAGGGTGCGAACAGCACCGTCGAGCGGCTCAGGCCCTGGTGGATCTGCCCCTGGTGCGCCAGCGCGACCGCGGTCAGCACCTGGTGCCGTTGGCCCGAGAGCTGGCGCAGGATCTGCGCCGCATGCTCAGGGCTTTCGGGCTTGCCGAGGATCTGGCGCCCGAGCGCGACCGTGGTGTCGGCGCACAGCACCGGGCCGTCTGGCAGGCCGCGCCGCTGCAACCGTTCGACCGCGTGCAGCAGCTTGAGCCGGGTGACTCGCTTGACATAGGTCGCGGGCGCCTCGTTCGGGCGCACGACCTCCAGGCCTTCGGCGTCCTCTTGCGGGTCGGGCAGCAGCAGTTCACAGCGCACGCCCCACTGTTCGAGCAGCTGGCGCCGGCGCGGGCTCTGCGAGGCCAGGTAGAGCCAGGGCGGATTGGTGCTCATTCGCGGTGGTAGGGATGGTTGGCGTTGATGGACCAGGCGCGGTAGAGCTGCTCGATCAGCAGCACGCGCGCGAAGGCATGGGGCAGCGTCATGTCGGACAGCCGGATGCGCATCTGCGCCTTGGTCTTGAACTCGGGCTCCAGACCGTCGGGGCCGCCGATCACGAGCGCGACATCGTCGCCTTCGAGCTGCCAGCTCTTCAGCTGGCGCGCCAGCGCGACCGTGGTCAGCTGGCTGCCGCGCTCGTCGAGCACGACGATGCGCGCGCCCTTGGGGATCGCGGCCTCGATGCGCGCGCGCTCGGCGGCATAGAGGGTCTCGAGCGTCTTGGAGCCGCGCGGCTCGGTCTTGACGGTCTTGATCTCGACCCGGCAATCGGGCGGGAAGCGCTTGGCGAAATCGTCGTAGGCGGTCTGCGCCCAGTCGGGCATGCGCTGCCCGACCGCGACGATCACGAGCTTCATGCCTTCTTGGGAGCAGCGCGCTTGGGCGCAGGCTTCTTGACCGGCTCGCCGACCTTGACGACCTGAACCTTCTTGGCAGCGGCCTTGCGGACCGGCGCCTTCTTGGCCGCCGGTGCGGCCGAGCCGCCACCGGTCTTGACCGTCTTGGCGGCCTTGCGCACCGGGGCTTTCTTGGGCTCGTCGGTCACGGCAGCGGCGCTGTCGGTGGTCTTGCGGGCGGCGCGGGTGGCCTTCTTGGCGGCCTGGGCGGGCGAAACCGCCTCGACCTCGGACTGCGCGCCCGTCTTGAGGCCGGCCTTGCGCGCCGAAGCCAGGTTGGACTTCTCGGCGGCGGCGCGCGCGGCCTTGCCACGGGCCTCGTTGCTCTTGAGACGCACCGGCACCTCGCCCCAGAGGTCTTCCAGGCGGTAGTACTGGCGGATGGTCGGCTGCATCACGTGGACCACGGCCTGGCCACAGTCGACGATGATCCATTCGCCGTTTTCCTCGCCCTCGATGCGCGGCTTGTCGAAGCCGGCTTCGCGCACGGCGTCACGCACGCTGGCGGCGAGCGCACGGGTCTGGCGGTTGGTGCTGCCGCTGGCGATGATCACGCGCTCGAACAGCGGCGACAATCCCTCGGTGTTGAAGACCTGGATGTCCAGCGCCTTGACGTCCTCGAGGCCGTCGACGATGGCGCGCTGGAGTTTCTGGATCTTTTTCTTGTCGGCTGTTTCGCTCATGTAGCGTGTCGGTATAAGTGATGTTCGGAAATATAGTGCGCGACGCCCTCGGGCACCAGCACATCTAGATCGGGATAGCGGCGGCTGCGGCCCTGGACTTGCGCGCGAACGGCGGTGGCGCTCAGGTTGTGCAGAGGCATGCCAAGCCGAGTGAAGGGAATGTCCACCCCGCTGAGGTCCTGCGCCAGCTGGCTGTCGGAGACGGCCTCGGCGCCGATGTTAACGCCCCGGCTGGCCACCGCCAAGGTCGCGCACTGTAACACTTCCTGCCAGCGAACCCAAGTCTTGAAGGCCAGCAACTGATCGGCACCCAGGATCAGGAACAGCCGGGCACCCGGATATTCGGTCGCCAGCTCGGCCAGCGTGTCGGCGGTGTAGCTCGGGCCGTCGCGCCTGATTTCGCGCTGATCGACCAACACACGGGGCAGGCCGGCAAAGGCGCGCTCGCACATGGCGACACGGTGTTCGGCCGGCGTCAGGACCCGGGTCTTGTGCCAGGCCTGGCCAGTCGGCAGGATGTGCAGCTGGTCGAGTTCGAGCTGCTGCAGCGCGGTCTCGGCCAGGGCGCGATGCGCCCAATGCGGCGGATCGAAGGCGCCGCCGAACATGCCGACCCGCAGCGGGCGCTGCGGACTTTGCGCGGTCAACTCGCTCACACCCAGTCCCGGCGCGGCAGGAAGTCACGGTAAAGGCGGGACTCGGGGCTGCCGGCGGCCGGCTGCTCCTGGTAGGACCAGCGCACCAGCGGCGGCATCGACAGCAGGATCGATTCGGTGCGCCCGCCCGACTGCAGACCGAAATGGGTGCCACGGTCCCAGACCAGGTTGAACTCGACGTAGCGGCCACGCCGGTAGAGCTGGAACTGGCGCTCGCGCTCGCCGTATTCGATCCCCTTGCGGCGCTCGACGATCGGCAGGTAGGCATGCAGGAAAGCGTCGCCGACCGCGCGCGTCATGGCGGCGCCGCCCTCGAAGCCGAGTTCGGAGAAGTCGTCGTAGAACACGCCGCCGATGCCGCGCTGCTCGTTGCGGTGCGCCAGGAAGAAATACTCGTCGCACCAGGTCTTGAAGCGCGGGTACTTGTCGTCACCGAAAGGGGCCAGCGCGTTCTTGCAGGTGCGGTGGAAATGGGCGGCATCCTCCTCGAAGCCGTAGAACGGCGTGAGGTCCATGCCACCGCCAAACCAGGCCACGGGCGCGCCGCCACCGACCGGGATGGCGGTGATCATGCGCACGTTCATGTGCACGGTGGGGACATAGGGGTTGCGCGGGTGAAACACCAGCGAGACACCCATGGCCTCGAACGGCGCGCCGGCCAGCTCGGGACGGTGCTGCGTGGCCGAGGGCGGCAGCGCAGAACCGGAGACATGCGAGAAGCCACAGCCGGCGCGCTCGAAGACATGGCCGTCCTCCAGGATCTGCGTGACGCCGTTGCCCTGCAGCTTGTCGCCTGGCGCCTTCTCCCAGCCGTCGGACAGGAAGGCCTTGCCGTCGATCTCGGAGACCGCCCAGGTGATGCGCTGCTGCAGGCCGAGCAGGTAGTCGCGCATGATCTGCGTTGGCGACTGGCTCATTTGCCCAGGGCCCGGTAGCCGATGTCCTGGCGGTATTGCATGCCGTCGAAGGCCACGCGCGCGACCAGCTCGTAGGCACGTGAGCGCGCCTCGGCCACGCCATGGCCCAGCGCGGTGGCACACAGCACGCGGCCGCCCGAGGTCACGACCTGGCCATCCTTCATGGCGGTACCGGCATGGAAGACGACGGCATCGTCGCGGTCGACTGGCAGCGCGGTGATGGCATCGCCCTTGCGCGGGCTCATCGGATAACCGGCCGCGGCCAGCACCACGCCCATGGCAAAACGCTCGTCCCATTCCAGGCTGACCTGATCCAGGCGTTCCTCGGTGGCGGCCAGCAGCACCTCGGCCAGGTCGGACTTGAGGCGCATCATGATGGGCTGGGTTTCGGGGTCGCCCATGCGGCAGTTGAACTCCAGCGTCTTGACCGAGCCGTCGGGTGCGATCATCAGGCCAGCGTAGAGGAAGCCGGTGAAGGGGATGCCGTCGGCTTCCATGCCGCGGATGGTCGGCAGGATGATCTCGTCCATCGCGCGCTGGTGCACCTCGGCCGTGACGACCGGGGCCGGCGAATAGGCGCCCATGCCACCGGTGTTCGGACCTTGGTCGGCATCGAGCAGGCGCTTGTGGTCCTGGCTGGTAGCCAGCGCCGTGACGTGCTTGCCGTCGCACAGCACGATGAAGCTGGCTTCCTCGCCCTGCAGGAAGGATTCGATCACGACGCGGGCGCCGCCCTCGTTGTGGGTCACGCCCAGGCTGTTGTCGACCAGCATGAAGTCGATCGCCTCATGCGCCTCGGCCAGGCTCATGGCCACGACCACGCCCTTGCCGGCGGCCAGGCCGTCGGCCTTGACCACGATCGGCGCGCCGACCTGATCCACATAGGCATGGGCCTGCACCGGGTCGCTGAAGGTCTCGTAGGCCGCGGTCGGGATGCCGTGGCGCTTCATGAAGGCCTTGGAGAACGCCTTGGAGCTTTCGAGCTGGGCCGCAGCCTGGGTCGGGCCGAAGATGCGCAGGCCATGGGCGCGGAACTCATTCACCACGCCGGCGGCCAGCGGGGCCTCGGGGCCGACCACGGTCAGCGCGATGCCATTGGCCTGCGCCCATTCGCGCAGCGCGACGACGTCCGTCACGGCCAGGTTGGTCAGGCCGGCGTCGAGCGCGGTGCCACCGTTGCCCGGCGCGACAAAGACCTGCTCCACGCGCGGGGATTGCTTGAGCTTCCAGGCCAGCGCATGCTCGCGCCCGCCGCCACCGATCACCAGTACCTTCATCTTGTTCGCGCTCATTCGTTGATTTCCGCGTTGTGGAACACGTTCTGCACGTCGTCGAGGTCTTCGATCGCGTCGAGCAGCTTCTGCATCCGGGCGGCGTCGTCGCCGCTCAGTTCGATGTGGTTGTCGGCGCGCATGGTGACCTCGGCCACCTCGGGCGTCAGGCCGGCGGCTTCGAGCGCGTTCTTGACCGCCTCGAACTCGGTCGGCGCGGTCAGCACCTCGATCGCGCCGTCGGCGTCGGTGATCACGTCCTCGGCGCCGGCTTCGAGCGCGACTTCCATGATCTGGTCCTCGGAGCTGCCGGGCGCGAAGATCAGCTGGCCGCAATGCTTGAACTGGAAGGCCACCGAGCCTTCGGTGCCCAGGTTGCCGCCATGCTTGGAGAAGGCGTGGCGCACCTCGGCCACGGTGCGCACGCGGTTGTCGGTCATGGTGTCGACGATGATGGCCGCGCCGCCGATGCCGTAGCCCTCGTAGCGGATTTCCTCGTACTGGATGCCTTCGAGCGCGCCCGAGGCCTTGTCGATGTTGTACTTGACGCGGTCGGCGGGCATGTTGGCGGCCTTGGCCTTGTCCACGGCCAGGCGCAGGCGCGGGTTGGCACTCAGGTCGGGGCCGCCGGCGCGCGCGGCCACCGTGATTTCGCGAATGATGCGCGTCCAGATCTTGCCGCGTTTTTCATCCTGCCGCCCCTTGCGGTGCTGGATGTTGGCCCACTTGGAATGCCCTGCCATGAAAACCTCGTCTAATGGAAATGCTGTGCTTAACTGGCTATTGTAATTTGGACCCTGGCCCGACTGGGCAGGAATTGGCTCAGGCTTCGGGCGTGATGGCGCAGGCGTAGTCGTAGAGCTCGGACAGGATGGCCTCGGCGCGTTCGTCCTCGCGCTCGGCGGCCGCTTCCTGCAGCTCGTCGAGGCGCGCCAGCAGCGCCTCGGCGCTGAGCGAGCCGCCCTCGCCGCGCAGCAGGCGGGCCTGGCAATGCGCCTGCCAGCGCTGCGCCTCCTCGGGCAGCAGCTGTTCGGGGAAGTTGCGCGCCCGGTAGCGAAACACCAGCTCGGGCAGGCGCGGATCGTCGAAGCCGGCCTCGCGCCAGGCCGGATCGGCCGGGTCGCAATCGCGCAGGCGGTTCAGGCGCAGGCGATCGGCATCGCTCAGGAAGCTGCCGTAGAGGTCCTGGTCGACATCGACCGGGCCGGTGGATTCGCGCGGCGCGAACACCTCGCTCCAGCGCCCGCTCAGGTCGGGCAGCGCGCGCGCGATCTCGGCGTGCTGCAGCGCGCGCTCCAGCTCGATGCCCCATTTCCGCGCCATCTCGCCCTTGAGCGTGCGCAGGTTGGAGACCACCATCGGCGACTTGTTGAGGTGGATGCTCTTGAGCGCCAGCCGCTGGACGCCCTCGGGCAGCTCGTCCCGGGGCGTGAACAGGCGCTCTCTGAGCTGGGCCGCGCTGAGTTCGAGCAGCACGCGCGGGTCATGTTCCAGGTCCCAGGCCAGCAGCTCGTTGCGGTTGCCCGGGTGCATCGCCAGCGGCCACATCAGGGCCAGGCAGCCGCGCTCGGGCGCCAGCATGCCCGAGACATGCAGGAAGGGCCTGGCCTCGGCTGGCAGCGCCGGCAAGCCCAGCTCGGCCAGCACCCGCTTCTTGTCGCGCAGTCCCAGCGCGAAATCGAACAGGCGCGGCTGCTTGGCGCGCAGCAGGCGCGCCAGCGCCAGGGTCGCGCGCACATCCGACAGCGCGTCGTGCGCGGCCTCGTGCGCGATGCCGTTGGCGCGCGTCAGGTCTTCGAGCTTGAAGCTGGGCTTGCCGTCGGGTTTCTTCGGCCAGACGATGTCCTCGGGTCGCAGCGCATGACACAGACGCAGCACATCGAGCAGGTCCCAGCGGCCACAGCCGTTGCGCCACTCGCGCGAGTAGGGATCGATCAGGTTGCGCCAGAACAGGTAGCGGGTGAACTCGTCGTCGAAGCGGATCGAGTTGTAGCCCACCCCGACGGTGTCGGGCCGGGCCAGCTCGGCCTCGATGCGCGCGGCGAACTCGCGCTCGGGCAGGCCTTGTTCGAGGCAACGCTGGGGCGTGATGCCGGTGATCAGGCAGCTCTCGGGCGCGGGCAGGTAGTCGGGCGCCGGGCGGCAGTAGAGCATCAGCGGCGCGCCGATCTCGTTGAGTTCGGCATCGGTGCGGATGGCGGCGAACTGGGCCGGGCGGTCGCGCCTGGGACTGATGCCGAAGGTTTCGTAGTCGTGCCAGAGGAAGGTGAGTGCGCTCATATCGTCCAAGTATGACACCCGAATGCACGGACTCACGGGCTCCCCTGCCCTGCGCGCCACCTTCATGACGGAAGCCCAGCCGACTCGATCCCGGTACCTCCCGGGTGACAAAAGACCCGATCCGATTGCTTGACAATGACCAGAACTGAGCGGCAAGCCTCGGGGTTCAGCCCGAGGTTCGAGCGATCAGGCCGGCACGGCCTGTAGCCTGCGGCACAGTCCATGCCCTATCATGTTCGCCGTGAACACCGCCACCAAGACCCTCCAGCTGCGCATCAAGGACAAGCACGCCCGCGTGCTGTCGTCGATGGCCCGCGAGGTCAATCAGGTGTTCAACTTCTGCAACGAGACCAGTGCCCGCGCCATACCAGTGGCTCGGTGGCTACGACCTGCAAAAGCTCACCGCCGGGTTCAGCCAGTGCGACGGCATCGCCATCGGCAGCGGCACCGTGCAAGTCGTCTGCGCTGAATACGCCACCCGGCGCAAGCAGTTCAAACGCTCACGCCTGCACTGGCGGGTGTCGAACCCCAAGTCATCGAAATATTCGCTGGGCTGGATACCGTTCAAGGGTGGGCACGCCCGCTACAAGGCCGGCCAGATCCAGTTCGCCGGCCACAAGTTCGGCTTGTGGGACAGCTACGGCCTGTCGGATTAAGAGTTGCGGGCCGGCTCGTTCAGCGAAGACAGTCGAGGTCGCTGGTACTTCAACGTGGCGGTGCAGGTACCAGCAAAACCGAGCCTGGGCACGGCAGCCGTGGGCATCGATCTGGGCCTCAAGGAGGCGGCTGTTTGTTCAGATGGCCAGCGTATCGAAGGCCGCTGGTACCGGGCACATGAGCACAAGCTGGCGACCGCCCAGCGGGCGAGAAAGAAACGGCGCGTCAAGGCCATCCACGCCAGGATCGCCAACCAGCGCCAGGACGCGCTGCACCAATTGAGCACCGCCCTGGTGCAACGGAACGCCGCCATCTTCGTGGGCGACGTGGCCAGCGCCCAGCTGGTCAAGACCCAGACGGCCAAGTCCACGCTGGATGCGGGCTGGGCCATGTTCAAGACGATGTTGGAATACAAGAGCCATCAGGCCGGTATCGTCTTCGAGGTAGTGAACGAAGCGTATTCCACCCAGACTTGCTCGTGCTGCGGGGCCATCCCCGCCAGCAGTCCGAAAGGTAGGGCGGGTTTGCGAATAAGAGAATGGTCTTGCAGCCAGTGCGCGACGGTCCACGACCGGGACGTGAACGCGGCCAGGAACATTCTCGCGGCGGGGCATCGCCGTCTGGCAGCAGGAATCCCCGCCCTTTAAGGCGGGGAGGATGTCAACGAACGCGTACAGCGGGTCGAGGGTCTGAAGCCTTTGGTCGAAAGCGTACAGCAGGAAACTTCCCGCGAGATCGAGGGCATGAAGCAGCAGGCTGAACGCGACGCCAACGCCCTGAACCTGGTCTACCGGCAGCTGAACCCCAGCCCGGAACTGCCCGCGATCGCGCAGGACAAGCTCGACGAGGCCCTGAGGCTGGCCTCGCGATCAGTCAGGGTTCAGGCCTTCAACAAGGCCTGGAGGGTGCGCGCCGACAACTGGCGCGACTCCGAAAGCAAGGGCAAGATGGCGCTGACGATTCCGATCTTTCGCGCCCTGATCCACAACGACCCGGACGACCAGTACCACATGAACCACGGACAACTGGGATTCGCGCTCAAGGACAAGGCGCCGCCCGCGTGGGAAGAGGCGAAGGCCGAACTCAGCACGGCGATCAGGATACGCGGCGACTGGCGGGAGAAGGGCTGGCTGTATTACGAATTCGCCCGCGCCGTCTGCCGGATCATGCTCGACTCCGGCTACCTGGCCGGCAAGGCCAGCGCATCCGATGCCCGTGAAGCGATACTGGCCGACCTGCAGGCAGCACTGCATGCCGAAGACATCCGGAACATCCTGACCCAGACCCCGGAAGCCGGGCCGGAGCCCTACGCATCACAGGCCGAGTCCACGGCAGCCGTGATCGACCAGTGGCTGGCTCAAAACCACTTGAACAAGAGCAAACTGCTCGCCGGCAAATGATGCGCACGCCACGCCGGCGCACTCCACTCAGACCTGCAGGCGCCACGCATCGATGCTTCTCATATTGAAATGATTTATTTGACGCGCAAACAGCCTGTTCCTACGATGTCTCGCGGCGATCTGTCGCAAGACCTCACAGGGAGACAGCAATGAAAGTGGAAGAGATGATCGAAGCGGTGCAGCGCAAGCTTGGCGTTGCAGTCGACGGCCGGGCCGGGCCGCAGACCTGGGGCGAAATCTACCAGCGCATCGTCGGAGCGCCCGGGCCTGCGCCAGCGCCGGCCGGGATCAATGCGGTCGACGTGCGCAGCGAAAAGGCGATCGCGACACTGCTGCCCGAGGTGCGGGGCTACGCGCGCGCGCTGGTGCACCGGGCCGCCAGCCACGACATCGCGGTCAAGATCATCAGCGGCACGCGCAGCTACGCCGAGCAGAACGCGCTCTATGCGCGCGGGCGCACCGAGCCTGGCCCGATCGTGACCAACGCGCGTGGCGGCCACTCGAACCACAACTTCGGCATCGCTTTCGACATCGGTGTGTTCGAAGGCAGCCGCTACCTCGGTGACTCGCCGAAATACCAGGCCGTCGGCTTGCTTGGCGGCGAGCTCGGGCTCGAATGGGGTGGCAACTGGACCGACTTCGTCGACCGGCCGCATTTCCAGCTGCGCCCGGCCTGGGCCGAGGGGCTGAGCAGCCGCGAGTTGCTCGCCGAGCTCAGGACGCGCACCGCTTCGCACCAGCCGGTCTACGCCTGAAACGCAAGCGGCTCCCCTCGGGGAGCCGGCTTGACTGACACTGCCCGCGGGCCGGGCCGCTGCTCTAAACGGCGCTCAGTCCGCAGCCGCTTCCTCGGGCTCGGCCTTGGCGTGCTTTTCCTTCTTGGGCAGCGGCTGGATGTCGAGCTTGACCTCGGGCTTGTCGGCATCCTGCAGATCGATGTCGACGCGCAGGCGGCCGCCCTCGGTCAGGCGACCAAACAGCAGCTCGTCGGCCAGGGCGCGGCGGATCATGTCCTGGATCAGGCGCTGCATCGGGCGCGCGCCCATCAGCGGGTCGAAGCCCTTCTTGGCCAGGTGCTGGCGCAGCTCGTCGGTGAAGGTGACCTCGACCTTCTTCTCGGCGAGCTGGTGTTCGAGCTGCAGCAGGAACTTGTCGACCACGCGCAGGATGATCTGCTCGTCGAGCGGCTTGAAGCTGACGATGGCGTCGAGCCGGTTGCGGAACTCGGGCGTGAACAGGCGCTTGATGTCGGCCATCTCGTCGCCGGCCTGGCGCGGATTGTTGAAGCCGATCGCGGCCTTGTTCATGGTCTCGGCGCCCGCGTTGGTCGTCATGACGATGATGACGTTGCGGAAGTCGGCCTTGCGCCCGTTGTTGTCGGTCAGCGTGCCGTGGTCCATCACCTGCAGCAGCACGTTGAAGATCGCCGGGTGCGCCTTCTCGATCTCGTCGAGCAGCAGCACGCAGTGCGGCTTCTTGGTGATGGCCTCGGTCAGCAGGCCGCCCTGGTCGAAGCCGACATAGCCCGGCGGCGCGCCGATCAGGCGGCTGACGGCATGCTGCTCCATGTACTCGGACATGTCGAAGCGGATCAGCTCGATGCCCAGGATGTAGGCCAGCTGCTTGGCGGCCTCGGTCTTGCCGACGCCGGTCGGACCCGAGAACAGGAAGCTGCCGATCGGCTTGTCGACCTTGCCCAGGCCGGCGCGCGACATCTTGACCGCGGACGACAGGGCATCGAGCGCCTTGTCCTGGCCAAACACGACCGACTTGAGGTCGCGCTCGAGCGTGGCGAGCTTGCTGCGGTCGTCGCTGGAGACGTTGGCGGGCGGGATGCGGGCGATCTTGGCGACGATCTCCTCGATCTCGGACTTGCCGATGATCTTCTTGCGCTTGGACGGCACCAGGATGCGTTGGGCGGCGCCGGCCTCGTCGATCACGTCGATCGCCTTGTCGGGCAGGTGGCGGTCGCTGATGTACTTGGCCGAGAGTTCGGCGGCGGCCTGCAACGCGGCGCTCGCGTACTTGACGCTGTGGTGCTCCTCGAAACGGCTCTTGAGGCCCTTGAGGATGTCGATCGTCTGCGCCACGGTGGGTTCGGCCACGTCGACCTTCTGGAAGCGGCGGCTCAAGGCGGCGTCCTTCTCGAAGATGCCGCGGTACTCGGTGAAGGTGGTCGCGCCGATGCACTTGAGCGCGCCACTGGACAGCGCGGGTTTGAGCAGATTGGACGCGTCGAGCGTGCCGCCCGAGGCCGCGCCAGCGCCGATCAGGGTATGGATCTCGTCGATGAACAGGATCGCGTGCGGCTTGTCCTTGAGCGTCTTGAGCACGCCCTTGAGGCGCTGCTCGAAGTCGCCGCGGTACTTGGTGCCGGCCAGCAGCGCGCCCATGTCGAGCGAGTAGACCTGGGCCTCGGCCAGCACCTCGGGCACATCCTTCTGGACGATGCGCCAGGCCAGGCCCTCGGCGATCGCGGTCTTGCCGACGCCGGCCTCGCCGACCAGCAGCGGGTTGTTCTTGCGCCGGCGGCACAGGATCTGGATCACGCGCTCGACCTCGAACTCGCGCCCGATCAGCGGGTCGATCTTGCCGTCCTTGGCCGCCTGGTTCAGGTTGAGCGTGAACTGCTCCAGCGGCGAGGCTTTCTCGCTGCCCTTGGCCTCCTGGCCTTCCTCGTTCTCGGCGGCGCCGCCCTCGGCGGGCTTGGGCGGCTGCTCGGGCGAGTCGCCCTTCTTGATGCCGTGCGCGATGAAGTTGACGACATCCAGCCGGGTCACGCCCTGCTGGTGCAGGTAGTAGACCGCGTGCGAGTCCTTCTCGCCGAAGATCGCGACCAGCACGTTGGCGCCGGTGACTTCCTTCTTGCCGTTGCCGGTCGACTGGACATGCATGATGGCGCGTTGGATCACGCGCTGGAAACCCAGCGTGGGCTGGGTGTCGACCTCGTCGCTGCCGGCGACCTGGGGCGTGTTGTCCTTGATGAAGGCCGCCAGCGCCTGGCGCAGATCGTCGATGCTGGCCGCGCAGGCGCGCAGCACCTCGGCCGCACTCGGGTTGTCGAGCAAGGCGAGCAGCAGGTGTTCGACGGTGATGAATTCGTGCCTCTGCTGCCTCGCCTCGACGAAGGCCATGTGCAAGCTGACTTCAAGTTCCTGGGCAATCATGTGGCACTTCCTTTAAACGTGTCTCTAATTTATCGCGTTTTTCACTCCGCTGCAGGGCCACATGGGGACTGGCCTGGCTTATTCAACGGGTTCCGCCAGACATTGCAGCGGATGACCGTGGTGGCGGGCCACCTGCAGCACCTGCTCGACCTTGGTCGTAGCCAGGTCGCGCGTGAAGACGCCGCAGACGCCGCGCCCCTCCAGGTGGATCCTGAGCATGATCTGGGTCGCGGTCTCGCGGTCCTTGTGGAAGTATTCCTGCAGCACGAGCACGACGAACTCCATCGGCGTGAAATCGTCGTTGAGCAACACGACCTGGTACATCTTGGGCGGCTCGACGCGCTGGGTCTTGCGTTCGAGCACGACTTCGGCACCGCCGGCCGGAACGGAGGGACTGAGGTCCGGATTCTTGGGTGTAGTGGCCATGAAAATGATTCTAGCGGCAGGAATCGCACCAGCCCACGGATTGACCGTCTGGAGGTGGGCAGAGCAGAATCCTTCATCACCCCATTTCGAGCATTACCCCATGAAGCCTATCCATAGGGTCGCCGCGACCGCGACCGCGATGGCGCTGCTGCTGCAGGGCTGCGGCACGACGGCGCCACCCTCGTCCGGGGGCCGGTCCACGCTGACGGTGCGCTCCGAGCATTCCGCCCAACTGGGCAGCGATGTCGCGCTCTACGCCATGTCCATGCTCGACCAGAGCTACCGCTGGGGCGGGAAGGCAGCGCAAGGCGGCTTCGACTGCTCGGGACTGGTCAGCCATGTGTTTCGCGAGGCCGCCGGCGTGGATCTGCGCGGCAACGCCGCCGCGATGTCACGCCAGTCACGTCCGGTCGATCTGGCGGCGCTACAGGCGGGGGACCTGCTGTTCTTCAACACCCTGGGCCAGCCGAGCTCGCATGTCGGCGTCTACGTGGGCCAGGGCCAGTTCGTGCACGCGGCCAACGAGCGCAGCGGCGTGCGCATGGACCGGCTGGGCAACCGCTACTACGCGGCCCGCTTCGAAGGCGCCAAGACCGTGCTAGATTAAGCCGATGAATCCACGCACCCCAGATCGCGTCCTCGCTGTCCTGTCGCTGACCCTGCTCGGCCTGGGTTGCCTGTTCGTGCTCTGGCCGTTCCTGACCTCGCTGGCCTGGGCGGCGATCCTGGTCTCCAGCAGCTGGGGCACCTTCGCCTGGCTGGACCGGCTGCTGGGCGGGCGGCGGGCGCTATCGGCTAGCCTGATGACGCTGCTGGTGACCGTGGTCGTGCTGCTGCCGGTGGTGGTGCTGGCGGTGGCGCTGTCGGACGACGTCGCCGAGCTCGGTCGCTCGACCGGCAAGCTGGTCAGCGAGGGCCTGCCCGATGCGCCCGCCTGGCTCGCCAGCCTGCCGCTGGTGGGACCTGCGCTGGAGCGCTACTGGCAACAGTTCGCGCACAACGGCCAGCGCCTGATGCAGGAGCTGGCCAAGCTGGCCGAGCCGGCGCAGTCCTTCGCGCTCGATGCCGGCTCCCTGGTGGGCCGCGGGGTGCTGGACATCGCGCTGTCGGTGTTCCTGGCCTTCTTCCTCTACCTGCACGGCGAGGCGCTGGCCCAGCGGGTGCTCTACGCGCTGGAGCGGCTCAGCGGTGCCAGGGCCTCTCACCTGCTCGGGCTCACGCGTGGCACGGTCAACGGCGTGATCTACGGCGTGCTCGGCACCGCGCTGGCGCAAGGCGTGCTGGCCTCGACCGGGCTGGCGATCGCCGGCGTGCCGGGCGCGGTGCTGCTGGGCGCGGTGACCTTCCTGCTGTCTGTGGTGCCGGTCGGCCCGCCGCTGGTCTGGGGCGGCGCCGCGTTCTGGCTGTTCCAGCAGGGCGACCCGATGTGGGCGATCTTCATGGCCAGCTGGGGCTTCTTCGTCGTCAGCACGGTCGACAACTTCATCAAGCCCTTCATCATCAGCCGGGGCGCCAAGCTGCCGTTCGCGGTGGTCTTCATGGGCGTGCTCGGCGGGGTGCTGGCCTTCGGCGTGATCGGTGCCTTCCTGGGGCCGGCGCTGCTGGCGGTGGGCTTCCGGCTGATCAGCGAATGGAGCAGCCGCGCGCCGGACTGAAGGCGCGCATCAGGCCGCATCAGGCGGCATCCTGCGCGACCGACGGCGGCAGGAAGCGACTCTCGAACTCCGCCAGCGGCAGTGGCCCGCTGAGCAGGAAGCCCTGCCCCAACGGACAGCCCAGCTGCAGCAGATGCTGGCGCTGCTGCTCGGTTTCTATGCCCTCGGCCATCAGATCGAGCCGGAGCCGATGGACCAGTTCGCTGATGATCTCGACCAGCACGCGGTCGCCCTCGTGGTCGAGCATGCCGCGCACGAAGCACTGGTCGATCTTGACCCCGCTGACCGGGAGCCGGCTGAGGTAGGACAGGCTGGAGTAGCCGGTACCGAAGTCGTCGATCAGCAGCGCCACGCCCAGGTCGCGGAACTGCCGCAGGCGCTCCAGCAGTTCGGGCGAAGGGCGGGCCCAGATCGCCTCGGTCAGCTCGATTTCGAGCCAGGACGGCTCCAGCCCCAGCTCTTCCAGCAGGTTGCGCAGCAGGTCCAGCCAGTCCGGGCGCTGCAGGTCGGAGGCGCTCTGGTTGAGCGCCAGCCGCCAGTGGCCGGGCCAGCGCCCCTGCCCGGCCCAGGCCGCGATCTGGCGCAGCGTGGTCCGCAGCATCCAGATGTCGATCGGGCCCAGCAGCTGGTGCTGCACCGCCACCTGCAGGAAGTCGTTGCTGCCGAGCAGGCCCAGGCGGGGATGCTGCCAGCGCACCAGGGCTTCGGCACCGACGACGGCCATGTCGTGCAGCCGGAACTTGGGCTGCCAATACACCTCCAGCTGGCCTTGTTCGAGCGCCGCGCGCAGCTCCTGGTGCAGGCTGTAGGTTTCGAGCAGGGCATGGCCGAGCTCGGCGGTATAGGCTTGCAGCTGGTTGCGCCCGGCCCGCTTGGCGGCGTACATGGCCTGATCGGCATGGCGCAACAGGGCCTCGGCGCTGTCGCCGTCGTCGGGGAACATGACCAGGCCGACCGAGGCCTGGGCCCGATAGTCGGGCGTGCCGTCGAGCACCATCGGCTCGTGCAGCTGGTGCACCAGACGGGCGGCGAGTTCAAGGGCCTGGTCGCGGTTGATGTTGGGCAGCAGCACGACGAATTCGTCGCCACCCAGGCGCGCGACCGTGTCCATCTCGCGCACCGCGTCGCGCAGGCGGTGCGCGATCACGATCAGCAATTCGTCGCCGACCGCGTGGCCCAGCGTGTCGTTGACTTCCTTGAAGTGGTCGAGGTCAGCAAACAGCAGCGCGAAGGTTTCCCGCTCGCGTCGCGCCTGCGACACCACCTGGTTCAGGCGATCCTGAAACAGGACACGGTTGGGCAGGCCGGTCAGGCCGTCGGTGGTGGCCAGGCGCAGTATCTCGTCGCTGGCGCGACGCGCCTCGGTCAGATCGCTGATGACGGCCATGTAGCCTTGCGCGCTCCCTCTGGCATCGACCAGCGCGGTCACGCTCAGCCGCACCACCAGCTGCACGCCGCTGGCCGTGCGCAGCAGGGCCTCGCCGGTCCAGCGCCCGCGCAGGCGCAAGTCCTCCAGGATGGGGGCTTCGAGCTCGCCGTCTGGCGAGCCATGCTGACTGAGCAGCAGGGCGAAACGCCCAGGCAGCGCCAGCGCGCCGTAGCCGGTCAAGCGCTCGAAGGCGGGATTGGCGCGCAACAGGTGGCCGTGCGCGTCGGCCACGACGATGGCGTCGTTGCTGTGGAGAAAGACCGTCTCGCTCATGAGCTGGTCGCGTGCTGCCGCGCGCTCGGCCGTGACATCGCGCGAGACGCAACCGACACCCCAGATGCGCTGGTCGGCGCCGCGCAAGGGGTACTTGAGCACGCGCATCTCGCGCTGTCGGTCGGCCTGATGCAGGGTGTGGTGAAACACGGCGGGCTGGCCCGAGCTGATGACCTGCTGGTTTTCCTGGTAGTGCACGATCGCATCGTGCAAGGGCAGGATCTTGTCCAGGCTCAGGCCCAGGACACGCTGGAGCTGGTTGCCCATCAGCTCCAGCGCCTTGCGGTTGGCGTAGAGGCAGCGGCCTTCGAGGTCGAAGGCGTAGATGTTGTCGTTGCTGCAGTCGAGCAGACTGCGCATCAGGCGCTGGTCGCGCCCGCTCAGGAAGTCGGCGCTGCGGTCGAACAGCTGCAGCAGGATGCGATGGCGGCCCTCGCCGTCGAGCCGGCGCCAGAGTGCGTCGACACGCCGCACGCCCTGCCCCGCGTCATCGAGCTGCAGGCTGTCGAGCCTGCCGGCGGATGGGACAGCGGCCTGACCCAAGATGATGCTCCTGAGCCTGCCGCGGTCGTGGCGTGACAGCGCCTTGAGCAGGCACCAGGGGTCCGTGCCCGTCGCACCGGCGCAACCGAGCAAGGCCCAGGCCCGGTCGCTGGCTTGCAGGATCCTGCCCTTGCCGTCGAGCAGCAGCGCGGGCATGGGCAGCGCGTCGAACAGCATGCGGAAATGCCCGGCATCGGACTCGGGATCGCAGATCGGACTCGTCGACGGCACTTTGGCGTTTCCTTCCTGCCTGAATGATTCCGGGATCAGCCAATCTGATACCGTTTTTGCATCCTACAGGGTTACAAGTCATTACGTAATAGGACCAGGCTCCCATGACATTGCAGGCCGGGTTATCGCTTGATAGGAGCCGACTGGCCGCAAAATAGCGGCGACATGAAGCTGCCACCCGCCCTCCTGCACCGCTGCCACCGGCTCCACGGCTGGCTGGCCCCCGCCATCGCGCAGGCGCGCTTGACCCTCGTGCGGCGGCCCGACCGGCCGCGCCGCCTGGGCTGGCGCGGCGCGCTGCTCGCCATCGCCGCGCTGCCCGCCTTGCTGCTGCTCTACGCGCTGCTGCTGATCCCGTTCACACCGGCGATCAGCGACATCCGCAAGGCAGCGACCGAGCGGCCGGCGCAGGTGATGAGCGCGGACAGCCGCCTGCTGGTCGAGTTCAAGCGCTCGAACCGGGTCTGGATCGAACTCAAGGATGTGGCACCGCATGTGCTCGATGCGCTGGTCGCGACCGAGGACCACCGATTTTATGAGCATTTCGGCATGGACTGGCGGCGCACCGCCTCGTCGGCGCTGCACACCTTCGGCGGTGACCGCCAGGGCGGCTCGACGCTGACGCAGCAGCTCGCGCGCAACCTGTACCCGGAGGAGATCGGGCGCGCGCCGACGCTGACGCGCAAGCTGAAGGAGGCGATCACGGCATTCAAGATCGAGGCGGTCTACTCAAAGGACGAGATCCTGGAGACCTACCTCAACACGGTGCCCTTCCTCTACAACGCCTACGGCATCGAGATGGCGGCACGCACCTATTTCGACCGCTCGGCCGGCGAGCTCGACCGGCTGCAGGCGGCCACGCTGGTCGGCATGCTCAAGGGCAACAGCTACTACAACCCGGTGCTCAACCCCGAGCGCGCGCTGCAGCGGCGCAACACCGTGCTGGCGCAGATGGTCAAGCGCGGCAAGCTGGATGCGGCCAAATACGCCGCGCTGAAGGAAAGACCGCTGCGGCTGGAGTTCGAGCGCCAGAGCGAGCCGCTGGGAGCCGCCCCGCATTTTTCCCAGCAGCTGCGGCGCTGGCTGATCAGCTGGGCCGACCGCAGGGGCTACAACCTCTATGCCGACGGCCTGGTGGTGCGCACGACGCTGGACTCGCGCCTGCAGGCGGCGGCCAACCAGGCGGTGGCGCGCCAGGGGGCGCGGCTGCAGGGCGTGGCCGACGCGGCCTGGGGCCGGACCTGGAACGCCAAGGACCCGGTGGTGCGCGCCCTGCTGATCGAGTCGCCCGAATACCGGGCGGCGCGCGACACCGGGCTCGACGAGGCCCAGGCGCTGAAACAACTGCAGACCGACCGCGCCTTCATGCAGCGGCTGCGCGCGCAGAAGACCAGGGTGCAGGCCGGCCTGCTGGCGCTCGACCCCAGAGACGGCCATGTGCTGGCCTGGGTCGGCAGCCGCGGCTATGAGCAGGACGCCTACGACCATGTGCAGCAGGCGCGGCGCCAGCCGGGCTCGACCTTCAAGCCCTTCGTCTATGGCGAGGCGCTGCGCCAGGGGCTGAGTCCGGATGACAAATGGGTGGATCGCGCAGTCGAGATCGACGTCGGCCATGGCGAGATCTGGCGCCCGAGCGACGGCGGCCCGCCGAGCGGGCGTTCGATGAGTCTGCGCGAGGCGCTGGCCCAGTCGAAGAACACGATCACGGCCCAGCTGGTGCAGGAGGTCGGCCCGGCCAAGGTGGCCAAGCTGGCGCGCGCCATGGGGGTGCGCCAGAGCCCGCTCAAGGAGGTGCCGTCGCTGGCGCTGGGAACCAGCCCGGTCACGCTGAAGGAAATGGTGACCGCCTACGGCACGATCGCCAACGGCGGGGGCTACCTGGAGCCGGTGTTCGTGACCCGGATCGAGAACCGCGAAGGCCGGGTGCTGGAGGAGTTCGCACCGGCCAAGCCCGAGACGGTGCTGGCGCGGCACCAGGCCTGGGCGCTCTATGACCTGATGCGCGGCGTGGTCGACCGCGGCACCGGCCGCGCGATCCGCGGCCAATACGGCATCCGGGCCGATGTCGCGGGCAAGACCGGCACCACGCAGGACTACGCCGACGGCTGGTTCATCCTGATGCACCCGCAGCTGGTCACGGGCGCCTGGGTCGGCTTCAACGACAGCCGCATCACGCTGCGCAGCGAGCATTGGGGCCAGGGCGCGCACAGCGCGCTGCCGATGGTGGGAGAGCTGACATCGCGGGCGCTGCGCGCGCGCATCGCCGACCCGCGCGCGCGCTTCGAGGAGCCCGACGACAGCAACTGGCTGACCCGGCTGTGGCGCGGCGCGGGCGACTGGGTGCAAGGCTGGTGGCAGGGAATGTGGAAGGAGCTGGGGCAGCGCTGGGACGAGCTGCTACGGCCCGAGCGAGCGGCCCGGCCACCGGCGGCCCCGCTGCCGCAGGATGAAGTGCCGGTGCGCGATGCCGTTCCCGATCTGGTCGAACCGGAGCTGACGCCGCCACCGGCCCCCACCCCGGTGGATCCGTTACAGGAAAAGATCGACCAGATCATCAACGAGGAGCAAACGCGCCCGGCGGCAACCCCCGTGACGACACCGGAGATCGCGCCAGCCCAGTCAGCCGCTCCGTGATAATCACCGTCAGATCGACTCGCCGCCCTGCCCCATGCCAACCTCACTGAAACCCGGCTTCATCGCCCTGCACGGCAACCGCTCGGAGGAGCTGGCGCAGGCCGTGATCGCCTGGCTGGCGCAGCACCCGCTGGCCCCGCTGGAACAGGAGGTGGTGCTGGTGCAGAGCAACGGCATCGCCGAATGGTTCAAGATGGAGCTGGCGCAGCAGCTCGGCGTCTGCGGCTCGACCCGGGTCGAGCTGCCCGGGCGCTTCCTGTGGCGCAGCTACCGCGAGCTGCTGGGGCCGCGCGCGGTGCCGCGCGACTCGCCACTGGACAAGCTGCCGATGACCTGGCGCCTGATGCAGGTGCTGCCCGGACTGCTGGCGACACCCGCGTTCGAGCCCGTCAGGCGCTACCTGCGCCAGGACGACCCGAGGCGTCAGCTGCAGCTGGCCCAGCAGCTGGCCGACCTGTTCGACCAGTACCAGAACTACCGCTCCGACTGGCTGGCCGACTGGGCCGAGGGCCGCGACCTGCTGCTGCAGGCGCAAGGCAACCGGGCGCCCGTGCCGACGGAGCAGGCCTGGCAACCCGAGCTCTGGCGCGCGGTGCTCGATACGCTGAGCGAAACGCAACGGGACACGATCCGGCCCAAGCTGCACCGCCAGGCGCTGGAGCGCCTCAACAGTGAGGATGATGTGGGCGTCCGGGTGGCGCGCCGCGTGGTGGTGTTTGGCATGAGCCACATGCCAGCCTCGACCCTGGAGGCACTCGCGGCGCTGAGCCGGCACAGCCAGGTGATGCTGGCGATTCCGAACCCCTGCCGCTACTACTGGGGCGACATCATGGAGGGGCGCGAGTTCCTGCGCGCCGAGCGGCGCCGGCATGCGCTGCGCGAGGGGCGCGAGCTGTCTGGCGTGTCGCTGGAGGACATGCACCAGCACGCGCATCCGCTGCTGGCGGCCTGGGGTCGCCAGAGCCGCGACTTCATCCGCCAGCTCGACGCCTTCGACGACGCGGACGAGACCCGGCAACGCTTCCCGCAGGCGCGCATCGACCTGTTCGACGAGTCACCCGAGCAGGACGACACCCCGCTGCTGGGCCGGGTGCAGAACCGCATCCGGGACCTGGAGCCGCTGGAACCATTGCAGCCGGACGCGAGCCCCGAGCCGCTGCCGGCCGCTGACCGCTCCATCGTCTTCCACATCGGGCACAGCCGGGTGCGCGAGCTGGAGATCCTGCACGATCAGCTGCTGCGGATGCTGAGTTCAAGCGTGCCAGGCCGGCCGGCGCTGCAGCCGCGCGACGTGGTGGTGATGGTGCCCGACATCGAGCTGATGGCGCCGGCCATCCGCGCGGTGTTCGGCCAGTACGGGCGCAATGACAAGCGCCATGTCCCGTTCGATATCGCCGACCTGAGCGCCAAGTCGAGCAGCCCGATCGTGACGGCGCTGGAATGGCTGCTGCAGCTGCCGGCGCAGCGCTGCCGCATCAGCGAGCTGGTGGACCTGCTGGAGGTGCCGGCGGTGGCCCGGCGCTTTGGCGTGCGCTCCGAGCAGCTGCCCCAGCTCACGCACTGGATGTCGGGCGCGGGCATACGCTGGGGGCTGAACCTGCCGCAGCGCGAGCAGATGGGTCTGCAGGCCTGCGGCGAACAGAACAGCGCCTGGTTCGGCCTGCACCGCATGCTGCTGGGCTACGCGGCGGGCTCGCTGGCCGACCTGCCGCAGGCCGCGGGCTGGGCCGGGATCGAGCCCTATGCCGAGGTCGGCGGTCTGGACGCGGAGCTGGCGGGGTCGCTCGCGCACCTGCTGCGCGCCCTGCTGGACTGGTGGCGGCGCTGCGAGAGCGACGCGACGCCCGTGGTCTGGGCCGAGCGCGGCCGCGACCTGCTCAAGGCCCTGTTCAAGCCAGCGGAGGCGCTCGACGGCCAGGTGCTCGAAGCGCTGGAGCAGGCGCTCGCGGCCTGGGTGCTGGCCTGCGAGCAGGCCGGCTTCGAGCAGGCGGTGCCGCTGTATGCCCTGCGCCAGTCCTGGATCGAGGCGCTCGATGTGCCGGACCTGGACAAGCGTTTCCGCGCCGGCGGCGTGACCTTCTGCACGCTGATGCCGATGCGCGCGGTGCCGTTCGAGGTGGTCTGCCTGCTCGGCATGAACGATGGCGACTACCCGCGCCGCAGCACGCGCAGCGACTTCGACCTGATGGGCCTGGCGGGCCAGCAGCGACCGGGCGACCGCTCGCGCCAGCAGGACGACCGCCAGCTCATGCTGGAGGCGCTGCTGTCGGCGCGGCGCACGCTCTACATCAGCTGGACCGGCCGGAACATACGCGACAACAGCGTGCAGCCGCCCTCGGTGCTGGTGTCGCAGCTGCGCGACTACCTGGCGGCGATCTGGGGCAAGTCCTGTGTCGAATCGCGCACCACCGAGCACCCGCTGCAGCCCTTCAGCCGGCGCTACTTCGAGCGGCAGCCCGACGCTGCGATCCCGCTGCAAACCTACGCGGCCGAGTGGCGCAGCCTGCATCTCGAAAACGGACCGCCAGAAGACGCGGGCGCGGCCAGCCGCCAGCAGCGCCAGCCTGAGCAGGCGACGCCGCTGACCCTGCCACGGCTGGCCTCCTTCTATCGCAACCCGGCCCGGGCCTTCTTCAAGGAGCGGCTGGGCGTGAGCTTTGTCGAGCGCGACGAGGAGGCCGCCGACGTGGAGGCCTTCGTGGTCGAGGGGCTGGACCAGCACCAGCTGATCGCGGCCCAGGTCAGGCATTGGCCCAAGGTCGCCGACCCAGGCCTGCTGCGCCAGCGCATCGCGCGCGACATCGAGCGCCTGCTGCGCTCGGGCGTGCTGCCGATGCAGGGCTTTGGCGAGCTGACGCGGCAGACGCTGCAGGCGACGCTCGAAGCGATGGCGAACGCCTGGCAGCAGGCCTGCGAGGAGTTCCCGGCGCCCGCGCCACGGCTGGCGATCGAATTCGGCCACGATGGCGTGGCAATCACCGACTGGATCGACCCGCTGCACGGCAATGCGGCGCAGACCGCCTGGCTGCAGCTGAGTCCGGCCAAGCTACTGGACAAGAAGCAGCAGCCACGCCCGGACAAGTTGCTCGACACCTGGCTGCGCTCGCTGGCGGCGGCGGGCCAGGCCGACCGAGCCGACCCGGGGCGTGAGCTGCACGGCCTGCTGGTCGGACCGGACGCGACGCTGCGCATCACGCCGATGGCGGCCGGGCCAGCCCGGCAGCAGCTGGGCCAGCTGCTGGCGACCTGGCGCGAAGGCATGTGCAGCCCGCTGCCGCTGCCGCTCAAGACCGCGCTGGCACTAGCCGGCGACGGCAACGCCGAGGAGGCCTACGAAGGCAGCGCCTTCCGGCCCGACTACGCCGAGGTCAGGGAGATGTGCCTGGCGCGCTGCTTCCCGGACTTCGACGCGCTCGAATCGATCCAGACGCCGACGGGCGAATCGATGCTGCACGCGCTGGCCGCATCGGTCTACGGTCCGATGCTGGAATGGATCGACAAACACGTCAGCGTGACCCCACATCCCTGAAGCGGCATGCCGAGCCAGCATCGCGAGACCAGACGCCCATGAGTCAATTCGATCTCTTTTCTTCCGTGGAACCCGCCCCCGAAGCGGCCACCGCAACCGGGCCACAGGAGCTGCACGCCGCGCGGCTGCCGCTGTGGGGCTCGCGCCTGATCGAGGCCAGCGCCGGCACCGGCAAGACCTGGACCATCGCCGCGCTCTACCTGCGGCTGATCCTCGGGCATGGTGGTCCGGAGCGGGCCTATGCGCGGGCGCTGACGCCGCCCGAGATCCTGGTGATGACCTTCACCCGCGCGGCGACGCGCGAGCTGTCGGACCGCATCCGCCAGCGCCTGCTGGAAGCGGCGCAGGCCTTCCGGCACCCCGAATCCAGGCCAGCCGATGCCTTGCTCGACGAGCTGCTGGCGGCATTCCCGGACGAGGCACAGCGCAAGCAGGCCGCCTGGCGGCTGGCGCTGGCGGCCGAGAGCATGGACGAAGCCAGCATCCACACCATCGATGCCTGGTGCCAGCGCACGCTGCGCGAGCATGCCTTCGACAGTGGCAGCCTGTTCGACGAGGAACTGGTGGCCGACGAGGAGGCGCTGCTGATCGAGGCCGTGCAGGACTACTGGCGCCAGGAATGCTATCCGCTCGACCACGATGGGCTGGAGCAGGTGATGGCGGTCTGGCAGGATGTCGAGACCTTGCGCCAGGACGTCAAGGACCTGCTGGCCCAGGGCGCCGGCCGGGACGGCGGCGAGGGCAACCTGATCGACGCGCTGGCGCGGGCGCAGGCGGTGCAGGACACGCAGCTGGTCGCCATCCGGACGCAATGGGTGACGCAGACGCAGGAGCTGCTGGACTTCGTGCTGAGCCAGGACCCACCGGGCAAGAGGGGCTGGAACGGCCGGCAGTTCTCGATCAAGACCCTGAGCGGCTGGCTGGAAAAACTGGCGCGCTGGGCCAGCGGCGAGAGCGACGACCTGCTGCCGGAGCTGACCAAGGCCGCCTGGGAGCGCTTCACGCCCGCCGGACTGCAGGCCTGCTGGACCCAAGGGGCCGGCATGCCCGAGCTGCCGCAGGCCTGCCACGAATTCGCCCGGCTCAAGCCGCAGCTGGAGGCGCTGCAGGGCCCGGCGGCGGCGGCCCGCCTGCACGCCGCCGCGCGCGTGGCGCACCGGCTGCAGCAGCTGAAATCCCACGCCGGGACCTTCGGCTTTGCCGACATGCTGGAGCGCCTGCACGAAGCGCTGCAGGGCGAGAACGCGGACAGCCTGCGCCAGCGCATCCTGGCGCAGCACCCGGTCGCGCTGATCGACGAGTTCCAGGACACCTCGCCGCTGCAGTACGGCATCTTCGACCGCATCTACCGCACGGCTGACAACCGCCGCGAGCAGGCGCTGCTGCTGATCGGCGACCCCAAGCAGTCGATCTACGGCTTTCGCGGCGCCGACATCTACAGCTATCTGCAGGCGCGCCAGGCCACCAAAGGCCGACATTACAGGCTCAAGGTCAACTACCGCTCGACCGAGGCGCTGATGGACGCGGTCAACCACTGCTTCCAGCGCGCCGAGCAGGATCGCGTCGAGGGGGCGTTCGGCTTTCGCAGCGAGACGGGCAACCCGCTGCCCTATGTCGAGGTAGCCGCCAAGGGCCGCGAGGAGCATTGGGTCGACGGCGGCGGCGGGCGGCCCGCGCTGACCCTGGTCCATGACCTGGCGCCGCGCAGCAACAAGGCGATCCGCAAGCTGTTCGCCGGGCGCTGTGCCGAGCAGATCACGGGCTGGCTCAACGACGCGGGCAATGGCTTCGCGCGCGACGACGGCCGCTTCGAGCGCCTGCGCCCGCGCGACATCGCCGTGCTGGTGCGCACCGGCAAGGAAGCGGCCGCGGTGCGTTTCGCGCTGCAGCGGCGCGGCGTGGCGTCGGTCTACCTGTCGGACCAGGACTCGGTGTTCCAGAGCGAGGAAGCGCGCGACCTGGTGCACTGGCTGCGCGGGGTCGCCACGCCGCAGGATGCCGCGCTGGTGCGCGCCGCGCTGGCGCTGCGCACGCTGGACCTGAGCCTGGCCGAGCTCGACGCGCTGTTTGCCGACGACGAGGCCTTCGACCGCAAGGCGCTGCTGCTGCGCGAGCTGCAGCAGGCCTGGAAGACCCAGGGCGTGCTGACCATGCTGCGCCAGTCGCTGCACCGCTTCGACCTCGCGGCGCGCTGGCTGCGGCAGGACGGCGGCGAGCGGCGCCTGACCAACTTCCTGCATCTGGCCGAGCTGCTGCAGAACGCCAGCCGCGAGCTCGAAGGCGAGCAGGCGCTGATCCGCTGGCTGCAGCACCAGATCGATGAACGGGCGCAACAGGGCGAGGAGCAGGTGGTGCGGCTGGAAAGCGACGACGACCTGGTCAAGCTCGTCACCGTGCACAAGAGCAAGGGGCTGGAATATCCGCTGGTCTGCCTGCCCTTTGGCACCAGCTTCCGGGAAGTGACGCGGCGGCTGACCCGTTCGGCCACCCTGCCCGGCCCGGACGGCGCGCGCGAGCTGGTGCTGCAGCTCGGCGAGGCCGACATCGAGCGCGCCGACCGGGAACGGCTGCGCGAGGACCTGCGCCTGCTCTACGTGGCCATGACCCGGCCGCGCCACGCGCTCTGGATCGGGTTTTCCAGCGTCAAGATCGGCCAGAGCGACAAATGCCACAGCCGCAAGAGCGCGCTGGGCTACCTGGTTGGCGGCAGCGCGATCGAAGCCGGGGCCGACTGGCTGGCGCCGCTGCAGCGCCTGGCCGAAGGTCAGCCCGCGATCGCGCTGGTCGATGCCAATGCCCAGGATGGAGGACAGGTGGGTGTGACGCGCCTGCGCCGGCCGGACTCGGACGCGGCGCTGGCCGAGCCCCTGCACTACGCGGGCGAGTTCGACCGGCAATGGACGATCGCGAGCTACTCGCGCCTGACCCGCGATCTCAAGACCCAGGCCGGCGGGCTGTCGCCCTTCGCGGCGCTGCGTCCGGCCGATGACGAGTCGGTGGAAGACGCCGACGGGGTGGATGAGGCGGAACAGAAGACCCAGCCGGTCCGCTTGCCAGCGCAGGCCGACATCCGGCACCGCTTCCAGCGCGGCTCGGTGGCCGGCAACTTCCTGCACGATCAGCTGGAATGGCTGGCTGGCGAAGGCTTCGCGCTGGCCGACGACCCCGGACTGCGCGATCGGCTACGCAAGCGCTGCGAGCATTCGCCCTACAAGAACGATGCCGAGGCACTGCTGCCATGGCTGCAGGCGGTGGTGCGGACCCCCCTGCCCGGGCCCGAGGTGGCGCTGTCCGGGCTGCTCGGCGCCCAGGCCGAGATGGAATTCTGGCTGCCGGCCCGGCAGCTGCGCACCGAGCGGATCGACCGGCTCTGCCGCGAGCACCTGCTCGACGGCCGGCCCCGACCCCGGCTGCAAAGCAGCGCGCTGCACGGCATGCTGATGGGCTTCACCGACCTGGTGTTCGAACACGAGGGGCGTTACTGGGTGCTGGACTACAAGTCCAACCACCTGGGCGCGACGGATGGCGACTACAGCGCGCCGGCCCTGGCCGCCGCGATGGCCAGGCACCGCTACGACGTGCAGGCGGCCATCTACCTGCTGGCCCTGCACCGCCTGCTCAGGAGCCGGCTGGGCGAATCCTATGACCCGGCCGAGCAGCTCGGCGGCGCGCTCTACCTCTTCCTGCGTGGCATGGAGGGGCCGGCGCGCGGCGTCTGCCTGATCCAGCCCGAGCCCGAACTGCTGGCCGCGCTCGACGCCATGCTGAACCCCGAGGAACTCGACACATGAACGCGAGCATGAGCGCGACCATCACCCCGATTGATCCCGACGAGCTGCTCGCGACCCTGCGCGCCTGGTCGGACCGCGGCTGGCTGCGCCGCCTCGACAGCGCGATGGCCGCCTTCGTGCGCGAGCTCGACGCGCAGGCTGCTGCCCCCGTCCTGCTGGCCAGTGCCTTGCTGACGCAGATGGAAGGGCGCGGCCACACCGCGCTGGCGCTGGCGCCCTGCGTGAGCCAGCCCCAGGGCCTGCTGGGCTGGAGCGGCGAGGCGCAAGCGGCGCTCGACCTGCTCTGGGCCAGGCTGCCGCGAAACGCATCGGACTGGGTACAGGCCTTGCGCGCCAGCCCGCTGGTGCGCGTGGTTCCAGCCGCTGGCAGCGCCAGCAGCATGGGCACTGACACCGATGCTGGCGACGAGGACCGTGGCCAGCCGCTGGTGCTGGCAGGCACGATGGACGCGCCGATGCTGTATCTGCGCCGCTACTGGATCTACGAGGAACAGGTAGCGACGCAGATCGCCCGGCGCGCCGCTCGCACGCAGGCGGTCGACCTGCCCATGGCCCGGGCCTGGCTGGACCGGCTGTTCGACGGCCCGGCGCCGATCGAGGGTTGCGACTGGCAGAAGGTGGCCTGCGGCCTGGCCCTGCGCGGCGGCCTGAGCGTCATCACCGGCGGCCCTGGCACCGGCAAGACCTACACCGCCGCCAGGCTGCTGGCGCTGCTGCTGGCCACGCACCCGGAGCCGGCCAGCCTCAGGGTCGCGCTGGCGGCGCCCACGGGCAAGGCGGCGGCGCGGCTGCGCAGCTCGATCGACCAGTCGCTGCAGGAGATCCAGCAGCGCTTTGGAGACAAGCTGGACCTGCGGGCGCTGACCCAGCGCATCGGCCAGGCCAAGACCGTGCACGCCCTGCTGGGCGCGCGGCCGGACACGCGGCAATTCCGCTTTGATGCCGACACGCCGCTGGATGTCGATGTGCTGATCGTCGACGAGACCTCGATGGTGCACCTGGAAATGATGGCCGCGCTGCTGCAGGCGCTGCCCCAACAGGCCAGGCTGATCCTGCTCGGCGACAAGGACCAGCTGGCCTCGGTCGAGGCCGGCTCGGTACTGGGCGACCTGTGCGCCCGCGCCAGCGAGGCGCGCTACAGCCCGCAGACCCTGGCCTACCTGGAAGCCGTGTCGGGCCAGCGACTGACCGTTGCAACAGCAAGCGGTTCGCCGCTGGAGCAGCAGACCGTCATGCTGCGCCACAGCCGGCGCTTCGGCACCGACATCGGCCTGCTGGCACGCGCGGTCAACAAGGGCGTGGCCTCTGCGGACAGGGCCGACCCGCCAGGTGCCTACGAGCTGCTGGCCAAGGGCAGCGCCGAGGCACAGGACCCAGCCCTGACCAGCCCGATCGGCCAGCCATCGACCAGCCCGGGCAAGGTCTGGCTGGCGACGGGCAATGATGCCGCCATCGTCGTGCGGTTGGCGCTGCGCGGGCGTCCACTGGCGCCGGATTCCTTCGCCGACTACCTCGGCATCATCAACCAGCATCAGCCGCCGCCCGGCACGGACCATGAGGCGGCGCACGCCGACTGGGTCAAGGCCGTGCTGCGCAGCTTCGAGCGCTTTCGCATCCTGTGCGCGGTGCACGACGGGACCTGGGGCGACCGGCAGCTGAACCAGGACATCCAGCAGGCGCTGGCCCGGGCCGGGCTGCTCAAGCCCAGTGGCGAATGGTTCATCGGCCGCCCGGTCATGGTCACGCGCAACGACGCGGCGCTGGGCGTGTTCAACGGCGACGTCGGCGTGGTGCTGCCCTCGGCTTCGGAAAGCCGCACGCCGCGAGTCTGGTTCCTCGATGGCGAGCAGCTGCGTTCGGTCGCGGTCAGCCGGTTGGCCCATGTCGAGACCTGCTTCGCGATGACCATCCACAAGAGCCAGGGCTCGGAGTTCGCCCACACCGTGGTGGTGCTGCCGGAGAGCGGGGGCGACATCCTGACGCGCGAGCTGGTCTACACCGGCGTCACCCGGGCGCGCGAGTTCCTGTCGGTGATCGAACCCCGACCCAATCTGCTGGGCCTGGCGATCGGGCGCCAGTTCAAGCGGGCCAGCGGGCTGAAGGCCAAGCTGGGCAGCTGATCCGGCCCAGACGACCCTGACGGCCTCAGGCCGGCACGTTCAGGCCGCGCTGCACGGCCGGACGCTGCAGCCAGGCCCGGTAGACGCGGTCAACCTGGGCAAAGCGTTCATAGCCGATGAGATCGCTCACCTGGTAGCGCTCGAGCAGGGTGCGGATCCAGGGCAGGATCGCGATGTCGGCGATGGTGTATTCGTCGCCCATGACCCAGTCGCGTCCCGTCAGGCGCTGATCGAGCACGCCGAGCAGGCGCGTCGCCTCGGCGACATAGCGGTCGCGCGGGCGCTTGTCCTCGTAATCCTTGCCGCCATACAGGTAGAAAAAGCCGACCTGACCGAACATGGGGCCGATGCCACCCATCTGGAACATCAGCCACTGCAGCGTCTCGTAGCGCCTGGCTGGTTCGGTCGGCAGGAAACGACCAGTCTTTTCGGCCAGGTAAATCAGGATGGCGCCCGACTCCCACAGCGCCAGCGGCTGATCGCCCGGACCGTTGGGGTCGAGGATGGCAGGGATCTTGTTGTTCGGGTTGAGCGACAGGAACTCGGGCGAGAACTGGTCGCGCGTCTCGAAGCTCACCTTGTGCGCCTCGTAGGGCAGGCCGAGCTCCTCGAGCAGGATCGAGACCTTGACGCCGTTGGGCGTGGGCAGCGAGTACAGCTGCAGGCGCTCGGGATGGTGGGCGGGCCACTTGCGGGTGATGGAAAAGGCGGACAGATCAGTCATGCCCGACATGCTACACAAGAGGGACTGGCACTGCCAGGGCCAGGCTGCAGGCCTTCAAGCGCAGGATGCAGCCTGATGCTGCGGGCGCCGGCTAGAGCGCCAGCCGCGCACCGTATCCCGTCAGCTCAAGGTAGCCCAACCCCAGGCGCGGCCCGCCATCGGCGGATTTGAGCTCGCTCAACCCCTCCCAGTAGATGGCGCCGGTGCTGCGGCGGCTGTCGAGTTCCTGCGCGTCGAGCAGCGCCGCCACCGCGAAGCGCCCGGCCGGCGTCGTGAGCCGCCACTCGACCGGATAGCGGATGCCGGTGCTCGGGCTGGTCCAGCGGCGGCCAGGCTCGAAGGTGACCTCGCCGGGCTGGAAGCTGCGCGCTGCTGCCTGCCCAGCCGGCCCCGACGCTGGCCGCCAGGAGCCGCCGGCCCAGAGCGCGCTGCCATCGGCGCGGCGCAGCTGGAAGGCGGTCAGGCTGGAACCATCGTCCAGGTTCATGCCGATCCAGTCCCAGCCCACGGCCTCGGGGTGCAGCAGCGCCTCGCTCCACTCGTGGTCGAGCCAGGCCTGGCCCCGGACCGAGTGGCTGCGCCCTGCCCGCTGCAGCTGTCCGCTCACGCGCAGCTGTGGCTGACTGTAGTAGTGGCTGGCCTGCTCAGGTCCAGGACCCTTGCGCGACCAGCCACGCTCGCCCTGCAGCAGCAGATCCTGGGTCGGCGCGGCGTCCAGCGTCAGCGCGAAATCAGCTGCGCGGACCTGGGTCCGGTAGGCGCCGTCACCGGCCTGGCGCTGCAGGCGCCAGCCGCGCAGTCGCACGTCGGTATCCCGCACTGCGGCGCTGGCCTGCAATCCCAGCTGGGTCGGCATTGCCACATTGGCCTGCGGCGTGGGCCATTCGGCAGGCTCGCCGTTCCAGCGCGCCAGCGCCTGGTCATGCCAGTGGGCACGCCCGGCCACATCGGTCAACGCGGCATGGGCGAACAGCAGCTGACGCGCGGCGAGCCGGCTGCGCAAGCCTTGTGCCGGATCGACCCGGGAGCGGAAGAAAGTGACCTGAAAGCCATACAGCCGCTGTGCCTCGTCGCGCAACCAGCCAGTCAGATACCACCACTCGGTGCGCGCGTCGTTGTGGCTGCCATGGTCGGCCGGAAAGACCAGCGGCCGGGGCTTGAGCGTGCGGCGGCCAGCGGACTCGGAGGCCTGGACGGGCTGGGCCGCCAGCGCAGGCGCGGCCCCCGCGCAGGACAGGGCCAGACCCTGCAGCAGCAGCTGGCGGCGCAGGCGATCGAAGGAAGGGTTCATGGTGGATTCAACTGTCCTGCCTGACCGCCAGCACCGCCTGCTGGCTGGCGGCGAGCCGGCCGCTGAGCCAGGCGGTCAGGGTGCCGGCCGCGACGACCGAAAAGGCGAGCGCCAGCAGCCGGCCCCAGGGCAGATGCAGCTCCATGGTCCAGTGGAAACTCTGCGGATTGACCACGTGCACCAGCACCACGCTGACTGCCAGCCCGAGCAGCAGGCCAGCGGCCGCGCCCAGCAGGGTCCAGAGCGCACCCTCGGCCGCGACCAGGCCCAGCACCTGACGGCGCGACAGACCAATATGCTGCAGCAGTCCGAACTCGCGCCGGCGCGCCAGCACCTGGGCGCTGAAGCTGGCCGAGACCCCCATCAGGCCCATGCCGATGGCCACCGCCTGCAGCCAGTAGGTGACGGCGAAGCTGCGGTCGAAGATGCGCAGCGAGATCTGCCGAATATCCTGCGCCGAATTGAGCTCGTAGAGCCCGCCGCTGGCCTGCTCCAGCCTGGCTCGCAAGTCGGCCGGCGCGTCCGGCGCCAGGTGAATGGCCAGGTCGTTGATCGAACGGTCGCCGGTGAGGCGCTGGTAGTCGGCCGCGTCGATCACCAGGCTGCCCTGCTGGCGCGCGTAGTCGCGCCAGATGCCCGCGACCAAGAAGCGCGTACCGGACGGTCCGATGCCGGGCAGCAGGATCTCGCGACCGACCTGGGCGCCGTGCAGCTCGGCCAGGGCCTCGCTCGCGAAGACCGCGATCCGGCTTGGCCCAGCTACGGGCTTTTCCGCTCCTGGCGCCTGCGGGGCTGTCGTGGCTGCGGGCCAAGGCAGCGCCGGACCCACCAGCGGCAGTGGTATGCCAGAAGAGACAGAATCGCCAGCCGCCCGCAGCGGCCTGGCGATCAGCGTCACCGCTGGACGGCTGGGGTCCAGCGTCAGCGTGCGCAGGCGCAGGCCCTCGACCCGCGCCACGCCGGGCAGGGCCGCGACCCCGGCCACGAAATCGGGCGGTAGCAGCGCGGTCTCGGCACCGCCGGCACCGGCGGCGGCGCGCAAATAGAGTTCGGCCGGCAGCACGGCATCCAACCAGCGCATGACCGACTCGCGAAAGCTGCCCACCATCACCGTCAGCGCGACCGACAGCGCCAGGCTGGCCACCACCGCGCTAGTCGCGACCGAGGCGCTGTGCGGAAAGCGCCGGGCGCGTTCGAGCGCGAGCAGCGCGAGCGGGCGGCGCCGCACCCGGGGCGCGAGCCAGCCCAGCGTGGCTTGCACCAGCGCCGGCAGCGCCAGGATGCCGCCGAGCAGGCCACAGGCGACCGCGACATAGGCCGCCAGCGGCAGGCCGGCGATGGGCGGCAGCCAGCACAGGCCGAAGGCCAGCGCCAGCAGCGCCGGCCCCGACCAGCAGGCCAGTCGGCCGGCACCGCCCTGCTGCATGGCCCAGCCCTTGAGCGCCTGCGCAGGCGCCAGGCGGCGCACCGCGAGCGCCGGCCACCAGCCGCCCAGCAGCGCGGCGCCCACGCCGAGCACGCCATAGCCAGTGGCGGCCAGCGGGCTCCAGTCCAGCTGGGGCGCCAGGCCACCGAAATAGCCACCACCCAGGTCGCCCCCGAGCAGGCGCAGCGCGCCCCAGGCCAGCGCCGTGCCGAGCGCGACCCCGAGCACACTGCCCGCCGCGCCGACCAGCGCTGACTCGGCCAGCACCAGCCGCTGGCGCTGACGGGCATCCATGCCGAGCACGCCGAGCAGCGCGAAGGACGGCTGGCGCTGGGTCACGCTCAGGCTCAGCACCGAAAACACCAGGAAGGCGCCGGTGAACAGCGCCACCAGCGCCAGCACCGTCAGGTTGACCCGGTAGGCGCGCGAGAGCTGCCCCAGACGGTTGCCAGCATCGGCGGGCCGCTGCAGCAGCAGCGCGCCGGGGTCGAGTTCCCGTGCCCATGGACTCTGCCGCGCCGCCTGCCGCAACGAGGCCAGCAGCGCCTCGGGGCTCGTGCCCGGCGCCAGCCGCAGGTCGATCCGGCTCAAGTGACCCAGGCTGCCGCTCAGGTCCTGCAAGGCCGCCACGTCCATCACCAGCAGCGGAGCACCACCACCCTGCGCAACCCGGCCGGCCACGCGCAAGGGCTGTCGCCGCAGGCCGATCTGGACCTCGGCATGGGTTACCCCATCGCCGATCGCCCGCTGCGCCGCCGGATTCAGGAACACCGCATCAGCCGCGAAGATATCCAGCCGGCTCGCACCCTGGTCGGGTTGCAGCGCCAGCGCCGGCTGGATCGCCGGCATCGCCAAGGCGTCCACGCCCCACAGACGCGCGCTGACGCGCTGGCCCCGGGCATCGAGCAGCTGGGTCTGCAGCTCCAGCACCGGGCTGGCCTCGCGCACCTGGGCCTGCGCCTGTACCAACTCCAGCCAGCGCTCATCGAGTCGGCCAGCGGCACCGCGCAGCTGCGCGTCGGGCTCGCCACTGGCGCTTTGCGCCGCCGCCGAGAACTCCGACAGCGCCGAGGCATTGATCAGGTGCACCGACAGGGCCAGCCCCACGCCCAGCATGACGGCCAGCACCGCCATCGCGTGACGCCAGGGATGGAGTCGCAGCTCCTGCCAGGAAAAGCTGCGCAGCAGCGCAAGATAGACGCCCAGCCGCATGGCTTCAGTCCCGCGCGATGCCGTCGGGCGTCAGGCGCAGCAGGCGGTCGGCCTGGCCGGCGGCGGCCTGCGAGTGCGTCACCAGCACCAGCGCGGCGCCCTGTTCCCGAGTCTGCGCCCGCAGCAGCTCCATGACAAGCGCGGCGGTGCGCGGATCGAGGTTGCCGGTCGGCTCGTCGGCCAGGATCAGGCTGGGGCGGTGCACCAGCGCCCGCGCGATCGCGACTCGCTGCAACTGCCCGCCCGAGAGCGTCTGCGGCAACCGATCCCCCATGCCGCCCAGCCCCACGGCGGCCAGCATGGCCTCGACCCGCTCGGGCTCGTTGCGGCCCAGCAACAGCAGCGGCAAGCCGACGTTCTGCGCCACGCTCAGGTGCGGCAACACATGGAAGGCCTGGAACACGAAGCCCAGGTGAGCGCGGCGCCAGGCGGCAGCCTGCGACTCGCTCAGGCTGGCCCAGTCCTTGCCGAGCAGGCTGACCCGGCCGGCATCGACCGAATCCAGGCCCGCCAGGCAATTGAGCAGGGTCGACTTGCCCACGCCCGACTCGCCGACGATGGCGACGAACTCGCCGGGCCTGACCGTCAGATCGACGCCCGCGAACACGCTGGCCTGCTGGTAGCGCTTGCCCAGGCCACTGGCCTCCAGGCAGGCTGGGGACAAGGCGGGGTTCGGGGCAATGGCGGCAGGCATGCGGCCAGTGTAGCCACCGCCACGATGCCAGGTGCGAGTTGGGCCTTGCTCGGGGCTACCGGCTCAGCCGTCGATGCGGCCCCGGCCCGCCTTGACCTCGGCACGCTTGGCCTTGCCCTGCAGGCGCCGCTGCCGCGAGCCATAGGTCGGCCGCGTCGGCCGGCGCGCCTTGGGGGCCTCGGCCACCGAATTCACCAACTCCTGCAAGCGCCGCCAGGCGTCGTCCCGATTGGCCTCCTGGGTCCGAAACGACTGCGCCTTGATCACCAGCACGCCCGCGCCGCTGATGCGCCGATCGGACAGGGCCAGCAGCCGGAGCCGGACCGCCTCGGGCAATGACGAGGCGGCAATATCGAAGCGCAGCTGCACCGCGCTCGAAACCTTGTTGACGTTCTGGCCGCCAGGCCCCTGCGCCCGGATCGCGTGCAGCTCGACCTCGGCCGGATCGACGGCCAGCACCGGCCTCATGCCCGGGCTCCCGGCGCGGGGCAGCCGACCGCCAAGCGCGCGGAGACAGAAAGGGCGAAAAAAGAGGATGGCACAGACAAGACGACTCGGTAGCAATGACCATCGATCTTATTCTGCTACATTAAAGTCAATCTGTTTGATTACCATACAGCCATGCCGCCCAAGCCCATTCCCCCCGAACTCGTGGCCCTGCGCCAGCGCAACACCCTGACCCTGTGGCTACGCTGGCGCCTGCGCGAGCTGGCCGAGGGCCGCAGCGGCGAGGACCGCGATTTCGCGGACCGGCTTGAGATCGCCGGCAGCCAGTGGAGCCGCATCAAGTCCGGCACGCCGATCGGACCCAAGCTCGCCCGGCGCATCGAGTCCGCCTGCGGTCAGCCCGCAGGCTGGCTGGACCAGCCGCAGGACGGCCAGCCAGAGCCCAGACCGGCTGCCGCCCTGCCCTGTCACGACAGCTGGGCCGCCTCGCCGCGGGCACTGGCCGATGCGCTGGGGCTGGGCGTGAACGAGGCAGCCCACCGGCTGGTGCGGATGCGTGGCGACGCGATGCGCGACGCCGGCATCCTGGACGGCAGCCTGTTGCTGGTCGATCAGTCGCTCGCCGCGCGGCATGGCGACTTGGTGGTCGTGCTGCTCGACGGCGAACTCAGCTGCAGGCAGCTGCACCGGCAGGATGGCGTCGTCAAGCTGCTGCCGGCCCACCCCGACTTCCCCGAGATCATGGCGCAGGAGGGGCAGGAACTGCCCATCTGGGGCGTCGTGACAGCCAGCGTCAGGCAGTTCCGCTGAACGGGACGCCGGTCATGCCAGCCGGACCGGACAGTCCGCTGCTGGCGTTTAGCGGCGGATCGCTGGCGATGACGGCGGCTGCCAGTCATGCCGTGGCCGCAGCTCGTCGTCGAACTTCTCGTGTGCGATCTGCGAATGCTCCAGCTGGGCCCGCTGGTGGGGCTTGAAGCGGCCACGCAAATCGTAGTTGGCGGGGTTTTCGTCGGAAACGTCGTCGATGTCGTCTGACCAGTCACGCATGGTGCCTCCCTGAACGCCAGGGCCTTGCCTAAAACAGGTCTATCGGCCTGACAGGCGCGATGGTAGTGTTTTCTCGGCTGAACGCAAGCCTCTGCCGGGCGCAGGGCAACGCCAGAAAGGAAAAAGCCCGGCAAGGCCGGGCTTCTGGTCAGACTTCACAAAGGATTCCAGTAGTATCGTTTGAGGGACTTGCTGGAAACAGACTTTGCAAAACCGTTGAATGGCGTGGGGTGGCTGATGGGACTCGAACCCACGACAACAGGAATCACAATCCTGGACTCTACCAACTGAGCTACAGCCACCACGGCTGGAAAATTGCATCGGACGACTGGATGGGGTGGCTGATGGGACTCGAACCCACGACAACAGGAATCACAATCCTGGACTCTACCAACTGAGCTACAGCCACCGTCGTTGAAGCCGCTATTCTATAGTGAAAAAACGGTCCTTCTCAGCTCCTGGGCAGGATTTTTGCCTTGTAGCGCTGCTTGAGCAGCTCCAGGTAAGCCTGGACCTCGGCCTGGGCCCACATCTGGGCCCACATCTGGGCCAGCTGGCTGCGGCCCTGCTCGGCCTGGGCGGCGGCCAGCGACTCGGGCGCGAGCACCTGGTTGACGCGCACCACGGCATAGCCCCGCGCGCCGAGGTCGACGCCAGCCCAGCCCGGCTGGCCCTTGGCGACCTTGACCGACAGCGCGGCCGAGATCAGCGGCTGCGGCAGGCCCTGGGGCTGCTGGCGCGACACCACGATCGTCGCCGGCAGGCTGGCGGCGGCGCCGCCCTTCCAGGCCTCCAGCTTGGTCTTGCCATCGGCCAGCGCGAGTTCGAGCGCGCGCTGCTGCACCAGGCTCTGGCGCACCTGGGCGCTGACCTCGGCCAGCGGGCGGGTGGCAGCCGGGCGATGCTGCAGCACGCGGGCCGCCGCCAGCTGGTTGGCGCCGACCTCGACCGCCTCGGTGTTGCGCTTGGAGCGCAGGGCATCATCGGCGAAGATGGCCTGGAGCAGCTTGGGGTTGGCCAGCGGCGCGTCACCAGTGAGCGGACCGCCACGCGGCAAGCCCTGGAAGGTCTTGACGCTCAGGCCCAGCTTGTCGGCCGCGGGCTTGAGGCTGTCGGCCTGCTCGTAGACCAGGTTGCCGAACTGCTCGGCGGCCTCGGCGTAGGCCTTGAGCGCCTGCTCGCGCTTGAGCGCCTGCTCGAGCTGGGCGCGCTGCGACTCGAAGCTGGGCTTGGCCGGCTGGCGAACATCGGTCAACAAGATGATGTGCAAGCCGAACTCGGACTCGACCAGATCGGAGATCTGGCCCTTGTTCAGCGCGAAGACGGCGTCCTCGAACGGCTTGACCATGCTGCCGCGCGAGAAGAAATCGAGGTCGCCGCCCTTGGCCGCCGAGCCCGGGTCCTGCGACTTGGCCTTGGCCAGCTCGGCGAAGCGCGCCGGCGACTGGCGCAGCTCGGCCAGCAGGGCCTGCGCCTGCTCCCGGACCTTGGCCTTGTCGGCCGCGGCGGCATCGGGCGCCACCGTCAGCAGGATATGGCTGGCGCGACGCTGCTCGTCCTTGGCCAGATTGGCCAGACTCTGCTCGTAGCGGGCGCGCAGGTCGGCCTCGGACAGCGTGACGCGGCGCGACACCGCGTCGAGGTCGAGCACGACATATTCGATGTCGGCCTGCTCGGGCGACTGGAAACGGGCGGCGTTGGCCTGGTAGTAGGCCTCGACATCGGCGTCGCTGACCTGCACCTTGGCGGCGAAATCGGCCGGCTCGAAGCGCGCGAGCTGGATCTCGCGGCGCTCGAACCAGGCGCCGAGCGCGGGCTGGGCGACCGCTGCCGGCAGGATCGAGCTGGCGCTCACGCTGGCCAGCACCTGGCGCCGCGCGATGTCCTGGCGCAGCGAGTTCTCGTATTGCTCGGGCGTCATGCCCTGGGCGCGCAGCGCCTCGTGGTAGCGCTGCAGGTCGAGCTGGCCGTCGGGCTTGCGCAAGGACGCGATGCCGGGGTCTTGCAGCAGCTCGCGCGCCAGGCGCTGGTCGGGCGTGACGATATGCTGGTCATGTGCCGCCAGCGCCAGCACGCGCTCGGCGATCAGGCGCTCGAGCGTGAGCTGGCGTGCCTGGTCGGATTCGAGCAAGGCCCGGTCCAGCGTCGGCGCGGCCGCCAGGCGCTGCTCGACTTCCCGGCGATGCGCGTTGTCGAGCTCCTGGCGCGTGATGGCCTTGCCAGCGACCTCGGCCACCTTGTCGGCGCCATCGGTGCGGTCGTAGCCCTGGACGCCGAACAGCACGAAGCCGATCACGAGCGGGATGAACAGCAGGCCCATGAAGAGCTTCATGTGCTTGCGGAAGAAATCGAACATAGCCGGTACCAGTCAGAACAAAAAACGCAGGTCGAACGAGTTTACTTGAGATCGCCCGCCCGCCCTGTCACGGGAGCAGGGCCGCCGGAGTGCGAAAATCCATGCTCACCCTCCTTCGCGGCCAAGCCGGCCGACCCCCTCCAAGACAGGAAAACGATGCTGCGCGACTTGCTGCTCAAAGACTACGGCCTGGACCTTCCGATCGCGGGCGGCTCCGGCCGCAACGCCGAGGACCCGATCGTCATCGACACCGACTCGCTCTACCTCGCGATCGAGGCGCAGGACAGCATCGCCGCCTGCCTGTTTGGCGGCCCGCAGCACCAGTGGCGCCTGGTGGCCAAGCGGCCCGACCCGGTGCGGCCGCAGCGGGAATGCTGCCACTACGAGATCCGCTTCATCGACGGCGAGCAGCTGGTGGCCGAGCCGCGCCAGCTCCATTTCGACACCAGGCGCCTGAAGCTGCCCGCCGGACGCAGCACGCCGGCCTGCGGCTTCGCGCTGGGCGAGCACTTCGGCTTCGGCCTGCCGGCGCAGTTCGGCTGGCTCCACTTCGAGCGCATGGGACCCAGCCCCTCCGAGCCCGCCGGCCTGCGGCTGAATTACGGGGCGCGCCAGACCGCGGTCGAACTGACGGTCTACCCGGCCACGGAAGGTCCCATTACCGAGGCAGGTCTGCAAGCCGAGATGGAGCGCGCGCTGGCGGCGCTGCGGGTCGAGTTCCCGGGACTCGTCACAGCGAGCGAGAACAAGAGCGCCAACCTGCGCTACGCCAGCTTCGATGCCGGACGCCAGTTCTCGGCGCTGGCGCTGACGAGCTACCGCGGCCACTACTGTCGGATCCGGTTGACGCTGACGGAGTCAGCCATCGGGCAGGACTTCCAGTGCCTGATGGATTCGCTCTCGGCCATGCTGAGCCACTTCAACCCCAAGGCCTGAGCGGCATCCAGTCCGCTGCCTTCAGCCGGCGGCTTCCAGCAGCGCCAGCGCCGCCTCGAAGTCGAAGTTGCGCAGGGCCACAGCCATCGGCTCGAAGCGTTCCCCGAGCGCGGCGCCGATCAGCGCCGCCTGTTGCTCGAACAGCTGCACGCTGTCCGTGCAGTCCTCCCTGAGCAGCGCCAGCAGACGCGCGCGCAGTGGCGGCCAGGCCAGCAAGTCGGCAGCGGGCTGCGCTAGCGGGCGCTCGTCTCGCGGTGCAGCCGGCGACTGATCCGGGCACCGATCCGGAACCGGCGGATCGGTGCCCGGCTGGGCCGGATCTGGTTGCGCCGGCGCGGCGGCCTCATGACCAGGGTCGAGCTGGGTGATGCCGACCGGCACGCTGAACCAGAACCGGCTGCCGTGGCCCGGTTCGCTTTCGACGCCGATCGAGCCGCCCATCAGCTCGACCAGGCGTTTCGCGATCGCCAGGCCCAGCCCGGTGCCGCCTTGCTTGCGCGTCGACGAGTTGTCGACCTGGCGGAAGGTCTGGAACAGGCTGGCCTGTTCCTCGGCGCTGAGCCCGATGCCGCTGTCGCTGACCTCGAAGCGCAGCAAGGCGCGCTGCTGCGGGCGGGACTCGATCCCGACGGCCAGCGCCACCTCGCCGGCATCGGTGAACTTGACCGCGTTGTCCGCCAGCTTGTGCAGCACCTGGCCGATCCGCACGCCGTCGCCCTCCAGGCAGGGCGGCAGTTCAGGCGGAATAGCGAGCTTGAGCTTCAGTCCCTTGGCCACGGCCTTGTCGCGCACCCTGCCAAGCGCGGCGTCGAGCACCCCGTTCAGCTCGAAGGACTGGCGCCCGACGCTCAGGGTGCCGGTATCGATGCGGATGTAACACAGGATGTCGTCGATCAGCGCCAGCAGCTGCTGGCTCGCCGCCTGCAGTTGCCGGAGCTGCTCGCGCTGGTTCGCGTCGAGCCCCGTGTTCTGCAGCATGAACGCCATGCCCATGATGGCGTTCATGGGCGTGCGCAGCTCGTGCGAGATATTGGACAGGAAATCGCTCTTGGCGCGATCGGCGGACTCGGCCGCCTCCTTGGCCGCGCGCAGTTGCGCCTCGATCTGCTTGCGGGCGCCGAGGTCGAGGTGGGTGCCGACCGCGCGCACAGGCTGGCCCTGCGGGTCGCGCTCGACCAGCTTGCCCCGGCGCAGCACCCACTTGTAGCGGCCATCCTGGCAGCGCAGTCGGCACTCGACCTCGAAACTGCCGGGATCCTGCAGCAGTTGGCGCTCGGTGGCGCAGAGGCGTTCGCGCTCGTCGGGATGCAGCAGATCCGTGAACTGGCCCTGCGGGGTGCTGGCCAGCTCGCCCGGCGCGTAGCCCAGCATGGTGCTGTAGGCGGCATTGACGAAGGATGCGCCAGTCTGGAAGTTCCAGTCCCAGATGCCATCCTGGGTGGCCGACAGCGCGAAGTCGAGCCGCTCCTCGTTGACGCGCATGCGCTCGATCGCGTCCGCCAGTGCCTGCGTGCGCAGCGCGACGAGCTGCTCCAGGTTGACCCGGTACGCCTGCAGTTCGGCCTCCGCCTGCTTGCGCGCGGTGACATCCCGGATCGACACGACGAACAGGCTTTGCTGACCCAGACTCACCGCGCTGATGGCGATCTCGGCCGGAAAGACGCGGCCATCGCGACACACCAGGCTCATGGCATGGTCCGGCTCCGCCACGGCCGCGACGGTCGAGCTGCCGCGCAGGGCGCCGAGCAGCGGATGGCCCGCGCGGGCCTCGGCGGGCACCAGGCGTTCAGCGGTATGCCCGACGAGCTCGACCTCGGGGTAGCCCAGCAGCGCCTCGAAACGCCGGTTGACCTGGGCCACGCGGCCCGAGGCGTCCAGCATGAGCATGGCATCGGGCGTCGCCTCGATCAGTTCACGGGCCTGCCGCTCGCGTACCCGCAGCTGTTCGAGCTCGCGCAGCGACTGCCGCTGCGCCCAGACCCGCGCCGCCGCCGCCAGCGCGAGCAGCAAGGCCACGGCACCCCAAGCGATCCAGCAGGCATTGCGGTAGGCGGGCTGCTCGATCTCGGCGATGTCCTGCTCGGTAATCATCCACCAGTCGCTGCCCTTGACCCGGCGCCCCACGGCCAGGGTCGCGGCATCGCGGTAGTCCCGTCCCTCGAACACGACCCCCTCGCGGTGCTCGGCGCGCTCGAGCCGCGCCGGCAGCCAGTTCGCCGTCCGCAACGGCAGGCGCAGCTGACCGGCGGCATCGATCTGCTCGCGCAGCTCGTTCATGACGACCAGTTGATCGCCCTCGCGCCGCCAGAGCGCGGTCTCGCCGCTCTCGGTCGGGACCGGCCAGGCGCGCAGGGTCGGGAACAGCCAGCGCCGGGCATCGATGCGCAGCACGACGGCGGCCTGGGCCGGCTTGCCGGTGCGCAGGAGCGGGATCACGACGTCCAGGCGCAGCGGAATCTCGGTGCCATCGCGGCGGTAGATGGCGGTCAGCACCGGCAGGCCTTCGGCCAGCGCCTGACGCGCGGCGGCCTGCAACCGCGGTGCGACGGCGCGGCTGGATGGATGTTCGCGCGCCAGCACCTCACCGCCAGCGCCGAGCAGCAAGGCACTGTCGCTGCCATGGGTCTTGCGCCATTCGACGATGCGTTCGAACAGCAGCTCAAGGCTGGCCGGATCACCCCGCTGCCCGCGCAGCAACAGGTCGGACCAGTAGGCGCTGCCGCTCAGGAAGCGCGCCTGGCCCCTCAGGTCGTCGAGCCAGGCCTCGACCTGGGACTGGCGCAGCTCGGACACGGCCAGCAGCCGGTCCTCGGCTTGCCGGCGCTGGTCCCGAAACTCATGATGAATGAGCCAGGACGCCAGCAGCAGCAGCAACAGCGAAACGAACAGCAGGGGGCCGAGCAGATGGCCGAAAAAAAGCGGCCCGCGCGCTGGGCCATGACCCGAAACCGAAGAACAGGCTGGCCTCGCACCGTTTTTTGCCGGTGTATTTTTCTCTCCCATCCCCATCCCCTTGAAGCTGGCCGCCTGGCTGAGGGCCGGCGGCCGATGCTGGGCATACTAGGTTTAAATTTTAAAAATTGTCAATTTCTGATGCCATCCCAGGAACCAGTGTGATGAATCAATCCTGGCGCTGACCCGTGCACAGCCTGCGCAGTGCCGGCAGGTCGAGTTGCAGCGCGAGATCGCGCACGGTGGCGCAAAACGGTTCCAGCTCGGGATCCCCTTGCTCAAGCTCGTCCATCATGTCGAGCATGTCGGAGATCTGTCCGTTGTCGACCAGGCGCAGCAGGCGACCCAATGGTTCCTGGCCTGGCGGCGCGAGCTTGCGGGCCGAGGCGGCCCCTGCAGTCGCCGCCAGCTGGCCTTGGGCGGATCCGCCCTCCGCCGGAGTCGAGGGAGGGCTCTGTTCGTCCTCTTCCCACTCCGTCTCCTCGGGCCGTGCCGCCTGGCAGGCAATGCTGAAGCTGAAGCGGCTGCCTTGGCCGGGCTCGCTGTGCAGGGTCAGCTGCCCTCCCATGAGCTCGACGAGTTGGCGCGAGATCGCCAGGCCCATTCCCACCCCCTTGTGGTCGGACAGATAGGCCTCGGCGCCACGTTCGAAAGGCTGGAAGATACGCTGCTGGTCTTGCAACGCGATGCCAGGCCCGCTGTCGCTGACCGTGAAACTCAGATTCCAGGCGTCGCTCGACTGGAGCGGATCGATCCGGCAGGTCAGCTCGATGACAGCGTCGCGGCAGTAGTTGGCGGCATTGGTCAGCAGGTTGCTGAGCACCTGCAGCAGCCTGCGCTCATCCACCGAGAACATGGCATGAACAGACCCTTCGGCGTGGAACACGAGTCGATTGCCGTTGACCTGGGTCAGTACCCGGGCTCGCTGCTCCATGCGCTCGACCAGATGGGGCCATCTCTGTGCTGAACAACGCAGACGCTGCTTGCCCGCCGTGCCCCGCGCGTAGTCCAGGATCTCGTCGATCATCGAGAGCAGCTGGCCGGCGTCCTGGCGCATCGCTTCGACCATCAGCCTGGCGCGCTCCGGTAGGGCGGTCTGGGCCAGCAGCCTGATCTGCCCCAGAATGGTGGTCAAGGGCGAGCGCAGTTCGTGGCTCATCTGGGACATGAAGCTCAGGCTGGCGGCACGCTCGGCGCGCGACCTCGACAGATCGCCTTGCATTGCCCGCAAGCGACGGATCATGCCGACCAGGATGACGGCGGAGGTCAACGCGATGGCGACCGGATTGGCGAGCGTCTCGATGTCGCTGAAGTCGAGCACGCCCGCCACCGACCAGAATCGCAGCAATTCGATGGCCGCCAGCAGCATGCAGCTCTGAAACAGGAGCTTGGCCGTCGGAGAGCCATCGCGCCAGGCCAGGATGACCTGCATGAGCACCAGCAGCAACCAGGCGAACAGGGCGTAGGACCACAGGATCGCGCCCGCCCGGTAGTCGATGAACAGACACCAGAACACGCCACAGTAAAAAATCGTGAGGGCGGATCGGAAGGCGGCATGGATCAGCCGGTGGCGTGGCAGGCCCGGAATGAATGCGCGCAGGAAGAGCGAGCAGGCACCGATGCTGACGGCGGCGCCCAGCGTCAGTATCCTGGAATTGAATGGCAGGCTGGCGGGCCACAGGTAGGTCTGCAACAGACCGGAGCGGGTCAGCTCGATGATGAGCTCGGCCAGCATGAAGATGCCGAAAAACAGCAAGCTGTGCTCGCGCAGGATCAGGTAGATCCCGATGCTGTAGAAAAAGCACAGCAGCATGCAGCCGATGGCCAGGGCCTGGAACAACTGCAGCCGCTGCGCATTGAAGTAGCCCGTTTCGAGCGACTGGAGCACCGGTGTCAGCTCGATGATCGTCTCGGAGGCGACCCGCAACCAGAGTATCTTCCTCTCGCCGGGCTCGAACTCGAACCTGAAGCTGGGTTTGGGCAAGGGCACCGACTTGGCATTCAGGGCCACCCGGGTGCCGCCGCGGCCCAGGACGACGGGTGGCCCCGCTGGCGGCAGCTGGTACAGGGTCACGTCCTGCAGGCGTACGTTCCCCACCGACAGCAATCGGTCCACCCGCGTCTTGCCGCGGTTGACCAGATCGAGGCGAAGCCAGAACACCCTGCGGTCGAATCCCCGCGAGACCGATGGCGCTCGCTCGCGGTCCCATTCGCAGGCGCCGCCCAGCATCTGTTCGATGCCGGTTCGCGGCGGTGAGATGCACAGCTGGAAATGGTCGGAGAGGTCCAGCCGCTGCGCCTGGGAAATGTCGAGCGCGACGTCGGCCCTGGTCGTGCCTGAAGCCATGGCGCTGGCCAGTCCGGCCCACAGCAACAGGCACAGCGGGATCAGCCAGCGGCGCGCGCATCGGGTGCCAGGTTCAGCCATCGGGCTGTCCCGTTGGGTCGCCCGGGTCACCCGGTTCGACTGGTCGTGACTGGCGAAACTCGCGCGGAGAACATTGGTAACGCTCCTTGAAGGCCTTCGCGAAGTTGGATGAGGTCGAGAAGCCGAGGTATTCGCTCAGGTCGGCGACGGGGGTCTGGGTCGTCTGGAGAAAATGGGCGGCCTGCTGCAGGCGCTCCTCGCGCAACCACGCCGACACGGGCTGGTCGAAATGGGCTTGGAACGCGCTGTTGAGCCGGCGCTCGTTGCTGCAGAGGATGGAAGCCAGCTCCCTGGTGGAAGGAGGCTTGGCGAGATGCTGCCTCAGGTATTCCACGGCCGTCTTGACCAGCAAGCCATCCTTCTTCGAGGCCAGGATGGCTTCGCCGGACTGACCGGGCGGGTCCTTGACCAAGCCGGCCTGCATGCGGCTGCGGTAGGCCGTCGCGAGTTCGAGGTGGATGCGCACCCGCGTCAGGACCTCCACGTCGTGGAAAGGCTTGGAGACAAAGTCCACCGCGCCCAGCTCCAAGCCCTCGATGCGTCGGTCGGCGTCGTTCGCCGCGGACAGGAAGATCACCGGGATGTCACGGCTTCGCTCGCTGGTCTTGAGCAGGCGGCAAGTGGCGAATCCGTTCATCACCGGCATGTTGATGTCCAGCAGTATCAGATCCGGCTGCAGCAGTTCCGCCTTGTGCAACCCGTCGCGGCCGTTGAAGGCCACGCTGACCCGCAGGTCCCTCGATGTCATCAGGGCGATGAGCTGGCGCAGCTCCACCAGGGAGTCGTCGATCAGCAGGATATGGGGGCGCTTGTCTGGCATGCGGATTATTTGTGGGCTGAAAAAGTTCGCTGCAACCGCCTGGATTCTTGCGGCGCAGGAATCTTTTTTTGCGCCATGGGAATGATGATTATGCGATGAACAACCTAAAATATATGTCATATTTATTGTACGCAAGCAAAAACTAATCAAAATAGAGATGAAATCCCAGGAACCCTCAAGCGCTCAAGCCATTTCTTCCACGCAGCGTCCTGATCCAGGCGGGTGGCTCCTCAGGTTGCTGGGCATCACCGTTGCCGCTGCCGCCCTGAGCGCCTGCAGCTCGATCGTCCCCAACGAGCTGGGACAGCAGGCCCTGGCACAGACCAACCAGGCTGACCGCCAGGCAGCCCAGCAGGACGTTGAGCCGATCCAGGGCGCGCTGACGCTGGACGAGGCGATGGCACGCGCGCTCAAGTACAACCTGGAGCGCCGCACCCGCTTGATGGAGGAGGCGCTGGCGCTCAACCAGCTCGACGTCGGCAAGCTCGACATGCTGCCCAAGCTGATGGCGCAGGCCGGCTACACCGACCGCAACCGCGAGCGGGCGACGTACAGCATGCCGTACACCCCCCAGTACGGCCCCAAAGCGACCAACTCCTCGTTCTCGTCGCAAGCCAGCCACGGCACGGCGGACCTGGGACTGACCTGGAACATGATCGACCTCGGCCTGGGCTACTACGGCTCCAGGCAGCAGGCCGACCGCGTGCTGATCGCCGCCGAGAAGCGCCGCAAGGCCATGCACCTGCTGATGCAGGACGTGCGCACCGCCTACTGGCGGGCCGCGGCGGCGCAGAAGCTGCGCGCCGAGGTGAGCAGGACCCTCGCCATGGCCGAGAAGGCGCTGGCCGACTCGCGCAAGGTCGAGACCGAGCGCATGCGCAATCCGCTCGACGCGCTGCGCTACCAGCGCCAGTTGCTCGAGAACCTGCGCCTGCTGGAGGCGATCGAGCAGGAGCTCTCGATCGCGCAAGTCGAGCTGGCGACGCTGATCAACGCCCCCATCGGCCAGGCGGTCCCGATCGCCGAGACCCAGCTCAACCTCGCCGACGACAGCGTGCTCAAGCTGCCGCTGGAGCGGCTGGAACAGGTCGCGCTGGAGCACAACGCCGACCTGCGCGAGCAGCACTACAACAGCCGCATCGCGCGCGAGGAAGTGCGCAAGACCCTGGCGCGCCTGTTCCCGAACCTGAGCTTCAACTACGGGCTCAAGTACGACTCCGACCGCTATCTGGTGCACAACCACTGGAACGAAGCCGGGGTGCAGCTGTCGTTCAACCTGTTCAACCTGTTGACCGGCCCCACGCAAATCAAGCTGGCCGAGGCCGGTGTGTCGCTGGCCGACCAGCGCCGCGTCGCCACCCAGATGGCGGTGGTGACGCAGGTCCACCTGGCCCGCCTGCAGCTGGCCAACGCGCGCAGCCAGTTCGCGCGCGCCGACGCCATCTACGCCACGGACCAGAAGATCGCCGAGCAGGTGCGCAACCGCGCGAGCGTGCGGGCGCAGAGCCAGCTCGACCAGGTGGCCAACGAGACGACCGCGATCCTGAGCCTGCTGCGCCGCTACCAGGCCTTGGCGCAGGTGCACACGGCCGAGAACCGCCTGATGGCCAACCTCGGCATCGAACCCAGGATCGGCAGCACCGGGGAACTGAGCCTGGCGCAGCTGACCGAAGAGCTCAAGGGCAGCGGCAATCCCTGGGCCGCACTGAAGCAGGCGGCCCCCCAATGACGCACCGGATAGCCATGCGTCCCCTGCCCTGTCTGCGGCCCGTCCTGTTCGCGGCCAGCATCGCGCTGGCCTTGGCCGGCCAGGCGAGCGCCCAGACCAAGACACCCGCCGCGTCCGTCACGCCGGCATCTGCCACGCCTGCTGCGGCAGCCGCGCCGGCCAAGTCGTCGATGGAACGCCAGGAAATCCGCGCCCAGCTGCTGCCGAGGCGCTACACGACGATCGCGGCCGAGATCGGCGCCAAGGTCAACCGGCTGCCGGTCCGCGAGGGCGGGGCCTTCCGGGCCGGGCAGCTGCTGGTCAGCTTCGACTGCTCGCTGCAGCAGGCCCAGCTGCAGAAGGCGCAGGCCGAGCTCGACGGCGCGCAGCAGACGCACAAGACCAACCAGCGGCTGGCCGAGCTCAACTCGGTCGGGCAGCTGGAGCTGGACCTGTCCAAGGCGGCGCAAGGCAAGGCCAGGGCCGAGGTCGGCGCCAACCAGGCGGTGCTGGGCAAATGCAGCATCGCGGCGCCCTACTCGGGCCGCCTGGCCGAGCAGAAGGTGCGCGAGCAGCAGTATGTCCAGCCGGGCCAGGCGCTGCTCGACATCCTCGACGACAGCATGCTGGAGCTCGAATTCCTCGTGCCATCGGGCTGGCTGGGCTGGCTGCGTGTCGGCAGCGCCTTCCAAGTCGAGATCGACGAGACGCACAAGAGCTACCCGGCCAAGTTCATCCGCATTGGTGCGCGGGTCGATCCGGTCAGCCAGTCGATCAAGGTCGCCGCCGCCATCGACGGCAAGTTCCCCGAGCTGATCGCCGGCATGAGCGGGCGCGTCAAGGTGACGCCGCCCGCCGCCCGCTGATTCCGACTCGCCACCGCCTTCCACTTCCTCTGCCAGAGCCGCCACCCGAGCGACCTCGTCGGCCTTCCCGAGAGTACCCCCGTGAACCATATCTACCGCAGCGTCTGGAACGAGATCACCCGCACCTATGTCGCCACCGCCGAAATCGTGCGCGGCAAGGGCAAGGGCAGCAAGAGCAGCCGCGGCGCCGAAGGCAGCGAGGCCCGCCTTGAAGCCGGCTCGATAGTGACGGGCGCCACCGGGGAACAGGGGCCGCCAGCGCCAGCGACCGGATTGAGGTTCGGCGGTTTCAGGTCGATGGCGCTGGAGCAGCGCTTCATGTTCGATGGGGCGGCGGTCGCGGACGCCATCACGATGCCGGAGCATGCCGATGCCACTGGCATGCTGCGCCTTGCAACACCTGAGCGCGCCCAGCCCGCGGCGCTTGCGAACGCGCAGACCCAGGCCGAGCGCCTGGTCGTCGAGTTTTTCCAGACGCGGGAGGCCAGAAATCAGGCGTTCGAGCTGTTCTCCGGTGGACAAACCGGCGAGCCCTCGGCGCGATGGCTGCAGGCTTTTGACCAGCTGATCGCCGCGGTCCAGTCGGGCAGCGAGTCGATCCGGGTCGAGCTCAGAACGGCGGCTGAACTGCAGGGCATGCTGGGGGCCTTCACCGCGATGGCTGGCGATGGCCAGCCAACGATCTACCTCAACGCGGACCATGCGACCAGCGCCTCGACCGAAGCCCTGCAGGCGGTCCTGCTCGAAGAGATCGGCCACGCGATCGACTTCGCGCTCAACGGCACCACCGACAGTCTCGGCGACGAGGGCCATGCCTTCGCCGCGCTGATCCTGAATGGCGACGCGAATCTCGCCAGCGTGATTGGTGAAAACGATCAACTCACGCTGACGCTTGATGGCCGCCAGATCGAGGTCGAAACCGCGGCTCCCTACGGCATCGCGCAGACCACCTATGTGCCGCTGCCCGAATCCGATGTCCAGACCGCGCTGAAGGCGATATCGAGCAGCGTGACGGGCAACATCCAGACCGTGATCGCGCTCAGCGCGACCGGCAACGGGACAATCGTGGTCTATGACCATTGGGAAGACGGCTATGAGGCCGACATCAACAACCCGATCCAGTCCACCACGCAGATCTGGGGCGACGGCAATACCGCCAACGGCACCGCGCCGGGAATGACGAATGACCTGTTCAACGCCGGCCAGACCATCCTGCTGAGCAACGCGGTCAATCCGGCCTCGCCCAACAGCGTCGATTACGACGGCCGCGACAAGATCGGATCGACCAAGGCGATATCGGTCACCAAGGCGGGCTGGTCCGCCACGCCGGGCACGGTGCTCGCGGGCGCGGTCGCGGTGATCGATTCGGCCAATGCCGGAAAGAGCTACACCTTGCCGATCGGCCAGAACGTGGAAACCGTCGCGACCGGCACCAACAAGCTGTTCGAATACACCTCGGCGCATATCATCGCGACCCAGAACGGGACGACCGTCACGATCGACAGGGACGGCAATGCCGCCACGACGACCGACATCACCTCGGTCACGCTCAACGAAGGTCAGACCTATCTGGTCAATGGCGGACTCAACGCCGGGGCGAAAATCACCGCCGACAAGGGCATCGGCGTCTATCTGATCGCGGGCGACGTCGGCTCGGCTTACGAAAACCGCTGGTTCGCGCTGACGCCGGACGAGCAATGGTCCGGCAGCTACTATGCGCCGGTCAGCACCACGCTGGCGGCCGACCCGGCCTATGTGATCCTCTACAACCCGGGCAGCAGCGCGATCACCGTCAAGTACGATACCGCGACCCAAACCGGGCTGTCGGTCACGGTCAATGCCAACAGCACGGGCCATGTCCTGATGCCGGCGTCGGCAGCGCATTTCTACACGACCACCGGCGCCAAGTTCTTCGCGGTCAGCGTGATCGATGCCGATGCCACCAGCAACGCGACGCACGACTGGAGTTACTCGCTCGTCCCCGAGAGCTACCTGACCGACAAGTTCATCGTCGCCTGGGGTCCTGGCAACAACAACAGTCCGATGACCGGCGCGGCCAACGGCAGTCCGGTCTGGGTGACCGCGATGGGCAATACCACGCTCTATGTCGATAACATCGCCGATGTCAGCAAATTCCAGATCAAGGATGCGGTGGGTAATTTGATCGCGGGCACGCGCGTGGGCAGCACCACGACCTATTCCTACGCGGTCAGCGCGCTACAATCCTACCGCTTCTTCGACAACTCGGACAATGACCAGAGCGGGATGACCGTCTATACCAAGGACGGCACGCTGATCACGGGGGCCTGGGGCGAGGATCCCTCGATCGCCGGTGCCGGCAATCCGTACCTGGACATGGGCACGACCGTGCTGCCCTTCCCCGACTATGTGTTCACCAAGACCTCGAAGGAAGCCAATCCGAGCGACGCGAACACGAATGTCGAACTCGGCGAGCAGGTCGAATACACGCTGACCATCGTGAACCGCTCGGTCATCGAGATGTTCGCACCCAAGATCACCGACTCCTGGACACCGGCGACCGCGGTCAACTATGTGGCCAACAGCGCGACGCTGACCGTCTATGACACCGATGGCACGACGGTCATTCGCCAGATCACCGACCTGGACGGAAACAGCGATCTGTTCCCGCTCAATCTCCCCGGAACCGGCGGTTACACCCTGGCCGATGTCAACCTGAATCTCGATGGCATCCAGGGCGTGGGTCGCGGTCAGAAGATCGTCGTCACCTACAAGCTGCAACTGCCCAACAGCAGCGAAACCACCAAGATCGGCGAACTGGCGGGCAACAACTACCAGATCGACAACTCGGCACAACTCGATGACCAAGCGGGGACCACCAAGCAATCGATCAACCTGACGAGCATCACGACCTCGATCACCGACGGTGAATTGTCGCTTTACGATTCGAGTTTCACCTCGCGGCAATCGAGCTATACCCCGGGCAACACGATCGGATTGCAGGTCGGCGATTCCGACCAGAACAAGAGCAGCACCGTCGCCGAAACGCTCACCGTGACGGTGACGAACAACCAGACCCACGAGGTCGAAGTCCGCACCTTGACCGAGACCGGGGTCGATACCGGAATCTTTCGCGGCACGCTGCTGACATCGAGCAGCGCCGCCACCACGGACAACGATGGGACGCTGAAACTCAGCATCGGCAACACGTTCCAGGTCGAATACACCGACCCGACCACCGGAAGCGTTTTCGACAATCCGACCGCGCCCGGCATTTCAGGCAGCTTCGCCACCGGCAACGCCAACGTCCAAAGCGCCGCCGCCATTTCCAACATCACGCCCACCGACGGGCTGGCGCAGTTCTACTTCGACGGCGCCTATACGAAAACCAGCGGCAACCTCACTGAAGGAGGAACGCTCTATCTGCAGGTCACCGATGGTGACCAGAATCTCTCCTCGGGGGCGATGGATACGCTGACCGTGAAGGTCAGCAACATCACCACGAGCGAGATCGAGACCGTCACGCTGACCGAGACCGGAGTCAACAGCGGAATATTCCGTGGCACGCTGGCCTCCAGCAGTGCCAGTGCCCAGGCCAGCAACAACAGCGGCACGCTCAAGACCGTTAGCGGCGACAGCCTCAAGGTCGAATACACCGATCCGATCACGGGCAGCAGCAGCGACAATCCGACGACACCCGGCACCCTGGCCAACACCGACACGGCGGCCGTCGCCAAGATCAAGGTGCTGTACCTGTCCGACAACACGCTGGGCGCCGATGGCCAATCGGGCACCGACGATGATGGTCTCGCGACCGATCTGGACCGAATCCTGCCCACGGGTGCTACGGCGATCACCAGCGCTGCGCTGGTGCCGACCAGCCAGTCGGGGAGCTATTATTACTACGACAAGTTCTCGACCAAGAGTTACGCCTCGACCGGAACCACCACGACCGGCACGTCGGGCTACACGAACAAGTCCTGGACGACGCGCTGGACCGAAACCGGCGACGATGGCAGTCGTTCAACTGGCGTCATCAGAACCACGAACAGTGACAGCAGCCTGATCAATACCGGAAGCACCGCCCTGGTCTTCACGGGCAATTCCGGCGATGCCGATGTCCAACGCTCGATCGACCTGTCAGGCGTCGATACCAGCCAGGCGGTGAACCTGAGCTTCAGCTACTGGACCAATCAGTTGAACGGTACCGAGGAAAACGTCCAGCTCAAGATTTCGGTCGATGGCGGTTCGACCTGGACGACCTTGCAGACCTTCACTGGCGACTCAGGCAGCGAGACCTCAAGCTACAGCAACAATATAAAAGATTACCTGACCGGATCCTCTTCGCTGTCGAACATCATCATCAAGTTCGACGGCAACAAAATCACCAGCGCGGGCAGCCAGGCGAATTTCCAGATCGACAACCTGCTGGTCAAGTACAAGACCGCCAACGCGGTGATTCCGGTCACCTTCGGTCAGAACATTCCGATGGCCGAGGCATTTTCAATGCCCGCCGGCGGCGTCGTCAATGTCGTCACCCATGTCAGCAGCGTCAGTGGCCTGGGCAATGGCACGAGCTATGCCGGCATCACGGCGACGCTGAACTATGAGGGCGGGAGTTCGGGCAGCATCGTCACGCTGACGGGCGCGACCTACGACTCCAGCGCTGGCACGCTGACCTGGAGCGGAACACTCGCGAGTGGCGTGACGATTCCGCAAGACGCCTCGGTGAAACTGGTGGTAAGCAACACGCAGGCCGGTTCGAGCTTCAAGATCGATTACGACAGCGCGAGCAAGCCATCGCGCATCGAGTTGCCAACCAGCACCGTGATCGACATCGTCGATGTCGATGGCAACAGCGGCAATGGCGTGCAGGAGATCGGTTTCTACGACCAATCGATGGGCAATGGTGGCGGCGCGCTGATCACGGCCAATAGCATCGATGCCGGTGGCATTGTTTACCTGCGGGTCAAGGTCAAGGATCCGTTTGGGGATTACGACATCACCGCCCTGAAACTCGCGATCGATGGACCGGGCATCAATGGTGATATCGGCACCCCGACGCCGGTCGGCACCACCGTGGTCAATGCCGACAACGATGGCACGCTCTACAAGACCTTTGAATACGTCTGGCAAACGATCAACAACACGGGCAATTACACGCTGACCGTGACGGCCAAGGAAGGCTACGAGGACATCGTCGATACCGCGACCGGCAACTTCGTCGTCACGGCGCGCGACCTGGGCACGCCTTCGGTGACGACCTTCATCACGGGCCTGGGCGGCACCGATGCCGGCGCGACCTATGCCGTGGGCGCCGCCGCCTTCCTGCGCGTGGCCGACCTGGATGAGAACACGAATGCGGCGGCGGTCGAGACCGTCACGGCCTCGCTCAATGGCGCGACCGTCACCCTGACCGAAACCGGAATCAACACCGGCATTTTCGAGACCGCGCTGTCCGCTCATGCCAGCCTGATTCAAGGCGTGGTGTTGTCGGCGAGCTATACCGACAACGACGACGCCACCGATGTCAGCGCCGATGTCATCAGCGTGCCCAATCCGACCAACAGCGCGCCGACCGCGACGCCCAACGTCAGGACCGTCAACGAGAATGCCAGTGCCACCGGGACCAACCTGATCACGAGCAATGAAGGATCGGGGCTGGACTCCGACCCGAACAGCAATGCGCTGACCGTCATCGCGATCAATGGCAACGCTGGCGCGGTGGGAACGACCTTGACGCTGCCTTCTGGCGCGACAGTCCTGGTTGCCGCCGATGGCTCGTACACCTATAACCCGAATGGCGCTTTCAACTTCCTGGCCGCGGGGGCCAACACGACCGACAGTTTCAGCTATACCATCAGCGACGGCAATGGCGGCACCAGCACCGCGACGGCAACCATCACCATCAACGGCTTGGCCGATCCCTCGGCGACCGTGACGGACAGCAATGGGTCGGCCCTGGGCGACAACAGCATCGCGGAAAACGCCGGCAATCCGGTCACTGGAACATTCACGCTCACGGCGCCGGCGGGGCTCAAGGAAATCAGCGTCGGCGCGTCGGTGGTCAGCAAAGCCAGTCTGCAAGCCATCGTTGGCGCACAAGCCGCCACGCATGTCAGCATCGGCACGGGCAAGGGAACGCTGGTCCTCAACGGCTATGCCTCGGGCACCGGGGTCGTGAGCTACAGGTACCAGCAAACCGGCTTAGCCAAGAGTCATACCCTGGGGGATCAAAGCATCGTTGACAGCATCGCGGTCACCATCACCGATGATGCGAACACGACAGTCACCGCCGAAAGCATTGACATCCTGATCAGCGATACGTCCCCGATAGCGAATGCCGACGCACGAAGCGTGACCGAAGGCACCACCGCCAGCCCGACAGCCAACCTGAGCGGCAATGTGCTGGCGAATGGCAGCACCGGCGACGTGGCTGACACCCAGGGAGCCGATACGCCCGTGACGGTCACGAAAGTGATCGCGGGCAACGCCACGCCCACCACGGCGGTGACAGCGGGATCGTCCAGTACAGCGGCCGGCATCACGGTAAGCGGTACCTATGGCCAATTGGTGATCGGCGCCGACGGCTCCTACAGCTATGACCTGAACGATGACAATGCCACGGTCAATGCGCTGAACAACTCCAGCCCGCCGCTGACCGAGACTTTCAGCTATGCCGTCACCGATGCCGATGGCGACTCCAGCACGACCACGCTGACCCTCACCATCAACGGCGCCAATGACGCGCCCGTGGCCGCGAACAACAGCTACACCACCGCGTTCAACACCCTGCTGACGGGCAAGAACATCATCAGCAACGGCGGAGCCACGGGCACGCTCGACAGCGATGCCGAGGGTGACACGTTCACCGTCGCCAAGGTCAACAACGTCGCCTTCTCGGCCAACGGCACCGATGCCAGCCATCTGGCCGCCAATGGCTGGATGCAGGTGGCGCTGACCCACGGCAGCCTGTTCATCAAGGCCGATGGCACGACCGAATACCGGCCGACCAATGGCGACAGCGCCGGCGACAGCTTCAGCTACACGGTGACGGACGGAAGCGCCGAGTCCAACACCGCCACGGTGACGCTCAATGTCCAGCTCAACGCGGCACCGACCCTGGCCGACACCGCGCTGAGCCTGACCGTGGCCGAGGATGCGGGCACACCCGTCGGAGCAGTCGGCTCGCTGATCGGCAGCTTCACCGGCGGCATCAGTGACAGCGATATCGGTGCCCTCAAGGGCATCGCGGTCACGGGCGCCGATGCCAGCCAGGGAAGCTGGTATTACACACTGGATGGCGGGGCCAACTGGCAAACGGTGGGGACGGTCAGCAGCACCAGCGCCCTGCTGTTGGCGGACAACAGCAACACGCGGCTGTATTTCAAGCCCAACGCCAACTTCAACGGCACGGTCAGCAGTGGTCTGACCTTCAAGGCCTGGGATCAGACCAGCTGGACTGCGGGCAGCAAGGTGGACAGCACAAGTTCTTCCACTTTTGTGATTCCGAATAGCGGCGCAGTTCTGCCATTTCCTTCCATGCAGACTGTCAGTGGGATGACCGGCAATCTCACGGACGTCAACCTGACCCTGGGAGGACTGACCCATACCTTTCCCGACGATCTAGACATTCTGCTGGTCGGTCCGCAAGGGCAGCAAGTGCTGCTGATGTCGGACACGGGCGGCGGTGCGGGTGTCAAATCCATCAATCTGACATTTGACGACGCTGCGGCCACCTTGCTTGCTGACAGCGGGCCACTGGTCAGTGGCAGCTTCAAGCCAACAAATTTTGATGCACCTGATAGCTTCACCGGGATTTCAGGCACATCGTTTGGCAGTCTGCTTTCGGTTTTCAACGGCACGGATCCCAACGGCATCTGGAGCCTGTATGTCAACGACGATATGGGTATGGATGCTGGAACGATCGGAAGTTGGACACTGACCCTGACGACGGCCAACGGCAGCCAGAGTTTCACCGTTAACCCGGCAAGCTTCAGCACGGCAACCGACACCATCAGCGTCACCGTCACCCCGGTCAATGACGCACCCGTGGCCAACGGCACGGCCACGCTCGCGTCGATCAGCGAAGACACGATCAACCCGCCGGGCGACACCGTGTCCAATCTGTTTGCCTCCCGCTTCAGCGACACCACCGACCAGGTTTCGGGCGGCAGCAGCGCCAACACGCTGACCGGCGTCGCCATCACGGGCCATGCCGTCGATACCACCAAGGGCAATTGGCAATACAGCACCGACGGCGGCAGCAGCTGGACCACGTTGAACGCCATCAGTGGCGACAGCAGCGCGCTGACCTTGCAGACCAGTGCCAAATTGCGCTTCGTGCCAACCGCCGATTACAACGGCGCCGCGCCCGGCTTGACCGTGCGTTTGATTGAAACACCACAGGCCGTCAGCAACGCGGCCACGCTGGATGCCAGCAGCAACGGCGGCACGACCTCGATTTCTGCGGCGACCGTGTTGCTGGGGACCACCGTCACGGCGGTCAGTGACGCGCCGGTGCTGGATCTTGATGCCAACGACAGCTCGACGGCCACGGGCGCGGACTACCAGACCCGCTACACGGAAAACGGCACAGGCGTCGCGATTGTCGATACGGATGTCGGCACCACCGATGTGGACAACGCCAACCTGGCCTCGGCCACGATCGTGCTGACCAACGCCAAGAGCGGTGACCTGCTCAGCGTGGGCACGCTGCCCAGCGGCATCACCGGCGTGGTCGACACCAGCGTGGCGGGCCAGATCACGATCACGCTCACGGGCAGCGCCACCCAGGCCGACTACCTGACGGCCCTGCGGGCGGTCCGGTTCAGCAATACCAGCGACGCGCCCGACACGACAGCGCGCAGGATCACCGTCAAGGTCAACGACGGCGCGGTGGATTCCAACGTCGGCGCCACCACCATCATGGTCACGCCGGTCAACGACGCGCCGGCCGGCGCGAGCGCGACGCTCACCGTGCTCGAGGACGGCAGCAAGACCTTCGCCGCCAGCGACTTCGGCTTCAGTGACGCCAGCGACAGCCCGGCCCACGGCCTGCGGGCCGTCCTCATCAGCACGCTGCCCGGCGCGGGCACGCTCCAGCTCGACGGCGTGGCCGTGACACGCAACCAGTCGATCGCGCTGGCCAACCTGGGCCAGCTGGTCTACGCCCCGGCGGCCAACGCCAATGGCACGGGCTACGCCAGCTTCACCTTCCAGGTGCAGGACAGCGGTGGCACGACCAACGGTGGCATCGATCTGGACCCGAGCCCCAACACCATCACGTTCAACGTCACGGCGGTCAACGATGCGCCGACGGCCAGCGGATCGACCACCCTGGTGGCCGACCTGGAAGACACCGCGGCAGGCAGCGTCAGCACGGCCACCGTCGGTTCGCTGTTCGCCAACAACTTCAGCGACAGCGCCGATCAGGTCAGCGGCGGCTCCTCGGCCAACACGCTGGCGGGTATTGCCATCTCCGGCTACAGCGCCGACGCCACCAAGGGCTCATGGCAGTACTCCTCCGACGGCACTAACTGGAGCACCTTGTCCAGCATCAGCGGCGCTGCTACTGCCTTGACCTTGAAGGCCGCCGACCAGCTGCGCTTCGTGCCGGCGGCTGACTTCAACGGCGCGGCACCGAGCCTCACGGTGAAGCTGATCGATTCCTCCGCCATGGTGACCACGGGCGCTACTGTGGATGCCACGGGTGGCGGCACGAGCGCATACAGTTTGGCCAGCGTGTTGCTCGGCCACAGCATCACGGCGGTCAGCGACGACTTCAGCGACGCCAACGAGACCGTGAACGTGCTGGAGGACAGCAGCAACCACACCGGCCACCTGCTCACGGGCACCAACAGCGTGGACGGGCCGGTGACGGTCAAGAGCTTCAGCCTCGCC
>NZ_JAQTZS010000002.1:0-148581 GCF_028687635.1 Malikia sp. | reverse complement strand
ACTGGAACGGCACCTTCCCGCTGGTGACCTACACGGTCACCGACGGCTCGGGCACGGACGACACCAGCACGCTGGCGATCACGGTCGATGCGGTCAACGACGACTTCAGCGACGCCAACGAGACCGTCAGCGTGCTGGAGGACAGCAGCAACCACACCGGCCACCTGCTCACGGGCACCAACAGCGTGGACGGGCCGGTGACGGTCAAGAGCTTCAGCCTCGCCGGCGAGACCGGGACCTTCACCCTGGGCACGGCCTACGCCGTCAGCGGCAAGGGCACGCTGACCGTCAACGCCGACGGCAGCTACAGCTTCACGCCGGCGGCCCACTGGAACGGCGCCTTCCCGCTGGTGACCTACACGGTCACCGACGGCTCGGGCACGGACGACACCAGCACGCTGGCGATCACGGTCGATGCGGTGGTCGATCCGGTCGCCGTGTCCAGCCCGACGGTCAACGAGGCATCCCCCTACGCCGTGTTCACCGTGACCGGCGTCCCGGGCGAGGCCGTGACGCTCCAGCTGGCCTCGGGGTCGGCCACCATGGGCGGCACGGACTTCGGCACAGTCGGCGCCACCCCACTGGAATTGTCCACGGATGGCGGCCTGTCCTGGACGCCTTACTCGACAAGCGCGACCTTCCCTGCCGACGGCAAGCTGCTCGCTCGCACCCCCGTCCAGCAGGATTCGGCTTACGAAGGCTCGGAGACCTTCACGCTCAAGGCCACCCCCGTGGACGCAGCGGATGCAACGGGCGCAACTGGCGCAACTGGCACGGCCACCATCCGCGACGATGGCGCCGGCACGGTCTTCAAGGCCGACGGCTCGGAAGACGCGAGCGCAGCAAAGGATGACGATCGCCTGATCAAGATTCCCGACGTGACGGTCAACGAGGCTTCACCCTACGCGGTATTCCGCATCGAGGCATCTGGCGGTCAACGGTTCACGCTCTCGCTGCAGGACGGCCCTGACCATGTCGACCCGGCGATCGCCACGGCGACGGCTGGGACGGACTACGGCAACTCGCTCGAAACCTACGACGGTGTCAAGTGGGTGGCTTACGTACCGGGCAGCCTGGTCTCGGTGCCCGCGAGCGGCTCCGTCCTGCTGGTGCGCGTGCCGGTCTTCAATGACAGCGAATACGAGGGCACGCATGCCTTCACCCTGGTGGCCACGATACCCGGCACCGCAGCCGTCACCAGCAATGGCATCATCGGCGACTATGGAACGGGCGCGATCTTCAACGACAGCGGGGCCGAAGACCGCTTCGCGCCCAAGGATGACGACCGTGGCATCAAGGTTGACAGCCCGATCGTCAACGAGGGGTCTGATTTTGTCGTCTTCACGATCCAGGGGCCGGCCGGTCCGATCGGTCTGAGGATGCCGGCCAGCTATGAAACCGACGAACCGATCGCGACCGGAGTCGACAAGAGCTCGGCCAACATCCAGTTCTGGGAGGATGGTGTCTGGAAGACTTACACCGGCAGCAACGCGTCGATTCCTGAAGGCGGCACGCTGCTGGTGCGCGTGGGCCTCGGCGGCGAGCACGATGAGGCGAGGGAAGGCCCCGAGCACTTCGCGCTGATCGCCACCCGTGACGCGGTCGATTCGATCGGCGAAGCGTCGGTGCGCGATGATGGCACCGGCGTGATCTACCAGTTCGGCGCGGACGGTGGCTTCAGCGGCACGACGGTCGTCGGCCTCGACGACGATTTCGACAAGGACGGCATCGCGCCGACGACCGAGGAGGCACTCGCCACGCTCGCCGCCTCGCAGGGCATAGGCGACGCCGTCATGGGCGACATCAACGGCGACGGCACGCAAGACGCCGAGCAAAGCGCATTGGCGACCCTGGCCTGGACAGCCAAGGATTACTTCGTCCAAGGCAACGCAGGCACGCTGACCGAAAGCAAGGCGATCGTCTCGGTCAGCGTGACCGATGGCGCCAGCTCCAATGCGGTGTCGACCAGCTCGCAGTTGCTCGACATCGTGGTCGCGACGTACGACGAGGTCGACTCGAACACCGAGTTGGTGCTGGAGTCTGACGGCAGCCGCACGGTCACGCTGGCCGATGGCAGCCAGGCAAGCACGCCCTGGGACCCGATCCGCTTCGCGGTCGAGGGCATGGACAGCAACCAGGACGGCCAGCCCGATGAGCTGAGCGACATCGATCTGGTTCGCAGCGGCACCCAGGTCCGCCTCCTGATCGACATCCGCGCCGCGGGCCTGACGACCCAGGAGGTCAACGGCTACATCAAGTATGTGTCGCGGGAGGCGATCGACTCCCTGGGAACGCTGGTCGATCTGGATGGCAATGCCATCACCCAGGCCGGCTGGTACGACTTCACGCAACGCCAATCCGGAGGCGACGGCGCACGCTTCATCGACGAAAACGGCGACGGCAAGATCGACTACATCGAGTTGATCATCACCGACAACGCCTTCGGCGACAACGACGCCACGCTGGGCAAGATCTTCGACCCGGGCACGCCGGTGCTGATCGCCCAGCGCGAGCCAGTCCCGCAGCAGGTCGAACCCGTGCAACTCGAGGCCGCGCATGTCGAGCCCGCGCCGGTCGAACTCGATCATGCCGCCCACCTGCCCCCGATGGCTTCGATCGAATCGGTCGAGGGGCCGATCTTCCAGCACTCGAATTTCAGCTCCACGCTCTACGCGCTGACGTCAGCGGCCGACCCGAAGTCGCTGGGCCTGATCGAGCGCACGAACTGGGACTGGGCGGATCAAGACCGGGACTGGGCCAATGACCGCCAGCCGGCGCCAGCGGCGGCCGCGCCACGCTGGACGACGCTGGTGCTGCCCAGCGAGGTCGCCAGCCTGCAGGTCTTCCGCGGCATGAGCGACCAGTTTGCCGACAGCGGCGCGCAGGGCAGCTTTACCGTGCCGGCCGATGCCTTCGTGCATACCCAGTCCGGCCACGAAGTGGTGCTGGCGGCCAAGCTGGCGGATGGGGCGGAGCTGCCGTACTGGATCCGCTTCGATGCGCGCAGCGGCCAGTTCAGCTTCGAGCCGCCCGAGAACTTCAGTGGCGAGTTGAGGATCACATTGATGGCACGCGACGCCCAGGGTCGCGAGGCCACGACCTTGTTCCGCTTCCACGTCGGCGACAAGCGGGTCACGGTGGCGGGCCGCGCCGGGCTGAGCCAGCAGTTGCGCGAGGCGGCCCAGCACAAGCGGGGCCAGCGCGCCGCGCCGGTCCATTGATCCGCAGAGGATGATTCGAATTTGAACCAGACCATGCACCAACCCCCGCCCGGGCCAGCCCGGGCGGCGGCTCACAATCCCCTGTTCAGCCTGCTCGAGCTCTCGCGTCGGGCCCGCCAGGGCGGATCGGCGGCGGAGCTGCGCTTCCTGCTGGTCAACGACAGCCACGCGCTGGCGGCTTACCGGCAGGCGGGGCTGTGGCTGGCCGATGCGGGCCTGCAGGCGCTCTCGGGCGTGGTGCAGCTGGAGGCGAACGCGCCTTACGCGCTCTGGCTGACCCGGGTCTGCGAGCAGCTCTCCAGCGCGACCACCCCGATGCCGGTTTCGGCCCAAGCGCTGCCGCCCGAACTCGCGCAGGAATGGGCGCAGTGGCTGCCGGCCCAAGGCCTGTGGCTGCCGCTGCCCCAGGCCCCGACGCCCGCCAGTGGCACCCGGCCGGCCGAGGCCGTCGCGGGCGGGCTGCTGCTCGCGCGCGACCTGCCCTTCACCCCGCAGGAAGTCGCGCTGCTGGTCGAATGGCTGGAAGTCTGGACCCACGCCTGGCGCACGCTGCACCGTGCTCCGGCCTGGTCCTGGAAGGTCTGGCGGCGGCGGCTGCTTGAGCGGCTCCAACCGTCAGCCGGCCAGTCCTGGTGGCGGCAAACCCGCATCCGCTGGGCCGCTGCGGTGCTGGTCGCGCTCGCCTGCCCCGTGCGCCTGACCGTGCTGGCCCCCGGCGAGCTGGTTCCGGCGCACCCGGTCGTGATCCGCTCCCCGCTCGATGGCGTGGTCGACAGCTTCCATGTCCAGCCCAATCAGGCGGTCAAGAAGGATCAGCCGCTGTTCGGCTTCGACGAGGCGCTGATCCGCAGCCGGCTGGAGGTCGCCGAGCAGAGCCTGACCACGGCCGAGACCGAATACCGCCAGACCACGCAGCAGGCGCTGCTCGACGCCAAGTACCGCAACCAGCTCGCGCTGCTGACCGGCAAGATCGAGGAAAAGCGCGCCGAGGCCGAGTTCCTGCGCGAGCAGTTGCAGCGCTCGCGCGTGCTCGCGCCGCAGGACGGCGTCGCGCTGCTCGACGACCCGTCGGAGTGGATCGGACGTCCGGTGACGGTCGGCGAGCGCATCATGCGCCTGGCCGCTCCGGCCGACGGCGAGGTCGAAGCCTGGCTGCCGCTGGCCGATGCGATCGCGCTCGAACCCGGCGCCACGGTCAAGCTCTACCTCAACGCCAGCCCGCTGTCGCCGGTCACGGCGCAAGTACGCTACCTGGCGCATGACGCGGTGCAGCGCCCCGACGGGGGCTACGCCTACCGGGTGCGCGCCAAACTGGACGAGCCGACCGGGCACCGCGTCGGCCTGAAAGGCACGGCCAAGCTGCACGGTGGCTGGGTGCCGCTGGCCTACTGGGTGTTGCGCCGACCGCTCGCGGCCCTGCGCACCGCGCTGGGAGTCTGAGCGATGGCCTTGCCCCGACTGCGCGAGGAACTCGACCTCCTGCCTGGCCCCGCGCTGGGCGACGGCCAGCCAAGCTGGACCCTGCACGACCCGGTGCGCAACCAGTTCCTGCGCCTGGACTGGCCGACCTTCGAGATCCTGAGCCGCTGGTCGCTCGATGACGCGCAGGCGATCGCCGAATCGGTGTCGGCCCAGACCACGCTGCGGATCGGCGCCGAGGAGGTCAAGCAGGTCGCGCAATTCCTGCTGGAGCACCAGCTGGTCCAGCCCGAGGGCGCCGACAGCGCGCGCCAACTGGCCGAGCGGCTCAGGAAGATCGAGGGCAGTCCGCTCAAATGGCTGCTGCACCACTACCTGTTCTTCCGCGTGCCGCTGTGGCGGCCCGACGGCTGGCTGGAGCGCTGGCAAGGCGCTGCCGGCGCCTTCTACAGCCGCGGCTTCCTGGCGCTGACGCTGGCGGCGCTGGCCTTCGGCCTGTTCCAGGTCACGAGGCAATGGGAGGTCTTCTTCGCCTCGCTGGTCGACACCTTCAGCGGGTCCGGCCTGGCGGCCTACGGCATCGCGCTGGTCGCGGTCAAGTTCCTGCACGAGCTCGGCCATGCCTTCACCGCCAAGCGGCTGGGCTGTCGGGTACCCACGATGGGGGTGGCCTTCCTGGTGCTGTGGCCGGTGGCCTACACCGACACCAACGAGACCTGGCGCCTGACCAGCCGCTGGCAGCGGCTGCAGGTCGCGTCGGCCGGCATCGCCACCGAACTCGTGATCGCGGCCTGGGCCACGCTGGCCTGGGCACTGCTGCCCGATGGCGCCTGGCGCTCGGCCGCCTTCGTGCTCGCCACCACGAGCTGGGTCGCGACGCTGGCGGTCAACGCCAGCCCCTTCATGCGCTTCGATGGCTATTTCATCCTGTCGGACTGGCTGGACCTGCCCAACCTGCACCAGCGCAGCTTCGCGCTGGCACGCTGGAAGCTGCGCGAGTGGCTGTTCGCGCTCGGCGAGCCCAAGCCGGAACATTTTTCGCTTCGGCGCGAGACGGGGCTGATCCTGTTTGCCTGGGCCACCTGGCTCTACCGCCTGGTGGTGTTCCTGGGCATCGCGATGCTGGTGTACCACTTCGCCATCAAGCTGGTCGGCATCGCGCTGTTCGCGGTCGAGATACTCTGGTTCATCCTGTTGCCGCTCAAGCAGGAGTGGAAAGCCTGGGCCGAACGCTGGCCCAGGATCAGGACCAGCCGGCGCAGCCGATACAGCCTCGCGCTGCTGGCGGCCGCCTTGCTGCTGGTCGTGCTGCCCTGGCCGGGACGGGTCACCGCCAGCGCGATGCTGCACCCGGCCGAGACCTGGCCGGTCTACGCGCCCTCGGGCGCGAGGGTCGAGGCGCTGCCGTTCCAGGAGGGCGAACCCGTGCCGCAGGGTGCCGTGCTGCTGCAGCTCTACGTGCCCGACCTCAGGATGCGGCGCCAGGCCCTGCTCGCGCGCGTGGAACGGATGCGCTGGCGGGCCGCGGCATCGGGCTTCGACGCGGAGGGCCGCCAGCAGCTGCTGGTCAACGAGAACGCCCTGGTCACCGCCCAGGCCGAGCTCGCGAGCCTGGACACCGAGCTGCTGCACTACGCGCCGCGGGCACCCTTCGCCGGCCGCCTGCGCGACCTCGACCCCGACCTGCGGGTCGGCCAGTGGCTGGCACGCAAGGAAAAGGTCGCTCTGCTGGTGCGCGACGACGGCCGCTGGCTGGTCGAGACCTGGCTGGACGAGGACGCGGTGCAGCGGGTGACCGTGGGCGACAAGGCGCTGTTCGTCGCCGAAGGTTCCGAGCACCATACGCTGCGGCTCAAGGTCGCATCGGTCGACCGTGACGCCAGCCGCGTGCTGCCACGCCCCGAACTGGCGCTCCAGTCAGGCGGCCACTTGCTGACGCGCGAGAAATCCGGCCAACTGGTGCCCGAGCGCGCGGTCTACCGCGTGGCGTTCGAGGTCCCGCCCGGTGCGCTGGACGACTGGGGGCAGCTGTCCTGGCGCGGCCAGCTGACGGTACACGCGAGCTGGGAGGCACCGGCCTCGCGCTACCTCAGGCAAGCCGCCGCGGTGCTGATCCGGGAGCTCGGATTCTGAACGGTCAGGCCAAGCTGGCAAGCTGGCCCGGCGCCAGCCTCACTTGCCGAGGTACTTGTTGCCGATGGCGTGGACTTCGGTCGCCAGCTTGTTGCCGTCCAGGCCACGGGCATTGGCCTGCCTGACCCAGTCGGCCTCGACCGAAGCGGTGCTCTTCTTCATCGCGTTGTAGTCGGCGTCCTTGATCACCAGGGTCTTGTTGCCCTGCGCGGCGAGCTTCTTGCGCGTGTCGGCGATGCCATCGTCCCAGGCCTTGCCGATCAGGTCGACCAGGGCCTGGCCGCTGTGCTTGTCGATCACGGCCTTGAACTCGGGCGCCAGGCTGTCGTACTTGGCCTTGTTCATCAGGATGGCCATCGGCGTCTGGATGAAACCGGGCTGGTTCGGCATCCCCTCGATGTGGTACTTGGTCACCTCGTCGACCTTGATCGCGGGCAACACCTCCCAGGGAATCATGGCGCCATCGATCACGCCCTTGGAAATGCCCTCGGTCACCTGCGCCAGCGGCATGTTGACCGGGGTGCTGCCGATCGCCGACAGGAACAGCGCGGCAAAGCGCGACGGGCTGCGCACCTTGAGGCCCTTGAGGTCGGCCGCCGACAGGATGGGCTTGCTGGCGGTGCTGATGACGCTGTTGCCGCCGCTGTGGATGGCCAGCAGCTTGAAATCCTTGAAGTCCGCCATGGCGTATTGCTGGGCATAGTCCCACATCGCGCGCGAGCCGGCCAGACCGTCGCCCGGCAGCGTGAACGGCAGCTCAAGCGCCTCGGTGCGCGGAAAGCGCCCGGTCGAGTAGCTCGGCGAGGTCCAGACCACGTCGGCCACGCCGTTCTTGACCTGGTCGGCCAGCTGCGCCGGCGTGCCGCCCAGCGCCAGCGAGGGGTAGAGCTGGCACTTCATCTTGCCGCCCGAATCCTTCTCGATCGCGGCGCACCAGGGCAGCGCCACCTTCTGGTTGAAGCCCGAGTTCGCCGGCAGGAAATGCGAGTACTTGATCGTGATCTGCTGGGCCTGGACCGCCGAGGCGCCGAACAGGGCCGGCAGCGCCAGGCTCAGGCTGGCGAGCAGCTGGCTCGGTGCCGAGCGCCAGCTGGAAACCGCCGTCGACCGGGACTTGCGGGTTGACTTGTGGGTTGCGATGGATGTCATGCGCTTGCTTTAAGGTTATTTTAGATATCCATATTCTGCGCCGACCCCATGATCGGCCAACCTGGTGTTTTCCCTTGCTACGTCATGAATCGATAGATGCACGGCATTTTCTGGCCATAACCCCGTGAAAACCCTTGGAAGAACAGCCACCAAGGGTTAACCCCGATCAAAAGCCGATCGAAATCATGAGAACATGAAGTTATTCGATATAACTTTATATCCCTTTCATCCACTCCAAGCCGAATCGATCATGAGCCACTTGTCCACCCCCTCAGCCCAGGACGCCATCCAGCTGGAAATGCGCGGCAGCGTCGCCGTGATCCGCCTGTGCCGTCCGGCCAAGCGCAACGCGCTCAATGACGGCCTGATCCTGGCCCTGCGCGACATCTTCCAGCACCTGCCCAAGGAAGCGCGCGCGGCCGTCATCCATGGCGAGGGCGAGCATTTCTGCGCCGGCCTGGACCTGTCCGAGCTGCAGGAGCGCGACGCGGGCGAGGGCCTGCACCACTCCCGCATGTGGCACAGCGCGCTGGAGTGCCTTGAAAAGGGACCGGTGCCGGTGATCGTGGCGCTGCACGGCGCCGTCGTCGGCGGCGGCCTGGAACTGGCGAGTGCCTGCCATATCCGCGTGGCCGACGAGTCGGCCTTCTTCGCCCTGCCCGAGGGCACGCGCGGCATCTTCGTCGGCGGCGGCGGCGCGGTGCGCATCCCCAAGCTGATCGGCGCGGCCCGCATGATGGACATGATGCTGACCGGGCGCGTCTACGGCGCCATCGATGGCGAGCGCGTGGGCCTGGCCCAGTACCTGGTGCCCACCGGCACGGCGTTGGACAAGGCGCTCGAACTGGCCAACCGCATCGCCAGCAACGCGCCGCTGACCAACTACGCGCTGATGCACGCCCTGCCGCGCATCGCCGAGCAGCCGGCTGACCACGGCCTCTTCACCGAGGCGCTGATGGTGTCGATCGTGCAATCAGCGCCCGAGGCCAAGGCCCGCGTGCGCGCCTTCCTCGAAGGCAAGGCGGCCAAGGTCCAGAAGGCCTGATCGGTCCGAGCAAACCGACGCCACCCCCCCGCAGAGGAGCACAAGAACATGAATTTCGACCAGTCCCCCAAGTACCGCCCGCTGATCTTCGGCGTAACCCGGGTCAAGCTGCGCGACGGCGCGCCCGGCACCCATTACCTGCAGGCCGACCAGCCGCTGCTGCCCTACCCCGGGCGCATGACCGACCGGCTCCGGCACTGGGCCGAGACCGTGCCGACACGCAGCTTCATGGCGCGCCGCGTCAAGCTGCCCGACGGCAGCCTGGGTGACTGGCGACACCTGAGTTACGGCGAGGCCTGGCAGACCGCGCGCCGGATCGCGCAGGGCCTGATCGCGCGTGGCCTGAGCGTCGAGCGGCCGGTCGTGATCCTGTCCGAGAACAGCCTGGAGCACGCGCTGCTGTCGCTGGGCTGCATGCTGGCGGGCGTGCCCTATGTGCAGACTTCGACCGCCTACTCGCTGATCAGCCAGGATTACGACAAGCTGCGCCATGTGATCAACACGGTCACGCCGGGCCTGCTGTTCGCGGCCGACGCGGCGCGCTACGGCAAGGCGCTGCGGGCCGTGGCCAGCCCCGACATGGAGCTGGTGCTGGTCGAGGGCGAGCTACCCGGCCTGAGCAGTACCTCCTTCGAATCGCTCTGCGCCACGCCCGAGACGCCGGCGGTCGACGCCGCGATCGCCGCCACCGGCCCGGACAGCATCGTCAAGTTCATGTTCACCAGCGGCTCGACCAAGCTGCCCAAGGCGGTCATCAACACCCAGCGCATGTGGTGCGCCAACCAGCAGCAGATGTGCCAGTCGATGCCGGTGCTGACCCAGGAGCCGCTGGTGCTGGTGGACTGGCTGCCCTGGAACCACACCTTCGGCGGCAACCACAACGCCGGCATGGTGCTCTACAACGGCGGCACGCTCTACATCGACGACGGCAAGCCGACCCCGGCGCTGGTGCACGAGACGCTGCGCAACCTGCGGGAAATCGCGCCCACCGTCTACTTCAACGTGCCGACCGGCTTCGAGACCATCGCCGCCGCGATGAAGACCGACCCGCTGCTGCGCAAGACCCTGCTGTCGCGCGTCAAGATGTTCTTCTACGCCGCCGCCTCGCTGGCGCAGCCGGTCTGGGACAGCCTGTACGAGAGCGAGGAGCTCGAAATCGGCGAACGCATCGTCATGAGCACTGGCCTGGGCATGACCGAATCCGGCCCCTTCGGCCTCTACGTCACCACCCCGGACGTCTCGGCCGGCGACCTCGGCGTGCCGACCCCGGGCATGCAGGTCAAGCTGGTGGACATGCAGGGCAAGACCGAGATCCGCTACCGTGGCCCCAACATCACGCCGGGCTACTGGCGCGCGCCGCAGGAGACCGCCGAGGCCTTCGACGAGGAAGGCTTCTTCAAGTCCGGCGACGCGGTCAAGTGGATCGACGAGACCGACATCCACCTGGGCCTGAAGTTCGACGGCCGCATCGCCGAGGACTTCAAGCTCTCCACCGGCACCTTCGTCAGCGTCGGGCCGCTGCGCGGCAAGATCATCGCCGCCGGCGCCCCCTATGTCCAGGACGTGGTGATCACGGGCCTGAACATGAAGGAGGTCGGCGCCATGGTGTTCCCGACCCAGGCCGTGCGCGCGCTGTCCGGGCTGCCGGCCGACACCTCCATGCACGAGGTGGTCGACAGCGCGCCGGTGCTGGCGAAGTTCCAGCAGATCGTCGACGAACTGGCCAGGACCGCCACCGGCAGCGCCAACCGCATTGCCCGGCTGTGCCTGCTGGCCGACCCGCCGACGCTGGACCGTGGCGAGATCACCGACAAGGGCTCGATCAACCAGCGCGCGGTGCTGACTCAGCGCGCCGATACCGTCGCCAAGCTGCACGCCGACGCGCTGCACTACCTCATCAAACCCCAGGCCTGAACCCGGCCACACAAGGAACACTCACATGGCACAAGGATTCTTCAACGCCTTCAACGACGTCTGGATGCTCGAAGGCGTTCGCACCCCGATGGTGGACTACTGCGGCGCGCTCGGCCATATCTCGCCGACCGACCTCGGCATCAAGGCCGCGCGCGAGGCGCTCAAGCGCAACGGCATGAGCGGCGCCGAGATCGAGTCGGTCATCACCGGCAACATGGCCCCGGGCGACTTCGACCAGTTCTTCCTGCCGCGCCACATCGGCCTCTACGCCGGCGTGCCGCAGCAAGTGCCGGCCGTCATGGCGCAGCGCATCTGCGGCACCGGCTTCGAGCTGTTCCGCCAGGCCGGCGAGCAGATCGAGGCCGGCGCCTGCGACACCGCGCTGGTGGTGGGCACCGAAAGCATGACGCGCAACCCCATTGCCGCCTTCGACCACCGCACCGGCTTCAAGCTCGGCGCCCCGGTCGGCTTCAAGGACTACATGTGGGAGGCGCTGAAGGACCCGGCCGCCGGCATCAACATGATCCAGACCGCCGAGAACCTGGCCACGCAATACGGCATCACGCGCGAGGAGGTGGACCAGTTCGCCGCCGAATCGTTCGCCAAGGCGGTGGCGGCGCAGGCAAGCGGCTTCCTGGCCGGCGAGATCGTGCCGGTCATCAGCGAGAAGTTCGAGCTCGAAGGCTACCAGACGCGCGGCATCAAGCTGCAGGGCAAGCTGACCGAGGTGGCGGCCGACACCCATCCGCGCCTCTCGCCGGCCGAGGTGCTGGCCAAGCTGCGCCCGGTCTACGAGGGCGGCGTGCAGACCGGCGGCAACAGCTCGGCGCTGGTGGACGCGGCGGCGGCCTGTGTCGTCACCTCGGGCGCCTACGCCAGGGCCAACGGCAAGCAGCCGCTGGCGCGCGTGGTGGCCGCCGCCGCCGTGGGCGTGCCGCCCGAGATCATGGGCATCGGCCCGGCGGCGGCGATCCGCCTGCTGCTGGAGCGCAGCGGGCTGCAACTGGGCGACATCGGCCGCTTCGAGATCAACGAAGCCCAGGGCGCGCAAACCCTGGCCGTGGGCCGCGAGCTGGGCCTGGACCTGGCCAAGCTCAACGTCAACGGTGGCGCCATCGCCCTGGGCCATCCGCTGGCCAGCACCGGCGTGCGCCTGACCATCACCCTGGCGCGCGAACTCAAGCGCTCCGGCCTGCGCTGGGGCATCTCCAGCGCCTGCATCGGCGGCGGCCAGGGCATCGCGCTGCTGATCGAGAACCCGGACGCGACCGCTTAACAAGTCACGCGCCGCACCAGTCACCCGCACCGAAAGCAAGCACATGAAAATCATCACCGCCGACCAAGCCGGCGCCCTCATCCAGGACCACGCCACCCTCTTTCTGGGCGGACTGGCCATGGCCGGGCTGGCCGAGGAAGTGCTCAAGGGCATCGAGCGCCAGTTCCTGGAAACCGGCCACCCGCGCCTGCTCAGCACCTGGGCCTGTGGCGCCATCGGCAACGCCAACGACGCCGGCATGAAGCATTTCGCACACCAGGGCCTGATCAAGCGCGTGGTCGCGGGCCACTTCGGCCAGACCGGCAAGGAAATGATGCGCATGGTGGCCGACAACGAGGTGGAGGCCTACAACTTCCCGCAAGGCTCGCTGTCGCACCTGACGCGCCAGACCGCCAACCGCTCGCCGGGCCTGCTGACACAGGTCGGCCTGGGCACCTTCGTCGATCCGCGCCAGGAAGGCGGCAAGATGAATGCCGGCACCACCGAGGACCTGGTCAAGCTGGTGGAGTTCGAGGGCCAGGAATGGCTCTACTACGCCCCGCCGCGCATCGATGTCGGCATCATCCGTGGCAGCGTGGCCGACGAGAACGGCAACATCGCGCTGGACAAGGAAGGGGTACTGCTGGAGCAGCTCTCCATCGCCCAGGCCGCCAGGCGCTGGGGCGGCATCGTGATCTGCCAGGTCGAGCGCGTCGTCAAGGCCGGCAGCCTGCATCCGAAGTCGGTCAAGGTGCCGGGCTTCCTGGTGGACTATGTGGTGGTGGCGCAGGCCGAGAACCACATGCAGTCGATCGCCACCCGCTACAACCCCGCCTTCAGCGGCGAGGTCAAGGTGCCGCTGGGCTCGCTCGAACCGATGGCGCTCGACGAGCGCAAGGTGATCGCGCGCCGCGCCGCGATGGAGCTGCACCCGGGCGCGCAGACCAACCTGGGCATCGGCGTGCCGGCGGGCATCCCGTCGGTGGCGGCCGAGGAAGGCGTGGCCGAGCTGCTGAGCCTGAGCGTGGAGTCCGGCGTCAACGGCGGCATTCCGGCCCAGCTCGGCGACTTCGGCCTGTCCTACAACCCGGAGTCGATGATCGAGCAGAGCGCGCAGTTCGACTTCTACGACGGCGGCGGACTCGACGCCACCTTCCTGGGCCTGGCGCAAACCGACCTGCACGGCAACGTCAACGTCAGCAAGTTCAACGGCCGTCCGGTCGGTTGCGGTGGCTTCATCAACATCACCCGCTGCACCAGGAAGATCGTGTTCTGCGGCACCTTCACCGCCGGCGGACTCAAGGTGAGCGTGGGCGATGGCCAGCTGACGATCGTCCAGGAAGGCAAGAGCGCGAAGTTCATCGAGCGGGTCGAGCAGATCACCTTCAACGGCCATGATGCCGCGCTGCGCGAGCAGCAGGTGCTGTTCGTGACCGAGCGCGCGGTGTTCCACCTCACGGCCGACGGCCTGGAGCTGATCGAGATCGCGCCGGGCGTGGACCTGGAGCGCGACGTGCTGGCCCACATGGCGTTCAAGCCCCTCATCCGCGACCTCAAGACCATGGACCCCGGCCTCTTCAGCGAGCAATGGGGCGGTCTGGCCCAGGCCCTCCAGCACTGAGACCCAGGCGCTCCGCAGTCATCACATCCCTTACAGCAGGACTCACATCATGAACATCCAAGGACAAGCCGCACTCGTGACCGGCGGCGGCTCCGGCCTCGGCGAGGCCACCGCGCGCGAACTGGCCCGCCTCGGCGCCAAGGTCGCGGTGCTCGACGTCAACCTCGACAACGCGCGCCGCGTCGCCGAGGAGATCGGCGGCATCGCGCTGCTGTGCGACGTCACCAACGCCGACAGCGTGCAGGCCGCGATCGACACCGCCGCCGCCGCTCACGGCCCGGCCCGCATCCTGATGCAGATCGCCGGCATCGGCACCGCCAAGCGCGTGATCGCCCGCGACGGCAGCCCGGCGCCGCTGGAAGACTTCGCCAAGGTGATCAACGTCAACCTGATCGGCAGCTACAACGTGGCGCGCCTGTTCGCCGCCGCCTGCGCCAAGACCGAACCCCAGGAAGATGGCGAGCGCGGCGTGATCATGTTCACCGCCTCGGTCGCCGCGTTTGACGGCCAGGTCGGCCAGCAGGCCTACGGCGCCTCCAAGGGCGGCGTGGTCAGCATGACGCTGCCGATGGCGCGCGACCTGGCGCAATACGGCATCCGGGTCTGCACCGTCGCGCCGGGCCTGTTCGCCACCCCGCTGATGAAGACCCTGCCCGAGCCGGTGCAGGCTTCGCTCGCCGCCAGCATCCCCTTCCCGTCGCGCCTGGGCAAGCCCAGCGAGTTCGCCGAGCTGGCCTGCCACATCGTCCACAACGGCCACCTCAACGGCGAGGTGATCCGTCTGGACGGCGCGCTGCGCCTGGCACCGCGCTGAACCGGAGCCGCCGACATGAGCGCACCCAGGACCACCGTCTACGAAGTCGAAGTGATGTTCGGCGACTGCGACCCCGCCGGCATCGTGTTCTTCCCGAACTACTCCAAGTGGATGGACGCCTCGTCGCTGAACTACTTTCGCCAATGTGGCCTGCCGTCCTGGCGTGAGCTCAAGAAGACGCGCGGCATCGTCGGCCTGCCGCTGCTGGAGATCCACACCAGGTTCCGCCGCCCCGCCACCTACGGCGAGCGGCTGCGGATCCACACCAGCGTGATCGAGTGGCGCGCCAAGGTCCTGGTGCACCGGCATGTGATCCAGCGCGGCGACGAGCTGCTGTGCGAGGGCACCGAGGTACGCGCCTTCGTCGTCAACCCGCCCGAGGACCCGGAACGCATCAAGGCCATTGCGATCCCAGAGGACATCAAGGCCATGTGCAGCTGATGCCAGCCTGAAGCCACCCCCGTATAGAACCAAGAGGAGACAAGATGACTACCAGACGCGCTTTCACCCAATCCCTGCTGGGATCCGCCGCCCTGTCGGCCTTCGGCCTGCCGCTGGCGGCCCAGGCCCAGGGCAGCCTGGACATGGCCAGGATCCTGGTCGGCTTCCCGCCGGGCGGCACCACCGACGCCCTGTCGCGCCGCGTCGCCGACAAGCTGCGCGGCAGCTACGCCAACAACGTGATGGTCGAGAACAAGCCGGGCGCCGGCGCCCAGATCGCGATCAGCGCGCTCAAGACCGCACCCGCCGATGGCAGCACGCTGCTGCTGACGCCCTCTTCGATGCTGTCGGTCTACCCGTTCACCTACGCCAAGCTGCCCTACACGCTCGACGACCTGGCGCCGGTTTCGGTGGCCTGCTTCTTCAGCCACGGCTTCGGCGTCGGCCCGGCCGTGCCCGCCAGCGTCAAGACCATCAAGGACTTCGTGACCTGGGCCAAGGCCAATCCGGACCGGGCCAACTTTGCCTCGCCCGCCGCGGGCTCCATCCCGCACCTGACGGCGGCGCTGTTCAACAAGCTGTCCAAGGCCGATCTGCAGCATGTGCCGTACAAGGGCTCGGCGCCCGGCATCCAGGACCTGCTGGGCGGCCAGGTGTCGTCGATGTGCTCGCCGGTAGGCGACTACCTGCCGCACCTGAAGTCGGGTCGGCTGCGCCTGCTGGCCACCTCCGGCCCGCAGCGCTCGCCGTTCACGCCCGAGGTGCCGACCTTCAAGGAGCAGGGCTTCGACATCGCGGTGCGCGAGTGGTATGGCTTCTTCCTGCCGGCCAAGGCCACGCCCGAGGCGCGCCGCCGCGCCGCCGCCTACCTGCAACCGGCCCTGGCCAGCAAGGACCTGATCGACAGCATGGCCCAGGTCGGCATGGAAGTACAGTCGTCCACGCCCGACCAGCTGGCCGCCTGGCTCAAGGCCGATGCCGATCAGTGGCGTGGCATCGTCAAGGAAATCGGCTTCAGGGCCGACTCCTGATCCTCCACCGGGGCCGCGCTGTCCCGACTCGGCCCCTGCTGAATTCCTGAATACCCACAGCCGCCCGCACGGCCTGCCATCCAAGACCCCGTCATGAACGCCTACCGCCCCCAAGCCGCCGACATCGGCTTCATCCTGTTCGACGTCCTGCAAGCCCAGGACCGCCTGGCCCAGCTGCCGGCCCTGGCCGACAATGCCGACCCCGACCTGCTGCGTCAGGTGCTGGAGGAAGCCGGCAAGTTCGTCGGCGAGGTGGTGGCACCGCTGAACCGCGACGGCGACGAGATCGGCGCGCGCTTCCACGGTGGCGCGGTCACCATGCCGCCGGGCGCGCGCGAAGCCTACCAGGCCTTCTGGCAGGCCGGCTGGCCGGCGCTGTCGGGCGACCCGGCCGACGGCGGCCAGGGCCTGCCCACCGTGCTGGAGATGGTGCTCTACGAGTGGCTCAGCGGCGCCAACCTGGGCTGGACCATGGCGCCGGGCCTGCTGCACGGCGCCTACGAGTGCATCAAGCACCATGCCAGCCCGGAACTGAAAGCCCAGTACCTGGAAAAGGTCGCCACCGGCGAGTGGCTGGCCACCATGTGCCTGACCGAGCCCCATGCCGGCAGCGACCTCGGTCTGGCCCGGACCAAGGCGGTGCCGCAGGCCGACGGCAGCTATCAACTCAGCGGCACCAAGATCTTCATCTCGGGCGGCGAGCACGACCTGACCGACAACATCGTGCACCTGGTGCTGGCCCGCCTGCCCGACAGCCCGCCCGGCCCCAAGGGTCTGTCGCTGTTCCTGGTGCCCAAGTTCTACCAGGACGGCACCCGCAGCGCGGTGGTCTGCGAGCGCATCGAGGAGAAGATGGGCCTGCACGGCAGCCCGACCTGCGTCATGCGCTTCGACGAGGCGCGCGGCTGGCTGGTCGGCGAGCCTGGCAAGGGGCTCAACGCGATGTTCCTGATGATGAACGCGGCCCGCCTGCATGTCGCGCTGCAGGGCGTGGGCCTGCTCGACGCCGCCTGGCAAAAGGCCGACGGCTACGCCCGCGAGCGCCGCCAGATGCGCGCGCCGGTGCGACTCGACCCCAGTCAGCCAGCCGACACCATCATCGAACACCCGGCCGTGGCGCGCCTGCTCGACACCCAGCGCGCCTGGGTCGATGCTGGCCGCGTGCTGGCCTACCGCACCGCGATCGAGCTCGACGTCGCCAAGCACCATCCCGACGCGGCGCAGCGCCAGCAGGCCAACCTGTGGTGCGCCCTGGTGACCCCGGTGCTCAAGGCGAGCTGGACCGATCAGGCCTTCCACGGCGGCAGCGACTGCCTGCAGGTGTTTGGCGGCCACGGCTATGTGCGCGAATGGGGCATCGAGCAGATCGTGCGCGACTCGCGCGTGGCGATGATCTACGAGGGCACCAACGAGATCCAGGCCCAGGACCTGCTGTTTCGCAAGGTGCTGGCCGACCAGGGCGCGGGTCTGCTCGCGACGCTGGACGGGCTCGGGCAGGATCTGGCGCAACTAGATTCTGGCGCCGCCGCGCGGGCGCGCTCGGGTGTGGCGCAGCTGCGCGAGCTGCTCCAGCTGCTGCAGGCCGGTGGTCCTGGCGTGGCGGCACGGCTCTATCCGGTGGCGGGCGACTTCCTGCGCGCGGTCACGCTGACGCTGATGGCCTGGGCCTGGGCCCGGCTGGACGCCGCCGGCGCACCCGGCCCGGGCGGCGCGGCCTTCGCGCGCTGGGTCTGGCCGGAGCTCGCCATGCGCCAGGGCATGATTCGCCAGGCCTTGGGCGCCATGGCCTGAAGCCCCTCTATGATGGCGGCCTGATTCACCAGCCATGCCCCAGACCATGACAGAGCCCAGCCCGGTCCGCCATCCCACCCCGCCGCCTCCGATGCTGCCCCAGCCCGAGGCGGACCCGGGGCCGGTCGCGGCCGGACTGGCGGTGGAGCGGGTCGACACCTCCTTCCTGGAGGCGCTGATCGGCTACAACGCGCGCCGCGCGGCGCTGACCATCATCGCGACCTTCATTCCGCGCATGGCGCAGTTCGGCCTGCGTCCGGTCGAGTTCTCGGTGCTGACGCTGATCGGTCACAACCCGGGCATCACGGCGCGCCAGCTGTGCGCGACGCTCGACCTGCAGCCGCCCAACCTGGTCGGCATGATCAAGGGCCTGGAAAAGCGCAGCCTGCTCGAAAAACGCGATCACCCGAATGACCGCCGGGCCCAGGGCCTGCACCTGACGGCGGAAGGCGAAAGCCAGCTCGAACAGGCCCAGGCCACCGCGCTGGCGCTCGAGATCGATGCCACCCCGCGCCTGACCCCGCTCGAGCGCGTCACGCTGCTGCGGCTGCTGCGCAAGATCTACCAGCCGGACGCCTGAACCTGATCAACCCCTTGACGTCCTCCCCGCCCTAAAGAACAGGAATTCCTGCTGCCAGACGGCGATGTCCCGTCGCGAGAATGTTCCTGGCCGCGTTCACGTCCCGGTCGTGGACAGTCGCGCACTCGCTGCAAGCCCATCCTCTTATGTGCGCGCCCATGCTGGACGCACAAAAAAAGCCCCCAGGCTGACGCTTGGGGGCTTTTTGATTCTGGTAGGACTGATTGGATTCGAACCAACGACCCCCACCATGTCAAGGTGGTGCTCTAACCAACTGAGCTACAGTCCTGAAATTCTTGGTAGGCTCGACTAGATTCGAACTAGCGACCCCCACCATGTCAAGGTGGTGCTCTAACCAACTGAGCTACGAGCCTAGAAATTCAAGCTTCGCAGTATACCTGAAAAAATCCTGAATCAGATTGATTCACTCCAGAAAGCTATTAAAACTGTTGTCAGCATTAACGAAATTCTGGTAGGCTTGATTGGATTCGAACCAACGACCCCCACCATGTCAAGGTGGTGCTCTAACCAACTGAGCTACAAGCCTGCATTGCCGCGAAACCAGAAGTATAGCAGCAAATTCCGTGTCTTTTGATGCGTCGAAAAACTAGCGCCGCCGCACCCGCTGCACCCCCGGCACATCGGAGACGGCCGACATCAGGCGCGAAACGCGCATCGCGTCCGGCACCTCGACCGTGAAGGTCATCCAGGCCACGCCCCGGACTGTCTGGGTCTGCACGCCGATGACGTTGATCTTCTCGCGCGAGAAGGCATCCGAGATGTCGCGCAGCAGGCCCTGGCGGTCCTGGGCCTCGACCGCGACGTCGACCGGATAGACCGCCGGCTCGGCGCCCTTGCCCTTGGTCGCGCTCCACTGCACCTCGATCACGCGCCCCGGATGCAGCCGGCTCAGGTGGCCGAAGTCGGCGCAGTCGCCGCGGTGGATGCTGACCCCCTTGCCGCGCGTGACGTAGCCACGGATCTCGTCGGGCGGCGCGGGCTTGCAGCAACGCGCCAGCTGGGTCAGCAGCGAGTCGATCCCGACCACCAGCACGCCGCCAGAAGAAGATTGCTCGGCGCCACGCGCCTTGCGGATCACGACCTCGTCGGCCACCGGGGCCACCTCCTGCGGCTTGAGCTGCTGCTCGACCGCGCGCAGCGAGGTCTCCTCCTTGCCGACCGACTCGAACAGGGCCTGCGGCGTCTCGAAGCCCAGCGCGGTCGCGAGATCCTCGTGGCGCCAGGCGGTCTTGCCCTCGCGCTGCAGCAGGCGCTCGATCGCCTCGCGCCCGCGGGCCGCGTTGTCCTCGGCCGCCAGCGCGTTGAACCAGGCGCGCACCTTGCTCTTGGCGCGGTGGCTGGCCAGGTAGCCCAGCTCGGGGTTGAGCCAGTCGCGCGAGGGGCCGCCCTCCTTGACCACCACGATCTCGACCGTCTGGCCGCTGCGCAACGGGGTATTGAGCGTGACCATGGCGCCGTCGACCCGCGCGCCACGGCAGCGGTGACCCAGGGTCGTGTGCACGGTGTAGGCGAAATCGACCGGCGTCGCGCCCCGGGGCAGCTCGACGATGGCCGCTTGCGGCGTCAGCACGTAGATGCAGTCATCGAACAGCTGGTTGGCCGCGCCGCTGAGGTCGCTCTGCCAGGCCAGCAGCTGGCGCAGCACGGCGATCTTGGCGTCGTAGTCCGAGCTGGCCGAGACCCCCGCATAGCCCTTGGAGCCGGCTTCCTTGTAGGCCCAGTGCGCGGCCACGCCATGCTCGGCATGGTCGTGCATGGCCTGGGTGCGGATCTGGATCTCGAAGGCGCGTCCCTGGGCGTCGCGCACCACCGTGTGCAGGGACTGGTAGCCGTTGGGCTTGGGCTTGGCGATGTAGTCGTCGAACTCCTGCGCCACCGGGCTGAAATGCGAATGGGCCCAGGCCAGCACCGCGTAGCAGTCATCCACCGTGGGCACCACGACGCGCAGCGCGCGGATGTCGAACACGCGCTCGAAGTCCAGCGACTTGCCGCGCATCTTCTTGATGATGCTGTAGATATGCTTGGGCCGGCCCTGCACCGAGGCCGGCACGCCCTGGGCCTGCAAGGCCGATTCGAGCTCGTGCCGCACCTGCTCGACATGGCTCTCGCGCTCGACGCGCTTCTCGTCGAGCAGGCGCGCGATCTGCTTGTAGGTGTCGGGTTCCAGGAAGCGGAAGGACAGGTCCTCCATTTCCCACTTGATCTGCCAGATGCCGAGCCGGTTGGCCAGCGGCGCGAAGATGTGCAGCGCCTCCTGCGCCAGCGCGCGCTCGGGCGGCTTCTTGGCCGCGGCGTGGTAGCGCAGCGTCTGCAGCCTGGACGCCAGCCGCAGCATGACTACGCGCAGGTCGCGCGAGAAGGCCAGCAGCATCTTGCGCACGTTCTCGGTCTGGCTGGCGTCGAGCTCGGTCGGCTGGCCCTTGGCGGCGCTGCCGGCGAAGCCGCTCTGCAGTTGCGCGGCCTCGCGCTCGAGCTTGACCTGCGCGGCCTTGCTGCGCGCCTGGCGCTGCAACTGCAGCAGCTTGCTGGTCTCGATCGCGACATGGGCGTAGCTGTCACCGAAGGCCTTGGCGATCAGCTCCTGCGGGCGCTGCAGGTACTGGCAGGCGTAGACCAGGTAAGCGGCGGCCTGCATCTCGGTCGAGCCCCCCATCATGGCCAGGATGCCGACCATGGCGTCGGCGTGCGCGAGCGTGTTCTCGCCGGTATCCAGGCTGCTGGCGGCCAGCAGCGGTTCGGCGAAGGCGCGCGCGCGCGCCAGGGCCTGGCTGTCGGCCGGCGCGTTGCTGGCCAGCGCGGCGGCGATCGCCGAGCTGCTCGTGGGGGAGTCTTGAGGAGTCATGGAGAAAGCAGGAAATCCTTGACGGTGGCGACCTGGTCTTGCTGGACCAGCGCCGGGGCATGGCCTACGCCAGCGAACTCGACGCAGCGCGCCCTGGGGCCGCGCTCGGACATGGCTTGCGCGGTCTCGCGCGTCAGCAAGTCGGAATCGGTACCGCGCAGCAGCAGACAGGGGGACTCGATGCTGTCGTACAAGGACCAGAGCGGCGACTCGGCCGCTCCAGCCTGGGTCGGCTCGGCATCGGCGGCGGCCAGCATCTGCTTGAATGACAGCGCGATGGCGGGATCGTAATGCAAGGTCCAGCCGCCCAGCGAGCGGCGCAGCATGGGGCGCGACAAGGCCAGCCACTGCTCGGGACTGTGGGGGCCGAAGGCCGCGCAGATCTTCTCCAGCACATGCACGGCGGCGATTTCCGAGGGAAAGACCGGCTGGTTGCCGAGGTAGGTCGCGATGCGCCGCAGCGAGGCCAGCTGGATCTCGGGGCCGACGTCATTGAGCACGAGACGGCGCAGCACCTGATGTGGCGGGGCCGCCAGCACCATGCCGATCAGCCCGCCCATGCTGGTGCCGACCCAGTCCAGCTTCAGGCTGGCCTCCAGCTCGCCGGTGGCCTTGCGGTAGCCGTCGCGCAGGTGGCACAGCAGCTCGGTCAGGTCGGCCACATAGGTCGTTACCTGGTAATCGACCGGGTCCGCCAGCCAGTCGCTCTGGCCGCGACCCGCGACGTCCACGCAGACGACCCGCGCATGCGGCGCCAGGGCCCGCGCCAGCACATCGAAGTCGCGCCCCTGCCGGCTCAGGCCGTGCACGCAGACCACGATCTGGTCGGGATGCTCGCGGCCGGTGGCATTCCAGTCCCACCAGGCAATCCGGCGCCGGGAATCGAACTTGCCCCTGACTCCAGGGACTTCCAGATAGTTGAGTTGTGGTTCCATGTCAAGCGACTTGCCTCGGCAGTCATCGTAGCGTCAATCTGGGCAGGATAATGGGAGCGGGATACACGATGATGACGAAATCCTTCCCTTTTCCCACTCTAACCCCCCATTTCACGGAATTCACCCCATGCTGAAGAACAAAACGGCCCTGGTCACCGGATCAACCAGCGGCATCGGATTGGGCATCGCCAAGGCGCTGGCGCGCCAGGGCGCCAACGTCATGCTCAACGGCTTTGGCAACGTCGAGGACGCCAAGGCCGAGGTCGCCGCCTTCGGCACCCGCGTGAGCTACCACGGCGCCGACATGAGCAAGCCCGCCGAGATCGAAGCCATGATGCAAGCGGCGGCGACCGAGTTCGGCCAGGTCGACATCGTGGTCAACAACGCCGGCATCCAGCATGTCACCCCGGTCGAGGACTTCCCGGTCGAGCGCTGGGACGCCATCATCGCGATCAACCTCAGCAGCAGCTTCCACACCTCGCGCCTGGCGCTGCCGGCCATGAAGGCGGCCAACTGGGGCCGCATCATCAACGTCGCCTCGGTGCATGGCCTGGTGGGCTCGGCGGGCAAGGTCGCCTACGTGGCCGCCAAGCATGGCGTCGTCGGCATGACCAAGGTCACCGCGCTCGAGACCGCCACCACCGGCGTGACCTGCAACGCGATCTGTCCGGGCTGGGTGCTGACGCCGCTGGTGCAAAAACAGGTCGATGCGATCGCTGCCACGCGCAACATGAGCAACGAGGAAGCGACGCGCCAGCTGCTGGGCGAGAAGGAGCCCTCGATGCAGTTCACCACGCCCGAGGAACTCGGCGAGCTGGCGGTCTTCCTGTGCTCGCCGGCAGGCAACAACGTGCGCGGCGTGGCCTGGAACATGGACGGCGGCTGGACCGCGCAGTAAATTCCCGCGCGCTACCGGCCGGGCGGCGCTGCTGGCAAAATCGGCCTGGTCTAGTATTGGAACAACCGACATGCCGAACGCCTCTCAGCGCCACGACCGCGTCCTGGTCGTGGATGACGACGCCCGCATCCGCGACCTGCTCAAGCGCTACCTGACCCAGGAAGGCCTGGATGTGCTGCTGGCCGAGGACGGCCGCAGCCTCAACCGCGTGCTGCAGCGCGAGGCGGTCGATCTGATCGTGCTCGACCTGATGCTGCCGGGCGAGGACGGACTCAGCATCTGCCGCCGGCTGCGCGCGGCCAAGGACCGCACGCCCATCATCATGCTGACGGCCAAGAGCGAGGACATCGACCGCATCGTCGGGCTGGAAGTCGGCGCCGACGACTACCTCGGCAAGCCCTTCAATCCGCGCGAGCTGCTCGCGCGCATCCACGCGGTGCTGCGCCGCCGTCCGCCGCCCGAGGTGCCGGGCGCGCCGTCGAGCGAAAACGAGGTGGTGCGCTTTGGCCCCTACACGCTGGACCTCGGACTGCGCACGCTGCGCAAGCAGGACGCCGACCTCGCGCTGACGACCGGCGAGTTCGCGATGCTCAAGGCGCTGGTGCGCCATCCGCGCCAGCCGCTGTCGCGCGACAAGCTGGCCCAGCTCGCGCGCGGACGCGAATTCGAGCCCTTCGACCGCAGCCTGGACGTGCAGGTCTCGCGCCTGCGCAAGCTGATCGAGGAAGACCCGGCCACGCCGCGCTACATCCAGACGGTCTGGGGCGTGGGCTACGTCTTCGTGCCGGACGGAAAGCCGGATTGAAACGCCGCAACCGACTGGCCTGGCTGAATCGCCTCATGCCCTTCAGCTGGCAGAGCATCAGCCTGTTCTGGCGCAACTGGTTCGCGCTCGCGCTGATCCTGCTCGGCTGCATGCTGGCCTGGCTGCAGAGCTACCGCGCGCTCGAATTCGAGCCGCGGGCGCTGCAAAGCGCGCGCCAGGTCGCCTCGCTGGTCAACCTGAGCCGCGCGGCGCTGCGCCATGTCGACTCGATCGCGCGCGTCTCGCTGATGAAATCCCTGCTCGACGAAGAGGAGGTGCAGATCGCGGTGCGCGAACCGGGCGACAGCTACCAGCCCTATGACCAGGACGCCTTTGGCCGCCGCATCAGCGCCGAGCTCACGCAACTGCTGGGCCGGGGCACGCTGGTGGCGCGCCAGGTCAACGGCCGGGAGGGGCTCTGGGTGGGCTTTCGGATCGGGCGCGAGCAGTTCTGGCTGCTGACCGACCCCAAGCGCGTCGGCGCGGTCGAGCGTGGCACCTGGCTGGTCTGGCTGGGCATCGCGGCCCTGCTCTCGCTGCTGGGCGCCGCCCTGCTCGCACGCCTGGTCAACCTGCCGCTCAAGCGCCTGCAGACCGCCGCCGCCCAGGTACGCGAGGGCGACTTCGACGCCGTGCGCCTCGACGAGACAGTCGCCACGCACGAGATCCGCGAGGTCAACATCGGCTTCAACCGGATGGCCCGCCAGCTCGGCCAGGCCGAACAGGACCGGGTGCTGATGCTGGCGGGCATCTCGCACGACCTGCGCACGCCGTTGGCGCGGCTGCGGCTGGAGGTCGAGCTCAGCGTGGCCGACGAGACCGCGCGCGGCCACATGGTCGAGGACATCGAGCAGGTCGACGCCACCATCAACAAGTTCATGGACTACGCCCGCCCGCTGCCGGTGCAGCGCGAAAGAATCGACCTGGCCGGCTGCGTCAACGATGCCGTGCGTGCCTGCGGCCCCAGAAGCCCGCTGCAGGTCAGCGTGCGCATCGCCGCCGACACCCAGGTGCTGGGCGACGCGGTCGAGCTGCGGCGCGTGTTCAGCAACCTGCTGGAGAACGCGCTGCGCTACGCCCGCGGCCCCGACGGCACGGCCCGGGTGGAAGTGGACGCCGAGCTCCAGGCCCAGCAGGTGCGCGTGACGCTGCGCGACCACGGCCCTGGCGTCAGCGCGCAACAGCTGCCGCACCTGACCCAGCCCTTCTTCCGTGGCGATGCGGCGCGCACCACCGCCAGCGGATCGGGGCTGGGGCTGGCCATCGTCAACAAGGCGGTGGCGCGCATGGGCGGCCAGCTCGTGCTGCGCAATCACCCACAAGGCGGCCTGATCGCCGAGCTGACGCTGCTGCGCGGCTGAATCGGACCGGCCTCAGCAGCGAATCAGCCACGAACCAGCAAGGCAACGGCGCGCGCCTCGATGCTGCGGCCCTCGCCGACCGGCCCCATCTTCTCGGCGGTCTTGGCCTTGACATTGACCTGGGCCACATCGACGCCCAGCGCCTGCGCGATGCGCGCGCGCATGGCGGCCTTGTACGGCGCGAGCTTGGGCGCCTGCGCGATCACGGTGCAGTCGACGTTGACGAGCTGATAGCCGGTCTGGCCGACCGCCACGACCGCCTGCTGCAGCAGGACGAAGGAGTCCGCCCCCTTGAAGGCCGGGTCGTTGTCGGGGAAATGGGTGCCGATGTCGCCCAGGCCAACCGCGCCGAGCAGCGCATCCGTGATCGCGTGCAGCAACGCATCGGCGTCCGAATGGCCGAGCAGGCCTTTCTCATGGGGGATCTCGATGCCGCCCAGGATCAGCGGACGGCCCTCGACCAGGGCATGGACATCCCAACCCTCGCCGATGCGAAGGGGGGGCAGACGGGAAAGGGTGACACTCATGGGGGCTCGCTTGCTTCGGGGATGGAGATTGAAAAAACCCGGCGGGATCAGGCCGCCGGTGCCAAGGCACGCAGGCGCAGCAGCGCCTCGGCCAGCGCGAAGTCTTCCGGGTAGGTGACCTTGAAGTTCTGCGCGCTGCCGCGCACCAGCAGCGGACTCAAGCCCTGAGCCTCGATCGCGCTGGCCTCGTCGGTGATGCCGGCGTAGCCGCCCGCCTCGGCGGCGGCCAGCGCCTGTTCGAGCGCGCCAAGACGGAACATCTGCGGCGTCTGCGCCAGCCATTTGTCGTCGCGCGCCAGCGTCGCTGCCACGCGCGCCACGCCGGCATCAACCTGAGCGGCCTTCAGCGTATCGGGCAGCGGCAGCGCCAGCAGGCCGCCCACCGCGTCGTCCTGGCAGGCCAGGATCAGGGCGGCGACCTGCTGTGGCATGACCAGGCAGCGCGCCGCGTCGTGCACCAGCACCCAGTCCTGCCTGTCGGTGCCCGCCTGCAGCAGCGCGCGCAAGCCGTTGTGCACGCTGGCGGCGCGGCTGGCGCCACCGACGCGCAGCACCTGCACGCGCGGGTCAGGACTGGACAGGCTGGCATCGTCGGGCGCGACGACCAGGGCCACGCTGGCCAATTGGTCAACGTCAACGGCCAGGAAGGCATCCAGCGTGTGGTCGACCAGGCGTCGGCCCGCCAGCCACTCGTACTGCTTGGGTCCGGCCCGGCCGGAACGGCTGCCCGAACCGGCGCAGGGGATCAAGGCGTGACAACGCGGCGATCGCGGCGCAGTGGCCGCGTCGACGGAGGGAATAGGCTTGGAATCGTGCGGCATGAGTGGCAGGATTCTAAAATCAAGCCCTGGCCACACCCCGCCCAAATTCGGAGTGGGATACTACTTTTGGCCATCAGCACCGACCCCGCATGGAACTGCCCAAACTCACCCCTGGCAAACGTTACAGCCTGCCGCGCCCCCTAGGTTCGGCCGATGCGCTGCTGCTGGCCCAGCTCGGCCTGCGCGAAAAGGCCGCCGGTCGCCCGGTCGCCATCGTCACGGCCGACGCCAACGACGCCCAGCGCCTGCTCGACGAGCTGCCCTTCTTCGCGCCGGGACTGCGCTGCGCCCTGTTCCCCGACTGGGAGACCCTGCCCTACGACAGCTTCTCGCCGCACCAGGACCTGATCAGCGAGCGGCTCGCCACCCTGTGGCGCATCCAGCAGCGCGACCAGCAGCAAGGCGCCGACGTCGTGATCGTGCCGGCCACCACCGCGCTGTACCGGCTGGCGCCACCTGCCTTCCTGGCCGGCTACACCTTCGAGTTCAAGGTCAGGCAAAAGCTCGACGAGGCCAGGTTCAAGGCCCAGCTGACGCTGGCGGGCTACCAGCATGTGACCCAGGTCGTGAGCCCGGGCGAGTACGCGGTGCGCGGCGGCCTGATCGACCTGTTCCCGATGGGCTCGCTGGTGCCCTACCGGGTCGACCTGTTCGACGACGAGATCGACTCGATCCGCACCTTCGACCCCGACAGCCAGCGCAGCCTGTACCCGGTGCCCGAGGTGCGGCTGCTGCCCGGGCGCGAGTTCCCGATGGACGACGCCGCGCGGGCACGTTTTCGCAACCGCTGGCGCGAACTGCTCGAAGGCGACCCGACCAAGAGCCGGATCTACAAGGACATCGGCAACGGCGTCGCGACCGCCGGCATCGAGTACTACCTGCCGCTGTTCTTCGAGCAGACCGCGACCGTGTTCGACTACCTCGGCGCGGACGCCACGCTGGTGCTGCATGGCGAGCTGGAGCCGGCCTTCCAGCGCTTCTGGCAGGACACGCGCGAGCGCTACCGCCTGGTCCAGGGCGACCCGGATCGCCCCGCCCTGCCGCCCGAGACCCTGTTCCTCGACGCCGAGGGCTTCTACGCGGTGGCCAAGCCGCACAGGCAGCTGGCACTGCGGCCCGGCAGCCAGGATGTCGAGCACAGCGCCTGGAGCCACAGGATCGAGGCCCTGCCCGATCTGGGCGCGCAGCGCGGCGCCGACGACCCGCTGGCCAAGCTGCAGGCCCATGTCCGCGCCAGCAGCGACCGCGTGCTGCTGCTGGCCGAGAGCGACGGCCGGCGCGAGAGCCTGCTCGACTTCCTGCGTGCCAGCGGTGTCAGCCCGCCGGCCTTCGACAGCCTGGCCGAGTTCCAGGCCAGCGACGAGCCCGTCGGCATCGCCACCGCCGCGCTCGCCAGCGGCTTCGCCTGGGTCGAGGGCAGCATCGCCTTCGTCACCGAGACCGAACTGTTCGCGGCCGGCCCGACCACGCGCCGCCGACGCAAGCAGGAACAGGTCAGCGACGTCGAGGCGCTGATCAAGGACCTGTCCGAGCTCAACATCGGCGATCCGGTGGTGCACAGCGCGCATGGCATCGGGCGCTACCGGGGCCTGATCCACATGGACCTGGGCGAGAAGAACGCCGACGGCAGCCCCGCGCTGCAGGAATTCCTGCACCTGGAATACGCCAACCAGGCGACGCTTTATGTGCCGGTCAGCCAGCTGCAGCTGATCGGGCGCTACACCGGCGTCTCGGCCGACGAGGCGCCGCTGCACCGGCTGGGCTCGGGCCAGTGGGAAAAGGCCAGGCGCCGCGCCGCCGAACAGGTACGCGACGCCGCCGCCGAGCTGCTCAACATCTACGCCCGCCGCGCCGCGCGCGAAGGCCACGCCTTCCGCTACTCGCCGCACGACTACGAGCAGTTCGCCAACGACTTCGGCTTCGAGGAGACCGCCGACCAGAACGCCGCCATCCACGCGGTGATCCAGGACATGATCAGCCCGCAGCCGATGGACCGTCTCGTCTGCGGCGACGTGGGCTTTGGCAAGACCGAGGTCGCCCTGCGCGCGGCCTTCGTCGCGGTCACGGGCGGCAAGCAGGTCGCCTTCCTGGCGCCGACCACGCTGCTGGCCGAGCAGCATTACCAGACCCTGGTCGACCGCTTCGCCAAGTGGCCGATCAAGATCGCCGAGATGAGCCGCTTTCGCACCACCAAGGAGATCAACGCGGCCTTGAAGGGCGTGGCCGACGGCACGCTCGACATCGTGGTCGGCACCCACAAGCTGCTGTCGGAAAAGACCCGGTTCAAGAACCTGGGCCTGCTGATCATCGACGAGGAACACCGCTTTGGCGTGCGCCACAAGGAGCAGATGAAGGCGCTGCGCGCCGAGGTCGACGTGCTGACCCTGACCGCCACCCCAATCCCGCGCACCCTGGGCATGGCGCTGGAAGGCCTGCGCGACCTGAGCGTGATCGCCACCGCGCCGCAGCGCCGGCTGGCCATCAAGACCTTCGTGCGCAGCGAGAGCAAGGGCGTGATCCGCGAGGCGGTGCTGCGCGAACTGAAGCGCGGCGGCCAGGTCTATTTCCTGCACAACGAGGTTGACACGATCGAGAACCGCCGCCAGATGCTGGAAGAAATCCTGCCCGAGGCGCGGATCGCGATCGCCCACGGCCAGATGCCCGAGCGCGAGCTGGAGCGCGTGATGCGCGACTTCGTGGCCCAGCGCTTCAACCTGCTGCTGTGCTCGACCATCATCGAGACCGGCATCGACGTGCCGACCGCCAACACCATCATCATGGCGCGCGCCGACAAGTTCGGCCTGGCGCAGCTGCACCAGTTGCGCGGCCGGGTCGGGCGCAGCCACCACCAGGCCTACGCCTACCTGCTGGTGCCCGACATCGAGAGCCTGACCAAGCAGGCCCAGCAGCGCCTGGACGCGATCCAGCAGATGGAGGAACTCGGCAGCGGCTTCTACCTCGCGATGCACGACCTCGAAATCCGTGGCGCGGGCGAGGTGCTGGGCGAGAACCAGAGCGGCAACATGCTCGAAGTCGGCTTCCAGCTCTACAACGAGATGCTGTCCGAGGCGGTGGCGTCACTCAAGGCCGGGCGCGAACCCGACCTGCTCAATCCGCTCAACGTCACGACCGACATCAACCTGCATGCGCCGGCCTTGCTGCCCGACGACTACTGCGGCGACGTGCACCTGCGCCTGAGCTTCTACAAGAAGCTCGCGACCGCCAAGACCGGCGAGCAGGTCGACCGGCTGCTGGAGGAACTCGTCGACCGCTTCGGCAAGCTGCCCGCCCAGGCCCAGACCCTGATCGATGTGCACCGCCTGCGCGTGCTGAGCCAGCCCTACGGCGTGCAGAAGGTCGACGCGACGCCGGGCGTGATCCTGATCACCTTCCGCCCGAATCCGCCGATCGACCCGATGAAGATCATCGAGCTGGTGCAGAAGAACCGCCACATCAAGTTGGCTGGCAACGACAAGCTGCGCATCGAGCGCGCGCTGGCCGAGCCGAAGGACCGGGCGCAGCTGGTGCGGGATGTGTTGCGGTCGCTGGGGCAGCCGGTGGTGGCCGAGGTGGCGGTCAAGGTTTGACAGAGGGGCTCATGTGGCTGCCCTCTGAGAAGGGGGAGGTCATGTGCGCAATAAGTCGTGTGGATGAAAGGTCCGCTTGAGGCTGGGAGCAGTCAGAAAAAACTTCGTCGCGACCGGCAGGTTTCGACCCAATCCGGACCGTCGCGTATCGAGAAAGCGGCCCCTCTACGCATTGCATGACACACATCTTTTCCAGCGGTTCACAACGAAGTCGTGCGCCTGATCGCGATGCTCGGTGGCTTCATCGGGCGCAAGGGCGACGGCGAGCCCGGGGTCAAGACCCTATGGCAAGGGATGCACGACCTGCGGCGCGCTGTCGAAGCCGCCGAAATCCTCCGCGAAGCGGGGAATTTGGACTGAAAATCCATCACAAGTCATTGAGCAGAAAAGAGAAAAAACTTGTATGTAATGATATGGCCTAGCCGCGCAGGGCCTTGAATGCATCCCGGGAAAGCTTTCGAGCGTCGATCTTATTCATTGGGATAGACTACACGTTCGAGTTAAGAATTGCCATCTCAATAGTATTCTTGGATTAAAGTGATCAAAAATGGAAACCATACCCTGCACCTGCAAAGGCGACAACGAAAACTGCCGGTGGTGCGATGGAACCGGATACCGAGCCTCAAGAACGGTTGAGGATGTGAAAAAAGAGTCGATCCGTGATCGGAAAATTAATGGCAAAAGCGCAGAAAGATCGCTTATTGCTGCGGCCGCCAAAATCAAGTCGATCGCGAATATCTCTTCGCAAAAAAAACAAAACAGCCACAAGCAAAAAAAAATATGGCTATCAGCTGATTCGCTGCATCCGGTGCGATCAATTTTTTTCCAACATATTGCAGCACAAGTGCTCATTCCCGGCATCTCAGATCCTTAAAAAATCGAATCAGCTTAGATCCACCGTCCCGCCGGATAAAAAACAAAGAGAATCGCACCCTCCAGAGAGCGCGCCCGTCACCACACCGGAACAAATTCGTTACGCCATTCGTAGAATCGCTCCTAGTTTTATTGAAATCAATCTAAAGCAATGCCCGTTTTGCAACGATCCGCCCATAGTCCGGCTGCAAAGGCACATCAAGAGCTACCATCCGGAGAAAATGGATGAGCTTTCAAAAATGCAGGCTGACAAGCCACACGTTTGCAAAGTTTGCAATGAAGCGTTCAACAAAAGAAGGCAAGCCATCGATCACCTTTGCACCATACACAACGACTACCTGTTTCATGCCGCCTTCAAGTCAGAAAGCGCAAGCGGATCGAAAAGCATTGTTCAGCGCCCAGGGAAGAAGTCGGAACCAATTCGGTCTGGGAAATTTATTTCAAATGATCCGATAAAAATAAAAAGGCCAGCATCCAAAAAGATTTTCAGAGGAGAAGATGACGGCTCTATCGAAAGCGCGATGCTGGCGACCATGAGAGGTCTATACGATAACGGCGTCTTGCGCGAAATTTCTGGAAACGAGCAGACCATGGACGCCAAACGCCATTGGGGTGGATCGTTCCGGGATGGAAGTCAATTTGGCTCCTATTCAAGCCACGATGACTACGACGAAGAGGGAAGTCCCTGAGATTTTGGCTGGAGGGACTAATTTTTCCCAAAAATAAAACCGGCCAGTCCGAAAGCTGTGCGGGGTTGTGCTAAAGATTATGGCTTGCCGGATTTCATTGTATACAAGTTTTTTCTTTTTCCAGATCAATAATTTGCGATGGACTTTCAGTCCAGATCCCTTTGAAGCGCGGCATGATCGATTGGGTGAAGAGATTGGATGCACAATTTTGCAATTAAATCAATACACCGGGCCAGATTTCGGGTCACGAAAAAACGAATTCAGGATTGCACACAAGTTTTTTCATTTTAACAGGCGCCATCACGCTGCCTGAGAACCTGGTTTTCTTTTCCCACTCCTCACCGAGGATTATTCCAGAGTCCATCCAAAGCCTGTAGTTATATATCTTCGAAGGGCGTAGCTTATCTACAAGCCTCTATATAAAGCTCTCGGCAATCTGTTGATTTCTATGGTCATAGAAAAAGAAAAATTCGATCCGCTTTCTTGAATCTCTCAGATCGTTCGCTACGTCAAACCTCACTGACTAACCAGCTTATCTTCGGGCACTGACTCCAACTTGGGCGCTGGCTTACCAAAAGTTTCTGGCAGTCGAGCGAATATTTCACCAGTCAGACCAGAGTAGAAGACGATCCCAATCACGTCACCTGCAAAAAATTTCTCTTGCACGGAAATATCAACCGGGTTATCACGCTTTGGCTCTACATGTTTGAAGTTGTAAAGAATATAGGGATCGGCCAGCTTCATAACAATCAATGCCTTCAGCGCTGGCAACTCTTTCGCTGCTCGAGAGTTCTCCATCTTAAATTGACTAGCAATCGTCGGATTCGAATAGGTCCAATCGCGCTCGAAGCTCAAAAAATGAAGTCGGTTTGCTGCAATTCCAACCCTCGACATACGTGTCTTCTCTACCGTAACAGTCGCGCCATAAGCATTACCACCCTGATAAGTTCTATTCGACTCAATCTTTGTGCTTAACTCAAATTGGTCTAATCCCTTGCCTTCGCGTCGATTGGTGGTATAGTCTGGCGCACCGATTCCATTCAGGGTCATGTATTTCGACGAAGCGGGAAGCACATATAAATTTACATCACCAGTATCTGCATTGAACTCGTATCGCAGACCACTGCTATATTTCCCACCCTTGGATGTTGGCGCCACAAAAGCAAAAACATCGTCGATACTAGAATCACCAAAAAATTTTCCTGCAAGTGCTGCCGATCTTCTGGTGTTGTAGTCGGCGGTTGATTCAAACTCGCCCTTCTTGACGCTAGTCATCTTTTCTAGTGCATCAATCGCTACCATAGCCGGGGTTCCCATATATCCCGGATCAATGCGTCCGCTTTCAAGCATCCCCATTGAGAACTTCACAATTGGAAGCTTCTTCTGCTCTTGTTTGACCTGAGCAGCTGGAGCAGGTTGCACCTTTGTTTGCTTCTGCCTAGCCTGCTGTTCTTTCTTCGTCGTTGGCTTGTCTTGTGCATAGCAGGTACCGGCCAAAGATGTGGCGACGGCCAAGAATACGAAACACTTTTTCATTTTCTCTCCCAGAAAAACATCGGAATTAACCTTCCCGTGCGAGTTTTTGTGGCCCAACTTTGATATAGGGCGACAGTTTTTCGCCATAACTCGGGTGCTTGCCGAATAACCCCAGACCGCTTGATGATAAAAATCATACGCTCGATGTGGCCCACTGTTTGCTTCCTGGCCTTCTCGACGAGGTCCGCTTCTGGCCGGTACCGGTCAGCCAACCGACCTGAGCCGACGACCGTTCTCGCTGCGAACCGGACACTAGACCGAGCGACGGCTGAACCTCCCAACTTGTTGATGCGCTCGACCATCTCGCGGTCCTGGCGACATCGGCAAAGACCGGTCGTGTCCTGCACGGCCTGGTAGTCTTCCAGCGGAAGCATGACCGCTAAAGTATCGTCATTTTAGATATAAATATCCAACTAGACAAGTTGAACCGAATTAGCTAGACTTAGCCAAACTAAGGAACACCCATGCACGCCGTCAACATGCTGCAAGCCAAGTCCAATCTGTCACGTCTGGTCGAGGCGATCGAGCAAGGGGCTGAGCGCGAAATCATCATTGCCCGCAATGGCAGACCCGCCGCCAAGCTGGTGCCGATCGAAACCACGGCAGCCAGCCAGCGCCTGGGCGTCGCCAAGGGCGCATTCCAGATGCCAGACAGCATCGACGACCACAACGACGAAGTGGCTCGCCTGTTCCTGGGCCAGGCATGAACCTGCTGCTCGACACCCACATCGCGCTTTGGGCCATCACGGACCATCCCAGCCTGACCCACCCGGCGCGCGACTGGATCAGCAATCCGCGCAGCACGGTCTGGGTCAGTGTCGTCAGCCTGTGGGAAATCGCCATCAAGCACAGCCTGGGACGTGGCGACATGCCGGTATCGGCCCGCGAGGCGCTGGACTACTTCCAGCGTGCCGGCTACCGCATCTTGTCCATAGAACCCGAACACACCCTGGCGCTAGCCGACCTCCCGCCCCACCACCAGGACCCGTTTGACCGCCTGCTGGTGGCGCAGGCCTTGACCGAGCCGATGCGCCTGCTGACCCATGACAGCAACGTGGCCCGCGCCACATGCAGTTTCTTGTAACTGTCGATGAGGCGCTGGTGCCTGTCGAGCCCCTCCAGCTTCATGCTGGTGGGCGTCAAGCCGTGGAAGCGCACGCTGCCGTCCACCGACCCCAGCACCGCGTCCATGCACGGGTTGCCAAACATGCGACGGAAATTGGCTTCGTAATCGGCCAGCTCCAAGTCATCGTCCAGCACCACCTCCAGCACCACATTCAAGGCCTGATAAAACAGGCCACGCTCGACGGTGTTGTCGTTGTACTGCAGGAAGGTTTCCGTCAGCTCTTGTGCCGCCTCGAACTGCTGCAAGGCGAGGTGAATCAACAGCTTCAGCTCAAGTATGGTGAGCTGCCCCCAGGCCGTGTTCTCGTCAAACTCGATGCCGATCAAGGTGATGATGTCGGTGTAATTGTCCAGCTCGCTGTCTTCCAGGCGCTCAAGCAGCGCCTCCAGGCTGGCATCATCCAGGCCATGCAGGTTCAGGATATCGGCACGGAACAACAGCGCCTTGTTGGTGTTGTCCCAGATCAAATCCTCCACCGGGTAAATTTCCGAATAACCCGGAACCAGAATTCGGCATGCGATGGCGCCCAATTGGTCGTACACCGCCATGTAGGATTCCTTCCCCATGCCCTTGAGGATTCCGAACAAGGTCTCGGCTTCCTCAGCATTGGAGTTCTCACCCTGGCCGGAAAAATCCCACTCGACAAAATCGAAGTCGGACTTGGCACTGAAGAAGCGCCACGACACCACGCCGCTGGAATCGATGAAGTGCTCGACAAAGTTGTTCGGCTCCGTGACGGCATGACTTTCAAAGGTGGGCCGAGGCAAGTCGTTCAATCCTTCAAAACTGCGCCCCTGCAGCAACTCCGTCAGGCTGCGCTCCAGCGCCACCTCCAGGCTGGGGTGCGCCCCGAACGAGGCAAACACGCCACCCGTGCGCGGATTCATCAAGGTAACGCACATCACTGGGTAAATTCCGCCCAGCGAGGCATCCTTCACCAGCACCGGAAAGCCTTGCGCCTCCAAGCCTTGAATGCCGGCTAGAATGCCGGGGAATTTCTCCAGCACCCCGTGCGGCACATCCGGCAGAGCGATTTCACCCTCGATGATTTCGCGTTTCACCGCCCGCTCAAAAATTTCCGACAGGCATTGCACCTGCGCTTCGACCAGCGTATTGCCGGCACTCATGCCGTTGCTGAGAAACAGGTTATCGATCAGATTGGACGGAAAATAGACCACCTGGCCGTCCGACTGGCGCACATAAGGCAGGGAACAAATGCCACGCTCCACATTGCCAGAATTGGTGTCATAGAGGTGCGAGCCACGCAAATCGCCGTCGGGGTTGTAAATTTTCAGGCAGTACTCATCGAGGATTCCAGCCGGCAGGGCATCTTTGCGGCCAGGCTTGAACCAGCGTTCATTCGGGTAATGCACAAATTCCGCATTGGCAATGTCTTCGCCCCAGAACTGATCATTATAGAAATGATTGCAGCTCAGGCGCTCGATATATTCACCCAACGCCGACGCCAACGCGCTTTCCTTGCTTGACCCCTTGCCATTGGTGAAGCACATGGGCGAGTACGCATCACGGACATGCAGCGACCACACATGAGGAACAATATTGCGCCACGAAGCGATCTCAATCTTGATGCCCAATCCCGCCAAGACGCCCGACATATTGGCAATGGTCTGCTCCAGCGGCAAGTCCTTTCCGGTGATGTAGGTGCTTGATTCAGCGGCCGGATTCAGCATCAGCAAGGCCTGCGCATCGGCATCCAGACTCTCCACCTCTTCGATCACGAATTCCGGTCCGGTTTGCACCACTTTCTTGACCGTGCAACGTTCGATGGAGCGCAAGATGCCTTGTCGGTCCTTGTCGGACAGGTCCGCCGGCAACTCGACCTGAATCTTGAAAATCTGCTTGTAGCGATCTTCCGGATCAACAATATTGTTCTGTGACAGACGGATATTGTCGGTAGAAATATTGCGATTGACGCAGTACAACTTCACAAAGTATGCCGCACACAAGGCCGATGAAGCCAGAAAGTAATCGAACGGCCCAGGCGCCGAGCCATCGCCCTTGTAGCGGATGGGTTGATCCGCCACTACGGTGAAGTCATCGAACTTGGCTTGAAGACGAAATTTATCGAGAAAATCTACTTTAATTTCCATTTGGACATTCCAGGGTGGCGCTCACGACGATTGGGCAGCCATTGTCCGGGTTTTTCAGCATGCCACCCGTGTTTTCGCAACGATTCTGGACCTCCCACATCGCGCTTTGGGCCATAGCGGATCATCCCAGCCTGACCCGCCCGGCGCGCGACTGGATCAGCAACCCGCGCAGCACCGTCTGGGTCAGCGCCGTCAGTCTGTGGGAAATCGCCATCAAACACAGCCTGGGACGTGGCGACATGCCCGTGTCGGCCCGCGAGGCGCTGGACTACTTCCAGCGTGCCGGCTACCGCATCCTGTCGATCGAACCCGAACACACCTTGGCGGTAGAAGACCTCCCCGCCCACCACCAGGACCCCTTCGACCGCCTGCTGGTGGCACAGGCCTTGACCGAGCCCATGCGCCTGCTGACCCATGACACCAATGTGGCCCGCTACAGCGACACCATCGTTTTCGTTTGATGCAGAATGACGCCCCCATGCCAGCCAATACCTTGCTCAATACCCCCAGCCCCGCCGCGCACAAGCTCGAAGCGCTGCGCCAGCTTTTTCCCCAGGCGGTCGAGGTCGATGCCGACGGCCGGGTGCGCGTCAATGCCGCGCTGCTGCAGCTCGCGCTCGATCCAGCCAACCCGGCCGGCATCCGGGTCGAGGAAGACGGCTACGAGCTGCGCTGGGTCGGCAAGCGCGAGGCCTACCACAGCGCCTTCGTGCCGGCGCAGAAGATCGTCAAGCCGCTGGCCGGCGACAGCGTCCACTGGGCCGACACCGGCAACCTGCTGCTCAAGGGCGACAACCTCGACGCGCTGCGGCTGCTGCGCCAAAGCTATTTCGGCCAGGTCAAGCTGATCTACATCGACCCGCCCTACAACACGCAAAGCGACGCCTTCATCTACCGCGACGACTTTTCAGCCAGGCAGGGCGAGGTGCTGGCGCAACTGGGCTACGGCGCCGACAGCGTGGACTACATCAAGAACATCTACGGCGCGCGCACCCACAGCGGCTGGCTCAGCTTCATGTACCCGCGCCTGCTGCTGGCCAAGGACCTGCTGCGCGACGACGGGGTGATCTTCATCTCGATCGACGACAACGAGCAGGCGCCATTGAAGCTGCTGTGCGACGAGGTGTTCGGCGAGGAGAACTTCGTCGCCAACGTGGTCTGGCAGCGCTCGAAGAAAGGCGACACCAAGCTGATCTCGACCGTGCACGAATACATCCTGTGCTACGTGAACGACAAGGCGGCTGCGCTGGACAACGGCCAATGGCGACGCCCCAAGGAAGGCGCCGACGCGGTGCTGGCCCAATACGAAACGCTGAAAGCCGCGCATGCCAACGACCATGATGCCATTCGCGCCGCGATGATGGCCTGGTTCCGCTCGCTGCCGGCCACCGACCCGCGCAAGGCGCACAAGCATTACACCTGGTCGGACGATCGCGGCCTGTACTTCGCTGACAATTTCGCCGGGCCGGACGACGGCCGCGCCTCGCGCCCCCGGCATGACATCCCGCACCCGGTCACGGGCCTGCCGTGCAAGAAGCCCTCGACGGGCTGGCGCTGGGACGAGGAAAAGACCCGCTGGGCGCTGTCGCAGCAACCGCCGCGCATCCATTTCGGCGCCGACGAAACCACGATCCCGACCCGCAAGAGCTATCTGGCCGAGATCGACAGCGAGCCCTATTCCTCGGTGTTCTACCGCGACGGCCGCTCGGCGACACTGGCGCTCGAAGCCCTGATCGGCAAGGGCTGCTTTCCGTTCCCGAAGAACGCCGACGTGCTGTCGGAGCTGATCCAGCTGACGACGGGCCGCGCTGACCTGGTGCTGGACTTCTTCGCCGGCAGCGGCACCACGGCCGAGGCCGTCATGCGCCTGAACGCCGAGGACGGCGGCAACCGCCAGTTCATCCTGGTGCAGATCCCGCAGGCTATCGACCCGAAGAAGCAGAAGGAAGCCCATGCCTTCGTCACCGAAACGCTGGGCAAGCCCGAGGCGACGATCTTCGAGATCACCGCCGAGCGCATCCGCCGCGCCGGCGCCAAGCTGCAAGCCGAGCGCGCGGCCCAGGTCCAGGCGCAAGGCGAATTGCTGGCCACCGAAATCCCCGCACTGGACACCGGCTTTCGCGTTTTCGAGCTGGTCGATGACCCCGACGCGCTGATCCTGCAAAAACCCCTGCACGAGGCGACACAGGACGATCTGCTCGCCTATCAAACCCGCATCGCGACGCCCCAGCCCGCGCAACTCGACCGCGTGCTCCATAACCTGCTGCTGGCCGAGGGCCTGCCGCTGACCACCCGGCTGCAAACCATCGTCGATGAGGCGCTCTACCTCGCCGCCGATGTCGCCATCCTGGTAAGGTCCATGCCGCTGACCGAGCTGACCGACCTGCTGCGCGGGCTGCGGGCCGCTGTCCAGCCAGTGCAGCATCTGACGGTCTATGCGCCCTGGATCAGCGACGACAACTTCCTGCTGGGCCTCAAGACCCTGGCCGAATCGCTCGGCCTGGCCGACAACGCGCTGCACCTGCGGGGCTGAACGGCATGGCGGCTCAATTCCAGTATGTGCGCCTGGCGCACCAGGCGCAGGCGGTCGAAGCCATCGCCGAAGTCTTCACCGACGTGAACTTCGTCTCGCCGGTCGGGGTGCAGGCCAACCCCGTCTTCATGCCGGCCCAGGCGCACAAGACGCTCAAGGCCAACATCGAGCGGGTGCGCGCGGCCAAGCGCATCAGCGCCGGCGCGGTGCAGGTGGCATCAAGCGCCACGCCGACGCTGTCGCTCGACGTGCTGATGGAAACCGGCACCGGCAAGACCTTCACCTTCATCGAGACCCTCCACAAGCTGCACCAGCAGCACCGGCTGTCCAAGTTCATCGTGCTGGTGCCCAGCAACGCGATCCGCCAGGGCACGCTGAAAAGCCTGCAAAGCACGGCCGCCTTCTTCGCCAAGGAGTACGACAACCAGAAGATCAACGTCTTCAACTACTCCGACAAGACGGTCAAGGGCTTCATCCACGCGGCCAACCACGGCATTTCGGTCATGGTGGCGACCTACCAGTCGTTCGCTGGCGACAGCAGGCTCATCAACAAGCGCGGGGTCGAGGCCAACCTGTTCGGCCACGCCAGGAGCTACATGGAAGCGCTGGCCGCGATCCGGCCGGTGCTGATCATCGACGAGCCGCACCGCTTCGAGGGCAGGCAGACGCAGGAATACCTGGCCAAGTTCGACCCGCTGTTCACGCTCCGCTTTGGCGCCACCTTCAAGAACGACGAGTTCAGGAACCTGATCCACACCCTCGACAGCCTGGAAGCCTTCCGCCAGCGTCTGGTCAAGGGCATCACCGTCGATCAGGTGGGCAGCGCCGCCGACAGCGACCAGCTGCTGTGCCTGCAGCAGGTCACAGGTAGCGCCAAGGAACGCACCGCCCATGTCAGCTACCAGACCCTGGCCGGCAAGGCCGCCACGGTCGAACTGCGCAAGAAGGACAACCTGGGCGAAAAGACCGGCATCGGCTTTTTCGACGGCCATGTGGTGGAAAACGTCACCACCAAGGAACTGCTGTTCAGCAACGGTTTCTCGATCCTGCTCGGCGAGCCCAGCTCCTACAGCATGCTGGCCGATGACCTGCAGTCCTTGATCATCCAGCGCAGCATCGGCAACCACTTCGAGCGCGAGCAAGCCCTGTTCAAGCGCGGCATCAAGTCGCTGAGCCTGTTCTTCATCGATTCGGTGGCCAAGTACCTGCCCGAGGGCGGCAAGCCCGCCACAGTGCGCGAGGCCTTCGAGCGCCACTACCGCCAGCAGCTGACCGAGACCCTGGCCCACGACGATCTCGACCCCGGCTACCGCGCCTACCTGGAGCGCACGCAGGACGACATCGGCCGCGTGCACAAGGGCTATTTCGCGCGCTCGCACAGCGAAAAGGGCGAGGAGGAAGCCATCAAGCTGATCCTGCAGGAAAAGGAAAAGCTGCTGTCCTTCGACACCGATCTGCGCTTCATCTTCTCGATGTGGGCCTTGCAGGAGGGCTGGGACAACCCCAACGTCTTCACGTTGTGCAAGCTGGCGCCCAGCCAGTCCAGGATCACCAAGCTGCAGCAGATCGGGTGCGGCCTGCGGCTGGCGGTCAACCAGCAGCTCGAACGGGTGCAACCCGATGACGCGGCGTTCGACGAGATCAACGACCTGGTGGTGGTGGTGCCCGCCAGCGAGGGCGATTTCGTCGCCGCGATCCAGAGCGAGATCAGCGCGCACAGCGTGCAACAAGTGAGCCGGACATTCGACGACAGCGTGCTGGTCAACAACGGCATCGCACCGAGCACGCGGGTGGCCCAGCGGGTGCTGGACGCACTGGCCACCCTGCAGGTCATCGCACTGGACGACATCAGCGGTCAGGCCACGCTGCTGCTGGAGCGGCCAGCCTATCAGGGCCTGCGCCCCGGCATCAGCGCGGCCTTGCAGGGCATTGCCGGACTGGACTCCAGCCATGCACAAGCCATGCTGGCTTATCTGGACGCCTATTACGAAGGCTCGGGCCAGATCAAGTCCAAGCAGGACAAGCTCAAGCCCACGCTGACACTGCATGCGGGTCAGTTCCAGCAATTCAAGCAACTGTGGGACAACCTGAACCGCGACGCAGTGCTGCACTACGAGCTGGAAACAGAGCCACTGATCCAGAACATCCTGCAGCGCATCGAGCACGGCTTCGAGATGCGGCCCTTGAGCCTGAGCGTCACGCGCACCACGCAGGTCGAGACGCTGCACCAGGTGCAAGACACCACGCAGCAGTACCAGATCAAACCGCACTCGGTCTACACGCTGTCGAGTTTCGTGCGGGAGTTGGCCAACCAGACTCGGCTGTCACTGCATACGGTGGGCGAGATTCTGCGCCGCATGCCCAAGTCCAAATTCGACCAGATCCGGCACAACGAGAATCGCGCCCTCGTCACGCTGCGCGACCTGATGCTGCGCTGCGTTCATGAGCTGCTGATCCACCGGGTCAGCTACGAGTTGCGCGAGATTCGCGTCAAGACCTCGCTGACCGACAACAGCGGCCAGCTGCTCAAGACCATCCCGGTCTCGCTGTGTGGCACGGAAACGCACGCCATGCTGAACCAACAGGTGCGCGCCCGATCGCTCTATCAGGACGACTTCATGCCGGTGGACAGCCAGATCGAACGCGACACGGTCGATGAGTCGAACCAGCAGCAGGTGACGGTTTTTGCCAAGCTGCCCAAGATCAATATCCCGACGCCGGCCGGCCACTACAACCCGGATTTCGCCTATGCCGTCCAGACCAAGGGCATGACGCAAGCGCTGTACCTGGTGGTGGAAACCAAGGGCTACGACAGCCCAACTGACATCCCCGAAAAGGAACACTGGAAAATCCGCAGCGCCGAGCGCTTCTTTCAAGCACTGCAGGCCCAAGGCATACCCGTCAGCTACAAGACCAAGATCAACGGCGACAAGCTCAGCCAGCTGATCGGCGAAATCAACCCTACCATTATCAAGACCACCCCATGACCACCGCCACCGAATTCGCCCCCGGCCTCGTGATCCAGCACTTCAGCGCCCCGCTCAAGCTGTCCGACTTCAAGCTGATCGCCTTCGACATGGACTCGACGCTGATCAGCATCGAATGCGTCGACGAGATCGCCGACGCGGTCGGCCGCAAGGCCGAGGTCGCCGCCATTACCGAGGCCGCCATGCGCGGCGAGATCACCGACTTCAAGGACAGCCTGCGCCGGCGCGTCGCGCTGCTCAAGGGCGTGACCGTGGCCGACATGGAGCGCGTCCATGCCGAGCGACTCCAGATCAACCCTGGCGCGCAAGAGCTGATCGCCGCCTGCCAGGCCGCCGGCCTGAAGGTGCTGCTGGTCTCGGGCGGCTTCACCTATTTCGCCGACCGCGTCAAGGCGCGGCTCAACATCGACTTCGCGCGTTCCAACCGGCTCGAAATCGAGCACGATGTGTTGACCGGGCGCATGATCGAGCAATGCTGGGGCGACATCTGCGACGGCGCCGAGAAGCGCCGCACGATGCTGGAAGTGGCCTCGCTGCTGGGCATCACGCCCGGGCAATGCATCGCCATGGGCGACGGCGCCAACGACCTGCCGATGATGGGCGCGGCCGGCCTGTCGGTGGCTTACCACGCCAAGCCCAAGGTGCGCGAGCAGGCCATGGTCGCGATCAACGAGGGCGGCCTCGACCGCCTGCTGGAAGTCCTGGCCTGAGCCGCCTTGGCACCGCAGGCCCTACACTCCCACCCCATGTCATTTGCCTCCCTCGGTCTGTCCTCCGCGCTGATTAACGCCACCCGCGAGCTCGGTTTCTCCACGCCCACCCCGGTCCAGGCCGAGGCGATTCCCGCCATCCTGCGCGGCGCCGATGTCCAGGCCCAGGCCCAGACCGGCTCCGGCAAGACCGCCGCCTACGCCCTGCCCGTGCTGCACGGGCTGGCCAGCCAGCCCATCGGCGGCTACCGGCGCCAGCTGCGCGCGCTGGTGCTGGTGCCCACGCGCGAACTCGCGCTGCAAGTCGGCGAACTGCTGCGGGACCTGGCCGCGCGCCAGGCCGGCAGCGCGCGGCAAGTGCTCAAGGTGCAGGCGCTCTATGGCGGCGTCTCGATCAACCCGCAGCTGCTGGCCCTGCGCGGCGGTGCCGACCTGGTGGTCGCCACGCCTGGCCGGCTGCTCGACGTCATCGAACACAACGGCCTGCAGCTCGACCAGGTGCGCCAGCTGGTGCTCGACGAGGCCGACCGCCTGCTCGATCTCGGCTTTGCCGATGAGCTCGACCGTGTGCTCAAGCAACTGCCAGCCCGGCGGCAGAACCTGCTGTTCTCGGCCACCTTCCCGGCTGGGGTGCAGGGACTGGCCGACGCGCTGCTGCGCGAGCCGGTACGGATCCGGATCGAGGCCGAGGTGCAGGCGCCGCTGACCATCGAACAGCAGGCGATCGCGGTCGATGCCGACAAGCGCACCACGCTGCTGCGCCATCTGGCCAAGGAGCAGGGCTGGAAGCAGGCGCTGGTCTTCGTCGCCAGCCAGTACGCGGCCGAGCATGTCGCCAACAAGCTCTACAAGAACGGGGTCTACGCGACCGCCTTCCACGGGGGCCTGAGCCAGGGCGGTCGGCGCCAGGTGCTGGACGAATTCAAGTCCGGCCGCTGGGACATCCTGGTCACGACCGACCTGGCCGCGCGCGGCATCGACATCGAAGGCCTGCCGGTGGTGGTCAACTACGACCTGCCGCGCTCGGCGGTGGACTACCTGCACCGGATCGGCCGCACCGGACGGGCCGGCGCCAGCGGACTGGCCGTCAGCTTCGTGAGCGCGGACCAGTTCGCGCACTGGCGCCTGATCCAGAAGCGCCAGTCGCTGCAGCTCGAACTGGCAACGGTCGCCAGCTTCGAGCCCTCGGGGTTCGAGGAAGCCGCCGCCGTCCCGGCCGAACCAGCGCGACCGGGCAAGCTGCCACCGGGCACCGGCGGCATCAAGGGCAAGCGCCCGAGCAAGAAGGACAAGCTGCGCGCAGCGGCAGCTGCTGCGGGCGATGCCGGCACTGGGCAGGACGCGCCTGAAGGCGGATCGGCCAACGGCCAGTCAGCCACTCAGTAGGCATCGAGCCCGATGCCAGCCCGACTCAGCGCCGGCCGGCATCCAAGCTAGGCCTCAGGCCAGATCGCCGTCCTGGGACGCGACGCGGGCACCGCGCACGCCATGCTTGGCCAGGATCTCGACATAGACCTGGGTCGCGCCGCCCTGGGCTGCTTCATCGACCTTGCCGATCAGCTGGGACAGGTGCACCGTCTCGGCGCTGTCCTGGCTCAGGCCGAAGCGGCAGTCGAAGTCCCAGTAATCGACGCCGGCGGGCAGGTCGCGGCGGCGTTCGCGCTTGAGGTACTTGCGCAGTTCGTGCTTGAGCGCGTCGAGCACGCGGTCCGGGTGCCTGCCTTCGATCTGGAGCGGGAATGTTTTCTTCATGGTTATCCTGATGGCTAGCAGCGGGGCCGAATGGACGCGCTGCGGGAGCGTGATTATGCGTCGGCCGGCGCCCGCCCGGACCAGCGGCGTTGCGTTATGCTGCGCGCCAACCCCTATGAAAAGCCGCCCCCTCCCCCCCAGCAAGGAGCAGATCGACCTGCTCGCCCCCTTCGACCGACTCGAACTCGAACGGATCGAACTGATTTCCACCCCGGTGCAGGCGCAGCGCGCCGCCCTGGCCCTGCGCGCCAGCAGCGCCTGGGGCTTCGATACCGAATCCAAGCCGACCTTCACGGTCGGCGAGGCATCCGACGGCCCCCATGTGGTGCAGCTCGCGACGCTGGAGCAAGCCTGGGTGTTCCAGCTGCACGACCCGGACTGCCGGGACGAGGTCGCCACCCTGCTGGCCTGGCCGGGCGCGGTCAAGGCCGGTTTCGGCCTGGGCGACGACAAGAAGCGCATCCAGTCCAAGCTCGGCATCGAGCCGGCTCGGGTGCACGAGCTCGGCCACGACTTCCGCCAGCGCGGCTATCGCCAGCAGATCGGCGTCAAGTCGGCGGTCGCGCTGCTGTTCGAGCGCCGCTTCGCCAAGTCCAAGAAGGCCGCCACCTCGAACTGGTCGCGGCTGGACCTGAGTGAATCGCAGCTGCTCTACGCGGCCAACGACGCCTGGGCAGCGCTGCGCTGCTACCACGCGCTGGCGCCGCAGCTTACAGCGCGCGCGCCAGGCGGCTGACGCCCTCGCGGATCTTGTCCAGGTCCGAAGTCGCGAAGCTCAGGCGCAGCGTCGCCGGGTCGGGCTGCTCGCAATAGAAGGGCGCGCCTGGCACGAAGGCCACGCCCTGCTCGATCGCGCGGCGCGAGAATTCGTTGCCGTCGGTGACCTTGCCATTCGCGCCGGTCAGGCGCGCCCAGACGAACAGGCCGCCCTGCGGCGCGACGAATTCGATCGCGTCGCCCAGCTCGGCGCGCAGGCCCTCGCACAGGGCCTGCGCCCGCTCGGCATAGACGGCGCGCGCCTTTTCGAGGTTGGCCGCCATGCGACCGGACTTGAGGTACTGGGCGGCGGTGGCCTGCGCGAAGGTACTGGAGTTGGCGTCGCTGAACTGCTTGCACATCACGGCCTTGGCCAGCAGCTCGGGCGGCGCGACCATCCAGCCCAGGCGCAGGCCGGCCGACAGCGTCTTGCTCAAGCTGCCGCAATGCACCAGGCAGTCGCGGCTGCCCGGCACCTCGGCGCTCAGCGCCAGCAGACTGGGCGGCGGCGGCGCGTCGAAATACAGGTCGCCGTAGGGATCATCCTCGACGATCAGCGTCTGGCGCTTGACGGCGAGTTCGAGCACGCGCTTGCGGCGTTCCAGCGTCAGCGTGGCGCCGCTCGGGTTGCCGAAGGTCGGGATCAGGTAGACGAACTTGGGGCGATGCTCGACGATCAGCTGTTCCAGCCGCTCGACATCGACGCCTTGGCCATCCACCGGCGCGCTGACCAGCTCGGCGCCGTAGAGGCGGAAGCACTGGATGGTGGCCAGGAAGGTCGGACCCTCGACGATGACCTTGTCGCCGGGCGAGATCAGCGTCTTGCCCAGCAGGTCGAGCGCCTGCTGGCTGCCGGTGGTCACGATCAGCTGCTCGGGCGCCACCTGCGCGCCCTTGGCCTGCATGAAGCTCGCGAGCTGCTCGCGCAGCGGCGCGTAGCCCTCGGTCGCGCCATACTGCATGGCACCGGCCGGTTCCTGCTCCAGCGCGGCCAAGGTAGCTGCGCGGATGCCGTCGACATCGACCAGCGCCACATCCGGGAAGCCCCCGGCAAAGCTGATGATGCCGGGCTTGCCCAACAGCTTGAACAGCTCGCGGATGGCGGAGGTTTCGACCTTGTCGAGTCGGTCGGCGAAGCGGACGGCGGAGGCGCTCATGGGAAAATCGGTGGAATGAAAAAGGAACAGATCGAGCGCTTCTTCGCCACCTTGCAGGCGGCCAATCCGCGGCCCGTGACCGAGCTTGAGTATACGAGTCCGTTCGAGCTGCTCTGCGCCGTGCTGCTGAGCGCGCAGGCCACCGACGTCAGCGTCAACAAGGCCACGCGCCGGCTGTTCGGAATAGCCAATACGCCGCAGCAGATGCTGGAGCTGGGCCAGGAGGGCCTGGAAGAGCAGATCAGGACCATCGGCCTGTACCGCGGCAAGGCCAGGCACCTGCTGCAGACCTGCCAGATCCTGCTCGACCAGCATGGCGGCCAGGTGCCGCGCACGCGCGAGGAACTCGAAAAATTGCCCGGGGTCGGCCGCAAGACCGCCAACGTGGTGCTCAACGTCGCCTTCGGCGAGCCGACCATGGCGGTCGACACCCATGTCTTCCGGCTCGGCAACCGCACCGGGCTGGCCCCCGGCAAGACCCCGCTGGAGGTCGAGCAAAAGCTGCTCCAGCGCATCCCCGCAAAATACCTGGAGCATGCGCACCACTGGCTGATCCTGCATGGGCGCTATGTCTGCACCGCGCGCAAGCCGCATTGCGACCGCTGCGCCGTGACCGACTGCTGCGACTACCCGAACAAGACTCCCGCTGCAACATGACAAGACCCCGCCCCGTACCCTGGCTCGAACCCGGCCAGCCCTTCCCGTCGGTCGATCGGGCCTGGGGCGCCGGCGACCCGGCGCCGGGCCTGCTCGCGGCCGGTGGCGCGCTCGACGTGGCCACGCTGCTGGCGGCCTACCGTCGGGGCATCTTCCCCTGGTTCTCGCAGGGTCAGCCGATACTCTGGTGGAGCACCGACCCGCGCATGGTGCTGCGCGTGGCCGACTTCAAGCTGCAGCCCTCGCTGCGCAAGACCATCCGTGCCGGACTGCGCGGCGGCCGGCTGGAGGTCCGCTTCGACCATGACTTCGAGGCCGTGATCCGTGCCTGCTCCAGCAGCCCGCGCCCGGGCCAGGACGGCACCTGGATCCTGCCCGAAATGGTCGCGGCCTACTGCGCGCTGCACCGCGCCGGCCACGCGCACAGCGTCGAGACCTGGTGGGATGGCGAACGGGTGGGCGGGCTCTACTGCGTCGCCATCGGCCGCATGGTGTTTGGCGAATCGATGTTCAGCCGGCGCAGCAATGGCTCCAAGATCGCGCTCGCGGCGCTGGTCGCGGCCTGCGAGTCCTGGGGCGTCGAGGCCATCGACTGCCAGCAGAACACCACCCATCTGGCCTCGCTCGGCGCGCGCGAGCTGCCGCGCGGCGAGTTCCTGCGGATCGTGCGGCGCCATGCGGCGCAGCCTGCCCCCGAATGGCGGCTCGACCCCCTATACTGGTCCGCATGGCTGGACCGTCCGTCACCCAAGACCCCATGAGCGCCGCATGAACCCGGGCCAGGAACTCCCGCTGCAGGCGCTGCAGTTCTACGCCACGGCGCCCTACCCCTGCAGCTACCTGGAGGGCAGACAAGCGCGCTCGCAGGTCGCGACGCCCGGCCACCTGATCCACAACGACGCCTACTCCGAACTGGTCACGCGGGGCTTTCGCCGCAGTGGCCTGTTCACCTACCGGCCGCACTGCGAGGGCTGCCAGGCCTGCATCCCGCTGCGGGTCGATGCGGCGCGCTTCGCGCCCAGCCGCAGCCAGCGCCGGGCGCAAGCCCGCCACGGCGAGTTGCAGGCCCGTGTGCTGAGCCTGGCCTTCGACCCCGTCCACTACGAGCTCTACCTGCGCTACCAGCGCGCGCGCCACGCCGGTGGCGGCATGGACCAGGACAGCGTGGACCAGTACGGCCAGTTCCTGCTGCAGAGCCGGGTCAACTCGCGCCTGGTCGAGTTCCTGCTGCCCGCCACCGACAGCGAGCCAGAGCGGCTCAAGATGGTCTCGCTGGTCGACGTGCTGGCCGACGGTCTGTCGGCCGTCTACACCTTCTACGAGCCCGAGGCCGGCGCCGCCTATGGCACCTACAACGTGCTGTGGCAGATCGCGCAGGCCAGGCAGCTGGGCCTGCCCTGGGTCTACCTGGGCTACTGGATCGGCCTGAGTCCCAAGATGGCCTACAAGCGGCATTTCGTCCCGCACCAACTGCTGCGCGAAGGTGTCTGGAGCGAGGATCCGGTGGCCTGAAACAACACTCCGGGCCGCATGTCATTTCATCTTGTAAAATGGCAGTGATGATTTTCATGCCATGACCAGACGTCCAGACCTCATTCCCACCCACCCCAGCGTTCAGGTGATCGCACGCATTTTCACGCTGATGGATGTGCTTGCCTCGCGCGAGGAAGCGGTCTCGCTCAAGGAAATCAGCGAGAAGACCGGACTGCATCCCTCGACCGCGCACCGCATCCTCAATGACCTCGCGATCGGACGCTACGTCGATCGGCCCGAGCCCGGCAGCTACCGGCTGGGCATGCGCCTGCTCGAACTCGGCAACCTGGTCAAGGCGCGCCTGAGCGTGCGCGACACCGCGCTCGGCCCCATGCGCGAGCTGCACAAGCTGATCCAGCAGCCGGTCAACCTGAGCGTGCGCCAGGGCGACGAGATCGTCTACGTCGAGCGCGCCTACAGCGAGCGCTCGGGCATGCAGGTGGTGCGCGCGATTGGCGGACACGCCCCGCTGCACCTGACCTCGGTCGGCAAGCTGTTCCTGGCCGCGGACGACCCCCAGCGCGTGCGCGCCTACGCGACGCGCACCGGCCTGATGGGCAACACGACCAACAGCATCACCCAGCTGCTGACCCTGGAGCGGGAGCTGCAGCAATGCCGCCAGCTCGGCAGCGCGCGCGACAACGAGGAACTCGAACTCGGCGTGCGCTGCATGGCCGCCGGCATCTACAACGACCAAGGACGGCTGGTGGCCGGCCTGTCGATCTCGGCACCGGCCGATCGCCTCGACGAGGGCTGGCTGCCCAAGCTGCAGGCCACGGCCGATGCGATCAGCCGCGCGCTGGGCTGCCCCGGCAAATAAGCGGCTCAGCCCTTGCGCAAGACCAGGCGCTCGATCGAATCGGTCGAGGCGACCGACTCGACATAGCGCCGCACCCGCTGCGCGTCACCGATGCGCGCCGACTTGTCGGCCGCGTCGAGGAAGACCATGATGATCTGGCGACCCGCCAGCTTGGCCGACATCACCATGCAGCGACCAGCCTCCGAGATGTAGCCGGTCTTTTGCAGGCCGATCTCCCATTTCGGGTCGGCCGTCAGGCGGTTGCTGTTGTGGTACTGCAGGACGCGCCGGCCCGATTCGACCGCGTACCCCTGCGAGGTCGAGAATTCACGCAACAGCGGGCGCTGGTAGGCGGCCGCGACCAGCAGCGCGAGGTCGCGCGCGCTGGAGCGGTTCTCGACCGACAGGCCGGTCGGCTCGATGTAATGGGTATCGCGCATGCCGAGCTCGGCGGCCTTGGCGTTCATCAGCCGCACGAAATTGACCATGCCACCGGGATAGGTCCGGCCCAGCGCATGGGCGGCGCGATTCTCGCTCGACATCAGCGCCAGGTGCATGGCCTCGCCGCGCGTCAGCCGGGTGCCGACCGACAGCCGCGAACCCGTGCCCTTGTAGATATCGAGGTCATCCTCGGTGATCATGATTTCCTCGTCCAGCGGCAGCTTGGCATCGGCCACCAGCAAGCCGGTCATCAGCTTGGTCAGCGAGGCGATCGGCATCACGACCTTGTCGTTCTTGCTGACCAGCACCTCGCGGCTGTTCTGGTCCATCACGAACACCGCGTTGGCGCTGAGCTTGGGCAGCTCGTCGGCGGCGGCGGCATCGGGTTTGTGATGATCTGCGGCGTTGACAGCGGAAACCGCCGCCAGTGCGCCACCGGCCACCGCCGCGGACTTGGCCGCGACCACGGCGGCGCGGCGTGCCTTGCCGGACTGGGGACGGGCCACGCTGGCGTCGGCCTGCACGGCCGCCTTGGCGGCGGCACGCCTGGCGCGCGCCGAAACCACGGGCGCCTTGGCGGCCACCTTCACCTTGGCGTTGGCCTTGGCTTTCACCTTCTGTGCGGCGACGGGTTTCTTCTTGACGGGCGCGCCCGCAGCCATGAGAGAAGGCGGCGCCATCAGGGAAAGCGTCACCCCCAAACTCAAGGCAGCGGTCGCACGGCGCAGCCACTGAAGCTTGCTATGGGTCATTTGCTTACACTCCAAACTCATAAAGAACTAACACCTAGAAGTATAAAACGATGGCAAATGACTAGCAATATCAAATTAATTACCGGGAGTCTAGGAGGTCGACTCCCATAAGGAATCAGAGCTGGGCCGCGACCCGCTCGACCTTGCTGTGCAGCTTGTTGAGCGCGCTCAGGTAGGCCTTGGCCGATGCGACCACGATGTCCGGGTCGGCACCGACGCCGTTGACCACGCGACCGCTGTGCTGCAGTCGCACCGTGACCTCGCCCTGGCTCTCGGTCGAGCCGGTCGTGATCGCGTTGACCGAATACAGCAGCAGCTCGGCGCCGCTGTTGACATGCTGCTCGATCGCCTTGAGCGAGGCGTCGACCGGGCCGTTGCCATCGGCTTCGCCGGTGAACTCCTTGCCGTCGACCGTGAACACGACCTTGGCGCGCGGACGCTCGCCGGTCTCGCTGTGCTGCGCCAGCGAAACGAGGCCGTACTGTTCCTTGGCGGCGGTCACGCTCTCGTCGCTGACCAGGGCCAGGATGTCCTCGTCGAAGATCTCGCTCTTGCGGTCGGCCAGTTCCTTGAACTTGGCGAAGGCGGTGTTGACCTCGCCCTCGGACTCCATCTCGATGCCGAGCTCCTTCAGGCGCTGCTTGAAGGCGTTGCGGCCGCTGAGCTTGCCCAGCACGATCTTGTTGGCGCTCCAGCCCACGTCCTCGGCGCGCATGATCTCGTAGGTGTCGCGCGCCTTCAGCACGCCGTCCTGGTGGATGCCCGAGGCATGCGCGAAGGCGTTGGCGCCGACCACGGCCTTGTTGGGCTGCACCACGAAGCCGGTGGTCTGGCTGACCATGCGGCTGGCCGGCACGATCTGGCTGGTGTCGATGTTGACATCGAGGCCGAAATAGTCGCGCCGGGTCTTGAGCGCCATCACGACCTCTTCGAGCGAGCAGTTGCCGGCGCGCTCGCCCAGACCGTTGATGGTGCATTCGACCTGGCGCGCGCCGCCGATCTTGACGCCGGCGAGCGAGTTGGCCACCGCCATGCCGAGATCGTTGTGGCAATGCACCGACCAGATCGCCTGATCCGAGTTGGGCACCATCTCGCGCAGGGTCTTGATGAAGTTGCCGTACAGCTCGGGGATGGCGTAGCCCACCGTGTCGGGAATGTTGATCGTGGTGGCGCCTTCCTTGATCACGGCCTCGACCACGCGGGCGAGGAAATCGAGCTCGGAGCGGTAACCGTCCTCGGCGCTGAACTCGATGTCGCCGATCAGGTTGCGCGCGAAGCGCACCGAACGCTTGGCCTGCTCCAGCACCTGCTCGGGCGTCATGCCCAGCTTCTTCTCCATGTGCAGCGGCGAGGTGGCGATGAAGGTGTGGATGCGGGCGCGGTTGGCTCCCTTGAGCGCCTCGGCCGAGCGCGCGATGTCGCGCTCGTTGGCGCGCGCGAGCGAGCAGATCGTCGAGTCCTTGATGTGATCGGCGATGGTCTTGACCGACTCGAAGTCACCATTGGAGCTGGCGGCAAAACCGGCCTCGATCACGTCGACCTTCAGGCGCTCGAGCTGGCGCGCGATGCGCAGCTTCTCGTCGCGAGTCATGGAGGCGCCGGGAGATTGCTCCCCGTCACGCAAGGTGGTGTCGAAAATGATCAGTTGGTCGCTCATTTGGTACTCCTTGAAGCCGGCTCGTGGCCGACACAGACAAGACCCCCGCAGCATCCAAGACAAACGGCCCGCTGCGGGTGCATGCGGGCCGTTGGTGTGGAAAACGCGCGCGCTATCCAGCCTGCCCTTGTGGCATCGGCGCTAGTAGCAGTTGGCGTGCGGATTTCATGTCGAGCAATGTATCACAAAGCCGGATCAATCGTGCAGGCCGCGCTCATCGGGCTCGTCGGTCGTGGTGCTGATCACGCTGGTCGGCTGGCCCTTGGCCTTGCGCACCGCGTAGATCACATAGCCCGACAGCGCATAGCCGACGAACAGGCCGAACAGCACGGTCGGCGGATGGATGTTGATCACCGCGATCACCAGCGCCACCAGCACGATGGCGGCGAACGGCACGCTTCGCTTCATCGACAGGTCCTTGAAGCTGTAGAACGGCGCGTTGGTCACCATGGTCAGGCCGGCGTAGAGCGTGATGGCGAACATCGGCCAGGCCAGATCTTCGCCCTGATAGCCGCCCTCGGTCGCCAGCCAGATGAAGCCGGCCACCAGCGCGGCGGCCGCCGGCGACGGCAGGCCCTGGAAAAAGCGCTTGTCCACCACGCTGGTGTTGACGTTGAAGCGCGCCAGCCGCAAGGCCGCGCAGGCGCAGTAGACGAAGGCCGCGATCCAGCCCCAGCGACCCAGGTCGCGCAGGCCCCACTCGTAGGCGATCAGCGCCGGCGCGGCACCAAAGGACACCATGTCGGACAACGAATCCATCTGCTCGCCAAACGCGCTCTGGGTGTGCGTCAGGCGCGCCACCCGCCCGTCCAGGCTGTCGAGCACCATGGCGACGAAGATCGCCGCGGTCGCCAGGTCGTAACGCCCGTTCATCGACATCACGATCGCGTAGAAGCCGCCAAACAGCGCGGCCAGCGTGATCATGTTGGGCAGCATGTAGATGCCCTTGTGGCGCTGTGGCAGCACCGCTTCAGGGGTATTGAGGGGGTCGGCTCCGTCGTGCATGGTGGGCCTCAATCTTCGATGTGACTGACATTCATGGGGGTCGAGTGTAAGCCAGCCGCCATGGCACGGGCGGCGGCCAGAAAAAAACCGCCCGCCGGCGCACCGGGGGCGGTTTTCCTGGCGACCGGCCCGCGGGCCGGCGGGATCAGTTGCGGGTCTGGTCGACCAGCTTGTTCTTGGCGATCCAGGGCATCATGCCGCGCAGCTTCTCGCCGACGATCTCGATCGAGTGCTCGGCGTTCAGGCGACGGCGGGCGGTCATCGACGGGTAGTTGGTCTTGCCTTCGAGGATGAACATCTTGGCGTATTCGCCGGTCTGGATGCGCTTCAGGGCATTGCGCATGGCGGCGCGCGACTGCTCGTTGATGACCTCGGTGCCGGTCACGTACTCGCCGTACTCGGCGTTGTTCGAGATCGAGTAGTTCATGTTGGCGATGCCGCCTTCGTACATGAGGTCGACGATCAGCTTGAGCTCGTGCAGGCACTCGAAGTAGGCCATTTCCGGCGCGTAGCCGGCTTCGGTCAGGGTCTCGAAGCCCATCTTGACCAGCTCGACGGCGCCGCCGCACAGCACGGCCTGCTCGCCGAACAGGTCGGTCTCGGTCTCTTCGCGGAAGTTGGTCTCGATGATGCCACCCTTGCCGCCGCCGTTGGCCATGGCGTAGGACAGGGCCAGGTCACGCGCCTTGCCGGACTTGTCCTGGTAGACGGCGATCAGCGACGGCACGCCGCCGCCCTTGAGGTACTCGGAGCGCACGGTATGGCCCGGGCCCTTGGGGGCGACCATGATCACGTCGAGGTCGGCGCGCGGCACGACCTGGTTGTAATGCACGTTGAAGCCGTGGGCGAAGGCCAGGGTGGCGCCCTGCTTCATGTTCGGGGCGACGTTGTTGTTGTACACCTCGGGGATGTTCTCGTCGGGCAGCAGGATCATGACCAGGTCAGCGGCCTTGACGGCGTCGTTGACTTCCATCACGGTCAGGCCGGCCTTGGCGACCTTGTCCCAGGACGCGCCACCCTTGCGCAGACCGACGACGACCTGGACGCCGCTGTCGTTCAGGTTCTGGGCGTGGGCGTGGCCTTGCGAGCCGTAGCCGATGATGGCCACGGTCTTGCCCTTGATCAGGGACAGGTCACAGTCTTTGTCGTAGAAAACGTTCATGCTTGTTGCTCCGTAAAAAAGTGGGGTAGTTTAAACGCGAGGCGCGCTCAGACGCGCAGGATGCGCTCGCCGCGGCCGATCCCGCTCGGGCCGGTGCGCACGGTCTCCAGGATGGCGCTGCGGTCGATCGCCTGCAGGAAGGCATCGTTCTTGGACTGGTCGCCGGTCAGCTCGATGGTGTAGCTCTTCTCGGTCACGTCGATGATGCGGCCGCGGAAGATGTCGGCCATGCGCTTCATCTCCTCGCGCTCCTTGCCGACCGCGCGCACCTTGACCAGCATCAGCTCGCGCTCGGTGTAGCCGCCTTCGGTCAGGTCGACCACCTTGACCACCTCGATCAGGCGATTCAGGTGCTTGGTGATCTGCTCGATCACCTCGGGCGAGCCGGTGGTCTGGATCGTCATGCGCGACAGCGAGGGGTCCTCGGTCGGCGCCACGGTCAGCGACTCGATGTTGTAGGCGCGGGCGGAGAACAGACCGACCACGCGCGACAGCGCGCCGGCCTCGTTCTCGATCAGAACGGCGATGATGTGTTTCATTTCAGCGATTCCTCTTCTCGCCGCCCTCCCCCGACGCCGGTAAGCGGCGGGCTCGGCGGGCAATAGATTCTTCTGGAGGCTAGGGGTTGATGAGGCTTACAGATCTTCCGAACCCAGCAGCATCTCGGTGATGCCCTTGCCGGCTTCGACCATCGGCCAGACGTTCTCGGTCGGGTCGGTGCGGAAGTCCAGGAAGACGGTGCGGTTCTTGATGGCGCGGGCCTCGCGCAGCGCGGGCTCGACATCCTCGGGGCGCTCGATCAGCAGGCCGACATGGCCATAGGCCTCGGCCAGCTTGACGAAGTCGGGCAGCGCGTCCATGTAGCTGTGGCTGTAGCGGCCCTGGTAGACCAGCTCCTGCCACTGGCGCACCATGCCGAGGTAGCGGTTGTTGAGCGCCACGATCTTGACCGGGGTGTCGTACTGCTTGCAGGTCGACAGCTCCTGGATGTTCATCTGGATCGAGCCCTCGCCGGTGATGCACCAGCAGTCGGCCTGCGGCTTGGCCAGCTTGATGCCCATCGCGTACGGCAGGCCCACGCCCATGGTGCCCAGGCCGCCCGAGTTGATCCAGCGCCGCGGTTCGTTGAACTTGTAGAACTGGGCCGCGAACATCTGGTGCTGGCCGACGTCGGACGTGATGTAGCAGTCATCATCCTTGGTCATGTTCCAGAGCGTCTCGACCACGGCCTGCGGCTTGATGACCTCGGTGTTGCCACGGTCATAGGCCAGGCAGTCCTTGGCGCGCCAGCCTTCGATCTGGTTCCACCAGGCCGACATGGCCGACGCATCGGGCTGGGTCGGCGACTCCTGGATCATGTGGATCAGCTCGGCCAGCACGTCCTTGACGTCGCCCACGATCGGCACGTCGACCTTGACGCGCTTGGCGATGCTCGACGGATCGATGTCGATGTGGATGATCTTGCGCTCGACCGAGGCGAAATGCTTGGGGTTGCCGATCACGCGGTCATCGAAGCGCGCGCCGACCGCCAGCAGCACGTCGCAGTTCTGCATCGCGTAGTTGGCCTCGACCGTGCCGTGCATGCCCAGCATGCCCAGGAACTTGCGGTCGGTCTGCGGATAGGCGCCCAGGCCCATCAGGGTGTGCGTGACCGGGAAGCCGGTCAGGTCGACCAGCTGGCGCAGCTCCTGCACCGCGTTGCCCAGCAGCACGCCGCCGCCGGTGTAGATGTAGGGCCGCTTGGCCGACATCAGCAGCTGCAGCGCCTTGCGGATCTGGCCGCCATGGCCCTTGCGCACCGGGTTGTAGCTGCGCATCGCCACCGTCTCGGGGTAGCCGTGGTAAGGCGCCTTGATGAAGGAGACATCCTTCGGAATGTCGACCACCACCGGACCGGGACGGCCGGTGCGGGCGATGTGGAAGGCCTTCTTCATGGTCTCGGCCATGTCGCGCGCATCCTTGACCAGGAAGTTGTGCTTGACGATGGGCCGGGTGATGCCGACGGTGTCGCATTCCTGGAAGGCGTCGGAGCCGATTGCGGCCGTGCCGACCTGGCCCGAGATGATCACCATCGGGATGCTGTCGGAGTAGGCGGTGGCGATGCCGGTCACGGCGTTGGTCAGGCCCGGACCCGAGGTCACGAGCGCAACGCCTACTTCTCCGGTGGCGCGCGCGAAGCCGTCGGCGGCGTGAACGGCCGCCTGTTCGTGACGCACCAGCACATGCTGGATGCTGTCTTGCTTGTAGAGCGCGTCGTAGATGTAGAGCACGGCGCCGCCGGGGTAGCCCCAGATATGCTTGACACCTTCGGCCTGCAGGGCGCGCACCATGATCTCGGCGCCCATCAATTCTTCGGGGTGTTGGCCGGATGCGGCCGCTGCGGAGGCGAGTTCTGCCTTGTTGATTTCCATGATGAACCTTTCGGGTATTTCTCTAACGAAAAACCTGGGGTGCCCCTCGGACCGACCCTCGTGAGGCGGCCTCGGGACTTGAGGCCAAGGACATGGCGTCGATCTGACGCGCGACCTTGACCCGTTTGCCTTGGGTGTAATTCAGTCTGACATTATGGCATCCCGGCGAAACCCGGATTTCGCATCGACGGAAATAATGCCCGCAGTGGCAACAATTCCAGCCGTTTCAGGCCCGCGCGACCGACAGATCGCCTTGCGCGAAGACATTGATCGCGTCGCCGAGCCGATCGGCGCGCTGCCGCAGATTTTCGGCGATCGCCGCCGATTGCTCGACCATGGCGGCGTTCTGCTGCGTCACGCGATCGAGCTGCGCGATGGCGTCGGCGACCTGGCTGATGCCCGAGGATTGCTCCACGCTGGCCATGCCGATCTCGCTGACCAGCTGGGCCACGCCGTGGACCTGACGCACCATGTCGTCCATGGTGGACTGGGCGCCCCGGGCCATGCCGGCGCCGGAGTTCATGCCCGCGACGCTGGCGCCAATCAGCTGCTTGATTTCGCGCGCCGCCGACGCCGAGCGCTGTGCCAGCGCCCTGACCTCCGCCGCCACGACGGCGAAGCCACGGCCCTGCTCGCCGGCACGCGCGGCCTCGACGGCGGCGTTGAGCGCCAGGATGTTGGTCTGAAAGGCGATGCCGTCGATCACGCCGACGATGTCGCTGATCTGGCGACTGCTCGCGCTGAGCTGCTCCATCGTCGTCGCCACCTGGCCCACCACCATCCCGCCCTGGCTGGCCACGGTGCTGGCATCCGCCGCGAGCTTGGACGATACCTGCGCGCTGTCGGCATTCTTCTGGACGGTGGCCTGCAACTGCTCCATGGAGGCGGCCGTCTGCTCCACGTTGGCGGCCTGCTCCTCGGTGCGCTGATTCAACTCAAGGCTGCCTTGCACGACCTCGCCCGCGGCCTGGCGCAGCCCGGCGAGTTGATACTCGACATCATCCACCAGCGAGCGCACATTGTGTCCGGCCTGGTTGATCGCGCGCAGGATCATGCCGATCTCGTCGATGCGGCCGATGTTCGCATCGCTCTCGGGATGGCCCGCCGCCACCTTGAGCGCCTGGCGCAGCACGACTTGCAGCGGATGCGCGATCTGGCGCTCAAGCCAGGCCGCGCTCAGCAGCGACAGCAGGGCGGACGCCGCCGCCGCCACCAGCCAGGACGGCTGCGCAACACCAGCCGCCAGGCAGCTCAGCTGCAACCCTGCCCAGGCCGACAGGCTGGCCAGGCGGATGCGCGAACGCACCGTCAGGTTGCGCAGCCTGTCCGGCCAGCCCAGCAGCCAGCCACGTTGCTGGATGCGCCCCTTGTGGAAAGCCAGGCCATGGGTCTGTCCAGCGACAAAGGACGGATAGGTGCGCTTGGCAGCGTCGATGAAACCGATTCCCGTCTTGTTGCGTACCGACACATAGCCGTACAACTGGCCATTGCGGTAGATGGGCGTCATGTTGACGCGCGCCCAGTAGTGGTCGCCATTCTTGCAGCGGTTCTTGATCACGCCGCTCCAGACTTCACCCTGGCGCACGGTCGCCCACAGGTCGGCAAAGAGCTGCTCCGGCATGTCGGGAGTACGCAGGAAGCTGATCGGCTGGCCCAGCAGCTCCTCGCGTGTGTAACCGCTGTAGCGAATCAGAGATTCGTTGACGTAGGTGATCCGGCCCTGGAGGTCCGTGATCGACATGATGGTAACGCCATCGGGCAGTACCAGTTCTCTTGGCATAGCCGCCTGCGAATGATTCATCGGTGGTGTTCCAATTTTTATTCTGACTTCACGGGCGGTCTCCGCGCCCAAGCCGAATCGCTATCGAACCGATTCGATTACACACCAGTCATGCATGCACAGGCGCCCATGACCTCGACGGCGCGAACACCATTCAGCGTTTGATCGCCTTGTCGACGGCGATCTTGAGATCGGAGCGGGAGAAGGGCTTGGTCAACTCGAAGGTCGAGCCCGCGAAGTTGGCCGATTCGAGCGCGAACTCCGGCGTCAGCACGCGGCGCCCGGCCGAGATGGCGATCACCGGCAGGTCCGGGCGGATCTTGAGCATGCCGTGGATCAGGCCGGAGCCGTCCAGGCCCGGCATCAGCACATCGGTCACGACGACGTCGAAACCGGGATTGGCGGAAAAGACCTTGAGCGCCGCGATGCCATCGTCCACGTCGATGACCTTGTGCCCCTCCAGCTCCAGGAAGCGCCGGTACGTCATGCGCTGAATCGCGTCATCCTCTACCAACAAGATCTTGGCCATATGAATTTCCCCTTATCAATCAAAACAACTCTATGCGCGCCAAGGAATCGCCCGTCTCCTTGTCCACCAGATCGCCGGAACCGCCGTGATTGGCTTCGCCGTCCACATACTCGCGCACCAGCGCCTGCACGCGCTCGGCGGCCTGGGCGCGATTCGCCATGTCCGCCCGCCCCAGACTGCCGAGCCAGTCCGCCAGACATTCGCCGCGCTTGAGCAGGCCCATTTGCGCGCGCTCGATGATCTGCTTGTAGACATCCTGGTGCTGGCCCAGATCCAGCAGCAGCTGGATATTATCATTCAGCTTGATATTATTTTCCGTAATAGATTTCATCAATATCTGATAAAAATCGCGCATGTCTATGTAGCCGTCGCTCAATTGCTGCGTCAGTGCCAGCAGATTCTGCGATTCCGCCCGCTCCGCCTGCATGCGCTGGTCGTGGTCCCTGCCCACGCCCTCCTGCACGGTCTGGATCAGGCGGCCGATGTTCTGCTCGATGCGGGCCGCCGATTCGTTGGATTGCAGGGACAGACGACGCACCTCGCCGGCCAGCACGGCGAACCCCCGCCCCGCCTCGCCGGCACGCACGGCCTCGATCGTCGAGTTGATCGCCAGGATCTCGGTCTGGCGGGCAATCGAGCGGATCACATGCGTCATCTCGGCGAACTGCTCCACTTCGGTGAGCAGGCGCTGCGAATGCCGGCGCTCCTCGTTGACGCGTTGCTCGAGCTGACGGATGAACTTGTAGATGTAGTCGATGATCTCGGTGTTCTTGTGGATCACCACCTGCATCTGGTCACTTTGCAGGCCGGACTGCTCCAGGTACTGGATCAGTCGGGCCGACTGCTTGCGCAGCCCGTCGACGCGACTGACCATGCCCGTGATGGACTCGGCCGACATGGACGAGATCTTGCCCAGGCTGAGGGCGATCTGCGCATCCATCGCATCGAAATCGGCCAGCACCTGACGCTCGACCTCGGACGACGCGGGACTGGCAGCGCCCGCGCTGGCGGGCTGGGCTGGCGGGGCGGCGCGCCAGAACAGCCAGCCCGAGCCCGCGCCCGCCAGCAAGGCCCAGATACCGACCGGCATGCCCCAGTCCAGAACAGCCAGCAGCCAGACGATCAGACTGACTGACAGGCCCAGCAGGCTGGCTTGCGCCCACGGTGCCCGCAGGGCGGACTTGGCATACGGAATCAGTGACTTCAGCATCGTAATCGGATTTTTTCCCGGTAAGGACCCAGCTAGGAGAGGGTTTTCAAGAGGCCAGCAGAGCGGCAACCTCGCGCGCCGCCTGGGCGTAGTCCTCGGCACCGCGGCTCTTGGGTGCGTGGTAGCGCACCGGCATGCGGTGGGCAAAGGCCTCGACCAGCTTGATGTCGCCGCGCACGCCCGACAGCATGCGTTGGGCGCCGAACTGATGGGACACGCCCTCGGCCACGCCACGGTGGTGGCCGATGCGGCGGTCGACCATCAGGGGCAGAAAGCCCAGCAGGCGCAAATCGGGATTGGCGCCGGCCGACACCTTGAACAGCACGCGCGCCAGGCTCTTGATGCCCTCGTTCGAGAGCGCATGGGGCACGAAGGGCACCAGCACGCGCCGCGCCGCCACCAGCGCGTTCATCAGCAACATGTCGAGCGAGGGCGGCGTGTCGATCAGGATCAGGTCATAGGCTTGCAGCAGACCCTCCTCCCTGAGCGCGCGCGCCAGGCGGGTCTGCTCGGCATGGCCCGCGCCGTGATCGAACAGCGGATCGGCTGGCACCAGGTCGAGTCCGGGCCACTGGGTCTGGCGTATCACCGGCCGCAGGCGCAGCGTATCGTCGAGCAGCAGGTCATGCACCGTGGCCTCGCCGCGCCTGACGCTGACGTCGAGGCCGACCGCGCAGTGGCTTTGCGTATCCAGATCGATCAGCAACACGCGCTGGCCGGTCGCGGCGAATTCCGCCGCCAGGTTGACCGAGGTGGTCGTCTTGCCGGTGCCGCCCTTGCGGTTGGTGATGACCAGGATTTCGGCCTCGCGCACGATCCCGGTCACGATCGGCGCATCAGGCACCCGGCACCACCTGCTTGATGACCTTGACCAGATCGACACCTGTCACCGGCTTGACCAGCCAGCCCGAGGCGCCCAGTTGCTTGGCCTCCTCGCGCATCGCCTTCTGGCTTTCGGTCGTCAGCGCCAGGATCGGCGTGAAGCGCAGCGACGGCAGCGCACGGGCGTTCCGGATCAACTCCAGACCGCCCATGTTGGGCATGTTGATGTCGGTGATGATCAAGTCGGGCTTGAAGCCGGTCTTGAGCTTGTTGAGCGCCTGCAAGCCATCGGAGGCGGTCTCCACCACGAAGCCGTGGAGCTGCAGGTTGGATCTCACGCTCATGAGCATGGTGGCGGAGTCGTCAACGATGAAGATAGTCTTAGCCAATTTCAATTCTCTCTGTCAATGGAGTGCCGAACGCAGCCAGGTCGCCAGTCGCGGCTCCTGGGGCCAGGTCTTGACGACCATCCGGGTCGCCATCAGCACCTGCAGACAGGCTGCATGCAGGTGGGTGCAGGCTTTCAGATCCAGCTTGGCCGTCGGGTGTTTCTGCAGCAGCGCCAGCAGTTCCTCCGCCTCTTCGACGGCGACGGTGTCGGTCAGTTCTATGGTCTTGTTTTGGTAGCGCATGCTCATCAGAACAGCTCCTTGTGGTCGAGCACCATCAACACCGAGCCGTCGCCCAGCAAGGCCGAGCCGGCATAACCGCGCAGATCACCGAGCACGCCCGGCAGGGGCTTGAGGATGATATCCGTGGTTTCACGGAAGGCATCGACCAGCAGGCCGACCTGCTCCTGCCCCAGGCGCAGCACCAGCAGGGCCAGCTCGTCCTGGTCGTTGGCCAGCTGCTCGGTGTCGAGCGCCAGCAAGGTGTTGAGCGAGAACAGCGGAATCACCTTCTCGCGCAGCACCGTGGTGGCGTGCTGCTTGAAATACCTGATGCGCGAGCGCGGCAAGCGCACCGTTTCGACCACGGCATCCATGGGGAAGCCAAAGATCTGGCGGGCCGACTCGATGATCATCACGTTCGTGATGGCCATCGAGAGCGGCAGCGACAGCCGCAGACTGGTGCCCTGCCCGAGCACGCTGCTGAGCCGGACCGTGCCGCCCACCTTGTCGATGGCGCTGCGCACCACATCCATGCCGACCCCCCGGCCCGAGAGGTCGGTGACGGCGTCCACGGTCGAGAAGCCCGGCAGGAAGACGAGGTTGACCGCCTCCTGATCGGTGAGCTGCTCCATGCGCTCCTCGTCGATCAGGCCCTTCTCGTAGGCCTTGGTCTTGACCGTCAGCGGATCGATGCCCTTGCCGTCATCGACGATCTCGATCGTGACATGGTCGGCCGCCTGGCGCGCCGTGATCTGCAGGCGGCCTTTCTCGGGCTTGCCGCTGGCGCGACGCACCGCTGGCAGTTCCAGCCCATGGTCCAGACTGTTGCGCACGATGTGGATCAGCGGATCGGCCAGCGCCTCGATCACGTTCTTGTCGGCCTCGGTCTCCTCGCCCTCGAGCACGAGCGCGACTTCCTTGCCAAGCTTGTTCGAGAGGTCGCGCACCAGGCGCGGGAAGCGCTGGAACACGAAGGACACCGGCATCATGCGCACCTGCATGATGGCGTCCTGCATTTCCTCGGCGATGCGGTTGATCACGCCGTACTGTCCCTTGATCTCGCGCGCGAGCTCGCGCACGCCGTACTGGTTCTCGGCGCGCGTGGCCAGGTAGGGCAGCGCGTTCTTGGCCACCACCATCTCGCCGATCAGGTTCATCAGGCGATCGATCTTGACCTGATCGACCCGCAGCGTCTTGGCCGCGCTGTGCTCCTCGCTGCGACGCGCGCCACGCGGCGCCGTGTCGAGGGCGACCGGCTCGGCCAGCTTGACCGCCTCGGTAGGCTCTGTGGCTGCGGGCGTGACATCGACCGCCGCTGTCACGACAGGCGCAGGCTCGAAGAGCGCCGCAGCGGATGCGGCCGACGGACCCGTGGACTCGGACTCGGCTGGCGCAGGCACGTTCGGCACCGGTGCTGGAACTTGCATGGCCGCTTGTGTGGCGGCTTCGGCGGCAGCCTGTGCCGGCAACAGGAAGCGCTCGCTGAAGTCCGCCAGCCAGGCCTGCATCGGCGCCGGACTCTGCTGTGCACAAGCCTGCTCGAGCGCGGCCTGGAGCGTGGACAGCCGCTCGGGCAGGCCCAGGGTCCTGGCACAACCCGACAGGGTCGACATGACGGCGCGCATGCGTCCGATGAAGCGGACATCGACCGGCAGCGTCAGGACCTGGCCCTGGGCTTGCAGCAGGGAGCCCAGCGCCTTGAGGCGCACCTCGCCGAGCACCGGCACGGCTGCGGGCGCGACCGGTGCTACCGGCGCGACTGGCTCAGCCTGGGCGGGTTCGGCCAGGGCCGGGACCGGCTCGCAGGCGGATGGGGCAGCGGCCTGGACCAGCTCAACTGCAGGCTCGGCGGGCTCAACAGCAGGCTCGACCGGCAAGACCGCCACGGCGGCCGGCGGGGCCGCGTCAAGGTATTGCAGCCAATCGGGCGCGTTCAGCGTCTGCACGCACTGGATCAGCGCGCGCAAGGCCTGCGACTGCTGCGGCACGACCTCCAGCAGGCGCAGCAGCCAGCGCAGCGCCGACGACAGCCACAGCGTCGGCGAGGAGAATTCGAGCAGGCTCCTGGCGGCACGCCGCAGGCCGGCCAGATCGCCACGATCGAGCAAGGCCAGCGCCTCGACCACGAAATCCTCGTAGACGGGGCCGCCGTTCTCGTCACCCGAGGGCAGCACCATCAGCAGGGCCGGCAGCGGCAGCAGCCTGACCTGCTCGGGGACGTAGCGGAAATGCTCGTCGAGCTCGGCCCGGCTGGCCTGGCTGATACCGCCAAACCGCAGCTCGCAGCGGTAGGCGTCGAGCTCGGCCAGCGCCGGCCAGGGCGAGCGGACATGGACGCCAGCCACCGAGAAACCGGGGGTCTGCAGCGCCAGGAAGAACGGGTCCTCGCCCTTGAAGAAGCATTCCGGCTCGGGCTCGTACTGCACCCAGGTCAGCTCGCCGCCAGCCTGTGCGGCCGCGAACAGCTCCATGCGCAGGCTTTCGGACACCGTCAACAGCTGCGCCTGCAGCGCCGGCACGATGGCCCTCAGGAAGGCCAGCGGCGACGCCTCGGCGGCCTCGACCGCGACAGTCGCGGCGACCGCGCTCTCGGCCACCGCCTGCGCCTCGGCGGGCAGCATGGCGCGCAGCGAGGCCGCCAGGGTGACGGCTTCGTGATCGCGGCTGGCATCGATGCGCTCGTTGCGTTCGACCTCATCGAGCAGCTGCGCGACGAAATCCATCGAATCGAGCAGGACATCGGTGAGCTGGAGGCTGAACGGCAACTGGCCATGACGGACCACATCCATCAGGTCCTCGGCCGCATGCAGCACCCGGGTCATGGCCGGGAACTCGAACAAGCCACTGTTGCCCTTGAGCGTATGCACCTGACGGAACAGCTCCGTCATCCGGTCCACATCGTCCGGTGCCTCCTCCAGAGCCATCAGGCTGACGCTGATGGCCTGCAGGAACTCGCGGGCCTCGGCGATGAATTGTTCGAGCAACGCGTTCACGAGACGTCTTCCCCCAGGCACAGGCGAATATGCTCAAGGAATTCGACCGGCTTGATCGGCTTGGTCATGTACATGTTGGCGCCGGCCTCGAACGCCAGCAACATGTCGCCATTGGCCGCCTCGGTCGACACCATCAGCGCCGGTGCCTGCTCGATGTCCTGCAGGCGCAGTTCGCGCAGGAAGCTGTAGCCATCCATCTTGGGCATGTTGACGTCGACCACGAACAGGTCGTAGTGCTGGGTCAGGGCCTTCTCGAGCGCTTCGATGCCGTTGATGGCTTCGCTGACCTGGTAGCCCGCCGACTCCAGGATCTGCCGGTGGAACATGCGAACGGTGGCTGCATCGTCGACAATGAGGATATGCTTCATCGGGTATCCTAGGGTTTTTGGTAGACCAGCGCTTCGGCAAACTTGCGCACCCGAAACAGGGAAGAGATACGGCTCATCGACTCGGAATGACCCAGGCAGATGAAGCCCTCCGGCTTGAGCGCGTCGAAAAACACCTCGGCGGCCTTGCGGCGCGAGATGTCATCGAAATAGATCAGCAGGTTGCGGCAGAACACCACATCGAAATTGCGGTAGAAGCGCGTGTCCGCCATGTCGCTGAGGTTCACGCGCGTGAACTCGACGGTCGAGCGCAAGTCATCCTCCATCTGGTACTCGTCGCCAACCGCCTGGAAGTATTTCTGCAGCAAGGCCTTGGGCAGGTGCTGGACCGAACGGCTGCCGTAGCGGCCGATGCGGGCCTTGTTCAGGATATTGGTGTCGATGTCGGACGAGATGATCTCGACATCCCACTGCGAGATGCCGAGCCAGTATTCGAGCAGGTACATCGCGATCGAATACGGCTCCTCCCCCGAGGAGGACGGAATCGACCAGATCCGGATCGTCGAATTGTCCCCCATCGCCCGTTTCCTGGCGACGATTTCGGGCAGGATGGAGTTGACCAGGCACTGGAGCTGGTATTCCTCGCGAAAGAAATAGGTCTCGTTGACCGTCATCGAGTTGGTCAGGGTCTGCAACTCCTGGCCCGACACCTCGAAGCGCAGCAGACTGAAGTAGCTGCGAAAACTGGTCGAGCTGGTTGCCTGACAACGCTCGACCAGGCGCTTGTCGACGAAATAACGCTTGGATTCATCGAAATGAATCCCGGTCTTGCGGTAGAAGAATTCCCGGAACTTCAGGAACTCTTCACCGCTGATACTGATGTCGGCCATTGGGATAAGCCATTTCAGGCTTCGTTGATTCGTTTGAGCGCGACATCGGCAGCAAACTGGATATACGGTTCGCTGGAAAAACGCTGCTTGAGTTCCTGCAGCGCGGGAATGGCCTCCTTGACGCCCACCTCGCCCAGCAAGTCGACCGCTGTGGCGCAGACGTTGACATGGGGATCGGCCCGGATCACCTCGATCAGCCACTGCTCGACCAGCGGATGGCGCAGCGACTCCAGCACGTTGACGGTGAAGATCCGCACATCGGGATCGGGGTCGTGCAGCAGGGTCGACAGCAGCGGCTCGATCTCGCGCGGCAACTGCTTGAGCGCATCGATGGCCTCGTTGCGCAGACCGGCGTCCTCGCTCTTGAGGCAGGACACCAGGCCGGCGACGGCCGTCTCGTCGCCAAGACGGATCAGGCTGGAGAAGATCACCTCGCGCACGCTCAGGTCGGCCTCGCGCTCGACCTGCGCCACCAGCACCGGGCTGGCTTGCGAATAGGCCGCCAGATCCTGCACCGCCCAGCGACGCTGGGCCGGGTCTGCCTGCTGGAGCAGTTCCAGCAGGCCCTCGAAGTCACGCTGGGCGGCGCCTACTTCCTGCTCCTGCGCAGGCGGCGCCAGGTCGGTTTTCTTGATCAGTGCCATGGATGACTCGGGTTGAATATCAGGACTCGGCCCATGCGATGAGCTGAGTGGCAATTTGGTCCGCCGGCAACACCAGGGAGGCACCACCGCGGCGTATCAGCTCGGCCGGCATGCCGAACACGATGGCCGAATCCTCCGACTCGGCAATCGTGCGCGCACCCTGCTTCTTGAGCTCGGCGTAGGTCTCGGCGCCGTCATAGCCCATGCCGGTCAGCATGACGCCAACGACCTGGCGCGGGTCGCAATGCTCCAGCACGGAGCGCGCCAGCAGCTCGACCGAGGGATGCCAGAGGTGATCCGGACTCTCGGGCTTGGGCACGAGCGTCAGCTGGCCGGCGCGAGGCGCGACGACCATGTCGGCCGCGCCCTTGGCGATGTAGACCCGGCCTGGCGTCATCGGCGTGGGCGCCGTCACCTCGATCACTTCGAGCTGGCAGAGCTTGTTCATGCGCTCGGCGAACGGCTTGGTGAAGCTGCCCGGCATATGCTGGGCCACCAGCACCGGCCAGGGATAGTCGGCCGGCAACAAGGGCAGGATTTCCTCCAGCGTGCTGGGGCCGCCGGTCGAGACGCCGATGATGACCAGGCCCTCCTCGGCTGGCATGCCGCGCCGACGCGGCGCGCTGGTCGCCTTGGACTTGGCCAGCAGCAGGGCGCGGTCGGTGCGCAGCTTTTGCGCCAGCCCGACCACCTTGGACTGGCGCGACGGATCGCGCAGCCTGGCCCTGGCCGCGGCGCGGACCTTGCGCACCAGCTCCTCCTTGACCTCCTCGACCGAGAGCGAGATCGAGCCACCCGGCTTGCAGACATAATCGACCGCGCCCAGATTGAGCGCCTCGAAGGTCACCAGCGCGCCCTCGTTGGTCAGCGACGACACCATGACGACCGGCACCGGCCGCTCCACCATCAGCAGCGACAGCGCGGTCAGGCCATCCATCTCGGGCATGTTGATGTCAAGCGTGACGACATCGGGCTGGAAGTCGTGGTTTTCCGCCACCGCCTCCTTGCCGTTGCGCGCGAGCCGGATCTCGAAGTCCTTCTCGGCGCTGAACAGGCTCACCAACAGCCGGCGCATCAGCGCCGAATCATCGACGATCAGCAGCTTGATCATGTCGCGCACACCTCCATCGGATTCAGCCGAGCAAGTCGCTCAGTCCCTCGACATCCTGCCCGTCGAGCAGACGGGAGGGATCGAGCAGCTGGATCAGGCGTTTCTGCTTTTCCAGGTTGGCCACGCGACCGATCAGGCGGGCCTGCTCGCCCGACAGGCGCGGCGCGGCGCTGATGGCCGAGCGGTGGATCTTGAGCACCTCGGTCACCGAATCGACGATGAAGCCCGTGCGCACGCCGTCGAACAGGAACACCATGATGCGCTGGCGGTCATTGCGCTCCTGGGCCGGCAAGCCCAGGCGCACGCGCTGGTCGATCACCGGCAGCACCGAGCCCCGCAGATTGATCACGCCCTCGACAAAGGCCGGCGCGCGCGGCACATGCGTGAGCACCTCGGGCACGCGCACGATTTCCTGCACGCTGTCGATCGGCACGCCAAACTCCCCCTGGTCCAGACGGAAGACGACCATCTGCTCTTCGTCGTCGGTGTCTTGCTGCTTGTCCAAACCGTTTTCCTCGCTCGTCTGGTCCTCGACCGCTTTGATGGCTTCCTTGACCGCGCGGCGGCGGAACATGTTGTCGGCCGAGATGATCGAGACCAGCCGCTTGCCGCCGTCGATGCGGCAGATCTGGCTGATGTCGGACATGTCGTCCTCGCGCGCGAGCAGGGCCGGCATCGGGTCGACCACGCTCTTGTTGACGCGCAAGACCTCGTTGACGGTATCCATGACGACGCCGACCGAGACCCCGCCCAGGGACACGACGACGATGCGGCCGCTTTCCTGGTTGACCTGCTCGGGCAGCCCGAACATGCGGCGCAGCGAGACCAGCGGCAGCAGGCGCTGACGCAGGGTCATGACGCCCACCACATGGGCCTGCGAGCCCGGCACACGCACGATGTTGTCGGGCATCTGCACGATTTCCTGCACGTTCTCGATCGCGATCGCGTATTCCTGGCCCGCGACGGCAAAGCTCACCAGCTGCAGCTCGTCGCTGCTGTCCTCCAGGTCGCCGCGCTGGCGCGGCAAGGTGTCGGCCTGATGGGCGCCGAGGCGGTTGGAGCCGCCACCGGCCAGCGCGGCGATTTCGGCGAACTCGCTCGCGATCACCTTCTCGAAGTCGAGCACCATGGTCATCGGATGGCCGCCGACGTCCTTGAGCAGGCCCTTGAGCAGCCGGCTGTTGACGGTGGCGGAAATGGCGTCGACATCGGACATCTGGTGCGACTCGACGTTGACCACGCTGGCGACGCGGTCGACCACGAAGCCCAGCGGCTGCCCCAGGTCGATCACGACGGCGCGGGTGGCGTCGTCATGGGCGCGCTCCTCGAAGCCGAAGGTGCGCGCGAGCGAGACGATCGGCAAGACCTTGCCGCGCAGGTTGGCCAGGCCATCGAGGGCGCTGGGGGCCATCGGCACGCGCACGGTCTCGGGCACCCGGATGATCTCCTGCACCGGCGCCATGTCGACGGCAAAGACCTCGTTGTTGCAAATGAACGTCACGAACTGGCGCGTCAACGACTCGACGGTCGAGCCGCCATCCGCCACGCCATCCGCATCCGTCCGCTGTTGGACTTCAGTCATTCAGGTCTCCTGCGACGATGGGGGACATCGGTTAGGCTTGCAGCTCGTCGGCCAGGGAAGCGATTTCCTCGATCGCGGCGGCCAGTTCCTCGGCGCCCTGCGACTGCTGGCGCGCGGCGGCGGCCGACTGGAGGGCGGCCTTCTCGGCTTGCTGCGCGGCGGTGGCGATCTGCTCGACACCGGTCTTGACCTGGACCACGGCGGCGGCCAGCTCGTTGGAGGCGGCCAGGATTTCGTTGCTGCTCTTCTCGACCACGGCGATGTCGCCCTCGATCGCCAGCAGGTTGAGGGTCGTGCCCTTGGCCTTCTCGACCTCGGCCACGGCGGAGGCGACGATCTCGTCGAGGTCACGGCTGACGACGCCGATCTGGTCCTGCACGTTCTTGACCAGGTCCTTGATGCGGTCGGCGTTCTCGGCCGAGTCCTGGGCCAGGTTGCGGATGTCGGTGGCGACGACCACGAAGCCCTTGCCGAACTCGCCGGCGCGCGCGGCTTCGATCGAGCCGTTGACGGCCAGCATGTTGGTCTGGATCGACACGGTGGTGATCGCATCGACGATCTTGTCGATGCGGCGCGACACCAGCTCCAGGTCCTTGACCTGGCGCAGCGAGGACTTGGTGGACTCGGCCGAGGCCGCGATGCCGGCAATCAGGCCATCGACCGCGGCCTTGTTGACGTCGAGCAGCCGTTTGATCGCATCGACGCGCTCGCCCGAGGCGGTGGCGCGCGACAAGCCCATCTGCAGGCCCTTCTCGAGCTGGGTCACGGCGGCGGCCGACTCCTCCGAGCCGGCGGCTTGCACCTGGGCGGCGCGGCGGATCTGCTCGATCGCGGTCGAGATCTGGACGCTGGCGCGGTTGATTTCCTGCACCGCCGAGCTCAGTTCCTCGGCCGCCGAGGCGACCTCCTCGGCGCTCTTGGCGACATCGGTGGAATTGCGCAGATCGTCGGCGATGTCGGCCAGCGCCTTGGCGGCCTGCTCGCTTTGCGCCAGCGCCTGGGTCTGCTCGGCGACGGTCTTGGTGCTTTCCTCGGCGGCGGCGGACTGCTCCTCGGCGGCGGCGGCGATGTTCTCGGAACCCTTGAGCGCCTGCGCGGTGGCGACCGCCGACTGCTGGGCGCCCGAGGCGACTTCGGTCACGGCCTTGACGATCTCGATCGCATCGAGGCGGATCAGCTCCAGCTGCTCGGTGATGACGTGACCGTTGGCGGCTTCGCTCTCGATGGTCTTGGCCGAATTGTTGATGCCCTGGGCGATCGATTTCACCTCGCCCTGGATCTGGGCCACCAGGTCCTGGATCTGCTGGGCGCTCTTTTCCGAGGTCTCGGCCAGGGTACGCACCTCGTCGGCGACCACGGCAAAGCCCTTGCCATGCTGGCCGGCGCGAGCGGCTTCGATCGCCGCGTTGAGCGCGAGCAGGTTGGTCTGGTCGGCGATGCGGACCACGGCCTTGACGATGTCGCCGATGTTGGCGGCCTGCTTTTCAAGCTCGGCCACCATGGCCACGGAAGCGGCCTGGCGCTGGGCGGAAGCCCCGACGTTGGTGACCAGGTTGGCCACATCGGCCCCGGTCTTGACCACCAGCACCTGGGTCGCCTGGGCCTTGGCCTGGCTGAGCTCGGCGTTCTGCTGCTGGCGCGTCACCGCCACTTCGATCTGCTTGAAGGCGGCCAGCGATTCCTGGGCGGCCCCCGCGGCCTCCTCGGCACCGGCGGCGATCTGGTCGCTCGCGCTCTTGAGCTCCTCGGAGGCGGCCGAGGCTTCGTTGATGCCCGAGGACAGCTGGGCCGAGGCCGCGGCGATGCGCTCGGCGACCTGCTGCTGCTTGGCCAGCGTGCGCGCGCGCTTGCGCTGCGCGTCGGCCTCGCGGGCAGCGGCGGCACTGGTTTTGATTTCGCTGCTTGCAGCGACCAGGGTGGCATTGGTTTTCTTCATCAGGGCCATCAATATCTCCAAGCAAGAAAGGGGTAGGAATGGCCTAGATTACATACAGCCATCTAGGCCATGGTATGACTGGACCCGGACAGCAAAGCACAGAACATCGTGCTTATTTGGCGGCTCTTTGATATATCAGTGTTGGCGCCGCCTACAACTGTCATTTTTATAATTCTTCAGGCAAGCCAATCAGGCCTGGCGCAGTCATGGTTAACCGTGCCGCCAGGAATGTCAGATCGGCCACGGCGCGCAGCGGCGGGGCGCCCATCTTTCGTGGCGCACCCGCGGTGGGCGCCGCCTGGCTCGACGGCTCAGGACTTGAGCTTTTCGAGGATCTTCTTGATCTTTTCGTCGAGCGTCGAGGCCGTGAACGGCTTGACGATGTAGCCGCTGGCGCCCGCCTGGGCGGCAGCGATGATGTTTTCCTTCTTGGCCTCGGCCGTCACCATCAGCACCGGCATGGCGGACAGCGCGGGATCGGCGCGCACCGCCTGCAACAACTGCAGGCCGTCCATGACCGGCATGTTCCAGTCGGAAATCAGGAAATCGTAACTCTCGCGCTTGAGCTTGGCCAAGGCGGCGGAGCCATCCTCGGCCTCATCGACGCTGGAATAGCCCAATTCCTTGAGCAGATTGCGAACGATACGGCGCATGGTCGAAAAGTCATCGACGACCAGGAATTTCAGATTGCTGTCAGCCATGTTGTAGTGAAATGAGAATGTTGGGGAAAATGGGACGGACTGGCCGGGCCGTGCCGTCACGGGAGATCAGACCCGCAGGGAACGTCCCCCTTGACGGCCCAGGTGGTCGAGTACCATGCCCGCCAACCGGTCGATCGGACCGACTTCGTGGGTGGCGCCAACGGCGATCGCCTCCTTGGGCATGCCGAACACCACGCATGAGGCCTCGTCCTGGGCGAAATTGTAGGCGCCCGCCTTTCGCATTTCGAGCATGCCTTGCGCGCCATCCTTGCCCATGCCCGTCATGATAACGCCAACCGCATTCTTGCCCGCCTGGTGGGCGGCGGAGCGGAACAGCACATCCACCGAGGGGCGGTGCCGGTTGACCGGCTCGCTCTGCTCAAGCTGGGTCATGTAGTTGGCGCCACTGCGCGCCAGCAGCAGATGGGAGTGACCCGGCGCCAGATAGGCATGACCCGGCAGGATCCGCTCGCCACCTTTCGATTCGACCACACTGATGCGGCACAGGCTGTCGAGCCGGCGCGCAAACGAGGCCGTGAAGCCTTCCGGCATGTGCTGGGTGATCAGGATGCCCGGACAGTCGGGCGGCATCTGGATCAGGAAATCCTTGATGGCCTCGGTGCCGCCGGTGGAGGCGCCGATCATGATCAGCTTCTCGCTGCTGATCAGCCGGTTGCCAATGTTCGGTCGCTCAGCCACGGCCGGTGCCTTCTGGCCCGGCAGGGGTCGGGGCCGCTGGGCGATGCGCGATTTGGCCTGGTAGGCAGCGCGCAGCTTCTCGATGATCAGGTCGGCGTATTCGGTCAGGCCGCTCTTGATCGAGAGCTTGGGCTTGGCGACGAAATCGACCGCCCCGAGTTCGAGCGCGCGCAGGGTGATCTCGGAGCCGCGCTCGGTCAGCGAGGACACCATCAGCACCGGCATCGGGCGCAGGCGCATCAGCCGCTCCAGGAAGTCGAGGCCATCCATGCGCGGCATCTCGACATCCAGGGTCAGCACATCGGGATTGGTCTGCTTGATCAGGTCGCGGGCGACCAGCGGATCGGGCGCGGCTCCGACAACCTGCATGTCGGGCTGGCTGCGGATGATCTCGGTCAATATGCTGCGCACCAGCGCGGAATCGTCAATGATCAGTACTTTTATAGTCATGTCTGTGGCGGGTCGACAGGGTCAATCAGAAAAGGTCGATATCGCCGCTGACCGGCTGCTTCTCGATGCGCGTCTTGAGGCTGCGCTGGTATTCGCTCTCGCGCGTGATGATGGTGCTGTCGACGCTCTGCTTGAGCTTGCGCACCATCACCTTGCCATCATGCGGAAAGAAGCAGACCTTGCGCGGATAGATGTCGAGCAGGTCCTCGACCAGCACCGGGATATTGTCGGTCTTGAGGTAGTTCAGCACGAAACGGGCGTTGCGCGCGCCGACATTGATCGAGGTCATGCCGGGCAGCACATTGCCGCCGCCAAAGACCTTGGCTTCGAGGTTCTCGCGCCTGGCCCCGGCCTTGAGCAGATCGTTGATCAGCACCTCCATCGCGTAGGAGCCGTAGCGCATGGACTCGGAGACGGGGCTGTCGCTGTCGGCCGAGTTGCCGGGCAGCAGGAAATGGTTCATGCCACCAATGCCCCGCACCCGGTCGCGGATGCAGGCGGCCACGCAAGAACCCAGCAGCGTCGTGATCATCAGCTTCTGGCCGGTGTAGAAGTATTCGCCCGGCAGCACCTTGACGGCGTCAAAGCCGAACGTGCGGTCGAAATACTTGCTCTGTGCGACCGACTTGACGTCCATATCAACCATGCTCAGCTTTCATTCAGGTGGCCGATCAGCGACGCAGACCACGGGTTGGTTGATAGACGGTTTTTCCGATCAGGGAAAACTCCGTCGTGACGAAGGAAAGATTTTCCGAATGCCCGGCGAACAGCAAGCCCTGGGGATTGAGCAGCGGGGCAAACCGGCTCAGGATCTTGCCCTGGGTCGGCTTGTCGAAGTAGATCATCACATTGCGACAAAAGATCGACTGGAACGGCCCCTTGATGGACCAGTTGTCGTCGAGCAGGTTGAGCTGCTTGAAGGTGATGAGGCGGCGCAGCTCGGGACGCACCCGTACCTGGCCCGACTGCGGCCCCTTGCCGCGCAGGAAATAGCGCTTGAGTTGCTCGCTCGGCAGCGAGCTGACGCGATCGAGCGGATAGATCGCGGCCTCGGCCCGGGCCAGTACCTGGGTGTCGATGTCGGTCGCCAGGATGCGCACCGGCGGCGTCAGCGTGCCGAAGGCTTCGCACAGCGTGATGGCAATCGAATACGGCTCCTCGCCGGTGGAGCTGGCGCAACACCAGACCTCGATCGGCTCGCTCTGCGCCTTCGCGTGCTCGGCCAGGATCGGGAAGTGGTGCGACTCGCGAAAGAACGAGGTCAGGTTGGTCGTGAGCGCGTTGGTGAACTGCTCCCACTCGCGCCCGTTGGGATCGGCCTCGAGCGCGGCCAGGTAGACCTCGAAAGAGCTCAGGCCGAGATCGCGCAAGCGGCGCGACAGCCGGCTGTAGACCATCTCGTGCTTGCCGCTTCCGAGGGCGATGCCGGCGCGCGCGTAGATCAGGCGCCGCACGCGCTCGAAGTCGGCCGGCGTGAACAGGAACTCCTTGCGCTCGGACGCCGATCCCGCCGGGGCGGCCATGGCTGGTAATGTGGTCGCCACGATCAGAACTCTTCCCAGTCGTCATCGCTGGCCGCGACCGGCGCCGGCTTGGCGCTGGAGCCACTGGCCAGGGGCGCGCGAGCGACCTCCACGCCAGGGCTGGGCTTGGCGAGCACCGGCCGCTTGAGCACCGGCGCGACGACAGGCTTGCTGGCGGGGGTCACAGGCTTGCGCGCCTGAACCGGCTCGGTCGCTGGCCGGCGCGGTTCGGTGACGCGGGGCGTCTCATCCTGCGTCACCCTGAAGCTGCTGACGAGCTCGCGCAAATGGCTCGACTGCTCGGTCAGGGCCTCGGCGGCGGCGGCGGCCTGCTCGACCAGCGCGGCGTTCTGTTGCGTGACCTGATCCATCTGCACGATGGCCGCATTGACCTGCTCGATGCCGGCGGTCTGTTCGATGCTGGAGGCCGACACCTCACCCATGATGTCGGTCACTCGCTTGACGCTGGCGACCATCTCGTGCATGGTGTCGCCGGTCTGCCCGACCAGCGTGCTGCCCTGCTCGACCTTGCCGATCGACTCGGCGATCAGGGTCTTGATCTCCTTGGCGGCGACCGCGCTGCGCTGCGCGAGGTTGCGCACCTCGGTCGCCACGACCGCGAAGCCCCTGCCCTGCTCGCCCGCCCGGGCGGCCTCGACGGCCGCGTTGAGCGCCAGGATATTGGTCTGGAAGGCGATGCCGTCGATCACGCCGATGATGTCGCCGATCTTTTGCGCCGAGGTGCTGATCGCGCGCATGGTCTCGACGACCTCGGTCATCTGCGCTCCACCGCGCAGCGCCACGTCCGACGCCGAGCTCGCCATGCCGTTGGCCTGGCGCGCGTTGTCGGCGTTCTGGCGCACGGTCGCGAGCAGCTCCTCCATCGATGAGCTGATTTCCTCGATCGCGCTGGCCTGGCGCTCGGTGCGGGCCGACAGGTCGGCGTTGCCGGCAGCGATCTGGCTGGAGGCATCGACCACCTGGTCGGCGCTGCCGCGCACCTGCCGCACCATCTGCTGCAGGCTGGCTTGCATCCCGGTCATGGCATGGACCAGGCTGCCTTCGACCGCGTCGCGGGTGGTGAGGGACGTGGTCAGATCGCCATGGGTGATGGTGCCGACCCAGCGCATCACGTCCAGCGGCTCGCCGCCGAGCTGGCGCGTCACCGAACGGCCACCGAGCAGCGAGATCAAGGTGCCGACGACCATGGTCACGGCCATGCCCGCGAGCACCAGCATCAAGGTGCTCCAGTCGGACTTCAGACGCTGGGCCAGCAGCTCGTCGAGCAGGGCCAGGCTGGCATCGGCGAGCGCGAGTTGCTGGTTGATCGATTCGGTCGTGGCCTGGAAATAGGCATCGGCCGGGTAGTCCAGCGGGCTGCCGGGCGAGAGCTTGTCGCGCACCAGCGTCATGACCTTCTGCGAGGCCGCCGATGCCGACAGCACCTGCTCCTTGAGGCGGGCGGAAACCTTGGCGTTGGCGAAGCTGTACTCGAAACTGCTGTGCGCCCGCGTCTGCGACTGCAGACCCAGCGCGAGCAGCACGCCGACCTGAAGCTCGTCCTGGGCCGCCATCGCCTTGGCCGTCAGCAGGCCCGAACCGATCGCGCGCAGCTGACCTTGTGCTTCGGACAGATTGAGCACCTCGCTCGCGGCCACGATCAGGTAATGGTTCTCGGCTCGCGGATCGAGAATGAGTTGCGCATCGTTGAGGATGCCACCGAACACCTTGAAAGCCTCGGCGATCACGGCCGTGTGCTCGGCAAAGCTCTCGGCGCGGGTCGTGCCGCTGGCGTCGAGCCGGGCGCGCAATGCGGCCCAGCGCTGGGTCAGCTTGTCCCATTGCGCCTGGGTCGCCGCGCTGGCCTGCGCCTTGACGTGGCCCTCGACCTTGCCCTGGCTGTCCTCGAGCGAACGCGCGACCGTCTTGAGCTTGTCCGCCGCCTGCGCATTGCCCGCCAGACGCATCGAGGACAGGCCACGGTGCTGCTGCAGGTACTTGATCACGTCGATCATGTCGCGCAGCGGCTGCACCCCGCGCTGCTCGGTCTCGGTGTCCATGAGCGCCGGCAGCTCATGCCTGAGAAAGGAATAGGTCGGCAGCGCCGCCAGCAACAGGGACATGCAGCCCACGAGCAGGAAACGGTAGCTGACCTTGATCTGGTTGAGGAAATTCATCAAGGTTTCCGGGAAAAGGTGCGCGGGGCTGCGGCCCCGTCAGGCCGCGACCGAGTCGATCAGGCCCATCTCCGAGCTCGACATCAGCTTGTCGATGTCGATCAGGATCAGCATGCGGTCGTCATGCGTGCCCAGCCCCACCAGGTAGTCGGTGCTGAAGGCGGCGCCCATTTCCGGCGGCGGCTTGATCTGCTCGTCCCTGAGCGTGATCACGTCCGAAACGGTGTCGACCACCATGCCGACCACCCGGCCCGCGATGTTCAGGATGATCACCACGGTGAGCTGGTCATAGACCGGCGTGCCCAGGTTGAACTTGATGCGCATGTCGACAATCGGCACGATGATGCCGCGCAGGTTCACCACGCCCTTGATGAACTCGGGCGCGTTGGCGATGCGCGTGACAGGCTCGTAGCCACGGATCTCCTGCACTTTCAGGATGTCGATGCCGTACTCCTCCTGTCCCAGCGTGAACGCCAGGAACTCGCGACTGGCGCCATCTTGGCCCAGGGCCGATGCGGCCTTGTTGTTTGTCGAGCTTTGCAGCATGTTTGATTCTCCAACCGTTCAAAATCAGTTCAGACCCGCCTCGATGCGAGAGGGGTCAACGCCCGCCCGCGAGCAAGAAGGCCACGTCCAGGATGAGCACGAGCGTGCCCTCGGCCGAGCGCGCCGTGCCCGCGATGCCGAGCGCCGGCATGGCCGTCAGCGGCTTGATGACCAGATCCGCCGTCCCCTCGATCGCGCACACCCCGAGGATATAGGGCTTGGGGCTGGCGACCACGACGCCAATCTGCTCCTCCCGAGGCTCGTAGCCCAGCACGTTGGCCAGGGAGCGCAGCGGCATCGGCCGTCCTTGGTCGCGCACCACCGGCAGACCGCCCACGCTCAGCAGCTCCTCGGGCAGCTCGATCACGCGCTCGACCGCCGACATCGGCATGCCCACCAGCACCTCGCCCGCGCTGACCAGCATGGTCGGCACGATCGACAGCTCGATCGGCAGACGGATCGAGAAACAGGTGCCCTCGCCCAGGGTCGACTCGATGCGGATCGTGCCACGGTGCTTCTCGACCGCGGTCTTGACCACGTCCATGCCGACGCCGCGGCCAGAGACGCTGGAGGCCTGGTCCTTGGTCGAGAAACCCGGCAGGAAAACCAGTTGCAGGGCCTCCTCGGTCGTGCTGGCCTCGTGCTCGCCAATCACCCCCTTGTCGAGCGCCTTGCGACGCAGACGATCCGGGTCCATGCCCGCGCCGTCATCGGCCACCTCGATCACGACGCTGCTGGCCTCCTGCCAGGCACGCAGTGAAATCTGCGCCTTGGCCGACTTGCCAGCCGCCAGTCGCCGCTCCGAGGACTCGATGCCGTGATCGAGCGAGTTGCGCAGCATGTGCACCAGCGGGTCGTAGAGGCTGTCGACGACGACCCGATCGACCTCGGTCTCGGCGCCCTCGATCACCAGCTCGACTTGCTTGCCGAGATCGCGCGCCAGCTCGCGCACCAGGCGCGGAAAGCGCTGGAACAGCCGGCCGACGGGCTGCATGCGGGTCGCCAGCGTGGCGCGCTGCAGTTCCGCGGTATAGCGCGCGGCGCGCTGCAGCGTTTCAGCCAGCGCGGCCATCAAGGGCATCGCCTGGTCTTCCTGCTTGAACGGCAGCAGCTTTTCCAGCAGCGCGCTGGCCTGGTTGGCCGCCTGCACCGACTCGCCCGCCACCTCGAGCAGGGCGTCGAGCTTGTCGGCGCGCACGCGCAGACTCTCCTCCTTGGAGGAAACCTGCTGCTGCCCTTCATGGGCGGGCGCGGCATCGCCACGGCGATCCTCGGATCCCTTGCGGCGGTCCGGACTGGTGGTCGCCTCGGGAGCCGGCTCGGGCGGAGCCTGCGACTCGGGCGGAGCCGGCTCCGACGGCGCGCTAGCCGGCTCCGGCGTGGCCTGGGTCGCCGGCAGCAGGGCCTGATAGTAGGCGAGCCAGTCGATCTCGCCAGGCGCGGGTGTCGATGCGGCCACCGGAGTGGCATCTGCAGCGGGCATGGGCGCCGCAACGGCCGCCACAGCGGGCGCCGGTTGTCCGATGCCGGCAATCACCTGCGTCAGATCGTCCTTGAGCTCGGTCGGCATGGCTGGCAGCTGATCGATCGGGGTGTCCTCGGCCAGCGCATTGAGCTGATCGGCCACGAAGCCGCTGGCACGCAGCGCCACGTCGATCGCCTGCGGGGTCACGGCCGCCTTGCCGTTGCGCAAGGCATCGAACAGGTTTTCGGTCAGGTGGCAGGCCGCCACCACAGCGGGCAGGTTCATGAACCCGGCACCGCCCTTGATGGTGTGGAAGGCACGGAAGACCGCGTTCAGAATATCGAGATTATCGGGACGCTGTTCGAGCGCCATCAGGTTTTCGTCGACCTCTGTCGCGAGCTCCAGGGCCTCGACGACAAACTCGTAGAGCATGTCGTTGTCCATCAGAACCCCAGGTCTCCGAGCAGGCTGTCCACGTCATCCTGCATCATGGATGCCGTCGGCACGTCAGGCCCCGACAACAGGTTGACGGTAGCAAAGCCGCGCTGGATGGTAGGCGCGTAATCGCGCAACATCTGGGTCAGCTGGAGCTCCAGATTACTCGTCAAGCTCACCACCTTCTTGATGATCTGGCCGGTGATGTCCTGGAAATCCTGCGCCATCATGATATCCATCAGGTGAGCCTTCTCGGCCTCTGAGTTATGCACCACCGCGGCGCTGAAGTCGCGCGAGTCGGCGGCCAGTTGCTTGAATTCGTCGACGCTGAGACGGCCCTCGAACATGGCCTCCCAGCGCTGCGACAGCGCCTGGGCCTGCTGGACCTGCGAATCCTGGGTCGGCAGGCTCTCGTCGACCGCGTTGAGCACCTTGTTGGCGGCCTGCTCGGTCAGGGAGGCAATGTACTTGAGCCGCTCCTGCGAATCGAACACCTCGTGCACGGCATCGAACAGCGAACGGTCTTGGCCCAATTCGTGCAGGGCATCGTGAAGCTCGCGCACGATGACTCCCAGGCGTTGAAACATGGGCACCTGCTCTCCTTCCGCTGGTGGCAGGCAGTTCGAGGCCGGCGGCGTCTCCTCTGCGGGCTTGAGCTCTTGCGCGGGCGCTGACTCTTGCGCCGGCTCGGGCGCAGCAGGCTCGGGCATGGAGTCAGCCGCCTGCGCCACGGGCTCGGCAGCGTCAGGACGCTGCGCCACTATGGAGTCGAACAAGGCATCGAGATCATCCACCAAATCGTCGCTCATCTCTTCATTCCTCTTAAATACTCACACCGCGGAGCGCGCGAGCTTGAAAACTTCCACCGCACGTTGCAAGTGGATCGCCCGCTGGACCATGTTCTCGGAAGCCACCGCCGTTTCCTCGACCATGGCGGCATTCTGCTGGGTCACCGAATCCAGATGCAGCACCGCCGTGTTGATCTGGGACATACCCTGGCTCTGTTCATTGGACAGAAGGGACAGGTCACGCATGATCAACGCGACGTTATTGACGGCCTTGACCACTTCGCCCATGGTCGAGGTCGCCTCACCCACCTGGCGACTACCGGCTTGTACCTTGTCGATCGAGTCACCGATCAGCAGCTTGATCTCCTTGGCCGCCGCCGCCGAACGCCCGGCCAGACCACGCACCTCGCCGGCCACGACGGCAAAACCACGCCCTTGCTCGCCGGCGCGCGCTGCCTCGACCGAGGCATTGAGCGCCAGGATGTTGGTCTGAAACGCGATGCCATCGATCAAGGCAATGATATCGATGATTTTACTGGCCGAATCGCTGATTTCATTCATCGTGGCACCAAAGTTTGCAATTACCTGACCACCCCGCTCCGCGATGGTCGATGCCTCCGACGCCAGCTGGTTGGCCTGGTCGGTGCTGTCCGCGCCCTGGCGCAGGTTGGCGACGAACTGTTCGATGCTCGCGGCCGTTTGCTCCAGACTGGCCCCCTGGGCTTCGGTGCGCTGTGACAGACTCGTGTTGCTGGCGGCGATCTCCGAGGCGTCACCCTTGATCGAGTCCACGCTGCCACGCACGTCGCGCACGATGGCATTGAGGTTCACCGACACCTGCATGAGCGCGCGCAGCAACTGCCCGACCTCGCCGGTTTGCCGGAACTCGATCTGCTGGCTCATGTCGCCACCGGCGAGGGTGCGCGCGACCTGCGTCGCCTGCCGCAGCGGCCGCAGCAGCCGCCTGAACAGCGTCACCCAGAACCAGCCGACCAACAGCAGTCCCCCGCCCGCCAGTGCCCCCAAGGCCCCGCTGGAGGGAACATGGCCGAACCAGGCGACCAAACCCAGACCCGCCAATCCTGCGGCCTGGACAGCCAGCCCCAGCCCCAGCTGGGTGAACAGTCCCAGATGGGCCAAATCCGACAACCAACCGCGCAGGCCGGTATGCACCACCTGGCCATGGCGTATGGCCAGGCCCTGCGCGCGGCCCTCGCGGAACTGGCGATAAATCGGCTCGACGGCCGCGATGGACTCGCGGGCGGGCTTGTTGCGCACGGACATATAGCCCGTGACCCGCCCCCCCTCGTAGATCGGGGTCACATTGGCCTGTACCCAGTAGAACCCCCCGTCCTTGCGCCGGTTCTTCACCAAGCCCGTCCAAGGAATGCCCTCATGGAGGGTATTCCAGAGGTCCTCGAAGGCCTCTGGTGGCATGTCGGGGTGGCGCACCAGGTTGTGCGCCTTGCCCAGTAACTCGTCCTCGTCAAAACCACTGACTTCGATGAAATACGGGTTGACATAGGTGATACGCCCCTTCGGATCGGTCATCGACACGATGGCCTGGGTATCACTCAACTGGTATTCGTGATTGTTGACGGGGTGGTTAATGCGCATGACAATGATAAAAACTACTGAGGCTGCAAGCAGCCTCTTGATACTAGTACCTGGGTCATACCTCGATCGCCGAAGCAGCGATCAAAGAAGACTCAAACTCCGGGCATCAGTCGACCTTCAGCGTGGTAGTCTGCATGCTTCCTTCGTTGCGCGCAGCATCTTCGGCCCGCTTGTTCAGCACGATGATGCTGATGCGGCGATTGATCGGGTTGTGGTCGTTGTCCGGGTCGAGCAGCACCGCCGAGGCCAGGCCGATCACCCGCATCAGCCGACCCTCGTCCAGCCCCCCGGCGACCAGCACCCGGCGGGCGGCGTTGGCCCGCTCGGCTGACAGCTCCCAGTTGCTGTAGCTCTTGTCACCGCTGGCATAAGGCGTGGCATCGGTATGCCCGGACAGGCTGATGCGGTTGGGCATGCCGTTGAGCGCAGGGGCCAGCTCGCGCAGGATTTCGCGGGTATAGGGCTCCATCTCGGCGCGCGCCAGCTGGAACATCGGCCGGTTCTTCTCATCGACAATCTGGACCCGCAAGCCCTCGGTCGTGACGTCGATCAGCAGCTGATGCTTGAACGGACGGAGCTTTTCATTGCTTTCGACGAGCTTTTCGAGCGTGCCCTTCATGGACTGCATCTGCGACGCCTCGGCGCGCTCAAGCGCCTGCTTGGGATCGAGCTGTTCATCTCCGCCGCCGGGCTGCTTGGCGTTGGGGTCCTTGCCGCCCCCCTCCAGGATGATCGCGCTCTGCCCCACGCTGCTGCCGCCCATCATGGCCACGAGCAGCGGGGTCGAGAAATACTCCGAGATCCCCTTGAGCTTGTTCTTGTCCACCGAACCCAGCAGCCACATCAGCAGGAAGAAGGCCATCATGGCCGTCATGAAGTCCGCATAGGCGACTTTCCAGGCGCCACCATGGTGGCCGCCGGCCACCTTCTTGATGCGCTTGACAACGATGAGAGGTCTGTCTTTTTCCGCCATGCTTACTTGGACTTGGATTGCTTGATTTCTTCTTCCATGTCGGAGAAGCTCGGACGCTCGGTCGAGTACAGCACCTTGCGACCGAACTCGACGGCGACCGAGGGCGGCATCCCGTTCATGCTGGCGAGCAGCGTGATCTTGATGCACTGGAAGGGCTTGGACGACTCGTGCAGCTTATGCTCAAGCAGACCGGAGAGCGGAGCGATGAAACCGTAAGCGAGCAAGATGCCCAGGAAGGTACCGACCAGCGCGTGGCCGATCAGTATGCCGAGGTCGCCCGGGGGCAGGTGCAAGGACTCCATCGTATGCACCACGCCCATCACCGCCGCCACGATACCGAAGGCCGGCAAGCCATCGCCAAGCCTGGCCATGGCGTGCACCGGCACCTCGCCCTCGTGGTGATGGGTCTCGATCTCGTTGTCCATCAGGTTCTCCATCTGGAGCGGGTCCATGTTGCCCGACACCATCAGGCGCAAATAATCGGCAATGAACTCCACCAGATGGTGGTCGGCCTGGATCATCGGATACTTGCTGAAGATCGGGCTGTCCTCGGGCTTCTCGATGTCGCCTTCGATCGCCATCAGGCCCTCGCTGCGCGCCTTGGACAGCAAGGAAAAAAGCAGCAGCAGCAGCTCCAGATAAAGCGCCCGCTGGTACTTGGAGCCCTTGAACAAGCCGGGCAAGGCCTTCGCCGTGGCCTTGAGCGCCTTGATGTCGTTGCCCACCACGAAGGCCCCCAACCCGCCACCGAAGATCATCAGCACCTCAAGCGGCTGCCACAGCCCACCCAGATGGCCGCCAGCCAAGGCGTAACCGCCGAATATCGACCCCAGAACGATCACATAACCAAGAATCACGAACACAAGATCACCTCAGAAAAACAGGGCTCAGCAGGCCCGTCACCGCGCCCCACGCCCGGGCGGGACGCAGGCGCACAGGGTGGCGCAAATGGCCTCGAAATGGCGGATCAGGTCGCCGCGCGTGACGATGCCGACCGGCACCCCCTCGTCATCGAGCACCGGGATGCAACCGATCCGGTGGAACTGGAACAGTCTGACCGCATCGATGGCCTGCGCATTGCGGTGCAGGCTGTGGGGGTGGCGCGTCACCGCCTGATGCACGCGCATGTTCAAGGTCGCCAGATCGCGCGTGGTGTACATGTTCGAATTGACATAGGGACTGAGCCGGATCAACACATCGCGCTCGCTGATCACACCGACCAGGCGCCCCTCGTCCACCACCAGCACATGGCGCAGGTGCGCTTGCTCGAAAATCTCGCGCACATCGCCCAGGGCATCATCGAGGCCGACCATCACGACCGGCGACGTCATCAGATCACTGACCAGCATATTCACCTCGCCCGACGGGCCTGAGCACCCGATCCACTTCCATCCGCCAGGCATACAACGGGGGAATACCTCGCACACCCGAGCCCGGCAGCGGCCTGACCGATTGCCCCGGCACGCCAAACTCACAGCTCACCAGACAGGCACCCGGCCTGAGCTGACGCGACGCCTGCGCCCACAGGGCCGGCATCGCGGCCGGCGACAGATAGGCGAACACCAGATCATAGTCCGCCCAATCATGGCGGCGGTAATCACCGCGCACGAACGCACAGCCGCTTCGTTGCCAGCGCGCGCGCAGCCAGCTCACCAGCCAGGGCAGAGGCGCGACCTCGATCCCCACCACCGAGCAGTCGGGCCGCCGTGCCGCGAGCGCCAGCCCCAGGCCACCCATGCCGCTGCCGAGGTCGAGCACCCGCTGGCCGGATCGCGGCGACAACAGACGCCCGAGCAGGATCCAGACCGCGGGCTGCGACGGAAAATAAGGGACTCGCGTCAGACAATTGGACCAATACAGGGCCACCAGCAGCAGCAAGGGCAGCAGGAACCAGTCAGGCGACCAGGACTGGGCCAGGGTGTAATGTGTCGCCACGGGAAACACGGCATTGATCATCAGCCACCAAAGCGGCAGCGCGCAACACCAAGCCAGCGCAGCGGCCAGGACGCCATGGCACCAGGCCTGCAGCTCGTCCGATCCGCCGCCCATCGCCGCCGGCCACCAAGGTGACAACAGCCGCAGCGAAATCCAGCTCAGCAACAGCAGCGCCAGCGCCACCCATTGCGGACGCGGACCGGCCCAGCGGCGCAGCCGGTCGATCCATGACCATGACGCCTCAGGCCCGTGCGAGTGCAGCGACCTCATCGAGCACCTTTCGTGTCTTGCCGGCACGAGAAGGCACCTTGCATAAGCCGCAAACGAACTGGTAGTGCCCCTGCGGCAGGATCAGGTACTCACCACGACAGCAGCGGCAGCGCGCCGTCGTCAACATGTTGCTGCCCAGGAAACGCATCAAGGTCCAGGCCCGCGTCAGCGACAGCACCGGATCATGGCCCGGCTCCGGCGGCATCTGTTCCAGATAGAGGCGGTAGGCCTTGACGATGATCTCGATGCCCTGCTCGCTCGTCCCCGCCTGCAACTGCCGATGGATGGCCACGAACAGCGAGGCGTGAATATTGGGTTGCCAAGTCAGGAACCAGTCGACCGAGAACGGCAGCATGCCCTTGGGCGGCGAGCCACCGAGCACTTCCTTGTACAACTTGATCAGGCGATTGCGCGACAGCGAGGTCTCGGCCTCCAGCAGCTGCAAGCGCGCACCGAGCCTGAACAGGTCGACCGCCAGCTGGGTCTCCCTGACCTCGTTCAGGACACTCTTGACCTGAACCACAGGCTCGCGGCCAGGCTCGACCGCAGCGGCGCGCGGTTTCGACGCCATCAGCGGATCTCCTCCAGCGCCTGACCCGCCAGCAGAATCGCGGCATGCGCATGGGACTGGCCGCGCTCCTTGCGGTCATGGGTGAGCATGCCCAGGATCACGGCGTCGTCGAAGCGAAAGCGCGTCAACATCACCGGACTGCCCGCCAGCTTGATGATCTGGGCGGCACTGAGCCCCTCGATCAACTGCGCGATCTCCTGGCTTAGACCGAGGCGGTAGACCGCCATCGACTTGTCGGCACGAATCATCTGCTGCGCGAGCAGCAGGTAACTCATGTTCATATCCTTAATTTCAGCCACCAGCTGTTGCGTATCCATAACTTTTCCTTAGCTTAACGGCCCCGTGCACTATCTATGTTACAAAATTTAGGTTTCATCGCTATGAAAACAGGCACTTGCACTTCGCTTATTAACATATGTTGCATATTTTCGCGTATCCAAAGCAGAAAATCAAGCCAAAGCGACCCCAAGCGGCGGAACAAGCCACCAAAAAGTGATCTGTTCGCGCAACGCCAGGGCCGCAGAGTCGGCTAGAGTGCGAGGAGAACTCGCATCCTGGCCCTCCATGCTCCCCACCCGCCCTGCCGCCCCATCCCCCCTCCTTGGCCTTGCGCACCTGATGCGTCAAAACACGGCGGGCACCTTGATGGCGCCACTGGCGCAAGCGCTGATCGCGCGCGCCAGCGACGACCCCCATGAAGCCGGCGCGCTGATGGACGCCAGCGTGATCCTGCAGTTCTATGGCGAGTCCGAGCTGGCGCGGCTGCTGCAGGCCGAAGCGCTGAAAGTGCAGCCGCATTACTGCCAGCCCGCCGCGCGGCCCGCCCGGCTGCGGCTGCTGATGCTGATGGCGCCTGGCGGCATCGCGGACAACGTGCCGCTCGAATGCCTGCTGGAAGACTCCGACATCGAGCTGCATCATTATTACCTCACCGACGCGGACGATGACCTGAGCCGATTGCCGGATCACGACCTGCTGTTCGTGGCGCTGTGCGAGACCGAGGCCAACCGCCCCCTGCTGCGGTCACTCGCCCGCCGGCTGACGGGCTGGCCCAGGCCGGTCCTCAACGTCCCGCGGCACATTCCCCGGGTGGCACGCGACAGCGCCTCGCGCCTGTTGTCGGCCCTGCCCGGCGTGCTGATGCCGCCCAACCTGCGCCTGCCGCGCGCGCGGTTGCAGGCCCTGGCGCAGGCCGACGGCGCACAGGCCGCGGCCACGCTGGGGCTGGCCTTTCCGCTGATCGTGCGCCCGATGGACTCGCATGCCGGCCACCACCTGTACAAGGTCGACAGCCCGGCCGAGCTGGCCCGGGCGCTCGAACAGATGCCGGGCGATGAAGGCTTCGTGGCGCCCTTCATCGACTACCGCGACGCCGACGGGCAGTTCCGCAAGTACCGCGTCATGCTGATCGGCGGGCGCCCCTACCCGGCCCACGGCGCCATCTCCAGCCACTGGATGATTCACTACGTCAACGCGCACATGGCAGAAAGCGAGGCCAAGCGCGCCGAGGAGGCCCGCTTCATGGCCGACTTCGACACCGGCTTCGCCCAGCGCCACGGCGCGGCGCTGCGGGCCATGGACCAGGCCCTGGGGCTGGACTACTGGGGCATGGACTGCGCCGAGACGGCCGACGGCCGGCTGCTGGTGTTCGAAGTGGACACGGCCATGGTCGTGCATGCCATGGACCCGATCGACCTCTATCCCTACAAGCAGCCCGCCATGCAGCGGCTGTTTGCCGCCTTCCGCGACCTGCTGTTCCAGGCCGCGGGCCGCCCCACCCCCAAACTGGCCTGAACATCCGTGAAGAACGAACTGAACTTTTCCGGCGGACCGGGCATCCTGCCCGCCGAGGTGCTGACCCAGGCCCAACAGGCCATCGGCGAGGTGCCCCAAGTCGGCCTGTCCATCCTCGGCATCAGCCACCGCTCCGACTGGTTCGCCCAGGTCGTGGCCGAGGCCGAGGCCAATATCCGCACCCTGCTGCGGCTGCCCGACAGCCACGCGGTGCTGTTCCTGCAGGGCGGCGCCACGCTGCAATGGACCATGATCCCGATGCTGCTGTTGCGCGGCAGCGGCAAGAGCGCCGACTACCTGAGCACCGGCTACTGGAGCGCCAAGGCCATCGCCGAGGCGACACTGGAAGGCCCGGTGCGCGTGGTCTGGGACGGCCAGGCACAGGGCTACCACCGGCTGCCCCGCGCGACCGAGCTGGCCTGCTCGCCCGATGCCGCCTACCTGCACTATGTCTCCAACGAGACGGTGGAGGGCACCCAGTTCCATGAGCTGCCCGGCCACGACAGCGTGCCGCGCGTGTGCGACATGTCGTCGGACTTCCTGTCGCGCCCGGTCGACATGGATCGCTACGACATCCTCTACGCGCACGCGCAAAAGAACCTCGGACCCGCCGGCGTGACGGTGGTGATCATCCGCAAATCACTGCTCGACCATGCGCCGGCGGGCATCCCGGCGCTGCTGGACTACCGCACCCACCTCAAGGCCGGCTCGATCTACAACACACCCCCCGTGTTCGCGATCTATGTGGTGCTGCTGGTGACGCGCTGGCTGCTGCGCGAGGTCGGCGGGCTGGAAGCCATGGCCGCCATCAACCAGCGCAAGGCCGACGCGCTGTACGCCGTGCTCGACGAATACCCCGAGCTCTACCGAGGCTGGGCCGCGCGCGAGGACCGCTCCCTGATGAACGTGGCGTTCAAGCTGCCGACACCGGAGCTGGAGCGGGAATTCCTGCGGCGGTCGGAACTCGAAGGCTTCAGCGGACTGGCCGGCCACCGCTCGCTCGGCGGCATCCGGGCCTCGATCTACAACGCCATGCCGCTGGCGTCGGTGGAGGCGCTGTGCGGGTTCATGCGGGGGTTCGCGGCAGGCAACGGATAACGGCAGATTCAAAACTGAAGTTCGATACCAACCATACCAGATCAATGCAGCTGCCAGCAAGATCAGTTATCCCAATAAATTCTCAGAAATGATTCCAAAAATTCTTCACTTCATATGGGTTGGGGACGAAACCAAACGCCCTGACAACTGCATCAACACTTGGGCCATTCTTAATCCAGAGTATCAGGTGAAAATCTGGGGAAACACCCAACTCAATGAAAACCTATGGGTCAATTCAGACCATATGCGGCAGATGTACCAACGCGAATTGAATGGCGTTGCCGACATGATGCGATGGGAGATTCTTTATGCAGAAGGCGGAATCGTCTTGGATGCAGACAGCATTTGCATTCGCGCACTGGAAGATGAACTACTTGACTGCGAGGCCTTTGCGTGCTGGGAAAGCGAAATGGCGCGACCAGGCCTGATAGCAGCCGGGTATGTTGGCAGCATACCTGAAAATCCGTTCATTGGCAAGATAATATTGGATATTCACGACGCACCCTCGGTTGTCAACGACATGGCATGGAAGACAGTCGGTCCCCAGCGCCTGACAGATTCCTATCGTCGCCACCAATACCATGCATTACGCATCTACCCCAGCCACTATTTCATTCCAGAGCATTACAGCGGATTAAAATACCAGGGATCCGGACCAGTATATGCCCATCAAATGTGGGGCAGCACCAGGAAATCCTATGGTGAAATACACCTCCAGGAATTCAACATGCCGGAGCAGGATAAGAATACAGCCAAGAACCAGGCGGAATCCGAAGCACCTACAAAAGAAAACAATTCTTCGATACCAGAAAAAACAAGAGGAATCGATACCTCACCACTGGAATCAAGGCACGATCCATACTTCGTGCAGCGCGTCAGCGTCAGCAATGAACTTGTTGACGTAAGCCGCTTTGATGTATTCAAGAAACTGTGCGAAGGACGCCGAGTGCTGCATATTGGATGTGCTGACTGGCCCATCACGAACCCTGCGACATCCCTTCATGTCGCACTGGAATCCTGCTGCGAAAAACTGGATGGGTATGACATTCATGCAGAAGCCATATCCGCCCTCGCACCCTACACAAAAGGAAATCTTTACTCTCGATTCGACGACATCAAGGACGAATATGATCTCGTACTGGTGCCAGAAGTCATGGAACATGTATCCGATGTCAGTGGGTTCCTGGACCAGCTGAAAACATTAAAATCGCCCTGCATTGTAATCACGGTACCGGACGCCTACCAGTGCCAGAAGAATCATTTCGATTACATAAAAAGCACTCAAACCTTCGTGGAAGTAGTACATCCGGACCACAACTGCTGGTACACCCCCTACACGTTGGAAAATACCATCAAGAAATACACGAAATGGAAAATGGAAGGAATATGGTTCTTTAACAGGATCTCTCTTCTGGCGATAATAAACACATCGAATCAATTTCAAGAAAAAAGCCACCAACCCGATCATGCGGCATAAGTCACCGAATCGCGTTGAAGACAGGATACATCCCGTTCCGGGCTGTTGACCTGAGTTTTCTGATGAAGGCTGCGGCATTTTCCAGTGATCCGCTGGATGACCTGTGGCGATCTGATGGCCGAGACCATCGGCCAGCTCAAGCCAAGGGCTGGCTCGACGCGGCCAGCACCGGCGCCCCTCACGCGGATCTGTAGCCGCGTACCCCATCCCGTCCGGAGCGGTGCAGCATGCCCCCCAGGCCTACACCGTGGTCGCATGCACTTGTCCAAGCTCCTGCAGTACCTTGGGCACATCCGGGAAAAGCTGTCGCACATCGACCTCACCCATGGCCAACATGGCTAACACGCCCGGGTCAATGATTTTCAAATAAATATTAAATCCATATTCTCAAGCTGATCCTGCCACGGTGCCGAGCCCCGCAAGTCAAACCATCCATCGAATGAAATGAATTCCAACAAATTAAATATCGAACTCAAATCCGCACTGGAAAACCATCGGGCAGGCAGGTTAAAGGAAGCTGAAGTCGGATATCTGAAAGTCTTGAGAAAATCACCAGGCAATGAAATTGCACAAGAATTCCTGATCGAAATATATCTCGAAACAAGAAATACAACACAAGCCATAAAATACATCAACAAGTTGATCCATGACAAAAAAACAAGCGAAGAAAAACAACTAAAATACGCTCATGCACTCTTGAGCCTCAAGGAAAACAACGCAGCCCAAGACATCCTGGAAACAATCACGAAAAACAAGAAAAGTGAACTGGGTAACTATTTGCTGGGCCTATCCCTGACCGCACAGAAAAAACACAGGGAAGCCATAGAAGCATTCTCAAGAATTCCAGAGGCAGACAAGAATTACGTCAAGGCATTGGAGTTTCAAATTGATTCGTTCTTTGCATTGCAGCAATATCAGGATGCCATCGAAAAACTGAGCCTCCTCATCGCCTTGAAGCCGGAGTCAGCCAATCTATACCAAAAACGCGGCCTTTCATTCGCCAAGATATATAATTGGGAGCTGGCAGCCCAGGACATCATGAGCGCCATAAAAATAGAACCCAGAAACGCCATTTCATATATCAGCCTGGGGGAAATCCTATCGGAACTCACGCTATTCAGCAGCGCCGGGAATGCTTATTGCCGAGCCTTGGCATTGGATCCCAACCGGACTGCGCTGATGAGCACCATCGTCGGCAACCGCCATAAAGGATGCGACTGGACTCATTTTGAAGAAGACAACCAATACCTGATTGACCTGATCGCGAACAAGAAATCAGTAGAGAATCCATTCTTTTTCCTGAACATCACGGATTCAGGCAGCGATCAAATCAAGTGTGCGAATTTCTGGGGAGAGCAATATCGAGAAAAAACCAGGAAGGACCACGCATTCGAGCCAATCACAAGATCAAAAATACGCATAGGCTATGTTTCATCAGACTATCACAACCATGCAACCGCCATATTGATAGAAAAGCTTTTCAAGACACACGATAGATCAGGTTTCGAAATAATTGGAATATCCCTGCTGAAAAACAGGAATGACGAGATCACCGAGCGCATTCGTCGGAATTTTGACTCCTACCATGAAGTCGCAGATCTGTCCAACCATGAAATTGCAGAAAAAATCAAGGGTTTGGAAATAGACATCCTGATAGACCTCAAAGGCTACACCAAGAACTCCCGGACCGAAATATTCGCCTATCGACCGTCTCCAGTGCAGGTGAGCTATCTGGGATTCCCTGGAACAATGGGCGTGGACTTCATGGATTACATCATTTCAGATGATGTAGTGACGCCCAAAGGCCATGAAGATTTTTACAGTGAAAAGATAGTACGACTGCCAACAAGCTACCAGATCAACAACAATGAACGGCAGATTGCCGAGAAATCAGGTACGCGTGAAGCACATGGCTTGCCTCCAGCAGGTTTTGTTTTCTGCTGCTTCAACAACAGCTACAAGATAACTCCCCAGGTTTTTTCCATCTGGATGCGTTTGCTGCAACAGGTAGCGCACAGCGTGTTGTGGTTGCTGCACGACAACGACGATGCCGTGAGGAATCTGCGCAAGGAAGCGACGCAACGCGGCGTCGACCCGACACGACTGGTTTTCGCCCCGCGACAATTGCCGGAATTGCACCTGGCGCGGCATTGCCATGCCGATCTGTTCCTGGACACCCTGCCCATCAACGCGCACACCACCGCCAGCGATGCCCTGTGGGCGGGCTTGCCCCTGCTGACCTGCCCAGGCGAAGCCTTCGCGGCACGGGTAGCGGCCAGCCTGCTCACGTCGGCCGGACTGCCCGAGCTCATTGCCTCCGACTGGGCTGAATACGAACGACTGGCGTTGCAACTGGCGACCGAACCCGGGCGACTGGCCGAACTGAAGGCGCGTTTGCAGGCCAACCGCCTGACTTGCGACTTGTTCAACACCGAAAAGACCACCCGCGCACTGGAAACCGCCTACCGTGCCATGCACGCCAGACGGCAGGCGGGCCTGCCGCCCACGCACCTGGATATCCGTCTCGATGTCTGAAACCCGCCTTCCCAAACCACTGCGCGATAAAACCATGCCTACAGCCCCCTCCTCCCAACTGGCGCTGGTGGTGCTGGCCCGCGACGAAGCGCGCTGCATCGCGCGCTGCCTGGACAGCGCCCGCGCCTGGGTCGATCGCATGGTGGTGCTGGACACCGGCTCCACGGATGACACCACAGCCATTGCCCAGGCCTGCGGCGCCGAGGTGCATCATCTGCCCTGGCCAGACGACTTTGCCCGCGCGCGCAATGCCGCACTGGAACTGGCGGATGCCGACTGGCACCTGATCATGGATGCCGACGAATGGATAGTCAGCGGCGCCGAGGGCCTGCGCGACACCCTGTGCACGCCCATGTTGGGAGTGGTGTGCGTGCGCAACGACTTCGACCTCAACGGCAGCACCGCACAGAGCCACGCCTGGATTCCCCGCCTGCTGCCGCGTGGTGTGCGTTACGCGGGCCGCATCCACGAACAGCCGGTGTCGCCCCTGCCGCGCACCCGGTTGCCCCTGGTGCTGGGACATGACGGCTATACCCGCGCCCGGCTGGCCAGCAAGCAGGGGCGCAACCGCGCGCTGCTGCAGCAAGCCTTGCAGGAGGCTCCCGACGATGCTTACCTGCATTACCAGTTGGGCAAGGACTGCGAGATTTATGGTGAACATGACGCCGCTTACACGCATTACCGGCAAGCCTGTATCCGACTGCCGGTGGGCGCTGGCTACCGCCATGACCTCGTGGTCAGGACACTGCACTGCCTGACGCAGGCGGGCCAACTGGACGAAGCCTTGTCGAACGCTGAAGCGCTGATGCCAGACTGGGTCGATTCGCCCGACTTCTTCTTCACCCTGGGCAACCTGTTGCTGGCATGCGCCTTGCGCCACCCCGAACAGGCCCAGGCGCACTGGTTGCCCTTGGCCGAGGCCGCCTGGCAGCGCTGCCTGGAAATTGGTGAACGCCCCGAACTGGCAGGCAGCGTGGCAGGACGCGGGAGTCACCTGGCCGCGCACAACCTGGCCGTCATTCGCGCCGGGCTGGTTTCATGGGCACCGGAAGCCGCCACTTTTTGAAAAAACTTCAAAAACCGCCTCAAGTTTTCCGGCGCGCACTCGTTAACCCACATAACAGCGGTCAGATCGCTCAGGCAGACCAAAGTTGAAGGGCCTACCAGCCCGATGTTCTAAGTCCCTAGCTCAAGGAGAACCTTCATGTCTTCCTATATCAACACCAACTTGGCAGCGCTGCAAACCCAGCGCAATCTGTCTACTTCGCAAACCGCACAGCAAACGGCCATGAGCCGCCTGTCCTCGGGTCTGCGTGTGCAGAGCGCCAAGGACGACGCGGCCGGCTTCGCCATCGCCAGCAACATGGACAGCAAGATCCGCGGCCAGAACGTCGCGATCCGCAACGCCAACGATGCGATCTCGCTGACGCAGACCGCCGACGGCGCGATGAGCCAGATCCAGAGCAGCCTGCAGCGCATGCGTGAACTGGCCGTGCAAGCCGCCAACGACACCAACACGAGTGAAGACCGTGTGTCGCTGAACACCGAGTTCTCTCAGCTGCAAGAAGAGATCACCCGTGTCACGCAAAACACCAAGTTCAACGGTCAGAGCCTGCTGTCAGGCGCCGCTGCAGACACCAGTGTTGCATTCTCCTTCCAAATCGGAGACAGCACGGGGGCCAACGACACCATCACCATCAATATCAACAACATGGCGACTGGCGCCGTGGCTGCCGCCACCTCGTCGGCAATCACCCTCGGAACCGATGCAGCCAGTGCCACCGCAGCCAGCGCCACCGCGGCCATTGACGCGATTGACGCCGCACTGAAGTCCGTCAACGAGGCAGCCATCAAGGACGGCGCCGTGCAAAACCGCCTGACCTCGGTGATTTCGACCCTGCAAGTCTCGGTCGAAAACCAGTCGGCCGCCAAGAGCCGCATCATGGATGCCGACTTCGCGGCTGAAACCGCCAACATGTCGCGCGGCCAGATTCTGCAACAGGCGGGCATGGCCATGCTGTCGCAGGCCAACCAGCTGCCCAACGGCGTGATGGCTCTGCTGCGCTAAATCCGGACTTCAGACGGCCTGGCCGTCTGATCCGTACTGGCCTCTCCCGCGCCCTGGGCACCGCTCGCGGCGCGGGTTTTTTCTTCATCCCTTTGACCCGAAGGTCGAACCATGTCGATTACCCCCGTCAGCTCATTGCCCGCAGCGGCGCCGGCGGCCCAGCAGCTGGCGCCGGTGAGCACACCCAAGCCGGCCACGGCCGCTACCGCCACGGCCGCTACCGCCGCGACAGACAAGCCCCAGTCCGACCACCCCGCCAGCGCGGCGGGCAAGCCCGAGAGCGGCAGCCTCACGGCCCAGGATGCGCAAAAAGTCGCTGAAAAACTCAACCAGCAGCTGGACCCCGCGAACACCTCGGTGCGCTTCAGCGTCGATGACGGCAGTGGCCAGGTCGTGATCAAGGTGATGGACACCAAGAATGACCAAGTCATCCGGCAGATTCCCAATGAGGAGGCGCTGGCCTGGAGCCAGGCCATGAGCAAGAATCAGGGCATCATTCTCAACACCAAGGCTTGAAGGCCTGGAACGGGCCTGACATCTGGGCCAAGGAGGCAACACCATGGCAACACTGGTTTCTGCAGGTATCGGCTCTGGCCTGGATGTGAGCGCCATCGTCACGCAGTTGATGAAGGCCTCGCAAGGGCCGATGAACGCGCTGACCACCAAGCAAACCGCCTACCAGGCGCAATTATCGGCCTACGGCACGATTTCGAGCGGGCTGTCGCAGTTTCGCACGGCCCTGTCCGCGCTGACCGATCCGGCCAAGCTGGCGACCGTCACCGCCAAGCCGGTCGATGACACCGTGCTGAGCGCCACCGGGGGCGTTGGCGCGGTGCCGGGCAACTATTCGGTGGAGGTAAGAAAACTGGCGCAAGCGCAGACCCTGGTCGGCGCCGGACAGACCAATGCCAGTGCCGTGGTGGGCTCGGGCACGCTGACGTTCGACTTTGGCACCACAAGTACCAGCAACGGCACCACCAGCTTCACACCCAACGGGCTGGGCGGCAAGACGCTCACCATTGACTCCAGCAACAACACGCTGACGGGCATTCGTGATGCCATCAATGCCGCCGGCATGGGCGTGACCGCCACCATCGTCAACGACGGCAGCAACCAGCCTTATCGCCTGACGCTCAGCAGCAGCAGCACGGGCGAAGCCAACAGCATGCGCATCGGTGTCAGCGGTGACGCGACCCTGTCCAGCCTGCTGGCCTACGACCCGGCCGGCACCAAAAGCATGGAGCAGACCTCCGAGGCCCAAAGCGCCGAGCTGACAGTCAACGGCGTCCTTGTGAAAAAGGCCAGCAACAGCGTGAGCGACGTGGTGCCGGGCGTCACCCTCAACCTGAAGAAGACCAATCTCGGCAGCCCGACCAGTCTGGCGGTGGCCTATGACACGGAGGCGGTGACCAAGGCGGTGACGGGTTTTGTCGATGCCTACAACAAGATCGACAAGTCGCTGCAGGACCTGTCGAAATACGATCCGGCGACCAAGAAAGCCGGCGCGCTGCATGGTGACTCGACCATCCGCGTGATGCGCAGTCAATTGCGCGGCATCATCAGCGCGCAATTGACGGGCGGCGCCAGCAGCTTCACCCTGCTCAATCAGATTGGCGTGGAAACACAGACCGACGGCACGCTGGCCCTGAACACCAAGGTCAACAGCAGCACGGGAAAAACCAAGCTGCAAACGGCGATCGAGACCAATTTCAGCCAGCTGTCCAGCCTGTTTGCCGCCAACGGCAGCAGCTCGGACAGCCAGATCCGCTACACCGGCAGCACCAGCGGCACGCTGGCGGGCAATTACGCCGTGGACGTGAGCCAGCTGGCGACGCAAGGCAGCCTGGTCGGCCAAGGCGCGGCCGGGCTGACCATTGCCGCGGGCAGCAACGACACGCTGAACGTGACGCTGGACAACATCAACGCCAGCATCACCCTGACGCCAGGCAGCTATGCCTCGGCTGCGGCCCTGGCGGCCGAAATCCAAACCCGCATCAACGGCACCACGGCCTTCACGAGCGTGGGATCGGCCGTCAGCGTGAGCGCGGACAGCAACGGCGTGCTCAGTCTGACCTCCAGCCGCTACAGCGCCAGCTCCAGCGTCAACCTGGCGGGCAACGCCGCCAGCACGGTGCTGGGCGGCAGCGGCACGGCCACCCAGGGAACGGCGCTGATGGGCACCATCAACGGCGTGGCGGCGATCGGCAGCGGCCAGACATTGACCGCAGCCACGGGCGATGCCGCGGCCGGACTCAAGATCACGGTATCGGGCGGCACCACGGGTCCGAGGGGCAATATCAATTTCAGCCGGGGTTTTGCGGCTCAACTCGACCAATTGGCGGCAGACTTCCTCGGTAACAATGGTAGCTTGACCGCGCGCACCGAGGGCATCAACAGCAGCCTGAAAAGGCTCAGCAGTGCCCAGTTGCGCGAGCAGATGCACTTGGACACGCTGCAGGCGCAATACCAGAAGCAGTTCAACGCGCTCGATTCCCTCATGTCGAAGATGAACTCCACCGCCAACTACCTGACCCAGCAGCTGGCCGCTCTGGGCTGATAAAACAAGAGAACCGCTGATGTTTGGAAATCGCAATGCCGCACAAGCCTACGCCAAGGTGGGCCTCGAAACGGGCGTCATCTCGGCCAGCCCACACAAGCTGATTGCCATGCTGTTCGATGGTGCGCTGCTGGCCATCGTGAAGGCCGAAAAGCACATGAAGGCCGGAGAAATTGCCGAAAAAGGCAAGGCCATCAGCCATGCCATGAACATCATCAACCAGGGCCTGCGCGCCAGCCTCAAGCTCAAGGAAGGCGGCGAACTGGCGGATAATCTCAATGCGCTCTACCTCTACATGGGCGAGCGTCTGGCCGAGGCGCACCTGAAAAACGATCCCGCGCTGCTGCAGGAAGTCTACCGGCTGTTGGCCGACCTGAAGTCGGCCTGGGATGCGATCGACCCGAAAACCCAGATGGACACCCCTGCCCTGACCTGACCGATGGACACCGCCGATCAAATGCTGTCGCAATACATGGCCGTCTCGCACATCAGCGACGAGATGCTGGAAGCCGCCCGGGAGCATGACTGGGAGCGACTGGATGCTCTGGGCGCGCGCTTCCTGAGCGAAGTCGAGCAGCTCAAGACCACGCCAGCCGGCCAGTCCCTGAGCCAGCCCCAGCGGCAGCAGCGATGCCAGCTGATCCAGGCCATATTGAACAACGACCGCGCCATCCGCAACATCACGCAGCCGTGGATGCTCGAACTGCAGGCGCTGATGCACAACGTCGGGACCCAGCGCAAGCTGCGGCAGGCTTACGGCGACAACCGCAGCTTCTGAACCGACATGGCTGCTGAATGCCGGTACAACTGAACCCGAGCAGCGCCCCGCCCATCTCCGCGCCACAAGCCGTGCGCAGCATGGCGGCCGTGGCCGATCCGCGCCAGGACAGCTCGGCGCGGCTGGAACAGATGGCCGTGGGCAAGTTCTTGAATGCCCAGGTAATGGACCGCTTGAGCAGCGGCAGCTGGCTGGTTCGAGTGACCCAGCCAGCCACGACACCGTTCGCCCAGGCGGTACAGACTGGCGTGGAGGTGCATATGCAACTCCCCGCCGGCATCCAGCTGGGCGACAAGCTCGAATTGACGCTGCTGGCACGCGAACCGCGCCTGACCTTCGGCATCGGCTACCCCAACCCGGCCACGACGACCACGCTGAGCCCCACGGCACGCCTGATCGACCAGTTGCTGCACCAGGCCGAGCAGGCGCAGCAACCCCACCATGTGGTGGGACAGGCCGCGCTGCTGCCCGACCAGGCCGCCACACAAGAGCCGGTAGCCCCCCAGCTGGCCAATCAGCTGCAACAGGCGCTGGAGCGCAGCGGGCTGTTCTACGAATCGCATTTGCGCCAGTGGGCCAACGGAGAACGCAGCCTGGCACAGATCCGACAGGAGCCGCAAAACCAGACCGACTCGCCCCAAGCCAGCGGACTGCAGGCCAGCGCCCAGGTGCCGCTGCAACTGGACACGCTGGAGCAACGTCATTTCGCCTGGCAAGGCGAGCTCTGGCCTGGCCAACCCTTGCAATGGGAAGTCAGCAAGGACGGACGCGGCAACGGCAACGGGTCAGCAGAGCCGGGCGTCGCGGCGGCGGCCTGGAACACGGTACTCAAGCTCGAACTGCCCGAGCTCGGACCGGTCGATGTCCGCATCCGACTGCAGGGCCAGCGCGTGCAACTCCAGGTCCGCGCCGAGCGCGAGGTGGCGATCACCACGCTGCATGCCGAGCGTCAGCGGCTGGACGATGCGCTGGCGGCCACTGGCACGGCACTGGATGGCTTCATGGTGCAACGCGATGCCCACGCCTGAGGCCATGCGCAACGCCGTGGCGCTGGCCTACACGGCGGGCAGCGCCGCGCCCAAGGTGGTGGCGTCCGGCAAGGGCGCCGTGGCCGAACGCATCATCGAGCTGGCCAGGCAGAACGGCGTCTACGTGCATGAGTCGCGCGAACTGGTCGCGCTGCTGATGGACGTGGATCTGGACCAGCAAATCCCGCCCGAGCTGTATCGCGTGGTGGCCGAGCTGCTGGCCTGGCTCTACCAGATCGAGGCCGCCCTGCCCCCGGCGCAGAAAACCGCTTAGGCGGAGACCTTGAACACCTGAACCATGGCGTCGAGGTGCGCCGCCTGGTGCTTGAGGCTTTCCGCGGCGGCCGCGCTTTCCTCGACCAGCGCGGCGTTGTGTTGGGTCATGCCGTCGAGCACGGCCACCGACCGGCTGACCTGATCAATGCCGCTGGACTGCTCGCTGCCGGCGCGGGACATCTGCTCGATCAGCTCGGCGACGCTACTGACCTGGCGCACGATGCCCGTGACGCTCTCGCCGGCTTGCGCCACCAGCTGGGAGCCGGCCTCCACGCGCTGCACGCTGCCGGCGATCAGCACCTTGATGTCGCGCGCCGCTGCCGCGCTGCGCTGCGCCAGGTTGCGCACCTCGGTGGCCACGACGGCGAAGCCACGACCCTGCTCGCCGGCACGGGCGGCCTCGACGGCGGCATTGAGCGCGAGGATATTGGTCTGGAACGCGATGCTGTCGATGATCGAGGTGATATCGGAAATCTGCCGGCTGCTCTGGCTGATCTGCTCCATGGTTTCCACCACCTGAGCCACCACCTGGCCGCCCTGAACGGCCGATCCGCTGGCGGCATGGGCCAGTTTGCTCGCCTGCAGCGCGGTATTCGCGTTGTGGCTGACCATCTCGGTGATTTCGGCCATGGCAGCCGAGGTTTGTTCGAGATTGGCCGCCTGCTCCTCGGTTCGTTGCGCGAGGGCGGCGCTGCCGGTGGCGATTTCCTTGGACCCGAGCGCGATGGTCTCGCTGCCATGACGCACCTGCAGCACGATCTCGTGCAGGTTGTCATGCATCGTCTTGAGCGCGGCCAGCATGTTCGCCGTTTCATCCTTCCCCTTCACCTCGATGTCGGCGCTCAGATCGCCGCTAGCGACCATGTTGGCGACACGCACCGCGTCAGCGATCGGCGCGGTGATGGAGCGGGTGATGACCCACGACAGCAGGGCGCCCGTGGCCAGCGCCAGCAAGGCCACCACGACCATGATGCCGTTCACGACCTGCTTGGCCTGCATCGAGTCCTTGAACTCCTGCTGGGACTGCTCGATCTTGAGCTGGATCAGTCGGTCCATGACTTCGCGTACCGGGGGCTCCAGCGGGACGAGCTTGCGCAAGTAGAGATCGGCCGCCTCATCGTACTGGTCATCGACCATGGCCTGGTTCACCGGGTTCAGGCCCTCGCCGAAATAGGTATCGAGCCGTTGTTGCACCGTGCGGATCAAGCTGGACTCGACCGCCGTTTGCGGCAATGCCAGGAAGGCCTTCCAGGTCTTGTCGATGAACTCGCGATTGCGGGCAAATTCCGCGCTCTGCCGTTCGACGGTCGAGCGGTCGGGGCTGATCAGCATGCTCATGACCAGCACGCGGTTGCGCTGGATGCGGTCGTCGATCGAGGACAACTGCTGCACCGGCAGCACCCGGTCCTCGTATACGACCCGGATGCGCTCGCTCATGCGCTCGTTGAAGTACATGCCGATCGAGGCGATGCCCGCCATGAGCACCAGCAGCAAGTTGAAACTCGCCGCCAAACGGGTGCCGATCTTCATTTCCCGGATGAAATTCATAAATGAGCCAGTAATTTGATCAAAACATCCAGTCAACAACTTAGCAAATGCCAGATTGCCAGCTGTTTATGATCAAATCATGCCAGTCAAATATGAAGTTTTTGTTACAGCCTGATATAGGCTAAAATGAGATCTATTGGAGCGCAATCAGACCTGCATGTTCATGATCTCGTGGTAGGCGGACACCAGCTTGTTGCGCACCTGGACCGTGGTCTGCAAGGCGATGCCGGCCTTCTGGCTGGCGATCATGACGTCCGACAGGTGGACACTGTCGTCGCCCAGCGCAAAGCGTTCGCCGAGGTCCTTGGCCTTCTGGTCAAGCCCGCTGACTTGCTCGAGTTGGGCTTGGAAGATTTTCATGAAGTCGGCATGCTCGTCCGCTTCCGGAGCGGCCACGGGCTTGGGGACAGCCGCTTGCACGCGACTGACGGCTTCTCGCATCTGTGTCGCCATCGCGGCGATCTGTGAGGTATCGATGGCAATCGTCATTCAGGTTCTCGACCGCAATTCGCGGATGATAAATTGGTACAATATTATCACATTTGATTGCAACCGACCGATGGATCAGCATGGGATTTCGGGCTCTGTTTGAGCCATTGACCGAAGGCCGAACAGGGACAATGCAGCGTCCCGGCTCACGCCAGCCACCCCTTGCCCCACCCTCCTTTCCGACAAGCCTTGAGCCCTGGAGCAGAAAGCCAACATGGCCACTGAATCTGAAGCACGAACGAACGGCTTCATGGAGTTTTTCAAGAGCGCCCTCGGCCGTAACCTGGCTGCCGGCGCGGGCATCGCCATGGTGCTGGCCCTGATGGCGGCGATCTGGATGTGGAACCAGAAACCCGCCTACAAGGTGCTGCTGACCAACTTCTCTGACCGCGATGGCGGCGCCATCATTGCCGCGCTGCAGCAGATGAACATCCCCTACCAGTTCGCGGAGGGTGGCGGCGCGATCCTGGTGCCAGCCGAGCGGGTCCATGACACGCGCCTGAAGCTGGCTTCACAGGGCCTGCCCAAGGGCGGCAACGTGGGCTTCGAGCTGATGGAGAACCAGAAGCTCGGCGTGTCGCAGTTTCTGGAACAGGTCAACTTCCAGCGTGCCCTGGAGGGGGAACTGGCGCGCTCGATCAACTCGATCGCCATGGTGCAATCGGCGCGGGTCCACCTGGCCATCCCCAAGCCCTCCGTGTTCGTGCGCGACAAGCAGCAGCCCACGGCTGCCGTGATGGTCAACCTGTACCCCGGTCGCACGCTGGATGCGCAGCAGGTCAGCTCCATCATCCACCTGGTGTCTAGCAGCGTGCCCGAGCTCACCGCCAAGAACGTGACGGTGGTGGACCAGAACGGCTTGTTGCTGTCCTCGCCCGAGAACCGCCGCGCCAACACCCAGCTCGACCCGTCCCAGCTCAAGTATGTGCAGGACCTGCAAGACGCCATCGTCAAGCGCATCGAATCCATCCTGACGCCGGTCGTGGGCAACGGCAACGTGCGGGCCGAGGCCACGGCCGAGGTGGATTTCTCCCGGGTCGAGCAAGCCGCGGAGAGCTACAAGCCCAACAGCCCGCCCGAGGTATCGGCCATCCGCAGTCAGCGGTCGAACGAGTCGAGCAGCTCCGAACCCAAGCCGGGTGGCGTGCCGGGAGCCGCCGCGAACCAGCCAGGGGGCACCGCCACCCCGTCGGCCAGCGCCAACAGCGCACAAAAGGAAAGCACGGTCAACTACGAGCTCGACAAGACCATCAGCTACACCCAGCAGGCCATGGGCGGCATCAAGCGTCTGAACGTGGCGGTGGTGGTCAACCACAAGCGCGAGGTGGGTGCGGACGGCAAGGTCACCACCCGACCGCTGACGGATCAGGAAAAGACCCAGATCACCGATCTGATCAAGGAGGCCATGGGCTACAACCAGCAGCGCGGCGACTCGCTCAACGTGATGAACAGCGCCTTTGCCGAGACGCTGCAGGAAGCCGTTCCCGAGGAGCCGTTCTGGAAGCCATTCGCCACCCTGGAGTTTGCCAAGTCAGCCGTGCAGTACCTGCTGTCGCTGCTGGTGCTGGGCTACCTGTACTTCAAGCTGCTGCGCCCGATGGTCAAGCAGCTCAACCCCGAGCCGCCCAAGCCACCGGAGCCCCCTCCCGAACCCATCGCAGCCGCGCCGACCGAACAGCCGACTGTCTATGAGGCCAGCACCGAAAGCGCCAACAGAGCCGAACCCGCGATACCGCGCAAGACGCGGCAGGAAATCGAAGCGGAAGAAGAGGAAAAGGAACAGGTCTACCGCAGCAATCTGCAAGCCGCCAAGGCGATGACCATGAAGGACCCCAAGATGGTGGCCGATATTGTGCGGGGCTGGATGAACGATGAGTGAAAATGGCATTCAAAAAGCAGCCGTCCTGATGCTGTCACTCGGCCAGGAAGCGGCGGCCGAGATCATCAAGCATCTGGATCCGCGCGAGGTCCAGAAGCTTGGCAAGGCGATGGCCGAAATCAAGGGGGTGACCCGCAAGATGGTCGATCAGGTGCTGCAGGATTTCGTCGAAGAAACCTCCAAGACGACCTCGTTCGGCCTGCCGCCCGAGGATTACATCCGCGACGTCCTGAACAAGGCGCTCGACGAGGACAAGGCTTCCTGGCTGATCAACCGCATCCTGATCACGCGCGATGCCAGCGGCTTCGAGAGCCTCAAGTGGATGGAGGGCAAGGCGGTGGCGGACCTGATCCGCAACGAACACCCGCAGATCATCGCCACCATCCTCGTGCACCTGGAACCCTACCACGCCAGCGAGGTACTGAACGAACTGTCCGAGCGCACCCGCCACGAGGTGACGCTGCGCATCGCCACGCTCGACGGCGTGCAGCCAGCCGCGCTCAGCGAGCTCAACGATGTGCTCAACAAGCTGCTGACGGGCAACGACAACCTGCGCAAGAAAGCCATGGGCGGCGTCCAGACCATGGCCGAAATCATGAACTTCATGAACGGGGATGCCGAAACCTCGATCATCGAGAACCTCAAGAATTACGACCCGAACCTGGCGCAGGAGGTGCTCGACAAGATGTTCGTGTTCGACAACATCCTCGACATCCAGGACCGCGACATCCAGGTCATCCTGCGCGAGGTGCCGTCCGAGGCGCTGATCGTCGCGCTCAAGGGTGCGACCGACGAGCTCAAGACCAAGATCTTCAAGAACATGTCGCAGCGTGCCGCCGACATGATGCGCGAGGACCTGCAGGCCAAGGGGCCGGTGCGGCTGTCGGACGTGGAAAAGCAGCAAAAGGAAATCCTGCAGATCGTGCGTCGTCTGGCGGACGAAGGCCAGATCACGCTGGCGGGCGGAGGAGATGCGTTTGTCTGACCGCGAGCGCCCCCCCCCGTCCATGCAGACCGCCTACCAGCGCTGGGAGCTGGCCTCGCTGCTGGAGGAGCGCGCCGAGCGCAAGTCCCCGCACGCCAAAGCCCACGCCAGGCAAGACCCCGATGCGGCCGCGGCGGCCAAGCTGGCGCAGGAGATGCTGGCGGCACGCGAAGCCGGCCGCCAGGCGGGCTATCAAACGGGCTACCAGGAAGGGCGGCAGGAAGGCCGCGCCACCGGCCTCAAGGAAGGTCACGCCCGGGGATTGACCGAGGGTCAGCGCGAAGTGACGGCACGCTGCGAGGCGCTGGACCAGCTGTGCCAGGTGTTCGAGCAGCAGATCCAGCAGGCGCGGGAGGAAGTCGCCCAGCAGCTGCTGACGCTGGCGCTGCAGATCGCCAAGGCGATGCTGAAAGCGGCCCTGAAGGTGCAACCCACCTTGCTGCTGCCCGCCATCGACGAGGCGCTGCACAGCCTGCCGCTGCTGCAATTGCCCGCCACCTTGCTGCTGCATCCGCAGGATCTGGAACTGCTGGAAAACATGCGCGGCTCGGGACTCCAGGCCGCCGGCTGGCGCTTGCGCGCCGACAGCCACCTGGAGCGCGGCGACTGCCGCATCGAGACCGGAACCAATGTGATCGATGCCACGCTCGCGACGCGCTGGCGCCGGCTGCAGGAAACGCTGGGCCGTGACGATGACTGGCTGCTGCCGGAGACCGACTGAGCCATGGACAAGACGCCCAGCTGGACCGGCTTCCTGCAACACTGCCAACAGCAGATCGAACATTGCGAGACGCTGCGGCCGTTCGGCCGCGTGACGCGCGTCGCCGGCCTGGTGATGGAGGCCGTGGGCTTGCAGTTGCCCGTCGGCAGCCCCTGTCACGTCCCGCTGCCGAGCGGCTTCCGGCTCGATGCCGAAGTGGTGGGCTTCGAGCGCGAGCGCCTGTTCCTGATGCCGCTCGGCGACGTCGAAGGGGTGCAGCCTGGCGCCCCGGTGATCCCGACCCTGGGCGCCCGGACCGCGCCACGGCTGCATGAGCGCCGCACCCGGCAGCGCCCGACGGCCGATGGCCGCCATCTGCCGGTCGGCGACGCGCTGCTCGGTCGTGTGCTCGACGCCACCGGGCGCCCGCTCGACCTGCTCGGCCCGCTCAAGAGCCACGCGACCGCGCCGCTCTATGTGCGGGCGATGAACCCGCTGCGGCGCGAGCCGATCTCGCAGACGCTGGACGTCGGCGTGCGCGCGATCAACAGCATGCTCACGGTGGGACGGGGCCAGCGCATGGGTCTGTTCGCGGGCTCGGGCGTGGGCAAGAGCATGCTGCTGGGCATGATGGCGCGCTACACGGCGGCCGACGTGATCGTGGTCGGACTGATCGGCGAGCGCGGCCGCGAGGTCAAGGAGTTCATCGAGCAGATCCTGGGCGAGGAAGGCCTGGCGCGCTCGGTGGTGGTGGCGGCCCCCGCCGACAACCCGCCGCTGCTGCGCTTGCAGGGCGCGGCCTACACGACCTTGATCGCCGAACATTTCCGCGACCAGGGCAAGAACGTGCTGCTGATCATGGATTCGCTCACGCGCTACGCGATGGCGCAGCGCGAGATCGCGCTGGCGATTGGCGAGCCACCCGCGACCAAGGGCTATCCGCCCTCGGTGTTCGCCAAGCTGCCCGCGCTGGTGGAGCGCGCCGGCAACGGCGAGGCCGGCGGTGGCTCGATCACGGCCTTCTACACGGTGCTGACCGAGGGCGACGACCAGCAGGACCCAATCGCCGACTCGGCGCGGGCGATCCTGGACGGCCATATCGTGCTCAACCGCACATTGGCCGAAGCCGGCCACTACCCGGCGATCGACGTCGAGCAGTCGATCAGCCGCGCCATGCACAACATCACCGACGAGTCGCACCAGAAGCTCACGCGCCGGCTCAAGCAACTGATGTCGCGCTACCAGCGCAACCGCGACCTGATCAACGTGGGCGCCTACAGCCCCGGCAGCGACCCACTGATCGACGAGGCGATCGCCAGGCACCCGCAGATCGAGCGCTTCCTGCAGCAAGGCATACACGAGCAGGCCGGCATTGCGCAGAGCTTGCGGGAACTTTCCACGTTGTTCCAATGAACGGAACGCCCACGCGAAAACCATAATCCCATATGGCACACCCCAGCGTGATCGAGACGCTGGTCGACTTGTCGACCAAGCAATCGGAAGAAGCAGCCAAACGCCTCGGAGAAGCGATTCGGCTCAGCGAACAGGCCCAGCAGAAGCTAAACTTGCTGGAATCCTATCGAGAGGAGTATGTCGCCCAGTTGCAGCACAAGCTGCGCCAGGGGCTGACAGCCGCCGATCACCTGAACTTTCTGGGGTTCATCAAGAACCTTGACCTGGCAGTGGAACAGCAGACACGAGCCCTGGCCGCGAGTCGGCTGGGGGTGGAAAGCCAGCGCAGCCACTGGCAGCTTTGCGAGCGCAAGCGGCTGTCCTTCGACACCCTGTCGCGTCGGGCCCTGCAAGGGGCGCTGCACAAGGAAAACCAGCGGGATCAGAAGCAGACCGACGAACAAGCCGCGCGCCGCCGGCCGAGACCATGAACCGAGCCCCGCCCACATGAGCATGACCTCTTTCTCCTTGCCCACGGGCAGTCTGTCAATGCTGACCTCCAGCAGTGCCGCTGGCACCTATGCAGGCAGCGAACCCGCAGGCGCGTTCAGCGAGGTGCTGAACGGGCAGATGGCGGGCGGCAATCCCCAGCCCGAGCCCACGCCTTCAGGCGCAGCCGCGGTCGCCCCAGCACTGCCACCGGGCGCTCCGGGCGAAGCAGGGATGCCTGCCGCCCAGGCGAGGATGACGGATACCCCCGCAGCGCCGGATCGCGCCTCCGTGGACGCCGTCGACATGCTCGCGCTGATGCTGCAACTTCGGGCCGATAGCCTCGCGGCGCCCGCTCCCGCTCAGGTGCCGAATCAGGAAGCTGCGACTTGGACCCCGGGGCAGACTGGCCAATCCGACCAGACTGCCTTCGTCGCCGCGCAGGCGCAAAATCCGGCAACGGCAACGGCAACGGCAACGGCGGCGGCCAGTCCTGTCACGCTGACCCGTCTCGACAGCCGCGCGCCCAGCCAGCAGGCGGCATCCGCTGCTCGGCAGGAAGATGAATCGGTGGCCGAGGCTGCGGCGTTGGCGCCAGACTCGGCCGCCAGCGCTGCCCTGGCAGCCACTCAAATAGCCGGGTCTGCCGGTGGCACGAGCCAGGAGTCCCAGCAGGAGCGGCCGACTGAACGCGAGGCAGCAGACGCAGCGACCCTGACACCGGATGCCGCCACCCTGGCACTGGCGGGCGAACAGGCACAGGCCATGGCCATGCAGGTGCAGAACGCAGCAGAGTCCGGACCGGACGGTGTGCCGCCTGGCGCGAGCGAGCGCGGGACGCCCGTCGCGACCCCGACGCCCATGCCAACGCCAGTCGCGACGCCCGCAACGGCAGCCGATTCGGCTGCGATGGTCGACCGGCGCGCCACCGGCGACAGCACGGGCGAGAACCGCGGCGACAGCGCCAGTGCCAATGCGGCCAGCGACGCTCGCGCCCAGCAAGGGGGCGCCGCCCCGGAACTGCCAGTGACCACATCGGGCACGCGCCACGACGTCAGCGAGGCACAGGGCATCGCGCCAGCGGCACCGATGGCGCCCAGGAATCCAGCGCTCGAATCGACCGCCGCGAATGTTCCGACCGTGAGGCATGAGATCCTGACGGGATTCGGCAACCGGGGCTGGGATCAGGCCGTCAGTCAGCGCGTGCTCTGGCTCGCGCAAGACCAGCTGCAGCAGGCCAGCCTGACACTCAATCCGCCACACCTGGGTCCGATCCAGGTGACCGTCCAGATCGAAAACCAGCAAGCCATGGTCCAATTCGTTTCGGCCCAGCCCGAGGTGCGTCAGGCACTGCAGGACTCGATTCCGGTCCTGCGCGAAATGTTCGGCCAGGCCGGCGTCGGACTCGGACAGACAGACGTCAGCTCGCACACCCCTGACCAGGGATCGCGCCAGCCCAGGCAAGCCGCCCAGACCACCGACGCGGGCAACCATGGCGTCGCGCCGGAGGAAGCCTCCCTGCCGTTGCCGCGGGCGAGAGGTCAAGGGCTGATCAACCTGTTCGCCTGAACCGCCAAGAATCAATCAACCACCTTTACTGTTTCCAATGTCCTCCCAGGCTGAAAAAAAAGACAACTCCACCCCGACCGACGAAGCCGGAGGCGGCAAGAAATCAAAAAAGAAACTGATGCTGATCGTGGCATTGGTGGCTTTGCTGCTGGTTGGCGGTGGTGCTGCCTGGTTCTTCATGCAGAAATCAGCCCACGCCGAACAAGACACGGAAGAAGCCGCCGAGGCCTCCAAGGCCAAGAAGAAACCAAAGAAAGGCGAACCCGCTCTGCCGCCAGTGTTCGTGGCCCTGGATCCCTTCACGGTCAACCTGCAACCCAACCGGCAATTCCTGCAAGCGACGTTCAATCTGCAGGTTGCCACGGCGGAAGAGGCCGCGACCCTGAAGAACTATCTGCCACAAATCCGCAGCCGCCTGCTGCTGATGCTGTCGGGCAAGACCGCCGAGGAAATCTCGACGATCGAAGGCAAGAATCAACTGACGAAGGAAATCCTGGATCTCGTTAACGAGCCGCTGGCTTCCGGCATGCCCTCGCTGGATGTGGCCAATGTCTTCATCACTTCATTCGTCATTCAGTAGTCATGTCAAGCGAAAAGTTCCTTTCTCAGGACGAGGTCGATGCCCTGCTTCAGGGCATGAACGGCGAAGTCGAAGAGGAGGTCTTGCCCCAGGTGGAGGCGTCGGTTCGCCCCTACAACCTGGCCACGGAAGAGCGCATCGTGCGCGGCCGCCTGCCGGCACTGGAACTGATCAACGAACGCTTTGCCGGCCTGTTGCGGATTGGCTTGTACAACTTCCTGCGACGCACGGCGGAAATCGCCTGCGGTCCGGTGCGCGTGACCAAGTACAGCGAGTTCCTGCGCAACCTGGTCGTGCCGACCAACCTGAACCTGGTGCACATCAAGCCCCTGCGCGGAACGGCCATGGTGATTCTGGCGCCGGATCTGGTGTTCATGCTGGTGGACAATTTCTTCGGTGGCGACGGGCGCTTCCAGACCCGGATCGAAGGGCGCGAATTCACGCAGACCGAACAGCGCACGATCCATCGCGTGCTGCAGATCGTCTTCGAATCGCAGCACAAGTCCTGGCAATCGGTCTATCCGATCGAATACGAGTTCATCCGATCGGAGATGAACACCCAGTTCGCCAACATTGCCACGCCCAACGAGGTGGTGGTGTCGACCACCTTCACCATTGAAGTCGGGCCCATCTCAGCCAACCTGTACATCTGCATGCCATACGCCATGCTGGAACCGATCAAGGATGTGCTGTCCGACCCGATGAAAAGCGAATTGCAGACGCTGGATCAGCGCTGGATCAAGCGAATGCAGAAGCAAATCCAGGACGCCGAGGTGGAGGCCTACGCGAACCTGTGCTCGATCCCGAGCACCCTGCGCGAGGTATTGAAGTTCAAGGTGGGCGACATCATCCCGATCACCATGCCGGAGACCGTGGAACTGAAGGTCGACGAGGTACCGATTCTGGAGTGCAGCTACGGCAAGCTCAATGACCAGTATGCCCTGCGCGTCGAAAAGCTAATCCACAATTCTGGCGCCAATGCCTAAGGAGCAACGCATGACGAATGATGACGACCAAACCGTCACGGACGACATCTGGGGGGCGGCACTGTCCGAACAAGCCCAGTCCGAAGCCACGCCGGCGGCACCTGCCGCCCCTTCGGGTGCGCAAGCAGGAGCCGGCGTGTTCAAGGACCTGTCGGCACCGGCGGCCCATTCCAGCACCGGCCCGGACATCGACTTCATCCTGGATATCCCCGTCCATCTGACGGTTGAACTCGGCCGCACCAAGATCTCGATCAAGCAGCTGCTGCAACTAGCACAGGGTTCGGTCGTCGAGCTCAACGGCCTGGCCGGCGAGCCGATGGACGTGCTGGTCAACGGCTGCCTGATCGCCCAGGGCGAGGTCGTGGTGGTCAACGACAAGTTCGGTATCCGGCTGACCGACATCACGACGCCGGCCGAACGCATACGCAAGTTGAATCGATGATCACCAACCTGCTACAGACCACGCTGGCACTGGCACTGGTGCTGGGCTTGCTGGCCGCCCTGGCCTGGCTGATCGGGCGCTGGTACAAGCCTCGTGGTGGCATGCGCGCCGCCATCAAGGTGCAAGCCATGGTTCCGCTCGGTGCGCGCGAACGCGCGGTGCTGCTGGAAGTCGGTGGCCGCTGGTTGCTGGTGGGCGTGGCCGCCGGGCAGGTCAACACCCTGCTCGAATTCCCGGAGCCGCCACTGCTCGAAGAAAACCCGGCCAGCCAGTCCGGTGCGGCATCCTGGCTCGAAAAATACCTCGTCTCTCGTCATGTTCAATAAATTGCTACCGCCACGGCTGCGTCTGCCGGCCCTGTTCGCCGGCCTGCTGCTGGCCTCGTGCCTGCTGCCCCTGGTGGCAGAAGCCCAGAACCTGCCCGGCATCAGCGTGTCGCGGGCCGCCGCCAACGGCAGCCGCACCTACAGCCTGAACCTGCAGATCCTGCTGCTGCTGACCTCGCTGACCTTCCTGCCAGCCGTCTTGCTCATGATGACGAGCTTCACCCGCATCATCATCGTGCTGTCCCTGCTGCGCATGGCGATCGGCACCCAGTCGTCGCCGCCCAACCAGGTCCTGATCGGACTGTCGCTGTTCCTGAGCCTGTTCGTCATGAGCCCGGTGCTCGACCAGATCTACGCCACCGCCTACAAGCCGCTGTCGGAAAACCGGATCTCGGTCGAGCGAGCCTTGAAGCGCGCCAGCCTGCCACTGACCGAATTCATGCTCAAGCAGACACGCCAGACCGACCTCGCGCTGTTCGTGAAGCTGTCGAACATGCCGGCACCGGCCGAAGCCAAGGACATTCCGCTGCGCGTGCTGGTCCCCGCCTTCGTCACCAGCGAACTCAAGACGGCATTCCAGATCGGCTTTGCGATCTTCATCCCCTTCATCATCATCGACATGGTGGTCGCCAGCGTGCTGATGGCGATGGGCATGATGATGGTCTCGCCCTCCATCGTCTCGCTGCCCCTGAAGCTGATGCTGTTCGTCCTGGTCGATGGCTGGCAGTTGCTGCTGGGCTCGCTGGCGCAAAGCTTTTACTGAGGACACGGCATGACACCTGAAATGATCATGTCGCTGGCGCGACAGGCGATCGAGGTCATGGTGCTGGTGGCCGCGCCGCTGCTGCTGGTGACGCTGGTGGTGGGCTTGCTGATCAGCATCTTCCAGGCCGCCACGCAGATCAACGAAGCCACGCTGTCCTTCATCCCCAAGCTGCTCGCCATCTTCGCGACACTGGTGATTGCCGGCCCCTGGATGCTTGCCACGCTGACGGACTATTTCCGCCTGATGCTCACGAGCATCCCCAACTTCGCCAGCTGACGGCGGCATGGTCGAGATCACCACCGGCCAGCTGCTGAGCTGGGTCAGCGCCTTCATGTGGCCACTGGTGCGCATCCTGGGCCTGTTCACCACCGCCCCCGTCCTGAGTGACCGCAGCCTGCCCGTGCGCGTGCGGCTCGGACTCGGCATCGCCATCGCGGCCCTGGTCGCCCCCGGTCTGCCCACCGTCCCGGTCCAGGATCCGATGTCTTGGACGGCATTGCTGATCCTGGTCCAGCAATTCCTGATCGGCACGGCCATCGGCTTCGTGGTGCGGCTGTTGTTCACCGGGGTGGAGCTGGCCGGCGAGATGATAGGCATGAGCATGGGCCTGGGTTTCGCGACCTTCTTCGACCCGCATTCGCAGGGGCGCACCTCGGTCGTCAGCCAGTTCATGATGCAGCTGACGCTGATGCTCTTTCTCTGGAGCGACCTGCACCTGCTGCTGATCGACAGCCTGGTGGACAGCTTCCAGAGCCTGCCCATCAGCACGCTCCAGACCAACCGCAACGGCTGGTCGCAACTGGTCTACTGGGGCAGCCGGATCTTCAGCATCGGGCTGCAACTGTCGCTGCCGATCGTCACGGCACTGTTGATCACCAACCTGGCCTTGGCCGTGCTGACGCGCGCCGCGCCTCAGCTCAACCTGTTCAGCATCGGCTTTCCGGTCACGCTGCTGGTGGGCCTGCTGATGCTGGGCCTGACGTTGCCGTACTGGAGCACCCCGCTGCTGGGCTTGCTGCAGGATTGCCTGCAATTGGTGCGCCAGTTCACTCTGTTGCTGGTACCCGACTGAAGTGGATCGCAAGAAGTAAAAAATGCGGCCTTTTCTCTCCATTTATCGCATTTTTATCCCATATTTTTGACTTATATCAATCTTTGATTGATAATTCGGCTCGACTGCTATGGCAGCGCCAGACCTGCCCCGCTGGTGCATGCCTTCTTACCTGAATCATTCCCAGTCTCAGCATGCGCAACAACCAGCCTGTCACCCAGCAGGAGTACCAGTTCTCGGGCCAACTCAATCTGGTGTCCGTCACCGATCGAAAAGGCCACATCACCTATTGCAACCCCGCGTTCATCGCGGTCAGCGGCTACAGCGCCGATGAACTGCTGGGCCAGCCGCACAACATCGTGCGTCATCCCGACATGCCGCAGGAAGCCTTTCGCGACCTGTGGGAGACCACCGCCAGCGGCAAGCTCTGGAGTGCGCTGGTCAAGAACCGGCGCAAGAATGGCGATCACTACTGGGTCAAGGCCCATGTGACGCCGATCAGCGACAGCGCGGGTCGCATCCTGGGCTTCATGTCGGTGCGCACCCTGCCATCGCGCGCCGAGGTGGCGCAGGCCGAGCAACGCTATGCGGGCATGCGCGCCGAGGCGGCGGGTGGACGGCTCTCCACCCGGCTGCGGCAAGGCCAGATACGCCGCACCGGCCTGCGCGAATGGCTGCGGCGCCTGAAACACCCGGATACCCGGATCCAGTTCACCGTGGCGGACCTGGGTCTGCTCCTGCTCGTCGCGCTCACGGCCAGGCTGCTGCCCTGGCCGGCGCTGCTGCTGGCGATTCCCCTCGCCGCCTGGCTGATGCACCGCCAGAACGTAGCGCTGATCCTGTCGCCGCTGCGCTTGATGCAGGTCGAGATCACCCGGATGGCCTCGGGCGACCTGTCGTGCCAGGTCACGACCGACCGCCCGGGCATGATCGGCCAGTTGCAGCAGGCCCTGGCCCAGCTCTACGTCAACACCCGAACCGTGATCCAGGATGTGCGCCAGGAAAGCCTGAACCTGCACGACAGCATCGAGGAGATCGTCGCGGGCAACCATGATCTGGCAACACGCACCACCAGCGCCGCCAGCAGCCTGGAAGAAACGGCGGCGTCAATGGAACAGCTCAGCGGCACCGTGCAGCACAGTACGGAAATCGCACAGAACGGCGCCACCCAGTCGCGGCACACGGCCAGCCTGGCCGAGCGCAGCCACTCGGCGGTGCAGGCCGTGGCCACCACCATGAGCGAGATCACCGAATCCTCGCGCAGGATCAGCGAAATCACCCTGGTGATCGAAGGGGTCGCCTTCCAGACCAACATCCTCGCGCTCAACGCGGCCGTCGAGGCCGCACGCGCGGGCGAATCGGGACGCGGCTTCGCGGTCGTGGCCGCCGAGGTGCGGGCACTGGCGCACCGCACGGCCGAAGCGGCACGCGAGATCAAGCAGCTGATCGCCGAATCATCCGACCAGGTCAGGACGGGCAGCGCTCGCACGAACGAGGCGCAAGAGCGCATGCGGGAGGCCCTGACGGCGGTCAACGGCGTGGCGACCGTGCTCGACGAGATCAGTCACGCCTCGCATGAGCAGCGGCAAGGCATCTTGCAAGTCGGCGAAGTCATCGTCCACCTGGACCAGGTGACCCAGCAAAACGCCAGCATGGTCGAGGAGCTGTCCGCCACGGCCGACGCCCTGCGGGTCCAGTCGCGGGTCGTGAACAATTCGATGCGCATGTTCCGACTGCGGGACACGGATGCCGCCCTGACGCAAGCCGACTGAACCAAGGGGCAATTTCCCGCCGCCGAAAAGGCGGCGCGGCGACGCAGGACTCAGTTGAGGTAGTTGAACAGGCTCAGGTTGCTGACCTGCTGGAACGACTTCTGGGCCGCCTCCAAGGTCAGCTGCTGGCGCGCCAGATCGGAGAGGGACTGGTTGTAGTCGAGATCCTTCAGGCTGGAAGTGATCTCGGCGTACTGCAGCTTGCGGTCGCTGCCCTGGGTATCGGCCTGATCGAGCTCGTTGAGCCGGATGCCGACCGAGGCCTGGCTGCGCGTGACACTGCTGAAGGTCTCGGTGTAGCTGGCGCCGAGGGCGGCCAGCTTTTCGCTGCGGGTGGCGGCCGACTGGCCGGGCTGCAGCGCCCCGATGGCGTCCTTCAGGCGACTGAAGATATCGGCGCCGCTCTGGTCTTTCGCGAACAGCACGCTGCCGGCCTCGCTCATGGCCATCTTGCGCGAGCCGTCCAGCGGCAGCAGCTGCTGTCCCTGGTCGCCCTGATAAGCCACCGCGCCGCTGACGTCATCCTTGACATAAGGGGGATTGGCCGTCTGATGCCCCCCGAACAGGTAGTTGCCAGAGCCATCGCGGGTGTTGGCCAGCGACATCAGCTGGTCGAGCTGCCCTTGCAGCGCCTGCGCCACCGCGCTGAACTCTCCATCCGAGAGCGCGGCATTGCCGGCGGTCAGGACTTGATCATTGATGCCCATGAGGGCATCGCTCATGCCGGACATGGCGCCATCGATCAGACCCAGCGAATTCCTGAGCTGGGTGCGGTTGCGGGCATGCTGGTCGTTGTTGGCGGACGAAAGCCCGACCTCGAGCGCGCGCGAGGCCGCCACCGGATCGTCGGCGGCCGTGAGGAGCTTGCTGTCCGAGCCGAGCTGCTGCATCGTGCGGTCGAGCCTGGACTGCAGACCGCTCAGGCGGGCACTGCTGCTGTCGAATAGGGTGTTGGTGCTGATGCGCATCAGGCTTCTCCTTTAGTTGCTGATCGACAGCACGGTGTCGAACAGCTGCTTGGCCAGCTGGATGACCTTGCCGGCAGCCTGGTAGGACTGCTGGTAACGAATCAGGTTGGCCGCCTCCTCATCGAGGTTCACGCCCGCGACACCCTGCAGCGAGCGCTCGGCCTGGGCCTGGATCTGCTTCGAGGCCGTGCTCGTGACTTCGAGCTCGCGGGTCTTGCTGCCGACCTGGCCGACCAGCTGCACATAGGCCGACTGGTAGCTGCGCGTGTTGCCATCGAGCACCTTGGCCGACTGCAGATCGATCATCTTGAGCAGGTTGCTGTTGTCGCCGACGGCCGAGCCCTTGGCCGCGGCCGCGATGTCCTTGACGTCCGTGATGGCCAGCCTGATCGCACCGGCCGCCGTGGCCTCGGTGCTCGTGTCGGGCAGGCTGAAGAAATCACCGCCCGCCTGGTTGCCGAGCGTGATGCCCTCGCGATGCTGGGCGTTCATGCCACTGGCCAGCCCCATGGCGATGCGCCCGAGGGCGTTTTGCGTCGGAACCAGGGTCTGCTCGCGGAATTCCAGCAAGCCACCCAGCGCCCCGCCAGCGAAGTCGTCGGCCTTCATCGGCGTGCCGTCGCCATAGGCCGCTTCGGTCCGTCTCGGATCGGTCTTCGACGCGACGGCCTGCAGGGAATAAGGCTTGCTGCCCAGCACCAGGGGCTGGCCGTTGCCGATGAACAGGTTGAACTGCCCTCCCCGCTCGCTCGCGGTGACCTTGATCTGCTGGCTGAGATCGCTGACCAGCTGGTTGCGCTGGTCGACCAGCTCATTGGCGGGCTTGCCGTCGTTGAGGTTGGTCGATGACAGGATCGCCTGGTTCAGCTCGGCCAGGCGCTGGGCGGCATTGTTGACCTGCTCCACGCTGCTGGAGATTTGCTGATTCAGGCTCTGACCGACCTCCTCCAGACGGCCGCTCAGGTCGTTGAAGCCGGCGCTCAAGGCCTCCGCGTTGGCGAGCACGGCCTGGCGCGCGACGGGATCGGCGGGAGCCGCCGCGAGATCTTGCAGGCCGTCGAAAAAGTTCTGCAGCGCCGGGCCCAGGCCCGCCGTGGTCGAGTCCGACAGCAGCTGGTCGATCGGCTGGATCTGGCTGTACTGCGTCTGCAGCTGGCTGTTGGCCGACTGGGAGGAAACCAGCTGCTTGCCCAGATAGTCGCTGTAGACGCGCTGGACCTCGGCCACCTGGGTGCCCTGCCCCGAGGGGGCCACGGTTTGCACCACCTGCTGGCGGCTGTAGCCGGGCGTCGAAACATTGGCGATATTGTTGCCCGCCGTGTTGACGCCGACTTGCGCGGCGCTCAGCGCGCTCTGCCCGATAGAAAAAATGGTGGACATGATGATCGAAGACTTTCTTTCTATCTATATCGGTCAAACGCCGCAAAACATGAGGGCGGCAGCCACCGATCTTTGGGTCAGGCCGATGAGGCGCGCTGGATCACGCGCGCGAGCTTGACCGCATAGGCGGGGTCGGTGGCATAGCCGGCTTTTTGCAGGCCCTGTGCGAAGCCGGCCACGGTCTGTCCCTGGCTCAACACGCGCTCATAGCGTGGACTGTTGAGCAACAGGGCCGCGTAGTCCCGGAAAGCATCGGCATGGGAATCGTAGGCGCGAAAACGGGCCACCGTCTTTTGCGGCACGCCCTGCACATATTCGGTGGTGGCGACCTCGACTACCCGGCCCTTCCAGCCCGCGCTGGCCTTGATGCCGAACAAGTTGTAGCTGGGCGTGCCGTCGGCGGCGCTGATCTGGCGCCGACCCCAACCGCTTTCGAGCGCCGCCTGGCCCAGGATGAAGGACGCGGGCAGCCCCGTCAGGCGCGCCGCCTCATCGGCATGAGCGCCCATGGTGGCCCGAAACTGCTGCACCGGATCGGAGGCCAGCCGCTTGGGAGCCGCGTCAGGGTTGACCGGATTCACGCCCGCGCCGGGCTGTGACGCCCGCGGCGCCAATGAGCGCTCGGCGACGGCGGGAGACGGTGCCTGCGACTGCTGCTGCGATACCAGCGCCGGGGTGACCGCCTGAGCCTGAGCCTGAGCCTGAGCCTGAGCCTGAGCCTGAGGCGCGAGCTGCTGGGTGCTGAGCTGGCGCAGCAGCATGTCGGCCAGGCCCATGCCGCGCTGGGCCATGCTCTGACTGATCTGCTGGTCGAACATCGACGTATAAAGCTGGCTGTCCTGACTGTCCGTCAGGCCGTCGCTGACCGTAGCCTGCCTCATGCTCTTGAGCATCATGTTGAGGAACATGGCCTCGAACTGCTTGGCCGACTCCTTGAGCGCCTGGGGCGAGTTCTGCTTGGCGGACGCCCGCAGCGCCCCCAGTCCCTGCACATCCAAGGCCAGCTGCTGGCGGGCATCCGTCGGTGAAAGGCTCATCGACACACTCCTTAAATGATTTCCAGCTCGGCCCGCAAGGCCCCGGCCGCCTTCATGGCCTGCAGGATGGCGAGCAGATCCTGCGGCGTGACGCCAATGGCATTCAGGCCCTTGACCACCTCCGACAGCTGAACGGCCGGGCCGACCAGCATGAGCTTGCCGGCATCCTGCTGCATGGCGACCTGGCTGTTCTGGGTCACGACGGTCTGGCCACCGGACAGCGGCGCGGGCTGACTCACGTTGGTGGTGGTGCTGATCACGACGGACAGGTTGCCATGCGCGATCGCACAGGCATCCACCGTGACCGCCTGGTTCATCACGATGGAGCCGGTGCGCGCGTTCAGCACCACCTTGGCTTGTACCGGAGCCGGCTTGACATCAACCTGCTCCAGCGCTCCCAGGAAGGCCACCCGCTCGTCATAGGACAGCGGCGCGCGCACCTGCACGACACGGGAGTTCTGCGCCATGGCCGTGCCAGCGCCAAAGCGCTGATTGACGGCCTCGACCACGCGGCTGGCGGTGCTGAAATCACCGTCCTTGAGCTCCAGCGACACATACTCGCCCTGACCCAGTGGCGTGGCCACCCCCCGCTCGACAGTGGCCCCTGCCGCGATGCGCCCCGCGCTCAGGTGATTGACCTGAGCCGAGCTGCCCCCCGCGGAGGCCCCGGCCCCCCCCACCAGCAAATTGCCCTGCGCGATGGCGTAGATCTGACCGTCGGCGCCCTTGAGCGGCGTCATCAGCAAGGTGCCGCCACGCAAGCTCTTGGCACTGCCCAGCGACGAGACGGTGACATCCAGCGTCTGTCCGGGCTGCGCGAAGGCCGGCATCACCGCGGTGATCACCACGCCAGCCACGTTCTTGGCCTGAAGCTTGTCCTTCTCGCTCAGGTTGACCCCCATCTGCTGCAACATGCTCCTGGCACTTTGCACCGTGAACGGAGTCTGGTCGCCGGTGCCATCGAGGCCCACCACCAGTCCATAGCCCAGCAGCTGGTTCTGTCGCACGCCCTGCAGGGAACTCAAGTCCTTGAGTCGCTCGGCCTGGGCTCCCGTCGGGACCAGCCAGGCCAGCCAGCACAGGCCGCAGAGCGCCAGTCGCCTGGATCTGGAAACCCACATCACACGATCCCTGGTCCTGGTCACAGCGGCAGCACGCTGTAGAAGAAGCGGTTCATCATGGCGTTGAGCTGGGCTTTGTCGATCTGGCTGTTGGTCCGGTATTCGATGCGAGCATCCGCCACGTTCTGCGACTCGACCAGATTGCCAGGACCGATGACCGAGGGCGCGACCACGCCCGAGATACGCACGAATTCGGTGCCCTGATCCAGGCCGATCTGCTTTTCGCCGCTGATCAGCAGGTTCCCGTTTGACAAGACCTCGATCACCGTGACGGCGACCCGGCTGTTGAAATCGTTCTTGGCCCCGCCATTGTTGTTGAGGCTGAACTTGCTCTTGCCCTCGACATCCATGCCCAACAGCGTGTTGAGGCCCGTGGTGATGATGGGAAGGGAATTCACGGTGTTCTTGGCCTTGCCTTCGCGGGTCGCGTCCGCCTTGCTGCCCTGGTTGGCAGAGGATCGTTCGCTGATGACCACGCTCAGGATGTCGCCCACGGCACGCGCGCGGCGGTCCTCGAACATCGGCCGAAAGCTGCTGACCTGGAAAATGGCGCCATTGCTGGGAGCGATCGATACCGGCGCAGCGGTCGGGCGCGTACTGGTCGGCGACGACAGGATGGTCGTCGGCTCGACGGCACTGCAGCCAGCCAGCAGCGCCCCCAGCAGGGGCCACGCTGCGCGCCGCGCAAGACTGTGGGGTTTCATCAAAGCTGTGCCACCTTCTGCAGCATCTGATCCGATGCCGTGATCGCCTTGCTGTTGATCTCGTAGGCGCGCTGGGTCTGGATCATGTTGACCATCTCCTCGACCACGTTCACGTTCGAGGTCTCCACATAGCCCTGGGACAGCAGGCCCAGGCCATTGGTGCCCGGTGTATTGACCACGGGAGCCCCCGAGGCGGCGGTTTCGACATAAAGGTTCTCGCCCTTGGATTCCAGACCTGCCGGATTCATGAAACTGGCCAGCTGCAAGTTGCCGATGGGCGTGCTCTCGGCCGCGTTGGGCAATGTCACGCTGACCAGGCCGTCACGGGTGATGGTCAGCACCTGGGCTTCCGCGGGCACCGTGATGGCGGGCTGCACCAGATAGCCGCTCGGCGTCACGAGCTGCCCCTGGTTGTCGATGTTGAAGTAGCCGGCGCGCGTATAGGCCATGTTGCCATCGGGCATCAGCACCTGGAAGAAGCCCTGGCCATCGATCGCCACGTCCTTGCTGTTGCCGGTCGCCTGCAGATTGCCCTGGGTATGCATGCGCTCGGCCGCGACCGGGCGCACGCCGGTGCCGAGTTGCATGCCGGTGGGCAGCTGGGTCTGCTGGGACGACTGGGCACCGGGCTGGCGCATGGTCTGATACAGCAGATCCTCGAAGACGGCGCGCGAGCGCTTGAAACCATTCGTTCCGACGTTGGCCAGGTTGTTGCTGATCACGTCCATCTGGGTCTGCTGGGCTTCCAGCCCGGTCTTGGCGACCCACAGCGAGCGCATCATGTCTGTATCCTTGTGTTCATTGCGGCGCGCTCAGCGCGCCTGTCAGTTCAGGCCGAGAATTTGATCGGCCTTGGACGAATTGCTGTCCGCGTTCTTGAGCAGGCTCATCTGGGTGTCGAACTGGCGACCCAGACTGATCATGCGCACCATCGAATCCACGACGCTGACGTTGCTGGCTTCGAGCGCCCCGCCGAGCAGCACCACCTGATTGTCGACCTCGACGGGAGCGTCATTGCGCAGGCGAAACAGGCCATCGTCGCCACGCACCATCTGGTCGGTCGGGGGGTTGACCAGCTTGACGCGACCGATGATCTCGGAAGCCGCCGGCACGACACCGGGAACCAGAAAGGACAAGGTCCCGTCACCGCCCACCATCAAGCGGGCGTCGGGTGGAATCGTGATCGGGCCACCATCCCCCAGCACCAGCCGACCGGTCTGGGTCTGCAACAGTCCGTTTTCCGAAACGCGCAAGGCACCGTTGCGGGTGTAGGCCTCGCTGCCATCGGCCCCCTGCACCGCGAACCAGCCCGGCCCCTGGATGGCCATGTCCAGCTCGCGTCCGGTTTGCTGAATGGCGCCGGGAGTGAAGTCGGCCGCCACGGTGTCGTCCTGCACCTGGGTGCGCGTGGCCAGGCCACTGCCCTCGACCGGAGCGGCGCGAAACGCATCGATCTGGGCCCGGAAACCCGTGGTCGACACGTTGGCCAGATTGTGCGCCACCGTGGTTTGCTGCGCGACGACCTGGTTGGCCCCGGTCATCGCGGTGTAGATCAGGCGATCCATGGCTGGAACTCAGCGGGCGCTCAACGCGCCAGACCGACCACGGTCTGCATGTTCTCGTCCTGCTTCTTGACCATCTCGGCCGCCGCCTGGAAGATGCGCTGTGCCGTGATCATGTTGATCATCTCAGCGGAAATATCCACGTTGGCCTGCTCCTTCGAGGAGCCCTGGATCAAGCCGGTTGCCAACAGACCGGGCGTGGCATTCTGCGCCACCCCCGAGGCGGAGGTCTCGCGCCACTGGTTCGAACCCACCTGAGCCAGACCGTCCGTGCTGGCGAACGTGGCCAGCACGACCTGACCCATCAACTTGGAACGGCCGTCGCTGTAGCGCGCGACGATCATGCCTTGCGCATCGACCTTGTAGCTTTCCATGTTGGCGCCCGCGCCGCCGTTCTGCTCCGCAGGGGCGACGAAACTGCTGGCGTATTGCATCGCCTTGTTCAGGTCCAGCGCCACGCTCTGGGTCGCGCCGCCCACCGGCACGGTGAAGATGCCGTTCTGTCCGTTCGCCAATGCCCCATTCGAGGCGAAGGCAAAAGTCGAATACTTTTTAGTTGCAGTATCCAGGCCGTTACCCACGTAGGTGCCGACCTTGCCGTCGGTGCCGACCAGCTTGCCGTCGATGGCCATGTAGACATCGGACTCGCCGCCCGGGGATTTCCTCACATAGTAGGTATCCACCTGGTGAGTGGCCTTGGATGGGCCGTCGTCGGTGAAGGTGTGGGAATACAGCTTCGTGTAGGACGCAGCCGTTGCCGGATCGAACGGATTGGCCGTCGAATCGATGAATGCCGTCGGCCCGCCATCAAGGACGCCACGGAGATCTTCCAGGTTCACCGTCGAATTGACATCGTAATTGATATTCTTGATGCCCACCGGCACATTGAATAAGGGATTGGCCTCGGCAGTGAGCGTGCCATTGGAGGTGAACTCCAGCACGCCGTTGGACGCGTTCAGGTTGAAAGAACCGACCTGGCCGCTGGTGCCCAGCTTGCCACCATCGACAGCAACGTAGACATCCACGATCGGGTTGTCATTGACATCCTTGCTGTTGACGTAGTAGCTGTTGACCGCATGCGCCACACCCGTCGCGTCATAGACTTCCCGCTTGTCGAGCTGATAGGGTTTTTGCGGATTTAGCGGATCAAAAGTCACCGTAGAGGGGGTATCGGGCTTCACATCCCAGGCCGACTTGGCCATGTCCAGGCTGGCTTCAATGTTGATGTATTGACCCGGGCTGGCTTGATGGGTGAAATAATTGGCTGGCTTCAACAGGCCATCGGAGCCAAAACTCAAGGTCCCCAGGCTGCTCTTGCTGGTGTCGACGAACTCACCATCGACGGTGGCGTAGGTCTTCCACTGGTCAACCGCGGTCTTGACGTAGAAGGTGCGGACATCGTGTGAGTTGCCCTGCCCGTCATAGACCGCCGCGGTCGTGGAGTCGGTGTAAGTCGTCGGGTCCTTGGGATCGAAGGGCGTCGTGGACTGATCGATGACTTCCTTGCGCGTATCGAGCATCAGGTCGATCTTGAGCTCACTGGTGGCCGTGGCCGGCAAGGCATCCAGGTTGATCGAGAGCGGCACCACCTTGCCCGCATCCAGATTGCCGGCGGCATTGGCGGCGTAGCCCATCAGCTTGTCGCCGGCCGAGTTCACCACGCTGCCATAGCGATCGGTCTTGAACTGGCCATCGCGGGTGTAGACCGTGGCGCCGTCGCTGATCACGCGAAAGAAGCCCTTGCCATCGATCGCCATGTCCAGCGGGCTGGCCGACGAGACGAAGCTGCCCGTCGTGAACAACTGGCGCGAACCGGCTTTCTTGGAGCCGAGGTCATTGGACATCGAGGAAGCCAGCACGCTATCGAACTCGGATCCCTTGAAGCCGACGGTGCTTGAGTTGGAGATGTTGTTGCCTATCACGTCCAGACGTGCGCTGGCGGAGAGCAGACTGGTGGAGTCGATATTGAAAGCCATATATTTACTAGGTTAAGGTAATAAAAACCGATCAACGGACCTGACGTACATCGGCCAGGGCCACCTGGCCCAGCGAGGGGATGTCGAGCTTGACGCTGCCCCCCGACAGCGACACGCTGGCGACCTGGGCGAACGTCAGCGCGGTGGCCGTGACGGACTGCCCGCCACTCGAAGCCTTGACTTCGAACTGGTAAGTACCCGCCGGCGCGCTGGTGCCGGCATCGGTCTTGCCGTCCCAGTCCAGGCTTTGCTGTCCAGCGGACTGGGCACCGAGCGTCTGCGCGCGCACGAGCTTGCCGGCGCTGTCGCGTATCGTCAGCTGCAGGGTGTCAGCCGCCTGCGCCAGATCGACCATCATCGTCGCCGGTTGCCCCTCGGGCAGCTGGACCGAAGCGCCCGGCACCAGCACCGAGCGCCCGATCAGGCTGGTGGCCTGCACCGTCTGGCTGGTCTGCAGACCAGTCAGCAGCGACTGCATGCTGTCGTTGAGCTTGTTGATCCCGGTGACGGTGTTGAGCTGGGCGATCTGAGTCGTCAACTGGGCATTGTCCATCGGGTTCATCGGATCCTGGTTCTGCAACTGGGTCACCAGCAACTTCATGAAGCGGGATTGCGCCTCATCGACGGAAGTCTGCGCCGGCGATGTGGCGGCGGCCGCGGTCGCCGTGCCCGCGCTGCTGTTGCTGGTCAAGCTGTTGATGGCCATCGGTGAACTCCTGGTATTACTGGCCCAGGGCCAGCGTTTTGAGCAACATGGACTTGGCGGCGTTCAGGGTCTCGACATTGGTCTGGTAGGACCGGGTAGCCGACAACATGTTGACCATTTCATCGACCACGTTGACGTTGGGCATGGCGACATAGCCCTGCTCGTTGGCCTGTGGATGGCTGGGGTTGTAGACCAGCTTGGGCGGTGCCTGGTCCTCGATGACCTTCTCCACCTTGACACCCGCCGTCATTTTATCCGGCAGGGGCGCGACCATGAACTGGACCTGCTTGGCACGGTAAGCCTGGCCGTCGGGCCCGCTGCTGCTCTCGGCGTTCGCGAGGTTGCTGGCCACCACGTTCAGCCGCTGGCTCTGCGCCGTCATGGCCGAACCGGCGATCTGGAAAATATTCAACAATGACATGCTTACCCTTGAATCACACTCAGAATGCCCTTGATCTTGGACTGGACCAGGGTCGCGCCGGCCTCGTAGCGCAGGGCATTCTCGGTGAAGGCGCTGCGTTCGCGGTCCATCTCCACCGTGTTGCCATCGAAGCTGTTCTGCTGGCTTTGGCGAGGCTTGAGTTCGATCGCGGACAGGGCGGCAGGCTCGGCGGCCAGATGTCCGGCATGGGTACGCGCCAGCTCGGGCGAAGCCGGACTGCTGGCCCCCATGGCCGCCTGCATGGCCTGCGCGAAATCGAAGTCGCGCGCCTTGAAGTGGGGCGTGTCGGCGTTGGCGATATTGGAGGCCAGCACCTGCTGGCGCTGCGCGCGCAGACGCAGCGCGTTCTCATAGAAACCCAGGGCCTCATCGAGTCTTCCAGCCATTGCTTCACTCTTTCAGTAACGGAGCTCATACACTCATACGGCAGACCATCGACTACCGTGCGGTAATCCCCAATGATAAAGAAAGCCCCGCCATTCGATCAAGCAAGCACAGCAAAAAAGGGCCGCCAGCTTGCCTGTTTAGTCAGGCGCCAGGACCTGCGAATCGACGTAGACTGCACCATCATGAAATCCTTGTTGCTACTGCTGGCCGCCTGCCTGATGACGCCCCTGGGCTGGACTCAGATCGCGGACAAGCTGCATGACCACGCGCAACTCATGACCCAGGCCGGTCAGTTCCTCGCCAACCAGTTCAGTCCGGCAAGCGACGCCCGCATCCGGGTTCAGCCGCTGGATCCTCAGCTACGCCTGCCCGCCTGCCCGGCACCCCAATTCTTCCTGCCCGCGCCCGCGCCCGCCCTGAGCGGCTCCATGCGGGTGGGCATGCGCTGCCTGTCGCCCAAGCCCTGGACCGTTTACGCCAATGCCAGCGTCAGCGAGGCCAAGGCCCACTATGTCACCAAGGACCCGCTGCAGGCCGGGCACCAGTTGCAGCTTGAGGATCTCGAAGCACGCCGGGCCCATTCCGAGGATCTGCCAGCAGGCGCGATCTCCGACCCGCAACAACTGCTCGGGCGCACGCTGCGACAGCCCCTGGAAGCAGGAACCATTCTACGCGCGGTCCTGATACGTGACACGCTGGTGATTTCAGCGGGGCAGACGGTCAAGCTGATCGCCAGCGGACCAGGCTTCAGCATCCACACGGAGGGGCGCGCCATGGGCAATGCGATGAGCGGACAGCGCGTGCAGGTACGCAACGGCTCCGGCCAGATCATCCAGGGCGTGGCGCTGCCCAGCGGCATGGTCAGCGTCACCCCCTGAGGTCCTGCCCACTCCGACAGCCTAAAGTTGGCACCCGGGCTGCCGTTAACGACAGCAATAAGTCAGAAGCCCGCTCTTTTCTAGCCAGGAAAAACCGTGAAAATCAACCATCCCGTGGGTCAGCCCGCCCAAGTCCTGCCTAGCTTTGCCAGCGCCAAGATCAGCAAGACCGAAAGCGGCAAACCGGTCAGCGCGGGCACCCAGATCCAGGTATCCAATCAGCTGCAGGCGCTCGAAGCGCAAAGGTCCAGCAGCAGTTTCGACGCCCAGAAAGTGCAGTCCATCAAGACCGCGATCGCCGAGGGTCGCTTCGAGGTCAATGTCGGCAAGGTGGCCGACGGCCTGATCGATACGGCCGCCAACCTGATCCGCTCCCGTACGCGCACGGCCTGACATGAACAGCGCCAGCGCGACACTCACGCAATGCCTGGAGCAGGAGCTGCGGCTGACCGGACAACTGCTCGCAACCCTGGGGCAGGAAGAAGCCGCCTTGCTGGACCGTGATCTCGCATCGCTACAATCGAGCAGCCAGCGCAAGGGCGAGCTGGTCACGCAGTTCTTTGAGGTGCGCCAACGCAGGCTGGCCTGCCTGGCGCAGCAGGGTCTGCCGGCCGATGACCGCAGCATGGCGCTGTGGCTGCAGCAGCAGGGCGAAACCAGTGCTCAAGCCGCATGGGAGCGGTTGCTGAGCCAGTTGACGGTTGCCAAGGAGCTCAACCGCACCAACGGTCTGTTGATACACCAGCTCGCCTCGCGCAATCAGTCCGCGCTCCAGGCCCTGCAGTCGCGCAATTCAGTCAACCTGTACGGCCCCAGAGGCGCAAGCTCCACTCACTCCACCTTCAACACGGTGGTCGGTTAACCCGTGCCACATCCCCGTGGGGCGCAGTCTTCAAGCCACGGCTCCATCGGAAGGTCTGAATCATGCTCAAGAAAAAAAACTTATCCGTCGCCGCGCGACTGACCTTCCTGGCGGTCGGCGCCTTGCTCGGCATTGCGCTGCTGACGGCAGCCTTCCTGTTCACGGAGCATGGGCTGATACTCGAGGAGCGCAAGAACAGCGTCCGGCAGGCGGTCGAAACCGCCCACGGTATCGCGACGCATTTCGAGGCGCTTGAGCGCCAGGGCAGTCTGCCACGCGAGCAGGCTCAAGCACTGGCGCTGGCCGCCATCAAGAGCCTGCGCTACAACAAGGACGACTACTTCTGGGTCCAGCAGCGGACCCAGATGCTGATGCACCCGATCCAGCCCAAGCTCAACGGCCAGGACATGAGCGCCAGCAAGGACCCGGACGGCAAGCTGTTCTTCCAGGAAATGGCCAACGTGGTCCAGCGCCACGGCGAAGGCTTCGTCAGTTATCAGTGGCCCAAGCCCGGCCGCGACACCCCGCAACCCAAGGTGTCGTTTCTCAAGGGCATTCCAAACTGGGAGTGGAGCATAGGCTCGGGCGTGTATGTGGACAGCGTGGATGCCACGATAGCCAAGCGCGCCAGCATCTTCGCCGCGGGCGTCATCGGGCTGATGGCCGCCATGCTGCTGCTGGCCTGGCTGATTGCCCGCAGCATCCTGCGGCAACTGGGCGGAGAACCTGGCTATGCCACCGAGATCACCAAGCGCATCGCCGCCGGTGATCTGAGCACGCCGATCCAGATCAGCTACCCCGGACAGGAAAACCTGCTAGCCGGACTGCAGAGCATGCGCGATCAGCTCGCCACCCTGGTGCTGCAGGTGCGCAACGGTGCCGAAAGCCTGGCATCGGCCAGCACACAGATTGCCCAGGGCAACATGGACCTGTCGTCCCGGACCGAGAACCAGGCCAGCGCGCTCGAACAGACCTCGGCCTCGATGGAGGAGCTGGGTTCGACCGTGCGCCAGAACTCGGACAACGCGCGCCAAGCCAACCAGCTCGCGCAAAGCGCCAGCGCGGTGGCCGTCCAGGGCGGCCAGGCCGTGAGCCATGTGGTCGATACCATGAAGGGCATCCAGGAGAGCTCGCGCCGCATCGGCGACATCATCGGCGTGATCGACGGCATCGCCTTCCAGACCAACATCCTGGCGCTCAATGCCGCGGTCGAGGCCGCGCGGGCCGGCGAGCAAGGCCGTGGTTTCGCGGTGGTGGCCGCCGAGGTCAGGAGCCTGGCCGTGCGCAGCGCCGAGGCGGCCAAGGAGATCAAGGGACTGATCACCGCCAGCGTCGAACGGGTGGAGCAAGGCACGCAGCAGGTCGATCAGGCCGGCGCGACGATAAACGAGGTGGTCAACAGCATCCGCCGCGTGACGGACATCGTGGGCGAGATCAGCGCGGCGAGCGCCGAGCAGAGCTCGGGCGTCAACCAGATCGGAGAAGCCGTGGGGCAGATGGATCGCGCCACCCAGCAAAACGGCGCGCTGGTCGAGGAAATGGCCGCCGCCGCCGCCGGCCTCCAGGAGCAGGCCCAGGAACTGGTGCAGCGGATATCGGCATTCAAGCTGTAGTCCGATACAATCCACGGTGACGACGAATTCACCCATTCCAGACAAACCAGCAAGCAACCGACGTTTTCCGCCATTGCTCCGTGCTTGATCTAGCCAGCGAGCCAGCGATAATCCTGGTTCGTTGGCGAACTGCTGCCTTGCGCGCAAACAGCCCAGGAACTCTCACTTGGCAGAAGATAGCGATCTCGAAAAAACAGAACCAGCATCACCCCGGCGCCTAGAAAAGGCGCGCGAGGAAGGCAACATCCCGAGGTCGCGCGAGCTTGCCACTTTTGCGGTTCTGATGGCTGCCGTTGCAGGTTTCTGGCTCAGCGGGGATGCCATGATCCGGCAGCTCAAGCAGTTGCTCAGGCACGGCCTGCAGGTACAAAGCCCGCGCAGCTGGGATTGGGCGCAACAGGCCATGGACTGGGGCGTTCAACTCCAGGGTCTGCTCTTCGCGTTCGGGCCGCTGGCCGGTCTGTTGTTGCTGGCCGCCCTGGCGTCGCCACTGTTGATCGGTGGCTGGCTGTTCAACTTTCAGGCCCCGGATTTCGGCAAACTCAATCCGATGCAAGGGCTGGGCAACATGCTGTCCATGCGCTCGCTGATGGAACTGCTCAAGGCGCTGGCCAAGACCGTGCTGGTCGGCTGCACGGCCTGGATGGTCATATCGACCCAGCTGGAAGACATGCTGGCACTGAGCGCACAAGCCCCCGAGGCCGGTAGCGCCCAGCATGCCCGACTGCTGCTGCGATGCCTGACCTTGATGGTAGGCGCGCTGGCCGTGATCGCCCTGATCGACGCCCCCTACCAGATGTGGAGTCACGCCAAGAAGTTGATGATGACTCGCCAGGAAATTCGCGACGAAGCCAAGGAATCGGAAGGAAATCCCGAGATCAAGGCCAAGATTCGTGCTCAGCAGAGAGAAATGGCACGCAAACGCATGATGGCTCAGGTACCGACCGCCGACGTGGTGGTGACCAACCCGACCCACTATGCCGTCGCCTTGAAATACCCGGAAAACGCCACCCACGCCCCCTTGGTGGTGGCCAAGGGCCTGAACGAGGTCGCCGACAAGATACGCGCGATCGCCCAGGAGCATGGGATCGTCGTGATGGAAGCGCCCCCGCTGGCGCGCGCGCTCTACCAGCACGCGGAAATCGATCAGGAAATCCCCGCGCCCCTCTACACGGCCGTGGCCCAGGTGCTGGCCTATGTGTTCCAGCTGCGCGCCTACCAGACTCATGGCGGGATTGAGCCGGTGCAACCCGAGCAGGTGAGCGTGCCGGCCAGCCTGGATCCGCAACAAGCCCGTGCCGACCAGGGAGCCGGTGCATGAGACCGCTGCCAAGCTGGTTGGCACAGCTGAACGGCAGGGCCCTGGCCGCGCCAGGCCTGGTGATCATCATGCTCGGGCTGATGATGCTGCCGGTGCCCTCCTTCGTGCTGGACATCTTCTTCAGCTTCAACATCGCGGTCTCGATCGTCGTGCTGCTGACGGCGCTCTACACGGTGCGGCCGCTGGATTTCCTGGTGTTCCCGGCCGTGCTGCTGCTGACCACGATGCTGCGGCTGTCGCTCAACGTCGCATCGACTCGCGTGGTGCTGACCAACGGCCACACGGGCGCCGATGCCGCCGGCAAGGTCGTCGAGGCGTTCGGGCATTTCCTGATCGGCGGCAACTATCTGGTCGGTCTGGTGGTTTTCATCATTCTCACGATCATCAACTTCGTGGTGGTGACCAAGGGCGCGGGGCGGATCGCCGAGGTCGGCGCGCGCTTCACGCTGGACGCGATGCCGGGCAAGCAAATGGCGATCGATGCCGACCTCAATGCCGGCCTGATCGGCGAGGCGGAGGCACGCAAGCGCCGCACCGAGGTCGCGCAGGAAGCGGAGTTCTACGGCGCCATGGACGGCGCCAGCAAATACGTGCGCGGGGACGCGGTCGCTGGCATCGTGATCACGGTCGTCAACATGGTGGGAGGACTGCTGGTCGGCATGCTCCAGCACGACATGGCATTCGGCCGCGCCATCGAGACCTATACCCTGCTGGCGATCGGCGACGGCCTGGTCGCCCAATTGCCCTCGCTGATCATTTCCGTCGCCGCCGGTGCCGTGGTGTCGCGCGTGGCCAACGATCAGGACATCGGCAGCCAGTTGATGAACCAGATGGTGATGAAGCCCGAGGTGCTCTACATCACGGCAGCCATCATCGGTGGCCTGGGCCTGATCCCCGGCATGCCGCATCTGGCCTTCTGGTTGCTGGCGGCCTTGATCGGCGGGGTGGGCTACCACTTCTCCCGAGGGGCGGCGCTCGGCAAGCAGGAAGCCCAGGCGGAGCCGATGCCGATGCCTGCCTCCGAACAGGAAGAAGCCAGCTGGCAGGACGTGGCGCCGATCCAGGCCCTGGGGCTGGAGGTCGGCTACCGACTCGTCAGCCTGGTCGACAAGGACCAGGATGGCGAACTGCTGCGACGCATCAAGGGCATACGCAAGAAATTTGCCCAGGAAGTCGGCTTCCTGCCGCCGGCCATCCATATCCGGGACAACCTGGAGCTGCGGCCTTCAGACTATAGAATCACGCTCAAGGGCGTGGAAATCGGCGCGGGCGAGTCGCACCCCGGTCAGTTCATGGCAATCGATCCGGGGATGGTGTCAGGCCAGCTGCCCGGTGAACCGGTGGCCGATCCGGCGTTCGGCTTGCCCGCGGTCTGGATCGATGCCCATTTGCGCGAGCAGGCCCAATCCATGGGCTATACCGTGGTCGACGCCGGAACGGTCGTGGCGACCCACCTGAACCACCTGATGTCGCTCCATGCAGCCGAGCTGCTGGGTCGCCAGGAACTGCAGGCGCTGATCGAGCACATGGGAAAAACCACGCCGAAACTGATCGAGGACCTGGTGCCCAAGCTGCTGCCCCTGGCCACCTTGCAAAAGGTGTTGCAAAACCTGCTAGTCGAGGGCGTGCATATCCGCGACATGCAAACCATTATTGAAACCATGATCGAATATGCTCCACAAAGCCAGGATGCAGGCGCCCTGACCACCGTGGTGCGCGTCGCGCTGGGACGCGCCATCGTGCAGCAGATTGCTCCCGGCAACCAGGAGCTGCCCGTGATGGCGCTGGACAACCGTCTCGAACGGATGCTGCTGCAAGCCCTGCAAACCCAGGGCATGGACGGCGGCGGCATCGAGCCGGGTCTGGCGGATACCATCGCAACACAAACCGCGCAGGCAGCGCAGCAGCAGGAGCAACTGGGCTATACGCCCGTGCTGCTGGTGCCAGCACCGCTGCGGACCATGCTGGCGCGCTTCCTGCGCCGCAACCTGCCACAGCTGAAGGTGCTGTCGCATGCCGAACTGCCGGACTCCCGAACCATTAAAGTGACCAATCTTGTTGGAGCCTCAAGTTGAAGATCCATCGTTTTAACGGCGCCACCGCGCGCGAGGCCTTGGGCCTGGTGCGTGAAGCGCTCGGGCCGGATGCCATGATCATGTCCAACCGCAATGTGGACGATGGCGTCGAAATCCTGGCCTGCAGCGAGCAGGAGCTGTTCTCGGTCATCGACGGCGCGCCGGAGACAGCGGCGGACCCCAGACTGGCGGACACCAAACTGGCGGAACCCCAGTCCAGCGAAGACCTCAATGTGGTGATGGACGAGATCCGCGCCATGCGCGGCGCGCTGGAAACGCAGCTGGCGTGGAGTGGCCAGCGACAGCGCAGCCCGAACAAGGCCGGCATCCTCAAGGAACTGCTCAGCATGGGCTTCAGCGCCACGCTGGCGCGTCAGCTGACCGACGACATCCCGGCCGAGCTGGACGTCGAGCAGGGACTGGCCAAGGCCAAGGAGATGCTGATAGGCGAGCTGTCCGTGCTGGGCAACGAGGACGAGCTGCTCAAGGACGGTGGCATCTATGCACTGATTGGCCCCACCGGGGTCGGCAAGACCACCACCACCGCGAAGCTGGCGGCTCGCTGCGTGATGCGGCATGGGCCCGGCAAGCTGGCCCTGATCACCACGGACAGCTACCGGATCGGCGCGCACGAGCAGCTGCGCATCTATGGCCAGATCCTGGGTGTCATGGTGCACTCGGTCAAGAACGAGCAGGCGTTGCAAGTCGCGCTGGAAGACCTCAAGAGCAAGCACATGATCCTGATCGATACCGTGGGCATGAGCCAACGCGACCAGATGGTGGCCGAGCATATCGCCATGCTCTCGGGCACGAAGGTTCCAGTCAAGCGACTGCTGTGCCTGAGCAGCACCAGCACGATCGAGACGCTCAACGAGGTGGTGCAAGCCTATCGCGGCTCGGGCCTGGACGGCTGCATCATCACCAAGATGGACGAGGCGGCCACGCTGAGCAATGTGCTCGATGTCGTGCTGCGCCACAAGCTGCGGCTGTGCTACATGGCGACCGGCCAGCGCGTGCCCGAAGACCTGCAACTGGCCGATGCCAGCCTGCTGGTCGCGCGCGCGTTCCAGCATCGCAAATCGGCCAGCGCCACGCGCTACAAGGACAGCGAACTGCCGGCCGTGATGGCCGCGGAAGCGGTCCGCACCGAAGCATCGAACCGAGGTCACCATGCTGGATAACCGGGGCCTGGACCAAGCCGAGGGACTGCGGCGCATACTGGGCGCGCAGCAACCACGCCGCCTGGCGGTGCTGTCGGCCGTCAGTGCGTCGCACAAGAATGCCGTGCTGCTGAACCTGGCCGCCGCCCTGGTCAATGCCGGCAGCGCGGTACAGCTGCTCGATGCCAGCCAGACCAGCACGGGCATCGCCACCCATGCCTTCCCCGCTCTGGGCAGCTGCTTGCTGAGCGTGGCGCAACAGGGGCTGAACCATGAGCTGGCGCTGCGCGAGCAGGCGCCAGGCGTTCGTCTGGCGCAGCTCAGCCGCATGCCATTGAGGGATAGCCTGCAGGCGGATGAGCTCGACATGCTGTCGCTGCTGCTGCGCACGCTCAAGCCCGACTCCAATTACTGGCTGATCGACATCGAACTCGAACAGGACGACCCCTTCGTGCTGCCTGAGATCGCGCAAAGCGAAGTGATCGTGCTGACCTCGACGGCGGCGTCCTCGATCAAGCGGGCCTACAGCCAGATCAAGGCCCTGCAAGCCAGGCTGGACAAGCGCCCGTGCTACCTGCTGGTGGTCGGCGCCACGACGCAGCAGGCCGAGCTGGTGCAGCAAAACATGGCGCAGGCCGCCAGCCGCTATCTGGAGATCACCCTGACCTCGCTGGGCAGCATCCCGGCCGACGAGCAGCTGCTGCAGGCCGAGTCGATGGGGCGCGCGCTCGTGAGCAGCCAGCCGCAGGCGGAGGCCTCGGTCGCCTTCCGCAGGATGGCCACGCAGCTGATGAGCAGCATCCAGGGCATGCCTGATTTTTCGTCTGCTGGCATGGCGGCTGCACGGAGGGCTTGACGCCGTGTACAACGCCAAAGGCAGGACAGGCAGCAACAGCTGGCTGCAGGAGCATATCCCGCTGGTCAAGAAGCTGGCCTACCAGCTCAAGGCCAGGCTACCCGCCAACGTCGAGGTCGACGACCTGATCCAGGCCGGCACGATCGGTCTGCTCGATGCCATGAGCCGCTACGAGGCGACCCAGACCGCACAGTTCGAAACCTATGCGGTGCAGCGCATCCGTGGTGCCATGCTCGACGAGCTGCGCAGCCAGGACTGGCTGCCGCGCAGCGCGCGCCAGAACATGCGTCAGATCGAGTCGGCGCTGAGCGAGCTGCAACAGGAGCTGCTGCGGGCGCCCAGCGAAGCCGAGATCGCCGCCAAGCTCCAGCTCACGCTGGCCGACTACCAGCAAAAACTCAGCGACGGCGCCGGCCACCAGCTGGTCTATTTCGACGACTTCAAGTCGGGCGGCGACGACAGCAGCGACCATTTCCTCGACCGGCATTGCCAGGACAGCTCGCAAGACCCGCTGCAGGCCTTGCTGCAGGACGGCTTTCGCGCGGCGCTGATCGAGGCCATCGCGGCCCTGCCCGAGCGCGAGAAACTGCTCATGGGGCTGTACTATGAGCAGGAGCTCAATCTGAAGGAAATCGGCGCCGTGCTCGGTGTGACCGAGTCGCGCGTCTCGCAACTACACAGCCAGGCGGTGGCACGTCTGCGCAACCACCTGAGGAAACAAGAATGGACTGGGGCAGTTTAGCCGGCTTGGTGCTGGCGTTGGTGGCGATCGCGGGCGGCCAATGGGTCGAGGGTGGCAAGTTGAGCGCGCTGGTCCAGCCGGCCGCGATGGTGATCGTGCTGGGCGGCACGCTGGGCGCCGTGCTGCTGCAAAGCGGCACCGGCACGATGTGGCGCGGCCTGCGTCTGGCGGGCAAGGCGTTCGCGCCGCAACCGCCCTTCCACGAGGCCTTGATCGCCTCCATCCGGGGCTGGAGCAAGACGGCCCGGGCCGACGGCTTCCTGCAGCTCGAAAACTACCTGACCGGCCAACGCGACCCCTTCATCGCCAAGGGGATGCGCATGATTGTCGATAACGTCACGCCCGAGACCCTGCGCTCCATCCTGGAGACCGACATCGACAGCTATGAGCAGTGGGAGCGGCAGTCGATCCGGGTCTGGGAGGCCGCCGGTGGCTACGCGCCGACCATCGGCATCCTGGGCGCCGTGCTGGGATTGATGCGGGTGATGGACAACCTCGGGGAGCCGGCCATGCTCGGCAGCGGGATCGCGGTGGCCTTCGTCGCCACGATCTATGGCGTGGGGCTGGCCAACCTGGTCTGTCTGCCGATCGCCAACAAGCTCAAGAAACAACTGGCGCTGGAGCTGATCAAGCGCACGATGCTGGCCGAGGCGCTCGTCAGCATCGCGCTGGGCGAGAACTCCAGCGTGATCGAGGAGCGCATGAACAGCCACTGGCAACAGGGCCGTTGAAATGACGAGACGCCGCAGGAATCGACGCCAGGACGATGACACCGATTCGGCCGAGCGCTGGCTGGTGTCCTATGCCGACTTCATCACGCTGCTGTTTGCCTTTTTCGTCGTGATGTACGCGCTCTCGCTGCAGGGCGGCCAGTACCAGGACCTGTCGGAATCGTTCGACCAGGCCACCAGCAAGGGAAAGGCCCCAGCCAAGCCGGACAGCCAGGCGTCGAGCGCCGCCGTCGCGCCAACCGACGCCCCGCCCCCGCCGGACGAGATGCAGCAGATCGCCGAGCAACTGGCCAAGCGGCTGGCGATCACGCTGCAGCAAGGGGCGGCCCAGGTGCGGCACCTGCCCCAGGCCATCCATATCGATTTCGATGCCGGCATCCTGTTCCCACCGGCCGAGGCCAATCTGAGTCCATCGGTCCTGCAAGCCTTGCGCTCCGTCGCCGACGTGCTGCAAGCCTACCCGCAGCACACCATCCAGGTCGTCGGCCACACCGACACCCTCGATATCCGTTCCGCGCAATACCCGTCGAACTGGGAGCTGTCGGCCGCCCGGGCCAGCAGCGTGGTGCGGCTGTTCGTCGAGTCGGGCATAGCGGACCGGCGCCTGGTCGCGATCGGCCGTGGCGCGACCCAGCCGGTCGCGAGCAACGCCGATCCCGAGGGCCGGCTGCGCAACCGCCGCGTCGAGATCCAGATCCTGCCAGCCTCACCGCCGACCACAGCAGGCGCCTCCGTGCCATGATCAAGCAAGCCCTCCCCCACTCCCCCGGATCTCCCCTGCCCACCACCCCCACGCTGCGCCGGCGCATGGCCTGCTGGCTCTACGAGGGCGTGCTGCTGTTTGGCGTCGTCTTCGTCGCCGGCCTGCTGTTCGGCCTCGTCACGCAGACCCGGCACGCCCTGCACAATCGCCCCGAGCAGCAGGGGTTCATCTTCCTGGTGCTGGGCATCTACTTCTCGTGGTGCTGGCGCCACGGCCAGACGCTGCCGATGCGGACCTGGCATATCCGCATGCTGGGTCCGGACGGTCGGCCACCGACGACAGGGCGGGCGCTGCTGCGCTACCTGCTGAGCTGGATCTGGGTGCTGCCGCCGCTGGCCGCCGGCGCGCTGCTGCGGCTGCAGGGCGCCGAGCTGCTGGGGCTGGCGCTGGCCTGGGTGGCGCTCTGGGCGGCATTGTCCTTCCTGCACCCGCGCCGCCAGTTCTGGCACGATGCCTGGGCTGGCACCGAGCTGGTTTGCGCGCCGGTCGATCCGGCCGCGGCGCTCAAGCAAGCCAAGACAAGGCAACGGTCAACCACCCCGGCCTAAAGGCCGAGGCTTGGGAGGTTAACGCCTCATGAACACCCAGGCGACCCCCGAGCGACGCGAATCACCGCAGGCGCAAAAGCGGCGCCACGGTCTGGCTCGGTTACGCCATGCGCTGGGCTATTCGCTCGCGGGCCTGCGCGCGGGCTGGCAGGAAACGGCCTTCCGCCAGGAAGCGATCGCGGCGCTCCTCATGCTGCCGGCGGCGGTCTGGCTGGGCCGCGGCTGGGTCGAAACCAGCCTGCTGATCGGCGCCGTGGTGCTGGTCATGGTGGTCGAGCTGCTCAACAGCGGCATCGAGACCGCGATCGACCGCATCGGCCCGGAGTGGCACGCGCTGTCCAAGCGCGCCAAGGACATGGGCAGCGCCGCCGTGCTGCTGAGCCTGCTGCTGTGCGCCGGGGTCTGGATCGCGGCGCTGTGTCACCAACTGCTGGCATGATGTCAGGCATGGAAACCAGATCGAACCAGGATAAAGTCCCCTTCACCCTCTGCGTCTACTGCGGCTCGCGCCCCGGCCGGGACCCGGCGCACGCGGCGCTGGCGCGCGAGGTCGGCCGCTGGATCGGCGAGAGCGGCGCGCGGCTGGTCTACGGCGGCGGCCACCACGGCCTGATGGGCGTGGTCGCGGACGCGGCGCTGCAAGCCGGCGCGCATGTGACCGGCGTGATCCCGCAGGCGCTGGTCGAGCTGGAGGCGGCGCACGGCGGCTGCACCGAACTGCATGTGGTGGCCAACATGCACCAGCGCAAGCACCTGATGGCCGAGCGCGCCGACGCCTTCCTGGCCCTGCCCGGCGGCATCGGCACTTTCGAGGAACTGTTCGAGGTCTGGACCTGGCGCCAGCTCGGCTACCACGACAAGCCGATCGGGCTGCTCAACGCGGGCGGCTACTACGACGGCCTGCTGGCCTTCCTGCGGTCGAGCGTGCAGGCCGGTTTCATGGGCGACTGGCAGATGGACCTGCTGCGCGTGAGCGACCGCGCCAGCGAGTTGCTGCCCGCGCTGGCACTGGCGGCCCGGATCGGGTCGCCGGCCTGTCTCGAACAGGTCTGATCAGACCGCCGATTCGTCCTGCTCGCCGGTGCGGATGCGGATCACGCGCTCGACCGGGGTGACGAAGATCTTGCCGTCGCCGATCTTGCCGGTGCGCGCGGCGCGGATGATGGCGTCGACGCAGCGGTCGACATCATCGCTCTTGACCACCAGCTCGATGCGCACCTTGGGCAGGAAGTCGACCACGTACTCGGCGCCACGGTAGAGCTCGGTGTGGCCCTTCTGGCGGCCGAAGCCCTTGACCTCGGTCACGGTCAGCCCCGTCACGCCCTGCTCGGCCAGCGCCTCGCGCACTTCTTCGAGCTTGAAGGGTTTGATGACGGCGGTGATTTGCTTCATGGATAAGACTCCGGAATAGGGATTGAAAATTCTCAGATTAAAACTGTATCACGCTCCCGGTCGGCCTCCCGGCCGGGCTGAAGCTCAGGCGCGGTACTTGTTGGTGTTGGGGTAGCGCCAGTCCTTGCCGAAGCTGCGGTGGGTGACGCGGATGCCGACCGGCGACTGACGGCGCTTGTACTCGTTGAAGCGGATCAGGCGCACCACCTGCTCGACCGCCGCGGCGGGATAGCCGGCGGCGACGATCTCGGCCGGGGACTGGTCCTCCTCCATGTAGCGTTCGACGATGGCATCGAGCACCTCGTAGGGCGGCAGGCTGTCCTGGTCCTTCTGGTCCGGGCGCAGCTCGGCGCTGGGCGGGCGCGTGATGATGCGTTCGGGGATCGGGTTGGCGCCGGTGCCGTAGGGGTCGTTGGCGTTGCGCCACCAGGCCAGCCTGAAGACCATGGTCTTGACCACGTCCTTGATCACCGCGAAGCCGCCGGCCATGTCGCCGTAGAGCGTGCAGTAGCCGGTCGCCATCTCGCTCTTGTTGCCGGTGGTCAGCACGATGGAGCCGAACTTGTTGGACAGCGCCATCAGCAGGGTGCCGCGAATGCGGGCCTGGATGTTCTCCTCGGTGGTGTCGAAGGGGCGGCCTTCGAACAGCGGATCGAGCGAGCCCAGGAAGGCATCGAACTGCGGGGCGATCGCGATCTCGTCGTAGCGCACGCCCAGCCGTTCGGCCATGTCGCGCGCGTCGATCCAGGAGATGTCGGCCGTGTAGGGCGAGGGCATCATGACCGCGCGCAACTTGTCGGCGCCCAGCGCGTCGACCGCGATCGCCAGCACCAGCGCCGAGTCGATGCCGCCCGACAGCCCCAGCAGCGCGCCGGGAAAGCCGTTCTTGCCGACATAGTCGCGCACGCCGAGCACCAGCGCGTGCCACAGGTCGGCCTCAAGCGATTGCTCGGGCGCGATCGGGCCGACGACGCCGAAGCGCGACGGGCTGAGCGCGGCCTCGGCCGGCGACTGCAGCGTGACGGCGAACAGGTCCTCGGCGAAACTCGGCGCGCGCGCGGCCAGCGCGCCATCGCGGTCAAGCGCGAAGCTGCGGCCCTCGAACACGATCTCGTCCTGGCCGCCGACCAGATGGGCATAGACCAGCGGCAGGCCGGTGGCCAGCACGCGCAGGCGCATGGCCTGCTCGCGCTCGTCGCCCTTGCCGGCGTGGAAGGGCGAGGCGTTGATCACCGCCAGCAGCTCGGCGCCGGCGGCCTTGGCATCGGCAGCCGGGGCCTCGAACCAGGCGTCCTCGCAAATCAGCAGGCCGACCTTGACCTTCTGGCCGTTGGCGCCGGCGACCTCGAACACGCAGGGCGCGTCGCCCGGCACGAAGTAGCGCCGCTCGTCGAACACCTGGTAGTTGGGCAGCTCGCGCTTGGCGTGGCGCTGCGTGACCTGGCCCTCGAACAGCACGCTGGCGGCGTTCAGGCAGGGCGCGCGCGAGACGCTGCGGCCACGCTCGCCGCCCGGTGCCGGCGCCGGGTGGCCGACCACGATATGCAGGCCGCAAAGCCCCGCTGTCTCGCGGGCCACGGTTTGCAGGGCATCATCGCAGGCGGCGATGAAGGCCGGGCGCAGGTAGAGGTCCTCGGCCGCGTAGCCGCACAGGGCGAGCTCGGGCGTCAGCAGCAGGCTGGCGCCAGCGGCATGGGCCTGGCGGGCGGCATCGACGATTTTTTGCGCGTTGCCGGCCAGGTCGCCGACGACGAAATTGAGCTGCGCAACGCAGAGCTGGAGGGTCATGACGATACCGTATATGGGATGCGAAAACGTTGCCGAGGATTATGTCACCCGGGTGCTGGATCAGCCCTCGGAAATCGATGCCGGGGCCTGGAACGCGCTGCTGGCGCGCCAGCCTGGCGGCGCGGGCGGCCCCTTCATGCGCCACGACTACCTCGCCGCGCTGGATGAGAGCGGCTGCGCGGCGCCCGCGACCGGCTGGGGCGTGCAGTGGGTCACGCTCTGGCGCGGCAGCGAGCTGCAGGCGGCCGCCCCGCTCTACCTGAAAAGCCATTCCAGGGGCGAATATGTCTTCGACTGGGCCTGGGCCGAGGCCTACGAGCGCAACGGCCTGCCCTACTACCCCAAGGGGCTGGTGGCGGTGCCGTTCACGCCGGTGCCGGGGCCGCGCCTGCTGGCCCTCGACGCCACGGCGCGCGCTGCGCTGCTGCAAGCGCTGATCGCGCACTGCGAGCAACTCGGGCTGTCCTCGCTGCACCTGCTGTTCGGCGCGCCGCAGGACATCGCCGCCTGCCGCGAGGCCGGTCTGCTGCTGCGCCAGACGGTGCAGTTCCATTGGCAGAACCAGCCCGGTCCTGGCTACGCCGACTTCGAGGATTTCCTGGCCACGCTCAAGCAGGACAAGCGCAAGAAGATCCGGCAGGAGCGGCGCAAGGTGATGGATGCGGGCGTGCGCTTCGACTGGCGGCGCGGCAAAGACATCACAAGCGAGGACTGGGACTTCTTCTACCGCTGCTACGAGCGCACCTACCTCGAACACGGCAACCGGCCCTACCTGAGCCGCGACTTCTTCGAGCACCTGCGGCACGAGCAGCCCGGGCAATGGCTGCTGTTCATCGCGCGCAATGCGGCGGGCGCGCGCATCGCGGCCAGCCTGGTCGCGCTGAGCGACGACAGCGACAGCCCCGAGGCCGCCTATGGCCGCTACTGGGGCGCACTGGAGCGGGTCGACTGCCTGCATTTCGAGGCCTGCTACTACCAGCCGCTGGCCTGGTGCATCGCGCAGGGCGTGCAAAGATTCGAGGGCGGCGCGCAAGGCGAACACAAGATGGCGCGCGCGCTGCTGCCGGTGACCACCTGGAGCGCGCACTGGCTGGCGCATCCGGCGTTTTCCGACGCGGTCGAGCGCTATCTGGAACAGGAGGGCGAACACATGGGGGCCTACCTGGAGCAGCTGGAGGGGCGCAGCCCGCTGAAAGTGGGCGGCTGAAAGGGCGGCGCAAGTCGCCATCGCCCCCTATTACCTGGTCAATGCCAACAGGGCTGCTGATTGAGCATCCTGTGTGACTAAAGTCAGACTTGCACGGGTGCTGCTGGACATGATGCCAATGCCTTTGAACACGATATTGACACTGCTGCAAGTCTGAGTCAGGTTGACATCAAGCACGGCCTTGTTCTCATTGCGAGTGCGCAGTGTCCCGTTGTAGGTGCAATCGTCTTGCCCTGTACCACTGCCTACACCCGTCAAACTACGTTGACCCACTTCTGTACCGGAAACGGTCCAAGTCACTTTAGCCGTACCGTTCTGTGTTTGCCAGTTGCCAATCCACTCATTGAAATTAGCCGGTGTGTCGTAGCGTGTGTCGTAGATCGTCAGTGACAGTGGCCAATTCTGTGTGCCACTGTTGGTACTGGCCGTCACACTGGTTTTTGGTGTAGCAGCGGTGACTGTCAATCCAAAATTACTGACTGCGACGCTGTTACTGGTCAGACTAAAAGTGTAACGTTTGCCATCACCTTGCAAGGTAGAACCTGCAGGTTGTAACTTGTCGCTCTGCCACAGTTCACGTGACCCATCCGTATGGGTCACAACTGCCCATGCTTGACCGTCTGGCAGGATCACTGTATTGACTTCATCTGCACTCAGACTGCCGCGCCAGATACCTTGCACTTGCTCAGCAGTCAATGTATTGGTTGACACTGTGTTATCTGTGGGGTCAGAACTTCCACCGCTGCCACACCCAGCCAGGCTGGCTGCAGCACCTACTGCGCCCAGACCTATCCAACGCATCCATTGATTAAGCATTTTGCATACTCCTTCATTTAAATAAAAACTGATATTCTCAGAACCAATTCGCATCATTGACCGGTGACCACCCAACCAGTCCCACGGCTTCTGGCGTCCACCCCAAAATGCCTGCACTGTTTACCGGCGACCACCCCAAGACACCAACGTCGACATAGCCAGCAGCACCAGGATCAGCAATCACCCCATTGGCTTGACCGTCTCCATCGAATTCACCACCATCAGTAAGGCTGAAATCCAAACGAACCCTTTCGCCTTCTTGAACCATTTGTCCACCATACTTGGCACTGGCCAAGTTCACCCAAGTACCGGATGCATCTTGTTTCCAATAGCCATTGACATTCAAATTTTCATCCACAAAAAGGCTGAATGATTCAGTGCTTCCTGCTTGTGTTTGAACACTGAATTCAAACAATCCAAGAGGCATCTTCACCACACTGGGCAAATTGGCCGGCGCATCTGTTTGAGCAAAGGAGGTGATGTGGGCAGAAGATCCTTCGTTCACAAGACCGGCGTGAGAGTCGGCTACCAATGTCACAAAGACCGCTGGAGCGTCCGGATGCTGGCTGATGACAGGGGTGTTTCGCACTTCTACGGAAGAAACCGCAGCCTGCAAGGAGTCGGCGATGCCGTCACCATTGCCATCACCCAGTCCACCGTGTAGGGAGGGGGCAAGCGACTCCATCTGGGAAGGAATATTGTCGTTGTCATCATCACTGCCAGCAGTACCACCACCTCCACCGCTTCCCGCCTGATTGGCAACGGTATTGACAACAGCTACCGATGCCATACTCAGGGCATCATTGCCCGCGGCATCTTGTATGGCGTTGTCATCGTTGCGATCAGTGGGATCGGCATAGGCCACCTGCACACCTTGACCGTAGGCTATCGCGGCGGTCAATGTCAGCTCCACTATCGTGCCACTGACTATGACGTCCTTAACACCTACCCCGTTGCCATTGACGCTGACACTGAATGCGGACGCTGTAGCCGCATTGGCTGACAATACTTCGCTGTAGGTCAACAGCAGTTGGGTTCCGTCACTGCTGGTGGCTGCCGAAAGCAGACTCGGTGGCGTGGAGTCAAGCCCGCCACCACTACCGCCACCGGTGGCCTGCACCTGTACCGAGACAGGCTGCAGGGTTTGCAATGCACCATCGCTCGCCACCACACTGAAGGTGTAGGTGTTATCGTGGTTGCTGTCTTGTGGAACCGCAGTACTGGGTGCGTTCAGGAAAGTGACTTGACCTGAATGAGGGTCGATATTGAACAGTGCCGCATCATCGCCTTGGTTGACCGGCAAGCTGTAAGTCAAAGTATCCTGATTCGCATCCGTAGCGGTGAATACCCCTACCGTTTTCGTTCCCTCCTGAATTGACAAGGCTTGACCCATGACCGCAAAGATGGGCGCGACGTTGCGTGCGTTCACGTTGACCATGATGGCCACACTGGCCTGTCCACCCCGACCGTCGTCGGCAAGTACTGTCGCCTGATAGGTGTTGGTGCCCGTTACGCCGTTGGGGTTCAGATAGTCCGGTGGAGCGGCAAAACTCAATGCTCCGGTGCTGGCATCAATCGCGAACAAGCCACTGTCATCACCAGCTTGTGTAGACAGTCTGTAGCGCAGGGCATCGCCATCTGCATCGGTTGCCGCGACCGTAACACCTGTTGCGGTTTGTCCCTCGAGCATGGAGACAGATACGGCGGGCTCTGCAAAGACCGGCGCAAGATTGGGCGCAGCCAAGAACACGGGGTCTTTGACGACACCTTCAGTTGGATCCTGATCCCACTCGCCATTGTCCGTAATCGTCAGAATAAGGCGATCGACTCTGCCATCGGCATTGGTATCTTCCAGTACTCCCCCGTCTTGATCGGTGCTGGCGGCGGTGAAATCACGCAACACACCTTGACCGTCCATCTTGAAGACTTTAGTGGGGCTAACGATTGAATTACCCAAGAAGATGGTGAACCGAACCTGCTGACCGGCACGCACTGGATCCGCATCGACGAATCCGCTCTCGTCAGGCAAGCTGTCTTTATTACTGTCTGCGGTGGCGGTAAAGCTGAGCACATCCATGACGGTGCCCAGATTCGGCCCCAGGACAGTGGCCTGGTCTTGTGCATTGATCAAATCCGCCAGTGGCAGGAGCGACACGTCAGAGAATTGGATGCTGTTGGGTTGGTCTGGTATGCCATCGCCATTGGCATCACCTGCCACAATCGAGCCGTAGACCGATTGACTGACTTGCTGTCCCTCCAATGCTTTGGCCAACTCACTCGATGACAGCGGCAGTGTTGTCACATCCCCTTGCGAGGAGTCGGCGATACCGTCCCCGTTCAGATCCAGTGGCGCGCTGCCATCAAGGCTCTCAATCCCAGAACCGATGCCATCGAGATCTGTGATGACCTTGATGGTGGTCGTGGCTGCCCCTGAGATGTTGCCTGCGGTGTCTCTTGCAATCGCTTTGACGGTCACCCACTGCCCATCGGGGAAGTTGGTTGCACCGACCGTGTCTTGCCAGAGCTTGCTGTCGAGCAACGCTTGATCGACCACCACCTCCTTCAACACGACTTCCAGATTGGTGGTGCCCAATCTTGGAATTTCAGCGATCATTTGCAGCTTGTCGCCCAGTTGCAATCCTTCGGGCAAGGTGACGACAAATACGGGATGGGTTTGTGCGGTGACACGATCGTTTGGAGTTCCTCCCTGGGTCAGGGTATCGGAATTCGCATCCAGTGCAATTGCGATGGGCGAAGGGGGTGCCGAGGTATCCAGCGAAACGGTCTGGGTATCGAGTGCCTTGACACTCCCTGTAGTCAAGCTGACCAAACGCGCCTGGATTTCCCAACTTTGGGAATGACTGCTGTTGTCCACAGCCTGCCAGTTCGTTCCACTGACGCTGGCCGATTGCCAGCCAAGACCGCCATCGAAGGTGACCTGCAAGCTCTCCATCAAGGTCAGTGAACCGCTGACAGTCCCTTGAACAATACGCCCTGCCCCACCGTCATTGGTCACAAAGTCGGTGCTGCCATCACCACTGTCGCGCGTCATGCTGGTAATGGCTACGCTCTTGGCCTGATCATCCAGTATGGTGAGTGCCTGTGTTTTGGTATACGCGTTGCTATTTCCAGCCAGATCGGTCGTTGTGATGGTGACATCGTACGAACGGTCAGCGATCCATGGAGCCAGAACCCCACTCACGGGTTGAGCCGTATTGAGATTCAGCGACCAAGCTCCGCCGACAACTTTTACTTCGTAAGTGGCGCCATTGACGGATACGTTGACCACATCACCAGCGGAAACACTGGCAAACCCGCTGAGCACCAACGCTGTTGGCGGCAACATGGCTGAACCAACGCCTCCTGGGGCAGGAGCAGTGGTGTCAAGCTTCAGTGACAACTGGGCACTCTTCGGATTAACCGCACCACCAGATGTCAAAGTAGCAAACAAGATGTGCTGCCCTTCGCCCGTCAAGAGACTGGACTTGAGGTCAACATAACCACGCTCAATGTCTAGCTGAGTCAAGGTATGGCTCGCCAGAACGACGGTACCTTCAGTGAGATGGAGCACATCCCCTTGTACGTTGCCCGCGGACAAGCTCGCACGAACGATTGGTGCGGCGTCTGACGTGATGCCGTCTGTAGAGGAGCTACCGGTATCCGAGCTCGCTAGCAATGACACCGTATCCGACCCTCCCGTAACGGTGCTGATCACCAGCGACTGGCTGGCCGCTGCGCTGGTGTTGCCCGCCGCATCGGTGGCGGTGACGCTCACCGCGTTGCTGCCACTGGTGTTGAGCGCCAGGGTGCCGCTGCTGGGCGTGGCCGTGGCGGTGTTCACACTCCAGTTGCCGCTGGAATCGGCCGGCACCGTGTAGGTGGCACCCGCGATCGCCACCGTCACGCGGGCGTTGGCTTCTGCCGTGCCCGCAATGGTGGGGGTGGCGCTCTGGGTCAGCGCACTGGAGCTGATCGTGGGCTGCGCTGGCGCCGTGGCGTCCAGCGTGTAAGCCTGCGATGCCACGGCGCCATCATTGCCTGCGACATCGGTGACCTTGAGCTTGAGCGTGCCGGAGCCGGTGAGGGTGACGCCCGTCCAGCTCAGGGCGGTGCCGCTGACCCGCGCCGTCACATCGGTCCAGCTCGCGCCGCCGTCGAGCGAGCCGTAGATCTGGTCGCCCACCGTCGGCGCCGCACTCAGCGTCGCGCTGATCGTCTGCGTCACGAAGTCGCTCGCGCTGCTACCGCTGTCAACCGACAAGGTCAGCGCACTGAAGGTGATCGTCGGCGCCTGGGTATCGTAGCCCTGGGTCTGGCTTTGCGCGGCATCGATGCCCGCATTGCCCGCGAGGTCGCTGACCTGCTTGGCGTTGGTGCTCACGCTGAGCGTGCCCGCGTCCAGGCCAGCCGTCGGCGTGACCGCCAGCGTGTAGGTCTTGGCATCGACCTTGGTCAGCGTGTCCGCTGTGCCACCCGTGACCGTCACATCACCGATCGCGAAGCTGCCGCCCGGGTCTTCGCTGAAGGTGAAGGTGAAGGTCGCCGTCTCGCCCGCCTTGACCGCCGCCACGCTGCTGCTAATCGCCAGCGTCGGCGCCAAGGTGTCGAGGGTGATCGACGGCGTGCCGCCCGCGCCGCCGCCGTTGCCGGCCGCATCGGTGTAGGCGCCCGAGGCCACCGTGATGCTGGCCACGCCTTCATGGTTGGGCATCGGCGTGAAGATCGCCGTGCGCGTCAGGCCCGTGCCCGAAATCGCGCCCAGCGTGCCGCCGCTGACGACCAGGTCGCCTGCACTGCCGTCCCTGCCGAAGCTGCCGCCCGGGTCTTCGCTGAAGGTGAAGGTGACGGTCGCCGTCTCGCCCGCCTTGACCACCGCCACGCTGCTGCTGATCGCCAGCGTCGGCGCCAGGGTGTCGATGCTGAGGCTGGGCGTGCCGCCGGCACCGCCGCCGTTGCCGGCCGCATCGGTGTAGCTGCCCGAGGCCACCGTGATGCTGGCCGCGCCCGAGGCCAGGCCGGCCGTCGGCGTGAAGGTCGCCGTGCGCGTCAGGCCCGTGCCCGAAATCGCGCCCAGCGTGCCGCCGCTCACCACCAGGTCGCCGCTGCTGCCGTCCCAGCCGAAGCTGCCGCCCGGGTCTTCGCTGAAGGTGAAGGTGACGGTCGCCGTCTCGCCCGCCTTGACCGCCGCCACGCTGCTGCTAATCGCCAGCGTCGGCGCCAAGGTGTCGAGGGTGATCGACGGCGTGCCGCCGGCGCCGCCGCCGTTGCCGGCCGCATCGGTGTAGCTGCCCGAGGCCACCGTGATGCTGGCCGCGCCTTCATGGTTGGGCATCGGGGTGAAGGTCGCCGTGCGCGTCAGGCCCGTGCCCGAAATCGCGCCCAGCGTGCCGCCGCTGACGACCAGGTCGCCTGCACTGCCGTCCCTGCCGAAGCTGCCGCCCGGGTCTTCGCTGAAGGTGAAGGTGACGGTCGCCGTCTCGCCCGCCTTGACCACCGCCACGCTGCTGCTGATCGCCAGCGTCGGCGCCAGGGTGTCGATGCTGAGGCTGGGCGTGCCGCCGGCACCGCCGCCGTTGCCGGCCGCATCGGTGTAGCTGCCCGAGGCCACCGTGATGCTGGCCGCGCCCGAGGCCAGGCCGGCCGTCGGCGTGAAGGTCGCCGTGCGCGTCAGGCCCGTGCCCGAAATCGCGCCCAGCGTGCCGCCGCTCACCACCAGGTCGCCCGCACTGCCGTCCCAGCTGAAGCTGCCGCCCGGGTCTTCGCTGAAGGTGAAGGTGACGGTCGCCATCTCGCCCGCCTTGAGCGCCGCCACGCTGCTGCTGATCGCCAGCGTCGGCGCCAAGGTGTCGAGGGTGATCGACGGCGTGCCGCCGGCGCCGCCGCCGTTGCCGGCCGCATCGGTGTAGGCGCCCGAGGCCACCGTGATGCTGGCCACGCCTTCATGGTTGGGCATCGGCGTGAAGGTCGCCGTGCGCGTCAGGCCGCTGCCGCTGATCGCGCCCAGCGTGCCGCCGCTGACGACCAGGTCGCCCGCACTGCCGTCCCAGCTGAAGCTGCTGCCCGGGTCTTCGCTGAACGTGAAGGTGATGCTCGCCGTCTCGCCCGCCTTGACCGCCGCCACGCTGCCGCAGATCGCCAGCGTCGGTGCCAAGGTGTCGATGCTGATCGACGGCGTGCCGCCGGCGCCGCCGCCGTTGCCGGCCGCATCGGTGTAGGCGCCCGAGGCCACCGTGATGCTTGCCGCGCCTTCATGGTTGGGCATCGGCGTGAAGGTCGCCGTGCGCGTCAGGCCCGTGCCCGAAATCGCGCCCAGCGTGCCGCCGCTCACCACCAGGTCGCCGCTGCTGCCGTCCCAGCCGAAGCTGCCGCCCGGGTCTTCGCTGAAGGTGAAGGTGACGGTCGCCGTCTCGCCCGCCTTGACCGCCGCCACGCTGCTGCTAATCGCCAGCGTCGGCGCCAAGGTGTCGAGGGTGATCGACGGCGTGCCGCCGGCGCCGCCGCCGTTGCCGGCCGCATCGGTGTAGCTGCCCGAGGCCACCGTGATGCTGGCCACGCCTTCATGGTTGGGCATCGGCGTGAAGATCGCCGTGCGCGTCAGGCCCGTGCCCGAAATCGCGCCCAGCGTGCCGCCGCTCACCACCAGGTCGCCGCTGCTGCCGTCCCAGCCGAAGCTGCCGCCCGGGTCTTCGCTGAACGTGAAGGTGATGCTCGCCGTCTCGCCCGCCTTGAGCGCCGCCACGCTGCTGCTGATCGCCAGCGTCGGCGCCAAGGTGTCGATGGTGACTGCCAGGCCAGGCGAAGCAGAAGAGACACCGCCCGCAGCATCGGTGGCTTTGACGGTCAGCGTGTGCGCACCCTCGCTGAGGGCAGGCGAGGCGATGATGTTCCAGTTGCCCGAACCATCGGCCGTGGCCGTGCCCAGCACCGTGCCGCCATCGGTGTCGTAGAGCTGGACCGTGCTACCCACTTCGGCCGTGCCGGTGAAGGTGGGCGTGGCGTGGCGGGTGAGGTTGTCGCTGCTGGAGCTGCCGGTGTCGCTGACGGCGGCCAGATCGGGCGCGGCCGAGGTGCTCGGAGCCGTGGTGTCGATGGTGACCGACAGGCTGGACGACGCCGCAGACACGTTGCCCGCAGCGTCCGTCGCCTTGACGGTCAGCGTGTGCGCACCCTCGCTGAGGGCAGGCGAGGCGATGATGTTCCAGTTGCCCGAACCATCGGCCGTGGCCGTGCCCAGCACCGTGCCGCCGTCGGTGTCGTAGAGGGTGACCGTGCTGTTCGCCTCTGCCGTGCCAGTGAAGGTGGGCGTGGCGTTGCGGGTGAGGTTGTCGCTGCTGGAGCTGCCGGTGTCGCTGGCGGTAGACAAATCTGGTATGGATGGAGCAGAAGGCACAACCGTGTCCACCGCATAGTTGCCGCTGGTGGCCGTGCCCGTGCCCGCGTTGCCGGCCAGGTCCGCCAGGCCGCTGTAGTCCAGCGTGAGGACATTGCTGGCCGCCGTGGTGCCGGCACTCGGGGTCAG
>NZ_JAQTZS010000013.1 GCF_028687635.1 Malikia sp. | reverse complement strand
TGACTTTCAGCGGGAGAAAGCTCAAATCATCTTCTGTCATCGTTGCGTCCGCAGTTCTTGGTTGCGGACGCAATCCTGTCAAACCTCGGCCACCGGCGCCAGGGCGTAGTTGTTCACGCGCTTACGATGGGCCAGACCGCGGCAAAGGCGAGCAGGAAGTAGATCGGCGCATCGCCCACGCCGAGCACCATGACGGCGATCGGCATCCAGGACAGCGGCGAGATCATGCGCAGGAACTGGAAGGCCATGCCGGTCGACGCCGCGATGGGCCGCGAGGCACCGATCGCCAGCCCGAGCGGCACCCCGATCGCCAGCGCGATCAGCAGGCCGACCAGGACGCGGCGCAGGCTCACCAGGATATGCAGGGTCAGCTCGTTGCCGAGCAGCAGCTGGTGGAGGCTGACAAAGGTTCGGTCGGGCGCCAGCGAGGCCGCCAGCGGGACCCGGGCTTGCAGCCAGAAGGTGCCGGCCCACCAGGCGGCCAACAAGACCGCGAGGCCCGCCATGCCGAGGGCAAGGCGGCCCGCCGCTCCCGGGGATTTTGCTGAAAGACTCATCGGGAAAACTTATGCGCCAAGGATTTCAGTGCGCCCGAACGACTCGGGGAAACCGAAGGTTTTCAAGCCACCGACCTGCTTGAGCGCCTGCTTGACGAAGCGATCGTCCACCAGGTCCCTGGCGGTCTTCTTGGGATCGCTTCAGAATTCGGAAAAAAATCGTACGTTAGTGAACTGCGAGCGTCTGGATCCGGCTGTGAGGTCGCTCGGCGTCTGTTTGAGGCACACCTCAACTAGGCGTCATGCCATCGACTGCCGCGAGCGCTTGCTGTAGGCGCTCACAGCGTGCCGTCAAGCGCGCGTCCAGCATCGGCGAATCGGCCTTCTTGGTGATGAATTGCAGGACGCTTTGAGGAGGGTTGTGGATGGAGATCGCATGCAGCGTGAGCGTCTGCAGCTCCTGGTTCTGGAGCCACGCTTGCTGCTTCTGTGTTTTAAGGGTTAGAGCGTTTAGGTAGGGCTCGTTGGTGAGGAAAAATTTCCCTGTCGAAGGGTCGAACCACGCCCGCTCGTGATCCAGAGCCGGGCATCTCCTGTCCGAGAAATCCACGCCAAGCCATCTGTAAGCTGCTTGCGGCTTGGCAGGCACGACACGCAGTGCATCGACGAAGGCCAAAACTCGGGCAGCCTTACCAGCGTAGTGCCGTGCATTTTCCACGTTGTCGAATCTCGTCGAGGACACCAGCTTGGCTCGGTCTTTGCCCTCGATCCGAAACCGGGAAACGGCCACCAGCGAGCGCCTTTGCTCCAAGCTCAAAAACGTCCACCACGGCGCAGAAAGCATGACCTGGGCGATTTCGACGCCATGAGTGCGAGTGCGCGTGTCGGCCCAGCGCGCACTCAGAGTGATCGCAAAGCCCTGTGCACGGTAGGCACTGGCGCGGTCGGCCTTCCAAGCTTTCTCATATGCCTTGTAGTTCGGCCATCCGTGCTCACGCGCGAGCATGTCCAAGGCATCTAGATGGGAAAGGTCAGGCTTTTCCTTGCGAAGCAGATAGGCAAGGCGCTTGAGGCGAGGCGGTGAGGGAGGTGTTTTTCCCGCCACAGGTGTATGTGCAGACATCAGGTAACTCCTTGAGCCCGCGATCTGCATCCGCTACCAATCATGGGCATCAGAGGTTCCTGTCAGGGCGACCAATGGCTTTGATGAGGTTGATACGCTGCAGCGCGAAGGGCTGCGTTCCAAGGCGGATGGGGGTGCTGCGTCAAGCAATTTAATCCTATCACAAGACCGCAATCTTGGGTCGCTTCAGAATTCGGAAAAAATCGTACGCCAAGGGTGTCAGGTTGAGGCCATAGACGCCGGACCTGGGGCGTCAAGAAATTCAGAAATCAACCCTACTCTGACGGTTTTTGCCTGTCCGGTCTGACGCCAAGCTGAGGTGTGCCTCAGCCTGACACCACCAGCATCACACCAGACCTTGCCAGCGGGTCGCACGGCTTAGCGTACGAATACGAAGGGACTTCCCACTTCCGGGCTACGGCATCGAGTGCCAAGATTGGCGTGTTGGAAGTCAATCTCAACCCCAGTGGAAGGAGAAGTCCCATGAGCAACGTTACACGAGTCGGCGTGGATTTGGCCAAGAACCTGATTCAGGTCCACGCGGTCGATGCCGCTGGCAAGGTGATCACGAACCGGACGCTCAAGCGCGAGAAGTTCCTGGCCTGGTGTGCCGATCTGCCCGCGGGCTGCCTCGTGGCGATGGAGGCTTGCAGCGGCGCCCACCACTGGTGTCGCCAGCTACGCGAACGCGGCCTGGATGCCCGCATGATTCCGGCGCAGTTCGTCGCGCCGTACCGGATCCAGGGCAAGAGCGGCAAGAACGACGCCAATGATGCGGCAGCCGTCTGCGAGGCAGCTTCACGACCGCACATGAACTTCGTTCCGCCGAAGACGCTGGCCCAGCAAGGCATGCTGTGCGTGCACCGTCTGCGCGAAGCCCTCAAGGAGGAACGCACGGCCTGCATGAACCGCATCCGTGGTCTGCTGACCGAGTTCGGAGTGGTTCTACCCCAGAAACCCGCCATCCTGCGGCAGCATCTCAGCGAGATTCTCGAGGATGCCAGCAACGACATCGCCGGCATGGCACGCCTGGTGCTGCAAAGAGCCCAGGAGCACTGGCGAGAACTCGAAACGCATATCCAGTGGTGCGACGAGCGCATTGCCGCCCATCAGAAGGACGACGAGCAGGTCCAGCGAGCCGCCGAGCTCAAGGGGGTCGGTCTCATCACCGCGTCAGCCGTCGTGGCCACGGTCGGTGACTTCAAGCAGTTCAAGAACGGCGCCCAGTTCGGCGCCTGGCTGGGTCTGACGCCAAAACAGAACTCCAGCGGCGGCAAGACCAGCCTGGGCAGCATCACCAAGCGCGGCAACAACTACTTGCGTACCCTGCTGATACAGGGGGCCAAAGCTGCCGTGTTGACCGGCAAGCACAACGACGACCCCATCTCGCAGTGGGCTCAGCGACTGCGTAAGCGCTGCGGCTGGCAGAAGGCTGCCGTGGCGCTCGCCAACAAGAACGCGCGGATTCTCTGGGCAGTCATGACTGGAAACAAGCGCTATGACGCCCATCATGTCAGCGTTCTTCCAACTGCAGCCATGCCGGCGGCAGCGTAACCGGCCAGGACGGCAACGTCCGCCACGAAGTCCATTTCCTTGCCAGACGTGAAATCGAAGATGCATTGAACAGGTCAGACCGGCAGCAGGCAATCTCGATAGACCCAAAGTGAGTCAGTCATTGATGTCACGCCGACTGAATGGAGCCCTGCTGAGCGGTTCGTATCTGGGGCAGCACCAAGTGCAACAAGCCCGGCTGTAGATGTGCAGTCTGTTCCTCGTTTCATGCCGCTCGGTTCGCGTCAGTCGCCAGGAAATCGTCTTCAAGGAGAACCACGCCTACCGCACTTGACTACGTGGGAAGTCCCTGTAGATTTTTTCCGAATTCTGAGACGACTCCCTAAAGCGACCCCTCGAAAAACGCCCCTCTCAAGAGGAGGCGGGCGGCAGCTGCAACTCGACCCAGGGATGCGCATGTTCCTCGTAGAGCACCGTCGCGGGCGGGATGAAGGAACGGTCAGCAAAGGCTCCGACCGGGATGCCAACGAAGTCTTCAAGTCCTTCCAATGTGTAGTGCAAGGTGGCGCCACAGTGGGGACAGAACGTGAAGGTGATTCGGCGACCAGAGTCGCCGGTCCGAACGAACTCGGTGCCTTGACCTTGGATGTGGACACTCCCTCTTTCAAAGCGGGCCTGCACCCCGAACGCACTGCCCGTCCTGCGCTGGCAGGCACGACAGTGGCAAACCGAAACCCGCACCGGCGTGTGAGTGACGGTGGCACGAAGTTGTCCGCAGCTGCAGGATGCAACCAGATGCGTCATGGTGGACATTCGCTCATAGAGGGCGCCTCAGAAAACGGAATTTAAAGTACGGATCAGATTCTCGCGCCAGAGGCTTAACGTACGATTTTTTCCGTTTTCTGAGGCGACCCCTTCTTGGGATCGAGGGACGCGATGAAGGCGCCGTCGCCTTCCACCTTCGTGAGCTTGAGCAGCTCGACCATCTTCTCGGTGTAGCTGGGGAAAGGGTAGGGCTGGAAGTCGATGCGCTCCTCCTTCCACTCCGGATGGCGGATCGCACCGCTGGCCGGGTATTGCCTGGCCTGGTCGGCGCTGGGCTCCAGCACCCGCAGCAGGGTTTCCACGCTGTGCGGGGTGTAGCGGTTCGGACCGTCCTTGGCCAGCAGGCGTGCCGTCGCGGCGCGGTTGTCCTGGGTCCAGGTCTGGGCCTGGACGATGCTGTTGACCAATAGCGCGGCAAGCCTCCCCCTTCAGGGGGAGGTCAAGAGCGCCGGCCCGCGCAGCGGGCCACATGACTCACTGCACAGACCACTTGGCTGCCACGATAATCCGCCCATGTCGATCAAGGCTTTTCGTTTCCAGCTTCGGGTCAAGCCCGGCACCGAGCGCGCCCTGCGCCGGTTTGCCGGCTCGTGCCGCTGGGTGTGGAATGCCGCGATCGCCGAGCAGCAGCGCCGGCGCGAGGCGGGCGAGAAGTTCGCCGGGCACGCGGCCATGTGCAAATGGCTCACCGAATGGCGGCACTCGCCCGCGACCCAGTGGCTGGCCGAAGCCCCGATCCATCCGCTGCAGCAGACGCTGCGCCGGCTCGAAGCCGCCTACCAGCGCTTCTTCGCGGGCCAGGGTGGCTACCCGAAGTTCAAGCGTCGCGGGCAGGAGCCGGGCTTGCGCTTCCCCGATCCGAAGCAGTTCGCGCTGGACCCAGTCAACGCCCGAGTGAAGCTGCCCAAGCTGGGTTGGCAGCGCCTGCGCCTGTCGCAGCCCGTGGTCGGCAAACCGCGCAACGCCACCGTCACCCGCGAGCGCGGCCATTGGTTCGTGTCGCTGCAGGTGGAGCTGCCCGACGTGTTGCCGGCCGCCGATCTGGCGCCGACGCTGGGCATCGATCTGGGCGTGGCACTGTTCGCGGCGACCAGCGACGATCAGAGGATTCAGCCGCTCAAGGCGCTGGAGTGCCAGCAACGCCGCCTCAAGCGCTACCAGCGCGCCGTCTCACGCAAGGTCAAGGGCTCGCGCAATCGCCGCAAGGCGGTGGAGCGGCTCAGCTGCATCCACGCGCGCATCGCCGCGCAGCGCAGCGACTGGCTCCACAAGCTCAGCACCCGGCTGGCCGATGCACACCCCGTCATCGCCATCGAGGACCTGAGGGTCGCGGCGATGTCGGCCAGCGCCGCTGGCACGGCTGATGCGCCAGGTAGGCGGGTGCGCCAGAAAGCAGGCCTGAACCGTGCGATCCTCGATCAGGGTTGGGCCGAGTTCCGCCGCCAGCTCGAATACAAATGCGCGGCCCGAGGCGGCACGGTGGTTCCGGTGAACCCGGCCTACACCAGCCAGCGATGCAGCCAGTGCGGCCATGTCTCGGCCGACAACCGGACGACGCAGGCAGGCTTTGAGTGCGTGGCCTGCGGCCATGCCGACAACGCGGACACGAACGCCGCGAAGAACATCCTGGCCGCCGGACTGGCGGTCTGGTCCTGCGGGACCGCAGCCTGTGGAGCGGAAGTCAGCCGCGCCAAGCCCGCGAGGGCGAAGCGTGCAGCCGCGAAGAAGCAGGAACCCACCGAGGGGTGGGTACATGCCTAGCGCGCGCACCCACCCGGTAGAAATCCCCTGCCTTTAGGCAGGGGAGGAAGTCAAGTACATCTCGACGGCGGTCGGTGCATTGGCCAGCACCCCCATCAGGTTGGGGATGAAGCCGTTCCTGGCCTGGGAGGCTTCGAGGTAGGGCTTGCTGGCCTCGGGGGCGGTTTCGGGGGTCTGGATGGTCAGGCGGGACATGAAAACTCCGATTCAAAAATACCCGTGGATTCTGGCTGGCCCCCCATTCACGATCCAGGTTTGAAAGTCCCGTTCTCTTGCTCGAACGTACCGTTGCCGGCGGCGCGCCGGAGCGCCCCCGGCAGGGTGCCGGTGATCTTCTTGAAGGCGCGGGAAAACGCCGCATCCGACTGGTAGCCGACCTTCTCCGCCGCGCGCGCAAGCGGCATGCCTTCGCCTATCCACTGGGACGCCAGCTGCATGCGGATCTGGGCCAGGAAATGGCTGGGCGAGGTGCCGGCGGCCTGCGCGAACAACTTGAAGAACTTGGTGCGCGACATATGGGTCAGCTCGGCCATGCTCTCCACGCTCCAGTCGCGGCCGGGCTGCTGAACGATGGCCTCCAGCAAGGGGGCGAATTCGGGCCGCGCCAGCACCGCCCACAGGCCCTCCCGCACCTCCTGGCGCTGGCAGAGATGCCGCACCACGTAGAAGAACATCAGATCCACCAGTCGCGTGATCAAGGGCGAAGGCTGGTCGGCACCCTGGCGCACCTCGGTCAGGTTCAGGTCGAACAGGGGGCGGATTTCCCGCAGCTCCTGCCGCTGACGCGAGACGATCACGTAAGCGGGCAGGGACGCCAGGAAGACCTGGTTGAGCGGAGCGCGGAACTCGAAGAAGCCACAGGCCAGCGCCGTGTTGCAGCTGGCCGACAGGTCGATCGCCGCCATCGGTTTGCGGGGGGCCTGGGCGGCGGCCTCCGGGTCCTCGTGCGGGCTGAGCAGATGCGGCACGTCGCGCAGAAAGAAGACCGCGTCCCCGGCCTGCAGGGCTTGCTGGTGCCCGGTCTCGGTCAGATGCAGCCAGCAGTCTCCATGCAGGATGACGTGAAAGCCCGCCTGAGCCAGGCCGGCGGTCGTCGCCTTCCACGAACCGCAGTACTGCCCCAGGTGGAACAAGGTGGTTTGCAGGTCCAGGCTGCCGAGCAGCCATTGAATCAGGCGATCCTGGCGGGTGGACATGGTGGGCGTTGCGGCAGCAGCCTGAGGTAAAGGTCGCGATCATAGGGAGGGTCGTTATAAGAAGGAAGAATTCTTTTGTACTTTGCATATGTCAAAAATGAATATGCCGGCTTCAAGGCTCAGGGATCGCACCGGGCAGGGCGAGGCTGAGAGAAGTTTTCCGCATGAGCAAATCTGGAAATCTTTTGCGGATGTCGTCATGCGAATTCATTGCTTGTTGGCTGCGCGCTGCCTTCCTACGATCGTCAAAACGGCCTCAAGTCCAGCGGCTTGTGCCCCATTCCAGTCGGCGCTTCAGTGCACGACTTTGACGCTATCCAGGAAAGAAGCTCCACGATGACCAGTGACATCACGATTGAAAAATCGCTACCCCCGGCTGATACGGGGAGCCGCCTGAGCGTGGCCGAGCTCCAGCGCCGCGCGGCTGCGCTGCTGCCCCGGTTGCGCCTCGGCGCCGAGGAGCGGGAGCGCCACCGCATCCTGCCGCACGAGCCGATTCGTCGCATCGGCGCCGAAAAGCTGCTGACCTGGCGCATTCCACAGGCCCGGGGCGGCAGCGGGGCGTCGGTGCGCGACGTGATCCAGTTCGTCATCGATGTCGCCGCGGTGGACTCGAACGTGGCGCAGGCGCTGCGGCCCGGCTTCCTGTTCCTCGAAGGCCTGCTCGCCAGCGACGACGAGGCCGCCCGGCAACGCTGGCTGCCGCATTACCTGAATGGCGAGCTGTTCGGCAACGCGGGTTGGGAAGTGGGCGGCGCCAACGGTGCCATCAGCGCCAGTCTGGTGCGCGAAGGGGACCATTACCGGGCCAACGGCAGCAAGTATTACAGCACCGGCGCCTTGTACTCGGACTGGGTCAGCGCAGTGGCGATCGATGAAGCCGGGCGCGAGGTGCGCTTCATGCTGCCACGGGACCGCGAGGGCCTGGAGCTGATCGACGATTTCGATGCCATGGGACAGCGCCTGACGGCGAGCGGCACCACGAACCTCAACCACGTGCGGGTCCATGAAGAGGACATCGTGCCGCAGAACCTGTATGCCGGCGGGCACGGCCAGCGCAGCATCGTGACCCCTTACGCGCAGTTGTTCCTGGGCGCGGTCGAGGCCGGGATCGCGCGCAACGCGCTCGACGATGCGGTGGCATTCGCCCGCGACCATGCCCGTCCGATCAAGCACAGCACGGCCAGCCGCTCGGTCGACGATCCCTACGTGGAGTTCTCGGTCGGGGAGATCTCGGCGCGCGCCTTCGCGGCCGAGGCCGTGGTCCTGCAGGCCGCCGACAGCATCGATGCCGCCTGGGCGTCCGGCCTCGACGATGCCTCCATCACCCAGGCGGCGATCGACGTGGCGCAGGCCCAGTATGTGGCCGCCGAAGCGGCGCTCAAGGCCGCGGAACTGCTGTTCGACGTCGGCGGAGCTTCCACCACCGCACGCAAGCACAACCTGGACCGCCACTGGCGCAACGCCCGCACGGTGGCCAACCACAACCCGCGGCACTGGAAGGCGGCGGTGGTCGGTGCCTACCGGCTCAAGGGAACCGAGCCGCCGCATTCAGGCCTGTTCTGAATCGCACCCAGCCACGCCTCTCACCCAATATCCAGGAAAACAGCCATGATGACCGTCGATGTGACCCTTCGCGATGCCAGCGACACCGCCCTCGCGGCCTATGCCGACGAACTGGCGGCCGAGATCGCCAGCACGGCGCGCCAATACGACGAGTCGGGCGAATTCCCGCACGCGCATTTCGAACTGCTGCGCCAACGCGGCGCGCTCAAGCTGACGCTGCCCAAGGCGCTTGGAGGCGACGGTCTCTCGCTCTACCAGCTGCTGCTGTTCCAGGAGCGCCTGGCCAGGGGCAGCGGCTCCACCGCGCTGGCGCTGGGCTGGCACCTGATGGTCTTCGGCTACCTGAGCTTCGACCTCAAGTGGCAGCGCCCGGCCTTCGAGCGACTGTGCCGGGACGTGGTGCGGCGCGGCGACCTGGTCAACGTGCTGGTCACCGAGCGCGAGGCCGGCAACCTGCTGCGCGGCTCCCAACCGACCACCGTGGCGCGCCGGACCGGACAGGGCTATCTGATCCAGGGCCGCAAGGCCTTCTGCTCGGCGGCGCCCGGGCTCGGGCAGATGATCGTCTACGCCCTGGTCGAGGACGAGGGGCGGGTGGCGGAGTTCCTGGTGCCCAGGTCGGAACGCGTGCGCATCATCGAGAACTGGAACACGATCGGCATGCGCAGCACCGGCAGCCACGACATCGAGTTCGACCAGGTGCTGGTGCCCCACGACGCGCTGCTGAGCTACATCGACAAGGACCAGCCCAGCAGCTTCACCACCGGCAGCCGGGCCTTCGGCCTGCAAATCTCCGCGGTCTATCTGGGTATCGCGACGGCGGCGCGCGACTTCGCGCTCGATTTCGCCGACCGCTACCAGTCGCACAGCCTGGGCGGGCCGATCCTCGACGCGCCCCAGGTGCAGCAAAAGCTCGGCGAGATCGAGCTGCTGATCGGCGCGTCCAAGACCCTGCTCTATGGCCTGGCCGAGCGCTGGGAGCGCCACGACGCGATCAAGCACCGGCTCGACCACGAGGTCGCGATCACCAAGCATCAGGTGACGAACCAGGCGATCCGCATCGTCGAGCTGGCGATGGGCATCGTCGGCGGACATGCGCTGTCCAGGGAGCTGCCGCTGGAACGCTATTTCCGCGATGTGCAGTGCAGCCGCTACAACCCGCCCCAGGACGACATGGTCATCGCCAACCTGGCCCGATCCGCGACCGAAGGCCTGCGCGCGTCGCGTCAACCTGAGCCGGCCTCCTCAAGCAGCCACCCAGCCAGCGTGAGCCACCCCGATGCGGCTGGGGCTGAAACGGTGATCGATGTCACAGCGCCGGTCGAGGACCGGGAAATTCCGCTGGCCGCGTTGGTGGATTGAGCCTTCATCCCTCGCAACGCACCGCCTTCCATCGCGAACGTCATGACCCAGAAAAAACAACTCATCCTCAACGCGTTCAACGAGAACTGCGTCGGCCACATCAACCACGGCCTGTGGACCCACCCGCGCGACCGGACCACCGAATACAACACGCTGGAGTACTGGACCGGCATGGCCCGCACGCTCGAACGCGGCCTGTTCGACGGCCTCTTCATCGCCGACATCCTGGGCGTCTACGACGTCTACCAGGGCAACATCGACCTGACGCTCAGGGAGTCGGTACAGCTGCCGGTCAACGACCCGATGCTGCTGGTCTCGGCGATGGCGGCCGCGACCCGGCACCTCGGTTTCGGCGTCACGGTCAACCCGCTGTCCGAACATCCCTATCTGCTGGCCAGGCGCTTCTCGACGCTGGACCAGCTCACGCGCGGGCGCTTTGGCTGGAACATCGTGACCGGCTACCTCGACAGCGCCGCGCGCGCCATCGGCCAGCAGCGGCAACTGCTGCACGACGAGCGCTACGAGCGCGCCGACGAATGCCTCGACGTGCTCTATCAGCTGCTTGAGGGCAGCTGGGAAGACGATGCCGTCAAGCGGGACAAGGCGGCCCGGATCTTCGCCGATCCGGCTAAGGTGCATCAGGTGCGCCACCACGGCCGCTATTACGACGTCGAGGGCTATCACCTCTGCGAGCCGTCGCCGCAGCGCACGCCGGTGCTGTTCCAGGCCGGCACCTCGGGCCGGGGCCAGGTCTTTGCCGCGCGCCATGCCGAAGTGGTCTTCATCGGCGGCAACGACAAGGCCGCCGTGCGCCAGACCGTGCAGGAGCTGCGCAAGCAGGTGGTCAAGGCGGGCCGCCGCGCCGACGACCTCAAGATCGTGCTGGGCCTGACGCTGGTGCCGGCGGCCACCGAACGGGAGGCGCGCGACAAGCACGACGAGTATCTGCGCCATGCGAGTCCGGAGGCCGGGCTGGCGCATTTCTCGTCGAGCGTGGGCATCGACCTGTCGCGCCACGGGCTCGACGAGCCGATCGAGTCGGGCCAGACCAATGCGATCCAGTCCTCGGTGCGTGCGCTCCAGCAGCTGGGCGGCACCCGACGCAAGCTGCTGGAACATTTCAAGCTGGGCGGGCGTTACCCGGCCATCGTCGGCGACGGCAATCAGGTCGCGGATGAACTGCAGTCCTGGGCCGACGAGACCGGCATCGACGGCTTCAACATCACGCGCACCGTGGTGCCCGAGAGCTTCGAGGATGTCGTCGATTTCGTCGTGCCCGAGTTGCAGAACCGTGGCCTCTACAAGACCGCCTATGCCGAAGGCAGCTTGCGCCACAAGCTGTTCGGCCAGGGCGACCGCCTGCCCGAGCGCCATGCCGCCGCGCAGTTCCGCCAGCTCGCCTGAGCTTTCCCCCCCTCTGAACCCACAACAGGACCTCATCATGAAACTGACCCGTTTGCTGCTGACCGCCGTTTCTTCCCTGCTGCTGGTCTGCGCGGCGCAGGCCCAGACCCTCAAGATCGGCGCCTCGGCCGGTGTGCATGCCGATGCCCTGGCGGCGGCGGTGGCGGATGCCAGGAAGGCCGGCCTGGACGTGAAGATTGTCGAGTTCACCGACTGGACCACGCCCAACGAGGCGGTGGCCGCGGGCGATCTGGACCTGAACTACTTCCAGCACCAGGCCTTCCTGGACAACGCCATCCAGCAGCGCGGCTACAAGTTCGCCGTGGCCGGCATCGGCGTGCTGCCCAACATCGGTCTGTTCTCGTACAAGATCAAGCGCTTCGATGAACTGAAGGACGGCGCGAAAGTGGCCGTGGCCAGCGACCCGGTCAACCAGGGGCGCGGCCTGCTGCTGCTGGAAAAGGCCGGCCTGATCAAGTTGCGCGACGGCGCCGGCGCCAAGGTCAGCGTCAACGACATCGTCAGCAACCCGAAGAAGCTCAAGTTCGTCGAAGTCGAGGGTCCGCAGCTCGTGCGCGCCATCGACGACGTGGAGCTGGCGCAGGGCATTCCGGCGCATTTCGTGAGCGCGGGCAAGCCGCGGTTCGCCAGTGCCGGCCTGATCTACTCCGGGGCGGCTGACAGCTACTACGCGATCCGCTTCGTCTCCCGTCAGGACAACGCCAACGACCCGCGCATCAAGCAGTTCGTGAAGATTTTCCAGGAATCCAAGGCCGTGCGCGACCAGGTGCAGAAATCCTTCGGGGGAGACCCGAAGCTCTACACGCTGGCCTGGCTGAACAAGTAAGCCATCCATGTCGCCTTCACGGGCAACCACCAATGCCACGGCCTGCCCTGGCTGAAGGGAAAAGTGCAATGAGCGCCATCGATCTGACCTTAGGCTCCAAGTCCTTCTTTGTCCCGGCTCCCGAGGCCGCTCCGTACGCGCAACCCGCCGTGCCGGCTGGCACTGGCGCGTCGCTGCGCCCGGCGGCCGGCTCGGTGCGCTTCGAGCACATCGGCAAGACCTATCACTCGTCGGCCGGTCCGGTGACGGCACTGGCCGACATCGACCTCGAGATTCCGGCTGGCCGCATCTTCGGCATCATCGGCCGCAGCGGGGCGGGCAAGTCCAGCCTGCTGCGCACCATCAACCGGCTCGAACAGCCCTCCGCCGGTCGCGTGCTGGTGGACGGCGAGGACATCAGCCGCCTCGACGAGAACGGACTGGTCGCGCTGCGCCGCCGCATCGGCATGATCTTCCAGCATTTCAACCTGCTGTCGGCCAAGACCGTGTTCGACAACGTGGCGCTGCCGCTGCGCGTGGCGGGCGTGCGCGAGGCGCAGGTGCGCCAGCGCGTCAACGAACTGCTGGAGCTGGTCGGGCTCAAGGGCAAGGAAAACACCTACCCCGGTCGCCTGTCGGGCGGGCAGAAGCAGCGCGTGGGCATCGCGCGCGCGCTGGTGCACCACCCCGAGATCCTGCTGTGCGACGAGGCCACTTCGGCGCTCGACCCCGAAACGACCCAGTCCATCCTGGCGCTGCTGCGCGACATCAACCGCCAGCTCGGCCTGACGGTGGTGCTGATCACGCACGAGATGGGCGTGATCCGCGAGATCTGCGACCAGGTGCTGGTGCTGGAGCAGGGCCGCATCGCCGAAACCGGGCCGGTCTGGTCGGTGTTCGGCGATCCCCGGCACGACGCCACGCGCGCGCTGCTGCGTCCGCTGGAGCACGACCTGCCGCAGGACCTGCCGCAGAGGCTCTCGCTGCAGGCGCCAGCGAGCGGGTCGTACCAGCGGGTGCTGGAACTCGTTTTTACCGGCCAGGGCCGGATCGAACCCGACCTCGACCGCATCGCCGGCGCGCTCGGCAGCCGGGTGCGGCTGCTGCATGGCGGCGTCGATCGCATCCAGGGCCATACGCACGGCCGGCTGCTGATCGCCACCGCCGCCCAGGGGCCTGCCGCCGCCGAGCTGGTCCAACAACAACTCTGCCACCACGCCAAGGAGCTCGGATATGTCGCCGATCATGTATGAACGCCTCTGGGAGGCCCTGCTCGACACGCTGCTCATGGTCGGTGCCTCGGGGCTGATCGCGCTGGTCGCGGGCATTCCGCTGGCCGTGTTGCTGGTGCTGACATCGCCGGGCGGGGTGCTGCAAGCGCCACGCTTCAACCGGATCGCGGGCAGCGTCGTCAACGCCTTCCGCGCCACGCCCTTCATCGTGCTGCTGGTGGCGCTGATCCCGCTGACGCGACTGATCACGGGCACGACGATCGGCATCTGGGCCGCCGTGGTGCCGCTGTCGATCAGCGCCACGCCGTTCTTCGCGCGCATCGCCGAGGTCAGCCTGCGCGAGGTCGAGCACGGACTGATCGAGGCCGCCCAGGCCATGGGCTGCCGGCGCTGGCATATCGTGCGCCATGTGCTGCTGCCCGAGGCGCTGCCCGGCATCATCGGCGGCTTCACGATCACGCTGGTGTCGATGATCGGTGCCTCGGCCATGGCCGGCGCCGTGGGCGCTGGCGGGCTCGGCGACCTGGCGATCCGCTACGGCTACCAGCGCTTCGACACGACGGTGATGATCGCGGTGATCGTGGTGCTGATCGCCCTGGTCAGCCTGGTGCAGTTCGCGGGCGACTTCTGGGTCGGGCGCTTGCGAGCACGCTGATGGACGCCATGAAGTAAAAGGAGCGAGGCCCTTTTCACGCCAGCGCGATGGTCCTGCGGGCCTCGATGGTCGGGCCTTTTTCGTCGGTCCACATCATCACGAGTTCACCGGCTTCGCGGGCGAGGAAGGTGAATTCCAGGTAGGGGTTGGGCGAGATGTTGATGCCAGGCTCCCAGCTCAGGAGCAGGTGAGGACCGAATCTTGCCTCGAATCGACTGATGATGTGGCGCGGGCGAAGCTGGCCGTTGGCGTCCAGGCGCAGGCCGCTTTCCATCGGATGTTCGACCTGGGCGCGCACGCGCACCAGCTCGCCCTTGGCGGGCTTGAGGTTGCTGACCCAGACGCGGGGCGGTTTGGTACTCATATGGCGATCTCCTTTACATCCCGCAGCCGCTGGCGGCGACGGTGACGGCCTGGCGGGCAACCAGGATGCGGCCATCGCTCATCAGGGCCAGCGCGTGGACGGTTTGCGACTGGCTCAGGCGCAGGCGGACGGCGACTTCCGTCGTGCCGGAGATGGCGGAGAACTGCAGGCGGCAGGTCAGCGGGGCCGGGTTGAGTTCGGCCAGCAGGATCAGTTCCTTGCAGTAGTGGCTTTCCGTGACGGGGGCCGTCAGCAGGACGCCCACCGGCACCGCGCTCGGGTTGTCGGCGAGCACCGGCAGGTCGAGCTTGAGCCCGCCCTCGATCGGCTTGGCCTTGCCGACAAACGCCGCCCACTGGCGCCGGAACTCGGCCGGGTTGGGCTCCAGCAGCCTGGACTGGGCTGGCCGGGCCGGGGGTTGCGCCCAGGCCGCCGGCAGCGCCAAGGCAGAACCCAGCAGGGTGCCGCCCGCGACAAAATCTCGTCGTTTCATCGCGCGCTCCGTCAGATGGCCAGGAAGTCCTGGAACTTCCCGTTGATCCAGTCGAAGTCTTCCTTCACCATGTCGGCGGTACGCACATCGACGTCGATCTGGGTCTGGTTGACCTGGCCAGCCTGATCCACCTCGTATTCGAACTTCACGGAGATTTCCTCCATCGGCTCGATGTTCACCATCATGTAGCAGAGGTTGTCCGGCAGGCGGGCGATGACCGGCTTGCCGGCGACGCGCTCGGCGATGTTCTGGGCGACGATCTTGCCGATGTAGTTGGCGACATGGCCGCTCTTCGGGTAGTGGCCGAACTGCGGCGAGATGGCGCCCATCAGGTCGCCGACGAAATACACGCTGTCATCGCTGTTGGCGGTAAACAGGCGCGGGTTCATGTCGGCCCAGCCGGTCGGCTTGCCGGTGGCGTCGGTACCGATCAGGCCGGCGTGCCGCACCATGTCGGCCGCCTGGTGCGGCGGCATGAGGATGGCGTCGTCGAATTCGAATTCACCGGCGGTCGTCTTGATGCGCTTCTTGAACGGATCGAGTTCCTGCACCTTGGCATTCGGCACATGGGTGATGATGTCCGGATACAGCTCGCGGAAGGCGGTCTGGTAGCCCATGCTGATCGGCGCCACCTTCGGCTTGGGATCCAGGATCACGATCTTGCCCGGGATCTTGTTCTTCTTGATGTGCGCCGCGATCAGGCAGGCCCGCTCATAGGGCGAGGGCGGGCAACGGTGCGGCGGCGGCGGCAGCGTCATGACGATGGTGCCGCCCTTGAATTCCTTGATCTTGCGCTTGAGGGCGAACATCTCGGCGTTCGGGATATAGGCCGAGGGGAAATGCTCGCGGGTGTAGTCGATGGCGCGCTGGTCGTTGCCGAACCAGGCGTCGTAGGCATTGCGGATGCCGCCGGACAGGATCAGGAAGTCGTAATCGAGCGCGCCCATGGCCGTGTACACCAGCTTGCGGTCGCGGTCAAAGCCGATGACTTCGGTCTGGATCAGCTTGTAGCCGTACTGGTTGGCCGGGCGCTGCATGTCGTGGTTCACGAAGTCCGTCGACACGATATCGAGCAGCCACTTGTTGCTCATCGGGCCCGACCAGAAGGTGGGGTTGCGCTCGAGCAGGATCACGTCCGAATTCGGCACCAGCTCGCGCAGGTAGCGGGCGGCTGTCATGCCGCCCCAGCCGCCGCCGCAGATCACGATGCGCGGCTTCTTGCCCGCGCGCGGCAGGAGGCGGTTGTTGAGGGTGAGCAGCGCCGGCGCCGCCGGTGCGGCCGGCGTGGCCAGCGAGGGCAGCGACAGGGAGGCCATGCCCGCTGTCAGGGCGAGCTTGGAGGGTGTCAGCAGGAGTTCACGACGTTTCATTGGTAGTTACTTTTTAATAAATGTATTTTTTATGGCGAGGCCAATGCAGGCTCCGATAATAATCCCGCCGCAGGCCGGCAAGCTGGCCAGGGCGAGGGTGGACAGGCCCGACAGGCCCTGGCCGATGGAGCAACCCACGGCCAGTACCCCGCCAAAGCCCATCAGCAGGCCGCCGGCAAGATAGCTGAGTAGTGGCCTGGGCGCCTCGAAGCCTTCCAGCACGAAATTGCGCGAGACCAGCGCCGTGACACCCGCCCCGGCCAGCGTGCCCGACACGATCGCCGGCCCCAGGCTGAACGCCCGCCCGACCGCCAGCTGGACATACAGCAGTGATTCCGCCACCGGGCCGATGAAGCTCAGCGAGGTCGGTGGCACCGGATCGAACTCGTCCACCCCGACATGGGTCGTGATCCACCAGCCCAGCGTGACCAGCAGGCCGACTGCCACCGCCATGGCCGCCTCGCCAGGGGCGCGGCGCAACAGCCCGCCACGCAGGGCAAAAAACAGCAGGGCCATCACCGGCAGGCCCGCGCCCAGCAGCAGCGCCGGCCCGGTCGCCAGGCCCTGGCTGGCCAGGTAGGCCGGCAAGGAAGCCGCATCGAGGCTCACCTGGCCGAGCTGGAGCCACTGTCGCAGCGGCACCAGCACGCCCGTCAGCGACGCCTGTGCCGCCAGCCCCAGGCCGGCCAGCACCACCAGCGCGCGCAGGTTGCCACCGGCCAGCAGCACCAGCGCCCGGGCGCCGCAACTGCGCGCCAGGCTCATGCCCAGGCCGAACAGCAGGCCGCCGATCAGCAGCCCGCCCGCGGCGAATTCCGTGCGCAGCAACACCGTCTGCGACAGATCGATCTCATGGATGGCGGCCAGATACTGCGTCGTAGCCATGGCGGTGGCCAGCGCCAGCGCGAAGGCGCGCAGCGCCGGTGCCGCCGCATCGCCCCGCAGTCGCTGCCGCAGTCCACGCAGCAAGCACAGGCGCCCCAAACGGGCCGACACGCCAAAGCCGCAGCCCAGCAGGAAACCCGCCCACAGCAGGCTCATGCCTCAGGCTCCCCAGACATCGGCGCTGATGGACGCATACCAGGCATCGCCATGGGCCGCCTCGGCGGCACGGAAGGCGGGCGTCGCCGCCAGCGGGCTGACGCCGCCCGAGCCGGGGACCTCGATCATCTTGCCTTGCTCCGGCCGATAGACCCCGGCCACCGAGATGCCATGGCCCGGGGCCAGCAGGCTGTAGCATGTGTTGGCGTACACTGCGGGCGGCAGGGGCTGGCCCGTCAGTTCCGCCGCGATGGCCGCCGCCGCCATCTTGCCTTGCATGTTGGCGGAAAAGGCCGATTTCGGCATCGGCGCGGCCAGCGTCGCGTCGCCCAAGGCGTAAATGCCCGGCGCCCGGGTGGTCTCGAAGCTCTCCGGCCTCACCGGCACCCAGCCGCTCGCATCCACCACGCCGGCCCGCTGCGCGATCCAGCCCGCCTGCTGCGGCGGGATCACGTTCAGGACGTCCGCCCGATGGGTCTGGCCGAAGGCCGTCCGCACGGTCAATGCCTGGGCATCGACGCTCATCACCCGGCCGTCGTCGGCCAGGCCCACCCATTCCACCATCTCGCCGTAGAGCGCCTTCCAGCCTTGCTGGAACAGCGGTTTCTTCGAGAAATTGTCCTTGGCATCCAGCAGCAGCACCTTGGAGCGCGGCTTGTGCTGCTTGAAGTAATGCGCCACCAGCGCCGCCCGCTCGTAGGGGCCAGGCGGGCAACGGAACGGGTTGTCCGGGATCACCATCACGAAGGTGCCGCCATCGGGCATGGCTTGCAGTTGCCGGCGCAGCAGCTGCGTTTGCGGCCCGGCCTTCCAGGCGTGCGGGGCGTGTTGCGCGGCCGCCTCGTCGTAGCCGGCCAGCGCGTTCCAGCGCATGTCGACGCCCGGCGAGAGGACCAGGCGGTCCCAGGCCAGTTTGTCGCCCGTCGACAGCGTGACCGTGCGCCCATGCGCGTCCACGTCCTGCGCCGAGGCCTGGATCACCTCGATGCCGGCCGCCCGCAAGCCGTCAAAGCCGTGGCCCAGGCTTTGCCAGTCACGCAGGCCGGCCAGGTAGAGATTGGAGAACGGGCAGGTGTAGAAGCGCGGCGCCGGCTCGATCAGCGTCACCCGCACGTCCGGGGCGCGCATTTTCAGGTAGCGGGCCGCCGTGGCCCCGCCAAACCCGCCGCCCACCACCACCACGCGGGCGGCGGTCGATTGCGCGCGCACCAGCGCCGGCATGGCCAGCGTCATTCCGCTGGCGGCCAGCGTCTTCAGCGTCTCGCGGCGCGATAGCGTGCTCATCGCTTGCCCTCCGCCGCAAACCACTTGGCCAGCGCCTCGATTTGCGGCCGGTCGTAGCCCTTCATCAAGCGTGTCATCACCGTCACCTCCTCGACCTTGCCTTCGTGGAAGGCCAGCAAGCTGGCGCGCAGGCTGCTTTCCGACTGGCCGCGCAGGGGCGGGATGCCCGCCGATCCATTGCCGTCCGGGCCATGGCAATTGGCGCAAGACCCGGTCAGCACCGAGACGGCCTCGGGCGGCAACTCCGCCGCCGATCCCGCCAGCGACGGGCCAAGGTACAGCAGGGCGGCCAGGGGGAGGCAGCGAAAAATGCGCTCAAGCATCATCAGTCCAGGAAAATCAGGGGGTTCGGTCAGGTTCAAGCTGTACTGGCGGTACAGACAGTGATCTCTAGCCAAAGAGGTGATTATCCCGGTCCTTGGCGAGGCGTGAGCGTAGCACGCTCGCCATGCGCCGCAGTGCGCGGTACTGCCGTCAAGCCTGATCAAGCCCTGGCGAGCAGGCGGCTGGCGTTGTCGTGGAAGAACTTGTCCAGCACGCTGTCCCTGAAGCCGAGCCGCCGCGCATCCTCGATGCTCTGTCTGATCGGGCGGAACGGGTAGGACGAGCCGAACAGCAGCTGCTCCGACAGGAAACCGTTGGCGGCGTCGACCAGCAGCTCGCTGCCCGGCAGGAACAGGTACATGTCGGGCACCAGGAAGACGTTTTCGTGCCGGAAGGCGACGCCGAGCAGTTGCTGCACGTTGGGCCAGTAGCCGTGGTAGGCCACGAGGCGCAGCTGCGGAAAATCGGCCGCCACCCGCGCCAGCGGCGCCGGGTCGTTGTAGCGCTGGTCGGGCGTGGTCGGACCCGACATCAGGAAGGCCGGCACGCCGAGTTCGGACAGCCGCTCGTAGATGGGGTAGAAGACGCGGTCGTCCGGATGGCGCGCCGGAGCGCCGAAGCCGGGCTCCAGGTTGACCCCGGCCAGCCCGAGATCGTTGACGATCCGGTCGACCTCGGCCAGCGTGGCTGCGCCGAGCAGCTCCGGGTCCACCGCGCCGACGCCGACCAGCCGCTGGTCCGAACGCACGATCTGGTGGATGTGGTCGTTGGGCAGGTGCTGCGCGGGCGTGTGGCGTCCCACCACCACCGCCTGGCTCAGGCCGGCGTCGGTGATCTCGGCCAGGAAGCCCTCGTGGGTGCGCGAGCGCGCGTAATGCTCGTCGTCGCCCCGGGTGCCGACGCGGCGATTCAGCCAGCGCGCGGTCTCGTTGGCCGCCGTGCCCGGCGTCGCGCCGAAGAAGTCGTGCAGGTAGGCGGGCCGGCAGCGCATGTCGATCACGTTCATGCGACCTTCCTCAGTTCGGTTTTTTCGGTGGCGCGCACGTCGAAGGCGCCGCCGGTCATGGTCTGGTCGCGCAGCGTGACCGGCTGCTTGCCCGGCAGCAGCGGGAACACCAGCTCGGCGAAGCGGATCGCTTCCTCCAGGTGCGGGTAGCCCGACAGCACGAAGCTGTCGACGCCGAGATCGACATATTCCTTCAGGCGCGCGGCCACCGTTTCGAGGTCGCCGACCAGCGCGGTGCCGGCACCGCCGCGCACCAGGCCGACGCCGGCCCACAGGTTGGGGCTGATTTCGAGCTTGTTGCGGTCGCCGCCGTGCAGTTCGGTGATGCGCTTCTGGCCGACCGAGTCCATCCTGGCGAAGTTGGCCTGCGCGGTCTGGATTTCCTCGTCGGTCAGCTTGCTGATCAGGTGCTCGGCGGCGGCCCAGGCCTCCGCGTTGGTTTCGCGCACGATGACCTGCAGCCGCACGCCAAAGCGCACGGTGCGGCCGTGCCTGGCGGCGCGCGCGCGCACATCGGCGATCTTCTCGGCCACGGCGGCGGGCGGCTCGCCCCAGGTCAGGTAGGCATCGACATGCTGGGCCGCCAGTTCATGCGCGGCCGGCGAGGAGCCGCCAAAGTAGAGCGGCGGGTAGGGCTGGCTGACCGGCGGGAAATGGTTCCTGGCACCCTCGATCTGGAAATGCTTGCCGTCGAAGTCGACTTGCTCGCCCTGCAGCAGGCGGCGCCAGACGGTCAGGAACTCGTCTGCCACCTCGTAGCGCTCGTCGTGCGAGAGGTGGACGCCCTCGGCGGCGAATTCGGTGGCATCGCCACCCGCCACCACGTTGAGCAGCAGCCGGCCCTTGAGCGCCTGGTCCAGCGTCGCGGCCTGACGCGCCGAGGCCGTCGGCCCGCTGACCGAGGTGCGCAGCGCGACCAGCAGCTTGATGCGCTGGGTCACGGGAATCAGGCTGGCGGCCGTCACCCAGGGGTCGAGGCAGGAACTGCCGGTCGGGATCAGCAGGCCGTCGTAGCCCAGGCTTTCGGCCGTGACGGCGATCTGCCTCATGTAGTCGTTGGTGGCGGGGCGACCGAAATCGGACTTGCCGAGGTAGCGGGTGTCGCCCGAGGTGGGCAGGAACCAGAAGATGTCGAGGCTCATGATGCGATCTTTCAGGAATAGGAAGTGGGTTCGGGGAAGGCGCCGGTCAGCGCATGGCGGCCGAGGTCGCGCAGCTTGTAGTCGATCGGGTCGTGCAGGGTGTGGACGCGCGCGTTGCGCCAGAAGCGGTCGAGCCCGAAGCGCGACGAGGTCGCGCTCGCGCCCGTCAGCTCGAACAGCTGGCTGCTGACCTCGATCGCGGCGCGGTGGGCGACCGCCTTGGCCTCGGCGACCGCGATCGCCACCCGGCCACGGTCCGCCGCCGTGACGGCATCGCCCAGCGCGAGCGCCTGGTCGATGGCCTGTGCCGCGATATCGGCCAATACCTCGGCCGGCCGTACCAGCACCGCGAGCTGGCCGTAGCGCTGTTGCACATAGGGGTCGTCGATCGCGCGGCTGACGCCGGCAGCGAAGAAGGGCCGCGATGAGTCGCGCGTGTAGCGCAGGCCTTGCTCCAGCGCGCCACGGGCGATGCCGACGTAGAGGTTGGTCAGGATCAGTTGCGCCATCTGGGACCGCAGCGTCGCGCGCGGCGTTGCCTGCTCGCCGGGCCGTACCAGCACCTCGTGCGGCTCCAGCCGCACCTGGTCGAAGGTGACGCTGCCGCTGTCAGTCTGCTTCTGGCCGAAGGCATCCCAGTCACCGCGGATCGTGACGCCGGCGCGGTCGCTCGGCAGCGCGCCGATCAGCAGGCTCTGCGTCGGTTCGTGCCAGGCCGAGAAGGTCAGGCGGTCGGATCCGACCGAGCCCGAGCAGTAGCTCTTGGGGCCGCTGATGCGCCAGCCTTCGCCATCCTCGGTCGCGAGCGCGCGCTTGTCGTTCGGGTTCAGCGCATTGCCCCAGAACAGGCGCTGCTCGACCGTGGGGCGCAGGAAGAATTCGTGCTGCTCGGGCTTGCCATAGAGCAGGACCGTGGCGACCTGCAGGTGGTGGAAGGCATAGAGATGCGCCAGCGAGCTGTCGGCCTGGGCGATGCGGCGCAGTCCGGCATAGAAGGTCTGCCACGACTGGCCCCAGCCGCCTTGGGCGCGCGGCGTCGTGAGGTCGAGCAGGCCGCTGGCGCGGATCAGCTCGCGCTCGGCGGCGGCGTGGCCGCCCGCGCGGTCGCGCTCGACCGCGTTGGTGGCGAGCAGCTGCGCGAGTGCTTCTGTGCGGCGTTCGATTTCCGCCAGCGATGGAACCGCATGTCCAGATGGTTGAGTGGCTGAATCGGTGAGAAGCATCTTGGTGTGGATCGGTGAGATATGAATCCAGTCTAGGAGCCGGCCACCGATTCACCAACGAAGTTTTCCGCCTGTGTTTATGCGCGAAACGGTTATGAAAAAAGCCTGCCGATCGGCAGGCCGGGCGAACCATCAAGCGCTTGCGGCGTGGAACTGCCGCCGCTGGTGCGGGTCGATGAACGACAGCCGCTGCGCCTCGCCCTCGCCGAGGTAGAAGCGCCGCACGTCGCCGCGCGCGCGCAGCGTCTCGGCGCTGCCGTCGAGCACCACCCGGCCGGTCTCCAGCACGTAGCCGTGGTGCGCGTATTCGAGCGCGATCGCAGCGTTCTGCTCGGCCAGCAGGAAGCTGACGCCGTCCTGCTCGTTGAGCTGCCTGATTCCCTCGAAGATCTCGTGCACCACGATCGGCGCCAGGCCCATCGACGGCTCGTCGAGCAGCACCAGTCGAGGCCTGGCCATCAGCGCGCGCCCGATGGCGACCATCTGCTGCTCGCCGCCCGAGGTGTAGCCGGCCTGGCTGCGCCGGCGCTCCTTCAGGCGCGGAAAGCGCTGGTACACCTGCTCCAGCGACGCCTTGAGGTCGGCGCGGCTGGGCCGGCGCACGAAGGCGCCCAGCCTGAGGTTGTCCTCGACCGACAGATGGGCGAACACATGCCGGCCTTCCAGTACCTGCGACACGCCGAGCTCGACCAGCCGGTGCGGCGCCAGGCCCGTGACCTCGCGGCCGTCCAGGCGCACGCGGCCGGCGACGATGGTGCCGCGCTCGGCGCCGAGCAGGCTGGAGGCCGCCTTCAGCGTGGTGGATTTGCCCGCGCCGTTGGCGCCGAGCAGGGCGACGATCTCGCCCCTGGGCACGCGCAGCGAGACGCCGCGCAACGCGACGATCACGCCGTCATAAGCCGCCTCGACCGCATCGAGTTCGAGCAGGGCGGGCACTGGTCCGTCTGTCACGCGCATGGCAGGGCTCCCGGGCATTACCTGGCCGCCAATTCCTTGGCGCAGTCGCGCGGGGTGATGCCCTTTTCCTTGGCGTACTTGGCGGAAGACTCCTCGATGATCGGGCGCAGCAGCGCGCGATCGGCCTGCACCCAGTCGCTGATCAGTTTCCAGCCCTTGCCATCCCATTGCTGGAAGCGCACCGCGCCGCCGCCTTCGTGGTCGGCGCAGCTGAGCTTTAGCTTCTGCAGCAGGCCGCTGGCGCCGAGCTGCTTGAGGCGGGCATCGTCGATGTGGATGTTCTCGAAGCCCCAGCGCACTTCCTCGCCGCTCAGCGCGCGCTTGCCGAACTTCGCCTGCGCGACGCGCACCGCCTCGACGTTGAGGATGCCGTTGACCACGCCGAGGTTGTAGTAGACATTGCCGAAGCGTTTCGGATCGGCCAGGTTGCCCTTGCCGGCATCGACCACGTGCTTCCTGATGTCCTTGAGCACCGGGAATTCGGTGCCGGACGGGTGGGTGGTGATCGAGATATAGCCCTTGGCGGCGTCGCCGGCCGGCGCGGCATCATCCTCGGAGTTGCTCCAGATGTTGCCGATCACCTTGTTGGCCGGGAAGCCCACCTTCTGCGCGTTCTTGAGCGCCACCGGGTTCATCACGCCCCAGCCGCGCAGGATCACCCAGTCGGGTTTTTCCTTGCGGATGGTCAGCCACTGCGACTGCTGCTCGTTGCCAGGGTGCGGCACCTCGACATGCTGGACCTGGAAGCCGTACTTCCTGGCCAGGATGTCCAGCACCGGGATGGTTTCCTTGCCGTAGGGCGAGCCGTGGTAGAGCGTGACGATCTTCTTGCCCTTGAGCTGGTCGAGGCCGCCGCTTTGCTGGCCGATGTAGTTGACGATCGCGGACACCTCGCTGTAGGGGTTGAGCTGCAGCGGGAAGACATAGGGGAAGACGCGGCCGTCGGTCGAATCGGTGCGGCCATGGTTGATCGTGATCAGCGGCAGCTTGTCCGCGGTCGAACGCTCCAGCGTCGCGTAGGCGATGCCGACCGACAGCGGGTTGGTGGCGGCAGCGGGGGCGCCGTTGAGGCCCTTCTTGAGGCGCTCGTAGCACTCGACGCCCTTCTCGACCACGTATTCGGTCTCGCATTCGCTCCAGCTGAACTTGACGCCGCCCACGCCGCCATCGCGCTGGTTGACGAGCTGCAGGTAGTCGATGAAGCCACCGAAGAAGCCGGTGCCGCCGGCGGCATAGGGGCCGACGCGGTAGCTTTGCAGCGGGAAATACTGCTCGCTGGGGGCCTTGGTCTGCGCCTGCGCGCCGACCGAAGCCAGGCCGACGGCTGCTGCCAGCGCGGTCAGGTGCAGTAGGCGATGGAATCGGTTTTTCATTGGGTTCACTCCTGAATGGGGGGATGGGGGGTGCTGGAATTCGGGCGACGGCTTCAGGCGGTCGGTTTCGAGGTCCGGCCGGGCCGGCTGGCCCAGGCGCGAGCGACGAGGCGGGCCAGGCCCTCGGGCTCCTTGATGAGCAGCCAGATGATCAGGCTGCCCAGAACGATCTTCTGGGCGTTCTCGACGTTGGCCGGGTCGATCAGCCCGCCGAGGAACTGCGCCGCCAGGTGGGACAGCAGGATCGGGAACAGCACGATGAAGGCCGCGCCGAGGAAGGCGCCGCTCAGGCTGCCGAGGCCGCCGATGATGATGATGGACAGGAGCTGGAACGAGCGCGTCAGGTCGAAGCCGTGCGGCTCCACCGTGCCGACATAGGCAAAGGCCCACAGCGCGCCGGCCACGCCGAGGTAGAAGGAGCTGATCGCGAAGGCCTGCAGCTTGACGCGGCGCACCGGGATGCCGATCACGGCCGCGGCCGTGTCCATGTCGCGCACGGCCATCCAGTTGCGCCCGGTCGCGCTGGTGACCAGGTTGCGCGCGACCCAGGTCAGCGCCACCACGACCGCGAGCGTGAACAGGTAGCGGCCCGAGGGCGAGCTGAAGTCGAGCCCGAACAGCTCCAGCCTGGGCGCCGAGATCACGCCCGACGGGTTGTGGTTGGAGAACCAGCCGAACTTGACCAGCACCCACTGGACGAAGAACTGCGCCGCCAGCGTCGAGACGATCAGGTAGAAGCCCTTGATCCGGATCGAGGGCAGGCCGACCAGCACGCCGAACAGCGCGGCGACGAGACCGCCGAGGACCAGGCTGACCGGCAGCGGCAGCCAGGGCTGGCGCAGCGCGAAGTTGTAGGTGGCGAAGGCGCCCACCGCCATGAAGGCGGCCGATCCGACCGAGAGCTGGCCGGTGTAGCCGGTCAGCAGGTTCAGGCCCAGGCCCGCGAGCGCGAAAACGAGGAAAGGCACCAGCACGGCGGAGAACCAGTAGTCGTTGCCCAGTCGCGGCACGACCAGGGCCGCGAACAGCAGGCCGGCGATCCAGCCCCATTTCGGACGGCGCGGGGCTGCGACGGGTGGCGCCGGCTGCAGCGGCGCCGGCAGCTCGGAAGTCAAGGTGTGGCTCATGGTGTCTCGGTTCAGATGCGCTGGACGGTGCGCTCGCCGAACAGGCCGTAGGGCCGGTAGAACAGGAAGGCCAGCGCGAGGAAGTAGGGGAACCAGTTCTCGATGCCGCCGCCGAAGAAGGGGCCGATGTAGACCTCGGCCAGCTTTTCGCTCGCGCCCACGATGAGCCCGCCGACGATGGCGCCGGCAATCGACGAGAAGCCGCCGATGATCAGCACCGGCAGTGCCTTGAGCACCACCAGCGAGAGCGAGAACTGCACCCCGGTGCGCGCGCCCCAGAGCAGGCCAGCGACCAGCGCCACGGTGGCCGCTGCCGACCAGACCAGCGCCCAGACGCGCTCGATATGGATGCCGATCGCGAGCGCGGCGAGCGGGTCGTCGGCGACCGCGCGCAGCTTGAGTCCGGCCCTTGTCCGGTTGAATGCCAGGCTCAGCAGGCCGACCAGCAGCGCGGCGGTGGCGGCGGCGAACAGGTCGAACTCGCTGACGAAGACGCCGGCCAGATCCAGCGGCTTGTCATCGATGCCGAGCTCGAGCTGGTGCACCTGCGCGCCCCAGAGCCATTGGGCGAGCCCCTCGACGATGAAGCTCAGGCCCAGCGTGGCCATGAACAGCACGATCGGCGGCCGGTTGATCAGCGGCTTGAGCACCACCTGGCCGACGGAGCAGGCGATGGCGATCATCGCGGCGAGCGTGAGCAGCAGGGCGAGCCAGGCGTCGAAGCCGCGCTCGACCAGGCTCACATAGGTCAGCGCGGCGAACAGCACCAGCGAGCCCTGCGCGAAGTTGAACACGCCCGATGCCTTGTAGATCAGGACGAAGCCGATCGCGACCATGGAATACATGACCCCCGCGAGCAGCCCGCCGATCAGGACCTCGATGAAGAATTCCATGAATTCGTCTCCAGTGTGGACGCGGCGCTCAGTGCACCGCGCCGATGTAGGCGGCGATCACGTCGGGCTGCTCGCGCACCTCGGCGGGCAGTCCGTCGGCGATCTTGCGACCGTAGTCGAGCACGACGACCCGGTCCGAGATGTCCATCACGACGCCCATGTCGTGCTCGATCAGCACGATGGTCGTGCCCAGCCGCCGGTTGACCTCGACGATCAGGCGGGCGAGTTCGTGCTTGTCGGACGCGTTCATGCCGGCCATCGGTTCGTCGAGCAGCAGCAGGCGCGGCTCGGCGGCCAGCGCCCGGGCCAGCTCGACGCGCTTCTGCAGGCCGTAGGGCAGCTGGCCGACCGGGGTGTCGCGGTAGCGCTGGATCCGCAGCAGTTCGAGCATGGAATCGGCCTGCGCGCGCTGCGCGGCTTCCTCGCGGCGTGCGCCGGGCAGACGCAGCGCGTGCGCCAGGGCGGTGCTCCTGGTCTTGAGGTTGAGTCCGGTCAGCAGGTTCTCGATCACGCTCATGCCCTTGAACAGCGCGAGGTTCTGGAAGGTGCGCGCGATCCCCAGTTGCGCGGCCTGCTCGGGCAGGAGCCGTGGGTAGCGTTCTCCCGCCCATTCGATATGGCCCGCCGCCGGTCGGTAGACCCCGTTGATGACGTTGAGCAGCGAGCTCTTGCCCGCGCCGTTGGGGCCGATGACGGAGAGCAGCTCGCCCTGGTGGACCGTGAAGCTGATGTCGCTGACCGCCTTGACCCCGCCGAAGCGCACGGTGATGCCTTCGAGCCTCAGCAGCACGGGATGCCCGCTGGCGTTGGCTGGCGACGATGGATGCGGGTAGCGCGAATGGCTCATGGTCTGTTCCAGGGCGGCCTGCCGTCTCAGGCGGCCTTCCGCAGGCGGCGCTCCTCGAGCTCGCGCACCAGCGGCAGCACCTTCTGGCCGAAATACTCGACTTCCTCGATGAAGTGCAGGTAGCCGGTCAGCACCAGGTCGACGCCGACATCCTTGAGCGCCAGGATGCGCTCGGCGATCTGCTGCGGCGTGCCGATCAGGTTGGTGCGGAAGCCGTCGTTGTACTGGACCAGGTCCTCGAAGGTCGACTTGGCCCAGTTGCCCTCGCCCTCGGGCGAGGCCTTGCCGGCCTGCTTGACCTCGTGACCGAAGGCGTTGACGGCTTCGGGATCGGCTTGCTCGACGATCTCGGCCAGCACCTGCCGGGCTTCCTCTTCCGTGTCACGGGCGATCACGAAGGCATTGACACCGATCTTGACCGTGCGGCCTTCGGCCTCGGCCTTGGCGCGGATGTCGTCGATCTGGGCCTTGATGCCCTCGGGCGTGTTGCCGTTGGTGAAATACCAGTCGGACACGCGCGCGGCCATGTCGCGCGCGGCGCGCGAGCTGCCGCCCTGGAAGATCTCGGGCTGCGGGTCGAGCGGCTTCGGACGCAGCGTGTAGTCGTTGAAGCGGTAGAAGTCGCCGCTGAAGCTGAAATTGTCCTGGCTCCAGATGCCGCGGATGGCGCGGATGAACTCCTCCGAGCGGCGGTAGCGCTCGTCGTGGTCCAGCCAATGCTCGCCGATCGCGTTGAACTCGCCCCGGAACCAGCCGCTGACGATGTTGACCGCGATGCGGCCGTGGGTCAGGTGGTTGATGGTGGCGACCTGCTTGGCCAGCAGGGCCGGTGTCCAGGGACCCGGCAGGATCGCGGCGATCACCTTCAGGCGCTCGGTCGAGGCCAGCAGCGCATGGGTGAACGACACCGATTCATGCTGGTACTCGGCGCCATAGCCGGCGGTGAAACGGATCTGGCTCAGCGCATAGTCAAAGCCCGCCTTCTCGGCCGTCTGCGCCAGGCGCCGGTTGTAGTCGATGTCCCAGTGGGTGCGCTGCTCGATCTTGCTGATCACGAGTCCGCCGCTGACGTTGGGGACCCAGTAGGCAAACTTGATGTGCTCGCCGGTGGGGATTCTGCTGGTGCTCATGGCTATCTCCTGCTGAAAGAATGGGCTGGCCTGCGTTCAGGCCTGACATGAATGAAACGGGGCTGGCGAGCGTTCAGGCGGCGCGCTTGAGCAGGGCGTCGGTCGAGCCGGTCTGGCGCAGCACCTGGGCTGCCTGCGCGGCCGCCTCGTTGATGCGCTCCTGCAGCGCGAGGCTGCTGACCTCGTACCCCGCCAGCTCGGCCTCCGAGGCGTAGACGGCGGTCGGGATGGTGTGGGCGCGGAAGAAGCCGAACAGGGGGCGCAGCTGGTGCTCGACCACCAGCGCGTGGCGGTCGCCGCCGCCGGTCGCCGCCAGGATCACGGGGGTGTCGACCAGCGTGTCGATGCCGACGAAGTCGATCACATGCTTGAACAGGCCCGTATAGCTGCCCTTGTAGACCGGGCTCGCGGCGATGACGAGATCGGCCTGCTCGATCTGGTCGAGCGCCGACAGCGCTGGCGCGTCAAGCTGGTCCTTGAGGACGGCGGCGCCGAAGCGGGTGCCGAGCTTGGACAGTTCGACCAGCTTGACATCCACGGCCACCTGGGTGGCCAGCGCCTTGACGATGGCGTCGACCAGGACCTGGGTCCGGGACTGGGTGCTGGTGCTGCCGACGAGGGCGGTGATTCGGTAGGGGCGGCTCATTGCGGTTCCTGATGATTGGATGTGATGGATGCTAGCCAGCGGCCGGAATTAATCCAACGATCTATTCCAAATCTGGATATCAGGAAACGGTTTCCGAATATGGATATTCGAAATTCGGATAAGTGGAGTGCCTGGCTTGAGCTGCGCCCTGATTCATCAGGGAGCGAATATGCAACTGAGTTTTTCTCGCTTCACGCCGCAATATGTCTCGCCGAAGATAGCCCAATTCATCATTCGGAGGTGCGTCATGCATGAATTGAGCAACTTTCATCCCAGCCGCCGCAGGCTTGCTGCAGCGGTCTTCGACTTCGACCGCGCCTCGGTGCATCTGCTGACCCGGTTCAAGGTCAGTCTGTCATCCGTCACCGAGCTCGACGCCGGGACGATTCCCATCAACTTGCCTTGAGACGAGCATGAACATCGATGACATCCCGCCGCATTACCTGTCCAGGGAAGGCTTGCCGCCCGACAACGGCATGACCCCGCTGGAATGGGCCACCTATCTCGTGGTGGCGGCTGCCATTGCGGGATTCGGCCTGTCTTGCTTGTTTTTGTAATTTGAAGATTCGCTTTTCTTCGTTTACCAAGCATGGGCGAATGCGGATGATTCGTCCATTCGCTCACAGGCCCCGATGTCAAACGGGCCGCACGTCAAACAAGGAAAGCCCATGTCGACCCGCAACAACCTGCAACGCCGTCTCCTGCTCAAGACCTTCGCCGCCACCAGCGCCCTCGGTGTCAGCGGCCTCGCGCTGGCCCAGGCCGGTGCCGCGAAAGCCCCGCGCGTGCTGCGCATCGGCTACCAGAAGGGCTGGCTCTCGATCCTCAAGGCCCGTGGCACGCTGGAAAAACGGCTGGCCCCGCTGGGCGCCAGCGTGAGCTGGACCGAGTTCACCGCCGGTCCGGTGCAGCTTGAAGCGCTCAACGTCGGCTCGATCGACTTCGGCGATGTCGGCGAAGCGCCGCCCATCTTTGCCCAGGCCGCGGGCGCGCCGCTGGTCTATGTCGGCTCCAGCAATCCGCGCCCCAAGCTGGAGGCCGTCGTCGTGCCCAAGGACTCGCCCATCCGCAGCGTGGCCGATCTCAAGGGCAAGAAGATCGCCTTCAACAAGGGCTCCAACGTGCAGTACCTGATCGTCAAGCTGCTGGAAAAGCATGGCCTCAAGTACAGCGACGTGCAGCCGGTCTTCCTGCCGCCGGCCGACGCGCGCGCCGCCTTCGAGCGCGGCGCGGTCGATGCCTGGGCGATCTGGGACCCCTTCCTCGCGGCGGCCCAGAAAACGCTCGGCGCCCGGGTCCTGGCCGACGGCACGGGCGTGGTCAGCAACCGCTGGTACTTCTTCAGCTCGCGCGAGTTCGCCACCCACAACACCGACCTGCTGCGCATCGCGCTGGAAGAAATCGACAAGATCGATCGCTGGGTCGAGAAGAACAAGCCCGCCGCCGCGCAGGAGCTCTCCAGGATCCTGGGTCTGGATCAGGCGATCACCGAGCTGTGGATCAGCCGCACGACCTTCGGCGTGGTGCCCGTCAAGGGGGATGTGCTGGCCGAGCAGCAGGCGATCGCCGACGCCTTCTTCGACCTCAAGCTGATTCCCAGGTCGCTCAACCTGCGGCATGCCGCCCCGGTCAGCCTGAACTGAGCGCGAGGGAACACCCATGAGCCTGTCCACCTCCGCCCGCCTGGCCGAAATCACGCTCGCCGAGATACCGGCCGGTCCTTCCACTTCCCTGCTGCGGCCCTTGCTCGCGCGCATCGGCAGGCCGTTGCTGCCCTGGTTGTTGCCCCTGGTACTGATCGTCGCGTGGCAGCTGGCCGCGTCGCGCGGCTGGCTCTCGACCCGCGTGTTGCCGGCGCCGCTTGATGTCGGCCGGGCCGCATGGCAGCTGACCATTTCAGGCGAGCTCTGGACCCATGTCCGGATCAGTGCCGGCCGCGCCCTGCTGGGGCTGGCGGTCGGTGGCGGCCTCGGCCTGGTGCTGGGCCTGCTGACGGGATCGGTGCGCTGGATCGAGACCCTGCTCGACTCGACGATCCAGATGATCCGCAACATCCCGGCGCTGGCGCTGATTCCGCTCGTGATCCTGTGGTTCGGCATCGACGAGACGGCCAAGCTGTTCCTGATCGCGATCTCGGTCTTCTTCCCGATCTACATCAACACCTTCCACGGCATCCGCAACGTCGACCCGGGCCTGATCGAGATGGGGCGCACCTACGGCCTGAGCCGCTGGGGCCTCTACACCCAGGTGGTGCTGCCGGGCGCGCTGTCCTCGATCCTGGTCGGCCTGCGCTTCTCGCTCGGCCTGATGTGGGTGATCCTGATCGTGGCCGAGACCATCTCGGCCCAGGCCGGCATCGGCTACCTGACCATGAACGCGCGCGAATTCCTGCAGACCGACATCGTGCTGGTCGGCATCCTGCTCTACGCGCTGCTGGGCAAGCTCGCCGACCTGTTCGCGCGCGGCCTCGAACGCTACTGGCTGCGCTGGCACCCTGGCTACCAGTGACGCGACCGATACGGAGATCCGAAATGAACGACAACACATCCTGCGCCGGTGGCGTGCGTCTGGAACTGCGCCAGCTTGGCAAGCGCTTCGGCCAGCGCGAAGTGCTGCGCCACAACAACCTGAATGTGGCGCCTGGCGAGTTCGTCGCCATCGTCGGCCGCAGCGGCTGCGGCAAGAGCACGCTGCTGCGCCTGGTGGCTGGCCTCGACCAGGCCAGCAGCGGCGAGCTGCTGCTCGACGGCAGCCGGTCCCGCCAGGGCCGCGACGACATCCGCATCATGTTCCAGGAGGCGCGCCTGCTGCCCTGGAAGCGCGTGATCGACAACGTGGCGCTGGGCCTGCCGCCCGAGCGCCTCGCCGACGCCGAGCGCGTGCTGGCCCAGGTCGGACTCGGCGACCGCCTGCGGGATTGGCCGGCCCGGCTCTCGGGCGGTCAGCGCCAGCGCGTGGCGCTGGCGCGCGCCCTGGTGCACCAGCCGCGCCTGCTGCTGCTTGACGAGCCACTGGGCGCGCTCGACGCGCTGACCCGCATCGAGATGCACGAGCTGATCGAGGGCCTGTGGCGCCGCAACGGCTTCACCGCGCTGCTGGTCACGCACGACGTGCAGGAGGCGGTCGCGCTGGCCGACCGCGTGATCCTGATCGAGAACGGCGAGATCGCGCTCGACGAACGCATCGAGCTGGCGCGCCCGCGTTCGCGTGGCGACGCCGCCTTTGCCGCGACCGAAAAGCGCATCCTCGACCGCGTGCTGCAATTGCCCGAGGTCGATGCGCCCGCGCCCGAACCATCCTGGCTGCCGGCGCACGCGCTGCGCTGGGCGATCTGAGCCGGCTCGCCCCCGGCATCGAACCGAAATTCACCCGAGGAAACCACCATGTCCGTGTTACTGATCGCCGGCAGTCCCTCCGAGCACTCGCGCTCGGCCGCCCTGCTCGACGGGGTGCAGCAGCGCCTGGAACAGCAGGCAGGCAGCCGCCAGCTCTACATCGACCGTGTGCAGATCCGCGACCTGTCGCCGCAGGCGCTGCTGCTGGCCGACTGGAATCACGCGAGCATCAAGCGCGCCATCGCCCAGGTCGAGTCTGCCTCGGCGCTGGTGGTCGCGACCCCGGTCTACAAGGCCGCCTACAGCGGCGTGCTCAAGGTCTTCCTGGACCTGTTGCCGCAGACCGCGCTCAAGGGCAAGGTGGTGCTGCCGCTGGCCACCGGCGGCAGTCCGCACCACATGCTCGCGCTCGACTACGCGCTGCGCCCGGTGCTGCAGTCGCTCGGCGCCAAGCATATCCTGCCAGGGGTCTACGCCTCCGACAACCAGATTCCCAAGGACGAAGACGGCAGTTACCGGATCGGCGACGAGATCCAGGACCGGCTCGACGACGCGGTGCATATCCTGCTGCACGAAGGCTTGCGACTGCCGGTCAAGCCGGGTTTCGCGCCGGTCGCGTTCGAATCCGTCCAGTACAGCGTCTGATTGCCTGCGAAGGATCCGAGCCATGGCCGAACTCCCGACCGTCGTCATCGTTCCCGGCTGGCGTGACTCCGGCCCGGGTCACTGGCAGACCCGGTGGGCCGAGCGGCTGCCCCGGGTGCGGCGCGTGGTGCAGGACAACTGGGTCTCGCCGCTGCGGCGGGCCTGGGTCGATCGCCTGGCCGAGACCATCCTGGCCGTCGAGGGTCCGGTGGTGGTCGCGGCGCACAGCCTGGGCTGCATCACCACCGTGCACCTGCCGCACGAGGTGGCCGCGCGCATCCAGGGCGCGCTGCTGGTCGCGCCGGCCGACCCGGAGCGTCGCGGCGTGCTGGCCGACTTCGCGCCCGTGCCTTACCAGGCCTTGCCCTACCGCAGCATCGTCGTCGCCAGCAGCAACGATCCCTTCTGTCCGGCGCGGCTGGCCGGGGCCTATGCGCGGGCCTGGGGCAGCGAGTTCATGCGGCTGCAGGAGGCTGGCCACATCAACGTCGACAGCGGTCACGGCGACTGGCCGCTCGGGCTGGCCTTGCTGGAAACGCTGGCCGGCCTGCCATCGCGCTGGGTTCATTCGGTGGAGCAGGGCGAGACCGCTGCTTGATAGTTGATTTACGCATAAGAAAACAATAAATAAGTAGTTTGTGAATTTAAGGGCGTCGGCCAGAATCGGGCCATTCCCGAAATTCCGGAGCAAGATCCATGAAGACCACCCTGCGCACCGCCCTGGCCGCCGTCGCCCTCGCCGCCAGCTCGCTGGCCTCGGCCCAGACCAGCCTGCTCAACGTCTCCTACGACGTCTCGCGCGAGTTCTACAAGGACGTCAACGCGGCCTTCGTCGCCAGCTACAAGAAGAGCACCGGCAAGGACATCAAGATCGACCAGTCGCATGCCGGCTCCAGCGCGCAGGCGCGCGCCGTGGCCGACGGGCTCGACGCCGACGTGGTGACGATGAACACCACCACCGACATCGATTTCCTGGCCGACAAGGGCGTGGTCGCCAAGGACTGGCGCAAGCGCTTCCCGCATGACGCCGCGCCGACCAGCTCGACCATGCTGTTCCTGGTGCGTAACGGCAACCCCAAGGGCATCAAGGACTGGGACGACCTGGTCAAGCCGGGCATCCAGGTGGTGCTGGTCAACCCCAAGACCGGCGGCAACGGCCGCATGGCCTATCTGGCGGCCTGGGGCTCGGTGCGCGCCAAGGGCGGCACGGACGCGCAGGCGGCCGATTTCGTCGGCAAGCTGTACAAGAACGTGCCGGTGCTGGCGCGCGGCGGGCGCGACGCGACCGGCATCTTCCTGCAGCGCAACATCGGCGACGTGCTGGTGACCTTCGAGTCCGAGGTGGTCTCGGTCGACAAGGAGTTCGGCGCCGGCAAGGTCGATGCCATCCACCCCTCGGCCAGCATCGTGGCCGAGAACCCGGTCGCCATCGTCGAGCGCACGGTCAAGAAGAAGAACACCGCCCTTGAGGCCAAGGCCTACCTGGACTTCCTCTACAGCGATGCGGCGCAGGAGATCGCGGCCCAGCACGCGATCCGCCCGAGCAATCCGGCCATCCTCAAGAAGCACAGCCAGCAGCTCAAGCCGATCAAGCTGTTCACCGTCGAGCAGTACTTCGGCTCGCTGGCCGAGGCGCAGAAGGTCCACTTCAATGATGGTGGCCAGTTCGACAAGCTCTACACGGCGGGCAAGTAAATGGCGGCTGGCAAGAAGGTGTTGCCCGGCTTCCAGCTCACGCTGGGCTACACCCTGTTCTATCTGTTCCTGATCGTGCTGATCCCGCTGTCGGCGCTGCTGTTCAAGACCTTCAGCCTGACGCTCGATCAGTTCTGGTCCGCCGTGGCCTCGCCGCGCGTGCTGGCCTCCTACCGGCTGACCTTCGGTGCCTCGCTGCTGGCGGCCGGCGTTAACGTGGTCGCCGGCCTGCTGGTGGCCTGGGTGCTGGTGCGTTACCGATTCCCGGGCAAGCGACTGGTCGACGCGCTGGTCGACCTGCCGTTCGCGTTGCCGACCGCCGTCGCCGGCATCTCGCTGTCGGCGCTGCTGGCCGGCAACGGCTGGATTGGCCAGTACCTGGAGCCGCATGGCATCCAGCTCGCCTTCAATCCCAACGGCATCGTGATCGCGCTGATCTTCATCGGCCTGCCTTTCGTGGTGCGCACGGTGCAGCCGGTGCTGGAAGACGCCGAGAAGGAGCTCGAAGAGGCCGCCACCTGCCTGGGCGCGACCCGCTGGCAGACCTTCCGCCTGGTGATCCTGCCCTCGATCCTGCCCGCGTTGCTGACCGGCTTCGCGATGGCCTTCGCCCGTGCGCTGGGCGAATACGGCTCGGTCATCTTCATCGCCGGCAACGTGCCGATGGTGTCCGAAATCACGCCGCTGATCATCATCGGCAAGCTCGAACAGTACGACTACGCCGGCGCCACCGCGGTCGCCAGCGTGATGCTGGGCTTCGCCTTCGTGATGCTGCTGCTCATCAACCTGCTGCAGGGCTGGCAGCGCCGCCGTTCGGGAGCCCCGGCATGAGTTCCGTCAACAAGACCCCCTCGCGCGTGCAGGCCGGCACCACCGAGTCGCGCGCCGTGCGCTGGCTGCTGATCGGCCTGGCGCTGGCCTTCATGGCGCTGTTCCTGCTGCTGCCGCTGGCCGCCGTCTTCACCGAGGCGCTGCGCAACGGCTGGGCGGCCTATCTGGAGGCGCTGCAGGACCCCGATGCCTGGTCGGCGATCCGCCTGACCCTGTTGACCGCCGTGGTCGCTGTGCCGCTGAACCTGGTGTTCGGCATCGCGGCCGCCTGGTGCATCGCCAAGTACGAGTTCAAGGGCAAGGCCTTCCTGACCACGCTGGTCGACTTGCCGTTCTCGGTCTCGCCGGTGGTGGCGGGCCTGATCTACGTGCTGGTGTTCGGCGCCCAGGGCTGGTTCGGCCCCTGGCTGCAGGCGCATGACATCAAGATCGTGTTCGCGGTGCCGGGCATCATCCTGGCCACCGTGTTCGTGACCTTTCCCTTCATCGCCCGCGAGCTGATCCCGCTGATGCAGGCCCAGGGCAACGACGAGGAGCAGGCCGCGATCGTGCTTGGCGCCAGCGGCTGGCAGACCTTCTGGTACGTGACCCTGCCCAACATGAAGTGGGGCCTGATCTACGGCGTCATCCTCTGCAACGCGCGCGCCATGGGCGAGTTCGGCGCGGTCTCGGTGGTCTCGGGCCATATCCGAGGCCAGACCAACACCATGCCGCTGCATGTCGAGATCCTCTACAACGAATACCAGTCGGTCGCGGCCTTCGCGGTCGCCTCGCTGCTGGCGCTGCTGGCCCTGGTGACGCTGGCCATCAAGAGCGCGGTCGAATGGCGCCACGAGCGCGAGCTCAAGGGCGTCGCCGAGCTGCCGCCCGAGCGCCCCGCCGCCGCAGGCGCGGCGACGCACTGAATCCGGACCGCAAGAGAAGACCCATCATGAGCATCGAAATCCGCAACGTCTCCAAGCAGTTCGGCGACTTCCAGGCCCTGCGCGACATCAACCTGCACATCGACTCGGGCGAGCTGATCGCGCTGCTCGGCCCCTCGGGCTGCGGCAAGACCACGCTGCTGCGCATCATCGCCGGGCTGGAATCGGCCGACCAGGGGGCTATCCTGTTCAGCGGCGAGGACACCACCGACGTCCATGTGCGCGAGCGCCAGGTCGGCTTCGTGTTCCAGCATTACGCGCTGTTTCGCCACATGACGGTGTTCGAGAACGTCGCCTTCGGCCTGCGCGTCAAGCCGCGCAAGCTGCGCCCGTCCGAGGCCCAGATCAAGGCCAAGGTGCACGAGCTGCTCAGCCTGGTGCAGCTCGACTGGCTGGCCGACCGCTACCCGTCACAGCTGTCGGGCGGCCAGCGCCAGCGCATCGCGCTCGCACGCGCGCTGGCGGTCGAGCCCAAGGTGCTGCTGCTCGACGAGCCGTTCGGCGCATTGGATGCCAAGGTGCGCAAGGAGCTGCGCCGCTGGCTGCGCCGCCTGCACGACGAGCTGCATGTCACCAGCATCTTCGTCACCCACGACCAGGAGGAAGCGCTCGAGGTCGCCGACCGCGTGGTGCTGATGAACAAGGGCCAGGTCGAGCAGGCCGGCACGCCGCAGCAGGTCTGGGACCAGCCGGCCAGCCCCTTCGTCTACGGCTTCCTGGGCGACGTCAACCTGTTCCACGGCCGCGCGCACGAGGGGCTGCTGCACCTCGACGGCGTGGCGATCGAGACGCCGGAACACGCGGCCGCTCAGGATGCCCAGGCCTATGCCTATGTGCGCCCGCACGACCTGGAGGTCGAGCGCTGGCAGCCCGGCGCGAGCGGCATCGTGGCCAAGCTCGAGCGCGCGGTCGTGGTCGGACCGATCGCCCGCCTGGAGCTGCTGCCCGAGGACCCGCAGGTCCCCAGCGGCCACGACCCGCTGATCGAGGCGCAGATCCCGGCCGAGCGCTTCCGGGAGCTGGCCTTGCGCGACGGAGAAAAGCTGGTGCTGTCGCCGAAGAAGGCGCGCGTCTTCCTGAAATAAGAAGACTCAATAGCGCACGATCGACAGCTCGCTCTTGCGCACGACATCGCCCACCTGCAAACCGGGGTCCTGGGTGAACTCGTAATGCAGGGTGTCGCCACCGGGGTAGGCGACCGTGACATCCCAGACCTTCTGGGTCTTCATCCGCTGTTCGAGCTGTTTGCCGGCGTAGGCCCCGCCAGCCGCCCCCGCCAGCGTGGCCAGGTCCTTGCCCAGGCCGGCGCCGACCTGGCGCCCCAGCAAGGCGCCAGCCGCGCCGCCAGCGATCATGCCGACCGCGCTGCCTTCACCGGCCCGATCCAGCAACTGGACCGAGCTCACCTTGCCGCAATCCGCGCACAGGGCCTTGGGCTTGAAGGTCTGGGCCGGCGCCACCTTGCCGGCGGAATCCTGGCGCCATTTGGCGTCCGTGAGCGCCTGCTCGTATTCGGCCTTCGCATCGCGCTTGCACTGCATGCGGCCGGTGGACTCCGGCTCGTCGGCGCAGAGCTTCAGGTCCGACTTGTAGCGTGACTGCGCTGCCTGGGCGTCGGCGGCATATTGGGCCTTGGGCGTCAGGGCGCCCTCGGGCAGCCCTTCAGCCTGGGCCAGACCGACGTTTCCCAGCGCGAGGGCGGCGACGGCCCAGGAGATCAGTGACTTGTTCATGCGTTTTCCTTTTCAATCCAGACAAAGCCGGTCGGTGTCATGCACCGCAGCATAGCGTGTGCCGGATTGTTGCCTCCATGACAGGCTCGGTTCCGCGTTCCGAGGACCAATTTGTAAGCCTGTGTATCACCCCTGGCAGTTGATCCAGCGATTGCTCATACTGAACCAGCGGGTGCAAATGATTGCGAATCATCGGTTTCATTTGCTTACTGACAGACGGCCGGCTTCGCGGACGATCGGCTGCTTCATCACGAATCGTAGGAGATCTCCATGCCCCAGCTTGCAAAATCCTCTGCCTGGTCGCTGGCTGCTGTATCGGCTGCCACGTTGTTGCTGGCCGCCTGTGGCGGTGGCGGCTCGGACAACTCCAGCGGCACGCTGAAGCTGGCGCTGACGGATGCCCCGGCCTGCGGCTACGAGCATGTCTATGTGACGGTGGAGTCGTTGACTTCCTCCCCGGCCTGAAGGCCGGGGATTCCTACCGGGTTGGTACGCGCGCTAGACATGCACCAACCCCTCGGTGGGTTCCTGCTTCTTCGCGGCTGCGCGCTTCGCCCTCGCGGGCTTGGCGCGGCTGACTTCCGCTCCACAGGCTGCGGTCCCACGGGACCAGACCGCCAGTCCGGCGGCCAGAATGTTCTTTGCGGCGTTCGTGTCCGCGTTTTCGGCGTGGCCACAGGCCACACAGGCAAAGGCGCCTTGCGTCTGGCGGTTGTCGGCCGAGACATGGCCGCACTGGCTGCATCGCTGGCTGGTGTAGGCCGGGTTCACCGGCACCACCGCACCGCCTCGGGTGGCGCACTTGTACTCGAGCTGGCGCCTAAACTCGGCCCAGCCCTGATCGAGGATCGCGCGGTTCAGGCCCGCCTTCTGTCGCACCTGCTTGCCCGGTGCCTCCACCGTACCAGCGGCGCTGGCCGACATCGCCGCGACCCTCAGATCCTCGATGGCGATGACGGGATGCGAATCGGCCAGCCGGGTGCTGAGCTTGTGGAGCCAGTCGCTGCGCTGCGCGGCGATGCGCGCGTGAATGCGGCCGAGCCGGTCCACTGCCTTGCGGCGGTTGCGCGAGCCCTTGACCTTGCGCGAGACGGCGCGCTGGTAGCGCCTGAGGCGGCGCTGCTGGCGCTCCAGTGCCTTGAGCGGCTGGATCTTCTGATCGTCGCTGGTCGCAGCGAACAGCGCCACGCCCAGATCGATGCCCAGCGTCGGCGCCAGATCTGCGGCCGGCAGCACGTCGGGCAACTCCACCTGCAGCGACACGAACCAATGGCCGCGCTCGCGCGTGACCGTGGCGTTGCGCAGTTCGCCGACCACGGGCTGCGACAGGCGCAGGCGCTGCCAACCCAGCTTGGGCAGCTTCACTCGGGCGTTGACGGGGTCCAGCGCGAACTGCTTCGGATCGGGGAAGCGCAGACCCGGCTCCTGCCCGCGCCGCTTGAACTTCGGGTAGCCGCCCTGGCCCGCGAAAAAGCGCTGGTAGGCGGCTTCGAGCCGGCGCAGCGTCTGCTGCAGCGGATGGATCGGGGCCTCGGCCAGCCACTGGGTCGCGGGCGAGTGCCGCCATCCGGTGAGCCATTGGCACATGGCCGCGTGCCCGGCGAACTTCTCACCCATCTCGCGCCGGCGCTGCTGCTCGGCAATCGCGGCATTCCACACCCAGCGGCACGAGCCGGCGTACCGGCGCAAGGCACGCTCGGTGCCGGGCTTGACCCGAAGCTGGAAACGAAAAGCCTTGATCGACATGGGCGGATTATCGTAGCAGCGAAGTGGTCTGTGCAGTGAGCCATGTGGCCCGCTGCGCGGGCCGGCGCTCTTGACCTCTCCCTGAAGGGGGAGGCTTGCCGCGCTCCTAGTCAAGGAGCGGCTGGTCGCCATGGGCGTGACCGGACTGGTGGCCAAGCAGCGGGTGGAGTCGCTCAGCGAGGCCGAGGTCCATGCCGTTCTGACAGACTTGCTCATTCATGTACAAACATCAACAAAGCTGACTTCCTGCTTCACCGAGGCCGGTTTCGCCCCCGTCTTGCGACAGCGGCCAGAGCCTTCCTCTCCACAGGCTGTAACCGTGGAACTCACGGCCAAATTTCTTAAATTGATCGCCGCATTCACATCGCGGTCGTGGTTCGCGCCGCAGTGCGGACAAGTCCAGTCGCGCACCGACAGCGGCAGTTGGTCGAGCTGGTGCCCGCAGCCCGAACAGGTCTTGCTGCTGGGGTACCAGCGGTCCGCCACGATCACCTGCCCCCCACGCATCGCCGCCTTGTAGTCCAGTTGCCGCCGGAACTCGAAGAATCCCATGTCGGCGATCGACCGGGCCAGGCTGCGGTTCCTGACCATGCCCTTGACGTTCAGGTCTTCGATGCCGATGGTGTGAAAGCGCCACGTGAGGTCCGTCGTGAGCTTGTGCAGGGCATCGGAACGGATCGCCGCGATGCGGGCATGGAGCTTGGCCAGCCTGGCCCTGGCCTTCTTGCGATTGGCCGAGCCCTTCTGCTTGCGCGACAGGCTGCGTGACAGCCGTTGCAGGCGGCACAGCAGCTCCTTGTGGGGCTTGGGACCGGGAATCACCTCTCCCGTCGAAAGCGTGACGAGTGCCGAGACGCCCAGATCCACACCGACCGCGCCTTGGTCTTGGCTACGTCGAGACTCGCCTTTGACTTGGTTTTCGTCTTGGGGCTCGTTTTCGGCCTGGGGTAGGTGTGAATCGTCCTGGGTATCGACGGCAATGCTGACCAACCAGCGGTCCGCCACGCGGGAAACCGTGGCTGACAGGAGCTTGCCAGCAAAGCGCAACGTTTCGCGCATCCGTACCCAGCCGAGATTGGGGATGCGGATGCGTGAACCGTCAAGACTGAACTGGTCGTTACTGAGGCTGAAGCGGTCGTGAACGCCCTTCTTCCGGAACTGTGGGTACTTGGCGCGGCCGGCGAAGAAGTTCTGGAACGCCTGGCCCAGCTGGATGATCGCCATCTGCGGTGCGTTCTTGGTGACTTCGAGCATCCAGGGGAACTGTTCGCGCTTGATGGCGTTCAACTGGCGGCGCAAGGCAGCCTGGGAAGGCTTGGGCAGCGTCGGATCCAGTTTGCAGGCCTCGTACTGGCGCTTCCACTCGGCCAGCGCCCAGTTGTAGGCGAAGCGCGCCACACCCGCCGCGCGGGCCAGATAGGTGGCCTGTGCGTTGTTCGGATCGAGAGCAATCTTGTGCGCGATCAGCATGGCGGCATGATTCTGGCACAAACCCGCACGGCTTGAACAGGGCTGCGGTTCTTCCCGTCATGCCGTCACAGTGCGTGAGCAGGTATGAGCATGAAAGATAAGAATTGAGCAGATTTTACGGTAACTGAATGCAACCCTGCCGGCCGGCGGCACCTGAGCAACACCGCTGGCCAGCTGGTGGTCCGGCTCGCCCTAGGCAACCAGGCCTACCGTGAGCGCAAGCCAGTTCAGTGAGTCCGGTGCGAAGGCCTTAGCAGCACCACCAGCGCGCCCGCTCCACCCTCGGCCGGACGTGCCTGCACGAAGGCCATGACCTCGTTCTTCTGCGCCAGCCAGCTGTGCACCCGGCTCTTGAGCACCGGCGTCTTGCCGGGCGAGCCCAGGCCCTTGCCATGCACCACGCGCACGCAGCGCAGGCCGCGCTTGTGCGCCTCGCGGATGAAGACCCCGAGGGTTTCGCGTGCCTCGTCGGTGCGCAGACCGTGCAGGTCGACCTGGGCCTGGATGCTCCAGTCGCCCTGGCGCAGCTTGCGCGCCACCTCGGGGCCGACGCCGGGCCGGCGGAAACTCAGGTGCTCGTCGGTGTGCAGCAGGGTCTCGGCATCGAACAGGTCGCTCAGCGCCTCGCGCATCACCGCCTGTTCGTCGAGTTCGCGCTGCTGCGGCCGCGGCAGGGGCGGGTGTGGCCGCAGCAGATGACGGCCGTGGTGCGGCAGCCGCTGCACCACGCCGACCGTGCGCTCGAACAGCAGGCGGTCCCTGTGCGTGCGCTCCTCGGCCTCGCGTCGGGCCGCCTCGGCGGCGGCGCGCTCGGCGACCAGGCGCGCGGCCTGCTCCGCCAGCGCCTTGCGCAGGGTCTTGAGTTCGGAGAGTGAGCGCACCTTCATGGCGCTGATTGTCGCGCAGCCCCCTTGTCCCGGGTTGTGTCGGCGCTATCGGTGAGGGGGTCGAGCCTGACGCCGATGCTGAATTCGTCTTGTAATCCAAACGTCATTATTTTGGTGTATCATATTTTTATCAAAATATTGATAATATTTAAAGTTAAAATATCAAAAATCTGTTCATAATCCTTTTTAAATCAATAGGTTGCTAGCAGATTTCAGTCGGAATATCGACTTTTGAACACCCTTCATGGCCTTGAAATCAGGGCTGCCTCATCAAGTCCACCCCATCGAATGGGGGACTTGCTGCGCCCTGGGTGTTCCCGTTCCGATCGCTGGACCCATAGAGAATCCTCATGAATTTCAAAGATATCAAGATTTCGACGCGTCTCTCGCTGGCTTTTGGTCTTGTGGTTTTGATATTGGTCGCCATGGGCACCTTGACGGTGCTGCAAGCGCGTCATATGCAGCGCAGTCTGGTGGACATCACGGACCGGCGCATGAGCACGCTGCACGAACTCGGCGACCTGCGCGACGAGGTCAACCTGCAAGCGCGCGTGATCCGCAACATCGCCCTGATGCGAGACGCCGAGCCGATCCAGGCGGAGTCTAGGCGCCTGCAGGCTTCACGCCAGGCGGTTGACCAGATACTGGGGCGCCTCGACCCCTTGATCCAGTCGACGGATGGGCGCGAGGCGCTCAAGCGCATCGAGCAGCAGCGCCAGCGATACCAGGTCGAGCTGGACCGTTATCTGGGCTTGCTGGAGCAGGGCCGTCATGACGAGGCGGTCGCCGCGCTCTTCGATACGGTGCGGCCGGTGCAGCAGGCCTACTTTGCCGCCCTGCACGACGAGACCAGGATACAGAACGAGCACGCGGCTCGCTCCGCTCGCTCCGCCGAGGATGCCGCCAGCTCGATCGAGATCGAGGTCGGCATCGCGTGCGTCATCGCGCTGCTGGTCTCTGTCTGGCTGGCGCTGTGGCTCATCCGCTCCATCGTCCGTCCGATCGAGCAATCGGTTGATATCGCCCGCGCCGTCGCCGGCGGTGACCTGACCCGGCAGATCGACGCCAGCGGCAGCAACGAGATGGGGCAACTGCTGCGAGCGCTGAGCGACATGCAGGAGGCGCTGGCGCGCGTGGTCGGCACCGTGCGCCACGCCGCGATGACGGTCTCGACGGCCAGCGTCGAGCTCGCGCAGGGCAACATGGACCTGTCGGCCCGCACGGAACACCAGGCCAGCGCGCTCGAGCAGACCTCGGCTTCGATGGAGGAACTGGGCTCCACGGTGCGCCAGAACTCGGACAACGCCAAGCAGGCCAATCAGTTCGCGCGCAGCGCCAGCGCGGTGGCCGAGGAATGTGGCGCGGCGGTGGCCCAGGTGGTCGACACGATGAAGGGCATCAACGACAGCTCGCGTCGCATCGCCGACATCATCGGCGTGATCGATGGCATCGCCTTCCAGACCAATCTCCTGGCACTGAACGCCGCCGTGGAAGCCGCGCGCGCTGGCGAGCAGGGTCGCGGCTTCGCTGTCGTGGCGGCCGAGGTCAGGAACCTGGCGGTGCGCAGCGCCGAGGCGGCCAAGGAGATCAAGGGGCTGATCACCACCAGCGTGGAGCGCGTCGATCAGGGGACGCAGCAGGTCGATCGGGCCGGCGCCACCATGACCGAGGTGGTGTCCAGCATCCAGCGCGTCAACGAGATCATGACCGAGATCAGCGCCGCCAGCGCCGAGCAAAGCACGGGCGTGGGGCAGATCGGCGCGGCCATGCTCCAGATGGATCACGCGACGCAGCAAAACGCCGCGCTGGTCGAGGAGATGTCCGCCGCCGGAGAAAACCTCAAGCAGCAGTCGCATGGGCTCGTGCAGGCGGTGGCGGTGTTCCGGCTATCGGAAGCGGCCAAGGACGCGGGCAGCGAGTCGGGCGCGTCGCTGGCATCGACGACCGATATCGGGATCGACCTCAACAGCGCCATCAAGGCCCACGCCGATTGGAAGCTGAAGCTGCGCCATGCGATCACCGCCCGCGAAACCATCGACGCCGCCAAGGCGTCGCGCGACGACTGCTGCAATCTGGGCGAGTGGGTGCATGGCTCCGGCGGGCAGAGGTTCGGGCATTTGCCGGTGTTCTCCGACCTCGTGCGCAAGCACGCCGACTTTCACCAGCAGGCCGGCCAGGTGGCGCATGCCATCAATCAGGAGGAGTACGGGAAGGCCTCCGACATGCTGGAGGCCCATGCGCCGTTCTCCCAGGCCTCCCAGGTCGTCATCCACGCCATCCGCAAGCTCAAGGCGGATGCCGGCATCTGATCGGTTCAGACCAGGCCGAGTTCGGCCATCGAGCGGCAGGCTGACGCGGTGACGACGAAATGATCGAGCACGCGCACGTCGACCAGCGACAGCGCGGACTTGAGCGTCTGTGTCAGCATCTCGTCGGCGCGCGAGGGCTCGGCGGTGCCGCTGGGGTGGTTGTGCGCGAACACCACGGCCGCCGCATGGTGGTGCAGCGCGCGCAGCACGACTTCTCTCGGGTAGACCGAAGTTTGCGCGAGCGTGCCGCGAAACATCTCCTCCAGCGCCAGCAGCCGGTGCTGGCTGTCGAGAAACAGCACCGCGAACACCTCGTGCGGCTTGTGGCCGAAATGCAGCTGCAGGTAATGCGCGACCGCCTGCGGGCTGTCGAACAGCGGCTGCTCCTTCAGCTCCTGCGCCAGCGCGCGCCGTGCGAGCTCGACCACCGCCAGCAGCTCGGCGAGCTTGGCCGGCCCCAGGCCCTTGACCTGCCCGAGCGCTTCGGCGCCGCTGTGCAGCAGACCGCGCACCCCCTTGAAGCGGTCGACCAGTTCCTGCGCCAGTTCGAGCACGTTCTTGCCCTGCACGCCGGTGCGCAGCAGCAGCGCCAGCAGTTCGGCGTCGCTCAGCGCCGAGGGGCCGCGCTGCAGCAGCTTCTCGCGCGGTCGCGCGTCGGCCGGCAGCCCCTTGAGGGGAATACTGATGCTGCTCATTCGCCCATCCTCCCTTTCCTACAATAGGGGTCTACGCCCTGATCCGTGGCCGGCGCTTCCGATGGCGCCTGGCCGGGTCTGGTGTCTTTCTACCATCTTTGCGTCCGCAGGTGTCACCCATGGCTCAAGTCGAAACCGATTCCTTCCTCACCTTGCACTACCGCCTCTCGGGTCCGGACGGACGCGACTTCATCAACACCTTCGAGGCCCAGCCCGCCACGCTCAGCCTGGGCGGCGGCGAACTCTCGCCCGCCATCGAGGCGCGCCTGCTCGGCCTGGAGGAGGGCGGCCACACCGTGATCGAGCTCGCCGCTGGCGAGGCCTTCGGCGAGCGTCAGCCCGAGATGGTGCAGTGGGTCGCGCGCAAGCTGCTCGACCAGCTCGGCGATCGCCACGAGCAGTACGTGGCGGGTGATGTGGTGCAGTTCCCGACCCCGGACGGTCTGGGCAGCTATGCCGGCACGGTGCTCGAGGTCAACGCGGACGGCGCGGTCCGCTTCGACTTCAACCACCCGCTGGCCGGCCAGCCGGTGCGCTTCGAGGTCCAGCTGATCGGGGTGCTGTGATGGAGCAGGTGCTGCTGGCCGAGCCGCGCGGCTTCTGTGCCGGTGTCGATCGCGCGATCGAGATCGTCGAGCGCGCGCTGGAGAAATTCGGCCGCCCGATCTACGTCCGCCACGAGATCGTGCACAACACCCATGTCGTCAACGACCTGAAACAGCGCGGCGCCATCTTCATCGAGGAACTCGACGAGGTGCCACCGGGCGCGACGCTGGTGTTCAGCGCCCACGGCGTGAGCCAGGCGGTGCAGCGCGAGGCCGAGGCGCGCGGATTCCGCATCTTCGACGCCACCTGTCCGCTGGTGACCAAGGTCCATGTCGAGGTCGCCAAGCTGCACCAGGAAGGCTACGAGTTCATCATGATCGGCCACAAGGGTCATCCCGAGGTCGAGGGCACGATGGGCCAGCTCGACAGCGGCATCCACCTGGTCGAGGACCTGGCGGACGTCGACAAGGTCCAGCCGTCGCAGATCGACAAGCTCGCCGTGGTGACGCAGACCACGCTGAGCGTCGATGACGCGGCCGCGATCACCGCCGCCGTCAAGGCACGCTTCCCCCAGATCCGCCGCCCCAAGCAGCAGGACATCTGCTACGCGACGCAGAACCGCCAGGACGCGGTCAAGCTGCTGTCAACCCAGGTCGACGCCGTGGTCGTGGTCGGCAGCCCGACCAGCTCGAACACCAACCGCCTGCGCGAACTCGCCGAGCGACTGGGCGTGCCGGCCTACATGGTCGACGACGCCAGCGAGCTGCGGGACGCCTGGTTCGAGGGCCGCTCCAGCGTCGGCGTGACCGCCGGTGCCTCCGCCCCCGAGGACCTGGTGCAGGGCGTGGTCCAGCGCCTGAAGGCGCTCGGCGCGGTCGCGGTGCGCAGCCTCGACGGCGTGCGCGAGACCACCAAGTTCCCGCTGCCCAAGGGACTCAAGATCGAAGCCGATCCGGCCTGAGCGCTGCTGCGCCTGCCCGGCTCCCAATATTTCAGCACAATCAGAACCCATGCTAGACATCACCCTCCTGCGCAAGGACCTCGACGCCGTCGTGGCCCGCCTGCAAACCCGCAAGAACCCGCAAGCCTTCCTCGACGTGGACGCTTTCCAGTCGCTCGAACACGAGCGCAAGGCGCTGCAGATCCGTACCGAGGAGCTGCAGTCCCGCCGCAACACCCTGTCCAAGCAGATCGGCATGCTCAAGGGCAAGGGCCAGCACGCCGAGGCCGATGCCGTGATGGCCGAGGTCGGCCAGTACAAGACCGAGCTTGAGCACTCCGCCGCGCGGCTGGACCAGATCCAGGGCGAGCTGCTGGCGCTGCTGCAGGCGGTGCCGAACCTGCCGCACGAGAGCGTGCCGGTCGGCGCGGACGAGTCCGGCAACGTCGAGCTGCGCCGCTGGAGCCCGCAGGGCGGCTTCGGCGCCAACCCGCCCGAGCTCGGCTTCGAGGCCAAGGACCATGTCGCGCTGGCCGAGCCGCTGGGGCTGGATTTCGAGACCGCGGCCAAGCTATCGGGTTCGCGCTTCGCCGTCATGAAGGGACCGGTCGCGCGCCTGCACCGCGCGCTGGCCCAGTTCATGCTCGACCTGCAGACCCAGCAGCATGGCTACACCGAGTGCTATGTGCCCTACATCGTCAACGCCGAGTCGCTGCGCGGCACCGGCCAGCTGCCCAAGTTCGAGGCCGACCTGTTCGCGGCCAAGAAGGGCGGCCAGGAGGGCGATGAGGTGCCCGACACCCAGGCCCTGTACCTGATCCCGACCTCCGAGGTGCCGCTGACCAACTTCGTGCGCGACGAGATCGTGGCCGAGTCCGAGCTGCCGATCAAGCTGACCGCGCACAGCCCCTGTTTCCGCTCCGAAGCCGGTAGCGCCGGTCGCGACACGCGCGGCCTGATCCGCCAGCACCAGTTCGACAAGGTCGAGATGGTGCAGATTGTCCACCCCGAGCAGAGCTACGAGGCGCTGGAAGAGATGACCGGTCACGCCGAGGCCGTGCTGCAGGCGCTGGGCCTGTCGTATCGCGTGATCGCGCTGTGCACGGGCGACATGGGCTTTGGTTCTGCCAAGACGCATGACCTCGAGGTCTGGCTGCCGGCACAGAACACCTTCCGCGAGATCAGCTCGGTGTCCAACTGCGAGGCTTTCCAGGCCCGCCGCCTGCAGGCCCGCTTCAAGAACGCGCAGGGCAAGAACGAGCTGGTTCATACCCTGAACGGCTCCGGCCTGGCGGTCGGCCGCACCCTGGTCGCGGTGCTGGAGAACTATCAGAACGCCGACGGCAGCATCACGGTGCCGGGCGCGCTGCGGCCCTATCTGGGCGGCGTGGTCACGCTCGGAGCGTGAGCCGCCTCGGCACCGGGGCTCAGCGCAGGCCGACGCCGGCCTGGTCCTCGGCGCGCTGGATCAGCTCGATCTTGTACCCGTCCGGGTCCGTGACGAAAGCGATCACGGTGCTGCCGCCCTTGACCGGGCCGGCCTCGCGCGTGACCTGGCCGCCGGCGGCCTTTATCTTCTCGCAGGCGGCGTAGGCATCGGGCACGCCGATGGCGACATGGCCGTAGGCCGTGCCCATTTCGTAATGCTCGGTGTCCCAGTTGAAGGTCAGCTCGATCTCGGCCTGGGCCGGATTGCCGCCCTCAAAGCCCAGGAAGGCCAGCGAATAGCGGTACTCGGGGTTTTCCGAGCGGCGCAGCAGGCTCATGCCCAGCACCTGGGTGTAGAAGGTGATCGAGCGCTCGAGGTGGCCGACGCGCAGCATTGTGTGCAGGATTCTCATGTCAACCATTGTGCGACATGCGCGTGTCGAACCTATGCCGTCACACAAAACTCCCTGCATATCTGCCGGGTTTCAGGTTTGTCCTGAAGCTGGCCACAGGACCTGCACCGTGAGGCCGCCGCCCGGGGTGTCGAGCAGGCTCAAGGATGCCTGGTGCTGCTCGGCGATCTGGCGCACGATGGCCATGCCCAGGCCGCTGCCCGTGGTGTCGGCCGGGCGCAGTCGCACGAAGCGCTGCAGCACGCGCGCCTTGTCGGCTTCGACGATGCCGGGGCCGTTGTCAGCCACTTCGATCACCGTGCCGCCATCGTCCTGCCGCAGCCGCACGTCGATGCGCGCGCCCGTGGGGCAATAGCGCAGCGCGTTGTCGATCAGGTTGTCGAACAGCACGCGCAACTGCTGCGGATCGCCATGCACCTCCAGCGGGCCTTCCGACTCCAGTCCGAGGTCGATGTCCTTTTGCTCGGCCTGCGCCAGGAAGGCCAGCACGCGCTCGCGCGCCATCCGTTCGAGTTCGACCGCTTGCGGCTCCAGCGGCCTGGCATCGGGTTCGAGCCGGGCCATCTGCAGCAGCTGCGCGACCAGGTGCACCGAGCGTTCGATGCCGGCTTCCAGGTCGTCGAGCACGATGGGCTGGCCGGTGGCGCGGGCCTGTTGCGCCAGCTGGACCTGCAGCTTGATCGCGGCCAGTGGCGTGTTGAGCTCATGCGCGACGTCGGCTAGGAAGCTGCGCTGCGTCGTCAACAGGCGCTCGACCTTGGCCAGCAGCTGGTTCAGCGTCTCGACCAGGGGCTGGATCTCGTCGGGCATCTCAAGCGGATCGAGCGGGCTCAGCAGCGCGACGTCGCGGGCGCCGATCTCGTCGCGCAGCCGGCGCAGCGGCTGCAAGGCGCCGCTGACGGCCGCGCTGATCAGGAAACCCAGCAACAGCAGCAGCAAGGCCAGTGGGGCCAGCAAGCTGGGCACATAGTCGAGGAAGGCGCGCCAGCGGCGCTCGGCCAGGTTCGAGACCTGGATCACGCGCTCGCGGTCGTGCAGCGTGTAGGTGCGCCAGAGCGTGCCGTCCCATTCGACCTGATGCAGACCCGGCTCCTGCAGCGCTGGGCCGGTGTCGGTCAGCGAGGAATAGATCAGCCGGCCATTGGTGGTCCAGATCTGGCTCACGAACTGTCCCTCGTCCTGGGCCTGATCTGGGTTCTGTGTCGGGTCGCCCGCTGCTGCCTCGCTGGTCGGCGCGACCGGTTCCGGTTCGGGTTGATCGGCCAGCCAGTCCTGGGTGTCGTGGCGCACGATCGAATAGGCGATCTGCTCCAGGTTGTAGTCGCGCATGGTGTTGAAGCCGCGCCAGGCCATCTCGTAGGTCAGCGCGCTGGCCAGCAGGCTGGCCAACAGCAGGGAGCCGATCAGCCAGACCAGCAGCCGGGCGCGGATCGAGTTCATGCCGCGGGCTTGATCGCCGAGGCATCGACCAGCTTGTAGCCGACGCCGCGCACGTTCTTGATCCAGTCGCTGCCGAGCTTGCGGCGCAGGTGGTGCAGGTGGACCTCGATCGCGTTGCTCGCGACCTCTTCTTGCCAGCCGTAGAGCCGGGATTCGAGCTGCTCGCGCGACAGCACCGCGCCGGGGCGTTCCATCAGGTGTTGGAGCAGGTCGAACTCGCGCTGCGAGAGCTCAAGCGGCTGGCCGGCCAGTTGGGCCTCGCGCCGGATCGGATCGAGCACCAGCGCACCGCAGTTGAGCACCGGCTGGCTGCGGCCCTGGTTGCGTCGGATCAGCGCGTGCAGGCGCGCAACCAGTTCGTTGAGATCGAAGGGCTTGGTGATGTAGTCGTCGGCGCCACAGTTGAGTCCGCCGATGCGGTCTTGCACCGTCTGGCGCGCCGAGACGATCAACACGGGCAGGTGGTTGCCACGCTGGCGCAGGGACTGGAGCACCTGCAGTCCGTCGAGCCCGGGCAGGCCGAGATCGAGCAGCAGGGCATCGTAACTGGCCGCACTCGCCGCCGTGAGCACGGCAGCACCTTCCTTGACCCAGTCGACCTGGAATCCGGCCAGCTTGAGGGCTTTTTGCATGCTGGAGCCCAGCATGTCGTCATCTTCGGCTAATAACAGTCGCATGGCATCGTTCGTAATGGATGCCTGGATTGTCGGCAAAAAGCGGCACGCAAGCCGGAAGCGTCCGCTATCAGGGCCTGACGGCCCTGTTTCATGCTCAGGCGGCGTTCTGCAACTGGGCCGGACGGACGGTGACGGCAGCAGCGGTCAGGATGGCGAACAGGGATTTTTTCATGTCAGGCTCCTAAGGTGAGGTTGCGTGCGGCTGGATCGTTCCAACCACCATGGGATCGATTCTGCGCGGCCAGACTTAGGGAAAACTTATGGAGAAAAAATGTGGCCACTTGACGTCGCGGGAGCCGTGGCGTTGAATCCTTCCTGACAGTCGGCCGTCCAGAGCCGATCGCCACAGGGAGGTGGGAGATGGAGATCCCGAGCCGCATCGTCAAGCAGCCCGGCCTGCTCGGGCCGGCGCCGAATCTGGCCGACCACGCCGCGACCTGCGCCAGCTTCAGCTGGGAGTCCGCCGCCGCTGGCCTGACCGGACTGCCGGGCGGCGGGCTGAACATGGCCCATGAGGCGGTCGAGCGCCATCTGGCTGAAGGGCGAGGCGGCAAGGTGGCGCTGCGCTGGCTCGGCAAGTCCGGCCAGCGGCGCGAGTTCAGCTATGCCGAGCTGTCCGCGCATTGCCACCGCTTCGCCAATGTGCTGGGCCAGCTCGGCGTGCAGCCGGGCGAGCGCGTCTTCCTGCTGCTGGGGCGGCTGCCCGAGCTCTATTTCGCGTTGCTGGGCGGGCTGATGGCGCGCTGCGTGGTTTCGCCGCTGTTCTCGGCCTTCGGCCCCGAGCCGATCGCGACCCGCTGCGAGATGGGCGACGCCCGCGTGCTGGTCACGACGCCCGAGCTCTACCGGCGCAAGGTCAGGAGCCTGCGCGCTCGCTTGCCGGGCTTGCGCCATGTGCTCCTGGTCGGTGTGGCCGATCCCGAGCTGCTGTCCGATCCCGGGGTGCAGTGCTGGAGCAAGCTGGTCGATACGGCCTCTGGCAACTACGCCATCGGCCCGACCGATTCCGAGGACATGGCGCTGCTGCACTTCACCAGCGGCACCACGGGCAAACCCAAGGGGGCGGTCCATGTGCATGGCGCGGTGCTCGCGCACAGCGTCACGGGCCGCTACGCGCTCGACCTGCACCCGGACGATGTCTTCTGGTGCACCGCCGACCCGGGCTGGATCACGGGCACCAGCTACGGCGTGCTGGCGCCGCTGTGCAATGGCGTCACCAGCGTGGTGGTCGAGGCCGAGTTCGACGCCCAGACCTGGTACGGCGTGCTCGAAGTCGAGCGTGTCAGCGTCTGGTACACCGCGCCGACGGCGATCCGCATGATGATGAAGCTCGGCGCCGACGCCGTGAAAGGCCACGACCTGTCGGCGCTGCGCTTCATGGCCAGCGTCGGCGAGCCGCTCAATCCCGAGGCCGTGGTCTGGGGGCTGCAGGCCTTCGGACAGCCCTTCCACGACAACTGGTGGCAGACCGAGACCGGCGGCATCATGATCGCGAACTATGCATCCATGGACATCAAGCCCGGCTCGATGGGCAAGCCCTTGCCGGGCATCACGGCGGCCATCGTCAGGCGCAAGGAGGGTGGCGGCATCGAACTGGTCGAGCAGCCCGACACCGACGGTGAACTCGCGCTGAAGACCCCCTGGCCCTCGATGCTGCGCGGCTACCTCAACGAGGAGGAGCGCTACCGCAAATGCTTCGTCGATGGCTGGTACCTGACCGGCGACCTCGCGCGGCGCGATGCCGAGGGCTATTACTGGTTCGTCGGCCGTGCCGACGACGTGATCAAGTCGGCTGGCCACCTGATCGGCCCGTTCGAGGTCGAAAGCGCGCTGATGGAACACCCGGCGGTGGCCGAGGTCGGCGTGATCGGCAAGCCCGACCCCACGCTGGGCGAGCTGGTCAAGGCCTTCGTCGTGCTCAAGCCCGGCTTCGAGCCGTCCGAGGCCCTGATGCGCGAGTTGCTCGGACATGGGCGATCGCGCCTGGGCGCCGCCGTGGCGCCGAAGGAAATCGCCTTTCGCAGCAACCTGCCCAGGACGCGCAGCGGCAAGATCATGCGCCGCCTGCTGAAAGCGCGCGAGCTCGGCCTGCCCGAGGGCGACCTCTCGACGCTAGAGAGCGACGAACAAAAGTGAGGCCTTTGCCATGAGCGAAAAACTCCACATCGACCGCGCCGCGCTGCGGCAGCTCTGGCGCGAGATGCTGCGCATGCGTCGCTTCGAGGCTTGCTGCGTCGAGCTGTACCAGGCACAAAAGATCAAGGGCTTCCTGCACCTCTACGACGGCGAGGAGGCGGTCGCGGCTGGCGTCATGCATGCGCTGGAGCCGCGCGACGCGGTGGTCGCGACTTACCGCGAGCATGGCCAGGCGCTGGCGCGTGGCTTGCCGATGCGCGAACTGCTGGCCGAGATGCTGGGCCAGGTCGAGGGCTGCTGTCGCGGTCGCGGCGGCTCGATGCATATCTTCGACCGGGCGCGGCGCTTCTTCGGCGGCAACGCCATCGTCGGCGCCGGGCTGCCGTTGGCTGCCGGCATCGCGCTGGCCGACCAGCGGCTGCGCCCGGGCGCCGTGACGGCCTGCTTCTTCGGCGAGGGCGCGGTGGCCGAGGGTGCGTTTCACGAAAGCCTGAACCTGGCCGCGCTCTGGAAGCTGCCGCTGCTGTTCGTCTGCGAGAACAACGGCTACGCGATGGGAGTGCCGCTGGCGATCGGCGAATCCCAGCCCGAGATCTTCCGCAAGGCCGCCGCCTACCGGATCGAGGCCGAGGCGGTCGACGGCATGGACCCGGTCGCGGTCGCGGTCGCGGCCCGGCGGGCGGTCGATCGACTGCGCGCCGGCCAGGGTCCCTATCTGCTCGAATGCCGCACCTACCGCTTTCGCGCCCACTCGATGTTCGACGCCCAGTCCTACCGTAGCCGCGAGGAGGTCGAGGCCTGGCGCGAGCGCGACCCGGTCGCCAGGATGCGTGCCTGGTTGCAGGCCAGCCACCAGATCAGCGAGGCCGAGCTCGTCGCTATCGAATCCGGCGTCGAGGCCGAGATCGCCGAGGCGCTGGCCTGGGCCGAGGCCGGCAGCCCCGAGCCGTTCGCCGACCTGGAGCGCTTCGTGTTGATGGACAAGGTGGTGCAGGAGGAGGGCGGTGCCGTCCCTGGGGCAGCTGCCGCAGGTACCAGCGACACGGATCTGCTGCAAACAGCTGAGTCACAGCCCGCGCCCGTCCAGTCGCTGCCGGCCGGCGGCCAGAAAATCACTTACCGCGAAGCCTGCCGCCAGGCGATCCGCGACGCGCTGCGGGCGGACCCGCGCGTATTGCTGCTGGGCGAGGATGTGGCCCGTTACGGTGGTTGCTACGCGGTCAGCAAGGGCCTGCTTGACGAGTTCGGAGCGGAGCGCATCGTCGACACGCCGCTGGCCGAGAACGCTGTCGTCGGCGCCGGTATCGGTGCGGCGGTCGCGGGCTTGCGACCCATCGTCGAGGTCATGACCTGCAACTTCAGCCTGCTCGCGCTGGACCCGATCGTCAACGGCGCGGCGACGCTCGCGCACATGTCGGGCGGGCAGTTCGCGGTGCCGCTGGTGGTCCGGATGGCGACCGGCGGCGGTCGTCAGCTGGCGGCGCAGCATTCGCACAGCTTCGAGGGCTGGTTCGCGCATATCCCCGGTCTCAAGGTGCTGGCACCCGCGACGGTCGAGGACGCGCGACACATGCTCGCGGCCGCGCTGGCCGACCCGAACCCGGTGCTGCTGTTCGAGCACATCATGCTCTACGCGAGCGAGGCCTTGCTCGACCCGGCCGTGACAGCAGTCGACATCGAGCGCGCCAAGGTCAGGCGCCCAGGGGGCGATGTGACGCTCGCGACCTATGGCTGGGGCCTGTCAAAATGCCTGGAGGCCGCGCGGCGACTCGCTGGCGAGGGAATCGAGGCCGAGGTGATCGACCTGCGCGTGCTGCGACCGCTCGACTCAGGCAGCGTGATCGAGTCGCTGCGCAAGACGCACCGGCTCGTGATCGTCGACGAAGGCTGGAAGAGTGGCTCGATCTCGGCCGAGCTGGCCGCGCGCATCGCCGAGGAGGCGCTTGACGAGCTCGACGCGCCGGTACGCCGCATCTGTGCCCGCGAGCTGCCCATCCCTTACGCCGAGCAGCTGGAGGCGGCCAGCCTGCCGCAGGTCGAGGACATCGTCGACGCGGTACGCGCCTTGGTGCGTCCGGCCAGGCCGGGATGAGCACGATGGCAGATTTCCTGATGCCCGCGCTGGGCGCCGACATGGAGACCGGCCGGCTGGTGCAGTGGCTGGTCAAGCCCGGCGACCGCGTCAGGCGCGGCGATGTCGTCGCGGTGGTCGAGACGCACAAGGGCGCGATCGATGTCGAGATCTTCCTCGACGGCGTGATCAGCGAGCTCGCGCCGCTGGGACAGGACATGAAGGTGGGTGCGCGGCTGGCCCGGGTCGGGCCAGCCGTCGCATCCCCTTCGCCTGCCACGTCTGCCATCCCCGCTGCTGCCCCAACTCCGGGGCAGCGGCCGCTGGTGAGCCCGGCCGCGCGCCGGCGTGCGCGCGAGCTCGGCGTCAGTCTCGAAGGGCTGCGTGGCAGCGGAGTCGGCGGCGCTGTCGTGCTGGCCGATGTGGAACGCGTCGCGTCGTCCATGACTTCAGCGCCTGTCGAGCCGGTGGCTGCGGCTGCAGCAGCTCCGCCACCAGCCCGGCGTGGCTTCGATCCGTCCCAGATGCGGCAGGCCATCGCCGCCGCGATGGGGCGCTCCAAGCGCGAGATCCCGCACTACTACCTGGGCAGCCCGATCGATTTCCAGGCCGCAACGGCATGGCTGGCGGGCTACAACCGCGACCGGGAACCCGAACAGCGGCTGCTGCCGGCGGCGCTGCTGCTCAAGGCCACGGCGCTCGCGCTGCGCGAGCTGCCCGAATTCAACGGCTTCTGCGAGGACGGCCTGTTCCGGGCCGGTGACGGCATCCATGTCGGCTGGGCTGTCGCGCTGCGCGGCGGTGGCCTGATTGCACCCGCCATCCACGACGCCGACCGCCTGGTGCTGCCCGAGCTGATGGCTGCGCTGCGCGACCTGGTGCAGCGCGCCCGTGCCGGCGGGCTGCGCAGCTCCGAGCTGACCGACCCGACCGTGACCGTGACCAGCCTGGGCGAGCGTGGCGCCGAGGCGGTCTGGGGCGTGATCTATCCGCCCCAGGTCGCGATCATCGGTTTCGGTCGCGTCGTCGAGCGACCCTGGGTGGTCGACGGCCAGGTCGTGCCGCGTCCCCTGGTCCAGGTCAGCCTGGCGGCCGACCACCGCGTCAGCGACGGTCACCAGGGCGGCCGCTTGCTGGCCGCGATAGACCGAGCCCTGCAAAGCCCCGGGACGCTCTGAACCTGCGAAGATGACGTCATGAACGAATCCGACATCAGAACCCTGGCCGCCAGCGTGCTGGCCGGAATCGCCCCCGAGGCCGAGCTCGGGACCGTGCGCGACGACGCCGACCTGCGCGAGGCACTTGATCTCGACTCGATGGACTTCCAGAATTTCGTGATCGGGCTGCACCGCGGCAGCGGCGTTGCCATCCCCGAGGCCGACTATCCCAGGCTGTTCACGCTGCGCGGCGTGATCGCCTACCTGACGCGATGAAGCGCCTTGCCTTGCCATCGGTGCCCGGCGGCGCACTGCCATGTCCCGACAGGCGTCGCCTGTTGATGGCTGCGCTGGCCTGCGGAGTGGCCGGTCCGCTGCAGGCCTTGGAGACCGCCGCGGTCAACACGAGCCGGCTCTGGCTCGACGAGTCCGGCCGTCTGCTGCCGCAGACCAGCGCGGCCTTGCGCCTGCTGGCCGATGCGGCCAGCCATGGCCTCGATCCGCAGGACTACGATGCCGCCGGGCTGGCGCGCCTGCTGGATCGGCCGCTGGCGCCTGGACCGCAAGCCGATGCCGCCGATCAGGCGCTGACGCGGGCTTTCGAGCGCTACCTGGCGGATCTGCATCGCGGCCGCATCGACCCGGTCAAGCTCGGTCAACGCTACCGGCCGGGCCGCAGCGTTCCTTTCGACCCTGGCCAGGTGTTGCGTGCTGCCTTGCAACGGCAGGATCCGGCTGCCGCTGTCGCAGCGGCAGTGCCGCAACTGCCTCAATACGGCCGCTTGCGCCAGGCGCTGGCACGCTACCGCGGCCTGGCCGCACATCCGGCATGGGACGAGCCGCTGCCGCAGCTGCCCAGACCGGCCAAGTCGCGCACGCCCAGGCTCGATCCCGGTCAGCCCTGGAGCGGCCTGGCCCGGCTGGCTCAGCGCTTGCAGGCGCTCGGTGATCTCGCCCCTGGCTTCGTCTTGCCGGCACGCGCAGCTGGATCTGCATCTGTACCCGCATCGGCATCGGCGGTCGTGCTGGATCCATTGTCCGGCGCGCCGCGCTACGAGGGCGAGCTGGTCGAGGCGGTGCGCCGCTTCCAGTCGCGCCACGGTCTGGAGCCGGATGGCGTGATTGGCGTCACCACCCGGGCGCAGCTTGAGGTCGCACCCGCCGCCCGTGCGCAGCAGATCGAGCTGGCGCTCGAACGCCTGCGCTGGACCCCGCTGTTGCAGGCCAGGCGCATGGTGGTCGTCAACCTGCCCGAGTTCGTGCTGCGCGCCTACGAGGTCGCGGCCGACGGCAGCGTGCGCGTCGCGCTCGAGTCCAAGGTCGTGGTCGGGCGCGCGCTCGACACCCGCACGCCGCTGTTCGACGAGGACATGCGCTTCATCGAGTTCAGCCCCTACTGGAACATACCGCCCTCGATCGCGCGCGCCGAAACCATACCCAAGCTGCGCCGCGATCCGGGCTACTTCAATCGCATGGGTTTCGAGTTCGCTGGTGCCGGCGGCAGCGTCCAGCGCGGCCTGTCGGGCGCTGCCCTCGACGCGGTGCTGGCCGGCGCGATGCGCATCCGCCAGCGCCCCGGCCCGCAGAATGCGCTGGGCGACATCAAGTTCGTCTTTCCCAACGCCGACAACATCTACCTGCACCACACGCCGGCCGTCTCGCTGTTCGGGCGCGAGCGGCGCGACTACAGCCACGGCTGCATCCGGGTCGAGAAGCCGGTCGAACTGGCCGAGTTCGTGCTGCAGGGCATGGCGGGCTGGGATCGCGCGCGCATCGAGTCGGCGATGGGATCAGGCAAGTCGAACACGCTCAGGCTGGCCGAGCCGGTGCCGGTGCTGATCCACTACGGAACTACCTTGGTCAAGGGCGATCAAATATTCTTTTTCAACGATCTCTACGGCCATGACCGCTTGCTCGCCGCCGCACTGCGGCAACGCCGGCCAGGCTGACACCCAAGCTTGCCATGACACCACCGCATCTGCCGGCTCGACGCCTTTTCCTTGCCCGCACCACCGGGCTGATCGCCGCCGCCGCTCTGCCCGCCTGGGCGCGCGCGAGCACGAGCACCAACGCCACCGAGGGCCGCGCGCTCGATTTCTTTCACACCCACACGCATGAACGCCTGAACCTGGTCTACGCGGTGGGCGACCAGTTCCAGCCGGATTCGCTCGGGCGCCTGAACCGTTTCCTGCGCGACCACTACACCGGCGAAGTCGGCAGCATGGACCCGCTGCTGTTCGAGCAGTTGCACCGGGTGCGCGAGCTGCTCGGCGCGCGCATGCCCTACGAGGTGATCTCGGGCTACCGCTGTCCCGAGACCAACGGCCGCCTGCGCAACAAGGGCAGCGGTGGCGTGGCCAGGAAGAGCCTGCACATGGAAGGGCGCGCCATTGACGTGCGTCTGCCCGGCGTGCCACTGGCCGAGCTGCGCGACGCGGCCTTGTCCATGCAGGCCGGCGGTGTCGGCTTCTATCCGGGCTCGCAGTTCGTGCACATGGATACCGGCCGCGTGCGCAACTGGTGAGCCTGGCGCGGGGACTGCGTTGACGCTTTCCCTGCCGCCCGCGCATGAAAAAAGCGGCTTGCCCCGTCAGGAGCCAGCCGCTTCTTCGTCAATGCAGCAAGCGCTTACTTGATGCGGCCATAGCTGGTGCGCAGCGGGTCGATGCCGCCACCGCCGCCGCCACCACCCTGGCGACCCTGGCCGCCGCTGCCGGGACGACCACCGCCGCTGCCCGGGCGACCGCCGCGGCCACGGCCGCGCTCGCCGAGCGCATCGATGCCGGTACGCAGCGGGTCGGGCTGGCGCTGGCCGCCGCCCTGACCACTGCCTTGACCGCCACCCTGGCTGCTACCCGGACCGCCGCGGCGGCCTTCGCCACGGAACTCGCCGCGTGCATCAGCACGACCTTCGCCGCGCGGCTGAGCCGGGCGAGCAGCGCCGTCCTGGCGCGGACGGTTGTTGCGACCCTGACCTTGACCCTGACCGGCAGCGCCCTGGCCACCCGGGCCACGACGGCGCTGGCCGTCCTGGCGCAGCGGCTGGCTGTCGTCGGCCTGCTCGCCTTCAGCCCGCGCGCCGCGCGGCTTGGCCGCCCGGGGCGCCTTCTCGGTGGTCTTCTTGTCGCGGATGCGTTCCATCATCTCGCTGCGCGCGGCCTTGGCGGCAGCGGCCATCACCTCGCGGCTCGGCGGCTTGCCGGCGCCACCCCAGATGGTCTGGCGGCCCATCGCGATCGGCTCGGCCTGCTCACCCGGCTCGGGCATGAACTCGGGGAAGATCTCGACCGGGATCTGCTGCTTGGTGAACTTCTCGATCGCCATCATGAAGCCTTCCTCGTCCAGGCTCACCAGGCTGACCGCCTCGCCCAGCGCGCCGGCGCGACCGGTGCGGCCGATGCGGTGCACGTAGTCCTCGCAGACGTTGGGGATCTCGTAGTTCACGACATGCGGCAGTTCGTCGATGTCGATGCCGCGCGCGGCGATGTCGGTCGCCACCAGGGCGCGCAGCTCGCCGGTCTTGAAGCCGGCCAGCGCCTGGGTGCGCGCGGTCTGGCTCTTGTTGCCGTGCAGCGCCATGGCGCTGATGTTGTTCTTGTTCAGGAAGTCGGCGACATTGTTGGCGCCGAACTTGGTGCGCGTGAACACCAGCACCTGGCTCCAGTTGTGCTGGTTGATGATGTGCGCCAGCAGCGCCTTCTTCTTGCCGCGGCCGACCGGGTGGATGGTCTGCTTGATGCGCTGCACCGTGGTGTTGGGCGGCGTGACCTGGATGCTCTTGGGGCTGTTGAGCAGGCCGTTGGCCAGTTCGCGGATCTCGTCGCTGAAGGTGGCCGAGAACAGCAGGCTCTGCTTGTTCTTGGGCACCAGCTTGAGCACCTTCTTGACGTCGTGGATGAAACCCATGTCGAGCATGCGGTCGGCTTCGTCGAGCACCAGGATCTCGACCCGGGACAGGTCGATATGGCCCTGCTCGATCAGGTCGAGCAGGCGGCCCGGGGTCGCGACCAGGATGTCGACACCCTTTTGCAGCGCGTTGATCTGCGGGTTCATGCCGACGCCGCCGAAGATCACGGCCGACTTGAGCTTGAGGTGCTTGCCGTAACCCTTGACCGATTCCTCGACCTGGGCCGCGAGTTCGCGCGTCGGTGCCAGCACCAGCGCGCGCACCGGACGGGCCTTGCCCTTGACGGCTTCGGGCGCGTTCTCCTGCAGGCGGTGCAGCATCGGCAGCGTGAAGGCCGCGGTCTTGCCGGTGCCGGTCTGGGCGCCGGCGAGCAGGTCGTGGCCCGCGAGCACGGCGGGGATGGCCTCGGCCTGGATCGGCGTCGGGTGTTCGTAGCCTTGCTCGCGCACGGCTTCCAGAATGGCCGGGGCCAGCTTCAGTTCTTCAAATGTCATGTTGTGTGGGGCGCAAGTCCGTTGCGCTTGGGACATCGGCCATTCCAGCGCCCGGTTTGATGCGGGCGACCGGCCAGTCTAGCGGGCTGATGCGAATCGAAGGCGGGCTCCGTAGCCGACCGGACGGGTCGGGCGGTAAGCCCCAGCAGGGCGCTGGCGTGGCACTGACTGCAGGTGCACACGCTGACATTGTCGCATAAAGGGATAATGCGGTGTTGCACGCAAGTGGCTTTGCGTTTTTGCCGATTTATCACCTACTACCTGTCTCCATGGCCCAATACGTTTTTTCCATGAACCGCGTCAGCAAGACCGTGCCGCCCAAGCGGCAGATCTTGAAGAACGTTTCCATCAGCTTCTTTCCCGGCGCCAAGATCGGCGTGCTCGGCCTGAACGGTTCCGGCAAGTCGACCCTGCTCAAGATCATGGCCGGCATCGACAAGGACATCGAGGGCGAAGCCATCGCCATGCCGGGCATCAAGATCGGCTACCTGCCGCAGGAGCCGCAGATCGATCCCGAGCAGACCGTGCGCCAGGCGGTGGAAGAGGGCATCGGCGGCTCGCTGAAGGCCAAGGCCCGTCTGGAAGAGGTCTACGCCGCCTACGCCGAGGAAGATGCCGACTTCGATGCGCTGGCCGCCGAGCAGGCCGAGCTCGAAGCCATCATCGCCGCCGCCGGATCCGAGAACACCGACCTGCAGCTTGAGCTGGCCGCCGACGCGCTCAACCTGCCGCCCTGGGACGCGCTGATCAAGAACCTGTCGGGTGGCGAGAAGCGTCGCGTCGCGCTGTGCCGCCTGCTGCTGTCCAAGCCCGACATGCTGCTGCTCGACGAACCGACCAACCACTTGGATGCCGAATCGGTCGAGTGGCTGGAGCAGTTCCTGAGTCGCTTCCCCGGCACCGTGGTCGCGATCACCCACGACCGCTACTTCCTCGACAACGCCGCCGAGTGGATCCTCGAACTCGACCGTGGCCACGGCATCCCCTACAAGGGCAACTACTCCGACTGGCTGGACCAGAAGGAAAGCCGTCTGGAGACCGAGCAGCGCACCGAGGACGCCCGCACCAAGGCGATGAAGGAAGAACTCAAGTGGGTGCGCAGCAATGCCAAGGGCCGTCAGGCCAAGAGCAAGGCGCGTCTGGCCCGCTTCGAGGAGCTGTCGGACGTCGACTACCAGAAGCGCAACGAGACCAACGAGATCTTCATCCCGGTCGCCGAGCGCCTGGGCAACCAGGTCATCGAGTTCAAGAACGTCAGCAAGTCCTTCGGCGAGCGTCTGCTGATCGACAACCTGAGCTTCTCGGTGCCGCCGGGCGCCATCGTCGGCATCATCGGCCCCAACGGCGCCGGCAAGTCGACCCTGTTCCGCATGATCCAGGGCGTCGAGACGCCGGACGCCGGCGAGGTCACCATCGGCCAGACCGCCAAGCTGGCCTTCGTCGACCAGAGCCGCGAGAGCCTGGACGCCAGCAAGACGGTCTGGGAAGACGTCTCGGGCGGCCTCGACAACATCGTGGTCGGCAAGTTCGTGATGCCGAGCCGTGCCTACATCGGCCGCTTCAACTTCAAGGGCAACGACCAGCAGAAGCTGGTCGGCAACCTGTCGGGCGGTGAGCGCGGCCGTCTGCACCTGGCCAAGACCCTGGCCCAGGGCGGCAACGTGCTGATGCTCGATGAACCGTCGAACGACCTCGACGTCGAAACCCTGCGCGCGCTGGAAGAGGCGCTGCTCGAGTTCGCCGGCTCGGCCATGGTGATCTCGCATGACCGCTGGTTCCTCGACCGCATCTGTACCCATATCCTGGCTTGCGAGGGTGACTCGCAGTGGAAGTTCTTCGACGGCAACTTCACCGAGTACGAAGCCGACAAGAAGCGTCGCCTGGGTGAAGAGGGCGCGCGTCCGAAGCGCGTGCGCTTCAAGGCCCTGAAGTAATCCGGAGCCGTCATCCCATGTCCGACAACACCCAGGCCCCGAGCGACGAGCAGGTGCTGGCCGAGATGCGCCACTGGATCGAGCAGGCCGTCATCGGCCTGAACCTCTGTCCGTTCGCCAAGTCGGTCTACGTCAAGAACCAGGTCCGCCTGGTGGTCAGCCGCGCGCGCAACATCGACGCCTTGCTCGATGACCTCGACCGCGAGCTCGAACTGCTCAAGTCCACCCCGGCCGAGCAGGTCGACACCACGCTGCTGGTGCACCCGACGCTGTTCCCGGACTTCTTCGTCTTCAACGATTTCCTGAACGTGGTCGACGAAGTGGTCGAGGAGCACGAGCTCGAGGGCGTGATCCAGGTCGCGCCGTTCCACCCGGCCTTCCAGTTCGAGGACACCGAGGCCGACGACGCCGACAACCTGACCAACCGCGCGCCCTATCCGACGCTGCACCTGCTGCGCGAGGACAGCATCGACCGCGCGGTCGAATCGGGCGACAGCGCCGAGGACATCGTCGAGCGCAACCTCAAGACCGTGCGCGCGCTCGGCCTCGAAGGCTGGAAGCGCCTGCTTTCGGCGCGCTGACACGGGGCTCCCGCGCCGCCAGGCGCCGGGATCGGCTCTTCATGGCGAAAAAATGCGCCCCTATTAGCCATATGGGGGCGTTTTTTTCTTGTGCAGGCAGGAATATTTAATAAAATAGCTAAATAAGCTTCCTGCTGTGCTCACCAAAGTGAGTCTTGTCCTGTCGATTTGCGAGCTGTACCATGTCCAATACTGAGATGTCCTCGTCCAACTACTACACCACGCTGGAGGTGGCCAAGATCCTGGGCATGGCGGTGCGTTCCGTGCAGCTGATGGTGGATCGGGGCGACCTGCAGGCCTGGAAGACGCCGGGCGGCCACCGCCGCATCACGCGCGAGTCGCTCGAGCGCTGGATCCAGGGTAGCCGGGCCGGCGTGACGGGCGTGGCCAGCTTCACCGGTCACACCGGCGAGATCCGCGGCCCGGGTCGCCGCCGCGCCGTCGTGCATGTGCCGCGCGTGCTGCTGATCGAGGACTCCTCGCATTTCCAGAACCTGGTCACCATGCTGGTCAAGCAGAAGTTCCCGTCGGTCGACCTGCATGTGGCCAACGACGGCATCACGGGCCTGGTTTCCTTCGGTCACCTGCAGCCCGACCTGATCATCGTCGACATCCTGCTGCCCGGCATCGACGGCGCGACCATGATCACCGGATTGCGCCGCCATGCCCTGTTTGGCAATTGCAAGCTGGTCGTGCTGACCTCGCTCGATGACGACCAGCGCGCGCCCTATGCCTTCGCGCTGCAGGGGGTGGACCTGGTGCACAAGCCGCGCCTGGTCAGCGAGCTGCCCCCGCTGATCGACAAGGCGCTCGGTCACCTGTTCGCTCCTGCCGCCCAGCCCGAAGAGGCGCAGGAAGAAGAAACCGTGGCTGACAGCAGCGTCGACGCGACGTGACCCTTGCCATGGGGCCGCGAGACGAACTTCCCGCCCACGAGCAGCAAGCCGTCGTCGCCTATTTCGAAGGCGATGCCGAGTTCTACCGGGTCTTCCGTGCCTCGGCGCTGGCGCAGTTCCCCATTGACTTGCAGCAGGGCGATGCGGCCGAGGCCGCAGGCGACGTCCAGGCCTTGCGCCGCGCCGCGCACACGCTCAAGGGCGTGCTGCTGACGCTGGGCCATGCCGAACTTTCCGCCCTTGCCAAGAGCGTCGAGCTGGCAGTTGAACAGTCCCCCTGGGAACTTGCCGTCACAGGCTGGCGCGAGTTGCGCGCTCGCATGGTCTCGACCTTCAGCCTGCGGTCTTGAGCAGCCAGGCCGGCAGCTGCACGCCCTGCGCGGCCCACAGCAGCAGCCCGGTCATCGTCAGATAGCGCAGGAACTTGCCGATCGCCATGTAGCAGGCACAGGCCAGCGGCGCAAACTTGAGCCAGCCCGCGATCAGGCAAAGCGGGTCACCCACCAGCGGCAGCCAGGACAGCAGGCAGGCCCTGGGGCCGAAGCGCTCCAGCCAGTCCAGCGCCCTGAGGTGGGTCGGATGGCCGCGCTCGCGATCGATCAGTTCGTGCGCGCCTCGGCCCATGGCCCAGCTGACCATGCCGCCCAGCGTGTTGCCGAGCGTGGCGACCCCGATGACGGGCCAGAACAGTTCGGGGTTGAGCTTGATCAGGCCGAACACCACCGGCTCCGAGCCCAGCGGCAGCAGCGTGGCCGAGACCAAGGCGACGATGAACACCGTGACCAGTCCGTATTCGGGCAGGCTCAGCGTCTGCAGCAGCGTCGTCATCCAGGCTTCCATCGTCGCAGTATAGGCCGCACGGCACAGCCTCGCGCAACGGAAAATTCCCCCTCGACCCGCGCGACCGGCTACAATTCGTGCCTCCTTTTTGAGCATCCGCTGTCCGGCGCCATTCCTTGCGTCGGTCGGCGGCTTTTTCTTTTATTCCCCCGAAGACCTTCACGATCGCATGCGCATAGGCCAGTACGTTCTTCCGAACGCCCTGTTCGTTGCCCCCATGGCGGGGGTGACGGACCGGCCGTTTCGCCGGCTGTGCAAGCAGCTCGGCGCCGGCTACGCGGTCAGCGAGATGGTGACCTCGCGCCCCGACCTGCGCGACAGCCTGAAGACCTCGCGCCGCGCCGACCACCGTGGCGAGCCAGGCCCGATCGCGGTCCAGATCGCCGGCACCGATGCCGCGATGATGGCCGACGCCGCGCGCTACAACCTCGAGCGTGGCGCCCAGATCATCGACATCAACATGGGCTGCCCGGCCAAGAAGGTTTGCGACAAGTGGGCCGGTTCGGCATTGATGCAGGACGAGGCGCTCGCGCTGCGGATCGTCGAGGCCGTGGTCGCCGCCTGCGCGCCGCATGGCGTGCCGGTCACGCTCAAGATGCGCACCGGCTGGTGCCAGTCGGTCAGGAACGCCCCGGCGCTCGCGCTGGCGGCCGAGCGCGCCGGCGTGCAGATGCTGACCGTGCATGGCCGCACCCGCGAGCAGGGCTACCAGGGCGTCGCCGAGCATGACACCGTGGCCGCGATCAAGGCCCGCGTGCGCATTCCGGTGGTGGCCAACGGCGACATCGACAGCCCGCAAAAGGCGCGGGATGTGTTTAGCCGCACCGGCTGCGACGCGGTCATGATCGGCCGCGCCGCGCAGGGCCGGCCCTGGCTGTTTCGCGAGATCGGACATTTCCTGGCCACGGGTCTTCAGCTGGCGCCGCCGACGGCGGCCGAGCTGCGCGCGCTGATGCTGGAGCACCTGCAGGAGCATTACGAGCTCTACGGCGAGTACACCGGCGTGCGCAGCGCGCGCAAGCACCTGGGCTGGTACGCGCGCGCGCTGCCGGTCGACCCCTTGGCCGTGGCGCAGTTCCGCACCCGCATCAACGCGATCGAGGACTGCGCGGCGCAGCTGGACTGCGTGCGCGAATTCTTCGATGCCACCCCCTTCGAACCCTGGAAACTGGCCGCATGAGCCCCCCCAAGCAATCCCTGCAAGACTGCGTGCGCGAGAACGTCGAAACCTATTTCGCCGATCTCGATGGCACCGCGCCCGCCAACCTGCACGACATGCTGATGCACGCGGTCGAAAAGCCGATGCTCGAAGTCGTGATGGCGCGTGCCCAGTTCAACCAGTCGCGTGCCGCAGCCTGGCTGGGCCTGAACCGCAACACCCTGCGCAAGAAGCTGCTAGAGCATGGCCTGATCGGCTGAAGCCGCGGCGACCGCATTACTGTTTACTCACTCTGGAAAACCCATGAAAGCTCTCCTTTCCGTCTCCGACAAGACCGGCGTGCTCGAGCTCGCGCGCGAACTCAATGCCCTGGGCGTGCAGCTGATCTCGACTGGCGGCACCGCCAAGCTGCTGGCCGACAACGGCCTGCCCGTGACCGAGGTCGCCGAGGTGACCGGCTTCCCCGAGATGCTGGACGGCCGCGTCAAGACCCTGCACCCGATGGTACATGGCGGCTTGCTGGCACGCCGTGACTTCCCCGAGCACATGGCGGCGCTGAAAGAGCACAACATCGGCACCATCGACATCCTGGTGGTCAACCTGTATCCGTTCGAGGCCACCGTGGCCAAGCCTGGCTGCACGCTGGGTGATGCGATCGAGAACATCGACATCGGCGGCCCGGCCATGGTGCGCTCCGCCGCCAAGAACTGGAAGGACGTCGCGGTCCTGACCGACGCGGGTCAGTATGCCGGAGTCGTGGCCGAGCTCAAGGCCGGCGGCATCAGCAGCACGACCCGCTTCAAGCTGTCGGTCGCTGCCTTCAACCGCATCAGCAACTACGACGCCGCGATCAGCAACTACCTGTCCTCGGTCAACCTGAGCGCTGGCGTGCCGGGCGACGAAGCCGAGCCACAGCGCCTGGCCTTCCCGGGTCAAAGCAACGCCAACTACGTCAAGCTGCAGGACCTGCGCTATGGCGAGAACCCGCACCAGAGCGCCGCCTACTACCGCGACATGAACCCGGCCCAGGGCTCGCTGGTCACCGGCGTGCAGCTGCAAGGCAAGGAGCTGTCCTACAACAACATCGCCGATGCCGATGCCGCCTGGGAATGCGTCAAGAGCTTCGACGTGCCCGCCTGTGTGATCGTCAAGCACGCCAATCCCTGTGGCGTGGCCGTGGGCGCCAATCCTTTCGAAGCCTACGGCAAGGCCTTCCAGACCGATCCGACCAGCGCGTTTGGCGGCATCATCGCCTTCAACCGCCCGCTCGACGGCGAGGCCGCGCTGGCGGTCTCCAAGCAGTTCGTCGAGGTGCTGATCGCGACCGACTTCACGCCCGAGGCGCTGGCCGTGTTCAAGGCCAAGGCCAATGTGCGCCTGATGAAGATCGAGCTGCCGCAAGGCGCCGCCGAAGCCAGCCGCAACGCGGTCGACATCAAGCGCATCGGTTCCGGCCTGCTGCTGCAAAGCGCCGACAACCACGACATGACGCTGGCCGACCTCAGGGTCGTGACCGTCAAGCAGCCGACCGCGCAACAGATGGAAGACCTGCTGTTCGCCTGGAAGGTGGCCAAGTACGTCAAGTCCAACGCGATCGTGTTCTGCAAGGACGGCATGACCATGGGCGTCGGTGCCGGCCAGATGAGCCGCCTGGACTCGGCCCGCATCGCCAGCATCAAGGCCGAGCACGCCAAGCTGACGCTGCGGGGCACGGCTGTCGCCAGCGACGCCTTCTTCCCGTTCCGAGACGGTCTGGACGTGGTGGTCGATGCGGGCGCGACCTGCGTGATCCAGCCGGGCGGCTCGATGCGTGACCAGGAAGTCATCGACGCGGCCAACGAGCGCGGCGTGGCGATGGTCTTCACGGGCGTGCGCCACTTCCGTCACTGATCGCTTTTTGTGCTTCTGGAGGCAGACGAGGTCGGGGCGGGAGCCGCGCCTGCCTCATCTGTCCGCTGCGCGGCCAGCAAATCGGCCGTCAGCTCCCGTCCCGACCCCGTCATGGGCTTTCGCCTCCTTTTTAGGCGGCAACGAAAAATGCCAGTCAGCGTGAACCGACTGGCATTGGCCAAACTGGCGGGCTTCTGGGCTCGCCGCCGCGACGACTGTCAGTCGCCTTGCTTGCCGGTCGCGGTACGGATCGCGCTCGCCAGGTTCTTCACGCGCTCGACCACGCCTTGCGCGGCATCGATGATTTCCTGCTTCTCGTGCGACTCCATGGACTCGACGGCATCGAACATGTTGGTGTGGATCAGCGACTGGCTGATCTCGGACAGCGACTCGGGCTTGATGCAGTCCTGCGACGCAAACAGCACCGCGAGAATCATTTCGTAGCCGATGGCTTCGCCGACAGTCTGGTTCTTGAGGGAAGACATTGCTTGTTTCCTGGGTTGGGGGTTGTCGAATTTTCTTGAGGATTGACTTCACCCGCCAGCTTACCATTACTGAGTGGCAGGTTTCAGCGCAGCGCTGCCAGCAGGCCGCCGATGAAAGCGTTCACCAGCAGCAGCGACCCGAACAGCAGCGGCTGCCACCAGATCCTCTGACGCTGCCACAGGCGCAGGTTCGATTGGGCGAACCCATGGCTTGCCACGGCACCCAGCAGCAGGCCGGTCAATGTCGCCAGTGACAGCAGCCACCAGGGCAGGCGCTGCCAAACCATGAGCAACTGCCAGCCCAGCAGTGCCAGGCTGGCGCCGACCCATGACAGCAGGAACAGGTGGCCGAGCAGACCTGCACGCTCCTCCTCCTGCAGCGTCTCGCTCGGCACTTCGGGCGCGTCGTCGTCCGACATGGGCGGTGTTGCCACCGGGGTGGGCACAAGCAGTTCAGGCTGGGTTTGCTGGCGCCAGAAGCGCAGGCGCGGCAGCCAGAACTCGCCACGGATCCAGCGCAAGCTCGTGAGCAGCAGCAGCACCGCCAGCGTGACGGATGCCAGCACCAGCAGCGCGCTTGCAGCGGTCAGTGCAATCGGAGTGCCGCGCAACGGTACGGCATCCAGTGCCAGACCGAGGGTTTCCGGCCCCGTCGCATCAGCAGTTTCGTCCTTCAGTGCTGCGCTGTCAGCGCGCAGGGGCTGGGCACCGGCGGCGAATTCGCCGTAGTAGTTGATCGAGGCCGTCTTGGCAAATTGTGCCCTGAAGCCTGCTAGACCGGCCCGGCTGCGCTGTCGGTTCAGGAGTGCTGCTGCCGCTTTTTCGGCGGCCTGGCCGACGAGCGGAGTCGGGGTGGCCGAGCGTACGGTCAGCAGGACGCCGCTGCGTTCATCGAGGATGGCGGCGATCGGCTTGCCAGGCTTGGAGGCCAGCATGGCCCGGGCCAGTATCGGCGGAATGCTTTCGGTCGAATGCTTGCGCAGCACCCGGCGTGGCTTGGCGCCGGCCTCCTGCGCGAGCTCGATCAGGCGCTCAAGGCTGGCGCCTTTGGCGGCCTCACCGTCCAGCTTCTTCAGCAGCGCCTTGTCGGCGGGCGCGAGCTGCACCTGGTCGAATTCGATCATATGGCGCTGCGCAAAAACCAGCGGGTTATCCGCGATGGTCTGGCGCACCATCTCGGCCGTTGTCCCCGGGATGAGCGTCACCGCCTTGGCCTCGAACAGTCGCGCCAGGGCCTGGCGCCGCTGGAGGCGGGCCTCGACCTTGAGGTCGGGGTTGGTGTCCATGCCCATGGATACCGCACGCTGCGCCATCAGCTCGGTGTGCACCAGCTGCTCCAGTATGGCGCGGCGCTGGGCCGCAGCGGCGGCAGGCGGGATGTTGGGGGCGGCGGAGCGGCGGTAGAGCAGATCGACTTCAGCCAGGCTGATTTCGGCGCCATTGACCTGCGCAGCGACGCGTTTGCCACTGGGCTCGGTGGCGAGCTGTTGCGCGTGGCCAGTCGACGCCAGCCAGCACGGGGTGATCAGCAGCACGAGCCACGCCAGCCGGGAACTGCCTGCGCGCCATCTGCTGGCCGCAGCTTGTTCACCGATCCCTATCGAGTACCTGTCGTTGTCCATTGATTTCCTCCCTTCGTTTGATATATTTGCTGTTTTTAGCGATAAAGCCGTATTTCATATTGGATGAATCTTGTCCGGGCTGTTGAGCTGATGGCTTCTTTTCAGGGGAATGATAGGCCGCAGTTGGCAAGCAGTCTCCGAATGGATGCGGGCAATTCGTGCATCTTGGCCCAGCCCCAGATAGCAGGCCTATAGGATATTTGTCCTCTATTCCTGCGGGATGTCCTGGGTTAAATGAGTATATTGACACTTGATGGTGGTGCATCTAGGATCAGCCACGGTTGCGTGGAGTGTGGCTGGGTTGGCTTGTTTTCTTGGCTGCCCAGCAGCTTGGATCGGTGTGTATGCCAGGTAATTTCTGCTATGGATTGAATCTGATTAACTTTCTTGGGAGGTGGTATGTTGAAAACAAAAAAATCAATCATTGCGCTGGCTGGCTTGGTGTCAGTGCTGACGAGCGTTCCAGTGCATGCTCAGCAACTCATCGATTTGACGGGGAGCCTGAACAAGACGGAAATCTTTCCATATATCGGTGATTTTGCGGGTGTATTTACGACGGCGCAGCCTAATTACTGGGTGGGTAGTTCGGGAGCGGGTGTCATGCAGCCATTCCTTCGAGTTCAGGATTCACCGGTTGAAAGAGGTATCAATAGCGATCTGAAACAGAGTGATCTTCAATACGACGAATCTGCAGGGACATGGACTCATAGCTTGAGGAGAGAGGAGAGTTCGGTTCTTAGTGGCTACAACATACCGGGACTGGCTGATCCTTATCGTGACAAGTTCTACCGCGAGTTTTTGCTGGATGTGAATGAGCCGGATAATGACCCTTCGTATGTCATCCTATCGGAATTGAAGGTTTATATCTCTGATAGTCCTAATCTCACAGGCTTTGATGGCAAGCAGTCGACACTGGAGTCTTGGGCTACCACGACGCTGACCGATCCCAATGCGGGTCACCAAACGATAAAGGCTTTTGATCTGGATTTGAAAGACACTGACACTGATGGTGATCTTGATCCTTTTGATAGAGCGATCTTGCTTGATTACGGCTTGCTGGGGTCGGGAGGGGGGCGTCCGGACATGACAGTCTATTTGCCGCGAATTTATAATCCAGCGGCAGGCACCCATGTCTTCTTCTATACGAGGTTCGGCTGTTCGACAACTGCTGATGCAGATTACGATGCCAATTGTCAGGCGGCAATTAATTTGGCAACCGCCGCAGGAAAAAGTGGTGTGAGTGCTTCGTCAGGCTCCGAGGACTGGGCTGTGCGCCAGACTGTAATTAACCAAGAGGTTCCCGCCCCGCCTGCCATCCTGGGGGCTTTTGCCGCCTTCGGCTACATGCGCAAGCTGCGCCGTCGTCTGAAGGCGCATCAGGCCAGCCAGCTCGCTGCCTGAGCCATTCGGTCCAACAACGGGAGTTTCACAATGCAACCCCACATCGCACAAAAAGCTCCTTACCCGGTCGAGGTCGAGGCGGGCAAGAGCTACTTCTGGTGTGCCTGTGGCGAGAGCCAGCAGCAGTCCTTCTGCGACGGTTCACACCAGCAACTCTGAGCAGGCAGAAGGACGTTGGCCACCCAGTTTTTGGCCGTGCGGGGGCAGGCCCATGGCCGATTTGCTGGCCGCGTAACGGACAGATGAGGCCATGGACCCGCCCCCGCACGGCCTCACCTGATCGAAAAGTTCACTTCCCGATCAAGAACACCGCCGGCAGCTCCAGCGGCAGCGTGGGCGCACGCTGCTTCCAATCCGCCACCAGCCCGCTGTGCACGCGCTGCTGCGGCAGCGTGATGCCGCAGCAGACCGCCAGCCGGGTCGTGCCCTTGAGCGTCTGCAGCAGGCCTCGCAGCAGCGCCGCGTTGCGGTAGGGCGTCTCGATGAAAAGCTGGGTCTGGCCGGTTTTCTGCGCCAAGGCTTCGAGCTCGCGGATGCGCTGCGCGCGGCCGGTGGCGTCGGCTGGCAGGTAGCCGACGAAGGCGAAGTTCTGGCCGTTCAGCCCGCTGGCGGCCAGCGCCAGCATCAGCGAGATCGGCCCCACCAGCGGCACCGCCTCCAGCCCCAGCGCGTGCGCGGCGCGCACCACCGATGACCCAGGGTCGGCGATCGCCGGCATGCCGGCCTCGCTGACCAGGCCGATGTCCTGGCCCCGCAGCGCGGCGGCCAGCAGCGGCTTGGCGTCGAAGCCGCCGCCGACGTCGTGGTCGCCCTTCTTGTGCACCTGACGTGGCAGCTCGGTGATCCGTTGCTCCTGCAGCGGCGCGGCCAGTTCCCGCAAGCCGCCGACCCGTTTCAGGAAGGCGCGCGTGCTCTTGGCGTTCTCGGTGATCCAATGCGTCAGGCCGGCGGCGATGGCAATGGTCTGATCTGGCAGCGCGGCGCCGAGCCCGGCGTCGACCTCGCAGCCGAAGTCCAGCGGCGTCGGCACCAGATACAGCTTGCCGCGTGGCTGTGCCGCGCTCATGGCAGCTGCAGCCCGGCCTGGCGCAGCAGGCGGGCGGTGTGGATCAGCGGCAGGCCGATCAGCGCGGTCGGGTCGTCGTTGACGATGCGCTCCAGCAGCGCGATGCCGAGCCCCTCGCTCTTGGCGCTGCCGGCGCAGTCGTAGGGCTCCTCGGCGCGCAGGTAGCGCTCGATCGTGGCGTCGTCGAGCGTGCGGAACACGACCTCGACCACGGCGAGCTCGCTGGCCTCGAAGCCAGTTTCCTGGCAGACCACCGCCAGAGCGGTCTGGAACAGCACGGTCTGGCCGCTCATGCGGCGCAGCTGGGCGACGGCGCGCTCGTGGTTGCCGGGCTTGCCGAGCGGCTCGCCGTTGAGGTCGGCGACCTGGTCGCTGCCGATCACGATCGCGTCGGGGCGCTGCGCGGCGACGGCGCGCGCCTTGGCCAGCGCCAGGCGCTGCGCCAGCGCGGCCGGTGCCTCGCCGGGCAGCGGGGTTTCGTCGACTTCGGGGGCCAGCACCTCGAACGGCAGGCGCAGGCGTTGCAGCAGCTCGCGGCGGTAGCGCGAGGTCGAGCCCAGCACCAGCGCGCGGGCGCCGTGGGACAGTGGGTGTTGTTGCGTCATGACCGCTATTGTCAGGATTCTTGCCACCTCGATCCGGCATGATCGGGCCTCTGGAGCGTTGTTTTTACCCGACACCACGACCTCGGTTGGCGGGACGGGGCGTCGTCCGCTGGTGAAAATAGCACTCTTGGAGCGGGATGGCGTCTTGTGCTGGCAGTCAGGGCAGGACCCCGCGCCCGACGACACCAGATTCCTCCCATGCAAGACCCCGTACAGGCCCCCGCCAGCGATCCCGTTTCATCCATTCCCACTCCCACGGCTCCCGCCGCCGAGGCTGGCTGGGAACGCAAGACGCTGGAGCGGCTGGCCTTTGCCGCGCTCGAAGAGCAGCGCGCCGCCAGGCGCTGGAAGGTCCGCTTGCGCCTGCTCTGGCTGGCTTTCCTGTCGGTGCTGCTCTGGCTGGCCTATCGCGAGATGCCGGACGGCGCGGCGATCACCACGCCGCACACCGCCATGATCGAGATCCGTGGCGAGATCTCGCATGACACCGAGGCCAGCGCGCAGTTCATCCTGGGCTCGCTGCGCACGGCCTTCGAGGACGAGGGCGCCAAGGCGATCGTGCTGCTGATCAACTCGCCTGGCGGCAGCCCGGTGCAGGCCGGCCTCATCAACGACGAGATCCAGCGTCTGCGCAAGCTGCACGACAAGCCGGTCTATGCCGTGGTCGAGGAGACCTGCGCCTCGGCCGCCTATTACATCGCGGCGGCGGCGGACCGGATCTATGTCGACAAGGCCAGCATCGTCGGCAGCATCGGCGTGCTGATGGACGGCTTCGGCTTCACCGGCCTGATGGACAAGGTCGGCGTCGAGCGCCGCTTGTTGACCGCCGGCGCCAACAAGGGCTTCCTCGACCCCTTCAGCCCGCAGAACGCGACCCACCGCGCCTACGCGCAGGAGATGCTCGACGAGATCCATGCCCAGTTCATCGCCGTCGTGCGTCAGGGCCGTGGCGACCGACTCAAGGAGACGCCCGAACTCTTCAGTGGCCTGGCCTGGAGCGGCCAGAAGGCGGTCGCGCTCGGCCTGGCGGACGACTTCGGCAGCCTGGACCAGGTCGCACGCGAGGTGGTCAAGGCCGAGGACATCGTCGACTACACCCAGCACGAGAACGTGGCCTCGCGTCTGGTCAAGCGCTTCGGCGCCGGCGTGGGCGAGAGCGCCATGCTGTTGTTGCAGCGTGCCGTGCCGGCGCTGCGTTAAGGGGGGGCCATGGACGACTTGCTGGTGACGGGTGGCGGCATGGCTGGCCTCAGTGCCGCGCTGGTGGCACTCCGCGCCGGGCTGAAGGTCACGCTGCTGGAGCAAGCCGAGGTCTTCTCCGAGGTCGGAGCCGGCATCCAGCTCGGCCCCAATGCGGTGCGCGTGCTGCACGACTGGGGCTTGGAGGCCAGGTTGCGCGCGGTCGCGGCCTTCCCCGAGGCCTTATGTGTGCGCGACGCCCGTTCGGGCGGCCTGCTGGGGCAGCTCACGCTGGGCGCCGCGATACGCCAGCGCTACGGCCAGCCCTACGCGACCCTGCACCGCGCCGACCTGCACCAGATCCTGCTGCGTCAGGTGCTGGGGTCCGTCGATTGCCGGCTGCGCCAGCGGGTGCAGGGTTTCGAGCAGGACGAGGCCCGGGTCAGGCTGCAGACCGAGGATGGCGCGCGCTACCAGGCCGACGCGCTGCTGGGCTGCGACGGACTCTGGAGCCGGGTGCGTGCCCAGCTGCTGGCCGACGGCCCGCCCGTCTTCAGCGGCGACCTGGCCTATCGGGCCATGGTGCCCGTCGCCGATCTGCCGCCGGACCTGCGCCGCAACGAGGTCACCGTCTGGTTGGCGCCCGGGCTGCACGCGGTGAACTACCCGGTGCGCGCCGGCGAGTGGATGAACATCATCGTGGTGGTCGAGGGCGAGATCCCGTCCGACCCCGAGAGCTGGGACCACGCCGCGCAGGCATCGCGGCTGCGCGCCGCGCTGGGGGCCGTGCATGGCGACTTCGACCGCCTGCTGCAGGCCGTGGCCGAATGGCGGCTCTGGCCGCTCAATGTTCGCCCGCCGATGCGCGGCCCGCGCGAGCACGCGCGGGGCAGGGTGGCGCTGCTGGGTGACGCCGCGCACCCGACCCGGCCCTACCTGGCGCAGGGCGCGGCGATGGCGCTGGAAGACGCCTGGACGCTGGGCCGTCTGCTGGAGCAGCCGCGCTGGCGCGTGGCGGGCCGGCTCGACTGGCCCGGCCTGCTGCAGGCGCTGGCGCAGCAGCGTTGGCGCCGCAATGGCTGGATCCAGCAGCGCTCGCGCCGCAACGGCCTCATCTTCCATGCCTCGGGGCCGCTGCGCTGGGGGCGTGATCTCGCGATGGGATTGCTGGGCGAGCGCCTGATCGACCTGCCCGAGCTCTATCGGGGTCCGCCGCGGCCAGTCTGAACTGGAGTATCGTGCGGGCATGCCCCGTGCACGGAGATTGCCCGCCATGAAGCCCGCTGAACCCGCCACCGCCGAGGGAGCCACCCCCTGCCAGACCCGGCCGGACACCGCCCCGCTGCGCCTGCGCCGCGTCGCGATCGACACCTACCGCGAGAACGTCGCCTACCTGAACCGCGACTGCGCGGTCTATCGCGCCGAGGGCTTTCAGGCCCTGTCCAAGGTCGAGGTCCGGGCCAATGGGCGCCGCATCCTGGCCACGCTCAACGTCACGAGCGATCCGCGCATCGTGCAGTGTCATGAGGTCGGCCTGTCGCAGGATGCGTTCGACCAGCTGGGCTGCGAAAAGGGTCATCCGGCGGTGATCGCGCAGGCCGAGCCGCCGGTCTCGATCTCGGCGCTGCACCGCAAGATCGACGGCGAGCGGCTCGGGCGCGAGGACTTCCAGGCCATCGTGCGCGACATCGCCGAGCACCGCTATTCCAAGATCGAGCTGTCGGCCTTCGTGGTGGCGACCAACCGGGGCGAGCTCGACCGCGAGGAGGTCTATTTCCTGACCGAGGCCATGATCGCCTCCGGTCGCCGCATCGACTGGCATGAGCGCCTGGTGGTCGACAAGCATTGCATCGGTGGCATCCCGGGCAACCGGACCTCGATGCTGGTGGTGCCGATCGTCGCGGCGCATGGCCTGGTCTGCCCCAAGACCTCGTCGCGCGCGATCACCTCGCCGGCCGGCACCGCCGACACCATGGAGGTGCTGGCCGATGTCGAGCTGCCGCTGGAGCGGCTGCAGGAGATCGTGCGCGAGCACCGCGCCTGCCTGGCCTGGGGTGGCACCGCCGACCTGTCGCCGGCCGACGATGTGCTGATCTCGGTCGAGCGCCCGCTCTCGCTCGATTCGCCGGGGCAGATGGTGGCGTCGATCCTGTCGAAGAAGATCGCCGCCGGCTCCAACCACCTGGTGCTCGACATCCCGATCGGTCCCACCGCCAAGGTGCGATCGATGCCCGAGGCGCAAAAGCTGCGCCGGCTGTTCGAGTACGTGGCGCGCCGGCTCGACCTTTCGCTCGACGTCGTGATCACCGATGGCCGCCAGCCGATCGGCAACGGCATCGGGCCGGTGCTGGAGGCGCGCGATGTCATGCGCGTGCTCGAGAACCACCCGCTCGCGCCGCAGGACCTGCGCCAGAAGGCGCTGCGCCTGGCAGGCCGCCTGCTCGAATGCGATCCCGACATCCGGGGCGGCGACGGTTTCGCGATCGCGCGCGACATCCTCGATTCGGGCCGCGCGCTCGAGAAGATGCGCGCCATCATCGAGGCCCAGGGCGCCAGGCCGTTCGAGCACGAGCGGCCCCGGCTCGGCGCCTTGAGCTTCGAGGTCCGCGCGACCCAGGTCGGCGTGGTCACGGGCATCGATAATCTGCAGATCGCGCGCATCGCGCGGCTGGCTGGCGCGCCCAAGGTGAGCGCCGCCGGGGTCGATCTGGCGCGCAAGCTCGGCGATCCGGTGCAGCCGGGCGATCTGCTTTATCGCGTGCACGCCGGCTTCCAGTCCGACCTCGACTTCGCGCGCCAGGCCAGTGACAAATCCAGCGGCTACCAGCTCGGCCAGCCGGGCGAGCTGCCTCATGTTTTCGTGGAATTCTGATGCTGTTGTATTTTGATGACGAGGCCGTGATGGCCTCGCGCCTGGCCGCCGAGTCCGGCCTGACCCCGGTCGCCGTCGCGCGGCATCGCTTCCCCGACGGCGAGCTCAAGCTCAGGCTGCCACCGCGGCTGCCCGAGCGCGTCGTGCTGCTGCGCGGCCTGCAGCAGCCCAACGAGAAGCTGGTCGAGCTGCTGCTGGTCGCGCGCAGCGCGCGCGAGCTTGGCGCGCGCCACCTGACGCTGGTCACGCCCTATCTGGCCTATATGCGCCAGGACATGGCCTTCTCGCCCGGCGAGGTGGTCAGCCAGCGCGTCATCGGCGGCTTCCTGGCCGAGCTGTTTGACGCCGTGATCACGGTCGACCCGCACCTGCACCGCATCGCGACCCTGGGCGAGGCGATCCCAATCCCCGACCCGATCTGGATCAGCGGCGCCCCGGCGCTGGCCGATTGGATCGCGCGCGAGCGCCCGGGCGCGCTGCTGCTGGGACCCGACGAGGAGTCAGCCCAGTGGATCAGCCAGGCGGCGCTGCGCATCGGTCATGACAGCGCGGTCTGCCGCAAGGTGCGCCATGGTGACCGAGCGGTCGAGATCGTGCTGCCCAAGGTCGAGCTGCGCGGCTGCTCGGTCGTGATCCTCGACGACATGGCCAGCACCGGCCACACGGTGGCGCAGGCCGCGCGGCTGGCGCTGGCGGCGGGCGCGGTCTCGGTCGATGTCGCGGTCACGCATGCGCTGTTCGCCGAGGGGGCCGAGCAGGCGCTGCATGAGGCCGGCGTCGGCGCGGTCTGGAGCACCGACTGCATCCCGCATGCCAGCAATGTGGTGGCGATGGCGCCACTGCTGGCGCAGGCCTTGCGCGAGCTCGTGCCTGGCTAGCCGACGCCGGCTGGCGCGAGCCAGCCCAGCGCCGTCGCCGCCTCGACCAGCTCGATCATGGGATGTGCGATCGCGGCTGACCAAGGGTAGATCTGACCGTTTTGACGAGAACGTTACACTCTGCACATAGACCATGACGTGCTGAGTCTGCTGCCGCTTCCAGGTGTCGGCTTCGCCTTGGCTTGTCGCTCGTTTCCGTCCCTCACCAGCCCCTGAAAGTGAACTCATGACCTTGGCTGCCCAAAGTGTTTCCACCGTGGATCAGCGTGCCTTGCTGGGCGACAAGATCCTGTTGCTCTCGAATGCCATTGGCGCGGTGGGCGCCGTCGTGCTCGGCCTGCAGTTCGTTGAGTCCACGCTGGCCTTCGTGGTCGCGGCCGTGCTGATGTTGCTGGCCGCTGGTGCCTATTTCACCGCGCGCGCCAGCCTGGGTTCGCGCCTGGTGCTGACCGCCACCCTGGTCGGTCTCGTGATCCTGCACATCCAGCTCGCGCGCGGCATGGTTGAATTCCATTTCGGTGTTTTCGTGACGCTGTCCTTGGTGATGGTCTACCTGGACTGGCGGCCAATCGTGCTGGGGGCCGTGCTGTTCGCCGTCCACCATCTGCTGTTCGATCGCCTGCTCGCGAGCGGCCTGGGCTTCTACTGCCTCAATGAACCCGATTTCGCGCGTGTCGTCTTGCACGCGATCTATGTCGTCGTGCAGACCTCTCTTGAGTTGATACTGGTCGCGGGTCTGGTGCGCGTGGCGCGCGAGGGCGTTGAGCTGCAGGTCATGGTGCAGCGCGTCAACCAGCCCGACGGCATCGCGCTCGACGCCCAGGGTTTCGAGGCCAGCACGCCGCTGGGTCAGGCGCTGCAGTCCACCTTGCAGCGCATGCAGCAGGCCGTGACGACGATGCGTGACTCGATCGACCACATGCGCTCGGCCAGCGAGGAGATCGCCGCGGGCAACCAGAACCTCAGCGCCCGTACCGAGAGCGCGGCCAGCAGCATCGAGCAGACGGCGGCCAGCCTGGAGGAGTTCACCTCCGCCATCCGGCAGAGCGATGATTTCGCGCACCAGGCCAGGGAGATGGCACAGCTCAACGCCGATGCCGCGCAGCGTGGTGGCCAGGTCGTCGGCAAGGTGGTCAGCACGATGGACGACATCAACGAGAGCAGCCAGAAGATCGGCGACATCATCGGCGTGATCGACGGCATCGCGTTCCAGACCAATATCCTGGCGCTCAATGCCTCGGTCGAGGCCGCGCGCGCCGGCGAGCAGGGCCGGGGCTTCGCCGTGGTGGCCGCCGAGGTGCGCACGCTCGCGCAGCGCAGCGCGCTCGCCGCCAAGGAAATCAAGGAGCTGATCGGCGCGAGCATCGAAAAGGTCGGGGCCGGCACCCTGCTGGTGCGTTCCGCTGGAACGACGATCTCCGAGGTGGTCGAGAGCGCGGGCAGGGTGAGCGTGATCATCGAAGGCATCAGCCGCACCACGGGCGAGGAGGCGAGTGGCATTCGTCAGATCAATGATTCCGTCAACATGCTCGATGACTCGACGCAGCGCAACGCGGCCTTGGCCGAGCAGTCGCTGGCCGCGGCGCGCAGCCTCAACAACCAGGCCGAGCAGTTGCTCCAGGTCATCGCGGTGTTCAAGTCCGCCTGACGCGGCGGGCGGTACTACCTTGGCATGGCCAAGGGCGGCCCGTCCGTGAACGGCCGCAGCACCGCGCGCACCGGGCTGGCCTCGCAGTCCATCAGCTTGAGCGGCAACGCGATCAGCTCGTAGTCGCCTTCGGCCACCGCGTCGAGGCAGAGGTTTTCCAGCACGCGCAGGTCGCCGCGGCGCAGCGCCTGGTGACTTTCCAGCGCGACGCTGTCGGCCGGGTCGATGCTGGCGCTGTCGATGCCGATCAGCCGCACGCCGAGCCCGGCCAGGCGTTCGATCGCTTCGGGCGCGATGCCGGCCAGGTCCGGGTCCCACTGCCTGGGTTGCCGCCGGTAGGTCCGGATCAGGATGCGCGCCGGGATGGCCTGGTCAGCGGGCAGCGCGTGGGCGAGGTCGCGCCACCGCACCCGGGGGCCGCAGCCGATGGCATGGATCACGCGACAGTGGCCGATGAAGGGCGCCAGGTCCATCCCGCCAGCCGATTGTCCCGCCGTGTCATAGTGCAGCGGGGCATCGGCATGGGCGCCGACATGGGGCGTGAGCGTGATGGCGCTGAGGTTGACCGCGCAGTCCGGACCGATCCGGCTCTGCCACTCGCGGCGGTAAGGCGCATCGCCCGGGTAGACCGGGCTGGACGCCGCGACCGGCGGCGAGATGTCCCAGATCCGGCTCATGACACGGCTCAGAAGGGGCTGCCGATCGCCGGCATGCCGTGGCGCGCCCGCGCGCGGTTGCAGGCATCGCTGCCTTCCTCGAACTCACGGCAGGGCGAGGGCCGCCATTCGTAGATGCCGCAGCCGATCTGCTCGCCCAGCTTGCCGCACAGCGCGGCGCAGCGGATCGGCACATGGTCGGTGCCGCGCATGCGCGCGGTGTTGCCGTTGACCTCGACCGTCAGGCCGGCGGGCACGGATCCGCCCTCGGTATCGAGTTCGTAGATCGAGAAATCGACGCGGAAGTTGGCGCAGCAGGCGCCGCAGCTCTGGCATTGGCTCATGGTGATGGCAGGTCGGGCGCGCGGTACACCAGTACCTTGAGCGCGCGGTCGGGCGAGATGTCGGCGAATGCCGCCGGGTTCGGCAGCCGCTGCTCGAAGACCAGTTCGGGCGCGGCCTCCTGCATCTGCTCCCGCAGGAAGGTCGGGCTCAGTTCGGGGGCGTTGAGGCAGATCAGCACCCGTGCGCCCGGAATCAGCAGGTCGGGCAGGCGGCGCATCAGCTTGCGGTAGTCCTGGCTGGCGACGAAGCTGCCCTTCTGGTAGCTGGGCGGGTCGACCACGATCAGGTCGTAGGGGCCGCCGCGCGTGATCTTGCCCCAGGTCTTGAACAGGTCGTGCGACAGGAAGCTGGCGCGCCCCCGCAGGTCGTTGAGCGCGTGGTTCTGCTGACCCGTAGCGATGGCGCCCGCGCTCATGTCAAGGTTGACCACCTGGCGCGCGCCGCCCTGCAGCGCCGCGACCGAGAAGGCGCAGGTGTAGGCGAACAGGTTGAGCATCTTCAGGCGCGGATGGCTGGCCGCGTGGTCGCGCACCCAGGCCCGGCCCTCGGCCATGTCGAGGAACAGGCCGTGGTTCTGGCCCCTGAGCAGGTGCACCAGGTAGCGCGCGCCGCGCTCGTTCACCACATGCGGCTCGGGCACGCTGCCGGCCATCAGCCGGGTGTCGGTGCGGCCCTCGAAGCGGCACTGGTAGACCCAGTTCAGCGGCTCGCCCGGGGCGATCTCGTTCCAGCGCCTGGCCAGCGCTGCCTGGATCTGGTCCAGCTCGTCTTCGCCCAGCGGCTGGAAGCTGGTCAGCAGCCAGACCGGCGGATAGGCGTCGAGCGCCAGGTGCTCGCAGCCCGGGTAGAGGCCGCCGCGGCCGTGGAACAGGCGTGACGCCTCGGCGGGTTTGTCGGCACGCGCGATCGCGTCGAGCAGGGCTTGCATCGGCTGCGCGCTCAGGCCAGACGGCCCAGCAGCAGATACTCCATCAGCGCCTTCTGCACATGCATGCGGTTCTCGGCCTCGTCCCAGACCACGCTCTGCGGCCCGTCGATCACGTCGGCCGTGACTTCCTCGCCTCGGTGCGCCGGCAGGCAGTGCATGAACAGCGCATCGGGCTGCGCCATCGCCATCATCCCGGGCGTCACGCACCAGGCCGCGAAGGCTTGCATGCGCTTCTCGTTCTCGGCCTCCCAGCCCATGCTGGTCCAGACGTCGGTCGTGACCAGATCGGCGCCACGGCAGGCTTCCATCGGATCGTCGAACACCTGCCAGCAGTCGCCGCGGTTGACGCCGGCGATGCTGGCATCGACCTCGTAGCCGCTCGGCGTGCTGACATGGACCTTGAAGCCCAGCAGCTCGGCCGCCTGCAGCCAGGTGTTGGCCATGTTGTTGCCATCGCCGACCCAGGCCACGGTCTTGCCGCGCAGCGCGTCCGGGTCGATGCTGCCATCGGCGCGCCGGCCACGGTGTTCGAGCCAGGTGAACAGGTCGGCCAGGATCTGGCAGGGGTGGAACTCGTTGGTCAGGCCGTTGATGACCGGCACCCGCGAATGCGCCGCGAAGCGTTCGATCTTCTCCTGGCCGAAGGTGCGGATCATCACGATGTCGGTCATGCGGCTGATCACGCGCGCGCTGTCCTCGATCGGCTCCGAACGGCCCAGCTGGCTGTCGCCGGTGGTCAGGTGCACCACGCTGCCGCCGAGCTGGTACATGCCGGCCTCGAAGCTCACGCGGGTGCGGGTGCTGGCCTTCTCGAAGATCATGGCCAGCGTGCGATCGGTCAGCGTGTGGTGCTTCTGGTAGGTCTTGAACTTGCGCTTGATCAGCCAGATGCGTTCGAGCAGGTAGGCGTATTCGTCGGCGCTGAAGTCCTTGAACTGCAGGTAATGCCGGACCGGCACCGGGGGAGTGATGGACGCGTTCATGACCGGGCTCAGGCTTGTTCGGCCAGGAAGGCCTTGATCAGCGGGACCAGCTTGGCGACGATCTCGTCGGCCTCGGCCACCGACAGGATCAGCGGCGGCACCATGCGGATCACGCTGTCGGCGGTCACGCTCAGCAGCAGGCCGGCCTCGGCGCAGCGGTTGACCAGCACGCCGCAGGGGCGGTCGAGCTCGATGCCCAGCATCAGGCCCTTGCCGCGCACCTCTTTCACGCCGGCCACGCCCATCAGCTGCGTGACGAGGGCGGTCTGCAGGTGCTGGCCGACCTGGGCGGCGTTCTCAAGCAGGCCGTCTTCCTCCATGATGCGGATCGTTTCCAGGCCAGCGCGTACCGCCAGCGGGTTGCCGCCGAAGGTGGTGCCATGGTTGCCGGGGCCGAAGATGCTGGCGGCCTTGGGGCCGGCGACGACGGCGCCGATCGGCACGCCCGAGCCCAGGCCCTTGGCCAGCGGCATCACGTCGGGCTGGATGCCGGCCCACTGGTGCGCGAACCATTTGCCGGTGCGGCCCATGCCGCACTGCACCTCGTCGATCATCAGCAGCCAGTCGTTGGCGTCGCACAGGGCGCGCACCTCGCGCATGTAGTCGGCGTCCATCGGGTGCACGCCGCCTTCGCCCTGGATCGCCTCGAAGAACACCGCCACCACGTTCGGGTTGCCGGCGGTGGCCTGCTTGATCGCCTCGATGTCATTGAGCGGCACGCGGATGAAGCCCTCGACCAGCGGGCCGAAGCCGGCTTGCACCTTGGGGTTGCCAGTCGCGCTCAGCGTGGCGATCGAGCGGCCGTGGAAGGCCTTCTCGTAGACCACGATCTCGGGCCGGTCGATGCCCTTGTCATGGCCGAACTTGCGCGCCAGCTTGAGCGCGGCCTCGTTGGCTTCCAGGCCGCTGGAGCAGAAGAACACCTTGTCCAGCCCCGAGCGTTCGCACAGCATGGCGGCGAGCTGCTCGGTGGCCGGGTTGTAGTAGTAGTTGCTGATGTGGATCAGCTTGCCGATCTGCTCTTGCAGCGCGGGTACCAGCTTGGGATGCGCGTGGCCCAGCGTGTTGACGGCGATGCCGCCGAGCGCATCCAGGTATTCCTTGCCATTCACGTCCCAGACGCGGCAGCCGTGGCCGTGCGAGAGCGCGATCGGCAGGCGGCCGTAGGTGTTCATGACATGCGGTTCGACCGGAGCAGCGTTGGACATGGCGAGGTTTCCAAAAAACGTGAAAAACGGTGAGTCTGTGTTGGACGGGCCGGACCCGGGCATTGACCGGATGGCGTCTGTTGGCATTTTAGGTCCAGTCCTGGCATGCTTTCATGACGCCGGGATGCGGCTTCCCATATCGCGCCGGCATAAGTGCCATGGCTTGTCCTGAGTCTTATATAAGATAGAATTTCGCTCACTCCTCACACGGAATTGAGCGATCCTCAGCGCCGTCATGTCCATCCGTTTCCAGAGGACTCTGCCCCGATGCTCTCTCCCTCCGCCAAAGAATTCTTCATTCAGGGTGTCACCCACAGTGGCCGGACCTTCCGCCCCAGTGACTGGGCGGAGCGGCTGGCGGGCGTGATGAGCCAGTTCAGACCGGGTGGCAATCTGCCAGGTGCCCACCTCAGCTATTCGCCCTGGTGCATTCCCAAGGTCATCAACGGCGTCAAGTGCGTCGTGGTGCACGCCGACCTGCGCGACTTCGACCTGATGGCCTGGAACTTCGTGATGGGCTTCGCGCGCGACAACGACCTGCAGGTGGTCGAGGCCTGCCTGCTACCCGACCTTCCCGCCACCTGACTCGCCTCCGGCCCCAGGCCGTCAGCTGCCTCTGAGTGAGATCTTCTGGATCGAGCGTAACGCCGATTGGTAGAGTGGCCTGAGTTCAGGGCGTTCATCGTTCTGGGCGCTGGCCTGGAAGTACCGTCTCGCCCTGACCTTGTCCGGCCATAGGCGGTAGGCCAGCACCATCGCGTTGTGGGCGATCTCGTTATTGCCCTTGAGCGCGAACAGATCGGCGACCTCGATCCAGGTCGAGGTCCGGGACGGATCTATCGCCAGCGCCGATGCCAGTACCTGGCCGCTTTCTTCGAGTTCGCCCCTGCTCAGCAGCGACTGCGCCAGCAGGGACAGCGTGCCGGCATGTGAAGGATCCGATGCCAAGGCTTGTCGGAACAGTTCGATGGCCCGCTGGTGATTGCCCCTTTGCTGCTCGGCCTGGCCTTGCTGGCTCAGGTTGGCGGCGGCTTTGCGGTTACCCGTTGGGGCACGGTTGTAGGCCTGGGCCTTTGCCATCGCGGCCTGGATCGCGGCCTCGTTGTGTGGGTCGGCGGCGGCCATCATGACCATGGCGCAGGGGTTGATGCCCGAGCATTGCGAGGCATGGGTCACCAGCTCTTCCGGTGTCGCGGTCATGTAGCGTGCCCGCAGTGACATATCGGCGCTGATCGAGATGGATGGCTCGCTCGTCTGGGTAGCCGGCTTGTAGCTGGGGCGGCCATTCGCGGCAACCATTGCCACGGGCTCCGATCTGACCTCGACCGGCGCGAGTCTTTCGACTGGCGCACTGCGCGGGCGCGGCGCATGGGTCACCAGCACCGGCATGCCGCTGGCTTCCTCGGGTGTGCTGCGCGCGCGCGGGCGCGGCGCGTGGTGGGTCGCCTCCCTCATGGAAGGGTTGGGCGCCGCCGGCACGATGTCCTCCCTCGGTTGGGCTTTCGGCTTGACTGGCGGCGGCTTCACCTCGGTGCCTGGCTGGTTCTTGCCGGTTTTGGCGGTCTCGACCGTTCCGGCGGTCGGCGCAGCGGCTTCGGTGGCTGCCGGCGGGCTTTCGGTTTCGATTTCGGTCTTGGCGGCGGCTGCCACCGCGGCCGCTTCCTCCTCGGCTTTCTTTCGCGCTTCGTCGGCCAGGCGGATCAGGGTTTCCTGCTGATAGCGGGCGATCACGTTCGCCTGCTCCTCGATCACGGCTTTCTGGCTCCAGCCCCAGTACCCGATTGCGCCGGCGCCAGCGACCACCAGCGAGGCGGCTCCCGCATAGAGCCAGGTCTTGTATTTTTTCACCGCCGCCACTGGCTCGACGCCGGCTGCAGGCAGCGGTTTCGCGCTGAATGTAGCGGATTCCGGTTCGTGGTTCAGCTTGGGCTCGGGCCGCTGCGGGGATGGAATGTCTTGCGGTTCCAGCACGGGATCGGGCGCTTTGCCAGTCTCAGGCGCGGGCTCAGGCGCGGGCGCGGGCGCGGGCGCGGCAGTCGTTTGGGCGAGCGCGCTGGCCTCCTCGGGGGGGAGGGGGATGTTCGTTCGGTCTTCCACGATGGCTGGCTCTGGCTCTGGCATTGACACGGGCTCGGGCTCTGGCTCGGCGGTCTTTTCCACCGTTGCCACCGTGCCGGCCGTCATGACTTCGTCGGCAAGCGGCACGATCTCGTCAGGGGCCTTGGCCTGCTGGACGGATTCGTTGGCCGCCGCCGATCGAGCTTCATCCTCGGCGGCCCGGGGCGGCTGCTCAAGCGACTCATCAAGGCTCTCGGCTGGCTTGCTGTCCTCCGTGGCAGAGGGTACCCCCAGCGTTTCCGCCAGGAACAAGGCCAGGGCGTCCTCGGAGACGATGGGTGCGGCCGTTGCGGCAGGTGCTGGTTCCGCTGCGGCTGGAACTTGCTCTGGTTCTGGTTCTGGCTCTGGCTCCGGCTCAGGCGGCAAGACCACCTCGGGCGGCTCGGACTTCTTCCTGGCCTTGCGCTTGGGCTTGGGCGCAGGCACGGGTTCTGGTTCTGGCTCGGGCTCGGGCTCGGGTGGCAAGACTGCCTCATCTGGCTCGGGCTTCTTCCTGGGCTTGCGCTTGCGCTTGGGCTCTGGCGCTGGCTCCGTCGCCGTGCCGTCGCCTGTCTCGCTTGTCCGCGGAGGCGCGCCAGCGTCGAGGTCGGCGACCAAGGACGACTTGGAGCCTATCAAGGCCAGCAGTGCCTGGGCATCGGCCGCTTGCTGGTCGGTTGCATCGGACGCAGTCACCGGGCTTTGCTGAGCCAGCCCGGAATCGGTCTCGGTGGCGGCCGTGAGTCCTGCGGGCTGTTCCACACCGCAGGCGGTACAGAGTTTGGCTTCGTCGGGCAGCTCAAAGCCGCAGGATCTGCAGTGCATAACGCTTCAATGGTTTTAAGCCGCGATCACCTCACGAACCGTCGAATTTTCGTCAAGTGGCAGCAACAATGTAATTTTTATTATTTTATTCCTTTTCAAGGAACGGCCCTGGCGGTTTTCCCGTCGGCTGGCGCCGGGCAAAGAAAAAGCCGCTCCCGTTTTGCGGTAGCGGCTTTTTGCTGGGTTGACTGTTCTGCTGGCAGCGCACCCGGGGCAAACGCGGTTCGATCCTGCGATCGAACCGGGCGATGGTTGCCTGATTAGGCGGCGGCCAGGGCCTTGACCTTGGCGGACAGGCGGCTCTTGTCGCGAGCGGCCTTGTTCTTGTGGAAGATGCCCTTGTCGGCGATGGTGTCGACCACGGCTTGCATCTTGGCAAACAGCTCGGTGGCCTTGCTCTTGT
>NZ_JAQTZS010000012.1 GCF_028687635.1 Malikia sp. | reverse complement strand
CGAAGGCCAGCAGCGCCATCGGCATCGACGTGGGAATCACCCGCTTTGCCACGATAAGCGACGGCAGCCATCTGGCGCCGCTCAACAGTTTCAAGAAGCACGAGGCGCGCTTGCGCCGCCACCAGCGGGCCATGAGCCGCAAGGTGAAATTCAGCCAGAACTGGAAGAAAGCCAAGGCCCGAGTCCAGCGTCTCCATGCCCGCATCGGCAACGTCCGCCGCGACTACCTGCACCAAGCCACGAGCGCCATCAGCCAGAACCACGCGATGGTCTGCATCGAGGATTTGCAGGTGCGCAACATGTCCAGGTCGGCAGCCGGCAGCGCCGAGCAGCCGGGCAAACAGGTTCGGGCCAAGTCGGGACTGAACAAGGCCATCCTTGACCAGGGCTGGGCCGAGTTCCGCCGCCAGCTCGACTACAAGCTGGCCTGGAATGGGGGTCTGCTGATCGCCGTGCCACCGCAGAACACGAGCCGGACCTGTCCCGTCTGCGGTCATGTGTCGGCGGACAACCGGCGCACGCAAGCGAGATTCGCGTGCGTGCAATGCGGTTACGAGGAAAACGCCGATGTGGTCGGCGCGATCAACATACTGGCGCGGGGACACCGCGTTGCAGCCTGTGGAGAGGCAGTCAGTCAAGCCAGGCCCGCAAGGGCCAGGCGTGCCGCCTCGGAGAAACAGGAACCCACCGAAGCGACGGAGTCAGGCGCCATGCCCCTCCGCGCCGTAGGAATCCCCTGCCTTTAGACAGGGGAGGATGTCAACCTGACTGGTTGAGCCGACTCAACCCGCATCCGGCACCGCATGGGGAATGGTTCCGGCGTCTGACGGCCGGCGAGCTGGGTTGCTTCCTGAGTCACCTGCGTTGCTGGCAGCTGCTCGTCGAACGCGACTTGGACTGTGCACTGATCCTCGAAGACGATTTCGCCCCGGAACCCATCCTGTCGGCCAGCACCCTGGCGTTGTGGGGAGAAACCCGGAACATTGGGATCTCGTCAAACTCAGCCGGCTGGGCAAGAATGCCAAGCCCTGCCTGCGGCTGAACGATCGGCGGTCGCAGCGACTACCGGCGCTATCCCCTGGGCCGCAAGCTCAAGGTCTACATGAGCAAGTGGCGCTACCACCTGCGTTTCTTGCTGGCCAAGCAATTGGGGATAGGGCGCCGTCGCCTGCTCTGATCCGCAGTTCTCAAGCGATCAGGATGGCCTCGACGCAGCCTCGAAGGTCGGCGTAGGCCGCATCGGCTCCCGCCAGACCCGTGGTCGATTCAGCGTTGTCCGACTGCACGATATAGGCCTTGCCGACGCCAGCGGCGCGCGCGGCCTGGATGTCGGACGGCTTGTCGCCGACCAGGATCGAGTTGGCCAGCGACAGGTTCAGCTCCTTCGCGGCGCGCAGGATCATGCCGGGCGCGGGCTTGCGGCAGTCGCAGTCGATGGCCAGTTCCGCCATCTCGCCCTTGGAGTGGTGCGGGCAGTGGTAGACCGCATCGACCGCCGCGCCAGCGTCTAGCAGTGCCTGCTTCATGGCGGCGGTCAGGGCCTGGTATTGCGCCTCGGTGTAGTAGCCGCGCGCGATGCCGGACTGGTTGGTCACCACCACCAGGGCGTAGCCAGCTTTTTTCAGTCGGCGCAGGGCGTCGATCGCACCTGGCACGAACTCGAAATCCTCCCAGCGGCTGACATAGGCCCGGTCCAGGTTGATCACGCCGTCGCGGTCGAGGAAGGCCGCCTTGCGCGGTGCCGCAGCGCTGTCGCCGGCGCGGATGCGCTTGACCAGCGAGGTGGTCGAGTAGCCGTCGACGAAGGGGATCGCCAGCGCGTCGCCGCCCCAGCTGCGCACGACGCGGGTTTCCTCCAGCTGTTCCATGTCGTAGTCGCCGCCCTTGACGTAGAGGTCGGGCCGGATTTCCTGGATCAGCTCGACCGGCGTGCGCTCGTCGAAGAAGGTCACCAGCGTCACCGACGCCAGCCCGGCCAGCACGGCGGCGCGGTCCTCGGCCCGGTTCAGCGGCCGGTCCGGTCCCTTGCCCAGCATCCTGGCCGATGCATCGGAATTGACCGCCACGATCAGCGAGCCGCCCAGCGCGGCGGCCTGGTGCAGGTAGCTGACATGGCCACGGTGCAGCACGTCGAACACGCCGTTGGTGAACACCAGCGGACGCGGCAAGGCCGCCAGGCGTGCCGGCAGCTCCTTGCGCGGGCAGACCTTGTCCATCAGATGGCTCATGCAAAAAGCTCCTCGTAGCTCACGGTCGCGGTGCCGAACTTGGCCACCACCAGGCCACCGGCGCGGTTGGCGTGCTCCATCGCTTGCTGCAGCGGCAGGCCGCAGCAGAGCATCAATGCCAGGGTCGCGATCACGGTGTCGCCGGCGCCGGTCACATCGGCCACCTCGCGCACCTGGGCCTTGACATGGGATACCCGGTCGGCCTCGAACAGCGACATGCCTTCCTCGGACCGCGTCAGCAGCAGCGCCCGCAGGCCCAGGCGCTCGCGCAGGCTCTGCGCCTTGCGTTCCAGTTCGGCCTCGTCCTGCCAGCTGCCCACCACCTGCATCAGCTCGGCGCGGTTGGGCGTGATCACGCTGGCACCGGCGTAGCGCGCGTAGTCGCTGCCCTTGGGGTCGACCAGCACCGGCTTGCCGGCGGCACGCGCCAGTTCGATCATGCGCGGAATATGCGCCAGGCCCCCCTTGCCATAGTCCGAGAACAGCACCACGTCATGCCGGGGCAGTTCGCGCGCGAAATCGGTCAGCATCTGGGACAGCACCTCGTGGTCGGGCTCCTGCTCGAAGTCCACGCGCAGCAGCTGCTGGGCGCGCCCGATCAGGCGCAGCTTGACGATGGTCTGCAGGCTCGGATCCTGGCCCAGCACGGTGGCGATGCCTTGCTGGTGCAGCAGCGCCTGCAGGCGCTGCGCGGGTTCATCCTGGCCCACCATGCTCAGCAGCGTCACCTGGCCGCCCAGGGTCTTGACGTTGAGCGCCACGTTGGCGGCGCCACCCATGCGTTCTTCCTCGCGCTGCACATGCAGCACGGGAACCGGGGCTTCGGGCGAGATGCGCTCGACGGTGCCGAACCAGTAGCGGTCCAGCATCACGTCGCCAACGACCAGGACGCGGCGAGCCGCCACGAGGGGCCGGCCGGGTGGTGAATACAGTGTCATAAGGGAAAACCGTTCAAAGCGTGGCCTGCGGGGCGCAGACCGAGGTCAGACCAGGCCGAGCTGCTGCTCGATCAGCCCGCACAGGGTGTGTCCGATCAGGATATGCGCCTCCTGGATGCGCGCCGTGGCCGGGCTCGGCACGACGATGGGCACATCGCACAGCTCGCGCAAGGCGCCGCCGTCGCGACCCAGCAGACCGATCACCGACATGCCCAGGGCCTTGGCCTCCTCGACGGCGCGGATCACGTTGCGCGAGTTGCCCGAGGTCGAAATGCCCACCAGCACATCGCCGGCGCGACCCAGGCCCAGCACCTGGCGCGCGAACACCTCGTCGAACGAGTAGTCGTTGGCGATGCAGGTCAGCGCCGAGGTGTCGGTGGACAGCGCGAGCGCCGCCAGCGGCTTGCGGTCCTTGATGAAGCGACCAGTCAGTTCGGCCGCCAGATGCTGGCTGTCGGCCGCCGAGCCACCATTGCCGCAGAACAGCAGCTTGCCGCCCGAATGCAGGGCTTGCGTGGCGAGCGCGGCAGCTTGATTGACCGCAGTATCAAGAGCTTGCAAGGACTGGAGCAGGGCGACCTGCTCGGCCAGATTGTGCAAAAAAAGGGAATTCATGACGGGGTGCCAGACATGCAATCTTCCTATTGTCAGGGTAAATCACAGCCGACTTCCGTCTTGTGCCCCGTATCCGACTCATGGCTTGCAGGTGGCGTCAGGCAAAATGTTGACCTCTTTCTCCTCCTGCTTATCCATGCTCCCCACCAACGACAAGCGTCCGCGTACCGTGGTCCTGCTGCAGTACACCGGCATTGGCGACCTGATCTGGCACATCCAGTACTTCAAGGCGATTGCCGAGCAGAGCCAGGGTGGCCAGGTCACGGTCGTGGCGCAGCCCTCCACGCTGACGCGTGCCTTCATCGGCAAGGAGCCCTGGGTCGAGGCCGTGATCGACCACGACCACCGCCCACGTCGCGGTGAAAAGCGCAAGGGGCGTCACGCCGGTCTGTTGGGCATGTGGCGCATGGCCCGGCAACTCAAGCAGGGGCGTTTCGATCGCATCGTGCTGCTCTCGGGCCGTATCAGCCGAGGTCTGATTGCCGCCATGAGCGGCATCCCGATCCGCATCGGCTTCGGCTACAAGCCGCTGCAACGCCTGTGCCTCAGCCAAGGCCCGTACATCCCAGCCTATCAGGGGTCTTCACTGGCCGTCTACCCCGAGGCCAGCGCCTTCATGGTCGCTCATGGATTTTGCCAGCAGCCCATCGTGCCGAGCCTGGAGCCACCAGCCGATCTGCTGCTGCAGATGCAGCAGCGACTGGCGCATCTGCCCAGACCGCTCCATGCCTTTGCCATTGGCACCAGCGAAACCCACAAGCAGTGGGGCGTCAAGCGGTATGCCGAACTGGCACAGCGCCTGATCGAACGCGGCGCCGGTGTCGTGCTGGTTGGCGGCCCAGCCGAAGTGCAGCTGGCCAAGGACATCGAGGCCTTGGTCCCGCAGGCTGCGCGCCATGCCTTTGCCATCATCACCGATGCGCCTGTGCTGGGCAGTGCCGCGGCGCTCAGGGTGGCGGATGTCTGCGTCGGCAACGACACCGGCATGATCAACGTGGCCGCTGCAGTCGGTCGTCCCAGCTATGTCCTGATCGGCGCTCGCGGCACGCTCGACCAGGATCCCGCGCGCATGTACAACGTCCGGGCCGCCAGCTTGTCCGATATTTCGGTCGATCAGGTGCTGAACCTGATCATGCCGCCAACATCGGTCGCCGTAGCATGAAGCAGATGGAACTGAAGGACACCGGCAAGCGCCTGGTGGTCTATGCCAAGCGGCAGTGGCGAATGCTCGGGGCATCGCTGGTGTTTTTCCTGCTTAGTTCGGCGGTCGAGCCAGTCATCCCGGCGCTGTTCAAGAAGCTGATCGATTCGGGTTTCCAGGAAGGGCTGAAGTTTCCGCTTTGGTCGGTACCGGTCATCATCATTGGGTTGTTCCTGGTGCGCGGGGTGTTCAACTTCTCGGGTACCTATGTCATGACATCGGCTACCTCGGCCATGGTGCTCGATTTGCGTCGCGACCTCATGCGCGCCCTGCTGCGCGCCGACGCCAAATTGTTCACCCAAGTCAGCCCGGGCCTGGCGGTGACCAAGGTCATCAGCGACCCGCAGTCCGCCTCGCAGGTGATCGGCAATTCGCTGATCACCTTTGTCAAGGACGCAACCACCTTGCTGTTCCTGGTCGGCTATCTGCTCTATCTCAACTGGCAGCTCACGCTGCTGTCCTTCATTTCGATGCCTCTGCTTGGCATAACGATCAAGCTGGTGCAAAAGCGGCTGGGCAAGGTCGGCGAGGCCCAGTACCGCTCGCAGCAGCGGCTGGTCAATACGGTGGACGACAATGCGCGGGCCTGGCGTGTCGTGCGCACTTTCGACGCGGCTGATTTCGAGCTCAAGCGCTTCGATGCCGAGGCGGCCCAGTTCCGCCGCATGACCTTGAAGCAGGTCGCCACCAGTTCGCTGGTGACGCCCGCCACCCAGGTGGTGGCGGCTATTGGTGTGTCCATCATCATCACGCTGGCGCTGTGGCAGGCCAGCCAGGGTTCGGCCACGGTGGGTGAGTTCGTGTCCTTCGTCACGGCCTTGCTGATGACGATCTCACCCATGCGCCACCTGACCGATGTCTACCAGCCGATCACTGGCGCATTGATTACTGCGCGTGGCGCTTTTTCCTTGATGGATGCGCCGCAGGAGCCCGACCATGGCACGCAGGACCTGCCTCATTGCCAAGGGCGTATCGACTTCAACCAGGTCAAGGTGCAATACGAGGAGGCAGCCACGCCTTCGCTCGATGGCCTGGACTTGCACATCGCGCCCGGACAGACCGTGGCCTTGGTCGGTTCATCGGGGGCCGGCAAGACCACGGTGGTCAATACCCTGCTGCGCTTTGCCCATGTCAACAGCGGCGAGGTGCTGCTCGATGGCCAGCCGATCGAATCGCTCAAGCTCGCCAGCCTGCGGCGGCACTTCGCCGTGGTGTCGCAGGACATCGTGCTGTTCGATGGCAGCATCGCGCAGAACGTGGCCTACGCCAGTCCGCTGGGCGTGGACCGGGCCAAGATCGAGCAATGCCTGCGCGCCGCCAACCTCTGGAACCATGTCAGCAAGTTGCCCGAAGGCATGGACGCTCTGGTCGGCACCAACGGCAGCATGCTGTCGGGTGGCCAGCGCCAACGGCTGGCCATTGCACGCGCGCTGTACCGCGATGCCGCGATCTGGATCTTCGACGAAGCCACCTCGGCGCTCGACTCCGAATCCGAAGCCGTGGTGCAGCGCTCGATCGAGGATCTGCGCCACGCCAAGACCCTGATCCTGATCGCGCACCGCCTGAGCACGATCCGCAACGCCGACCTCATCTGTGTCATGTCCGAGGGACGCATCATCGAGCAAGGCAGCCATGAAGCGCTGATGGCCAAGAACGGTGCTTATGCTGGCATGGTGCGGATTCAATCGGCAAATTTATCGATATAATTTCCAAAAGGATTAATTAAATGATAATAGTTACCGGGGCAGCGGGATTCATCGGCTCCAATATCGTCGCAGACCTCAACGCGCGTGGTCGCACCGACCTGCTGCTGGTCGACGACCTGGGCACACAGGGCAAGTGGAAGAACATCGCCAAGCGACGCTTCCTGGACCTGGTCGATTACCGTGATCTCGACGCCCTGCTGGCGCGCCTGCCGGCCCAGGCCGATGCGGTGTTCCACATGGGGGCCAATTCGTCCACCACCTCGACCGATGGCGACGAGATCCTGCGCGTCAACCTGCATGCCTCCATGTTCTGGTGGAACTGGTGCACCCGCACCGGCACGCCGCTGATCTACGCTTCGTCTGCCGCCACCTACGGCGACGGCAGCCAGGGCTTCAATGACGACCAGCGCCCCGACGCACTGGACCAGCTGGCGCCGCTCAACCTGTACGGCTGGTCCAAGCATCAGTTCGACAAATGGGCGGTGGAGCGTGCCGCCGAGGGTAACTGCCCGCCGCAATGGGCCGGCATGAAGTTCTTCAACGTCTACGGACCGAACGAATACCACAAGGGCGACATGCGCAGCCTGGTGGCCAAGAATACCGAACTGATCGCACATGGCGAAACCATCCGCCTGTTCAAGTCGCACAGGGAGGGCTACGCCGACGGCGCCCAGCTGCGCGATTTCGTCTATGTCAAGGACTGCACGGCCGTGATGCTGTGGCTGATGGACCATCCGCAGGTCAGCGGCCTGTTCAACCTCGGCACCGGCAAGGCGCGCTCTTTCGTCGACCTGATGAATGCCATCGGTGCTGCGCTGGACAAGCCGGTGAAGATCGAGTTCGTGGATATGCCGGAGAGCATTCGGCCTAATTACCAATACTTCACGGAGGCGCAGATGGCGAAGCTGCGAGCAGTTGGGTTCGATGTGTCCTTTCACTCGCTTGAGCGAGGGGTGACTGACTACGTGGATCAATATCTGACCCAAACTGATACGTACCGCTGATGCCCCCAGTACTTGACCTGCCTGACGTGACACTGTGCTGCGTGGACACGCGTACGGTACCTCTGGCTCGCTTCGCGATGGAGCGCTGCTTGACCGCCGCGCGCTTCGGTGACGCGATGTTCCTAGGGCCACAGGGCGAGCAAGCACAACATCTCATGCCGTCAGGTGTACGATGGATTGACACACCACCACTGCAAGGCATCAAGGACTACAACCGCATCGTTTTGCGAGAGCTAGTGCCGCATGTTCGCACCTCACATGTGCTGATCGTGCAGTGGGACGGGTTTATCACACACCCCGAACTGTGGCGGCCGGACTTTCTGTCGATGGACTACATCGGCCCGCCCTGGTACCACGGTGGCCACCCTGGCATGGTGGGCAACGGCGGCTTCTCGCTACGCTCAAGGCGCTTGCTCGACGCCCTCGCGTCTATGCAAGATCTTGACATTACCGAGCCCGAAGACATGTTGATCTGCGTGCAGCGGCGCGCCGAATTAGAGCAACTGCATGGTATCCGCTTCGCACCACTAGAGATGGCCAAGGACTTCGGCTGCGAATATGGTTACTACCATCCAAGTTTCGGTTTCCATGGGATGCACAACTTCACGCATATTTTTGATGAACCAACCTTGACGGCATGGTTGGCTTCCGCAAACGCTGAGATCATCAAACACAAGCATGCGCGAAATTTGGTGAAATCTCTCATGGTAAATCGGAGGGCTTCCGAGGCGATTCAGTTGCTGCAACTGAGATCCCATCACTTGGGCTGCTCATATGATCAATGCCAACTTCTGCTGCGTGCATATGCGCATCGTTTTCGTGTTTTCGGATTATAATTTGAGTAGACGAATTTTCCCTGGCTTCAAGCTATTCAAGGTTAGTGCAATCAAAAAATTGTATCAGCCTCAAGCTCGCAAAACTTCAATAGTTTAAATTAATTGGCGGATTCAAATACAAAGTTGAACGCCTGTCGTCCGATAGAATTATTTATTTCCAATTGATCTAATAAATGACCATTATTAAAACTATTTCCCGGTGGAACCGGGACAGGCTTGCACGCCGAAAACAAGCTCGTCTCAGTAAAATTTCTCCCAATTATGAGGGGTGGGTCAGGGACTTCGGCAGCCTCTCGACCGGGCAGGCCACAGCCTTGCGGAAGCATTGGCAGAACCGTGGGCCGATGATCTCTGTTGTTATTCCGACCTATAACCCGGACATTGGCCACCTGAGTGCTGCTATCGAATCGGTGCTGGGCCAGATTTATCAACGGGTCGAGGTTTGCATTGCAGACGATGCATCAACCGATCCCGAGGTTCGCTCCGCGATCGAGGCCTTCGCGCGGCGAGATCCGAGAGTTAAGTTCGTTTTTCGCGAACGCAACGGACATATCTCGGCCGCTTCGAACAGTGCCTTGAAACTGGCCTGCGGGGATTTCATCGCACTCTTGGATCAAGATGACTTGCTGGCTGACTTCGCGCTGGCGGCCGTGGCCAAGGCAATTGATATTCATCCCGAGGCCGGACTTATCTACTCTGACGAAGACAAAATCAACGATGATGGCCAGCGGTTTGATCCGCACTTCAAGCCGCAGTGGAACGCTATCCTTCTGCGATCGCAGAACTATATCTGTCACCTGGCGGTGATTCGCCGCAGCCTGATCGAGTCGATAGGTGGTTTCCGCCAGGGCTTCGAGGGTTCTCAGGACCATGACCTCGTGCTGCGCTGTAGCGAAAAACTGCACGACAATCAGATTGTCCACATTCCACTGGTGCTGTATCACTGGCGGGTGCATGAGGGCAGCACTGCCCGGAATCTGGGTAGTAAGCCTTATGCCCAGATCAACGGCTGCCAAGCGATCCAAGAGCATCTGGATCGTGTTGGCGTGCGAGCGACTGCCGAGTTAGACGGCTCTTTTTACCGGGTGCGCTACGGTCTTCCAGAATCGCTGCCTCGCGTGAGCATCATCCTGCTCACTCGTGATCGTCCGGGGCTGCTGCGTCAATGCGTGCAATCGGTGTTGAAAAAAACGCGGTATGATAACCTCGAGTTGATTATCGTCGATAACGGCACGGTGGATAGCGAAGCCTTGGAGCTTCTTGAAGGCTTCGCTATCGATCCGCGCATCACGCTGTTGCGCGACCCTTCTCCCTTCAACTTCTCGAGGCTGAACAATCGGGCGGTGTCTCATGCAACCGGCGACTATCTCTGCCTGATGAACAACGACGTCGAGGTATTAGATGCCGATTGGCTGACCGAAATGATTTCGGTCGGGGTACAGCCAGGTATCGGTGCCGTGGGCGCGCGCCTGTATTACCCCGACGGTACGATCCAGCATGCTGGCGTGATCGTCGGCATCGGCGGCGTGGCTGGTCATCCCTTCAAGGACCAGACACGAGACAATCCTCATTACATGGCACGTTCCAAGCTGATGCAAGAACTGACCGCCGTGACGGCTGCCTGTCTGCTGACGCCACGGCGTGTCTACGAGGAGTTGGGTGGTCTTGATGAAACCCACTTGGCGGTGGCTTTCAATGATGTCGATTTTTGTCTGCGCCTCCGTGAGGCAGGCCACCGGATCGTTTACAACCCGTATGTCGAACTCGTGCATCACGAATCGGTGTCGCGTGGCCGGGAAGATACCCCTGAAAAAAAGTCACGCTTCAGCGGTGAAGTCCGCTATATGCAGCAGCGATGGAAGAATTGGTTGTCATGTGACCGGGCCTATAACCCAAACCTGACCTTGGCCGAAGAGAATTATGCCGTTGCCACACGACCCCGTATTGAGCTCAACGCTTGGTTGAGCACGATGCATGATTCAGGCGTTCAATGAGCGGCTTCACATCTTTTAGGGAGTCAGCACCGCATTGACCGGCTTGAGATTCTCTTCCCGCAGTGCCCCCCCCGCCTGCCGCAACCTCAGCCCGCCCACCAGCAGGTCATAGCGCGCCTTGGCCAGCCTGGCCTTGGTATCAAAGAGCTGGCTTTGCGCGTTGAGCACGTCGAGGTTGACGCGCACGCCGACCTGGTAGCCGAGCTGGCTCGCCTCCAGCAAGCTCTGGCTGGAGGCCTCGGCGGCCTCGTAGGCTTTCACCTGTCCCTGGCCCGAGACCACGCCTAGGTAGGCCACGCGGGTCGCCTGGGCCACGCTGCGGCTCGCGTTCTCGAGGTCGGCGCGCGCCTTGTCTTCGAGTGCCAGCGTTTCCTTGACACGGTTCTGCAGCGCGAAGCCGGCGAACAGCGGCAGGCTGAAGTTCACCCCAATGCTCGCCCCGTTGACATGGCTGGTCGCCGCGCTCGAATTGCTGCCGCCGGCGTTGAGCGTGCGGTTGATGCCGGCGACGGCGTCCAGCGTGGGTTTCTGGCCGGCCTTGGCCTTGTCGACTTCGAGCTTGGCCAACTCGAGCGCGATCCTGGCCTGTCGCACGGCCGGGTTCTCGGCTTCGGCGCTGGCCACCCATTGCTCGATGCCTGGCTGGGCCGCTTCGGGCAGTGCGCTGCCGGCCTTCAGCGACCAGGGGGCCGTGCCGGTCCTGCCGCTCAGGTTGTCGAGCGCGAGCTGCTTGACGCGCAGGTCGTTCTCGGCGGCGATTTCCTGGGCGATGACCAGATCGAATCTGGCCTGTGCCTCGCGCGTGTCGGTGATGGTGGCGGTGCCGACCTCGAAGTTGCGCTTGGCCGACGCGAGCTGTTCGGCCACGGCGGTCTTCTGCGCCCGCACGAAGTTCAGGTTGTCCTGCGCGCCGAGCATGTCGAAATAGCCCTGCGCGACGCGAACGATCAGGTCCTGCTCGGCGGCCTTGAACTGTTCCTCGGCCAGCAGCAGTTGCTGCTCGCCCTGGCGGTAGCTGGCCAGGTTGGCCGGCCGGTAGAGCGGCTGCGCGACGTTGAGGCCAGCCGTCTGGCTGCCGTATTCCCTCGGGTTCGTCGCCGACTCGGGCGCGCTCGTGGTGTTGAGTTGTGCGCGCGAAGCCGTCGCCGTGAGGCTGGCGGTCGGCAGCAGGCCGGCGCGCGCCTGCGCGGCCTTGGCCAGGTTGGCCTCGTACTGCGCGCGGGCCGACTGGTAGCCGGCGTCGTGGCCACGCGCCGAATCGTAGAGTTCGACCAGGCTCTGCGCCTGCGCCGTCATGGCACAGGCCCCCACCAGCATGGCGATGCCAGCCAGTCGCGCCGCGCGCGCGACCACCGTTCGGGTACTGCTGGGCTGAGACAGGCCTTGCGGGCCGGTGAGCGTGCTGGCTGGAGCTTGGGGCATGGCGCTTGGGTGATGGGGGCTAGGGGAGCTCAGTACCGTGGCACCGACGGGTCGACTTCCTGCGACCAGGCATGGATGCCGCCGTGCAGGTTGACCACCTCGTCGTAGCCCTGGCTGTGCAGGAAATGGCAGACTTGGGCGCTGCGTCCGCCATGGTGGCAGAGGCAGGCGATCGGCCGCTCGCGCGGCAGTTCGTTGAGTCTTGCCGGAATGCTGGCCATCGGCATGGCGACCAGTTCGAAGCCGTCGGCCCGGATGCTGGCGGTCTGCAGTTCCCAGGGCTCGCGCACGTCGAGCACCAGGGGGCGGCAGTCCGAGTCCTCCGCCTGGCGGGCGGCGATCCAGTCCTTGAGCTGCGCGGGGCGTATGGCCTTGATCACGGCTGGCGCTCAGAACTTGAACTGGCTGGCAGCGGGGAAGTTCTGCAGGCGCGGCGCGCGGATGTCCCAGTTCTGTTCGCTGTGCTGACCGTCGGCGACGGCGCGCACCAGCGTGGCGCGCATGGCCGGTTCCTGGCCGACGATGGCGAACAGGCGCCCGCCCGGCTTGAGCAGGGTCAGCAAGTCCTCGGGCAGCTCGGCGACCGAGCCGCTCAGCAAGATGGCGTCGAAGGGCGCGCCGGCGCTGCAGGCCGCGAAGTTGTCGGCCGCCGCGTCAGCGGTGCGGACCTCGACGTTGTTCACGCCAGCGGCCTCCAGGTTGGCGCGCGCCCGCTGGGCCAGCGCCGGGTTGATCTCGATGCTGACGACGCGCGCGCATTGCTTGGCCATCAGGGCCGCCATGTAGCCCGAGCCGGTGCCGATTTCGAGCGCGTTGTCGCCCGGCTGCAGCGCGAGGTCCTGCAGCGCGCGCGCCTCGACCTTGGGCGCCAGCATGCACTGGCCCTGGCCCAGCGGGACCTCTAGGTCGGCCAGCGCGACCTCCTGGTAGGCCTCGGGCACGAAATCCTCGCGCTTGACCTCGCCCAGCAAGGCCAGCACCTTGGCGTCCAGCACGTTCCAGGGGCGGATCTGCTGCTCGATCATGTTGAAGCGGGCCTTGTCGAAGTCGAAGGCGATTTCAGTGCTCATGTATATACTCCGGTGGGTATGTTTGCCGATTCTGGTCCATTTTACTGAAGGTGGCCCTCAAGTCCCCGGACCCCCCGCGCTGGGTGTGGCCTTGGGGCCGAGCAGCTTGCGCTTGATCCAGGCGCCGAGGTCGTCCATGTAGCAGTAGATCACGGGCACCACGACCAGCGTCAGCAGCGAGGAGGTCAGCACGCCGCCGATCACGGCCTGGCCCATCGGGGCGCGCTGTTCCGAGCCCGCGCTGATCGCGAAGGCCAGCGGCACCATGCCGAACACCATCGCCAGCGTGGTCATCAGGATCGGGCGCAACCGCACCCGCGCGGCCAGCAGCAGGGCCTCCTCGCGGCCCATGGCCGGGTGGTCGGGCGTGCCCTCGCGGGCGCGGATCGCGAAGTCGATCAGCAGGATGGCGTTCTTGGTGACCAGGCCCATCAGCATCACGATGCCGATGATGGAGAACATCGACAGGCTGGAGCCGAACAGCAGCAGCGCCAGCACCACGCCGATCAGCGTCAGCGGCAGCGAGCTCATCAGCGCCAGCGGCTGCAGGAAGCTCTTGAACTGGCTGGCCAGGATCATGTAGATGAAGATGATGGCCAGCGCCAGCGCCGAGACCGCGTAGCCGAAGGACTCGGCCATGTTCTTGGTCGAGCCGCCGAAGCTGTAGCGGTAGCCGGGCGGCAGTTGCATCGCATCGAGTTCCTTGCGGATGTCGGTCGAGATCTCGCCGACCGAGCGCGCGTAGGCGTTGCCCGTGATGGCGACCTCGCGCGTGAGCGAGCGGCGGTTGATCTGGCTGGCGCCGGTCGATTCGCTCACGTCGGCGACCTGTTCCAGCTTGACCACGCGTGTCGAGCCGTCGGCGTTGCCGCCGACCACCAGCGGCAGCTGGCGCAGCTGTTCCGGCGTGCTGCGGCCTTCCAGCGGCAGCCGGACCTCGATGTCGTAGGTCTCGTCGTCGGGCGCGCGCCAGTTGCCCGCGGTCTGGCCCGCGACCAGGGTGCGCAGGCTGGCTGCCAGCTGCGCCGTGCTCACGCCGAGGTCGGAGGCGGCATCGCGCTTGAGCGTGATCGAGATCGTGGGCTTGTGCGCCTTGGCGCTGCTGTCGAGGTCGACCAGGCCGGGAATGGTGCGGATGCGGTCCATCGCCTGCTGGCCCAGCCGTTCGAGCTGGCGCAGGTCGGCGCCCTGGAGCGAGAACTCGATCTGCTTCTGGCCGCCGACCGGGTCCAGCAGGCCGGCCTGCGTGACCGTGATGCCGCCGACCGAGCGCAGCCGCTCGCGCAGCAGGGCCGACATCTCGTCGACATTGCGGCTGCGCTGGTCGCGCTCGACCAGGCGGATGTAGAGGCTGGCGTAGGTCTTGCCCTGCGCGCTGCCGCTGTTGATCGTGGTCAGCGTGTAACGCACCTCGGGGAACTCGCGCACGATCGCCTCGACCTCGCGCGCCTTGGCCTCGGTGGTTTCGAGCGAGCTGCCGACCGGGGTCTGGAAGGCGACGTTGGTTTCGGAGTAGTCGGCCTTCGGCACGAACTCGCTGCCCAGCATCGGCACCAGCAGCACGGCGGCGACCAGCGTGCTGGCCGCGATGGCCAGCGTGGTTTTCTTGCGCGCCAGCGACCAGCTCAGGATGGACTGGTAGGCCAGGGTCAGCCGCTCCTGCCCCTGGTCGATCGCCTGCGTGAGCCGGCCGATGGTCTTGTCGTAGAGCGTCCTCGGCTGGTGGGCGCGGCCATGGTGTTCGATCTCGGGGTCGTGCCAGATGCTCGACAGCATGGGGTCGAGCGTGAAGCTGACGAACATCGAGATCAGCACCGCCGCCACGATGGTGACGCCGAACTCGTGGAAGAACTTGCCGATGATGCCCTGCATGAAGCCGATCGGCAGGAACACCGCGACGATCGACAGCGTGGTGGCGAACACCGCCAGGCCGATCTCCTGCGTGCCGTCGAGCGCGGCCTGGTAGGGCGTCTTGCCCATCTGCACATGGCGCACGATGTTCTCGCGCACCACGATCGCGTCGTCGATCAGCAGGCCCACGCACAAGGAGAGCGCCATCAGCGTGATCATGTTGATCGTGAAGCCGAACAGGTCCATGAACAGGAAGGTGCCGATCAGGGCGATCGGCAGCGTCAGCCCGGTGATGACGGTCGAGCGCCAGGAGTTCAGGAACAGGAACACGATCAGCACCGTCAGCAGCGCGCCCTCGACCAGGGTGCGGCTGACGTTGTCGACCGCGACCCGGATCGGCCGGCCGGTGTCGCCGATCGGCTCCAGCCTGATGCCGGCCGGGACTTCCGTGCCGATCTCGGCCAGCACGCCCGTGAGGCCGTCGATCACGGCCAGGGTGTTCTCGTCCTGCGCCTTCTGTACCTGCAGCAGCAGCGTGCGCTGGCCGTTGTAGAGCGCCAGGCTCTCGACCTCCTGCGCGCCATCGACCACGCGCGCGACCTGGCCGAGCCGCACCGGCTGGCCGTTGTGGCGGGTCACGACCAGGCGTTCGAGTTGCTGCGGCCTGGTGGCGCGGGTCTCGATCTGCACCATGCGCTCGCGCTCGAGCGTGCGCAGCGCGCCGACCGGCAGGTCCTGGTTCTCCTGCTTGAGCGTGGCGACGATCTGCTCGGGCGTGACGCCGAAGGCCTCCAGCGCGGCCGGCTGCAGTTCCACCTTGACCGTGCGGCGGCTGGCGCCGGCCAGGGTGACGGCGCCGACGCCGCGCACGTTCTCGAGCCGCTTCTTGAACACCAGCTCGGCCCAGTGGGTGAGCTCGACCGCGTTCGGCGCCGGTCCTCGCGAGTCGTCGGGCAGGATGGCGACCGACCAGACCGGCCGGCTCGACGGGTCGAAGCGCTGCACCCTGGGCTCCTCGACCTCGTCGCGCAGGCTGGCGCGCAGCGCCGCGATTTTCTCGCGCACGTCCTCGGCCGCCTTGCGCCCGTCGATGTGGAGCTGAAACTCTATGATGACGACCGACTGGTTCTCGTAGCTGCGCGAGGTCAGCGCGTTGATGCCGGCGATGGTGTTGACGCCTTCCTCGATCTTGCGCGTGACCTCGGATTCGACGATCTCGGGCGCCGCGCCCGGGTAGCTGGTCGCGACCACGACCGTGGGAAAGTCGACCTTGGGAAACTGGTCGACCTGCAGCCGCTGGAGCGAGAAGGCGCCCAGTACCACGAAGGCCAGCATGAGCATGGTCGCGAAGACCGGGTTGCGCAGCGAGACACGGGTGAACCACATGAGACCGCCTCCCGCTCAGCGTGGTGCTGCCGCGGTCGGCGGCTTGGGCGCGGCCCGCGCGGGGGTGCCTTCGGCGATCGCGCCGGTGCTGGCGCGCAGCACGACCGTGCCGGGCGCCAGGCCCTCGATCGCGACCCTGTCCTCGTCAGCCACGCGGCCTTGAGCACCCGGCAGGACGCTCAGGTGCGCGATCTTGCCGTCGCGCAGCAGCTGCAGGTAGGGCCGGGGCTTGTCGTTGCGCAGCGCCGACAGCGGCACGGCGACCGCCTGCACGCTGCCCAGGCCGATGCGGCCCTGCACGAACAGGCCCTGGCGCAGTCCCTCCTGCGCGGGCAGGCTCAGGTAGGCCAGCACGCTGCGGCTGCCGGCCTGCACGCTCGGAGCGATGCGCGCGACGCGGGCACGCGCCGGCTGTGCCATGCCCTCGATCGACCAGTCGGCCTGCTGTCCGACGCGCAGTTCCAGTGCGTCGGCCGGGGGCAGGGCGGCCTCGATCTCCATCGCGCTGGCATCGACGATTTCCAGCACGCGCGCGTCGACCGGCACCCGCTCGCCGTCCTGTGCCAGCCGGGCCGCGACCTGGCCGGTGATCGGCGCGCGCAGCTCGGTGTCGGCCAGGGTCTTGCGCGCGATGTCGAGCGCGGCCTGGGCCGCCTTCAGGTTGGCGCGCGCCGCGTCGAGGCTGGCGGCCGAGTTCTGTGCCGCCGTCGGCGAGATGAAGCCTTGCCGCACCAGTGCCTGGTTGTTGTCTTGCTGGCGCTGCGCGATCGACAACTGGGCCTGGCTGGCCAGCGCCTGCTGCTCGGCCTGCTGCACCCGCGCCACGGATTCGGTCGCGTCCACGCGCGCCAGCAGCTGGCCGACGCGCACGTAGTCACCCTCGCGCACCGATAGGCCGCGCAGCTCGCCGGCGACGCGTGCCTTGACCGTGGCCGATCGCACCGCCTTGAGCGTGCCGGTGAACGGCAGGCTGCGTTGCAGCTCGACCGCCTCGGCCTGGAACAGATCGCGCTCGGACAGCGTGAGCTCGGCGATCGTCCGCGAGCTGGCGGCCACCAGGCGGGCGGCTTCCTGCTGCTGCTCGCGCTTGCCCAAGGCACGGGCCAGGCCGAGCGCGAGCGCGACGATGACCAGGGCCGGCAAGGCCCAGTGTTTCCAGGATTTCATCTTGATTTTTCTAATAGGGGCTGGCGCGCAGGCGGGTGCTCCAGCATCAAACAATTTGGAATATCAGTGATGATAACGGGCAAAATGATAAACGCCTGTTGTGTGTAATATATATTGCAGTCACTTGGCCCATCGACCCCGAACCGTGAAGGATTCCGCTCATGCCGTCGCTCGCCACCCTGGTCCTCGGTGGAGGTTGTTTTTGGTGCACCGAGGCCGTGTTCGTGCGCGTCAAGGGCGTGCTCGATGTCGAGTCCGGCTACTGCAACGGCCAGGCCGAGCGCCCGAGCTACGAGCAGGTCTGCAGCGGCGAGACCGGCTGCGTCGAGGTGGTCAAGCTTGATTTCGATCCAGAGGTGATCCCGCTGCAGCAGATCCTGGCGATCTTCTTTGCCATCCATGACCCGACCCAGCTCAATCGCCAGGGCCACGATGTCGGCAGCCAGTACCGCAGCGGTGTCTATTGCACCAGCCCCGAGCAGCAAGCACAGGTGCGCGCCTTCATCGCCGAACTCGAGCGCGAGCCAGCCTTCGGGCGCCCGATCGTGACCGAGGTCAAGCCGCTGGCGGATTACTGGCCGGCCGAGGCCTATCACCAGGACTTCTTCGAACGCAATCCCTACCAGGGCTATTGCCAGGCGGTCGCTGCACCCAAGGTGGCCAAGCTGCAGCGCGCCTTCGCCGACTGGGTGCGGACTGACGCATGAACTGGCTGCAACAACTCCCCGTTCCGGTCCAGACCGTGGGTCTGCTGATCGCGTCCAACTGCTTCATGACCTTTGCTTGGTACGGCCATCTGCGCAGCCAGGCGAATTCGGCCTGGTATGTCGCCGCCTTCGTGAGCTGGGGCATCGCGTTGTTCGAGTATCTGCTGCAGGTGCCGGCCAACCGCATCGGCCACACTGAGTTCAGCGTCGCCCAGCTCAAGATCCTCCAGGAGGTGATCACGCTCGGTGTCTTCGCGCCCTTCGCGGTCGTCTACCTGGACCAGCCGCTCAAGTGGGACTACCTCTGGGCCGGGCTGTGCATGGTCGGCGCGGTCTATTTCATGTTTCGCTCGGGCTGAGCGGCTATAATCGGCGGCTTTGCAACGTTTCGCTGGCCGGGTGGTCAGTCGGTGTCTCAGGCGTTGCGGAAAATTGCGACAGGGCGATGGCGCCCCGTCACCAGCACCCGAAGGACAAACCATGGTCGTTATCCGACTCTCCCGCGGCGGCTCCAAAGCCCGTCCGTTCTACAACATCGTCGTCGCTCACAAGCAAAACCGTCGTGACGGCCGCTTCATCGAGCGTATCGGCTTCTACAACCCGCTGGCCCGTGGTGGCGAAGAGCCGCTGCGCATCGCCCAGGACCGCCTGACCTACTGGCAAGGCGTGGGCGCCCAGGCTTCCGACGTCGTCGAGCGCCTGGTCAAGCAAGCCGCCAAGGCGGCTGCCGCCACCACCGCTGCCGCCTGATCATGGCTCGGCTGCCCGGCCTCGAACCAGCCGTTCTGCCGCCTGACGCGGTGGAGCTCGGCCGGGTGCAGGAAGCCTGGGGCATCAAGGGTTGGCTGCGACTGCATTCGCACAGCGCCGACCCCGAGGTGCTGCTGGCTGCCAAGCGCTGGTTCCTGCTTCCTCCCGAAGCCCGCTTCGCGCGCGGCTTCGACGCATTTTCCGGTGTCGTGACCGTCGTCGTCGACGAGGTCAAGACCCATGCCGACGGCCTGGTGGCGCGGATCGAGTCGATCGCCGACCGCAACGCCGCCGAGGCGCTCAAGGGCGCGCGCATCCATGTCTCGCGCGCCGACTTCCCCGCCGCCAAGAGCGACGACGAATATTACTGGGTCGACCTGCTCGGCCTCGACGTCGTCAACCGCGAGGGCGTGCACCTCGGCGTCGTGCGCGACCTGCTGTCGACCGGCCCGAACTCGGTGCTCTGCCTCGAATACACCGAGGACGACAAGACGCTCGAGCGCATGATCCCCTTTGTCTCGGTCTACGTCGACCAGGTCGACCTGCCGGGCAAGCGCATCACGGTCGACTGGCAACCCGACTACTGAAGCGCTGCAGGCGCTCCCGCCTACCATGCGTTTCGACGTCATCACCCTGTTTCCGGAGCTGTTCGCTCCCTTCCTGAGTCACGGTATCAACCGGCGCGCCTTCGAGAGCCGCCAGGTCGACGTGCGCCTGTGGCAGCTGCGCGACTTCGCCGAGGGCAATTACCGCCGCGTCGACGACCGTCCCTTCGGTGGCGGTCCCGGCATGGTGATGCAGCCCGATCCGCTGTACCGCTGCTGGCAGGCCATCCGTGCCGACCGGGTCGCCGAGCGCGCCGAAACCGATCTCGCGCCGACCGTGCTGTTCTCGCCGCTGGGCGAGCGGCTGGCGCATCCGGTGGTCGAGCGCTTCTGTGGCGAGCAGGGCGCGATCCTGATCTGCGGCCGCTACGAGGGCCTGGACCAGCGCTTCATCGACGCCTGTGTCGACATCCAGCTCAGCCTGGGCGATTTCGTGCTTTCGGGCGGCGAGATCCCGGCCATGGCCTTGCTCGACTCGGTCGCGCGGCTGCAGCCCGGGGTGTTGAACGATGCCGGCAGCCACCAGCAAGACAGCTTCAACCCCGCGCTCGACGGCCTGCTCGACTGCCCGCATTACACCCGGCCCGAGGTCTGGCAGGGTCCGGACGGCGAGCGGCCGGTGCCGCCGGTGCTGCTGTCGGGCCATCATGGCCAGATCGAGGCCTGGCGCCGCCAGCAAAGCCTGCGCCAGACCGCCCAGTGGCGTTCCGACGTGCTCGCTTCCGTCCGTGCTCGCGGCGCCCTGAGCAAGGCCGACGAACAGTGGCTGCGCGCCAATCCGGTCGACAAGAACAGCCGATAGGCTATAATCCAAGGCTTTTCAGTCCTCTGGCGGCCGCCTTGACCTGTTGTTGGTGTCGAGGCCCCTAGCGCAGCCGTACATGAACGAAAACCGAGGCAAATCATGAACCTGATCCAGATCCTCGAGCAAGAAGAAATTGCTCGTCTGAACAAAGAAATCCCCCCTTTCGCTCCCGGCGACACCGTGATCGTCAGCGTCAACGTGATCGAAGGCACCCGCAAGCGCGTGCAGGCCTACGAAGGCGTCGTGATCGCTCGCCGCAACCGTGGCCTGAACTCCGGCTTCATCGTGCGCAAGATCTCGAACGGCGAAGGCGTCGAGCGTACCTTCCCGCTCTACAGCCCGCTGATCGCCAAGATCGAAGTCAAGCGCCGCGGTGACGTCCGTCGCGCCAAGCTGTACTACCTGCGCCAGCGCAGCGGCAAGTCGGCACGGATCAAGGAAAAGCTGGGCGCTTGATCGACGGCTGCTCTGCAGACGAGATCATTCGTGGAAAAAGCGCCGCCAGGCGCTTTTTTCTTTTTCGGGTCCCATCTTGCCACTCGCATCCGCATGAGTCAGCGTCTCGCATCCTCCCCCAAGTCGAGCTCAAGGGTCTTTTTCTTGCGCTGGCTGGCGTTGGCCGTCTGGTCCTTGCTGCTCGCTCCCGTCGCCTGGGCGCAGCCCGCGCCGCCGGTCCTGAGCGTGGGCATCGTGCCGCAGCAGGCGGCCAGCGAACTCGCGCGCGTGTGGATTCCACTGCTGCAGGAGGTCGGGCGACGCGCTCGCGTGCAGCTGGCGTTTCGCACCGCGTCGGACATCTCCGCCTTCGAGGACCGCGTCATGAAGGGCGAGTTCGATCTCGCCTACATGAATCCCTACCACTACACGGTCTTCAGCAAGACGCCCGGCTACCAGGCCTTTCTGAAGGAAAAGGACCGCAAGCTGGTGGGCATCATCGTGGTGCCCAAGGACAGTCCGCTCCAGAACCTGGAGCAGCTCCAGGGCAAGCGGGTGGCCTTCCCGGCGCCGGCGGCCTTTGCCGCCAGCATCCTGCCCCGGGCCGAATTCAGCCGTCAGCAGGTCGCGATCAAGGCCCGTTTCGTGAGTTCCCACGAAAGTGTCTACAAGGGCGTGGCCAACGGCCTGTTCGAGGCCGGCGGCGGCATCCAGCGCACCTTCGAAGCCATGGAGCCGCAGGTCTCGTCCCAGTTGCGCGTGCTCTCCCGTACCCCGGCCTACACCCCTCACGCGCTGGCGCTGCACCCGCGCGTGAGCGCCGAGCTGCTCGATCGCCTGCGCCAGGCTTTCATCTCACTGGATGGTGACGAGGCCGGGCGGGCCCTGCTCGCGCCCCTGAGCTTCAAGGGCCTGGTGGCGGCGACCGACAGCGAATGGGATGCCATCCGCGCCCTCAGGCTGAGGCAGCCGGTCGGCTCCATTGCCGCCAGGAAGTGAAGTTCCGCACCAAGACCATCGTCGGCATCGCCCTGATCGAGGCGGTGCTGCTGGCCATCCTGATGTGGAACGGCATGAGCCAGTTGCAGAGTTCCAACGAGGACAATGTCGAGCGCCGCATGGCCAGCATCAGTCGCCTGTTGGTGGCCAGCCTGCGCGACGCCATGGTCGCATCGGACCTGGCCACCGTGGAGGCGGTGGTCAATGATGTCATGGCAACGGGCGACATCAGTTACATGCGCGTGCTGGGTCCCGGCGACCTCCTGATGGCCCAGATGGGCAAGCTGCCGCTCCAGCCGGTGCGGCACGAGGCGCGGCTGGACTTGAGCGGCGATGGCCTCTATGACCATGTCTTGCCGGTGGAGGTGGCGGGCCAGAATTTTGGCAGCATACAGTTCGGCATGGATCTGGGGCGGCTGCAAGACCTGCTCGGCCAGGCCAGGCGCTGGTATCTCGCGCTGTCGGCCCTGGAAATGGCGCTGGTGGCGGTGTTCTCCTTCGTCCTCGGCGGGGTGTTGACACGGCAGCTGCTCAAGCTGCGCGATGCCAGCCAGGCCCTGGCCGACGGCGACTTTTCGGTCCGCGTGCCGGTGCGCGGCGAGGACGAGCTGGCCGAGACCGCCCGGGCCTTCAACCGCATGGCCGACATGCTCAGCGACCACACCCGGATCCTGGAGGAAACGGTGCGCCAGCGCACCCTGGATCTGCGGGACGCGCTGCGCGAGCGCGAGGCAGCCAACGAACACCTGCAGCGGCTCAACCTCGCGCTCGAGGCTGAAAAGGTCAGGGCCCAGCAGGCCAGTGTCGCCAAGAGCCAATTTCTCGCCGTCATGAGCCACGAGATCCGCACGCCCATCAATGGCGTGCTGGGCAGTCTGCAACTGGCCCTGCGCCGCCCGCTCGACGAGGCGCTGCGCCAGCATCTGGAGACGGCCGCCAGCTCCGGCCAGTTGCTGCGCCAGATCATCGATGACATCCTCGATCACTCCAAGATCGAGGCCGGCAAGCTCGACATCCTGCGGGAACCGGTGCATTTGCCCGCTTTGCTGCGCGATCTGGTGGCCATGATGACGCCGGCGGCCGAGGCGAAGTCGCTCGCGCTGCGGGTGCAGGCGGCAGCCGGGTTGCCCGACTGGCTGCTGGGCGATGGCCTGCGCCTGCGCCAGGTGCTGCTCAACCTGCTGAGCAACTCCGTGAAGTTCAGCCAGCATGGCGAGGTGGTCTTGCGGGTGCGGCGCCTGCCGGCTTCCCAGGTGCCCCCTTGCGGCGAGCGTCTGGAACTGGCGGTGAGCGACAGTGGCATCGGCATGTCGGCGCAGCAGATCGGGCAGCTGTTCCAGCCTTTCCAGCAGGCCGAAAGCACCACCACCCGGCGCTTCGGCGGTACCGGCCTGGGGCTCTCGATCACCAAGCGCCTGGTCGAGTTCATGGGCGGCGAGATCCGGGTCGAGAGCGCGCCAGGCCAGGGCAGCTGCTTCACGCTGCAGCTGCCGCTGGACCTTCCCGATCCGGACGCGACAGCCGAGCGGGACCGGGCGACAACAGAAGAGGGGGACCGGGCCGCGCAGCCCCGGACTGGCCAGCGGCTGCGGGGTCTGCGCATCCTGGTGGTGGATGACACCTCGGTCAACCTCATCATCATGCGGGGAATCCTGGGTCAGCAAGGCGCTCAGGTTCAGGTGGCGCTGGATGGACAACAGGCGCTGGCGGCGTTGCAGCAGCAGCCGCAGGGCTTCGATCTGGTGTTCATGGACATGCGCATGCCGCACATGGATGGCCTGCAGGCCACGCGTGCCATCCGCGACGATGGGCGCTGGCAAGAGCTGCCCATCGTGGCCATCACCGCCAATGCCACCCGCGAGGACCGTCAAGCCTGCCTGGCGGCCGGCATGAACGACTTCATCGGCAAGCCCTTCGAGCTCGATCAGGTGGTCGAGGTGGCGCTGCGGTTTTGCCGTGGCGTTGCAACCTGTTCCCAGAACCAGCTGCCCGAGGATTCGCGGCCGGTCAGCACGTAGTCCAGCGTGTGCGCATTCTGCAGCGTCAGGTCCAGGCGGGCTCTTGAGCGGCGGCGTCCGACCAGCAGCAGCTCATCGCCTTGTCGCAGGCGGGTGTCTGGCGGCGGCAGCAGCTGGCTCGGCTGGCCCTGGCGGTCGAGCTGCAGCACCTCGCACAGCAGGGCCTCGCTGCGGTCGGCGTGGTCCTTGAGCAGATCGCCCAGGCAGACGCCATCGTCGAGGTTGAGCTTGTGGTGCAGCGCTGGCGCCTCCTGCGCGGCAATCCGCACGCTCCAGACCTCGGGGGCCTCCCAGCCCAGCCGGGCCGTCAGCCGCTGCAGCAGCGGCTCGCACCAGTCAGCCGACTGCGCCGCCCGCAGGAAGGGGGCCAGCATCGGGGTGGTCAGGATCGCGAGGCATTCATGCGCGATCACCTCGCTCGGCACCATGGTCAGGTCGGCATCGAAGCGCTCGAACAGCGGCTGGTTGTCCATGCTGTTCTGGCGCACGATGGTGAACAGGCCGGGATTGAGTTCGCGCGCGGTGAAGGTGGCCGACAGGTTGTTGACGTCGCTGGAGGTCGCCGCCACGATGCCGGCGGCTTGCGTGACGCCGGCCTGCAGCAGCGCCTCGGCGCTGGTGCCATCGCCCTGGACCCAGCGCACGCCGGCGCTGGACGCGCTAGGCGGCTGCAGGTCGATCACCGTGACGGGCATGCCCTCGCTCGCGATGGTGGCCGCCAGCCCCTGACTGAAGCGGCCGTAGCCGAGCAGGATCCAGTGGCCGTGCGGCGGGCTGCGGTGGCGTTCCACCGTGGTGCCGGGCAGGCCGGTCAGCCACAGCAGCAGCTGGTAGGCCGCCGGGGCATGCATGGCCAGTCCCAGGTAGTCGCCGAACTTGCGGTAGGGATCGATGACATGGTGGGTGCCGAAGGAGGCCATGTCGGCCGCCGCCGCCTGGCCGCTGGCGCGCGCCAGCACCGGCAGATCCGGGGCCAGCAGTCGGGTCGCCAGCGCGATGGTGCGGTTGGCGTCGTCGTCGTCGGTCAGCGACACGATGCCGCGGCAATGCCAGTGCTGCAGCCCGGCGAGCTTGAGCAGGCTCGGGTTGGCCGCATCCGCGACCAGCGCCGGCATGTCCGCGATATGGTTTTGCAGTTCGAGTTCCGCCAGATGCTCGCCATTGACCTCCATCACGACGACGCGGTAGCCCAGCTGGTCGAGCGCATGGCAGATCAGGTGGCCGGTCTCGCCGTAGCCGCAGACGATGTAAAAGGGCTCGCGCAGCCTGCGCACGCTGCGCGCGAAGCGGCTGGTGCGGATCGCGCGCTGCAGGTTGGCGTCCGCGGACATCTGCAGCAGCTTGCCGATGAAGACCGCCCAGCCTATCACCGACAGATAGATGCAGACCAGGGTCCAGAGCCGCTGCTGCTCCGAGAAGGCGTTCGGGATCTCGCCAAAGCCGATGGTCGTGGCCGTGTAGCTTACGAAGTAGAAGGCATGGAAGAAGCTCATGTGCGTGACGGCACCGTTGGCGTCGGGCGGACCCGGCACCAGCGTGAGCCCCAGCACCGAGATCGCGTAGATCAGCACCAGCGCGATCAAGGTACCGCGCACGCGCCGCAGCACCAGGAAGATGGTGCTGATTTCCTGGCCGGCTTTCATGGGCGTGCTTCAGCGGCGCTGCATGATGGTCTCGGCGATCAGGATCACGACCGACACCACGTTGGCAAACAGCGCGCCGCCCGAGAGCGAGACGATGCTGGTCGTGACCTCTGGCGTCATGCCGGTCTGCGATACATGCTCGGCGTAGCCCCAGACCATGGCGGCCGCGATCAGCTGTAGGTCGGCCACCAGGCTGGTCGCGAGGTGGACCGCGCCGATCTGGGTGCGGTCGCCGAGCTTCAGGATGGTCGCGATCAGGTTGACCACCACGGCGGCGAACAGCTCGTAGATATGGTGGTGCACGGGGTTGTCGATGTCGCCGATGAAGAAGCCGAAGTTCAGCGTGGCGGCCAGGACGATGAAGAAACCGAAGATGACTTTTTCGAGATTCATGGCGTGTGAAAGGTTTAGAGTTCCTCGACCCGCAGCGGCGGGTAGCTGTCCCAGCTCTGGCAGCCCGGGCATTGCCAGAAATACTGGCGCGCCTCGAAGCCGCAGGCGGCGCAGCGGTAGCGCTTGAGCGGTTCGCAGGCGCGCTCCAACGCCTGCCTGACGCGCTTTTCCTCCTCGGGCTGGCCGAAATGCTCGCCGGCCAGCCAGAAGGTTGCCGCGACCAGTGACGGCTCGCGCTGCAGGTGCTCGATGTAGAGCTGGCGCGCCTGTTCACCATCGGGCTGCAGCAGCGCCAGCGCCTGTGTCACGTCGAGCGAAGGCGCATGCTGATCGCGCCAGCCGCGCAGCACCCGCTCGGCGTCCCCGCCTTGCCGGTTGAGCTTGGACCATTGTGCTAGGCTGTGAGCCACCAGCGGCAGGTGCTGCGGCGCCTGGGCGGCGAGCTGGTGCAGCGCCTGCAGTCCGCCGCTGGTATCGCCCAGCGACTGGCGCAAGTCGGCCAGCGAGATCCAGGCCCGCGCCGATTTCGGCGTGCGCTGCACCAGCGTCTCCAGCAGGGCCAGCGCCTCGACCAGGCTGCCCTGCTTGCGCAGCTGTTCGGCCTGCTCGCAACGGTAATGCGCCAGTCGCAGCTCGAACGAGCCGCAGCCGCGCGCCTCCAGCCGGCTGGCGGCGTCGGCCGCCTGTTCCCAGTCGCGCGAGCGCTCGTAGATCGCCAGCAGCGCCAGCAGCGCCTCGGTCGCGTGCTCGGTGTCCTCGAGCTTGCGCAGCGCCGCCTCGGCCCGGTCGAGCAGGCCGGCCTTGAGGAAATCCTGTGCCAGCGCGTGCTGCGCCCGCATCAGGTCCTTCTGTGTCAGGTCGCCGCGCTGCAGCAGGTGCTCGTGCACGCGCACCGCGCGCTCGTAGTCGCCGCGGCGGCGGAACAGGTTGCCGAGCGCGAAATGCAGTTCCGAGGTGTCGGGGTCGTTCTGCACCGCCTCGATGAAGGCGTCCACGGCTTGGTCCTGCTGCTCGTTGAGCAGGTGGTTCAGGCCGCGGAAATAGGCCTTCGGGTTCTGCTTGCGCTCGGCGCGCCACTGGCGCAGGTCGTAGCGCGAGGCCAGCCAGCCCAGCACGAAAGTCAGCGGCAGGCTCCAGAGCAGCCAGCTGTAGTCAAATCCCATGGGGCGTGGTCTCGGAAGGCGGGGCCTCAGCCGTCGCGTCGGTGGTCGTCGGTGCGCGGGCGGCGCGGCGCGCGCGCAGCCACGGCGGCAGCATCACGGCCATGCCCAGGAAGACGCCCAGCACGAGCGCGGCCAGCAGCAGCAGCACGAGCGGTGCTTCCCATTGCGCGCCGAACAGCCTGAGCAGGACGGGGTCCTGGTTGTTGAGCGCGAACGCGAACAGAGCAAAGAAAATGGCTGCCTTGAGCAGCCACAGTAGGTATTTCACGCTTTTCCCCGGTGGTCGGGGGATTGTAGCGGCGAGGGCCTCAGCCGGGACCGCCGGGGCGCGGGGCGCCGTCGACCTGCTCGCGCAGGGCCTTGCCGGGCTTGAAATGCGGTACCCGCTTGTCGGGAATCGCCACGCTCTCGCCCGAGCGTGGGTTGCGGCCCATGCGGGCCGGGCGGTGGTTGACCGAGAAGCTGCCGAAACCCCTGACCTCTATCCGCTGGCCCCTGGTCAGCGCATCGGCCATGGCCTCAAGCAGGGCCTTGACCGCGAGTTCGGCGTCTCGCTGTCCGAGTTGGGCGAAGCGTGCCGCCAGGGCTTCTACGAGGTCGCTGCGGGTCATGGGGATGAAATCCGTGAAGGCAAGGAAAAAGGCCCGGCGCGATGAGCGCGCCGGGCCCTGGCGCTAACGGTTAGGGATTAGCCGTTGTTGCTGTCCAGCTTGGCGCGCAGCAGGGCGCCCAGGCTGGTGGTGCCGGCGTTGCCAGCGGTCTGGCTCAGCGAAGCCATGGCTTCCTGTTGCTCGGCCATGTCCTTGGCCTTGATCGACAGCTGGATGTTGCGGGTCTTGCGATCCACGTTCACCACGACCGCGGTCACTTCATCGCCTTCCTTCAGCACGTTGCGGGCGTCTTCCACGCGGTCGCGCGAGATTTCCGAAGCGCGCAGGTAGCCGACGATGTCCTCGCCCAGGTCGATCTCGGCGCCACGGGCGTCGACGGTCTTGACCTTGCCGGTGACGGTCTGGCCCTTGTCGTTGATCGACACGAAGGTGGTGAACGGGTCGCTGTCGAGCTGCTTGATGCCCAGGCTGATGCGCTCGCGGTCCACGTCCACGCCCAGAACGATGGCTTCGACTTCCTGGCCCTTCTTGTAGTTGCGGACGGCGGCTTCACCCGTTTCGTTCCACGACAGGTCGGACAGGTGGACCAGGCCGTCGATGCCGGCAGCCAGGCCGACGAAGACGCCGAAGTCGGTGATCGACTTGATCGGGCCCTTGACACGGTCGCCGCGCTTGGTGTTTTGCGCGAATTCCTGCCACGGGTTGGCCTTGCACTGCTTCATGCCCAGCGAGATGCGACGCTTGTCTTCGTCGATCTCGAGCACCATGACTTCGACCTCGTCGCCCAGCGACACGATCTTGTTCGGAGCGATGTTCTTGTTGGTCCAGTCCATTTCGGACACGTGCACCAGACCTTCGATGCCGGGTTCCAGCTCGACGAAGGCGCCGTAGTCGGCGATGTTGGTGACCTTGCCGAACATGCGGGTGCTCGACGGGTAGCGGCGCGAAACGCCCAGCCACGGATCGTCGCCCATCTGCTTCAGACCCAGCGAGACGCGTTGCTTCTCGGTGTCGAACTTCAGGACCTTGGCGGTGATTTCCTGGCCAGCGGTCACGACTTCCGACGGGTGACGCACGCGGCGCCATGCCATGTCGGTGATGTGCAGCAGGCCGTCGATGCCGCCGAGGTCAACGAAGGCACCGTATTCGGTGATGTTCTTGACCACGCCGGAAACGATCGCGCCTTCGCGCAGGGTTTCCATCAGCTTGGCGCGCTCTTCGCCCATCGAGGCTTCGACCACGGCACGGCGGCTCAGCACGACGTTGTTGCGCTTGCGGTCGAGCTTGATGACCTTGAATTCCAGGGTCTTGTTCTCGTACGGGGTCAGGTCCTTGGTCGGACGGCTGTCGACCAGCGAGCCCGGCAGGAAGGCGCTGATGCCGTTGACCATGACCTTGAGGCCGCCCTTGACCTTGGCGCCGGTGGTGCCGGTGACGAATTCGCCGGATTCCAGGGCCTTTTCCAGCGCCATCCACGAAGCCAGGCGCTTGGCCTTGTCGCGGCTCAGCAGGGTGTCGCCGTAGCCGTTTTCGACCGAGTCGATCGCGACCGACACGAAGTCACCGACCTGGACTTCGAGTTCGCCCTGGTCGTTCTTGAATTCTGCGATCGGCACGTAGGCTTCGGACTTCAGACCGGCGTTGACGACCACATGGTTGTGCTCGATGCGAACGACTTCGGCGGTGATGACCTCGCCCGCGCGCATGTTGGCACGTTGCAGAGATTCTTCAAACAGGGCGGCAAAAGATTCAGACATGTTTTTCCTAAACCGCTCGCCCAGCTGAATGGGAACAGGCGCGCGGCAGATGCCAATACGCGTCGCCAGAGCAGGCGGCGCGGGTTGCAGGTTGATATCCCTGAGGCCTGCGGATCACATCCGGCGGGGCCTTCGGGGCCTGGCCCGAAATGGGCCAATGCAAGCGCCCCGGGCGGGGCGCTCACGTTTCAGGTGCCCTGGAAGGGGCGCCTGCCTTGCCACCAGGACAACACGAGCCGCACCGATTCCTCGATGCCCAGCTCGGAGTTGTCCAGCGGCAAGGCGTCCTCGGCCGGCTTGAGCGGAGCGCTCTGGCGCGTGGTGTCGCGCAAGTCACGCTCGACCAAGTCGGCCAAAAGGTCTGCTAGTCTAGCATCGACGCCTTTGGAAATCAACTGCTTATGGCGGCGAGCGGCGCGCTGCTCGGCGCTCGCGCTCAGGAAGACCTTGAGTGGCGCGCCGGGGAAGATCACCGTGCCCATGTCGCGGCCGTCGGCGACCAGTCCCGGCAGGCGGCGGAAGCTGTGCTGCAGCTCGACCAGCGCCGCGCGCACGGCGGGCAGCACCGAGACTTTCGAGGCGTTCATGCCGCCGGTTTCGCTGCGGATCGCGTCGGTCACGTCCTGGCCCGACAGCAGCACGCGCTCGCCGTCGAAGCTCACCGGCAGGCGGCGGGCCAGATCGGCAATCGCTGCCTCGTCGCCCGCTTCGAGTGTCAGCCCGGCCTGCAGCGCGGCGTAGGCCGTGACGCGGTACAGCGCGCCCGAGTCCAGCAGCTGGTAGCCCAGGCGCTGCGCGAGCTGGCTGGCCAGCGTGCCCTTGCCCGAAGCCGTCGGGCCGTCGACGCAGATCACCGGGATGTCTTTGAAGTCAGCCTGCACGACCGAGAACAGCGCCTCGAAATAGTCCGGGAAAGTCTTGGCGACGCATTTCGGGTCCTCGATCCGCACCGGCAGTCCGGCCGGGTTGAAGGCCGCGAGCGAGAAGCACATCGCGACCCGGTGGTCGTCATAGGTGTGGATGGACGCGGCCTGCCAGCCGTCGGCTGCCGGCGGGGTCACCTTGATGTAGTCCTGGCCTTCCTCGACGCTGGCGCCGAGCTTGCGCAGTTCGCAGGCCATGGCGGCGATGCGGTCGGTCTCCTTGACGCGCCAGCTCTCGATGTTGCGCAGCGTGGTCGTGCCGTCGGCGTAAAGCGCCATCACGGCCAGCGTCATCGCGGCGTCGGGAATGTGGTTGCAGTCGAGGTCGATCGCCTTCAGCGGCCAGGCGCCACGGCGGATCTGCAGGCTGTTGGCCGATCCCGTCACCTGCGCGCCCATGGCTTGTGCCGCCTCGACGAAGCGGATATCGCCCTGGATCGAATCGAGCCCCACGCCCTGGATCGTGAGGCCTTGTTCCGATTCGGCGATCGCGCCCAGCGCCACGAAGTAGCTCGCCGATGACGCATCGCCCTCGACGTGGATGCTGCCCGGCGAACGGTAGCGGCTGCCGGCCGGGATGATGAATCGCTGCCAGCCTTCGCGCCGCACGGTGACGCCGAAGCGCTCCAGCAGCTTGAGCGTGATCTCGATGTAGGGCTTGGAGATCAGCTCGCCCACCACCTCGATCACCACGTCCTGGGTGGCGACCAGCGGCAGCGCCAGCAACAACGCGGTCAGGAACTGGCTCGACACATTGCCGCGTACCTGGATGGCTTTGTCTAGTTGCAGTGTGGCCGGCTCGCCATGACCCAGGCGCAGCGGCGGGTAGCCCTCGTTGCCCAGGTAGTCGACCGGGCAGCCGAGCTGGCGCAGGCCGTCGACCAGGTCGCCGATCGGGCGCTCGTGCATGCGCGCGATGCCGCGCAGCTCGAACTTTCCGCCCTGCTGCGCCGCCAGCAGCGCGAGCGCGGCGGTCAGCGGACGCATCGCGGTGCCGGCGTTGCCCAGGAACAGGTCGGCCGACTGGACCGGCAGTGCACCCGCCAGGCCGCGCACCTTGACGCTGTGGCCGCCCAGGCGCTCGATGCCGCAGCCCAGGGTCTCGAGCGCGGCCAGCATCACGCGGGTGTCGTCCGAGTCGAGCAGGTCGTGGAGGGTGGTCTCGCCCGCGCTCAGGGCCGCCAGCAGCAGCACGCGGTTGGAGATGCTCTTGGAGCCGGGCAGGGTCACGCTGCCGCCGGCCGCGCGCAGCGGCGGCAGGTCGAGGAAATGGGTCGAGTACATGTTGGGTCAGGCCGGATCGGCTTCTGAAGGGGAGGGGGTCGAGCCACCGAGCCGCCAGCCGGCGCGGGCCTGGCTGGCCTGGGTGATCAGGGCTTGCAGCGCGCTGGCGTCGCCGGCCTGCATGGTGGCTTCGAGCGTGTCGAGCGCCGCGCGCAAATGACGCGACTGTGCGAGCACCTGTTCGCGGTTGGCCAGCAGGATGTCGCGCCAGACGCTCGGGTCGCTGGCCGCGATGCGGCTGAAGTCGCGGAATCCCGGTCCTGCCAGCGCCAGCCATTCGTCGGCCTGCGGCTGTCCCAGGATGGCGTTCATCGCGGCAAAGGCCAGCAGGTGCGGCAGGTGGCTGACGCTGGCGTAGGCGGCGTCGTGCCGCTCGGGGCTCATCTGCAGCACCTGGCTGCCCAGCAGGCTCCAGAGTTCTGCGGCCAACGCGACCAGCGGCGGGTGGGTCTCGGGCAGTGGGGTCAGGATCAGCTGGCGCTCGTGGTAGAGCGCCACGTCGGCGTGCTCGATGCCGGCGGACTCCTTGCCGGCGATCGGGTGCGCCGGCACGAAGCGACTCAGCCGCTCGCCAAGCGCGCGCCGCGCCGCGGCCACCACATCGCACTTGGTCGAGCCCACATCCATCAGCAGCGCGCGTGGCGCCAATACCGGCGCGATCGCGGCCAGGCTGGACTCGGTGGCCGCTACTGGCACCGCCAGCAGCACCAGGTCGGAGCCCTCGACCGCTTGCTCCAGCGTCTCGGCGCAGATATCGATCGCGCCGAGTGCCAGCGCGCGCTCGCGCGTGCGCTCCGACTTGCTGTAGCCGACGACCTGGCGCACCAGGCCAGCCTCCTTGAGCGCGAGCGCGAAGGAGCCGCCCATGAGGCCGCAGCCGATCAGACCGAGTTGCTCGAACATAGAAGAATCAGGAAAAAAAGCAGCGGCGCCGGATCAGTCGGCGGTCGGGTAGGCGCCCAGCACCTGGTAGAAGGCGCACAGGCCCTTGAGTTCGTCGAGCGCGGCGGCGACCTGCGGCTGCGACGGGTGGCCCGCGATGTCCATGTAGAAGTAGTACTCCCACTGGCCCGACTTGGCCGGGCGCGACTCGAAGCGGGTCAGCGAGACGCCGTTCTGCTTGAGCGGCACCAGCAGGTCATGCACCGCGCCGGGCTTGTTCGGCACCGAGACCACCAGGCTGGTGCAGTCCTTGCCCGTGGCCGGCGGCATCGCCATGGTCTGGGGCAGGCAGATCACGGCGAAGCGGGTGCGGTTGAAGGCCTCGTCCTGGATCGCGTGCGAGACGATGTGCAGCCCGAACTGGGCTGCGGCGCGCTCGCTCGCGATGCCGGCCCAGGTCGGGTTGGCCGCGGCCAGGCGCGCGCCCTCGGCGTTGCTCGAAACCGCGCGCCGCTCGGCGTTGGGCAGGTGCTTGGACAGCCAGTTCTGGCATTGCGCCAGCGCCTGCGGATGCGCCAGCACGACCTCGATGCCTTCTAGCGCATCGCTCTGGCGCAGCAGGTTGTGGCGCACCTGCAGGCTGACCTGCCCGATCACATGCACCGGCGAGCGCAGGAACAGGTCGAGCGAACGTGCCACCGCGCCCTCGGTCGAGTTCTCGATCGCGACCACGCCGTACTGGGCGTTGCCCGAGGTGGTGGACTGGAAGACCTCGTCGAAGCTCGAACAGTAGATCAGGTTGGCTGCGCTGCCGAAGAACTCGACCGCCGCCTGCTCGCAGAAAGTGCCCTCGGGGCCCAGCACGGCGACGCGCTGCGGCGACTCCAGCGCCAGGCAGGCCGACATGATCTCGCGCCAGATCGCGGCCACATGGGCGTTGAGCAGCGGGCCCGGGTTGGCCGCCTCGATCTTGGCGATCACCTGGGCCACGCGGTCAGGACGGAAGAAGGGCGAACCCTCGGCGCGCTTGATGGCGCCGACCTGTTCGGCCACGCGCGCGCGCTGGTTCAGCAGCTGCAGCAGCTGGTGGTCGAGCGCATCGATCTGGATGCGCAGCTCGCCCAGGGCGGCGCTTTGCACCGGTCCGGCCGGTTGGGGGGTCTTGTCGGTCATGAAGCTAGGTTTTTCTCAGGCCTGGGTACGCTCGAATTCCTGCATGTAGGCGACCAGCGCCTGCACGCCTTCGATCGGCATCGCGTTGTAGAGGCTGGCGCGCATGCCGCCGACCGACTTGTGGCCCTTGAGCTGCAGCAGCCCGGCCGCCTTGGCGCCGGCCAGGAAGGCGTCGTTGCGGCCCTCGTCGCGCAGGAAGAAGGGGATGTTCATGCGCGAGCGGCAATCGCGCGCGACCCGGTTCTCGTACAGCTGCGAGCCGTCGAGGTAGTCGTAGAACAGCTGCGCCTTGGCGATGTTGGCCGCCTCGATCGCGGCGACGCCGCCCTGACGTTTCAGCCACTGGAACACCAGGCCGGCCATGTAGATGGCGTAGGTCGGCGGTGTGTTGTACATCGAGCCGGCCTCGGCCACCAGCTTGTAATCGAAGGCGCTCGGGCATTGCGGCAAGGCGTGACCGAGCAGGTCCTCGCGCACGATCACCAGCGTCAGACCGGCCGGGCCCAGGTTCTTCTGCGCGCCGCCGAAGGCCAGGCCGACGCGGCTCCAGTCGACCGGGCGCGAGGCCACGTTGGACGAGAAGTCGACCACCAGCGGGGCGTCGCAGCCCAGCGCCTTGAGGTCGGGTAGTTCGTGAAACTCGACGCCGTGGATGGTCTCGTTGCTGCAGACATGCACATAGGCGCTGTCGGCACCGAGCTGCCAGCTGGCCGGGTCGGGCAGGGTGGTGAAGCCGGACACCTGGGTCGATGCCGCCAGTCGCGCCTGACAGAACTTGGCCGCCTCCTTGTAGGATTTCTGGCTCCAGCCGCCGGTCACGACGAAGTCGGCCGCGCCGCCGCGCGCCAGGTTGAGCGGGATGATCGCGTTCTCGGCCAGCGCGCCACCCTGCATGAACAGGATGCGGAAGTGGGCCGGCACCGCGAGCAGCTCGCGCAGGTCGGCCTCGGCCTGCTCGTGGATCGAGATGAATTCCTTGCCGCGATGGCTCATTTCCATCACGCCCATGCCGCTGCCATGCCAGTCCAGCATCTCGGCGGCGGCTTGTTGCAGCACGGCCTCGGGCATGGTGGCCGGGCCGGCGGAGAAGTTGTAGGGTCGCTTCATAGGTGGCTTTCGGTGCGGTTGCTGTTAGTCGGCGCTGGTTTCGCCGGGCGCGGCATCATCCGCACCGGGCAGCTCGGCGCTATCCGTGACATCGGCTGCGTCGGCGCTGGCGTCGTTCTCGACGATGCGCTGCAGGCCCGACAGCTGCGCGCCTTCATCGAGCGCGATCAGCGTCACGCCCTGGGTCGCGCGTCCAAGCTCGCGGATCTCGCTCACGCGGGTGCGCACCAGCACCCCGGTGTCGGTGATCAGCATGATCTCGTCGTCGGCGTGCACCAGCGTCGCCGCCACCACCTTGCCGTTGCGCTCGGATTGCTGGATCGCGATCATGCCCTTGGTGCCACGGCCGTGGCGGGTGTATTCGGCGATCGGGGTGCGCTTGCCGTAGCCGTTCTGGGTCGCGGTCAGCACGCTTTGCTGCTCGTCCTCGGCCACCAGCATCGCGATCACGCTCTGGCCCTCGTCGAGCGCCATGCCGCGCACGCCGCGCGCGTTGCGGCCCATCGGGCGCACATCGTTCTCGTCGAAGCGCACCGCCTTGCCGCCATCCGAGAACAGCATCACGTCGTGCGCGCCATCGGTCAGCGCGGCGCCGATCAGGAAGTCGCCCTCGTCCAGATCGACCGCGATGATGCCGGCCTTGCGCGGGTTGGAGAACTGGTCGAGCGCGGTCTTCTTGACCGTACCCATGGCGGTCGACATGAAGACATAGCGGTCTTCTGGGAAGCTGCGCATCTCGCCGGTCAGCGCCAGCACGACGTTGATCTTCTCGCCTTCGGCCAGCGGGAACATGTTGACGATCGGGCGCCCGCGCGAGCCGCGCGAACCCGCCGGCACTTCCCAGACCTTGAGCCAGTACAGGCGGCCCCGGTTGCTGAAGCACAGCAGCCAGTCATGGGTGTTGGCGATGAAGAGCTGGTCGACCCAGTCGTCTTCCTTGGTCGCGGTGGCCTGCTTGCCGCGACCGCCGCGCTTCTGGGCCCGGTATTCCGACAGCGGCTGACTCTTGATGTAGCCGCTGTGCGACAGCGTCACCACCATGTCGGTCGGCGTGATCAGGTCCTCGGTGCTGAGGTCCTGCGCGCTGTGCTCGATCTCGCTGCGGCGCGCGCCGGCCCTGGTCTGGCCGAACTCGGTCTTGATCACGCGCAGCTCGTCGCCGATGATGGTCGAGACCCGCTCCGGTCGCGCCAGGATGTCGAGCAGGTCGTCGATCTCGGCCATCACCTGCTTGTATTCGGCGACGATCTTGTCCTGCTCCAGCCCGGTCAGGCGCTGCAGCCGCATCTGCAGGATTTCCTGCGCCTGCGTTTCGCTCGGGCGGTACAGGCCCTCGGCCTGCATGCCGAATTCGCGCTCCAGCCCCTCGGGGCGGTAGTCGTCGGCGTTGACCACGCCGCCATCGGCCTTGGCGCGGGTCAGCATCTGGCGCACCAGGCCGCTGTCCCAACTGCGCGTCATCAGCTCGGCCTTGGCCAGCGGCGGCGTCGGCGACTCGCGGATGATGCGGATGAACTCGTCGATGTTGGCCAGCGCCACCGCCAGGCCTTCGAGCACATGGCCGCGGTCGCGCGCCTTGCGCAGCTCGAACACGGTGCGCCGCGTCACCACCTCGCGCCGGTGCTGCAGGAAGACCTCGATCAGGTCCTTCAGGTTGCACAGCTTGGGCTGACCGTCGATCAGCGCCACCATGTTGATGCCGAAGGTGTCCTGCAGCTGGGTCTGCTTGTACAGGTTGTTGAGCACGACCTCGGGCACCTCGCCGCGCTTGAGCTCGATCACCACCCGCATGCCGTCCTTGTCGGACTCGTCCTGGATGTGGCTGATGCCCTCGATCTTCTTCTCGTGCACCAGTTCGGCGATGCGCTCGAGCAGCGTCTTCTTGTTGACCTGGTACGGGATCTCGTCGACCACGATCGCCTGCCGCTGGCCCCGGTCGATGTCCTCGAAGTGGCACTTGGCGCGCATCACGACGCGCCCGCGCCCGGTGCGGTAGCCGTCCTTGACGCCGTTGATGCCGTAGATGATGCCGGCGGTCGGGAAATCCGGACCCGGGATGATCTCCATCAGCTCGTCGATGGAGGCTTGCGGGTGCTGAAGCAGGTGCAGGCAGGCGTCGACCACCTCGTTGAGGTTGTGCGGCGGGATGTTGGTCGCCATGCCGACCGCGATGCCGGCCGATCCGTTGACCAGCAGGTTGGGCAGGCGGGTCGGCAGCACCAGCGGCTCCTGTTCGGAGCCATCGTAGTTGGGGCCGAAGTCGACCGTCTCCTTGTCGATGTCGGCCAGCGTCTCGTGCGCGATCTTGGACAGACGGATCTCGGTGTAACGCATGGCGGCGGCGCTGTCGCCGTCGACCGAGCCGAAGTTGCCCTGGCCATCGACCAGCATGTGGCGCAGGCTGAAGTCCTGCGCCATCCGCACGATGGTGTCGTAGACCGCCGAATCGCCGTGGGGGTGGTATTTACCGATCACGTCACCGACGATGCGGGCCGACTTCTTGTACGGGCGGTTCCAGTCGTTGTTGAGCTCGTGCATCGCGTACAGCACGCGACGGTGCACGGGTTTCAAGCCATCCCGAGCATCGGGCAGGGCGCGCCCGACGATCACGCTCATCGCGTAGTCGAGGTAGCTGCGCCGCATCTCCTCCTCGAGGCTGATGGGCAGGGTTTCCTTGGCGAAAGAGGTCATGGGCGCGACGGGACCGGTGGGTCGTCTGGTAAAGGTTAACTGAGTATTTTAAGTCGCCGAACCGGACCGCGCCCGTACCGGGCGGCACAAGCCATCGGATAGGGACAGCATCCAGCCTTGTTGCGGCACCGCAACAGAATGGGGGTGCGGAACAGGGTGGGCTGGGAGGCGGTTTGTGCCCGGGTTGGTTAGTTCCTTCCTTGTGGCACAATGATAAATACCCGCTGCCGGTAGGAACTGTCGGGGCGTGCAACTCAATTCGCAGGCATCTGCGCCAACAAAACCGAGGAAACCATGATCAAGCTCAACAAAGTGGCCATGTTGTTCGCTACCGCTGCCCTGGCAACTGCTGCCGGCGCTCAGACCGTCGACAACTGGAAGAACGGCACCAACGAACTGGTTTGGAAGAACGGCACCAACGAACTGTGCTGGCGCGATTCCAACTGGACCCCGGCCACCGCTGCCCAGGGTTGCGACGGCGCCATCGTGCCGGCAGCTCCGGCTCCGGCAGCTCCGGCTCCGGCTCCCGTCGCTGCTGCTCCGGTCCCCAAGGCTGCTCCCGCTCCGGTGGCTGCTTCCAAGGTCACCTTCGCTGCTGACGCTTTCTTCGACTTCGACAAGGCCGTCCTGAAGCCCGAAGGCAAGGCCAAGCTCGACGATCTGGTCTCCAAGGTCAAGGGCGTCAACCTCGAAGTGATCATCGCCGTCGGTCACACCGACTCGGTCGGCTCCGACGCCTACAACCAGAAGCTGTCGATCAAGCGTTCGGAAGCCGTCAAGGCTTACCTGGTGTCCAAGGGCATCGAAAAGAACCGCGTCTACACCGAAGGCAAGGGCGAGAAGCAGCCGGTCGCTAACAACAAGACCGCCGCTGGCCGCGCCAAGAACCGCCGCGTCGAAATCGAAGTCGTCGGCACCAAGTAATCCCCTATCCCGGGATTCGGAAAGACCGCGCCTCGGCGCGGTTTTTTACTTCCATGGAAACAATCGCCAGTCATATTGTTCCGAACCGATTGCGATGCAATCCCTCACTTCCCTCGTCGTCGCGGTCTTGCTGCTTGCGGCTTGCGGCACCAGCAAGCCACCTCGTGCGCCCCTCACAACGCACGGCGAGCGCGCGCGACAGATTGATGCCCATGTTGTCGAAGTCGGCTATCCGAAGCAGGATTCGATCGAGCAGCTTACGAAGCGGCTGATCGCCGGGCTCGACGACGAGCGTGAGAGGCTCTACGCGATTCACCGCTGGACTTCGCGCTACATCGAATACGACGTCGAAAGCTACCTGGCAGGCCAGTTGATGGCCAGTCATGGCGCTGTCGAGACCTACCAGAGCGGCAAGGCCGTCTGCGACGGCTACGCGGAGCTGGTCGTGGCGATGGGGAAAGTCGCCGGGCTTGAAATCAGGAAGGTCACGGGTTACGCCAAGGGCCTCGGCGAGTTGCTGGCGACTGCGTCGCCAGATAAGGAAAACCACGCCTGGAATGCTGTCCGTCTCGACGGACGCTGGCACCTGCTCGATGCCACTTGGGATGCCGGCGGCGTTGATGACGCAACGCGCCGCTTCGTGCGCCGCCCCGCAGGTCCGCCCGCGTATTTCCTGGCACCGCCGACGGTTTTCATCACGACGCATTTCCCCGCCGACAGGCAATGGCAGCTGCTGGCGCAGCCGGTGGCGTTTTCTTCCTTCCTCGGCAAGGTCGTCCAGCGCCCGGACCTCGCGCGCTGGGGTCTTGATATCTCGCGTCATGCCGACGAGCGCATCATCGCCGCTGCCGCGCCCTATGTCTTCGACTTCGGCAGCGACAGGAGGATGCAGGCGGCTTTGAGTCGTCCTGCCGGGGTACCGGACCAGCCGTGGTCATTGCAGGTCCGCACATCCGATGGCAGTCGCCTGTTGCTCGCAGCGCCAGAGGCCGGCGAGTACAAGGTCGCCGTCTACGTCGCGGAGAATCCGACTGACATGCAACTGCAGCCGGCTCTCAACTACCAGGTTCGCTTCGATTCCTCCGGTTGGTACCAGAACGGCTTTCCGCAGACTTACGGCGGCTACTATGCGCACAAGGTCGAGCTCGTTTCGCCGCTCGACGGTCGGCTAGAGGCCGGCAAGCCGGTGCCGTTCAAGCTCAGGTCGCAGGGATCACGCCAGATGACTCTATTCCAGGGCAACGAGATCGTCAGCGAACTCAAGGAGCAGGATGGCTATTTCGTCGGCTTGGTCGCGTTGCCGCCCGGACGCATAGACCTGGCTGCGATCCACGAAGGCGAGTCGGATTACGCGGGCATATTGACCTATCAGGCCGTCGGGCCATGAGATCCGGCCGCATGCGAGCTCGGCGGCTTGTCGCCTGAAAAGAATCGACGGTTGCGACTGGTCTGACTGCGCCGATGGATAATCCTGACATGAACAAGACTGTGAACGTGGACCCGGCCGAGCTGGCCAAGTTCTCCGAGCTGGCGCACCACTGGTGGGACCCCGAGAGCGAATTCCGCCCCCTGCACCAGATCAACCCGCTGCGCCTGGACTGGATCGCCAAGCAGGCGCCGCTGGCCGGCCGCCAGGTGCTCGACGTCGGCTGTGGCGGCGGCATCCTGGCCGAGGCCATGGCGCGCCAGGGCGCCGAGGTGCTGGGCGTAGATCTCGCGACCAGGTCGCTCAAGGTCGCCCAGCTGCACGCGCTCGAATCGGAGCTGGCCAATGTCAGCTACCGCGAAATCGCGGTCGAGGCGCTGGCGGCCGAGCGCCCGGCCAGCTTCGACGTCGTCACCTGCATGGAGATGCTTGAGCATGTGCCGGACCCGGCCTCGGTCGTCAAGGCCTGCGCCGAGTTGGTCAAGCCGGGCGGCTGGGTGTTCTTCTCGACGCTCAACCGCAACCCGAAGTCCTTCCTGTTCGCCATTGTGGGCGCCGAATATGTGTTGAAGCTGCTGCCGCGCGGCACGCATGAGTTCGCCAAGTTCATCAAGCCCAGCGAGCTGGCGTCCTATTGCCGCGCCGCCGGGCTGGACCTGCAGGGCACGCGCGGCATGGAGTACAACCCGCTGACCAAGCGCTACTGGCTCAGCGGCGACACCAACGTCAACTACATGATCGCCACCCGCAAGCCCGCATGAGCAGCTTCACCCATCTGCAGGCGGTGCTGTTCGACCTCGACGGCACCCTGATCGACAGCGCACCCGACCTCGGCCATGCGGCCGACCTGCTGCGCCTGCGGCGCGGTCTGCCCTCCTTGCCCTACCAGCAGTACCGGCCGATGGCGGGCGCCGGGGCGCGCGGCATGATCGGCGTCGCCTTCGGCTACGGCCCGGAGCATCCCGAGTTCGAGGCGCTGCGCCAGGAGTTCTTCGCCAACTACGAAGCCTGCCTGACCGAGCGCACCCGAGCCTTCGACGGCATCGCCGAACTGCTTGGCGCGCTGCAGACTGGCGGCAAGCGCTGGGGCGTGGTGACCAACAAGTCCGAGCGCTTCGCCTTGCCGCTGACCGCCACGATGTCGCTGTTCGATCTGGCCGCCACGGTGATCGGCGGCGACACCACACCGCATGCCAAGCCGCATCCGGAGCCCTTGCTCGAAGCCGCGCGTCGCCTGGGCCTGCCGCCCGAGGCCTGCCTCTATGTCGGCGACGACGAGCGCGACATCGTCGCGGGACGTGCCGCCGGCATGCCCACGGTCGCCGCCACCTACGGCTACCTGGGTGCCGCCGGTGATGTGGCGGCCTGGGGCGCCGATGCCGTGATAAATAATCCGCTTGAGCTCTTGAACTTTTTCGATCTGGCGTAAACTAACAGGTTCAGGGGCTGCATTGGTTTCGACGTGGGTTCGGACACGCAGCAGGGCATGTCGAGGTTCTGTCACCTCGTAAAACCGCAGAAAAAAACTAACTGCAAACGACGAACGTTTCGCACTCGCCGCTTAATCCGGTGAGCCTTGCAACAGTCGGCCGATGGGCTGGGCAAGGGCAGTCGTAAGACTGTCCCGGCTGCAAGGAAAATTTCATGGGCTGGTCATCAAGCGGGCAACTTGCCGGGTGACGAGAACTAAGGTTGCTGGCTGGGTGCATAGCGTGTCGCTGCGCGATGCATCTGGCGAGACTCAAATCAGACGACTATACATGTAGAACTGCGCGAAGAAGGCTTGCGGACGGGGGTTCAAATCCCCCCAGCTCCACCACTTTCAAAAACAAAGGCTCCCAAGGATCACCACTTGGGGGCCTTTTTCATTGGTGCGCACGGGCAAGCATCGCCCAAAGAGGCACATAGAGCCACATTGACAGCCAATTGAAAGCGGGGGTACAACCGGGGGTACAACTAGCCCACCGGGGGGATTTGGCGGGTTTTGTACCCCCGTTCCCCTATGAGAGCGCACCCGTTGCGCTGTACCCCCACCCCTGAAAGCCGTACCCCCATGTTGACCGATGCCGCCTGCCGTAACGCCACCTGCCCGCCTGACAAGAAACAGGCCAGATTCAGCGACTCGGGCGGGCTGTACCTTCAGGTTAGCCCGGCAGGGTCCAAACGCTGGTTTCTCAAGTACCGCACGGGCGGCAAGGAAAAGCAGCTCGCCATCGGCAGCTATCCAGCAGTGGGCCTGAAAGACGCAAGGGCGAAGCGAGACGATGCGAAGCTGAAGAAGGCCGGGGGGATAGACCCGATTCAGGCGCGCAAGGTCGAGAAGCTGACGGCGGTCAATCCTGCGGGCGACTCACTCAAGGTTGTTGCGCTGGAGTGGTACGGGAAGCAGTCCCCGCATTGGAGCGAGGCACACGCCGACCGATCCTTGCGCCAGTTCGAGCGCGACCTGTTCCCCTGGCTGGGGGACCGACGCATGGCCGATATCAAGCCGGTCGAGCTGCTGGCGACGCTGCGCAAGGTCGAGGAACGCGGGGCCGTCGAGACTGCCGACCGTGGCCTGATGCTGGCCCGGCAGGTTTGGCGCTACGCCGTGGCGACGGGCAGGGTAGAGCGCGATATCACACCAGACCTGAAGGGGGCACTTTCCCCGTACCGTGGGCGGCACTTCGCAGCCATCACCGATCCCGTGAAGTTCGGGGAGCTGCTGCGCGGGATTCAGGTCTACAAGGGCGGGGTGATAGTCCGGGCGGCGCTGCAACTGGCGCCCATGCTGTTTCAGCGTCCGGGCGAGCTGCGCGGCGCGGCATGGGATGAAATCGACTTGGAGGCGGCACTGTGGACAATTCCGGCCGCAAGGATGAAGCGAAGCAAGGACGGCAAGGAAAACGGCGACCCGCACCTAGTCCCGCTGCCCAGGCAGGCTGTGGAGCTGCTGCGCGAACTCAAGCCCTTCACCGAGGTTACGGGGCTGGTGTTCCCAGGCGAGCGCCAGCGAAGCAAGCCCATGTCCGAGAACTCCGTTCGGTCCGCCTTGATCGCGCTGGGCTACACGCCAGAGATTCAGACGTGGCACGGGTTCCGGGCAACGGCGCGCACCATGCTTGCCGAGCGCCTGGAATGTGATCCGCTGGTCATCGAGGCCCAACTAGCCCACGCCGTGAAGGACGCCAACGGGCGAGCCTATAACCGCACCACCTACCTGAAGCAGCGCACCGCCATGATGCAAGAGTGGGCGGACTACCTGGACAAGCTGCGCACCGGGGCGGACGTGATCCAACTGCGGGCCGCGTGATCCAGCGCCAGCAGCAAGCCCACCACCAGCCCGGCCAGTGAGCCGGGTTTTTTGTGGGCGGACGCCTGAATCTTCTCATGCGAGGTTCTATTTATATGAGTCACACAAGTCACAAGGTCACAAACATACATTCTCATAGGAGAGCGGCGCGGAAAACTTGTGACCTGATGGGATTCGGAACAGGTCACACAGGTTACAAGGCAGGCGCTGCCCCTGTTTTGCTGGCGATGTTCCACCCGTTCCAACATGGCGTGAGCTGTGGCGGCGATGGGCTGGCGCTGCTGTTCCTGGCACGGCGGCGCTGACCCTGCGCGACTGGCGCCCGGCAAGGCCACCAGATCAAGGCATGGGCGGCGATCCGCTGCGAGCTGGGGCGACTGCTGCAAGGGGTTGGAATGGCGCTCCTTGGCGCTCCTTGGGTCAATATGCGCCATGTGCTAGAGTCAGCGCATGGGCGCGACATTGACGAAAAACCACCTTGCAAGAGGCAAGGCAATCATTGCCGGGATACTGGCTGGCCTTGCTGCGCCTGCGACCATTGGAGCCCCTGCCGAGTACCCCAGGCCGAAAGGCGACGACCTGAGCCGTCTTCGCGGCGACGTGCTGCGACTTGGCGGAACCTTCCGGGCTGTGATTGATGCCGAGCGAGCACCCCAAGCGTCCCGCAAAACCAAGGCTGGCGCGTAGCAGGATGCCCAAGCAACAGCAGGAGGCAGGAGCCCAGCAAGGGCTTGTGTCTCAACAGTGGGCCGGCCCGTTACCGCCACCGGGTGCGCTGGCGCAGTTTGATTCAATCATCCCTAACGGGGCTGAACGCATCATGGCGATGGTCGAGCGGGAGCAGCAGCACCGCATAGATCAAGAATCCGCCATCTTGAATGCGACCATTCGGGACACCCGTCGTGGGCACTGGATCGACGGGGCTGTCTCGATTTTGGCGCTGGCCGGATGCGTACTGAGTGTCTACCTTGGCGCGCATCCTGCCGTTAGCGTGGCGCTGGTGAGCCTGCCTGTCGTTGCCATCATTCAGGCCATTGTTCGCAGCAAGTCCAACGGGAAGTAACCTAGGCTGGAGACTGCTGCAAGGGGTCGGTGAAACGCCGACCCCACCGTATCTGGCCCAGCCGTACACGGCAAACCCGTGCGCGGTGCACGTAGTTCCCGAGCTGCGCTTTCGTCGTTCGCCATCTGGTGCGCGCCGCATCGATGCCGGCCATTCCTGGCTGACGCGGCCGGCACGACGGCGCTGATCCTGCGCGACTGGCGCCCGGCAAGGCCACCAGGTCAAGGCATGGGCGGTGATCCGCTGCCGGCTGGTGCAACCCATGCGGCGTGATGGTCGAGCTGGCTGTCCTGCCAAGGTTCAGTCAAGGGTTGAGCGCCCGCGATAGCGCTGCCGACCCCTCCCGCCTACGTCACCCCTCCCACCAGTGGGAGCCCTGGCACCACGGCAGCAAGCCCACCAGACCGCCGCAGCAGGACCGACACCCAGATGCACCAGATCAGCGCCGACCGGCTGCAACGGGTCGCAGCACAAAAACTTACAGCCGAAAGTTACAGGCGCGGCGACAAAAAGGGGCCGGCCGCGAAAGTTGACCAAAAGTTGACCTGACAACTACAAAAAGGGCGGGTCGAGCTGGTGGCATGGCCCAGGGGTACGGACGCTATCCGCACCCCTGGCGGCATGGTCGAGGTAGGCAAGGGGTCGCGTTTCAAACGCGATCCTTCGGCGGCAAGGGCTGGATTTCAAATCCGACCCTTCGGCGTTTGGAACGCGGGAGGGCAAGGGCTGGCGATGGTCAGCGACCGCCAGATCACCGTCAGCGGCCCTCACGCCGACGACGACGCCCTGGTCGAGCTGCAATGTGAGCAGGTTTGCTCACATCTACCGCGCGCGCGCCGCATCGAAGCGGTAAATTTCGCCGCATCGACCCGGAGGATTTTCCGGTCGAAGGATCTGATCACCAGCCGAATGCTGCCCCATCGGCCCGATGCCCATCCAGATCCAAGATCCTGAAGGGCTGGCCGGCGACGACCACCTGACCGTGCAGGCCGTCGAGCCGCTGGCCGAACTCCCGCAGCGCGATGGTCATCCAACCGGCTCACTTTTCAGCCCGTCGAGCTACTGCGCGCACTGGGGTTTCTAAAGTTTCTAAACAAAGGAAACACCTTTCGCAACACCCAGGCGGCGGGTTTCCGTCGTTTCCGACGGCGGGTTTCCCCGCAAAGCCCGCACCCAGGCCAGCCCGAGTAAGTCCGAAAGGTACGAGGGTTTGCCCGAAAGTCCGAGACTGGTTTCTCCGCAAAGTCCGCACCCTGGCGAGCCGCTGCAAATGGTCTGAAACCCACAAGAAACCCAGACGGTTTCCGTGCTGGTCGAGCTGCTGGAATGGGGAGGTTTTGGGTAGGGTTCAAGCGCCTGATACGCCTGCTTTTGCAGGACAAGAACAGGCGTCAGCGGCCCTCACGCCCACCTGATCCTGCTGACGCTCGCCACGGCAGCGGCCCGGCTCCATCCGTGCATGATTTCGCCTGCCACTTGCGCGCCCCCGCCGAACCATTGCCTGCATGGCACTGACGGCAGGCAAGCGCGACGAGACGACAGATTTCGAGTGGTTCATGATGGAGTTCCACCGGATCGAGGGATGCGAGCGCACGAAGGCCCGGATCATGGAGCTGATCAAGGCCCAGGCCGGGAAGGTGATCCGCTTCAACTATCGTGACCTCACGCGCCCCTACCAGGTCGAACGCGCCCGGCAGCTCCTGGACGCCGGCAACGACCGCCCCACCACCAGAAACCGGCTGATGTCCGAGTTCGGTTGCAGCAAGCGCAAGGCTTACATGCTGATTGAGGATGCGATGCGGCGGATACCCGAGACAGACCACGGACAACGGCAGCAAGCCCGCTAGATCGCAGCAGCAGGCCGAACGCAACCCAGGGCACCCACTCGCATGATGCGAGCGCCTGAGCGCCTGCTATGGGCCTTGCTGGCGCTGTTGCTGGTCGAGCTGCCGACCTATGCCACAATCGACCCAACACGCCTAGCCTGCGGCTGATCCCCGCTGGCGAACACCCGGACACCCTGACCGGGCGGCGTGTTTTTCGTTTGGGGTGCGCAACAGGGGTCGCAAATGAATCGTTCAAGTATCCGTTATCGCAATATGTGCCAAAAAACCATCAACGACATGGTTAATAGAGTTGGCGACAAGGCTGTAGGAATGACCTATGACAAGGTATCCAATGCAGCCATTGCGGTTATTTATGAAATTCTTGATAAATATACCGAAAAAGATTCGGATGATAGATTGGAATTAAATCAAAGGCTAAGTGAATTGGTTATCTATGGTAGGTACATTGAAGAAAAAGATCATAAAAACATGATGGCGAAGGCTGGAAGGCTGGGAGGGTCCAGCAAAAACAGCGATACCCGTGCGATCAAGACATGGGCCGAGCAGGAAGCCAAGACCATGAAGGGGGCGGACATGGACATTGCCCGGAAACTGGCGGCAAAAATCCCCGAGCATCTGGCCGGCGCACCCAAAAACTACGTTCGCCTGATTTACGAGCACCTGCGCAAGCTGAACAAGCAGCGCACTACGGCTAGCTAGCCAGCCGTAACGGCTAGCCTGCTACACGTAACGGCTAGCCTGCCAGCCGTAAGAATCCCGGCTTTTCTGCGTCAGCATTCGCCCCAATCCCTGAGCAATCGCACAGGGAGACACAAAGGGGTAACCAATGGCGATACTGCGAAAGCTGGAAGCAAGAGCCGAACTCGGCTACCGCTCGAATACGAGCATAGACAACGCGATCAAGGCGGGGCTGATGACCCGTCCCGTCCTCATCGGGGCACGGGCTGTCGGATTTCCTGCTGACGAAATCGAGGCCATCAACGCGGCACGCATTGCAGGCAAGACCGACGACGAAATCCGCGCCCTGGTCGAGTACCTGCAAGGGCAGCGCGCAATCAAGTTCGAGCGCCTGATGGGCGGCATGGCGGCTGATCCAGCGCCAGCCAAGCCCCAATCCGGCAACGTGCGAGAACTGCGCGGGGTGGCAGCATGACCGTGAAATCCAATGGCCTGTTGGCCCGCGAAAAAGGCCAGTCTCTCGCCTGCGACGTGATCGACGCCTTCAGTAACGACGACTGCCCGGAAGCCCGCTGCGCGTGGTTCAAGGAAGCGATGTTCGACCTGGTAGAGCTGCCGCGCCTCGACTCGGTGATTCATGGCTTCGTCGAGGAACTGGCGCCGGTCCTGGCTGCCGGCCACTCGGTCGAGGCCAATATCGGTGCGGCCGAGCGCGACAAGGCGCTGGTCGAGTTGTACGCGCATCCTGATGGCGAGCAGGTCTTCTTCTGCAAGAAGTCGAACCGCCTGATGGCATGGGTCACTGGCGACAACCCGGCCTACGTCGAGATTCCTATCGGCCCCAACGGTCTTCGCCACTTGGCGGCTGACCTGCTCAACGTCGCCAACGAGCTGGAGGCTGAATGATGAAAAAAAAGCCCGCCGCAACCGAAATCACGACGAGCGTCACAAGCAGCGCCATTCTAGACCAGCCAGACGGCGGCAAGCTGGCGCTGGTGATCCGCAAGGACGAAGCCCGGATTGATTCTCGCCTGCTGGCGCTGCACCTCAAGAAGAAGCGTCATCAAGACCTGTTCGAGCTGGTCAAGCGGTACGAGGTCAAGCTGCTGGCGCTGGGAAAGGTCCTGTTTCAAACAGGAGCTTCGACGGGCAGCAGCACCGGGCAGCGCGAGCGGTTCGCCCTGCTGAACGAGGATCAGGCGTTTTTCGTGCTGACCCTGAGCAGGAACACGCCGACAGTCGTAGACCTCAATCTGAAGATGATCCAAGCCTTTGGCGAGGCCCGGCGCGCGGCACAGATGCGAGGTGTCGAGTACCTGCCCACCTATCACGCGCTGCATGACCAGATTCACGCCCTGACGGCTGGATCACCGAACGAGCGGTTCGTTCACATGAACGTGAACAAGCTGGTCAACCAGACGGCGGGCATCGAGGCCGGGCAGCGCGCGAGCGCCACGGTTCCGGTTCAGTCCATGCTGGCCGTCGCCCAGGCCGTAGCGGCGAAGGCCATGCAGCAGGCGCCCAATCACCGCACCGGCTTTCGGCAGACCAAGGCCGCACTGCTGGCGCTGACCAAGGCCGCACTGCTGGCGCTGACCCAGGCCACGATGATCGGGAGGACGGCAGCATGAGCGCAACCCCGAGACTGAGCCCCAGGCAGGCCCGCGTACTTGATGCGCTGCGACCTGGCCATTGGGTTGACCGTGAGCCGTTGGACCGGATCGCCGGCAGCTCGAACAGCCCTGACGTGATTTGGAAGCTGCGCCGCAAGCTGGGACAGGACTCCATCGACATGGAGCTGATAGACGGCACCGACCGCGACGGCAGGCCATGCCGAACGGGCCGCTATCGACTGACCGAGCAAGGCCGCGCGCGGCTGGCACGGATCAGCACGGCAGCCGACCAAGGGAGGGCCGCAGCATGAGCGCGCCCACGATCCCCAACCAGGCCACCAGCGGCCCCACCAGCGCGCGCGGCGTGATCGACATGGGCCAGCGTGCCCAGCGCCAGCCCAAGACCGCCCAGGTTTCAGGCGTGCGCCACCGGCTTCACCACCAGCTTGACGCCCAGCGCCTTGCAGACACGGAGGATGGTCCCGAATCTTGGACTGCCCTCGCCCGAGAGTGCCTTTTCCAGGCGCTCGCGCGTCAGGCCGCTGGCCTTGGCGACTTCGGCCATGCCCTGCGCCTTGGCAACACGCCCAAGCGCGCGAACAAACTCGTTCGGGTCGCTGTCCTCAAGCGCCCGACTGAGGTAGTCGGCGCGGTCCTGCACGGAAGGGTTCTCGCTCATGCTTCACTCCATGGTGAGCACCAGCCGCTTGCCCAGCACGCGCGCGACGCGATCCAAGGTCTTGAGGCTGGGCCTGATGCGCATCACGCCGCCAACTCGCTTGACAGCTCTGGATGGAGGCTGAGAAGCTTGAGCAGGCAGGTCACCGCTCCAGGCGGCGCAAAGCGCCCTTGCTCCCAATCGCGCAAGGTGGCGATGGGCGTGGCGATGCGCTTGGCGAATTCGGCCTGGGTCAGTCCGGTCTTGCTGCGCGCCTGGCGCAACAGGATCTGTTCGGGCGTGGTCACGCGGCCCGACGCCCCGGTCTTGACCTCTGCCAGCGCGGTGCGAATGTCGGGCAACGCTTCGCCCATGTCGGCCTCGATGGCGCGCGCCACTTTCTCGATGTCGAAATTCCTTTTCATGTCAGGCTCTCCGGTTGCGTTTGATTTCACTGGCGGGCATGTTTTCCCGCTCGGACTTGGCGTAGATGGCGAACAACTCCAGCACGCCCTCATCGGTGTAGTTGAAGTAGATCACCCGCGCGCCACCGCTTTTGCCGCGCCCCTGCACGGTCCAGCGCACCTTGCGCGCGCCTTCTGCACCCGGAATCACGTCACCCGCCAAGGGGTTGGCGGCGATCCAGTCGATGAAGGCGTGACGCTCGGCCTCGGTCCAGATGCTGGCGGCCTGGCGCTGGAAGGTGGGATGCTCTACGACGGTTTGCATACCTCCCATTGTACGGGATTCCCGTATCTTGTGAGTCACCTTCGGCTGTGCTACAGTTCTCCCAAGCCGAAAGGCCCGATGTGTGATGACATCTTAGAGAAAGTGGTCGCAGCCCCCACCGTAAAGCGGGGTTTTGTTTCGTCCCGAATTTTCTGGCGCGGTTTGATCCGAGCCGTCAAGGTTATGGTGGGCGAGATGGGCCAAACCGCGAGGCTGGCCGCACGGCTTTCTCCGTGTCATCAACATCTCGTTCACCATTCGTGCGTGATGGCGCGTCTGGTGGCTTTCGAGTCTCAGAAAGGAGCCGATCCTCATGACCAGAACCCTGACCCTGGCGCGCACTGCCGCGCCCGCACCGTCCCCGTCCCCCGCGAACACCACGCCCCCCAGCGTGCAACCGCACGTCCAAGCCGCCCGGCTGTCGCTGGAAAACGCCCTGCAAGCCCTGAGCGGCCACCTCTGCACGGCCTTGGATCTTCAGATAGCCACGGGTCGCGCGATCCGAGCGGCCACCATGCTCAAGCGCGCCTGCAACGCGCTCGACGCCGACACCACCAGCAAGGGGGCCTGAAATGAGCCTCCCCCTGAACACAGCCGGTACGGCACCGGCTGAAGCCGCTGCATGGTCCAACGCCACCACCGCCCATGCGCGCCTGATCGCGCAGGAAGGCGGTGCCGCATGAGCGCGAACCACTGCATCAACCTGATCGCCCGCGTCCAGCCCTACGGTATGGCGGTCCTGAGCAACAAGGCTGGGCTGGTCAGCATGTGGACTGCATCTATGGAGCATCCGGGTCAGCGATTGGAGATCACCCCCGACTGCGCCCGCGAGCTGGCCGCCGCACTGCTGGCACACGCCGAAGCAGCCGACCAGGAAGGCGGTGCAGCATGAGCACGACCGCCACCGCACCCGCACCAGAAGCCGGCCTGAAGCACCCCGGCCTGGTCTCGCTGATCAACGCCTGCGACATCCACCTGCCCAGCGGCCAGAAACTGGCCTTGATCGCCATCGCGCGCTGTCGCAACACCCACACCGGGCGCAGCGCGATTTCGTTCAAGACCATCGGCCGGCGCAGTGGCTTCGGCGAACGGCAGGCCAGCCGCCACGTCGAGGCCCTGATGGGGCTGGGACTGGTGTCCCGCGTGGGCAAGATTGGCCAGTGCTACGTCTACGCGATCAACACCCAGGCCCTGGCCCAAGCCGATACCCGCCACGGCCCGGCTGTGGATAACTCGGGCGGCACCCCTGACACCGGCGACACGGATACCAGACATTTCGAGCAGCCACCCCTGACACCCATGACGGCAACCCCTGACATGGATGTCCGCTGTTCTGGGGTGTATTCTGGGTTTTACTCTGAGGGGGAGTCTGAGGCGAGCGCGCCGGCAGCCGTCCAGGTTGAAGCCGCTTTCCCTCCCCTCCCCATTTTTGAAGACCCGAAGACCGAACAGCCGGCACCCGTCATCACCGAGCCCACCGAGCTGATCGAGCTGGCCGGCCCGGTCCTCGACGCCGCCACCCTGGCCGCCCTCGATGCCGCCCGCGCCGACTTCGGCATGGCCCCGCTGACCCCGCACGACCGCGAGTTGCTGGCCGACAGCGCCGCCGCCGTGGGCGTGACGCCGAACACCGTGGCCGGCTGGCAGTTGGGCGAGCTGCGCGCCGCTGACCCGCTGGTCGATGCCGCCACCCTGGCCGCCGTCAACGTCCAACGCGCCGCCAACGGCAAGCGCGAGCCGATCCACCTGGCCGACCTGGTGCAACAGGCCCGACTGGCGGGCATCACGCCGCATGCCGCCGCCCAACACATCCTGGCCAAGCCCAGCCGCAGCTTCTTCCTGGCCCGCTACTACCGCCCCGAGCCGACCGCCACCCCGACCGGCCCGGTCGAGCTGACCGAAGCCGGCAAGCGTGCCCAGGCCCAGATTGCCCGTGCGCTGGCCCCTTCCGCCGTGTCCCTCGTCGCCAGTCCGTCAGCCCGTCCAATCGGCGCGGCCGTGGCGCCTCGACACCGCGCGCCGGTCAGCGTCGGCGCCTCTACCGGCACCGGCTGGGCCAGCACCGCCGTGGAGCGATTCACTGCTGGTCAACCTGTCAGCCACGCCACCATCACCAGCGCCGCCAGCGCGCTGGGCCTGTCGCTGGCCAACCTCAAGGCGCAGCGCGCCGCCACCCAAACCGCCGCCGCCTGAACCCCTGGAGATGATGACCATGAACACGAACACCACCACGACCATCACCGACCGTATCGAACTGGCGCGCGAGCTGATGGGCCAACGCATTGAGAGCGAGAGCATCGAAGAAGGCAACCGGGAACTGTTCGACCTGTTGGACGGCAGCGATGAATTCGAGTGCCTGATCCTGCCCGGCGACAGTGCCGAAGCGATCCGCGCCAACATCGTGACCGCGCTTGAGCTGGCATCCCAGCCCGTACCGGCTATCACGACTGGCCGCAATCGTGAGGACAAGAGGCAGAGGGCCGAATGGCAGCGAAAGCGCCTGCACTTGCTGTGCCGTGTCTCGCTGGCGCTGTTGGAGCCGACCGCCGAGAGCGGCGATGCAGCGGACAAGCTGGCAGCGATCAAGGCGATTCTGGAAGGAGCCGCAGCATGAGCGACACCACCACCAAGGCCACCGAGAACGTGGTGAACCGCCGCCGCGCGAGCGACTGGAAAAAGCCCCTGAGCGTGACCAAGCCGGACGTGTTCGACTGGTACGCTGGCGACGGCGTGGCCTTCATTGACGCTCAGGGCATGGCCCGCGTGACTGCTGCCCTGAGCGGCGCCCGCACCATCGCGGCAATCCTGATGCAGCGCGAGCTGGACCGCAACAACGACGATGGCCAAGAGGCCGGGCTTCAGCTTGACGAGGTGACAGCCTGCGGACTGTTCAATGCGCTGGCGTCCTGCATAGAGGTCGCAGAGCATCACGCAACCGAGGAGGCCGCCTGGACCACCCGACTATGCGACCACGACACCAAGGAAACCGAGCACCTGCGCAATGCGGCTTTCAGCGCGCATCTGCACCGCAAGGACAGGCGAGCAGCCGAGAGTGTCGAGCTGCTGAACCAGTGCAAGGCTGCCAAGGCGGCGAAGAAGGGGGCGGCATGACCACCACCACGATCAAGCCCTACCCCGAGCACGACGGCGACCGCCACCTGCGCCCCGCCGCCTACTACGCCTTGGCCCTGCTGGCCGGGACCATCGGCCTGTCCGCCAGCTATGTGACCGTCCAACTGTTCGCGCTCGCCATTCAGGCGACCGAGCAAGAAGGCATGGCCCGCGAGCTGCTGACGCTGACCGCTGCGCTGTTCGTCGCTGCCGAGCTGGCCGCGATGTTCGTGGCCGGGCTGGTGCCGGTTCGCCGCCTGCGCGCGCTGCGCTGGCAGTTGATCGCCTGCGCGGCTGCCCTGGTCGCTTTCGAGGCCGTCAGCCTCTACGGTGCCCGCGTCGCCCTGGCGCAGTCCGCGGATGCCCGCGCGGATGCTGGCGCTGGTCGCGTCGAGCAGTTGCGAGCGAGCATCGAGGCCAACCGCAGCAGCGCCGCCGCCCTGGTCGCCGCCGGTCAACGCAGCAGCCAGTCGGCTATCGCATCGAGCCGGGCTGACGGCGCCCAATCCATCCGGGACGCCGCCGCCCTCGAAGCCGATACCCGACGCATGGCTGCCGAGCTGGCGCAGTTGCAGGCCGCGCGCGCCCCGACCGCAACAACGGTCTTCGGTGAATCCGGCGTCATCGCCTTGTCCGTCGCGCAGTCGCTGTTGATCTCCTGCATCGGGCTGTTGTTCATTGGCGCCGCTGGTGTACTGGCCCGCGCGGCTCGTGATGCTCAAGGGACCGCCCAAGCCGCTGCACTGCCCGCCCAGGTCGCTGCACTGGCGACCGATGCACCCGATGCACCCGATGCACCGACCGCCAAGACCGATGCACTGCCATCCCGCACCGATGCATCGACCGATGCAGTGCCGGTCGCAGCCGCTGCACTGGCACCCGCTGCACCCGTTCGGCAGGCGATGCGGGTAGCCGTCGAGCAGACCCAGGCCACGCCGCGAGGCACTGCGGCTGCCGTGCCGAGCTGGCGGCGCTACACCCTGCCGGCGCTGGCCGCTGGCGCAGGGCTGGCGACGCTGGGAGCTTCTCTGGCCCATGCCGAGCCGATGCAGACCCCGGCACGATCCGCCGATGCACTGGCCGGCCATGTCGATGCACTGGTGATCGACGCCGCCGCACTGCCCGCCCAGGTCGCTGCACTGGCGACCGATGCACCCGATGCATCGACCGCCAAGACCGATGCATCGACCGATGCAGTGCCGGTCGCAGCCGCTGCACTGGTGCCCGATGCAGTCGATGCACCCCAGGCCGGGACCGATGCACCGACCACTGCACCCGTCGATGCACTGGCCGATGCACCTATGCAGGCCGCTGCACTGGTCGATGCACCCACCGACGACGGCGCGCGCTTCCTGCGCGTGAAGGCGGGCATCGAGGCCGGGCGCATCAAGCCCAGCCTGCGGGCCATCTACGCCGCTGAAGGCGCATCGCAGGAAGTCGCGCGCCGCTACCTGGTCGAGCTGGAACAGGCCGGCGTGATCGAACGGGCGGGACGAGGGTATCGCCTGACCACCCAGGAAGGAGGCCAAGCATGAACGCCCCGCACCACCCAGCAGTCAGCGAGGCCGCAACCCTGGCGGCGTTTTCCGATGCGATCCGGGCCGCTGGCCTGACCCCGCCTGACGTGATCGAGGCGGACGGCGCAATCCATCGGTTCAGCAGCAGCGGCAAGCTTGGCGATGAATCGGGCTGGTATGTCCTGCACCTGGACGGCGTGCCCGCTGGGTCTTTCGGCTGCTGGCGGGCTGGCCTGTCTTCGACCTGGTGCGCCAAGGCCGCCAACGAGATGACCCAGGCCGAGCGGGACGCGCACCGGCAGCGGGTCGAGGCCATGAGGCAGCAGCGCGAAGCCGACCGAATCCAGCGCCAGCAAGAGGCACAAGCCGAGGCCGCGCGGCGCTGGGAGGCAGCAGCGCCGGCCACCGCTCACGGCTACCTGATCCGCAAGGGCATCCAAGCCCACGGCGCGCGGATCGAGGGCGAGCTGTTGCTTGTCCCCATGCGTGACGCTGACGGCGTACTTTGGAACGTCGAGCGGATCAGGCCCGAAGCCGGGACGCCGAAAAAGGGGCTGTTCGGCGGCAGGCGCAAGGGCTGTTTCCACCTGATAGGCCAGCCCCAGGAAGCCGGGCCGCTGGTGATCTGCGAGGGCTTCGCCACTGGCGCCAGCATCCATGAGGCCACCGGGCACCCGGTCGCTGTCGCCTTTGACGCGGGCAACCTGCACCCCGTCTCGCTGGCGCTGCGGGCCAAGTACCCCCAGGCCCGGCTGATCCTGGCGGCGGACGACGACTGGAAACGCACCGATGGCAACATCGGCATGGACAAGGCGACGGCGGCGGCGCGGGCCGTGGGCGGGCTGCGGGCCGTGCCCAGGTTCCCCGAGGACTGCCGGCCCGATGACGCGACCGACTTCAACGACCTGCACCAGTTGCACGGGGACGAGGCCGGGCTTGAGGCGGTGCGCGAGTACTTCACGGCGGCGCTGGCCGATGACGCGCCAGCACCAGCGCCAGCAATCCGCATCCCAGGCGAGGACGAACGCCCGGCCTATCTGGTGTTCGATGACTGGCACGACGACGACGGCACCCGCTACGCGCCCGGCGTTTGGCACTTCGGCATCAAGACCGGCAAGGGAGACGCACCGCCAGCGATGACCCAGCAGCGGGTATGCGGGCCGCTGCATATCGAGGCGGTCACGACCGACACCCACGACGGCAACTATGGCCGGATGCTGCGCTTCAGGACCACCACCGGCAAGTGGCGGACATGGGCCATACCGATGGCGCTGCTGGCCGGCGATGGGATGGAGATGCGGCGCGAGCTGCTGGGGATGGGCTTCGACATTGCCCACCGTGGGCGCGAGCAGTTGACCGCCTACCTGTTGCACCGGGCACCCGACCGCGTGATCCAGTGCGCGACACAGACCGGATGGGCCGGGCCTGAGCGGCAAGCCTTTGTTCTGCCGGATGCTGTCATCGGCCCCCAGGCGGACGGCGTGACCTACCAGAGCGACCACGCAGGCGGCGACGAATACACCACGCGCGGCACCCTGGCGGGCTGGCAGGCCGGCACGGCGGCACTGGCAGTCGGTAACCCCATGCTGGCGCTGGCGCTGTCCTGCGCGTTTGCCGGTCCCGTGCTGGCCCTGGTCGGAGCCGACAGCGGCGGGATCAACACCATCGGCGCGAGCAGCAAGGGCAAGTCATCCATGCTGTTTGCGGCCTGTTCGGTTTGGGGTGGACCGAGCTACCGGCGCAACTGGCGGGCTACGTCCAACGGGCTGGAATCGGTCGCGGCGCTGTTCAATGACTCACTGCTGGCCCTGGATGAAATCAGCCAGTGCGACCCGCGCGAAGTGGGCGAGACGGTTTATATGCTGGGCAACGGTCAAGGCAAGAGCCGAGCATCCCGCACGGGCGGCGCGCGAGCTGCTGCGCGCTGGCGCGTGTCCATCCTGTCCAACGGGGAGCGGTCCATTGTCGCCACGATGGAGGAAGGCGGTTTCAAGACCAAGGCCGGGCAGGCGGTGCGCATCGTTGACTTGCCCGTCACGGACCGGGCACACGGAGTATGGGACACCCTGCACCAGTACGCGAGCGGCGCGGCGCTGTCGGATGCGATCAAGCGCGAGTCGGAAACCCACTACGGGCACGCGGGCCGGGCCTTCCTGGAACGGCTGACCCGTGATGACCACGATGCGGTGCGCGAGCTGCTGACAGCCATCAAGGCGCGGCCCGAGTTCAACGCCGACGCTGGCGAGGGACAGTATCAACGCGTGGCGGCGCGCTTTGCCGTGCTGGCGCTGGCGGGCGAGCTGGCGACCAGCTACGGCGTGACCGGCTGGCAGCGGGGTGAAGCGATCCACGCGGCGGCTGTGGGCCTGCAACTGTGGCTGGGGATGCGCGACGGCAAGACCACGGATGCCGAGGGGCCGCAAGTGGTGGATCAGGTCACGGAGTTCATAGACCGCCACGGGGACAGCCGTTTCAGCGATGCCGAGGCCGACCCGCAGCACTCGCCACCCGTGCGAGAACGGGCGGGCTACTGGAGGGACCGCGACGGCGAGCGGGCCTATCTGTTCACCGGGCAGGGACTCAAGGATGCGCTGAAGGGTCACGACTTCAAGCGCGCGCTGGACCACCTGGAGCAGGCCGGGATGCTAAAGACCCGCAACAAGACCGAGCGGATAAGGGCCATCGGGGGCACGACAAAGAAGTTCTACACCGTCAAGCCAACCGACACGGAGGGCGACCAATGAGCGCGGCAGCACTGGCCGACTGGCTTGCAAGCGGGGCTGTAACCGTGCCCGGCGCTGGGTTTGTGACTTTGTGCCCTGAGTCACCAGACGAGAAAGTCACCCAGAAAAACGACTCGCTCAGAGGGAGAAAGGCCGTTTGTGACCTTGTAACCTCTGTGACCGCGTTTTCTGTAGGGGTAGAGGATAGGTGCAAGGAATCGAGGCCGGATCAGGCCGCGAACGATGCCCAGGCACCAGCACCAGCGCCAGCCCCCGACTGGCGACAGGCGGATGGGGCCTATCTGACGCATCACTTCACCTGCCCGAGCTGCTGCGCGGCAGGGCACGGACGCGGCGACCGCTGCACCACTGGCGCCGAGCTATGGGCCACCTATGAGGCCGCATGTGAGGCGGACCAGACCACCAACACCAAAGGAAGGAACGCGCGATGATCGACGCATTGGTAAGCGGCAAGGTAAGCGGGGCACCGACCCGACGCACCAGCAAGAACGGCAACACCTTCACGACCGCCAAGGTCCGGGTGCCGACCGGGGAGGACGCGACCTTCTGCAACGTCATCGCCTTCGACGATGGAGCCCAGGCCGCACTGCTGGCGCTGGGAGACGGCGAAGCGGTCGCGCTGGCCGGCACGCTCAAGGTGGGCACATGGACGGCCAAGGACGGTACCGCACGCCCCAGCCTGGATCTGGTGGCATCCAATGTGCTGTCGGTCTACTCCATCACGAAGAAGCGCCGGGCAACGCAACCCGAGCAGGCAGGCCAGCAGCAGCGCCAGCAGCGCCAACAGTACCGGCGCGGCGACTATGCCGCTGATCCTGGCGAGCTAGACGACGGCAGGCCGCTGGACTTCTGATCCGGCGCCAGCATCATCAAGGGGGTCGCGCTTTGCTACCCCCCCCCACCACCAGACCCGGCCATGCGCCGGGTTTGTCGTTCCTGGTCGAGTCAGCCAACTTGTGAACTTGTGAAGCGTTTGTGAAGTGGCGTGAGCAGTTCACAACCTCGTTCACATCGGCAAGGGGTCGGCACAATCCGCAGACCCTTCGGGCCGCTGGCGCTGTTCCTGGTCGAGCACCGGCAAGATCAGCGGCATGGGCTGTAGCATCCGCACCACACCGGCAAGCCGCCCACAAGCCGAGCCGGGACCGGGCCAAATGGGCGGAAAGTGGGGGTATCAAAGGCAAAGCGGGGGTACAAATGGGGGTACAGGTCGCAAAACCTAAGCCTTGTATCCTTTGAGAATCAACACGTTGCACGCATGGTTCAGTAGACCCCAGCCCTTTTTCATTGGTGAATCAAGGGGCTTACCTCACAAGGAGACCCAGGGAGCTACACTGACAGCCAGCCCGTCACCGGGGAACATATCGGGGAACAAATCGCCTGTTCCCCGGGCTTTGTTGCAGAAATCAAATTGTCAAACGAAGTCGCTGGCGTGCTGCGGTAAGCTTCTGCGATGAGTGACCGCGTCAGGCCAGAGCCCGCCAAGTACAAGACGACCAACTGGAGGCGCTACAACCAGGCCCTGAAGGCGCGCGGTGCGCTCATGATCTGGCTGGATCGAGACCTGCAGTGGTCAGGCCTGGCCAACGGCGAACGCGGCCGCCCGTCATTGTTCTCGGACGCGGCGATCCAGTTTTGTCTGACGATCAAGGGCCTGTTCGGTCTGGCCTTGAGGCAGGCAATGGGGATGGTCGAAAGCCTGCTCAAGCTCGCTGGCCTGTCATGGCAGGAGCCTGACTACAGCACGGTCTGCAGGCGCCGAAAGACGCTCAAGGTCCGCATTCCCTATCGGCCAGCTGCACAAGGGCTACACCTGCTGGTCGACAGCACGGGCCTGAAGATGATGGGTGAAGGCGAGTGGAAGAGGAAGAAGCATGGTGCGGAGTACCGGCGCCAGTGGCGCAAGCTGCACCTGGGGCTTGATGCGCAGATGCTGGAGATCCGGGCTATCGAGGTCACGCCCAACTCGGTGGGCGATGCACCGGTGCTGTCCAGTCTGCTCGGGCAGATCGATCCAGACGAAGCGCTGCTGTCGGTCAGCGGTGACGGTGCCTACGACACCAAGGCCTGCCACGAGGAGCGCTGGAGCGGGTATCACCGGCGCAGCCTGGTCGAGACCAAGATGCGGTGCGTGAAGTTGATGGGTGAACGGGTCATGGCACGGGACTTTGATCGGCAGGTTGCCGAACTGCAGGTGCGCGCCGCGATCCTGAACCGATTCACGCAGCTCGGCACGCCCGAGACGGTGCGCGTGGCATAAATCCGTCTGGGGTCAGGGGTCGTACGTCCTTCGCTTGAATTACGCAACAAAGCCCGCCTGAAATCTCCGGTTTTCCTTAAAGTACGTGCTGCCCTTGCCCGCCGCACAGCAGCCCTCCTGCATCGCCTGCCTGGACCGCGTGCGCTGCCTGGGGCAGAACCTCGGCTGGGGTGCGGGTGAAGATTTTGCCATTTCTGGTCGCAAGCCGGCCTGTCGGGGGAAGAATGAAGAAGACAGAAAAAGTGGTGGTGGGTGACTGGCGCATCACCAGCATGGAAATGTGGGACGCTGACTACTTCGACATGGAAGTGCCGGCGTACATCACGATTCGCGAAGACCTGATGGGTGAATTCCAGTTCGGGCTGGTGCAGGGCGGTCTCGCTGCCCGGGTCAGCGTGACCGCTGGCGTCGCACGCGTGGAGTTTTCCTGGGAGGGCTGCGATGAAAATGACCCTGCCAGCGGTCGCGGCTGGATGCAGGTCAAGGGCGATCAGGCCGAGGGCCGCATCTACCTCCACCAGGGTGACGATTCGGACTTCACGGCGGTCCGCCGGAGCAGCAAGTGAGTCGCAGCCGCCGCAAGACACCGATTTTCGGCCACACCACCGCGCGATCAGAAGCCGATGACAAACGGCTGTGGCACAAGCGCTGGCGATCGCGGGTGCGCGATCAACTGGCGACCCTCGGCCCATACGGCGATCCGTTGCCGGTGCATCGGCAAGCGGTGTCGAGCATCTGGAATATGGCCAAGGACGGGAAGCATTGGTTCGATCCGCGCCGTCAGCGCGAGGTGGCGGAACGCATCGCCGCCCGCCGCAGCCAGTTGCAGCCGGAGCGCAAAGCCCTGCAGGCCCGGCTTCTGGCCAAGTGGCGGACCAAGTGAAACGATGTGCAGTACCCGCAAGCCCGCAGCAGTCCGCACCAGTGCTCATAAGCTCGGGACGCCAACCGGCACGCGGTCAACCGTCCGCCACCACCTTGATTGAAAAAGCCCCCCAGGGATCACCTTGGGGGCTTTTTCATTGGTGAATCAAGGGGCTTACCCTTCAAGGGGTACCGTCCACGCTGGACAGCCCCCCTCAGCGGTGATCACTTCAGGTAGTTCTGCGCCACGGCAACCCAGTAGGCCGCGCCGACCGGCAGGTTGCTCGGATCGAATGCATACATCGGGTGATGCACCATCGGCGTGTTGCCGTTGCCGATGAAGCAATACACGGCCGGCACCTTCTGCGCGTAGAAGGCGAAGTCCTCGCTGCCCATGAAGGTCGGCCCGGGCGTGACCACCTGTTCGGCGCCGAACTGCTGGCGTGCGATGTCGATGCAGGTCTGGGTGTTGGCCTCGTCATTGATCAGGATCGCGCCCGGCTGGCCTTCCTTGATCTCGTAGCTGACGTTGTAGGCCTCGGCCGTGGCCTTGGTGATGGCCTTGATCTTGCCCAGCACCATCTCGCGGGTTTCCGGCTTGCGGGTGCGCGTGCTCAAGCGCAGCGTGGCGCTCTGCGGAATCACGTTGCCCGCGTCACCGGCCAGGAAGGCGCCGACGCTGACCACCGCCGCATCCATCGGCGCGACGTTGCGCGAGACGATGGTCTGCAGCGACATCACCAGTGCCGCGCCTGCCACCAGCGGGTCGATGCTCTTTTCCGGCATCGAGCCGTGGCTGCCGACGCCGGTCAGCACGATCTCCCAGTTGTCCACCGCGGCCATGATCGGCCCGCCGGTGAAGTGCAGCTTGTTCGCCGGCAGGCCGGGCATGTTGTGCATGCCGAACATCACGTCGACGGGGAAGCGCTCGAACAGGCCGTCGGCGATCATCGCGGGCGCGCCGGCCATGGTCTCTTCGGCGGGCTGGAAGATCAGGTTGAGCGTGCCGTTGAAGTGGCGCGTCTTGGCCAGGTATTCCGCAGCGCCCAGCAGCATCGAGGTGTGGGCATCGTGGCCGCAGGTGTGTGACTTGCCAGCGATCTGGCTCTTGTACGGCAGGTCGGCGGCCTCCGGCACCGGCAAGGCATCCGTGTCGGCGCGCAGGCCGATGCTTGCCTTGCCGTCGCCGACCTTGAGCCGGCCGACCACACCCGTCTTGCCGACGCCTTCGGTCACCTCATAGCCCCATTCGCGCAGCAGGCCGGCGATGTAGCTGGCCGCCTGGGTTTCCTCGAAGGCCACTCCGGGGTGCTGGTGCAGGTAGTGAAAGTGCTGTTCGATGCTGGCCTGTTCGAGGGCCTTGGATGCTTCAGTCATTTGCTCTACTCCTTGTCGTCAAGATGCGGGGGAGGCGGGGTGAAATGCGCGGCACGCTACGCGCCGGCGGCAGACACCCCGCCCGGGGGGTGACAGGCCTCAGGCCTTCTTGCCCTTGGGCACGGTCAGCATGATCGAGAGGATGGCGACCAGGACCATCAGCACGTTGAAGCCCAGCGCGATGATGGCGGCCTCGCGCACGGCCAGGTTGTCCTGCCGGCCGGCAAAGGTGATCACGCCTTCGAGCCAGGTGATGCTTTCGTTGTTGGCGCGCAGCGCGGTGAAGATCGCCGCCGAGATCGCCACACCGAAGGCAGCGCCGAGGGAGGAGGCCATCTTGTAGATGCCAGACCCCGCGCCAGCCTGGTCGGCCGGCAGGTTGGACAGCGCCGCGTCGGTCGAAGGGGTGGCGTAGAAGGCCAGGCCGACACCGAACAGCGTGTAGCCGATGATGGCGAGGATCTTGTAGTCCGCCAGCAGCAGGTTGGCTGGCGACAGCAGCAGGATGGAAACACCCACGATCAGGCAGCCCCAGATCATCGGCTTGCGGGCACCGAAGGCACGCAGCAGCTTCTCACCGACACGGATGAAGGCGATGATGGCGATCGCGTAACCGAGGGTCAGCATGCCCGCTTCCTGAGCCGTCATGTTGCCGCCGAACTGAACCAGCTGCAGCGAAACGATCAGCGTGCCGGCCACGCCGTTGAGCAGGAAGTTGGAGATCGTGGCACCTGTGTAGGTCGAGTTCCTGAACAGCTTGAAGTCGAAGAAGGCATTGGCCGACTTGGATTCGATCTTCATGAACACGGCGCCGACAATCACCGCCACGGCGCTCATGCCGAGAATCAGCGGGCTGGTCCAGCCCAGCTTGTTGCCCTGGGTGACCACCACCTGCAGCGCCACCATGGTGACCATGAAGGTCAGCACGCCAGGCAGGTCGAACTTGTAGTTGCCCTTGGATTCAGCCTTGCTCTCAGGCGTGCCGCTGATCATCCACAGACCCAGCAGGCAGACCGCGATCGACACGAAGAAGATCGAGCGCCAGCCAAAGCTCTCCATCATCAGGCCGCCGAACAGTGAGCACAGGCCCGAGCCGCCCCAGGAACCGATCGACCACATACTGACCGCGCGCTGGCGCTCGGCCCCGTCCCAGTAGGTTTTGACAACCGCCAGGCTGGCCGGCATGATGCACGCAGCTGACAGACCCTGCAGCGCGCGCCCGATCAGCAAGACCGGCGTCGCCAGGTCGCCCGTCGGTGTCAGACCCACCAGCAGCGAGCCGAGGATGTTGAGGTAAAAGCCGATGCGCACCACCTTCATGCGACCGATGCGGTCGGCCAGGCCGCCCACGACGACGATGAAGATGCCGGAGAACAACGCGGTGATCGCCACCGCGATGTTCATCGTGTTGGCCGATATGCCGAGATCCTGGCTCATGCCGGGCGCGATGTTCAGTGTCGTCTGGGCGAATAGCCAGAAGGCAATGACGCCCATGATGATGCCGAACAAGAGGCGGTCATTGCCCTTGTATGGCACGTTCGATGTCGTGTTGCTCATGAAAGTCCCCTGTATGGGTTGCTGGACTGGGTTAACCGAAATCCAGCAGCGGAACAATGCCCGCCCTGGATTAATCAGTGCAATTAATATACATCCATTCGTCAGGATTGGCTATTGAAAAAAATTATTGGAACTGCCATCAGGTAGTGCTTGTATAAATATGTGTTTATACAACATCATGATTTATAAAGATTTTTCATTTTGTGGGTTTTTGTGCGGCAGGTGGATGTTCACGGTTTCGTGAATCTTGTTAACAGTGATTAACAAAAAACGCTCAAGAGATAACAAATCAAGTTGCGTCATTGGGCTTTAATGTCTAGCATCAAGTCATACTTAATTCGTTCGAATTTTTGCTAGGAGATCCATCATGACGATGACCCGACGTGGCCTGCTGAAGGCATCCGTGGCTTCCGCTGTGGCGACCAGTGGCCTGACCCTGTTCAAGCCCGGCGAGGTGTTTGCCGCCGACACCCAACTGATCCCGAGCGCCAGCCACTGGGGACCGTTCAAGGCCGTGGTCAAGAACGGCGTGCTCGTCGGCGTGCAGCCGCTCAAGGACATCGACGCGATGCCCACCACGATGCTGACGCAGGGCCTGCTCAGCCGCGTCTATCACAAGACCCGCGTCAAGTACCCGATGGTGCGCAAGTCCTACCTGACCAACCCGACCGGCGACACCAAGCCGCACCTGCGCGGCAAGGAGCCCTTCGTGCGCGTGAGCTGGGAGCAGGCGCTGGCGCTGACCGCCGACGCCATCCTGCGCACGGCAGAAAAGCACGGCAACGAGGCGCTGTTCAGCGCTTCCTACGGCGGCTGGTCGCATGCCGGCCTGTTGCGCCCGCAGGTGCTGCAGGGCCGCCTGTTCGGTCTGATCGGCGGTCACTCGGTCACCACCGGCGACTATTCGGGTGGTGCCTCGCAAGTCAGCCTGCCGCACATCATCGGAGACATGGAGGTCTATTCGCCGCAGACCTCCTGGGAGGTGGTGGCCGAGCACACCGAGGTCATGGTCTGGATCGGCTGCGACCCGTTCAAGAACAGCCGGATCGAGTACACGGTGGCCGACCACCAGATGTTCCCGCGCTGGAAGCAGATCAAGGAGCGCGGTGTCAAGTTCGTCTCGATCAACCCGCAGTACACGCCGACCGACGAGGCGCTGGGTTCCGATTGGATCAAGATCGTGCCGAACACCGACGTGGCGCTGTTCTCGGCCATGGCCCACCATGTCTACCAGACCGGCAAGCATGACAAGGCCTACCTGGCCAAGTACACCGTCGGCTTCGACAAGTACCTGTCCTACCTGCTGGGCAAGGATGGTGACGGCACGCCGCCCAAGACTCCTGAGTGGGCCGCCAAGATCACCGGCATCCCGGCCGCGAAGATCGTCGAGCTCGCCGAGCTGTTCGCCTCCAAGCGTACCCAGTTCGCCGGTTCCTGGTCGCTGCAGCGCGCGCAGCACGGCGAGATGACGCATTGGGCGATCATCAACTTCGCGGCCATGCTCGGCAAGATCGGCAAGCCGGGCGAAGGCGTGGGTTTCAGCTGGCACTACGGCAGCGGCGGCATGGCGCAGTCCAACGCCGTCATGCCGGTCGGTCTGGCGCAAGGCCGCAACCCGGTCAAGGCGCGCTGCCCGGCGTCACGCATCAGCGAGATGCTGATGAACCCCGGCAAGGAATACACCCGCGACGGCGCGACGCACAAGTACCCATTTGTCAAGCTGATCTACACCGCTGGCAACAACTTCATGTCGCACCAGCAGAACACCAACGAGCTGCTGCGCGCGATGAACCAGCAGGTCGACACGGTGATCTGCCAGGATCCGTGGTGGTGCGCCTCCTCGCGCTTTGCCGACATCGTGCTGCCAGCCACCTCGGCCCTGGAGCGCGACGACATGAGCAGCGGCGGCACCTACAGCAACGACAAGATCTACGCGATGCGCCAGGTCATCAAGCCCTACGGCGAGAGCCTCGACGACTTCGAGATCTTCCGTCGCCTGGCCGCCTTGATGGGCGTCGAGTACGGCTTCACCGAAGGCAAGACGGTGATGGAGGTCCTCAAGGCCTCCTATGCGGCGACCGGCCAGAAGGTGCCGTTCGAGAAGTTCTGGGAAGAGGGCATCGTGCGCATCGACGTGCCCGAGAAGATGCGCCAGTGGGTGCGTCACGGCGATTTCTACACCGACCCAGTCAAGCACCCGCTGCACACCAAGTCGGGCAAGATCGAGCTCTTCTGCTCCGAGATCGCGCGCTTCAACGTGCCCGACTGCCCGCCGGTCCCGAAATACCTGGAGCCGTCCGAGTTCCTGGGCAACGCCAGGCCGGGTCAGGTGCATGTGGTCAGTCCGCACCCCTACAACCGGGTGCACTCGCAGATGGCGCAGGCCGACGTGCGCTTCGAGCAGAACGTCAAGGGCCGTCAGCATGTGTTCATCAGCACCGAGGATGCCGCTGCCAAGGGCATCAAGAGCGGTGACCTGGTCGAGCTGTACAACGAGCGCGGCGCGCTGATCGCCGGCGCGGTCGTCACCGACAAGATCATGAAGGGCGTGGTCAGCCTGGAAGAGGGCAACTGGATCCAGCTCGATTCCAAGGGCCGTTGCAACAGCGGCGCGATCAACATCATCACGACCAGCGTCGCGTCGAGCGGCCTGAGCCAGGCCACCAGCGCGAACACCTGCATCGCCAACCTCAAGCGCTGCGACGACGCCGAGTCGGAGAACCGTGCCTACGAGCCACCCTCGGTCGTGCGGGTGGCGCAGCGCAAGCTCGATGTCGATGCACTCAAGCTGGCCGAGCGTGCCGCCGTGATCAAGGGCGCGACCATGGGCAACATGGTGCCGGGCGAGAAGCTGTTCTACGAGCGCTGCACCCTGTGTCACGTACCACGCGAGCCGGGCGACTACACCAAGAGCCAGTGGCATGGCATCACGCAAAGCATGTTCCCGCGCGCGGGTCTTGACGACAGTCAGCGCAAGCTGGTGCTTGAGTTCCTTGAGAAGAACGCCAAGGATGCCATCCTGCCCTGATGGTGGTCGTCAGTCCCGCTCCTGGGGCCGGTAATGGATCTGCGGCATCTGCAGTGGCGGCGACAGCGAGTCACCGATCTCGATCTGCTCCAGATTGCTCCGGTCCACCGTGCGCACCACGGGACCGAGGTGGCGCCGGGTCGGCCGCTGCTCCAGCAGGTCGACCGCCATCCCGACCGAGAGCCGGCCCTGCAGCACGGGCGCGTCGGTGGGCGCGGCGAGGATGCGCCCGCGCATGATGCCGCGCTGCACTGCCGGGGTGAAATAGGTCGAGACCACGCCGATGCGTTCCTGCAGCCCGCGTTCGCGCAGCACGCTGATCGCCGCTTCGGTCATCAGCGCATTGCCGGCGACAAAGCGCAGGTCGGGATGCTCGTCGAGCACCTGCTGCAGCAGGTTGCGCTGCACGGCCTTGCCGGTGTCGCCCCAGGCGGTGGTACGGATCACGAGCCGGCTGCCCGCGATGGCTTGGCGAAAGGCTCGGTCCACGCCTTCGCTGACGCTGCGTGGACCGGGGAACCAGGCGATCGGGATTGGCGGTCCGTCGCCCTGCGCCTGCGCGGCGAGGAAGGCGCCGGCCGCGCGTCCCATCTCGTCCCAGTCCACTCCCACCTTGCCCGAGATGCCCTCGTCGGCGATCGCGTTGACGGTACCGATCACGGGCATGCGCGCCGTGAGCCGGCGCAGCTGCGGCGTCATGACGTTGCGCGATACCGCGCCGACGATCAGCGCATCGACACTGCGGTCGGCGGCGCAGGCCTGGATCTGGGAGCGCTGGAGTTCGAGCTGGGAGTAGCCGCCAGCCTCGGCAAAGCGCACCTCGACCCGCAGCCGCCTGGCCTCATCGACCATGCCGTAGTTGATGCCCAGCCAGTAGGCATCCTTGATATGCGGGATCACGACGCACAGCACCCAGGGCTTGCTGGCCGCTGCGGTCGGGACATGCTCGACCCGCTTCGGCTGCGTGGCAGTGAAGGGCGGCTCCCAGCTCATGACCATCTGCGCGCTGGCGGGCACTGGAGCGAGCGGCGCCAGCAGTGCAAGGGCCAGCAGACCGGAGAAGGTCCGTCTGGACGAGGTGCAAGGGCGCTGAGGGCTTTTCATCACCATGGGGCAAGGTGGCCGGCTGCCGGATCGGGATAGGATGGTGGACGAGATGGGTCGGTTGGCGGCCAGTGGATGGTAAATGATGTTTCCGTGGATCAGGCGCCTGGACATGCGGCTGGGCTTCATCGGCAAGGTTTCGCTGGCACTGGCCACCACGGCCTTGCTGACGGCCTTGGTGGCGGTGATGGCCTGGCTGAGCTTCAGCCAGGTGGTGGACCTGCAGCGTCGCATCATCGAGGATACCGTGCCGGCCATGGAGGCGGTGCAGGCGATGACGCAGCTCAACACCAGCGCGCTGGCGCTGGTCGAGCAGCTCGGGCGGGCGCAGGCCGTCGAGGAGGTCGATCAGCTGCAGCGCAGCGGCAGCGAGCAGTTCGCGCAAGCACATGACCTGCTGGAGCGTCTGGAGCGCCAGCGCTTCGAGCCTGGGCTGGCCGCGGCGGTGACCTCGACCGTCGACGCGATCGCCGTCAACCTCGAGCGGCAGGCCGCCGAGGCCAGGCGATCCTTGCAGCTGCAGGCACAGATCAGCGCCGAGCTGTCCCGCCAGCAGCAGGCGGTGGCCGAGCTGATGCTGATCGCCGAGGGACTGGCGGCCAATGCCTCGACCTATACCTCCGCGACGGTGTCGAGCCTCTACCCCATGCTCGAGCGCGGGGCCGGCCGGCGGGAGATCCTGGCGTCGCTCGATCGCCTGATCGAGATCGATATCGATCGCATGGAGCGCATGTCCGAGCTGCAGCTGGTCTGCTTCCGTCTCAAGACCAAGCTCGAGCGCATCGAGGGCTTGCAGGACGAGCAGGCCGTGGCCGAACTGGCGCGTGATTTCTCAGCCGATCTCGCGGTGCTGGCACGGCGTCTGCAGGATTTCCGCGATCCCACACGCAAGGCGAAGGCCGAGCGGCTGCGTGCGGTACTGGCGGCGGGCCTCGTACCGGGTGGCCTGTTCGCGCTGCAGACGGAGCGCCTGGTGCTCAACGGTCGTCTGATACTTCAGCATAGCGAGGGCGCCGCGCTGGCCAGCCGTCTCAACGAGCAGGGCCGCGCACTGCTGCGGGCCAGTCGGCAGGCGGTCGAGCAGGTGGGTGCGGGCTCCCGCGCGGCGATAGCGCGTGGTGCACTCGGTTTCCTGGCCGTTGGCGCGCTGCTGCTGCTGGCCCTGCTCGCGACGCTGTGGCTGATTTTTCGCTACGACGTGCTTGATCGACTCAAGTGCATGGAGGCCTCGGTGCGCGCACTGATGGCCGGCCGCTACGACGTGACGATCAGTCGCAGCCGGGCACACCACGACCCGCTGGCGTCGCTGGTCCAGGCGCTTGAGCAGTTCCGCGAGCATGCCATCGAACGCCAGCGACTTGAGCAGGCCCTGCTGCAGCACCAGCAGCAGCTCGAGCAGCAGGTGGTCGCGCGCACGGCCGAGCTCAGCCGCAGCAAGGAGTTGCTCGAGCGCGAGGTCGAGCAGCACGCCGCCGCGCGGCGCGAGGCCGAGGAGGCCAACCGCGCCAAGAACGAGTTCCTCGGCAGCCTGAGTCACGAATTGCGCACGCCGTTGAGCGGCGTCAGCGGCAGCGTCCAGCTGCTCGGGGAGACCGCGCTCGACGCGCGCCAGCGCGAATACCTGGGCATGATCGCGTATGCCAACACGACCCTGCTGGAGACGCTGGAGGACATGCTGGGCTTCTCGCGCCTCGAAGCGGGCAAGCTCAAGGTCGAGCCGGAACCCTTCTCGCTGATCGAGGTGATCGATGACATGCTGGCGCTGCAGTCGGTGCTGGCGCGTGCCAAGGGGCTGGCGCTGGTGCGCGACGTTGCCGCCGATGTGCCCGAGCGCATCGTCGGCGACCGCCGCAAGCTCAACCAGGTCCTGCTCAACACCCTGGGCAACGCGATCAAGTTCACCGACGAGGGCGAGGTGACGGTGTCGGTGACGCTGGTCCCCGACGCTGTGCCCGGCAGGCTGCGACTGCGCTTCGCGGTCAGCGACACCGGCATCGGCATCGAGGAGTCGCAGCAGGAGGCGGTTTTCCGGCCCTTTTTCCAGGTCGAGGACACCGCGCGCCGCCACCATGGCGGCACTGGCCTGGGGCTGGCGATCTGTCAGCGACTGGTGACGCTGATGGGCGGCAGCATGGGGTTGCAGAGCGTGATCGGCGAGGGCACGACGGTCACTTTCGAGCTGCCGGTCGATGCTGCGCCAGCCGGCGTCAGTCCGGCGCCAGTGCCTGAGCATGAGGGCGTGGTGCCGATGCGGGCGCTCGATGTGCTGGTCGTCGAGGACGACGAGATCAACCGCATCGTCTGCGAGCGCTACCTGGAGTCGCTCGGGCACCGGGCGCATGTCGCGGGTGATGGCATCGCCGCGCTCGACCTGCTGCGCCGCCCGCAGCAGCGCTTCGACTGTGTGCTGATGGACATCAGCCTGCCGGGGGCGTCGGGTTTCGATGTGGCGCAGGCCATCCATGGCCTGGACGGCGGGCGCTGGCGTCAGTTGCCCGTCGTCGGCATGTCGGCGCATGTCACGGCCGAGACCTTCGAGCATCAGGCCGCCGCCGGCATGGCAGGCTTTCTCGGCAAGCCTTTCCGGCTTGGCGAGCTGTCGCGCGCGCTCGCCAGCGCGATCGGTGAGACCGCAGCGCTGGTGCCGGACGACGGCGGCCAGGCTGCTCACGCAGCCGATGCGCTGCTCGACCTGGCCCATCTGGCCGAGGAGGTCCAGGATCTGGGGCGGCCCATGCTGCTGCAGCTGCTCGCCATGTTCCGGCAGGAGTCCGACAAGGCCAGCGCCGGACTGCAGGCTGCCTTGCAGCATGGTGACCTGGCGTTGCTCGGCAGGCTGGCGCACAAGCTGCGCAGCGCGGCCGGCAACCTGGGCTTGTTGCGGGTGATGGAGGATTGCCGGCAGGTCGAGCAGGCAGCGAAAGATGGCGGCCAGGCTGTCGCCAAGATGTCGCCGCTCGTCAGCCGGCTCGCGCAGGACTGCGGCCGGAGTGCCGACGCGCTGGAGCAATGGCTGACCAGAGCCGACCAGGCCGGTCGTGGCGAGGCGAGCTCAGGCTAGAGCGGGCCGACTTCGCCGGCCAGCAGATAACCCTCACCCCGGATGGTCACGATCAGCTCGGGATGCTTGGGGTCCTGCTCAAGCTTGTCGCGCAGGCGCGAGACCAGCACGTCGATGGTGCGGTCGTTTGGATCCCAGGAACGGTGGAACACGGACTGCATCAGCCGCTCGCGTCCGACTACCACGCCAGGCTGGCGTGCCAGCACCGCCAGCAGGTCGTATTCGCCGCGCGTGAGGTTCTCGCGCCTGCCATCGGACGCGGTCAGGCGCCGGTAGTCGAGGTCCAGCGTCCAGTTGCCTATCCTGAGCTGCTTGCTGGACGGTGGAGGGGGCTGCAGGTCGCGCAGCCGGCGCAGCACGATCTTGACCCGCGCGAGCAGTTCGCGCGCGTTGAACGGCTTGGTGACGTAGTCGTCCGCGCCCGACTCAAGGCCGACGATCTTGTCGATATCGTCATTGCGCCCGGTCACGAGCAGCAGGCCGATGCGGGCATTCTGGGCGCGCAGTTCGCGCGCCAGCTCAAGCCCGTCCCGTCCTGGCAGGCCGATGTCGAGCAATACGACATCGACCGTGCCGCTGCGCAGACAACGCCACATCTCGTCGCCGTTGGACGCGACGAGCACGTTGTAGCCTTCCTGCTCGAAATAGGCTTTGACCCGAGAGCAGGTCAATGGGTCGTCGTCGACGACCAGAAGGGTGTGGCTGGGGTAATCAGACAAGGCGTGCCGATGCTGTCGTACAGGATGGCCTTGCATCCTACCGGAATTCTGCTCATTCTCCACGGTGACCAGATCCAGCGTGGCAAAGACCGTGCCTGCCACCCTGATTGCCGCCAGCCTGGCCGTGCTGGACTTCGATGCCCTTCAAAAGGGGCGTGATCCACTCCGCCGCCCCGTCCGGCCTTACTTGAACCAGGAGTCGCTGGCCTTGCGTTCCCAATCGGCCAGCTGCTTTTCGGCCTCGTCCTTGGCCACCCCGTAGCGTTCCTGGATCTTGCCTGCGAGCTGGTCGCGCCGACCTGCCACGACATCAAGGTCATCGTCGGTCAGCTTGCCCCATTGTTCCTTGGCCTTGCCCGTCACTTGCTTCCAGTTGCCTTCAATCTTGTCCCAGTTCATGTTTGCTCCCTTGTGTGATGCGATCTGAGCGAGGGGCCGATGCCCCTGCGCCCGCACGAAAATTCTCAAGGCCGAATGGCGATTTCGTTCTTGACCGACCTCACGCCCTTGACGCCCCGGGCGATGCTCTCGGCTGTGTTGCGCTCCTGTGCGCTCTTGGCAAAGCCCGACAGCATCACGGTCCCGTTCAGGGTCTCGACGCTGATCGATGAGCCGGCCACGGTCTTGTCTTCGAACAGACGCGACTTCACCAGGGTGGTGATCCCGGCGTCGTCGATGTAAGCGCCGACGGTTTCCTGGCCGCGGCTCACGGCACAGCCGGTCGCGGAGAGCAAGGCTGCGGCTGCAACGGCCGTGGCAAGGGTATTGCGCAGGATCATGGAAAACCTCCAGTAAGAATGAGTGATGTGCAGGCGAGCCAGCAGGTTCCAGTCGCCGACTTTCTGCGCATGTCATGACTGAAGATGGCAGAAAGTAAGGCGATGCTACGCCGATGCCTGCATCGGTCTGTACGTGAACGAACAGACTTGATCCCCCCTTCCAAGCAGCATGGAAATATTATAAATAAACATTTTGGCCATTTCATTTGGTCCTTTCAGTGGGGGAATTTTATGCTTGAAACTCTGGTCATCATCCTGGTCATTCTCTGGCTGCTGGGTCTGGTCACTGCCTACACCATGGGAGGATTGATTCATGTCCTGCTGGTGGTGGCGATCGTGGTGGTATTACTGCGCGTCATTCAGGGACGGCGCTAGGCAGGGCGCGGGTCTGTCGAGTAGTCCAGTGCTGCGGCTTAGCCTGGGCAGTGCCGTGTAAGCCTGCTCGCTGACACCTTGCGTCACTGGCCTGCGGCTTCCCTGATCGCGGCCAACTGGCTATCATGCATCCTGCATAAATATGAAAAAAATAAGAACTCGGTCACGAGGCCGATTCAGGGAGTAGATTCATGATCTTGTCCACGCCGTGGTCGAAAAACCAGTTGCTGGCCGCATTGCCCGATACCGAGTGGCCGTACTGGCATCCCTTGCTCGAAGCCGTCGACTTGCCCGCCGGCAAGCTGCTGTACGAGTCGGGCAAGTGCATGAGTCACGTCTTTTTTCCATTGACAGCCTTGGTCTCGCTCTACCATGTGACCGAGAGCGGTGCCACCGCCGAAGTGGCTTTGGTGGGCCAGGAGGGTGTGGTGGGGGTCTCCAGCTTCATGGGAGGAGGCGGCTCGACCAGCCATGCCGTGGTGCTTTGCGCAGGTCAGGCTTTGCGGATGCCGTCTGCGGCCATCAGGCACCAGTTCGAGCAGTCCAGCCAGGTGCAGAACCTGATGCTGCGCTACACCCAGGCGCTCCTGACCCAGATGGCGCATACCGCCGTCTGCAACCGCCATCATTCGGTGGAGCAGGCCTTGAGTCGCTGGCTGCTGTTGAGCCTGGATCGTGTCGAGGGACATGAACTGCTGATGACTCAGGAGATAATTGCCAATATGCTTGGCGTTCGCCGCGAGGGAGTGACGGAGGCGGCGCTCAAGCTGCAGCGCGCCGGTTTGATCCGCTATTCCCGCGGCCGCATCACCGTGCTCGATCAGCAGGGCCTGGAAGACGGATCCTGTGAATGCTACCGTGCCATCAAGTCGGAATACGAGCGGCTGCTGCCCGCCAGAGCGGTGGCCCAATCGGCTCCTGCAGGAATACCGCGCTTTCAGCCGGTGGCGGGCAGGCTTTCGGAAAACGCGCCAGGCTGAGCCTGTCCGGTTGGGAGGCCATCCATGTCCTTGTTTACCTGGTGGTCAAGGCGTCGGGCGGCGGTCTTGCCCGTAGCGCCGGTGGTGTCCGACGCTTACTGGAGCCGGCCAGCCGAGGCCTTGCTCAAGGAGTTGGCTGGCGACCCGCATGGACTTTCACAACACGAAGCCGCGGCGCGCCTGAAGCAATACGGCCCCAATTCGCTCAAGGCCGTCAAGCATGCCACGGCGCTGGGCCTGTTCGTCAACCAGTTCAGGAGTCCGCTGGTGCTGATCCTGATGGCGGCCTCGCTGATCTCGCTGCTGGCGGCGGAGTGGGTCGATGCCGCCGTGGTGCTGGCCATCGTGCTGGGTAGTACCTTGCTGGGTTTCACCCAGGAGTATGTCGCCAGTCACGCGATCGAGAAGCTGCGCTCGAAAGTGGTGGTCCACACGCTTGCCTGGCGCGATGGGCAGACCCGGGAGCTGCCTGCCGATCGCCTGGTGCCGGGCGATGTGGTGCAGCTTTCGGCCGGCAGCCTGATCCCGGCCGACGGGCTGGTGCTGGTGGCCAATGATTGCTTTGTCAACCAAGCCGTGCTGACCGGCGAAACCTTCCCGGCCGAAAAGACATCCGGCGTGGTGGCGGCCACCGCTGGCTTGGCCGAGCGCAGCAACTGCGTGTTCATGGGCACCAGTGTCAGCAGCGGCTCGGCCCAGGTCTTGATCGTGCGGACGGGTCAGGCCAGCGTGTTCGGGCAGATCGCCGGCAAGCTCGCCTTGCGCCCGCCGCTGACCGAGTTTGAACGCGGTCTTCAGCGCTTTGGCAACCTGCTCACGCGCATCATGCTGGTGATGGTGGTGGTCGTGCTGGCCATCAACATCCTGCTGGCCAAGCCGGCCATCGACTCGCTGTTGTTTGCGCTGGCGCTGGCGGTCGGCCTGACGCCGGAGCTGTTGCCGGCCATCGTCAGCATCACGCTGTCGCATGGCGCCAAGCGGATGGCGCGCAAGGGTGTGATCGTGCGCCGGCTCAACTCGATCGAGAACCTCGGCAGCATGGACGTGCTGTGCACCGACAAGACCGGCACCCTGACGGCGGGCGTGGTCGAACTCGACGCGGCGCTCGATGCCGCGGGGCAGGCCAGTCCGGCGGTGTTGCAACTCGCTGCCCTTAACGCGCAGTTCCAGACCGGGCTGGTCAACCCGCTGGACGAGGCCGTGCTGGCTGCCAGCCACCAGGCTGGCGTGGAGGGTGCTGCCTGGAGCAAGATCGACGAGATTCCCTATGATTTCGTGCGCAAGTGCCTGTCGGTGGTCGTGGCCGATGCCAGCGGCGCGCGCCAGCTGATCACCAAGGGTGCGCTCGACAAGGTGCTGGACCGCTGCGTGAGCGTCGGTGAGCAGTCGGTCGTGCTCGATGCCAGCTGGCGCGGGCAGATCGAGGCGCGTTATGACGAATGGAGCGCCCAGGGCTATCGGGTGCTGGGCGTGGCGACGCGCCCGGTGGAGCTGCGCCAGACCCGCTATACCCGCGCCGACGAGTGCGGGCTGTGCTTTGCCGGCTTTCTGCTGTTCCTGGACCCGCCCAAGGCCGATGTGCGCCAGACCCTGGTCGACCTGGCGCGACGCGGCGTGGCGCTCAAGATCATCACCGGCGACAACCGCAAGGTGGCCCGTCATGTCGCCGAAGCGGTCGGCTTGCCGGTCGAGCATGTGCTGACCGGGGGCGAGCTCGGCGAGATGGGCGACGAGGCGCTGCTGCATGCGGCAGGCCTTTGCACGCTATTTGCCGAGGTCGATCCGAACCAGAAGGAGCGCATCATCCTGGCGCTGCAGAAGACCGGCCATGTGGTGGGCTATATGGGTGACGGCATCAACGATGCGCTGGCGCTGCACCGGGCCGATGTAGGCATTTCGGTCGACACGGCGGTGGATGTCGCCAAGGACGCGGCGGATTTCGTGCTGTCGCGCAAGGATCTGGCCATCCTGCGCCAAGGCATCGACGAAGGCCGCATGACCTTCGCCAACACGCTCAAGTATGTGCTGACCACGATCAGCGCCAACTTCGGCAACATGTTCAGCATGGCGACCGCCTCGATCTTCCTGCCCTTCCTGCCGCTGCTGGCGTCGCAGATCCTGCTCAACAACTTCCTGTCCGACATTCCGGCGACGGCCATTGCCAGCGATCGGGTGGACGAGGAATGGGTGGCCCAGCCGCGCCGCTGGGACACGGTCTTCATCCGCGACTACATGGTGCTGTTCGGCCTGCTGAGTTCACTGTTCGACTTCCTGACCTTCGGCGCGCTGCTGTGGCTGTTCCGGTCCACGCCAGAGGAGTTCAGGACCGGCTGGTTCCTTGAATCCTTGCTGACCGAGCTGGTGATCGCGCTGGTGGTGCGTACCCGGCGCCCGTTCTACCGCAGCCGGCCGGGCAACTGGCTGCTGATCAGCACCCTGCTGGTGGTCGCCGTGGCGCTGGTGTTGCCCTATCTGCCCTGGAGTTCGATCTTCGGCTTCGTGCCCCTGCCAGCCCCCTTGCTGCTGGGCATGATCGGCCTGACCTTGGCCTATGTGCTGGCCGTCGAGCTGGCCAAGAAGTCTTTCTATGCCCGCGTGGTCAAGGGCCGCCCATGAAAAAAGGACCTTGGTGGTCCAGGGTCCTTTCTTGTCGGACTCGCCTGAGGGGCGAGCCGCTGGGCGGCACAGCCGTGGTCAGAGGACCGGCTGTGCGCTGATCGGTTGATCAGTAACGGCCACCGCCGTAGCCGCCACCGTTGCCACCGCCGTAGCCGCCGCCATTGCCGCCACCGAAGCCACCGCCGCTGCGACGAGCGCCGCCACCGAAGCCGCCCGGACGGTCTTCCTTCGGACGTGCGACGTTGACGGTGATGGCACGGCCATCAACCGACATGCCGTTCAGGGCTTCGATGGCAGCTTGCGCTTCCTCATCGGTGCCCATTTCGACGAAGCCGAAGCCCTTGGAGCGGCCGGTTTCGCGGTCGGTCATGACCTTGGCCGAGACGACGGTGCCGTACTCGGAGAAGTTTTGCTGCAGGCTGCCGTCGTTGACCGAGTAAGGCAGGTTGCCGACGAAGAGTTTGTTGTTCATGGGTATTCCTTGAAAGTAGGGGAGAGGCAGACCTGCCGGACTTCGTGCAGGGCTGCTGGTGTTTGGCCTGGTTCAGCGGAACTTGCGTCGCGCCGGGGCCGCTCCGCCACCGGAGCGAGGCTCCAGATGGCGGAAGGTGATACGGCCCTTGTTGAGGTCGTAGGGTGAGAGTTCGAGCGTGACCTTGTCACCAGCCAGGATGCGGATGTGGTTCTTGCGCATCTTGCCGCCCGAGTAGGCGATCAGGGTATGACCGTTGTCCAGGGTCACGCGGAATCGGGAATCGGGCAGCACTTCGTCTACCTTGCCTTGCATTTCGATCAGGTCTTCCTTCGACATGAGGTGGCTCCTTGTAGCGGTATGGATTGAGAGGTTCGGTTGGCTTCAGGCCGCCGCGTGCTGCGCGGGCAGCAGGGTCGGGCACTGGTTCAGGGCGTATTGCAGCGCGTCGTCGCGGTTGTTGAACCGGGGCACGAAGCGGAACACGCGGTCCAGCGTACCGCTACCGCGGCCGCTGCGAATCGACAGCGAGGCGGCGAAATCGCCGGACTCGGTGAAATGGATAAAGGGGGAGACAAGGAACTTGCCCACCGAAAATGTTTTTTCTAGTGTGGTGGTCATCAATCAAGGCCGGCTCTATGGCTGGCAGCGCTAAGCGGTAGTCGAGACATGTGCCGGTAAATCGGCGCAACTCTCAGCGACCAAGGTCATGGGTGGGTGGCTGGTCCTGAATAAGGGACAGACCAGCAGTTAGGCTCGCCGCAAGGGGGGAGTGTGACAACCCAGGAGACCGAGAACGTCGACTTGGGAGCTGAGGTGGCGGTGTTTAGTTATAAACCGCGGACCATGTCAGACAACATTCGCTGCAAAGGTGAGCAAGTCACAGCGATACCAATATTCTACTACCGATCTGCAATCTCTGCTCGCCGATATCGCCTTTGTGGGTAGAGAATTTTCGCGCGATTTTCTGATCGGCCTGGATTTCGTGAGCTCTAATGGCGACATGGTTCGCATACATGCCCGTATTGGTCTTTGCTACGACGTCGGCCCGCAGGGCGCCGACTTCATCTTCAACCTGCAAGCAGCCCGTACCGCGCAGCAGAGCGTGGTCTGGGAGCAGCTCGATATCCGGCCCTTCGTCTTCAGCGTGGAGAGTTTCGATCCGGCCACCAGCAATCGGACGCTGCGCCTGACGGCACCTTCCGGTCGGCTGGAGCTCGACTATCGCTGCACGGTCGACCTGCGCCACCATATCCAGCCGCCGCATGAGATCGACGAGGTCCCGATCGCGCAGCTGCCGCCCGCCGTCCTGCCTTATCTCTACCCCAGCCGCTACTGCCAGTCGGACTGCCTCGGGTCGCTGGTGATGGGGCTGTTCGGCCACCTGCCGCGTGGCTACAGCCGGGTGCAGGCGGTGGTCGACTGGGTCGGCCAGCAGGTCCGCTTCCAGTCCAACAGCAGCAACTCCGCGACCTCGGCGCTCGACACGCTGCGCGACCGGGTCGGCGTCTGCCGTGATTTCGCTCATCTGTTCATCGCGCTGTGCCGCGCGCTCAACATTCCGGCCCGCTTTGCCACCGGCATCGACTACGGTGCCGATCCGGCGCTGGGGCCACAGGACTTCCACGCCTATGTCGAGGTCTATCTGGGCCACCGCTGGTACATCTTCGACCCCTCGGGCACGGCGATTCCGATGGGCTTCATCCGCATCGGCACCGGGCGCGATGCGGCCGACGTGTCGTTCGCCACCATTTTTGGTGGCTTCCAGTCCATGCCGCCCTTGATCGAGATCAGCGCCGAGCCCGGTCCGGCGTCCGGTTTCGAGCTGCCGCGGCATCAGCCGCTGGCGATTTCGACCGCTGTGTGAGCGGCGCCAGCGCTGATCGCTTCGGAAAACTCCGTGTTCCGTGTGATGATTCGTCATCACATTCCTGCGGAGCATTCATGGCCTCATCCCCCGACCACGTCAGCATGGCGCTGTTCTGCGACTTCGAGAACGTCGCGCTCGGCGTGCGCGACGCCAACTACGAGAAGTTCGACATCAAGCGCATTCTCGAACGCCTGCTGCTCAAGGGTAGCATCGTGGTCAAGAAGGCCTACTGCGACTGGGATCGTTACAAGGGCTTCAAGGCCACCATGCACGAGGCCAATTTCGAGCTGATCGAGATCCCGCATGTGCGCCAGTCGGGCAAGAATTCGGCCGATATCCGGCTGGTGGTCGACGCGCTCGACCTCTGCTACACCAAGTCGCATGTCAACACCTTCGTCATCATCAGCGGCGACTCGGACTTCTCGCCGCTGGTCTCCAAGCTGCGCGAGAATGCCAAGAAGGTGATCGGCGTCGGCGTCAAGCAGTCGACCTCGGACCTCCTGATCGCCAACTGCGACGAGTTCATCTTCTACGACGATCTGGTGCGCGAGAGCCAGCGCGCGCTGGCCAGGCGCCAGCCGGCGGACGCGCCCGCCGCGCCGCGCCGCTCGCCCGAGGAGGAGCGCCAGCGCAAGGAAACGCTGGACAAGCGCCGCAGCCAGGCGATCGAGATCGCGGTCGAGACCTTCGATGCGCTGGTGTCCGAGCGTGGCGACAGCGGCAAGATCTGGGCCTCGGTGCTGAAGGAAGCGATCAAGCGCCGCAAGCCTGACTTCAGCGAAAGCTACTACGGCTTCAAGACCTTCGGCAATCTGCTGGAGGAGGCGCAGGCGCGTGGCTTGCTGGAGTTCGGCCGCGACGACAAGTCGGGTGCCTATGTGTTCCGCAGCAGCGGGGCTCCGGCGCGGATCGAGGCGGCCGTCGAGCGATCCGCCTCCGGTTTTTCCGGGCCGCAGGCCGAGGATCGGGCTGAAGCGGCCAGCGCCAGTGAAGGCGCCGAGCCGCGCCGGCGCGGGCGGGGAGGGCGCAAGCCGGCGCCGCTGGCGGTCGAGGCTGAGACCGTGCCGGTGCCGGCCGAAGCGCTGTCGCCTGTGGCGCGCGACGGTCAGCGGAAAACCGAACCTGCCGCTGCTTCGGTCGCTCAGGCCAGCTCGCAAGGGGTTGACGCCGATACCGAGTTCGAGCTGGAGCGGCCAAGCTACTTCAGCCGGCCGGTCCAGGTGGCTCCGGCTGTGCCTGCGCTGGCTTCCGTGCCGGCCCCGGTGTCACTGGTCGAGGCCCTTGAGCCGACCGTTCCCGATGGCCTGACCGAGGCATCAACCGAAGCTGAGCCCCTTGCGGAGCCGGCACCGAAAGCCGCGCCGCGCAAGCGCACCGCTCGCAAGTCGGCGCCCAAACCGGCCAAGGCCGTGGCTGAACCGGTGGCTCTGGCTGCGCCGGAAGCAGACCATTCTGCAGCGATTCAGGTGCCTGCGGCCCTGGAGCAGGCTGCAGCAGATCCGGACGTGGGGGAAGCCGTGGCGCCGCGCAAGACCGCGCGCCCGCGCCGGGCTCGCAAGACCCCTGGGGCTTCGGACGCTAGTTGAGGGCTTCGGCCTGCAGTCCCGCGACGGCCTGCTGGCCGCTGCGCACCGCGCCTTCGAGCGTGGCGGGGTAGGGGCCCGCGATGTAGTCGCCAGCCGCCCACAGCCCCGGCGCGATGGCTGAGGCGGGCCTTTGCAGCCCTGGCGTGCAGGCGAAGGTGGCGCGCTTTTCGACCACGGTCTTGAGCGCTTGCAGCTGTTGCAGACCGAGCTGGGCGCGCGCCTGCTGCAGCACCTGCTGCTCGATGTCGGCTCGCTCGCCCTGGCTGGCGCTGATGACGAAGGCCAGCAGGCCGGCTGGACCGCCGAGCTGGCCGCGATCGAAGGCGAACTGAGCCGGTGCATCCGGCCCGCTGCGCAGCGCGACCATGGCGCTGTCTTGGGGCAGGCCGGCCGGCTTGCCTTCCACGGTCAGCGCCTGGGCGTAAACGGTTGCGATCGCTTCGTAGCGCAGCGCATCGGCGCAATCAGCCCAATTGGCTAGTTGCATGGCTTGCGCCCGGGCCGTATCGTCCTGATCCTGTTGCGCCTGGTACGGTTCCGAGGCCGTGCGAACCAGTCGCGCCGCTTCGCGCGGCGGGCAAGCCAGCAGCACGGCATCGAAGCTTTCGCCTCCGATCTGCCAGCCGTTCTGAGTGCGTTCCAGCCTGGCAACGCGCCGCCCGGCATGCAGCCCGGCGCCGTGACTGGTCAGCCAGCGCAAGGCGGGTTCAGGCAGTAATTCGCCGAGATCGACGCGCGGCAGCAGCAGGTCGGCACCACGCCAGCGCCCAAAGCCCGCGCCGAACAGCGCGTCGCGCAGCACGCGCAGCAGCACGGCCGCGCTGGCCTGTGCCATCGGCGTGTTGAGCGCGGACAGGCAGAGCGGCTCGATCAGCTCCGCGACCACGCGCGGCGGCAGGCCGGTGCAGAGTCCGGTCACGCTCAGGTCCTCGGGGCAGGTGAAGCCCGTGGCGCGCCAGCGCAGGCTGCGCCTCAGCAGCGCGATCCGGTCATGCCAGCTCCAGCCTGTCGCGCCCAGGCTCGTGGCGAGCAGGTCCAGCGGCTGCGGCCAGCGGGCGGCCCAGCCGGGTACCGCGAGGCCGCTGCCGTCGGCGTAGCGCAGGTCGAGCGGGATGGCCTGCAGCGTGGCGCCCAGGTCCACGCCGAGTTGGCGCATCAGCTCCAGTGTCTCGCGATAGGCGCCGATCAGGATATGCTGGCCGTTGTCCAGGCCGCTCGGTTCATCCTGGCTGCCATGGCTCAGTGCGGTGCCTGCCGGCCTTGCGCCAAGGGTTCGGGCGCGGCCCCCCCACTGGCGAGCTGCCTCGTAGACCTGGACCTGCCAGTCCAGCTCGGTCGCGCGCACCGCGGCGGCCAGCCCAGCCCAGCCGCCGCCGATGATGGCGAGCCGACGCACTTTGTCGCCGGCCAGGCAGGTCGGCTGCTGCGGGTTCACAGCCTACCCAGTGCCTGCACCTTCCACGCCAGCCAGAGCTTGCGCAGCGGCGTCAGGCTCACGCGCTGCGTCAGCACCAGCTGCGGCTCGCGCGCGATCTCCTGCAGCAGCGTGCGGTAGATGCTCGCCATCATCAGGCCGGGCTTCTGCGCGCGGCGGTCGGCAGCAGGCAGAAGCGCCAATGCCGCGTCATAGGTCCGCAAGGCGCGCTCGATCTGGAAACGCATCAGCGCCTCGAAGCGCTGCGGGAAGCTGGCGTCCGAAGTGCTGCCACGCTTAACCAGCTCGTGCGCCTTGACGTCAAAGCGCTGCAGGTCCTCGATCGGCAGGTAGACGCGGCCGCGCACCGCGTCCTCGCCGACGTCGCGGATGATGTTGGTCAGCTGCAGCGCCAGCCCGAGCCGGTGCGCGTATTCGGTCGTGCGCGCATCGGTCTGGCCAAAGATGTTGGCCGCGACCTCGCCGACCACGCCGGCGACCAGATGGCAGTACTGCTTCAGGTTGACGAAGTCGAGGTAGCGGGTCTGGGTCAGGTCCATCTCGCAGCCCTCGATCACCTGCAGCAGCTGGCGCGGTTCGATGTGGAAGGCGCTCGCGTGAGGCAGCAGCGCCTGCAGCGCCGGGTGGCTGGCCTGGCCGGCGAAGGCATTCCTGACCTCGCCGCGCCACCAGTCGAGCTTGGACTGCGCGACGCCGGGGTCGGAGACCTCGTCGACCACGTCGTCGATCTCGCGGCAGAAGGCGTAGAAGGCGGTGATGGCTGCGCGTCGCTCGGGCGGCAGGAACAGGAAGGCGTAGTAGAAACTGCTGCCCGAGGCGGCGGCTTTTTGCTGGGCGTACTCTTGCGGCGTCACGGTCTCATGGCGTCAGGTGGGGATCCGAGTGTAAGCGGGCGGCGGTGTTGGCGTGTTTCAGGCCCGCATGCGTGCCGCGCGCCAGACCAGCAGCGCCAAGTCAGCGCGACCGAGCTTGGGGCGCGATCGCCAGGTCCGGTGTTGCAACCGATCGATCTTGTCCAGGATGCGCAGCCCGCCTTGCACCACCAGCCGCAGTTCCCAGCCGATGCGCCCGGGCAGGCGGGTCGCCAGCGGGGCACCAGCCAGCATCAGTGCGCGTGCCCGGGCCGTCAGTTCACGCAGCAGCGCGCGCGCGGCGGTATCCTGCTCAGGCGCGCAGTCCGGCGTCAGCAGCGCCTGCTCTTCGACACCGTGGCGCGCCAGCAGGTCCAGCGGCAGGTAGTGACGGTCGCGTTGCAGGTCTTGTCCCAGGTCCTGCCAGAAGTTGATCAGCTGCAGCGCGCTGCAGATCGCGTCGCTCTGGCGCAGCGATTGCTCGTCTCGCACGCCGTACAGGTGCAGCAGCAGGCGCCCGACCGGATCGGCCGAGCGGCGGCAGTAGTCGAGCAGGGCGGCGGAGTCGGCATAGCGCGTGCCGGTCGCGGTGTGGCGCACATCCTGCCCGAAGGCATCGAGCAGATCGCGCAGCGGTTGTGCTGGCAGGTGGTGTGCTTCGACTACGCGCTGGAGCGATGCGAACAGGCCGGCCCAGCGTGCATTCGCTGGTGGCAGGCCCGCAAACACACGGTCGAGTTCGGCGCGGTAGGCCGCGAGATCGGCCAGGCGCTTGGTGGCATCGGCATCACCCTCGTCTGCGATGTCGTCGGCCGTGCGCGCGTAGTGGTAGAGCGCCGCAATGGGCGCGCGCAGCCGTGGCGGGCACAGCCACGAGGCCACGGGGAAATTTTCGTAATGGTCCACACCTTGCATGGCGCGATCGTGCCACAGGTCAGGGCAATCGCACTTACCCCCGGGGCTGTAGCCCGAGCAGAGATGCGCGGTAGCTGGCGTTGCGGTCAGCGGTTTGACGCCGGCTGTGCAGGCTGCGCTTGGGGTACTGGGTGTCCTGGCGCAACAAGGACAACGCGAACTTGCGCAACGCCGAGAAGTTGCGCGCCGCATGTCCACGCCGTACCCGACAGTCGTCCTCGCGAAACACCACGTCGAGCACCCAGTGCAACTGGTTTTCCACCCCCCAGTGCCCGCGCGCGGCTTTGGCCAGGGTCTGGGCCGAGTCGATGCCCTGGGAGCCGATGTAGAACGAGCGCTCGACGCTGAGTTGGCCCCCGATCTCACGCCGGCGCTCGACCATGCCCACGCCGGCGAGCTTCTTCCACTGACTGCGCATCGAGCGCTCCATCCAGTCCAGACGCGGGATCCAGGTGTAGCGGCGCGTCTCCAGCCGGCCATGGTTTTTCTCCACCGTCTCGACGCAGTCGAGCGGCGTGTCGCCAAAGCCGCTGCGCTGTCCTTCATCGAAGAAGTCCTGCACCGCCTCGCTCAGCCCGCCCTGGTTGTCCTTGACCACCAGCACATAGTCGCCGCCGGCGGCCACGATCTGCGCGGCAATGTCCTTTTGGCAGCCGATCGCATCGATCGTCACGATGCAGCCCTTGAGCGTGAGTGCCCCCAGCAATGCCTTGATGCCCTCGATCTCGTGCCCCTTGCCCTGCGTGCCCTCCTGCCCCAGACACCCCCCGCTGTCGGTGGCAAACGCGCTGACCATGTGCAAGGCCGTGTTGTGACCATCGCGTGAACCGCACAGCGTCTTGCCATCGATCGCCACCACCCCTGAGGCCGCCCCCACCACGCCCGAGATCCACTGCCGAAAGCAGCGCTCGAACACCGCCCCATCCAGCAGGCTGAACACCCGCCCGAAGGTGTCGTGCGAGGGCGTGCCGTGCTTGAGATCCAGGTACTCGCCCAGCCACGGCTGGTGGTCTTCGGCCCAGTTCGCCACCTCCACCCAGGTGTTGCAGCCGCACAGCACCGCGCCCAGCGCCATCACGATCATCTCGCGCACCATGCCACGCCGCCATGGCGCCACGCCGCCATGGCGCATGGCGCAGCCCCCGCCTGGGAGGTTCAAGTCAAATGCGATTACCCTGTGCCACAGGTCCGTGCGGGGAAGCAGCCTGTTCTGGCCTTACAATTACCGCATGCACTTGCCAAGCCCGTCACGGGTCGGCGCTGCATGGACCGCGCGGGTGGCGAAATTGGTAGACGCACCAGGTTTAGGTCCTGACGGTGGCAACACCGTGCCGGTTCGAGTCCGGCTCCGCGCACCATCTATTCTTCATGACCCGCTTGGACCGGCTCAGCGCTCGCTTTGTGCGCGGGCTTGTAGCCAGCTGTCTATTGCTGCGGCCGGCATGGCCGGCGCCAGTATCGGTCCCTGCGCCTCGTCGCAGCCGAGCTTGCACAGCAGTTCCAGTACCTCCTCATTTTCCACGCCGCTGGCGCCCGTTTCCAGCCCCAGTGCGTGCGCGCCCTGCAGCAGCGCCCGTAGCGGCTCCTGGTCGACGCGGCCAGCCGGCGTCAAGGTTGTCAGATCCAGTCTGAGCTTGTCCACCCTGAGCTGCCTGAGATAGGCCAGGTTGAGGTAGCCCCCGCCGTAGCCTTCCAGGCACAGCCGCACGCCGAGTTCTGCGCTGCGCACCAGCATGGCCGTTGCCGCCTCGTCGTGCAGGCGCATGAAGCTGGCGGGCAGCAGCAGTTCCAGCTGGCTGGGCGCCAGCCCGCTTTCGCGCAGCGCGGCCAGCAAGTCGCGCTCGACTTGGCCGCCACGGCATTGCAGCGCCGACAGTCCGACCGCGACATGGAGCCGGTGCCCCTGTTGCTGCCAGGCACTGGCCTGGTGGCAGGCCTGCTGCAGTGCCCAGCGCCCCAGCGGCACGATCAGCCCGCTGTCCTGTGCGGCTTCGAGCAGCTCGCCCGCCAGCGGCTGGAGCTGGCCGTTGCGGCGCCATTGCAGCCGGGCTTCGACGCCGATCACCTCGTTTTGCGCCAGATCCAGGCGGGGTTCGTAGTGCAGCGCGAACTCGCCTCGCTCCAGACCTCGGCGCAGGGCTTCGCGGGTCTGGGCGTAGCGCTCTGCCGCGGCGTTCATCTGCGGCTCGAAGAAATAGCAGCAGTCGGGCCCGGCCTTGCGGGCCTGGCGCAGTGCCATGTCGGCGTTGCGCATCAAGGTGTCGGCGTCCTCGCCGTCGCGCGGGTGGAAGGCCACGCCCAGCGAAAGCGCGCAGCTGATCTGCATGCCCTCGATGCCGAAGGGCCTTGCGCAGCGTGCCAGAATCTCGTCGCAGAGCTTGGCGACCTTGGGGTAGGAGTCGATCTCGGGCTGCACCACCATGAAGCCGTCGCCGGCCCGCCGGCTCAGCATATCCTGTGGCCGCAGCAAGCGGCCCAGCCGCATCGCCACGCTCAGCAGCAGGTGGTCGCCCACGGACTGGCCGTAGGCTTCGTTGATCGAGCTGAGCTGGTGCAGGCTGACGTGCAGCACCGCCAGCCCGGGCCAGCTGGCCGTTGCGGAGGCGAGTGTGCGTTGTAGCTGCTCGCGCCCGAGCACCCGGTTGGGCAGTCCGGTCAGCTCGTCGTGGAAGGCCAGAAACTCGATCTCCTGGCGTGCCATCTTCTGCTCGGTGATGTCTTGCAGCACCATGTGCAGCAGGTCCTTGCCGCCTTCCCGGGTCACGCTCAGTTGCACGCGGGTCATGAAGGGCTCGCCGTTGCCGCGCACATGCTCCCACTCGAAGACGTTGGAGCCCAGCTCGGTGGCGATCCAGACCATTTCGGCGGCTTTTTCCGCCGAGAGCCGGCCGTCGGGCTGGCGTGGCGGCGAGAAGTCCAGCGCCGTCTTGCCCCGCAGTTGGTCGACCTGTTCCAGCCTCAGCATGGCGAGCGCCGCCCGGTTCGCCGCCGTGCAGCGCCCGTCTTCCACCAGGATCACGGCCTGGCGCATGTCCTCGAGCAGCCTCGAGAAGCGTGCCTGGCTGTCGCGCAGTTTTTCCTCGACCTCGCTGAGGCCGGCCTGCTGCTCATGCAGCTGACGCTCGGCCTGTTCGCGCGCCGCCTGCTGGTCGGCCAGCAAACGTTCGTGCGCGAGCTGGCGCCGTTGCAGCATCAGCAGGCCCAGCGCCGACACCAGCGCGATCGCGCCAAACAGCGCGGCGCGCACCGCCAGGTCCTTGCGCCAGCCCGCGTAGAGTTCGGGCATTGCCCGGCCGAGAAAAATCACCAGCGGCTTGTCGGCGGGGCTGGACTCGGGCAGCACGTTGCGCAGCGCCATCAGGCGGTTCTCGCCCGTCGATGCAGCGATGCCCTCCAGGACGCTGCTCTTGCGCCCGCTGCGCAGATGGCGGGCGGTGAAAGAGTTCGGCAGGGCCGCCAGGTTCATGCCGGCCACGCCCTCGGGGTCGGGTGCCCGGAAGATGGCGAGTCCATCGCCGTGCACCAGGCCGGCACGCATGTCGGGCGCATAGAGCGCCGCCCTCAGCAGCAGGCTGAAGTAGGTGGGGTCCAGTTCGGCCGTCAGGCTGCCCGCCATGCGGCCTTGTCCGTCCATCATCAGCTTGGACAAGCGCATGGTGAAGCCGCCCTCGGGGCTGGCGACCGGCGCACCGATGTACAGCAGTTCGGGGTTGCGGCTGTCACGCAGCGGCCGGTAGTGGCCGTTGTCGTGGCTGGCGACCTGCGCCGGTTCGTGGCGGCTGCTGGCGAGCAGTTTGCCGTCGACATTGGCCAGCGTCAGCGAGCGCACGCCGATCATGCTGCGCTCCATTGCACGCAGGGCACGCGCCACCAGTTGCTTGCCGTCTGGCTGTGACTGCAGCCAGGGCAGGTCTGCCCGCACCGCATCGAGCGCGTCGCTGGTCAGCTGCAGCTGACGTGCCAGGTTGACGTCCACCACTTCGGCCTGATGCTCGAGCCGATGGCTTTCCTTGGCGCGCAGCGCAGCATGTTCGCGCTGCAGGTCGTAGGCGATCAGGCCCCCTAGGGCGAGCAGCGCGAGCGCCAGTACGATCCAGGGAGTCAGCAGCAGTCGGGAGCGTGCGCGCGGAAGGGCAGAGTCAGGCATGGGAGGAGGCGCGGGCGGTGATGCGCGGATTGTGCACTTGTCCGGGTCCCGGGCCACTTGCGCATGAGCGAGATACAAATCGGCGCGACTGTTACAGCCAGGGCGATCGCGCTATGTTGAGTCTGGCGAGATTTGACCGAACAGGATCTGCTGGCGGTAGTCGTGGCTGGTGCAGGCGCGCATCTTGCGCCGGCGTATGCTCACGTTGCTGCTGTCGTTGTCGCGCAGCAGGTTCAGCGCGGCCCGGCGAATGACGGCCAGATTGGCCGCCGAATGGTCCTTGCGCGCCCGATGGGCATCC
>NZ_JAQTZS010000011.1 GCF_028687635.1 Malikia sp. | reverse complement strand
AGTTCGCCAACCGCAGCTGCTCGGTGCTGGTGGCGACCGATGTGGCGGCGCGCGGGCTCGACATCGCCCAGCTCGACGCGGTGATCAACGTCGACTGCACGCCCGACGCCGAGATCCATGTGCACCGCATCGGCCGCACCGGCCGTGGCGAGGCCGAGGGCCTGGCGCTGACGCTGGCCAGCCTCGACGAGATGGGCTCGGTCGGCAAGATCGAGCAGCTGCAGGGCCGCGAGGTGGTCTGGCAGCCGCTCGACGGCCTGACCCAGGCCCCGGGCGGCCCGCTGCGCCCGCCGATGGCGACGCTGCAGATCCTGGGTGGGCGCAAGGAGAAGATCCGCGCCGGCGACGTGCTCGGCGCGCTGACCGGCGAGCTGGGCTACACCCGCGAGCAGATCGGCAAGATCAACATCAACGAGTTCTCGACCTATGTCGCGGTCGATCGCGCCATCGCCAAGCAGGTCGAGGCCAAGCTGGCGGCGGGGCGCATCAAGGGGCGCAGCGTGAAGGTGCGGTTGCTGTAAGCGTCAGCCGCTTGAGCAGCAGCAACAGGGCAGAGCCCAGCAGCATGATGCCCGCCGCCAGGTAGAGCCCGGCCTCATAACTGCCGAAGCGGGTGGCGAGCCAGCCGGTCACGGCCGGGCCGACGATCTGCGCGCTACCGTAGGCGAGCGACATCTTGCCCATCATCTTGGCGGGGCGGCCGGGGTAGTAGCGCCCGGCCATCGTCAGCACCAGGCTCACGATGCCGACGAAGGTGCCGCCGAACAGCAGCGCGCCGGCCAGCGTCGTCGTCAGCCCGCCGCCGGCCAGCGGCAGCAGGATGCCCGCGATCTGTAGCAGCGCGGCCGTGATCAGTGCGTCGAGGTCGCCGACGCGGCGCGCGACGAAGTCCCAGACGATGCTCGCGGGCGCGGCGGCAATCCCGATCGCGAGGAAGGCCCATTTGCCCTGTCCCGCGAGGCCCGGCAGCCGCTCGACGATCGCGACGATGAAGGTCGTGCTGACCACGTAGCCGATTCCGGCGCAGAAATACGCGGCCATGAACAGGCGCAGGAAGGCGGGAGTCGGTGGGCTGTCATGCCAGGTCTGCGCACCCGCGTTCGCCACAGTGCGCGGTGGCACCGGCAGCCAGGCCAGCGCGGGAACCGCGAGCAGGCCGCCGAGCGCCGTCAGCGCCAGCCACTGTTCGTGCCAGTCCAGTCCGCTGTCCATCCAGGCCACCGCGACCGAGCACAGCACCACGCCGAGCCCGATGCCGCTGTAGAGGATGCCGAGCTCGCTGCGGTGGCCGTGGCGGATCAGCCAGTTCAGCACCAGCCCGGCGCCCAGCAGCATGCCGGCCGCGCTGCTCAGTCCCGCGAGGTAGCGCGAGATAGCCCAGAGGGTGAAGTCGCTGCTGAGCCCCATCATCGCCGTGCTCGCGACGGCCACGACCAGCCCGATGCGATACAGGCGGTCCTTGAACACTAGGTCGCCGACCAGCATCGCAAGCAGCGCACCGCTCAGGTAGCCGGCGTAGTTGATCGCCGCCAGCCAGCCGGCCTCGGCGACACCGAGCCCGGCCTGCTGCTGCATCAGTGGCAGCAGCGGCGTGTACGCGAAGCGCGCCACGCCCAGCGTCAGCAGCAGGCTGAAGATGCCCGCGGTCAGCACCTTGAGACGGTCGCGCTGGCTGCTCATGACCGCGCCTCAGTCGGCGTAGGGATTCGGGAAGCCGAGGCCGGCCAGGATCTCGATCTCGTAAGCCTCCATCTCCTCGGCATCCTGTTCGCTGGTCTCGTGGTCCCAGCCCTGGGCGTGCAGCGCGCCGTGCACCAGCAGATGCGCGTAATGCTGCTGCAGCGTCTTGCCCTGCTCGGCGGCCTCGCGCGCTACCACCGGCGCGCACAGCACCAGGTCGGCCTGCACCACGGGTTCCTGCGCGTAGTCGAAGGTCAGCACGTTGGTCGCGTAGTCCTTTTGCCGATAGTCGCGGTTCAGGCTCTGGCCTTCCTCGGCATCGACGATGCGCACGGTGATTTCGCCGTCATCGGCCAGCGCGTGGCGCAACCAGCGCATGACTTTCTGGCGCGGCAGCGCGGCGCGGTGTTCGGCCACGCCGTCGAAGCGGGCGAATTGCAGGGAAAGGGTGAGGGAAGGCAATGGCATCTGCGGTGTCCTGGGTTCGTGTGGGCGTGCTGCCGCCCACGGGCATGGCTGGTCTCGAATGACCGATCAGATATTTGCCTGGTAGGCTGTTCTTGGATTGACTATCAATTGAATGATAATAGTCGCATATTATTTGTCAAGGCTTTCAGATATTCCCTTGTAATGATAGGATCTAATTTTTAACCGTATCCATTTCTGAGGTCGCGGCAAGCTGTTTGAAAGTCTGGCACTCAGGGAACGAACATCTCTCGCGCTACCGCGAGGGGCGAGGACCAGCCTGATGAAGCTTGAAAATACACAGGGCAATCTGATCATTGGCGAGGGGGTCGAGATTTCCGGCGCCATCGTCTGTCCTGGCACGGTCACGCTCGACGGCACCCTGCAGGGGACGCTGTCCGCCGCGCAGTTGCATGTGGGGCCTTCGGGACGCATCAATGGCGAGGTGGTCGCTGGCGCCGCCGTGGTGTATGGCGAGGTCAAGCCCAGCCTGACCTGTCGGGGCAAGCTCGTCATCTGCTCGACCGGCAAGGTCACGGGTACCGTCCAGTTCCAGCAGCTCGAAGTCGAGCTCGGCGGCCAACTCGTCGGCAAGATCCACAGCACCAGCGAACCGGCGGCGCTGGAGCTGACCGAGGTGACGCTATTGCCCAATCCCCAGTAGCCGGGGTTGACATGCCCAGTCTCCGCAAGCCACTGCGCTACCTGACCGCTATCCCGGCCCATCTGAAGCGCTATTTCTGGACCTGTGACTTCGACGATTTTCGTCTGATCGTCGAGCAGTCTGGCCAGTTGCGCTCCTTCGTGGTGCCCGGCCGGCTGCAACGCCTGTTCATGCGCGGCGTCTTGCTGGCACTGACGAGCACCTTGCTGCTGCTGTCCGCGCTGGCGGGCTACAACCGCTTCCTGGCCTGGGACAACGAGACGCTGAAACAGGCCATCTCCCGTGACGAAAGCTCGAAGCAGCGCGTCTGGCAGTTGCTGTCGGTCGCCACGTCCATCGATATCGACAAGATCGCCGCGCTGGAGGATGACGAGATCGATCGCATGAGCAATGCCATTCTCGACCGCGAGAAGGAGCTGTTGAAGCTGTTGCGCTATGCCGCCCATGATCTCGAGAACGCCAACCAGAACCTGCAACTCGTGCTGCGCGTGAGCGGATTGAAACCGGCTCAGCTGGAGGCGCTCAAGAAGGAGCTGCCCGAGCCCAAGGCCCCGAGCGGCGGTGTCCCCAACCTCCGACTGCTCGCGGAAATCGATGCCGATATCGCCTCCCGGCTCGGCAAGCAGGTCAAGATCAACGAGCAGCTCAAGGGTGTCTATGAGCTGCTGCCCTCCGCCACGCCCATGGAGCAGGCCGAGATGTCGTCGTCCTTCGGCATGCGGGTGCATCCGGTCACGCACATGGTGGACATGCACGAAGGCCTGGACCTGATACCGGGCAGCGTCCGCCAGGTCAGCGCGGCCGCGGACGGTGTGGTGCTTGACGCCTCCTACCGCAACGGTTACGGCAACACCGTCGAGATCGCACACGCCAAGGGCATCAGGACGCTGTATGCCCATCTATCGAAAAATCTCGTCGGCAGCGGCGAGACAGTGCGCAAGGGCCAGTCCATCGGAATCGTAGGGAATACCGGGCTTTCGACCGGCGTCCACCTTCACTACGAAATCTCCGTCAATGGCCAGAAGATCAATCCTTTGGTTGCCATGCTGGCGAGGCCCAATGTTCCGCAAGTTCAAAAATAACAAGCTTTCCTCCGATGACGTCTCAGGCCCGGAGCAGGGTCGGCGTGGCGGCCTGATCGAGACCCCGCACAAGCCGACCATCATCAGCGAAGGTTGTCGCATCGATGGCAAGGTACAGTCTTCCGATGTGATGTATGTCGAGGGCGAGGTGGTCGGACAGCTGGAAAGCGTGAGCCTGACCATAGGCCAGAATGGCCAGGTCAATGGCGACATCAAATGCCGTTCCCTGAGCATTCTGGGCCGCTTCGACGGTCGTGCCGAATGTGATGAGCTGAGTCTGGGCAGCCACGCCGTGGTCAATGCCACGTTGCACTACAAGCAGCTCAAGGCCGCCCTGGGCGCGGTGATCCAGGGCGAGCTGGTGCTGCGCTGAGGCGGCGAACCCGGCACCGGCGATGCAAGCATGGCCGGCTACGAGGTCGATGCCGGAAGTCGATTCCCAATCGCGCCTGGCGCACGACTAGCCGTGATCCAGTTCCTCGCATACGGAGAGGTTTCCCGTGCGCCAATAGGCGCCATCCCAGCAGATCACGTCGGGCAGCTGCTTGTAGATGCGCTGCTGCCGTAGCCTGGGGCGCCTGTCCGCCGCGTACCAGTGCGAGACGAGCGTGGTTGGCAAGGTGGGGCAGCTGAACTTCTTCCTGATGTTCAGCTCCGGCTGCCAGAAGTAGATCAGGATGCTTTCGGCTGTCTCCAGATGGTCGCGGCCGTGATCGGCCGGATAGGCGATTTCGCCCAGCCATATGTTGAGATCCCGATTGATCTTTGCCAGCGCGGGATGATTCCTGAACCGCGCCCGGTACGATGTCTCCGTGATGCCGAAATACTGGATCTCGGAGTCGGATTTCTGGTAGCGCCGCTTGCCCGTCAGCATGTAAAGACCATTCCCCTCGTCGAGCCGTGGGATGTCTTCCTTGCTGAAAGGGCCGTACCAGTGGATGTTGATGGTGACTTGGCTCACTGTTGACGCTAGTTGCTGTCTTGTTCTCAGTCCGCGCTGTGCCGCACGGTCTTGCGCGCCGTGCCGCGCGTCGTCGGCATCGCCTCCTCGACCTCGTGCGCGCCACCCGTGTCATAGGCGTCGACGATGCGCGCCACCAGCGGATGGCGCACCACGTCGGCGCTGGTCAGGCGGTTGAAGGCGATGCCCTTGACGCGCTTGAGGACCCGCTCGGCGTCGATCAGGCCGCTGAGCTGGGTGCGCGGCAGGTCGACCTGGCTGACGTCGCCGGTGATGACGGCCTTGCTGCCGAAGCCGATGCGGGTCAGGAACATCTTCATCTGCTCGGGCGTGGTGTTCTGCGCCTCGTCGAGGATGACGAAGGCGTGGTTGAGCGTGCGCCCGCGCATGAAGGCCAGCGGCGCGATCTCGATCTGCTGGCGCTCGAAGGCCTTTTGCACCTTGTCGAAGCCCATCAGGTCGTAGAGCGCGTCGTACAGCGGCCGCAGATAGGGGTCGACCTTCTGCGTCAGGTCGCCGGGCAGGAAGCCCAGCCGCTCGCCGGCCTCGACCGCCGGCCGGGTCAGCACGATGCGCTGCACCGCGCTGCGCTCGAGCGCGTCGACCGCGCAGGCCACCGCGAGGTAGGTCTTGCCGGTGCCGGCCGGACCGATGCCGAAGGTGATGTCGTGGCAGGCCATCTGGTCGAGGTAGCGTTGCTGGTTGGCGGTGCGCCCGCGCACCTCGCCGCGCCGGGTCTGCATCGCCACATGCTCGACGCTGTCCTCGGGCAGGGCGCTGTCGCCGGCGAGCATGAGCTGGACCTTTTCCTCCGGGATGGGCTGGCGGGCGAGCTCGTACAGGGCCTGGATCACCTCCATCGCCTGTTCGGCCTTGGCCTTGGGACCCTCGATGCGGAACTGCTCGAAGCGGTGCGCGACCTTGACCTGCAGCGCGGCCTCGATCGTTCTAATATGCCGGTCCATCGGGCCGCACAGATGGGCCATGCGGGCGTTGTCGGGCGGGGAGAAGTGGTGTCGCAGAATCAAACCGATAATTCCATCTAAAGGAAACCGTCAATGATAGGCAAACTCACCGGCACCCTGCTGGAAAAATCCCCGCCCCAGGTCCTGGTCGACTGCGGCGGCGTGGGCTACGAGGTCGATGTGCCGATGAGCACCTTCTACGGCCTGCCCGAGCTGGGCCAGAAAGTCGCGCTGCTGACGCACTTCGTGGTGCGCGAGGACGCGCAGCTGCTGTACGGCTTCGCGACCCCCACCGAACGTGATGCCTTCCGGCAATTGATCAAGGTCAGTGGCGTCGGTCCGCGCATGGCGCTGAGCCTGCTGTCGGGCATGAGCGTGGCCGAGCTGGCGCAGGCGGTGACCGCGCAGGAGGCCGGCCGCCTGGTCAAGGTGCCCGGCATCGGCAAGAAAACCGCCGAACGCCTGCTGCTCGAACTCAAGGGCAAGCTCGGCGCCGACCTCGGCCCGCTGGCGGGCGGCGGCGCAGCGCTGGGCGAGGCCCATGGCGACATCCAGCAGGCGCTGATCGCGCTGGGCTACAGCGACAAGGAGGCCGCCGCCGCGCTCAAGGCGCTGCCGGCCGAGGTCGGCGTGAGCGAGGGCATCAAGCTCGCGCTCAGGGCGTTGGCGAAGTGATTTTCAAGCGGGACAAGCAGCGATGGCCATAGAAACCGACGACTTCGCCCCCGCGCCGCGCCAGCCGCGCATGGTCTCGGCCGCGCCCGAATCCAGCCGCGAGGAGGCGCTGGAGCGCGCGCTGCGGCCCAAGGGCCTGCGGGAATACGTGGGCCAGGCCAAGGTGCGCGAGCAGCTCGAGATCTTCATCGGCGCGGCCAGGAAGCGCCAGGAGGCGCTCGACCATGTGCTGCTGTTCGGCCCGCCCGGACTCGGCAAGACGACGCTGAGCCACATCATCGCGTACGAACTCGGCGTCAACCTGCGCCAGACCAGCGGCCCGGTGCTGGAAAAGCCCAAGGACCTGGCGGCGCTGCTGACCAACCTCGAACCCAACGATGTGCTGTTCATCGACGAGATCCATCGACTCTCGCCGGTTGTCGAGGAGATTTTGTACCCGGCGATGGAGGACTACCAGATCGACATCATGATCGGCGAAGGGCCGGCGGCGCGCAGCATCAAGCTCGACCTGCAGCCCTTCACGCTGGTCGGGGCGACCACGCGCGCGGGCATGCTGACCAATCCGCTGCGCGACCGCTTCGGCATCGTCGGGCGGCTGGAGTTCTACAACGCCAGCGAGCTGGCGCTGATCGTCAAGCGCAGCGCCGGTCTGCTGCAGACGCCGATGGACGAGGCGGCGGCGTTCGAGGTCGCGCGCCGCTCGCGCGGCACGCCGCGCATCGCCAACCGGCTGCTGCGCCGGGTGCGCGACTACGCCGAGGTCAAGGGCGATGGCCGCATCACGCTCGACATGGCGAATCGCGCGCTGACCATGCTCGACGTCGATCCGATCGGCTTCGACCTGATGGACCGCAAGCTGCTCGAAGCCCTGATCCACAAGTTCGACGGCGGCCCGGTCGGGCTCGACAACATCGCCGCCAGCATCGGCGAGGAGGCGGGCACGATCGAGGACGTGATCGAGCCCTACCTGATCCAGCAGGGCTATCTGCAGCGCACCACGCGCGGGCGCATCGCGACCCAGGCGGCGTTCCGCCATCTGGGGCTGGAGCCGCCCAGGGTCGATCCGGCGCTGTTCGGCGATGACTGAGCGCGCTTAGAACTCTTCCCAGTCGTCATCGGTCGAGGCCGCCGCGATCTTGGGGGGGCTGGCCGGCCGTGGCTCGCTCCGGCTGGTCGCCAGCTGGTCGGGGGCCGGGCGCTGGAGCGCTGGCTTGGCGGGCGGCTTGTCGAACGGCTGGCTGGTCGGATGTGGCGCCGCCGCGCGGCTGCCTGGGCTGCTCGGACCGCTCCCTAGCGTGCCGCTTGCCTGCCGCGCCTCGTGCTGGTCGATCTTGAACATGCTCACCATCGTGGTCAGCTCGGTGGCCTGCTGGCGCAGGCTCTCGGCTGCCGCGGCGGACTCTTCGACCAGCGCGGCATTCTGCTGCGTCATCTGGTCGAGCTGGGTCACCGCATCGCCCACCTGGCTGATGCCATTGCTCTGCTCGGCGCTGGAGGCCGTGATCTCGCCGATCAGGTCGGTCACCTGCTTGACCTGCACCACGATGTCATCCATCCGGTTGCCCGCGTCATCGACCAGGGCCGAGCCGGCTTCCACGCGCTCGACGCTGGCACCGATCAGGGTCTTGATTTCCTTGGCTGCCTCGGCCGAACGCTGCGCCAGGCTGCGCACCTCGCTGGCGACCACGGCAAAGCCGCGGCCCTGTTCGCCGGCACGCGCGGCCTCGACGGCGGCATTCAGCGCCAGGATGTTGGTCTGGAAGGCAATGCCGTCGATCAGGCCGATGATGTCGGCAATCCTGCGCGAGCTGGTGGTGATTTCCTCCATCGTCGCGATCACCTGGTCGACCACTTCCCCGCCCTTGGTGGCGGCCGCGCTGGCGCTGGAAGCGAGCTGATTGGCCTGGCGCGCGGTGTCGGAGTTCTGGCGCACCGCCGAGGTCAGCTGCTCCATCGACGCGGCCGTCTGCTCCAGGCTGGAAGCCTGCGTCTCGGTGCGCTGGCTCAGGTCGGCGTTGCCGCTGGCGATCTGTCCCGCGCTGGTGGCGATATGGTCGCTCGACTGCCGCACCTGCCGGACCGTGCGGCTCAGGCTGTCGCGCATGGTCCTCATGGCGGCCATCAGGCTGGAGTCATCCCCGCTGTCGACCGGGACCGGCACCGTGAGATCGCCCTGGGCGATCGCCTGGATCACCGCGTGCGCCTGCTCGGGCTCGCCGCCAAGCTGGCGGGTGACCCGGCGTGCCAGCGGCAGACCGCCCAGTACCGCCAGCACCGAGAACACCGCCGTCAGCGCCAGGCTGATCCAGGTCGCCTGCTGGCCCTGCTGCTCGGCCTGCTCGGTTTCCGCCTGGGCCTGCCGGTTGAGGCTGTCGATCGCTTGCTTGATCAGTGCCGTCGGCGCGCGATCCAGCCCCGCGACGGCGGTATCCCCAGCCTGGGGGTCCCGGTCCGAGGCCTTGAAGCGCTCCAGCCCCTGGCGATAGTTCTGCCCCATGGTCTGGTGCGCGGCGAGGAATTGCTGCACCTCGCGCCGCACCTCGCCATCGGCCAGTTCCGCCAGCAGCTGATTGCCCAGGGCCTGGATCTCCTGTTCCTGGTTCTCGAAGGCCTTCCAGTGCTGTTCGAGTGCCGCCGGGTCCTTGCCGCGCAACAGGGTGTTTTTCCACTCTTGCACCTGGGACTTGAAGGTCACGAGCATGCCGCCCGCCATGTCCTTCTGGCGGCTGGCTATGCTCATCCGTGACGCATAGTCATCCAGCGCCTGGTTGAGCTTGTAGGTGCCCAACAAGCCGCCACAGGCCACGAACAGCGAGGCCGCGGCGATCGTGGCGGCAAATTTTTGACTGAGTTTCATGAAGACCGATGGGGTTTTGTCAGTAATGAATGGGTTTGCCTTGCAGGTTCAAACATTTTGATTGATTTGGATGTCATCCAAATTATCGAGCTGCTACCTGTGCCGCCTTCAGCTCGCGGATTCGTCCAGCGTCCCGTCGTCGAGGTGCGAGCGGTCGGCCCAGCCGACCAGGCCCAGGCCCTCGGGGGTCCAGAGCAGGCGGTGGATCGCGGCGTTCTCGACCGCCCAGGTGCGTGGCGCCCGCAGTTCGAGCCGGGTCGCCAGCCGGTAGACCATGTCGAGCACGCCGCCATGCGCGACCACCACGATCTGTTCGCCCGCATGGTGTGCGGCGATTTCATCGAGCGCGGCCGCGATGCGCGCGCGCAGCTGCAGCAGCGTCTCGCCGCCGCCCGGCGCGAACTCGGGCACGCGGGTGCGCCAGGCCAGTGCGGCTTCGGGCTCCTCGACCTCCAGCTCGGTCCAGGTTCTGCCCTGGAAGTCGCCGAAATGGCGCTCGCGCAGGCCGACATGGGGCCGCACGGCCAGCCCTTTCAAGGCGGCGATCGCGCTGGCGGTCTGGTGCGCGCGCGCCAGGTCGCTCGAATAGACCGCGGCGACAGGCTCGTCGCGCAGCGCCTCGGCCGCGCGCGCGGCCTGCCAGTGGCCGCGCTCGTTGAGCGGGATGTCGAGCTGGCCCTGCAGGCGCTTGTCCTGGTTCCAGGTTGTTTCGCCGTGGCGCAGCGCCACGATACGGGTGAATTCCATCTGTTTTCCTTGTTCAGCGCGGCACTTCGATCACGACCCGGCGCGGCCCGGCCGGCGGCTGCGGGAAGCCTTGCAGCGCGGCGTCGTACAGCGCGGCCCACAGCGTCGGGCTGTCGGCCCAGGGGCCATCGTGCGCGGCCTGGGTCTCGTAGACCACGCGCGCGCTGCGGGCATCGCGCAGCACGATCGAGACCTCGCGCTGGTAGTAGGGCGGCACCACATGGGGGAACAGCGGCATCCCGATGCCGATCGAGCCGTGGTGGCCCACATGGCCGATGCCCAGACTCATGCCGAAGGCCGCCCGGCCCGGTTCGTCCCAGGGGGCCTGCGGCAGCCGGATCGAGCGCGCGCCGAGTTCGACTGTCCAGCGCGGCGCAGGCAGGCCAGCTGGCAGCGGCTCGGGCGCCGCGCGCAGTCCGACCCGCTGCAGCGCATCGCGCGCGATGGCCTCGATCGCCTCCTGCTGCGCGGCTGGATCCTGGCGCTGCGAGGGGCGCCGCTCGATGCGGTAGAAGTCGCCGGGCGCAGGCCGCATGAGCGCGCCGGTGGCCGAGGCCGTCCAGTCGGCATAGCTGCGCACGTCGTTCTCGAGCCGGATCACGCCGGCGCAGCCGCCCAGCAGCAGCGCGCCGGCCAGCAGGCCCAGGCCGGTCAAGTGGCGCGCCATCGACCCGCTGGCGCCGGATCGGGTGAAGACTGGGGAGGGGGACATGATGGGCTCCTGCATGGGGTGGGGTGTCCGGTGGCCGGTGCGGCCCCGCCACCGGCAGGGCGCCAATCAGCGCGCCGGGGTCAGGCTGATGATCTGCTCGGCCGGCAGCGAAGGCGGCAGCGGCAGCTCTTCCTCGTCGAACACCATGTCGCCATTCTCGTCGGCGACGCCGGTGGTGCGCAAGGTTTCGAACGGATGCAGCTGGCGGTCCATCAGGTGGCTCGGCACCACGTTCTGCAGCGCGCCGAGCATGCTCTCGATGCGGCCCGGGAACTTCTTCTCCCACTCGCGCAGCATGTTGCCGATCTGCTGGCGCTGCAGGTTCTCCTGGCTGCCGCACAGCGTGCAGGGGATGATCGGGAACTCGCGCACCTGGGCCCAGCGGATCAGGTCCTTCTCGGGCACATAGGCCAGCGGGCGGATCACCATGAACTCGCCGTTGTCGCTGACCAGCTTGGCCGGCATGCCCTTGAGCTTGGCGCCGAAGAACATGTTGAGGAAGAAGGTCTGCAGGATGTCGTCGCGGTGGTGGCCCAGCGCGATCTTGCTGCAGCCGAGCTCCTTGGCCACCCGGTACAGGATGCCGCGGCGCAGCCGGCTGCACAGGCTGCACATGGTCTTGCCCTCGGGGATCACCTTCTTGACGATCGAGTAGGTGTCCTGGGTCTCGATGTGGAACTTGACGCCGAGCTGCTTCAGGTACTCGGGCAGGATATGGTCGGGAAAGCCCGGCTGCTTCTGGTCCAGGTTGACCGCGATCAGCTCGAAGTTGACCGGGGCGCGCTTTTGCAGCTTGAGCAGGATGTCGAGCAGGCCGTAGCTGTCCTTGCCGCCCGAGAGGCAGACCATCACGCGGTCGCCTTCCTCGATCATGTGGTAGTCGGCGATCGCGCGGCCGACCTCGCGGCACAGGCGCTTTTCGAGCTTGCGGTCCTCGCGCTCGATCTTGTGCTGCTTCTGGGCCTCGGCGGCGTCGGCGGCCGTGACAGGGGCGGAGTCGGTGGCCGTCTCGGCGGCTTCGCTCCAGTTGGCGGTGTCGTTCATTTCAATACTTGTATAGGGTTGGGCGCTGACGGCGGCGGATGGGCTCACCACTGGCCGCTTTCCATGCGGATCGCGACTTCGCAGTCGTCGAAGATCTCCAGCTTGGCGATCTTGATGCGCACGCCGATCACGCCCGGCAGTTGCAGCAGGCGGTGAACCAGCTTGCCGATCAGCGTTTCGAGCAGGTTGACATGCTCGGCGGTGCACTCGTCGATGATGATCTGGCGCACCTTGCGGTAGTCCAGCACATGGTCGATGTCGTCGTTGTGCGGCAGCAGCGGCTGCTCGCCCTGATTCAGCTCGGCATCGACCTGGATCGGTTGCGGGCTGATCTTCTCGTGCTCCAGGATGCCGAGGTTGGCGACGAAGCGCAGGCCGGTCAGGGTCAGGATCTGCTGGCCGGCTTTCGGGGCTTGGGTAGGATTCATGGCAGGGCGGAGGCGGGTTTGACGTGGAAAACCTCCACGCCGACCGCCTCGCAGTCGGGGTAGACGTCGGGTTTGCAGGTCGACAGGCGCACGGCGCGCACGCCGGGGTGGGCCAGCAGGCGCCGCGCGAGGTCGTCGCACAGGGTTTCCTGCAGCTCGACATGGCCTTGCCGCAGGCGCAGCGCGACCTCGGCGCGCACGAAGTCGTAGTCGACCACCTCGTGCAGCGAGTCGAGCGAGGGGGTGGAGCGCTCGAACGGCACCCAGAGCTCGACGTCGATCCAGAGCCGCTGGGTCACGCCCTTCTCGAAGTCATGCGCGCCGATATGGGCCTGCACCTCGTGGCGGCGCAGGAAGAGCTTGCGACAGCTCAGGCGCAACTCGTCCAGCAGGGACAGCTGCACCGGCAGGGTCAGGTCGGGGGCATTCATGGCTGGGGATTGTCCTCGACCGCGAACATCACGTCACGCGCCAGCGGCACCAGATGCTGGCCGCTGTCGACGCACAGCGTGCTGCCGGTGATCGATTGCGTCCGCGCCAGGAACAGGCAGGTCCGCGCCACGTCGGCCGGGTCGGTGGCGCGGCGCAGCAGGTTGACGCGGCTGGCGCGGTCGAAATTGTCCTGGGTCTGCGGGCCGCTCGGGTACATCAGGCCGGGTGCCACGCCGCAGACGCGCACGCGCGGCGCCAGCGCCTGGGCCTGCAGCGCGACCGCGCGCTCCAGCGCCAGCTTGCTCACGGTATACGAGAAATAGTCCGGATTCAGGTTGAACACCTTCTGGTCCAGGATGTGGATCACGCTGGCGTCGAGCTCCGCCCCGGCGGGCAGGCTGGCGGCCAATTCGCGCGCCAGCGACAACGGCGCGATCAGGTTGACCTCTAGCTGCATGCGCGCCAGTTCGGCGTCGAAACCGGCGCCGGTGTCGGGCTCGAAGGCCGAGGCGTTGTTGATCAGGCAGGTCACGGGGCCAGCGACGGCGGCGGCCTGCGCCATCAAGGCGCGCCGGCCGGTCTCGCTGGCCAGGTCGCCCTCGATCGCGATCGCGTCGTGGCCCTGATCGCGCAGCTGCTGGCACAGCGCCCGCGCCGCATCGGCCGAGCGGCGGTACTGGCACAGCACGCGCCAGCCGGCGCGCGCGAAGGCGCGGCAGAGCTCGGCGCCCAGGCGCACGCCGCCGCCCGTGACGAGCACGGTCGGGACCGGAGGGATCGGGTCGGCGCGGGTCATGGGATGGTCTTCATGCGTTGGCGGGCGCTTATGATGGCGCCGCACCCGTAACCAGATGGCAGAACCACGTTGAGCGACTTGTCTGAAAAGCTGAAAGCCCATATTGTCCGCGAGCTGGAGCAATCCGGCGGCTGGCTGTCCTTCGACCGCTTCATGGCGCTCGCGCTGTACCAGCCCGGCCTGGGCTATTACGCCAATGACAGCGTCAAGTTCGGCGCGCTGCCCGGCGGCGGCAGCGACTTCGTGACCGCGCCCGAGCTCTCGCGCTGGTTCGGCCGCACGCTGGGATGCCAGGTCGCGCAGGCGCTGGCAGCGACCGGCTGCTCGGAAGTCTGGGAGTTCGGCGCCGGCAGCGGCGCGCTGGCGCGGCAGATCCTGACCCAGCTCGACGCCATGGGCCACGGCGAGGTGCGCTACCGCATCGTCGATCTGTCGGGCACGCTGCGCGCGCGTCAGCAGCAAGCGCTGGCGGCCTTCGGCGACCGGGTTCGGTGGGTCGACCGGCTGCCGCAGCAGCTCGAGGGCGTGATCGTCGGCAACGAGGTGCTCGATGCGATGCCGGTGCAGCTGCTGCAGCGGCGCGGCGGTACCTGGTTCGAGCGCGGTGTCGCGCTGCGCGACGGCGCCTTCGCCTGGGAGGACCGCCCCACCGCGCTGCGCCCGCCGTTCGAGATCGAGGGTCCGCACGACTACCTGACCGAGATCCATCCGCAGGCCGAGGCCTTCGTGCGCACGCTGGCCGAGCGCTGGACCCGTGGCGCGGCCTTCTTCATCGACTACGGCTTCCCCGAGTCCGAGTACTACCACCCGCAGCGTCACATGGGCACGCTGGTCTGCCACCGCAGCCACCAGGTCGACCATGACCCGCTGGTCGAGGTCGGGCGCAAGGACATCACGGCCCATGTCAACTTCACCGGCATCGCGCTGGCGGCGCAGGACGCCGGCCTGCCGGTGCTGGGCTACACCAGCCAGGGCCGCTTCTTGATCAATGCCGGCCTGATCGAACTGGCTGGCGAGCTGCCGGTGGCGGAGCGCGCCAACCTGGCCAAGCTGGTCAACGAGCACGAGATGGGCGAGCTGTTCAAGGTGCTGGCCTTCGCGCCGGCGGCCAGCGCCGAGGGCTGGGTGCCGCTGGGCTTCACGGCTGGCGACCGCACGCACACGCTGTAAGGATTGATCGCGATGCTGCGCTGGCTGATCGTCGTGCTGCTGGCCCTGGTGCTGGTGCAGGGCTTGACGGCCTGGCTGCGCAAGATCGGGCTCGGGCGGCTGCCGGGCGATCTGCACTTTCGCGCCTTCGGCCGCGACTGGGAGTTGCCACTCGCGACCGCGCTGCTGTTAAGCTGGATCGCCGCGCTGTTGCAGCATCTGTTCTGAATTCATCGCCATGTCCAGCTCCGATACCCTGCACCTTGTCTGTCCGCACTGCCACACCACCAACCGCGTCGCCGCGCAACACCTGTCCAGTGCGCCGGATTGCGGCAACTGCCACCAGCCGCTGTTTACCGGGCACCCGGTGGCGCTCGATGCGGCCAGCTTCGAGCGCCACCTGAGTCGCAGCGACCTGCCCTTGCTGGTCGATTTCTGGGCGCCTTGGTGCGGTCCCTGCCGCTCGATGGCGCCGGCTTTCGAGGCCGCGGCGACGCAGCTCGAACCCCAGTTGCGCCTGGCCAAGGTCGATACCGAGGCCGAGCAGGCGCTGGCGGCCCGCTTCCAGATCCGCAGCATCCCGACGCTGGCGCTGTTCTGGCGCGGGCGCGAGATCGCGCGTCAGCCCGGCGCGATGGGGCAGGCCGATATCGTGCGCTGGGCGCGCGCGGCGCTGGCCCAGCCGCGCTGACCGGGGCTCAGGCCTGGCGGCGTACAGCCCGCTTCAGTCGCTGATCTCGGCTTCGCGCTGCGCCGGGTTCAGCACTTGGCCGATCGCCTCGCCGCGCGCGCGCTCGATCGCCTGAGCGATCGCCGGGCCGAGTCGGCGCGGGTCGCCACTGTGCAGCCGGACTTCCTCCGTGACGCGGGCCGCGATCGGTGCAGTCGCCACCGCCAGCGCCGCATCGAGCGAGGTCTGCAGCCGCGTTGCCTGGGGGTAGGGCGCTTCCTCGAAGTTGAGCCGACCGCGCGCGTCGCACTCGCAGGCCTGCAGGAATTCGACGAAGCGATCGGGCCGGCGGATCGCGTCGCAGCGTTCCAGCAGGCGCAGGGTCGCGTTCTCCGACAGGTCGGCGCAGCGGTGGACATGGCCATGCTCGCGTGCGACCACCTCGGCCAGTTCCTTGCAGTCGCGCGGCACGCGCCAGCGCTCGCACAGTTTCAGCAGCAGCTTGACGCTGCGCATCTCGTGGCCGATGTGGCGCGGCAGCACGTCGGCCGGCGTGTTGCCCTTGCCGAGGTCGTGGCACAGGCAGGCGAAGCGCACCGTCAGCGGCGCCTGCAACCGGGCCGCCATGTCGAGCACCATGCCCAGGTGGACGCCGGTGTCGACTTCGGGGTGGTAGTCGGCACGCTGCGGTACGCCCCACAGGCGGTCGACCTCGGGCAGCAGGACTTTCAAGGCACCGCAGTCGCGCAGCAGTTCCAGCATGCGCGAGGGCTTCTGCTCCATCAGGCCGCGCGAGAGTTCCTGCCAGACCCGCTCGGGCACCAGGTGGTCGACCTCGCCGTGCTCGACCATGGAGCGCATCAGCGCCAGCGTCTCGGGCGCGACCTGGAAGTCGGGCCAGCGCGCCGCGAAGCGCGCCATGCGCAGGATGCGCACCGGGTCCTCGTGGAAGGCGTCGGTGACATGACGCAGCACCTTGTGCCGCAGGTCGCGCCGGCCGTCGTAGGGATCGACCAGGCGCGGGTCGTTGGGGTCGAAGCGGCCGTCCGCGTCCAGCGCGTCGGCTGACAGCGCGATCGCGTTGACGGTCAGGTCGCGCCGCGCCAGGTCTTCCTCCAGGCTCACGTCGGCATCGGCGTGGAAGGCGAAGCCATGGTAGCCGCGCGCGGTCTTGCGTTCGGTGCGCGCCAGCGCGTATTCCTCGCGTGTGCGCGGATGCAGGAAGACCGGAAAGTCGCGCCCGACCGGCAGGAAACCCTGTGCCGTCATGGCCGCCGGCGTGCTGCCGACGACCACCCAGTCGCGGTCGGCGTGCGGGCTGCCGTCGGGCAGCCGGTGCACTTCGTGGAAATGACCGAGCAGGCCATCGCGCACCGCGCCGCCCACCAGGTAGATCTGCCCGGTGGCCGGCTTCATGCGTATTTTTCCAGGATGCGGGTCGAGCGCTCGACGCCCTCGATCGAGTCGCCCTGGGTCACGGCTTCCAGCATCGAGCAGGCCATCATGCGGTAGAAGGCCTTGTCCATTGCCTTGCGCGCGGCCGACATCTGTTGCGCGATGTCCTCGCAGGGCCGGCCGCGGTCGACCATCTCGGCCAGGGCGCGCACCTGGCCCTCGATGCGGCGCAGCCGGTTGATGATGTCGCGCTGGTGCTCGCTGCGCTCCACGGCGGCGCCGGTCGCTGGGGAGGGGCTGGCCTGGGCGGCGGTCTTGCTTGCGGGCATGGGGAAAAACTTTCTGAAAAACAGGTCCGGCCGGGGCTCAGCCCCGGGTGTAGCGGCTGCGCATGGCCAGCAGCGGGTCGGCCCGACCCTGCTGGTCGAGGTAGGTGGCCACGGTGGGCTCCAGCGCGGCGGCGGCGATGCCGAGCGCGGCCAGGCCGGGCAGCTTGCCGCTGGCGACGTTGTCGACCTTGAGCGAGGCGAAATTGTCGGTGCTCATGAGCGGCTCGCCCGGCAGGCATTGCAGCGCCAAGGCCTGCAGGTAGCCGAAGGCGCGTGGCATGCCGATCACCGGGCGCGGATGGCCGGACAGGCGGCCCGCGATCCGGACCAGTTCGCGCAGCGTATAGGCGCGCAGCCCGGCCAGCTCATAGGTCTGGCCCACGGTGGCCGGGTCCCGCAGGCAGCGGGTGATGGCCTCGGCGACATCGCCGACCCAGACCGGTTGCAGCCTTGCCTCAGCACCGGGCAGCAGCATCACGGGCACCATGGCCTGCAAGCGGGCAAACAGCGTCAGGAAGCTGTCGCCGGCGCCGAAGATCACGCTCGGGCGCAGCAAGGTCAGGTCGAGCCCGGCCTCGCGCAGCGCCGTTTCGCCAGCCGCCTTGCTGCGCTGGTAGTTCGACGGGCCTGTGGCGCTGGCGCCGAGCGCGCTCACATGCACCAGCCGACGCAGGCCGGCGGCGTTCATCGCCCGCGCGAGCTTGCGCGGCAGCTCCACATGCGCATGCTGGAAGCGCTGCTCGTTGCCATGCAGCACGCCGATCAGGTTGACGACCGCGTCGTGGTCTGGCAGCAACCGCGCCAGCGCGGCTTCGTCATGCACATTGGCCTCGATCGCGGTCACGCCGGGCAGGGTCTGCACGTCCCTGGCCTTGATCAGGCGTCGCGTCGGCACCGTCACGCGCATGCCGGCGCGGGTCAGATGCTCGCAGACATGGCTGCCAACGAAACCGGTGCCACCCAGTAGCAGGATATTCTTCATCTTCTTCTCCCTCTTGTTCGGTTCAGGGCAGGTCGGCGCCGGCTGCCTGGCTGCCCAGGCGCGGCCCGATCGCTGCCAGTCGGCTGCCGATGCGCTGTGGCTCTCCGCTCAGCAGCGCGGCGTAATTGTTGGTGTTCGAGATCACCTTCTTGACGTAGTCGCGCGTCTCGGAGAAGGGGATGTTCTCGATCCAGACCGGTGCCTCCAGCACCGGACCGTTGCGCCAGACGCGCGGCCGACCCGGGCCGGCGTTGTAGGCGGCGGCGGCCATCGGCATCGAGCCCTCGAAGTCGTCGAGCGCGAACTTCAGGTAGGCGGTGCCGATCGCGATGTTGGTGTCGCGGTCGGTGATCTGGTGCGGCTTGAAGTCGCTCAGGCCGATGCGCTTGGCGGTCCACTGCGCGGTCGCTGGCATGACCTGCATCAGTCCGGATGCGCCCACGCCCGAGCGGGCGTCGGTGATGAAGCGGCTTTCCTGCCGGATCAGGCCGTAGACATAGGCCGGGTCGAGCCCGACCTCGCGCGCACGCTTGATCACCTGTTCGCGGTGCGGGGTCGGGAAGCGCTGCGAGTAGTCGATCTCGGCCTTGGTACGCTCGCTGGTGTTGATGCAGCGGTCCCAGACCTGCTGCTGGCAGGCCAGCTCGGCCGCCGCGAGCAGTTCGCGGTCGCCCATGCCGCCGCGCTGGTGCAGGTTGGTGCTGTAGTTCCACTCGCGCACGCCTTCGCTGCGCAGGCCGTTGGCGATCGCCCACAGCGCGCGCTGCAGGCCCGGGTTCTGGCGCGCGGCGGTCTTCTCGGCCGGGCTCAGCGGGGCCGGCGCCGGCGCCGCAACGGTCGCCTGACCCAGCACCTCCTGCGCGAGCTGCTCGTAGAAGCCGCTGCTGCCCGCGATGCGTTGCAGCAGCGCGCGTGCCTGCGCTTCTTGGCTGGGGCCTTGCTGCGCGAGCAGCGCGCGCGCCTGCCAGTAGGTCCAGGTCGGGTCGCGCCGCTGCGCTTCGCTCATGTGCGTGATCGCCTCCTGCACCGCCTTCCAGTCGGCCGAGCGCAACGCGGCGCGCGTCTTCCAGGCCAGCATGTCGTCGTGCAGGTATTTGTCCTGCGCGCGGTCGAAGTACTCACGCGCGCGCGGCGACAGCTTCTGTGCCGCCTGGCGGCCGATCGCGCCCCAGACCCAGCTGCGCTCCTCGGCAGTCAACTGGGTGCGCCAGCGCAGCTTGCCGGCCTCTTCGGCGGCTGCATCGAAATTCTTGGCCGCCAGCCGCACCAGCGCCAGTGTCACGAGCTCCTTGGTGCGCGGGCGCAGCGCGGTCAGCTTCTCGTCCAGGTAGCGATCCGGATTGACGTAGATTTCCTCGGCGGTCGCAGCCCAGGTGTCGTCCAGCATCGCCACGGCCTGGGTGGCGGCGCGCAGGCGGCCGTTCTCCATCGCGAGGCGGGCGCGCTGCCAGGCGGTCTCGACGCCCAGTTCTTCCTGCTGCAGCAGTGCGCGCGCGGCGCTGGCGCAGCCCAGGTCGGCCTCCTTCTGTCCCAGCCAGAGCTGGCGCACGGTCTCGGCCACCGGCGCGCGCCGCTCCAGGTGATCGGCCAGCAGCGCGTAGCACTGGACCTCGCGGTCGTCGTTCATGCGGTATTGCGCATGCTCGACCCGGAAATTGTTCCAGTCACCGCGCCGACCCAGCTGCAGCAGCCAGTCGTTGCGCAGTCGGTCCTCGTAGTAGCTGCCGGCATAGCGGCGCAGGAAGGCGCGGATCTCGTCGCTGCTCGCGCCGTCGAGCCGCGCGCGCAGCTCCCAGTACGCCGCCAGCGGCTCCAGCAGATGGCCCTGCAGGCGTGGCAGGCCGTCGCGCAGGGTCCGCTGGTCGTTCTTGCGGAACGCCTCGCGCATGTCCTGTAGCGTCCGTTCGGCGCTGGATTGCGCCGCGACAGCCGATGGTGCCAGCGCCAGCGCGGCTGGCAGCGAAAGCGTGGCCAAAATCGACCACAATCCTCTTTGCAGGGTCACATTTCTCTTCATAAGGCAATTATGGACAACAATGACGGAGTCGTGCGTTCGAGTCAGGCCGCGCAGAAGGCCGCCTGGCGCAAGCGGCTGGTGGTCGAGCGTCTGCAGCTGGAGGACCGGCTGGCGCGCAACGAGGCCCTGCAGCGGGTCATGCGGGTCTGGCTGGTCGACCGCCCGGACACCGTGATCGGGGCCTACTGGCCGATCAAGGGCGAATTCGATCCGCTGCCGGCGCTGTTTCGCTGGCAGGAAGCCGGCATGGAGGCCGACGCCGCGGGGGCCTCGCAGCGCCGCCGCATCGGTTTGCCGGTGATCAACAAGGTCGACAAGACACTGAGCTTTCACCGCTGGTACCCCGGTTGCGAGATGGAGGAGGACGCCTACGGCATCCCCAAGCCCAAGGATACCGAGTTGGTGCATCCCACCCTGCTGTTTGTTCCCTGCGTCGGCTACGGGCTGGGCGGCTATCGGCTCGGCTACGGCGGCGGCTTCTACGACCGCACGCTGGCGGCGCTGTCGCCGCGGCCCTTCACCGTGGGATTGGGCTACACCCACGGTTTCCTGCCCGAGCTCGAACCCGAGCCGCACGACCTGCCGCTGGACGCGCTGCTCAACGACAACGGCGTGGTCTGGCCGCTGCCTTTGCCCTGAAGGATTCAGCGCATCGTGCGGCGCGCCAGCCACATGCCGGCCAGCATCGCCGGCACGAACAGCCAGACGTCCTGGCCGCCGATCAGCAGCGTGGCCAGCGCCGGACCCGGGCAGTAGCCCGCCAGGCCCCAGCCGACGCCGAAGATCACCGCGCCCTGCAGCAGCGCGGCGTCGATGCGCTCCTGCTGCGGCAGCACGAACTGGCCACCGCACCAGGGCTTGCGCTGCGGGTGGCTTGGGTTGGCCGGCGTGAGCCAGAACGCCAGCAGCGTGACCATGACGGCGCCACCCATCACGAAGGCCAGACTCGGGTCCCAGGCGCCGGGAAACTCGCCCCGCGCCAGGCCGGCCAGGTTCAGGAAACCGATCACCTTGGCCGGCTGCGCCATGCCCGACAGCAGGAGGCCGAGCGCGAACAGCAGGCCGGCTGCCAATGCCAGCAGCAGGCCGCCGATCAGGCGGGTCGCCGGAGCGCGCCGGGGCAGCGGGGGCATGGCGAAGTTGTCGGGTCTCATTGCAGACCTCCGGTCAGGAAGACGGTGACGAAGGCGCTGGCCATGAAGGTCAGCACCGCGACCAGCGAGCGCAGCGAGCGCCGGCCCAGGCCGCAGACGCCGTGTCCGCTGGTGCAGCCCGAGCCGCGCACGCTGCCAAAGCCCACCAGCAGGCCGGCGCCCACGATCGGCAGCGGCGCCCGTGCCGGCGGCTCGGGGACCGGCAGCCATTGCGCGAACAGCGCGCCGCCCGCGATCAGTCCCAGCAGGAAGGCCCAGCGCCAATAGGCGTGCCAGCCGCGCTCGTGCAGCGCCGAGCAGGTGATGCCGCTGATGCCGGCGACGCGGCCCAGCCCGGCCAGCAGCAGCCAGCTCGCCAGGCCGATCAACATGCCGCCCAGGGCGGCCGAAAGGTAGGGGTGCACGGGGGGGTCTCCAACAGGCCGCCAACCGGCGGCAAACCCGCTATTTTCGGCCCAAAGCCAGCAACCTGGGCGCCGGACATTTCCGCGCTACTTATGATGCGGGGATTCATCCCAGGCCAATCCGAGATCCATCCGCCATGCACCCGATCCAGCTCTTCGATCCCGATTCCAGCACCTACACCTACCTGCTGTTCGACGAGACCAGCCGCGAGGCCCTGATCATCGATCCGGTCGATACCCAGCTCGAACGCGATCTGGCCGCGCTGCGCCAGTACGGCCTCAAGCTGCTGTGGACGGTCGAGACCCATGCCCACGCCGACCACATCACCAGCGCGGGGCTGCTGGCCGAGCACACTGGCGCGCGCACCGCGGCGCCGGCCGGCTGTGGCATCAGCACCGCCGCGCTCCAGTTGCAGGATGGTGCCGAGTTGCCCTTCGGCACGCAGACGCTCCAGGCCATCGCCACGCCCGGTCACACCGCCGGCAGCATGAGCTATTACTGGGAGAGCGGCGGCCTGCGCCATGTCTTCACCGGCGACACGCTGCTGATCAACGGCTGCGGTCGCACCGACTTCCAGTCCGGCAGCGCCGAGGCGCTCTGGCACAGCATCACAGGTCGCCTGTTCACGCTACCGGCCGACACCACGGTCTGGCCCGGCCACGACTACCACGGCCACAAGCACTCAAGCATCGGTCACGAGAGGGCGCGCAACCCGCGCCTGGCCGGCAAGACGCAGCAGGAGTTCATCGCGATCATGGACGGGCTGAACCTGCCCAAGCCGCGCCGCATGGACGAGGCCGTGCCGGCCAACCTGACCTCGGGCCTGCGCCACGATATCGATGGCGCGCTGCTGTTGCAGCCGCGTCCGGCCGCTGCTTACGCGGGCGATGTCTCGCCGCAACTGGCCTGGGCCTGGGTACGGGCCGGCGAGGCGGTGCTGGTCGACGTGCGCACCGATGCCGAGCGCGAGTGGGTGGGCTTCGTGCCGGGCGCGGTCGCCGTGGCCTGGAAGCAGTGGCCCGGCATGGCGATGAATCCGGACTTCGACGCCCAGCTGCGCCAGGCCGCCGATGGCCAGAAGGTCGTGCTGCTGTGCCGCAGCGGCGTGCGCTCGGTCGTGGCGGCCAAGCGTGCGACCGAACTCGGCATCAAGGCCTACAACATCCTCGAAGGCTTCGAGGGCGATCCCGATGCCAATGCCCAGCGCGGCAACCAGGGGGGCTGGCGCTTTCATGGCCTGCCTTGGCGTCAATAATCGCCCCAACCTTGACAAAACCAGGGTTTACCCTGGTGTCCAGTTGATTATCATCACGGTATGAGTTTTCTTGCCATCGATGTCGGTAACACCCGCCTCAAGTGGGCGCTTTACGACAAGCCTGACTTGGATGCCCGTTTGCTGGCGCATGGGGTGCAGTTCCTCGAAAATATCGAGTCCCTGGCCGAGGGCGACTGGAGCCGCCTGGCCGAGCCCCGTCAGGTGTTGGGCTGCGTGGTCGCCGGCGAGGCGGTCAGGCGCCGGGTCGTCGAGCAGCTTGAGCTGTGGGACGTCGCGCCGCAGTGGGTGGTTTCCAGCGCGGCCGAGGCGGGGCTGGTCAACGGCTACGATCATCCGGCCCGGCTCGGTTCTGACCGTTGGGTCGCGATGATCGGCGCGCGCCAGCGCCTGCTCGCGCGCGGCCAGCGCCGGCCCTGCGTGCTCGTGATGGTCGGCACGGCGGTCACGGTCGAGGCGATCGACGCCGAAGGCCGCTTCCTGGGCGGCATCATCCTGCCCGGTCACGGCATCATGCTGCGCGCGCTCGAATCCGGCACCGCCGGCCTGCATGTGCCGACCGGCGAGGTGCGTGACTTCCCGACCAACACCAGCGATGCGCTGACCAGCGGCGGCACCTTCGCGATCGCCGGCGCGGTGCAGCGCATGGTCGACAACCTGCGCCGCCATTGTGGCCAGGAGCCGGCCTGCATCATGACAGGTGGTGCCGGCTGGAAGATGGCGCCCAGCATGACGGTCGAGTTCGAGCTGGTCGAGAGCCTGATCTTCGACGGCCTGCTGGCGATCGCGCACCACCGCTTCGGCGGCGCCTGAATTCAGGCCGCCGGGCGCGCCAGCCAGCGCGTGACCAGCTCGACCCAGTAGCTCGCGCCGACCGGGATCAATGCGTCGTTGAAGTCGTAATGCGGGTTGTGCAGCATGCACGGCCCGGCGTCGTGGCCGCCACCGTAGGCCGCGCGGTGCGCGCCGTCGCCATTGCCCAGGAACAGGTAGGCGCCCGGCCTGGCCTGCAGCATGTAGGCGAAGTCCTCGGCGCCCATGGTGGGCTCCTGCGCCAGCGTGAGCGCGGGGCCGACCACGTCGAGCGCGACCTCGCGCGCGAAATCCGCCTCGACCGCGCTGTTGACGGTCGGCGGGTAGTTGCGCTGGAACTCGAATTCGCAGTCGGCGCCAAAGGCGGCGCAGGTGTGGACGGACAGCTCGCGCATGCGCCGCTCGACCAGATCGAGCACGTCGGTGCTGAAGGTGCGCACCGTGCCCTGGATCTCGCAGGCGTCCGGCACCACGTTGGTGGCTTCGCCGGTGTGGATCATGGTGACCGAGATCACGGCGGTGTCGATCGGCTTGACGTTGCGCGAGACGATGGTCTGGAAGGCCTGCACCAGCTGGCAGGCGACCGGGATCGGATCCAGCGTGCGGTCGGGCATGGCCGCGTGGCCGCCCTTGCCTCGGATCGTGATCAGGAACTCGTTGCTCGACGCCATCACGGGGCCGGGGCTGACGGCGATGCTGCCAGCCGGCAGTCCGGGCCAGTTGTGCAGGCCGAATACCGCCTCGACGGGCCAGCGCTCGAACAGGCCGTCGGCGATCATCTCGCGCGCGCCGCCGCCACCTTCCTCGGCCGGCTGGAAGATCAGCACCACCGCGCCGTCGAAGTCGCGCCGCCTGGCCAGCTCGCGCGCGGTGGCCAACAGGATCGCGACATGGCCGTCGTGGCCGCAGCCGTGCATGCGGCCCGGGTGCCGGCTGGCGTGCCCGAAGGTATTGAGTTCGGTCATCGGCAGCGCGTCCATGTCGGCGCGCAGGCCGACCGCGCGACCGCAGGCGCCGCCGTCGCGGCCGTGGATCAGTCCGACCACGCCGGTGCGGCCCAGGCCGCGCCGCGCCTCGATGCCCCATTCAGCCAGTTTGGCGGCGATCAGGTCGGCGGTGCGCAGTTCTGCGAAGGCCAGTTCCGGGTGGGCGTGGAGGTCGCGGCGCAGCAGCGCCATTTCGTCGGCGGTCACGGTATCGATCAGTTTCATGGGTGGGCTCCGGCCATGCGGAGATGTTAGAGCATGCAGCCGGTGTTCGTCTGGACCTGCCACGGTTTTGCCGCTTTCGCCCCTGCAAACGAAAGGATAATGCTTGGATATTTCAAATCAAAAAGGATGGCCACATGATTCTCGTCACCGGCGGCGCCGGCTTCATCGGCAGCAATTTCGTGCTCGACTGGCTGGCAGGCTCGGATGAGCCCGTCATCAACCTCGACAAGCTGACCTACGCGGGCAACCTCGAAAACCTCGCCACCTTGCAGGGCAATCCGAACCATGTCTTCGTGCAGGGCGACCTGGGCGACCGCGAGCTGGTCGATCGCCTGTTGGCCGAGCACAAGCCGCGCGCCGTGCTGAACTTCGCGGCCGAGAGCCATGTCGACCGCAGCATCCATGGCCCCGAGGACTTCATCCAGACCAACATCCTGGGCACCTTCCGCCTGCTGGAGTCGGTGCGTTCCTACTGGTCGGCGCTGCCGGCCGACGAGAAAGCCGCCTTCCGCTTCCTGCATGTCAGCACCGACGAGGTCTATGGCACCCTGGCCAAGGAAGATCCGCCCTTCGCCGAGGACAACCGCTACGAGCCCAACAGCCCGTACTCGGCATCCAAGGCGGCGTCCGACCACTTGGTGCGGGCCTGGCACCACACCTATGGCCTGCCAGTGCTGACCACCAACTGCAGCAACAACTACGGCCCCTTCCATTTCCCCGAGAAGCTGATCCCGCTGATGATCGTCAATGCCCTGGCCGGCAAGGCGCTGCCGGTGTACGGCGACGGCATGCAGATCCGCGACTGGCTCTATGTCAAGGACCATTGCAGCGCGATCCGCCGCGTGCTCGAAGGCGGCCGGCTGGGCGAGACCTACAACGTCGGCGGCTGGAACGAGAAGCCGAACATCGAGATCGTGCAGCGGGTCTGCGCCCTGCTTGACGAGCTGCGCCCCAAGGCCGACGGCAGCTCCTACGCCACGCAGATCACCTATGTGACCGACCGCCCGGGCCATGACCGCCGCTACGCGATCGACGCGCGCAAGATCGAGCGCGAGCTGGGCTGGAAGCCGGCCGAGACCTTCGAGACCGGCATCCGCAAGACGGTCGAATGGTATCTGGCCCATCCGGACTGGGTCGCCCATGTGCAGAGCGGCAGCTACCGCGACTGGGTCGCCAAGCAGTACGCCAACGAGGCGCAGCCGGCATGAGCGACCACGGCAAGACGCCAACCATCCTGCTGCTGGGCGGTAAAGGCCAGGTCGGCTGGGAGCTGCAGCGCAGCCTGGCACCGCTCGGTCGCGTCGTGGCGCTCGATCGCCACAGCACCGATCACTGCGGCGACCTGTCCGATCTCGACGGCCTGAAGGCGACGGTGCGCGCGCTGCGTCCGGTGGCCATAGTCAACGCCGCCGCGCACACGGCGGTCGACAAGGCCGAGAGCGAGCCCGAGCTGGCGCAACTGGTCAACGCGCTGGCGCCGCAGGCGCTGGCACAGGCTGCTGCAGAGGTCGGTGCCTGGCTGCTGCACTACAGCACCGACTATGTCTTCGACGGCAGCGGCGACCAGCCCTGGCGGGAGGATGACGCCACCGGCCCGCTCAACATCTACGGCCGCAGCAAGCTCGAAGGCGAACAGCTGATCGCGCAGGCCTGCGCCAAACACCTGATCTTTCGGACCAGCTGGGTCTACGCCGCGCGCGGCGGCAATTTCGCCAAGACCATGCTGCGCCTGGCCGGGGAGCGCGAGCGCCTGACCGTGATCGCCGACCAGTTCGGTGCGCCGACCGGCGCCGAGCTGATCGCCGACGTCAGCGCGCACGTGCTGGCCCGGGTGCTGCGCACCGGCACCGGCCCAGGCATCTACCACCTGGCCGCCGCAGGTGAAACCAGCTGGCATGGCTACGCCAGCCAGGTGATCGCGACCGCGCGCCGGCTCAAGCCCGAGCAGCAGCTCAAGGTGCGGGCGATTGATCCGGTGCCGACCAGCGCCTTTCCGACCCCAGCCCGTCGGCCACTCAACTCGCGCCTTGATACGGGCAAGCTGCAACAGACCTTCGGCCTGACGCTGCCGCCCTGGCAGCAGGGCGTCGAGCGCATGCTGGCCGAGATCCTCTGAGACCTCAAAGAACCGACAGGAAATTTCACATGAAGCAACGCAAGGGCATCATCCTCGCTGGCGGCTCCGGCACCCGGCTGCACCCGGCCACGCTGGCGATCAGCAAGCAGCTGCTGCCGGTCTACGACAAGCCGATGATCTACTATCCCTTGAGCACGCTGATGCTGGCCGGCATCCGCGAGGTGCTGGTCATCAGCACGCCGCAGGACACGCCGCGCTTCCAGCAGCTGCTGGGCGACGGCGCCCAGTGGAGCATGAGCATCGAGTACGCGGTCCAGCCCAGCCCCGATGGCCTGGCGCAGGCCTTCATCATCGGCGAGTCGTTCCTGGACGGCGCGCCCAGTGCGCTGGTGCTGGGCGACAACATCTACCACGGCCATGACTTCCAGCCGCTGCTGCAGGCGGCCGATGCGCAGGAGCAGGGCGCGACCGTGTTTGCCTACCATGTGCATGACCCCGAGCGCTACGGCGTGGTCGAGTTCGATGCCGCCGGCAAGGCCATCAGCATCGAGGAAAAGCCCCAGGCGCCCAAGTCCAACTACGCCGTCACCGGCCTGTACTTCTACGACAGCCAGGTGGTCGAGATCGCCAAGGCGGTCAAGCCCAGCGCGCGCGGCGAGCTCGAAATCACCAGCGTCAACCAGGCCTACCTCGAGCAGGGCAGCCTGACGGTGCAGACCATGGGCCGCGGCTACGCCTGGCTCGACACCGGCACCCACGACAGCCTGCTCGAAGCGGGCCAGTTCATCGCCACGCTCGAGAAGCGCCAGGGCCTGAAGGTCGCCTGCCCGGAGGAAATCGCCTGGCGCAACGGCTGGATCGACGGCGTCCAGCTGCAGCGCCTGGCCGACCCGCTCAAGAAGAACGGCTACGGACAGTATCTGATGAGCCTGTTCAGTGACAAGGTGTTCTGATGAAGGTCATTTCCACCGCCGTTGCCGACGTCCTGATCATCGAACCCCGGGTGTTCGGCGACGCACGCGGCTTCTTCTACGAGAGCTTCAACCAGCAGGCCTTCGATGCCGCCACCGGCACCAGCCTCCAGTTCGTGCAGGACAACCACAGCCGAAGCAGCCGGGGCGTGCTGCGCGGACTGCACTACCAGCTCGCGCCCAAGGCACAGGGCAAGCTGGTGCGCGTGGTGCGCGGCGCGGTGTTCGACGTCGCGGTCGATATCCGTCGCGCTTCGCCGACCTTCGGGCAATGGGCCGGCGTCGAGCTCAGCGAGGACAACCACCGTCAGCTCTGGATCCCGCCGGGCTTCGCGCACGGCTTCCTGGTGCTGAGCGAGTCGGCCGACTTCCTCTACAAGACCACCGACTACTACAGCCCCGAGCACGAGCGCTGCATCGCCTGGGACGATCCGGCGATCGGCGTCGCGTGGCCTGATGTCGGTCTGGCGCCGCAGCTGTCGGCCAAGGATCAGCAGGGCAAGGCGCTGGCACGGGCGGAAGTCTTCGCCTGAACGGCAGGGTTTTTGGTGAACATCCTCTTCGTCCACCAGAACTTCCCCGGTCAGTTCAGGCATCTGGCGCCCGCCTTGGCGCGGCAGGGGCATCGGGTGCTGGCCATGACGATGCGCCAGGTCGAGCCGGGCCTCTGGCAGGGGGTGCGCATCGTGCCTTACGGCGCGCAGCGCGGCACCACGCCCGGCATCCATCCCTGGGTGCGGGATTTCGAGACCAAGGCCATACGCGGCGAGGCCTGCTTCCGCGCCGCGTTGGCGCTCCAGCGCGAGGGCTTCGAGCCCGACGTGATCGTGGCGCATCCGGGCTGGGGTGAAAGTCTGTTCCTGAAGGAGGTCTGGCCACGGGCGCGGCTGGGCCTCTACTGCGAGTTCTTCTACCAGGCGCAGGGGGCGGACATCGACTTCGATCCCGAGTTTCCGCCGGCCGACCCGACGGGCGATGCCTGCCGGCTGCGGCTCAAGAACCTCAACAACCTGCTGCATTTCGAGGTCGCCGATGCTGGCCTCTCGCCGACGCAGTGGCAGGCCAGCACCTTTCCCGCCCCCTTTCGCGACCGGATCACGGTGATCCACGACGGCATCGACACTGAGGCCGTGGCGCCCCGACCCGATGTCAGCCTGACGCTCAACGGCAGTCTCGGGCTTGAACGCGGCGACGAGATCATCACCTTCGTCAACCGCCAGCTCGAACCCTACCGGGGCTACCATGTCTTCATGCGCGCCTTGCCCGAGATCCTGCGGCGTCGTCCCAACGCCAGGATCATGATCGTCGGCGGCGAGGGCGTGAGCTATGGTGCCGCACCCGATCCGGCGCGCCATGGGGGGCGCAGCTGGAAGTGCATCTTTGCCGACGAGGTCCGGCTGCGGATGGCCGATGCCGATTGGGCGCGCGTGCATTTCCTGGGCAATCTGCCTTATCAGCAGTTCGTGTCGCTGCTGCAGCTCAGTGCCTTGCATGTCTACCTGACCTACCCCTTCGTGCTGAGCTGGAGCCTGCTCGAAGCCATGAGCGCTGGCTGCGCCATCGTCGCCAGCGATACGGCCCCGCTGCGCGAGGCCATCATCCACGGCGAGACCGGACGGCTGGCCGGCTTTTTCGACGTCCCGGAATGGGCGCGGCAGGTCTGCGAGCTGCTCGACGACCCGGCTGAACGGGCCCGCCTGGGCCGGCGGGCGCGGGCGTTCGCGCGCGACCATTACGACCTGGAGTCGGTCTGCCTGCCGCGTCAGCTGGCCTGGGTCAGCGCACTGGCGGGCTGAGTGGCGCGAAGCGGAATTTTTTTGCTCCGGCTTGCATCGGTCACGAAAAAGGCGTTTTTCTTGTATAGAATAGCGGCTTCTGATCGATACGCAACGTATCGTATTCCTCGATAGCTCAGTCGGTAGAGCGCCGGACTGTTAATCCGTAGGTCCCTGGTTCGAGCCCAGGTCGAGGAGCCAGATTTGCACGCGGGATTAGCTCAGTTGGTAGAGCGATACCTTGCCAAGGTATAGGTCGAGAGTTCGAGTCTCTTATCCCGCTCCAGCGCTTTCGCGCTCGAGCAGTTCGCCCATGTGGCTCAGTGGTAGAGCACCCCCTTGGTAAGGGGGAGGTCGGCAGTTCGATCCTGCCCATGGGCACCACAATCCCTCCTAATCGTCCAGTCATTCAGGCCGGTGCGCATCACGTTTCCCCGTTTTCCCGTTGGCCGCCGAGTCGCGTCGGGCTGATGCCTGGGTGCGTCGTTGCTCGGACGAATTTCATTTTCATATAGGATATGGTTAGAATGTTCCTATATGAAGAAAAACCTGCGCATCAGCCTGCAGACCAGCGAGGAGCAGAAGGCCCGTCTGCTCGCGCTGCAGCAGCTGTTCGCGCGCGCCTGCAACGCCCTGGCGCCCACGGTGCGCGACAGCCGCTGCTGGAACCGGGTGGCGCTGCATCACATGACCTACAAGGGCTTGCGCGAGCAGTTCCCCACTCTGGGTTCGCAGATGGCTTGCAACGCCATCTACTCGGTCTGCCGCGCCAGCCGGGCGGTCTACCAGGGAGTGGAGAGCCCGTTCAACCTCGCGTGCCTGGGGGATCGCCCCTTGCCGCTGATCCGCTTCGCCGACAACTGCCCGGTCTATTTCGACCGCCACACGCTCAGTCTCAAGTCCGGCCAGCTGTCGCTGTTCACGCTCGACGGCCGCATGCGCTTCCAGCTGGCCTTGCGCCCCGAGGACGAGGCCGCGTTCCAGCAAGGCCGGCTGCGCGAGATCGTGCTGTTGCAACGCGCTGACGGCGAGTTCGAGCTGAGCTTTCTGCTCGAATCCGTGGCCGCTGGCGAGGCGGCGCAGCGAGCGCCGCACAACGAGGAATGGCCTCGATACCTGATGGTGGAAGAGCAAGTCGCATGAACCCGAACCAGAAACCTTCCGAACTGGCGGAGGCCCTGCTGGCCTTGAAGCCGTACTACTGGCGGGCTTTCGGCTTTGCCCTGGTGGCGAGTCTGCTGGTGCTGGCTCCCACCCTCTACATGCTGGAGGTCTATGACCGGGTGGTCAACAGCCGCAGCCATGTGACGCTGGCCATGCTGACGCTGCTGGTCGTGCTGGCCTACGTGGTGATGGAGGTGCTGGAATGGGTGCGTTCCGAAACCTTGCGCGAGGCGGGCGTGCAGTTCGACCGGCGCATGGCACCGCGTGTGTTCCAGGCCATCTACGAGTCCAACCTGCGCCGTCTCGGTTCCCCTTCGATCCAGCCGATGAACGACTTTCGCACCCTGCGCGACTTTCTGCACCATCCGGTGCTCGGTGCGCTGATGGAGTCGCCGGTGTCGCTGCTGTTCGCGCTGATCCTTTTTGCGATGAGTCCGGTGCTGGGCTGGTCGGCCGTCGCGGGCGCGCTGGTGCAGGTGACGCTGGCCTGGTTCAACGAGCGTGGCACCCAGCCGCCGTTGCTGGCCGCCAACCGCGCCGCGATTGCCGCCCAGCAATACGCCGACGGCTCGCTGCGCAACGCCGAGGTGATCGAGTCGATGGGCATGTTGCACAACATCCACGGCCGCTGGATGCGCAAGCAGCGCGAGTTCCTGGGTCTGCAGGCCCAGGCTTCCGACCGGGCGGGCGCCTTCCAGGCCGCCAGCAAGTTCATCCAGACCACCATGGCTTCGCTGCTGCTCGGCGTGGGGGCCTGGCTGATCCTGGGCAATCAGCTTCCCGGTGGGGGCGGCGCGATGATCGTCGGCTCGGTGCTCGGCGGGCGCATGCTGGCCCCGCTGGTGCAGATGGTGAGTCAGTGGCGCGCGGTCGTCAACTTGCGTGACGCCTGGAGCCGCCTGGACCAGCTGCTGACCCAGTTGCCAGCCAGGCCACCCGCCATGTCCTTGCCGGCGCCCAAGGGTCGACTGCTGGTGGAAAACCTGATGGCGGCGGCTCCGGGCTCCCATGCCGCCATCCTCAAGGGGGTGGCCTTCGCCCTGCAGCCGGGCGAGGTGCTGGCCGTGGTCGGTCCTTCGGCTGCCGGCAAGACCACGCTGGCACGGCTGCTGGTGGGGCTGTGGCCTGCCGCCAGCGGCAAGGTGAGGCTGGACGGCGCCGACATCTTCGCCTGGGACAAGCAGGAGCTGGGCCCGCACCTGGGCTATCTGCCGCAGGGCGTGGAACTGCTCGAAGGCACGCTGGCCGAGAACATCGCGCGCTTCGGCGAACCCAGCCCGGCCAAGGTGGAGGCGGCGGCGCGCGCCGTCGGCCTGCACGAATTCATCCTGAGCCTGCCCCAGGGCTACGACAGCCCGGTCGGCCGCGACGGCGCCATGCTGTCGGGTGGCCAGCGTCAGCGCGTCGCGCTGGCGCGCGCGTTCTATGGCGATCCGGTGTTCGTCGTGCTCGATGAGCCCAACTCCAGCCTGGATGAGTTGGGTGACGCCGCGCTCGCGCAGGCCATTGCCGGACTCAAGCTACGCGGCACCACCTTCGTGGTGATGACCCACCGCACCAGCGTGCTGGGCGTGGCCGACAAGCTGCTGGTGTTGCGCGACGGCGCGCAGCAGGCCTTCGGCCCACGCGACGAGGTGCTGGCGGCGCTGAACCAGGCGGCGCAGCAGGCTCAACAGCCACCACAGCAGACCCGGCAGGCGCCCGCCACGCCACAACGCGCCGCCATGGTGGCCTCCCCGACGCCCTGATGGCCAAGCATGAACTGGACGGACCGAACAAGATGACAAGCAAGGGTTTTTTTGCGCGCAGCGAGCTCACGGCCACGCTGTGGACCTTCCGGCGCGAATTCATGGTGGCGGGTCTGTTCAGCCTGGTGGTCAACCTGCTGCTGCTGTCGCCCACGCTCTACATGCTGCAGGTCTACGACCGTGTGCTGGTCAGCCGCAGCGAGCTGACCTTGCTGGCCGTGTCGCTGCTCACATTGTTCCTGTTTGCCGTGATGGCGTTCGCCGAGTGGTCGCGCTCGCGCCTGCTGGTGCGTGCCGGCGTGAGGCTGGACGCCGCGCTGGGTACCCGGGTCTTCAACGCCACCTTCGAGGCCAACCTGAGCCAGTCGGGCGCGCCGGTGCAGCGCACCTTTTCCGACCTGACCGAGATCCGCCAGTTCCTCACTGGCAGCGGCATCTTCGCCTTCTTCGATGCGCCCTGGACGCCGATCTACATCGTGGTGCTGTTTTTCCTGCACCCTTTCCTGGGCTGGGTCGCCATCGCTTTCGCCCTGGTCCAGGCGGCGCTGGCCTGGCTGGGGCATCGCCACGCCATCGTGCCGTCCGAGGCGGCGGCCAAGGCGCAGAGCGAGGTGAACCAGTTCCTGCAGCACAAGCTGCGCAATGCCGAGGTGGTCGAAGCTATGGGCATGCTGGTCGGGCTGCGTCAGCGCTGGCAGCAGCGTCATGCCGCCCAGATGGCTCTGCACGGGGCCGCGCAGGCCCTGACACACCGCATCACGGCGATCAGCAAATGGGTGCGCTACTGCCAGCAGTCGTTTGCCCTGGGGGCTGGCGCGCTGCTGGTGATCGATGGCCAGTTGAGTCCCGGCGCCATGATCGCCGCCAACGTGCTGATGACCCGTGCCCTGGCGCCGATCGACCTGATGGTGAGCAGCTGGCGCAGTTTTCTCGGCGCGCGCGGCGCCTTCGAGCGACTGGAACAGCTGCTGCAGCGCCACCCAGAGCGGGATCCGGCGCTGACCCGCGTCCCGCCCAAGGGGGCGGTGTGCTTGCGTCAGGTGGTGGCCAGCGCCCCGGGGCGCTCCCGTCCCATCCTGCAGGATGTGAGCCTGCAGGCCGAACCCGGCAGCGTGACGGTGGTGCTGGGTCCCTCGGGTTCGGGCAAGTCCACGCTGGCGCGGGTGCTGGTCGGCATCTGGCCTGATGTCAGCGGCGAGGTGCTGCTCGACGAGCGCCCGCTGGACGGCTGGAGCCGTACCGAGCTCGGCCCGCACCTGGGCTACCTGCCACAGGACATCGAGTTGTTCGATGGCACGATTGCCGAAAACATCGCCCGCTTTGGCGAGATCGATTCAGCCCGGGTGATCGCGGCCGCGCAAGGCGCCGGCCTGCACGAGATGATCCTGCGCCTGCCCAAGGGCTACGACACCCCGATCGGCGAGGCCGGCGGCCTGCTCTCGGGCGGCCAGCGCCAGCGCATCGGCCTGGCGCGCGCGATCCACGGCGAGCCCGCGCTGATCGTGCTCGACGAGCCCAACGCCAACCTCGATGACGTCGGCGAGACCGCGCTGATGCAGGCGGTGCGCCAGCTCAAGGCCAATGGCAAGACGGTGTTCCTGATCACCCACCGCCCCGGTGTCATCGCGCTGGCGGATCGGCTGCTGGTGCTGCGCGACGGCCGGGTGCGGTGGCAGGGGCCGCGCGACGCCGTGCTGGCGCAGATGAAGGCCGCCCAGTCTGCCGCCCAGCGCGCCCCGGCTGCGCCTGCGCAGGCCAGCCCGGGCCAGGCAGTGGCGCTGCCGATGGTCAGCTGAAGTCTCCTCCACGCACCGCGCGCATTGAAACGAATTCGCTTCCCAGACCCAAGATGGCCCACTCCAGCACTGACATGAACCCGCCAGACCAGCCTACTCAACCGGCCGCTTCCGGCCAGCCGCCGTCCGATGCCGGCCGTGCCGCCCGCATCGGCCTGTGGACCCTGGGCCTGGGCTTTGGCGGCTTCCTGCTCTGGGCCGGCCTGGCGCCGCTGGACGAGGGCGTGCCGAGCCCGGCCGCGGTATCCATCGACACCAAGCGCAAGGCGGTGCAGCATCTCAGTGGGGGTATCGTCAAGCAGATGCTGGTCAAGGAGGGTCAGCTGGTCCAGGAGGGCCAGACCCTGGTCCAGCTCGACGAGGCGGTGGCGCGCGCCAATTACGAGTCGGTGCGCCAGCGCTACCTGGGGCTGCGCGCGATGCAGGGGCGCTTGCTGGCCGAACAGGCGGGCTCCCGCAACATCGACCTCCATCCGGACCTGAAGGCGGCCGCCAGCGACCCGCTGATCCAGACGCAGATCGTGACCCAGCAGCAGCTGTTCCGGTCGCGCCAGGCCGCCTTGCGGGCCGAACTCGAGGGCATCGAGGAGAGCGTGCGCGGCCAGCAGGCGATGCTGCAGGCCTATGAGGGCATGCTGGTCAACCGCCGCAGCCAGCTCACGCTGCTGCAGGAGGAGCTCAAGCACACCCGAGAACTGGTGGCCGAGGGCTACGCGCCGCGCAACCGCCAACTCGAGCTCGAACGCTCGGTGGCCGATGCGCAGGCCTCGATCACCGACCTGATTGGCAACAGCACCCGGGCCCGGCGGGCGATCGGCGAGCTGCGCCAGCGCGCCCTGGGACGCCAGCAGGAATACCGCAAGGAAGTGGAAACCCAGCTGACCGACGCGACGCGCGAGGTGCAGTCCGACGCCCAGAAGTTCGCCGCCGTCAAGGCCGACCTCGAGCGCACCGAGATCAAGTCGCCGGCTTCCGGTCAGGTCGTCGGGCTCGCGATCCAGACCGTCGGCGGCGTGGTGCAGCCGGGCCAGAAACTGATGGACGTGGTGCCAGCCGACGAGCCCCTGCTGCTTGAGGCACGCATTGCCCCGCACCTGATCGACAAGTTGCGCGCCGGCTTGCCGACCGACGTGCGCTTCAGCGCCTTCGCGCATTCGCCGCAGCTCGTCGTGGCCGGCGAGGTGGAGTCGGTCTCAAGCGATCTGCTCACCGAGCAGCAGGGCGGCATGATGGTGTCCTATTACCTGGCACGAGTCAGGGTCACGCCCGAGGGCATGAAGGCGCTCGGCAAGCACCAGTTGCAGCCCGGCATGCCGGCCGAGGTCATCATCCGCACCGGCGAGCGCTCGCTGCTGACCTATCTGCTCCATCCGCTGACCAAGCGCCTGGCCGCGTCGATGAAGGAGGAATGAAATGGCGCCATCGATGCAAGGACAAGCTGCTGCTGCCCACCGTGGCAGGGCGCTGACCCTGCGCGCGCTGGCGGCTGCCGCCGCGCTGTTCGCCGGGTCGGCCTGGAGCATGGACCTGCTGCAGGCCTACCAGGCGGCGCTGCGGGAGGACGCCACCGTGCGGGCGGCGCGCGCCGCCGCCGACGCCGCGCGCGAGCGCCTGCCGCAGGCGCGGGCCCAGTTGCTGCCCAACCTCGTCTTCAGCGCCGGGCGCAACCGCAACGACCTGAGCCGCACGCAGGAAGACCTGCGGCGGCAGCCAGTCACGACCGACGAGCAGTACTACAGCTTCAACCAGACCTTGCAGCTGCGCCAGCCCCTGTTCCGCAAGCCGCTGTGGGCCGGTCTGGAGCAGGCCGGCCACCTCGTGCAGGATGCCGACGCCACCTTCGAGCGCGAACTGCAGAATCTGGGCGTGCGCGTGACGGGGGCCTACCTTGAGGCCTTGCTCGCGCAGGACCAGCTCGATCTCGTGTTGAGCCAGCAGACCTTTACCCTGACCCAGCTCGATGCGGCGCGCAAGGCGTTTGTCGCGGGTTCGGGGACCCGGACCGACATCGACGAGGCACAGGCCCGGCTGGATCTGAATCGGGCGCAGGAGCTCGAAGCGCGCCAGAACCTGGAGTACACGCGCCGCCAGCTCGAGGTGCTGACGCGCCATCCGGTCGGTGAACTCGCCAGGCTCGACGCCGGCAAGCTGCCGCTGCAGCAGCCCGAGCCGCAAGGCCTCGATGCCTGGCTGGCCATGGCCGAAGCCAGCAGCCCCGAGCTGCAGGCGCTCAAGGCCAGGCTGGAGGCGGCCAGCTCCGAAGTGGCCAAGGCCCAGGGCGGGCATTACCCCACGCTCGATGCCGTGGCGCAGGTCACGCGCAGCGCGAGCGAAAACGTCACCACGCCGAGTTCTAGCTACCTCAACCGGACCATCGGCCTGCAGCTGAACGTGCCGCTCTACGCCGGCGGCCATGCCAGTTCGGTGGTGCGCCAGGCGCTGGCCGAGCAGACGCGCGCCGAGGAGACGCTGGAGGCCACCCGGCGCGATCTGGGGCTGCGCCTGCACCGCGAATACCGCGGTGTCACCGAGGGCGTGGCCAAGGTCGGCGCGCTGGAGCAGGCCGTGCGCTCGGCCGAGCAGCTCGTCAAGTCGACCCGGCGCTCCTTCGAGGCCGGCAGCCGGACCCTGGTCGACATCCTGAACGCCGAGCAGCAACTGCAATCGACGCGGCGCGATCTGGCACAGGCCCGCTATCTGTACCTGGTCTCGCGCGTGCGCCTGCAGGCGCTGGCGGGCGGCGACAAGGAGGCCGCGATCGCCGAGCTCAATGGCTGGCTCAACGGCGGTTGAGCCATGAAGAAGGGGTCGTGATCCCCTTCGGTTTTCAGGCCACCGACAGGCCGGCCAGCTCGCGCAGCAGCTGCACCTTGTCGGTCTTCTCCCAGGTGAACTCGGGCTCGTCGCGGCCGAAGTGGCCGTAGGCGGCGGTCTTGCCGTAGATCGGGCGCAGCAGGTCCAGCATCTGGATGATGCCGCGCGGGCGCAGGTCGAACACCTCGCGCACGATCTCTGCGATGCGCTCGTCGGCGACCACGCCGGTGCCCTCGGTGTAGACCGTGATGTTCATCGGCTGCGCCACGCCGATCGCGTACGCGACCTGGATCTGGCACTGCTTGGCCAGACCGGCGGCGACGATGTTCTTGGCCACGTAGCGGGCGGCGTAGGCGGCCGAGCGGTCGACCTTGGTCGGGTCCTTGCCGCTGAACGCACCGCCGCCGTGCGGGCAGGCGCCGCCGTAGGTGTCGACGATGATCTTGCGTCCGGTCAGGCCGCAGTCACCCTGCGGGCCGCCGATGACGAAACGGCCGGTCGGGTTGATCAGGTACTTGGTGTCCTGCAGCCACTCCTTGGGCAGCACCGGCTTGATGATCTCCTCGATGATCGCCTCGGTGAAGGACGCCTTCATCTTGTGCTGGGTCTCGGACTGGTCCGGGCTGTGCTGGGTCGACAGCACCACGGTGTCGATGCTGTGCGGCTTGCCGTCGACATAGCGCATCGTGACCTGGCTCTTGGCGTCCGGGCGCAGGAAGGGCAGGCGGCCGTCCTTGCGCAGCTGGGCCTGGCGCTCGACCAGGCGGTGCGCGTAGTAGATCGGTGCCGGCATCAGGTCCGGCGTCTCGTCGCAGGCATAGCCGAACATCAGGCCTTGGTCACCGGCACCGATGTTGAGGTAGTCGTCGCTCGCGTGGTCCACGCCCTGGGCGATGTCGTTGCTCTGCTTGTCGTAGGCCACCAGCACCGCGCAGCCCTTGTAGTCGATGCCGTACTCGGTGTTGTCGTAGCCGATGCGCTTGATCGTGTCGCGCGCGACCTGGATGTAGTCGACATGCGCGTTGGTGGTGATCTCGCCGGCCAGCACCACGAGGCCGGTGTTGGTCAGGGTCTCGGCGGCGACGCGGCTGCGCGGGTCCTGTTCGAAGATCGCGTCGAGGATGGCATCCGAGATCTGGTCCGCCACCTTGTCGGGGTGGCCTTCGGAAACCGATTCGGAGGTGAAGAGGTAGTCGCTGGACATTGAATTAGCTCCGTTGGGGTTGGCGCGTTGCCAACCCCTCGCGGAGCCTGGCGAACGCTTTAGCAGGATTTGTGAATCGCCCTGCAAGTAGTTCAAGTAACTCGGCGATGCGGTAATTCTACGCTTCGGCGGCCCACGCGTCGATAATCTCCCCGTGATGCCTACTGTTTTTCGATCGCTGGCGGCCTGGCCGCTGCCCCTGCTGCACGCGCTGGGCTGGCTGGGCGGCTGGCTGGCCTGGCTGGCCTCGCCGTCCTACCGGCGCCGCTGGGCGCACAACACCCGCCTGGCCGGCCTGCGCGGCGCGGCGCGCTGGGCCTCGGTCGGCGAGGCCGGCAAGCTCAGCGCCGAGCTGCCCCGGCTCTGGCTGGGCCGGCCGCTGCCCTGGCGCTGGGACGGCATCGAACATATAGAGGCCGCGCGCGCGGCCGGGCAGGGCATGCTGTTCCTGACGCCGCACCTGGGCTGCTTCGAGATCGCGGCCCAGGCCTATGCCGCGCGGTTCGGCACCGGCGCGGATCCGAAGCCGATGACGGTGCTCTACCGGCCGCCGCGCCAGGCCTGGCTGCGCGCGCTGGTCGAAGCCAGCCGCGCCCGGCCGGGTCTCGCGACGGCGCCGACCACGCTGGCCGGCGTGCGCCAGCTGATCCAGGCGCTCAGAAGCGGCGAGGCCGTCGGCCTGCTGCCCGACCAGGTCCCGCCCGAGGGGCAGGGCGTGTGGGCCCCCTTCTTCGGCCAGCCGGCCTATACCATGACGCTGTCGGCGCGCTTCGCCCGCCTGGCCAACACCCGCGTGCTGCTGGCCTGGGGCGAGCGCCTGTCCTGGGGCCGTGGCTATGTCGTCCATGTGCTGCCGCTTGAGGAGTTGCTGGCCGAGCCGCTGGCCGACGACGCGGCCGCCATCGCAGCCCAGTTCAATCGCGCCATGGAGCGGGTGATCCTGCGCTGTCCGCAGCAATACCTCTGGGGCTATGCGCGCTACAAGCAGCCGCGCGCGCCTGCCTGACGCGCTCGGCCGAAAGGCTACTCCGGTCGCGTGATTTCAGGCGTCGGATTCAGGCGCCGCCGCTGCGTCCGGCGGGCCTGCCACGTCCACCGGATGGGTCCAGTCCCAGAGCAGGGTCGCGACATCGTCGAGTCCCTGCTTCTTGAGCGCCGAGAACAGCCTGACCTCGCCGCCGCCAGCCTGCAGTCGGGTGATCTGCAGCACCTTGGACGCCTCGCTGCGGGTCAGCTTGTCGGCCTTGGTCAGCAGCACCAGGAACTTGAGGCCCTGCTCGACGCGCGGCCGGATGATCTCCAGCAGCGCCTCGTCGAGCTCGGTCAGGCCCAGGCGCGGGTCGCACAGCAGCACGATGCCGCGCAGATTGGGCCGGCTGACCAGGTAGTTGGCCATCACCTGCTGCCAGCGCCGCTTGGCTTCCTGTGGCACGGCGGCGTAGCCATAGCCCGGCAGGTCGGCCAGCACCGCGTCGGTCACGCCCTGCTTGCCGAGCGCGAACAGGTTGATGCTCTGCGTGCGGCCCGGCGTCTTGGAGGCGAAGGCCAGGCGCTTCTGTTGCGTCAGCGTATTGATGCTGGTCGACTTGCCGGCGTTGGAGCGGCCGACGAAGGCGATCTCGGGCACGTCGAGTGCCGGCAGGTGGTGCAACTGGGGCGCTTCGGTCAGGAAGCGCGCCGTGTGCAGCCAGCCGTGGGCCGTCTTGACGTCGGGCGCGGGGCGGTCGGCGGGCCGGATTTTGCGGTCGGATGCGGGTTCTGGGCTCATGTGCGGTTCTGCGGTCATCGTCCATTGTAAAATCATCTCGTTTTGCGTCTTGCGTGCCCCTGGTTGCGCAGGTCGCTCCCTTGCAACCCGACGCCATCTGCCCTCTACATGAAACTGATCGCATCCCTCATCGGCGCCGCTGCGCTCGCAGCCCTGTCGTTGTCCGCCCACGCGCAGGCCGCCAAGCCCGATCTGGGTAAGGGCGCTGCATCCTTTGGCCAGGTGTGCGCGGCCTGCCACGCAGCCGACGGCAACTCGGTCATCGCCGCCAACCCCAAGCTGGCCGGCCAGCACCCCGAGTACCTGGTCAAGCAGCTGACCGAATTCAAGTCCGGCAAGCGTGCCAACGCCGTGATGTCCGGCATGGCCGCCGTGCTGTCCGACGACGACATGCGCAATGTCGGTTTCTGGCTCGCGAGCCAGAAACCGACCCCCGGCGCCGCCAAGGACAAGGATCTGGTGGCCCTGGGCGAGCGCATCTACCGCGGTGGCATCGCCGACCGTCAGATCGCCGCCTGCGCGGGCTGCCATTCGCCCAATGGCGCTGGCATGCCGGCACAGTACCCGCGCCTGTCGGGTCAGCACGCCGAGTACACCGCCACCCAGCTCAAGTCCTTCCGCAGCGGCGAGCGCAAGAACAGCGCGCAGATGACCGGCGTCGCCGTCTACCTGACCGACAAGGAAATCACGGCGGTTTCCGATTACATCGCCGGTCTGCGCTGAGCGGCCGCGCACGGTCGGGTCAGACCCTGAGTCCATCAGGGTCAATTGGCTGCGCTAAACTTGTCGGACAATTTCCTGTTTTTTGGCAGGCGATCTCCGGCAGTTCCCACCATTCCCAACAAGGCAGCGCTGGTCTTCCCGCTCTGCCTTGCTTGCTTTTCAGCCTGACAGATGAGCGCTTCCACCACCGGTCTTGAACTCGAACGCGGCTCGCGCCGCCTGCGCGACGCGGTGGAATTGCTCTCGTCGATGCGCTTCGCGATCGCGCTGCTGACCGTCATCTGCATCGCCTCGGTCATCGGTACCGTGCTCAAGCAGCACGAGCCCGTCAACAACTACATCAACCAGTTCGGCCCCTTCTGGTCCGAGCTGTTCGGCGCCTTCCAGCTCTACTCGGTCTACAGTGCCTGGTGGTTCCTGCTGATCCTGGCCTTCCTGGTCGCCAGCACCAGCCTGTGCATCGCGCGCAACACGCCCAAGATCTTCAAGGACCTCAAGTCCTACAAGGAAAACCTGCGCGAGCAGAGCCTGAAAGCCTTCGGCCATCGCGCCGAGGCCGATCTCGCGCAGCTCCCCGAGGTAGCGGCTCGAAACATGGGCCAGGCCCTGGCCGGGGCTGGCTGGAAGGTCAAGCTGCAGCGCCGTGAAACCGAAGCCGGACCCGGCTTCATGGTGGCGGCCAAGGCCGGCGCCGCCAACAAGCTCGGCTACCTGGCCGCGCACAGCGCGATCGTGCTGATCTGCCTGGGTGGCCTGTTCGACGGCGACCTGGTCGTCAAGGCCCAGACCTGGTTCCAGGGCAAGAGCTCTTTCACCGGCGGCGGCATGATCGCCGACGTGCCCGAGCGTCACCGCCTGTCCGACCGCAACCCGACCTTCCGTGGCAGCCTGCTGGTGGGCGAAGGGCAGCGCGCCGGTGTCGCGATCCTGACCCAGCCCGACGGCGTGCTGCTGCAGGACCTGCCCTTCGAGATCGAGCTCAAGAAGTTCAGCGTCGATTACTACTCGACCGGTATGCCCAAGCTGTTCGCCAGCGACATCGTGATCCACGACCGCTATACCGGCGAGACGAAAGAGGCGAGGGTCGAGGTCAACCATCCGGTCAACTACCGTGGTGTCGAGATCTACCAGTCCAGCTTCGATGACGGCGGCTCCAGGCTCAAGCTCAAGGGCATCGCGATCGACGGCCGGCCCAGGTCGCTGGAACTCGATGCCCGTATCGGCGACTCGGCCCGCCTCGACATCGGCGGCCAGCCCATGACGGTCGAGTTCACCGGCCTGCGCGTGATCAACGTCGAGAACCTCGGCGACACGGCCGCCAGCGGCGCCGATGTGCGCAAGGTCGATCTGCGCCAGGCCATCGAGGGCCGCCTCGGTGCCGGCCACAAGACCATGAACCATCAGGTGCGGCGCAACGTCGGCCCGAGCGTGAGCTACAAGCTGCGCGATGCCTCCGGCCAGGCGCGCGAGTTCAACAACTACATGCTGCCGTTCGATATCGACGGTCGCCGCGTCTTCCTGCTCGGCGTGCGCGACACGCCGGCCGAGCCCTTCCGCTACCTGCGCCTGCCGGCCGACGACCAGGACAGCATGGATGGCTTCCTGAACCTGCGCGCCGCGCTGGCCGATCCCGCCTTGCGGCGTGCCGCAGTGCGCCGCTACGCCGCCGGCGCCACCGAGGGCCAGCGCCGCGATCTGACCCAGGCGCTCGAAGCCTCGGCGGGCCGCGCGCTCGACCTGTTCGCGGGCGTGCAGCAGTCCGCGCCTGCCGGCACCGAACCCCTGCCAGGCGGTCTGCCCGCGCTGTCCCGGTTCATCGAGTCCAACGTCCCGCAAGCCGAACGCGAACGCGCCAGCGAGATGCTGCTGCGCATCCTCAACGGCACGCTGTTCGAGCTGGCGCAGCTCGCGCGTGAGCGTGCCGGTCTGGCGGCGTTGCCACGCGACGAACGCAGCGTGTCCTTCATGACGCTGGCGCTGATGGCGCTGAGCGACGCCTTCTATTACCCGGTGCCGATGGCGCTGCGCCTTGAGAGCTTCGAGCAGGTCCAGGCCAGCGTGTTCCAGGTCGCGCGGGCGCCGGGCAAGACCGTGGTCTACCTCGGCTGCCTGTTCCTGATCCTGGGCGTGTTCGCGATGCTCTACGTGCGCGAGCGCCGGCTCTGGGTCTGGCTCGCGCCGCGCGCCGAGGGCGGCCTGCGCGCCACGCTGGCGCTGTCGAGCAACCGCAAGACCATGGACGCCGACCGTGAATTCGAGACCCTCAAGACCCTGCTGCTGCAGACCCCCACCGAGGTGAAAGCATGAATACCGCTACCCAGACCGTCGCCCTGCAATTGCCCCCCGGCTACTTCGGCCGCAGAAACCTGGGGGACTGGCTGTTCGCCGCCCTCGTCACGGCGGGTGCCGGCATCGCCTTCGCGCTCTACGGCGCCTACATGAACGGCTACGAGCAGGCCATCCTGGTCGGCACGGTGCCCTCGCTGGTCGCGCTGGCCTGGTTCTGGCGTCCGGTGCGCCAGCTGACGCTGGCGGTGGCCGCGCTGGCCTTGCTGGCGATCTGGCTCTACCAGACCGGCAGCGGACCCGATCTCGCGCGCGCCGAGCAGGCTTTCCTGCTCAAGTATTTCCTCTCCAGTCAGTCGGCCATCCTCTGGATGTGCATGCTGTTCTTCATCGCGACCTCCTTCTACTGGGTCGGCCTGCTGTCGCGCGCGGGTGATGCCTTCGAGAAGCTGGGCTCGCGCCTGACCTGGGTCGCGGTCGTGCTCGCGCTGGTCGGCACCCTGGTGCGCTGGTACGAGAGCTACCTGATCGGCGCCGACGTCGGCCATATCCCGGTCAGCAACCTCTACGAGGTCTTCGTGCTGTTCTCCTGGCTGACCGCGGCCTACTACCTCTACTACGAGGACATCTACCAGACCCGCCGCATGGGTGCCTTCGTGATGCTGGTGGTCAGCGCAGCCGTCGGCTTCCTGCTCTGGTACACCGTGGTGCGCGAGGCGCACCAGATCCAACCCCTGGTACCGGCGCTGCAGAGCTGGTGGATGAAGCTGCATGTGCCGGCCAACTTCATCGGCTACGGCACCTTCGCGCTCTCGGCCATGCTGGCCTTTGCCTACCTGATCAAGCATGGCGCCGGTGAGACCCGCTGGTTCAAGCTGGCGCCGCTGTGGCTGCTCGGCATCGTGCTGTGCTTCGAGCCGCTGGTGTTCCGCCGTGGCGCCGCGCAGGCCGGCAGTGGCTACTGGTTCGTCTACTTCGGCCTTTCGGCCTTGATCGTGGGCGGCATCCTGTTCGCGCGCCGGCGCATCGCCGAGCGGCTGCCCGCGCTCGAGGTGCTCGATGACGTGATGTACAAGGCGATCGCGGTGGGCTTTGCCTTCTTCACCATCGCGACCGTGCTCGGCGCGCTGTGGGCGGCCGAAGCCTGGGGTGGCTACTGGAGCTGGGACCCCAAGGAAACCTGGGCCCTGATCGTCTGGCTCAACTACGCGGCCTGGCTGCACATGCGCCTGATGAAGGGCCTGCGCGGCACGGTGGCGGCCTGGTGGGCGCTGACCGGCCTGGTCGTGACCACCTTCGCCTTCATCGGCGTCAACATGTTCCTCAGCGGCCTGCACAGCTACGGCGAACTCTGATCGCCGCTGGACCGCGAAACCCGGAAAGTCCCGACCCAGGGGCGTTCCGGGTTTTTCGTTTCTGTTACCTTGCACGAACGCCATTGCTGCTGTCGTGAAAGTGCCGTCACCATGCTGATTCGCTCCCAAGATACTGATTGCCTGTCGCCTTCCGCGAGCGAGATCACGCCCCGCGCGGTCTGGCAGCAGCGGCGCCAGCTGCTGCGACTGGCGGCCCTGGCCGGTGGTGCGTCTCTGGCGCCCTGGGCTGGGGCCAGCCAGACCGGCGATCGTCCCGGCAAGCTGACCGCCTTGCCCGGCTCACCCTCGACCTTGCCGGGTGCCCTCGCGATGGAGCCGCTCACCCCCCACGCCGACGTCACCGGCTACAACAACTTCTACGAGTTCGGCACCGACAAGTCCGACCCGGCCCGCCACGCCCATCGCATGAAGACCCGGCCCTGGACGCTGCGCATCGAAGGCCTGGTCGGCAAGCCGCGCAGCTTCGGCATCGAGGAGCTGCTCAAGCTCGGTGCCATGGAGGAGCGCATCTACCGCCTGCGCTGCGTCGAGGGCTGGTCGATGGTGATTCCCTGGGTCGGCTATTCCCTGGCCGGGCTGCTCCGGCAAGTCGAGCCGCTGGGCAGCGCGAAATACGTCGAATTCACCACCCTGTCCGATCCGGCGATCATGCCCGGCCTGCGCGCTGGCGTGCTCGACTGGCCCTACGTCGAGGGGCTGCGGCTCGACGAAGCCATGCATCCGCTCACGCTGCTGGCCTTCGGCCTCTATGGCGAGGTGTTGCCCAACCAGAACGGCGCCCCGCTGCGGCTGGTGGTGCCGTGGAAATACGGCTTCAAGAGCGCCAAGTCGATCGTCAGGATCCGCCTGGTCGAGCAGCAGCCCCGCACCTCCTGGAGCCTGGCCGCTCCGCGCGAGTACGGCTTTTATTCCAACGTCAACCCGGAGGTGCCGCATCCGCGCTGGAGCCAGTCCAGCGAGCGCCGGCTCGGCGAGTCGGGCGGCCTGTTCGCCAAGCGGCGTCCGACGCTGCCGTTCAACGGCTATGCCGCGCAGGTCGCGCAGCTTTACGCCGGGATGGACCTGCAGCGCCACTACTAGCCGGAGTACCTGGACGGTCTCCGATTTGCTGGCCGGCTGGCTGATCGTCAGCCGGTGCAGTCATGGGTACAGGCCGCCTCGCAGCACGAAGTCCTGCTGACCTTGCGGGATCAGCATGAGGCTTTTAATATGTCATGTGCCAAATGACATATCTTGCTTTTCGTTATTTATTTTGACATAATTAATTTGCCATCCCGCATGGCAATCGTTGAATGCTGTCCTTTTTGTGAAGGTGGGCTCGCCTGCATGACCCGCACAGTCGAATGATGAGAACATCCGCGCAAGGCCTGACGCTGGTCGAACTCGTGGTCACGGTTGCCGTTGTAACCGTGCTCCTGGCCGTCACGGTGCCGGGCTTCCGCACCTTCATCGACAGTCAGAGTGTCAAGGCGGCGTCGCAGTCCCTGCTGGAAGATTTCAGGCTGGCGCGCTCCGAAGCCATCAAGCGCTCGGCTCCTGTGGTCTTGTGCGCTTCTTCTACTGGTACCGCCTGTGGTGGCTCGGGCCTCTGGAAGGATGGCTGGATGGTTTACCAGCCCTCGAACACCATCAATCGCGAATACACGACGGGCGACGAAATCATCCGGGTTCAGGGGCCGCTCAGGAACATTGAATCGATCAAGTCGCCCTCGGGATCGACCAAGCCACGCTTCGTTTTCGAGGCCACTGGCTGGGCCAAGGCGGCGACCCAGACTTTCGAGGTCGCTCCCGCCGGCGCCGAGGCCGGGGCCAAGATGGCCCTGATGGCCAAGCGCCTGATCTGCGTCTCTAACAATGGCCGTGCCAGCCTGCAGGCCAGGGAGGCGACAGCATGTTGAGGGCAGCCGGTTCACGCAGGAGTGGGTCTACTCGGCGTTCCATCAAGGGATCCTCCATGATCGAGGTCGCGGTTTCCATCGTGATCGTTTCCGTGGGACTGCTGGCGCTGGCCGCCGTGAATGCGGCTTCGGTACGCTACGCCAAGATGTCCCAGTACCGCGCGACGGCCACCCAGCTTTCAGTCGACATTGGCGAGCGCATTCGCGCCAACAAGGGCGACCCGTCGTCGCCGTCCGGTTTTTACGCGGGAGCTTATGATTTCACGCTCGATCTTGCCGCTCAGGCAGCGAATGCCACCTTGCCTGCAGAACTCTGCAACACGGCTGCGGCGAGCTGCTCGCCGGCCCAGATCGCCGCGCTGGATCTGGCTCAGTGGCGCCTGTGGGTGCGCAGCCAGTTGCCCCAGGGCTCCGTCTTCTTGCAAAGGGATGAGGACGCCGCGGCCATGGACGTCTGGATCGCCTGGCGCGAACCCCTGAGAGCGTCAGATGATTCGCCATCTGCCCAGCGCGAATGTCCGTCCGGTTTGAACCAGGATCCAACCAGCATCCGCTGCCAGTATTTCCGGATCAAGCCATGAGGCCACTTCAGTCGCTCAAGCGCTCCGCCGGCTTTTCCCTGGTCGAGGTCATGGTGGCGCTCGTCATCGGGATGGTCGTCATCGCCGCCGTGCTGGCGACTTACCTGGGTTCGAGCCAGGCGGGCCGCGAGCAGGCCGCCTACGCCGAGCTCAACGAAAACGCCCAGCTGGCCTTCGACATCCTGACACGCGATCTGCTGATGGCAGGCTACGTCTGGCCGACCGGGTTGGGTAGCACCGGCAAGCTGGTTCGTCCCGTGCTGGACCGGCCCATCTTTGGCTGCGATCAGGGCTTCATCTCAGTCACGCAGTCCACCCCGACCTGCTCGACGGCTCCGGGCAAGCCAGCCTTGCGGGTTATCTACCAGGCCGATCTTGTCAATACGGTGCCCACCTCTGACGGCGAGCCGTCAGATTGCCTGGGCAACGGAATCAATGCGGCGGGTGGCACGGCGCTGGCCGACAACCGGTATTACCTCAAGGAGAAGGTGGATGGCAGCGGGCGCTTTGAACTCTACTGTGCCGCCTACGCGACTGGCAGCGGCGCGTCTGGTGGTCAGCCCCTGGTCGACAATGTTGCCGAGATGCATATTCACTATGGCCAGGCGGCGACCGCCAATCCGGGGTCGGTGGTGCGTTACGTCAGCGCCTCTGATCTCCATACTGAGAATGATTGGAGCCTGGTCGTCAACGTCAGGATCTGCCTCCTGATGCGCAGCAACGAGCCTGTCCTGAGTGGCGACGGCATGCTGAGCTATCGCGACTGCGCCTCGAATCCGCAGACCTCGACCGACCGCCATGTGCGACGGGCCTACGCCACCACCGTGACGCTGCGCAACCGGATGGCGCTCTGAACCCAGATGAAAGCCAAGGCCCCACCCATGATCACCCCAGGGCGCCAGCGCGGCGCTGCGCTGATCGTTGTTCTCCCACTGATGGTGATCATCGGCATGATGTCGGTTGCCTCCCTGAGGGGCGCTGTCTCGGGTGAAAAGCTCACCAACAACATCAGGCTGAACAAGCTGGCGCAACAATACGCCGAACTGGCGCTGAGCTACTGCGAGGCGGAACTCGTCAAGGTCTCAGCCGATCGAGTCCAGACTCTGCGCGACGCCAATATCGTCGACACCGCCATCAATCCCGTCGACGACGCCTGGGAGCTGGCCGCGACCTGGACCGGAACCGGCGGTGCTTCCGCTTCCAGAACCGTGGTGCCTGAGGTCATCGCGCAGTCGACCGACAGCTCAGTGCGGCCGGGTCGTCGCCCCGAATGCGCGGTCGAACGCAAGACCATAACTAACGGCAACGGCAACGGCAACGGCAACGGCAACGGCAACGGCAACGGCAACGGCAACGGCAACGGCAACGGCAACGGCAACGGCAACACCCAGGCCAATGCTCAGGCCTATGTCGTCACCGCGCGCGGCTTCAGTCCGGACTACGTTGCTGACGCCAATGGCAAAACCAAGCGGGGATCGGTGGTCTGGCTGCAATCCATCCTGCCCGATGCTGCTGCGGCCCCATCCCAGTCCCAGTCCTCGCAAAACCCGCAAACCATGGAAACCAACCGCATCTGGCGCCGCATCATCAATCCTCCGATTCCTTGAGAGCCGCTCATGAAACGCAACAGAAGCCGAGGCGTGTCACTGCTGGAGCTGATGGTGACACTGGTCATTGTCGGCATAATAACCTCCATCGCCTGGCCCAGTTATGTCGCATACATGCGCCGGGGCGACCGCGTCACCGCAACCTCGGCGCTGCTTGAAGCGCAGCAATTCATGGAGCGCTACTACGCGGCCAATGACGGCTATGCCAGCGGTTCGCCCCTGGCCTATCCCCGCTTGCCTGAACGGTTGCTGCAGGTGCCGCCCGATTCTCCGCGCTACAGACTCAGCCTGGGCGCAACGGTGTCGGCAAGCTCCTATACGCTGAAGGCCAGTCCGACTGGTACAGACCGTTGCGGTGACCTCACGCTGACCAGTACCGGCGTCAAGGGCGTGAGTGGAGAAGGCGTGACGGTCGCCGATTGCTGGAAGTGAGCAACTGGGGTGTCTTTTTCGGGGCGGGACCGCCAGCCAGGTTTCAAAGGCTTTCGAGTCGCAGCTGGTCGTCGATCGACTCGCGCGCGCGCACCAGGCGCGCCTGGTCGCCCTGGACCAGCACCTCGGCCGCGCGACCGCGCGTGTTGTAGTTGCTCGACATGCTCATGCAGTAGGCACCGGCCGAGCAGACCGCCAGCAGATCGCCAGCTTGCACGGCGAGCGCGCGGTCGCGGCCCAGCCAGTCGCCGCTCTCGCAGACCGGGCCGACCACGTCCCAGGTCTGCGCCTCGGCCTCGCGCGGCCGCACCGGCACGATGGCGTGGTAGGCCTCGTACATCGCCGGGCGCGGCAGGTCGTTCATCGCCGCGTCGACGATCAGGAAGTTCTTCTGCTCGCCGGGTTTCAGGAACACCGCCTCGGTCAGGCAGACGCCGGCATTGCCGACCAGCGAGCGGCCCGGCTCGATCACGAGCTTGTGCTGGCCGTAGCCGCGCGCATCGAGCTTGGCCAGCAGCAGCTGCCACAGCGCGTCGGCCGCCGGCGGAATTTCGCCGTGGTAGTTGATGCCCAGGCCGCCGCCGAAGTCGATGTGCTCCAGACGGATGCCGGCGGCTTCGATCGCGTCGACCAGGTCGAGCACCCGGTCCATCGCGTCGAGGTAGGGCGAGGTCTCGGTGATCTGCGAGCCGATATGGCAGTCGATGCCGGTGACTTTCAGGCCCGGCAGGGCGGCGGCATGGCGGTAGGCCACCAGCGCGTCGGTATGGGCGATGCCGAACTTGTTGCCCTTGAGGCCGGTCGAGATATAGGGATGGGTCTTGGCGTCGACGTCGGGGTTGACGCGCAGGCTGACCGGCGCGCGCAGACCCATTTCATGGGCGACCGCGCTCAGCACATCGAGCTCGGGCAGGCTCTCGACGTTGAAGCAGCCGATGCCAGCCTCCAGCGCGCGGCGCATCTCGGCGCGGGTCTTGCCCACGCCCGAGAAGATCACCTTGGCCGGATCGACGCCCACGCGCAGCGCGCGCTCAAGCTCGCCGCCCGAGACGATGTCGAGGCCGCAGCCGGCCTCGACGAAGGTGCGCAGCACGGCCAGCGTCGAATTGGCCTTCATCGCGTAGCAGATCAGCGCGTCGCGGCCCGTGAAGCCGTGCTGATAGGCCGCCAGCGCGTCCAGCATCACCGCCTGCGAATAGACGAACAGCGGCGTGCCGTGCTCGCGCGCCAGTTGGGTGGCGGACATGCCCTCGACCATCAGCTGGCCGTCACGGTAGTCGATGTGGGGGCGTGCCGGCAGGTCGGCGCGGGCTTGTTCGAGTTGGGACATGGGGTCTTTTCAGCGTGAGGTGGCGGGTGCCGGTTGGGCGGCGGCCGGGTCCGGCAGATAGAGCGGACCCTTCTGGCCGCAACCGGCCAGGGTCAGCAGGGCGGCGGCGCACAGTCCTGCCAGCGCCTTGCGGCCGGCGCAGGCCAAGGCCCCGCCAGCCGTGGGGCCAAGGGCGGGGGGACGGGTCGGGCCTAGAATTTGCCTGATTTCAAACATCCGGGAATTGTATGACCGACCTCGAATACATGGACCATGCTGAAGCCGTGCTCAAGGCCATCGAGCTGGCCTGCGACCGCATCAGTGACGAGAGCGATGCCGACATCGACAACCAGCGCAATGGTGGCGTGATCACGCTGAGCTTCGCCAACCGCAGCCAGATCGTGATCAACCTGCAGAAACCCTTGCACGAGATCTGGCTGGCCGCGCGCTCGGGTGGCTATCACTACCGGTTCGATGGCAGTCACTGGCAGGACACCAAGGGGGCGGGCGAGTTCTTCACCCACCTCTCGCGCGAGGCCAGCGCGCAGGCTGGCCAGCCACTGGTCTTCAGTTCTTGAACAGGTCCAGGATGCCGCGTTTCTCCTCCGACTCGGCTGGCGGCGGTGCCTCCTCGCTCGTGCTCTCGCCCTCGCCCTCGCCGCCGCCCAGTCGGGCCACGCCGCTGCCGGGCGCGTAGTTGTCGTAGTACCACTCGCCCTGGACGTTGACCACGCCGGGCGGGACCGCAAGTTCGGCCACTGGCGTGTCGCGCAGCGCCTCCTGCATGAAGTTGATCCAGATCGGCAGCGACAGGCCGCCGCCAGTCTCGCGGCTGCCCAGGTTGCGCGGGTTGTCATAGCCGACCCAGACCGCGCCGACCAGGGTGGGCTGGTAGCCCACGAACCAGGCATCCACCGCATCGTTGGTGGTGCCGGTCTTGCCGTAGAGGTCGGGCCGCTTGAGCGTGGCCTGGGCGCGTGCGGCGGTACCGGAGCGAGCGACCTCGTTGAGCAACTGGTTCATGATGAAGGCGTTGCGCGGCTCGATCACCTGTGGCATGTCTTCCGGTGCCGGCGGCTTGAACTCTTGCAGCACGCGGCCCCGGTGGTCGTCAATGCGGCTGATGAAGCGCGGCGCGGCATAGTGCCCGCCGTTGGCGAACACGCCGTAGCCGGCCGCCATCTGCAGCGGCGTGACCGAGCCCGCGCCCAGCGCCATCGTCAGGTAGGGCGGGTGCTTGTCGGCGTCGAAGCCGAAGCGCGTGACCCACCGTTGTACCTCGGCCGCCCCCACGGTCTGCAGGATGCGGATCGACACCATGTTCTTGGACTTGGCCAGCGCGGTACGCACGGTCATCGGACCTTCGAACTTGCCGTCATAGTTCTTGGGTTCCCAGGGCTGGCCGCCCGTGACGCCGGCGTTGAAGTAGAGCGGCCCGTCGTTGACCACGGTCGCCGGCGAGATGCCCTTCTCGAGCGCGGCCGAATAGATGAAGGGCTTGAAGCTCGAACCCGGCTGACGCCAGGCCTGGGTCACGTGGTTGAACTTGTTCTTTTCGAAGTCGAAGCCGCCGACCAGTGCGCGGATTTCGCCGCTGCGGGGATCAAGCGCGACGAAGGCCGACTCGACCTCGGGCAGCTGCGTCAGCTCCCAGCCCGTCGCGTTCCTGACCACCCGCACCACCGCGCCCGGACGCAGCCTGAGGTTGGGCGGCGCCTTGTCCGACAGGCCCGACTGCACCGGTTTCAGTCCGTCGCCCGTGATCGCGATCAGTTCGTCATCGCCGCGTACCACGAGCACCCTGCGCGGTCCGGCCTCCAACACCACCGCCGTGCGCAGCTCGCCGTTGTCGGGGCGGCTGGTGATGACCTCGTCGATCGCCTCGGTACGTGCCCTGGGGTCGGCCGGCAGCTCGATGAACTTCTCGGGGCCACGGTAATGCTGTCGGCGCTCGAAGTCGAGCACGCCACGGCGCAGCGCGTTGTAGGCGGCGCGCTGTGCCTGTGCGTCCAGCGTCGTGTGTACCGTCAGGCCTCGGGTGTAAGTCTCGGGGCCGTACTGCTGGTAGACCACCTGGCGCACCATCTCGGCCAGGTACTCGGCGTGCAGCGGCTGCTTGCCGCTGTCGCGCTTCAGCACCAGCTCTTCCTCCTTGGCCGCGCGCGCTTGCTCCGCGGTGATGAAGCCGTTTTCCTGCATGCGCTCGATGATGTAGAGCTGGCGAATGCGGGCCCGCTTGGGGTTGGTGATCGGGTTGTAGGCCGAAGGCGCCTTGGGCAGGCCGGCGAGCATGGCGGCCTCGGCGATCGTGAGTTCCTTGAGCGGCTTGCCGAAATAGACCTGGGACGCGGCGGCGAAGCCGTAGGCGCGGTGGCCCAGGAAGATCTGGTTCATGTAGATCCCGAGGATCTGGTCCTTGCTCAGCAAGGCCTCCAGCTTGAAGGTCAGCAGCACCTCGTAGATCTTGCGCTGGTAGCTCTTCTCGCTCGACAGGTAGACGTTGCGCGCGACCTGCATCGTGATGGTCGAGGCGCCTTGGCTCTTGGCGCGGCCCAGGTTGGCCAGCGCCGCGCGCAGCATGCCGATGTAGTCGATGCCGCTGTGCTCGTAGAAGCGCGCGTCCTCGATCGCCAGCACGGCATTGATCATGACCGGCGGGATGTCCTCGATGGGCGTCAGGTTGCGCCGCTCCTCGCCGAATTCGGCGATGGTCTCGCCGTCGGCGCTCAGCACGCGCAGCGGCAGCTTGGGTCGGTAGTCAGCCAGCGCGGTGACGTCGGGCAGATTGGGAAATGCCACCGCGAGCGCGATGCCCAGCGCCAGCAGCAGCGCCAGCCCGCTGGCGATGGCTGCGCCGAGCAGCCACTTGAGCCAGCGCCAGCCCGTGGACGGGCGTTGGCCGCGGGCAGAGGGCCGGCCCTCTGGTGAGTTCGGATGGGGGGTGCGAGCAGGCATGCGTGTGCGTCTGGAAGTGGTGCGCGATTATAGAAATCTGCTCGCCCGACTGCCTGGCCTCGAATGGTGCCCGTGGTTGGAAATGGTAACTGTGGCAATTCATTTGCCGGGCATTAGCCTTGTTAACTAGGCTATCTTGCTGCTAGTATGTAAGCAAAGCAAGAAAAGACGTCATGCAGGCGCCTTTTTAACGGGGGGAAGGAAGTGGTCTCTTCTGGGATACTCATGGGGCGGGGGCCTGCGCCCCTGCTCGGCATCGATATCAGTTCCTCCACTGTCAAGCTGGTCGAGCTGGGTCGCGGCCGGGACGGCCAGCTGGTGCTGGAGCACTGCGGCATGGAGCCGCTCGAGCGCGGCTGGGTCAACGAGGGCAACGTCGAGAAGTTCGACGAGGTGGCCGAGGCCCTGCGCCGCCTGTTGCGCAAATGTGGCAGCAAGACCCGGAACGTGGCGCTGGCCTTGCCGGGTTCGGCGGTCATCACCAAGAAAATCGTGCTGGCGGCCGGCCTCAGCGACCTTGAACTGGAAGCCCAGGTCGAGGCGGATGCCTCCCAGTACATCCCCTTTCCCCTGGCCGAGGTCAGTCTGGACTTTTGCGTGATCGGGCCAACGGCCGGCTCGCCCGAGATGGTCGACGTGCTGCTGGCCGCCTCGCGCAAGGAGAAGGTCTCGGACCGCCAGGCCGTGGCCGAGGCGGTCGGACTGGTGCCCGTCGTGATGGACGTCGAGTCCTATGCCACGCGCCTGGCTGCCAGTCGCGTCATCGATGCGCTGCCCAACCACGGCCTTGACGCGTTGATCGCATTGTTCGAGGTCGGATCGTACAGCACCGGCCTGCAGGTCATCCGCAACGACGACGTGATCTACGAGCGCGATCAGGTCTTTGGTGGCGCCATGCTGACGCAGCAGATCGCGCGCCAGTACGGTCTGAGCTTCGAGGAAGCCGACGCCAAGAAGAAGGCTGGCGACCTGCCGGCGGATTATGCCGACAAGGTGCTGCGCCCCTTCATGGACAGCCTGGGCCAGGAGATCGGGCGGGCGCTGCAGTTCTTCTTCACCAGCACCCCGCACAACAAGGTCGATCACCTCCTGCTGTCGGGCGGTTGCGCCGCCTTGCCCGGCGTGGTCGAGGCCGTCGCGGCCCAGACCGCCTTTCCGTGCAAGGTCATCAACCCCTTCGACGGCATGGTGCTCGGACCCGGAGTCAAGGCGGGCGCGCTGACCTCCGAATCGACCTCCTACCTCGTCGCGACCGGGCTGGCATTGCGGAGGTTCCACCCATGATCCTGATCAACCTGCTGCCGCACCGCGAGGCGGCGCGCAAGCGCAGGCGCGAGATCTTCCTGGTCCAGCTCGGGCTGGCCGCGCTGGTGGGAGGGCTGCTGTCTGGCGCGGTCATGCTGGCGTTCCAGACCCGCATCGACGCCCAGCGCGACCGCAATGACCTGTTCCGGGCCGAGATCGCGGTGCTCGACGCGCAGATCAAGGAGGTCGCCGGCCTCAAGTCCCAGGTCGAGGCGCTCAAGGCGCGCCAGCAGGCCGTGGAGAGCCTGCAGGCCGACCGTAACCTGCCGGTGCATCTGCTGGAGGAAATGGTCAAGCAACTGCCGGATGGCGTTTACCTGAGCTCGCTCAAGCAGGAGGGGGACGGCATCGTGATCGCGGGCATGGCCCAGTCGCAGGAACGCGTCTCCGAGCTGCTGCGCAACCTGGCCAACCACAGTGCCTGGCTGCGCCAGCCGCAGCTGGTCGAGATCGTGGCGGGCGAAGTCAACGTGCCCCAGCGTGGGCACAGGCGTGTCTCCAATTTCTCTATCCGGGTCGCGCTCTTGCGCGGCCAGGAGGCGAGTCCTGGCTCGCCTGACGCCAAGCCAGGCACCCAGCCGGGCGCACAGCCGGCCGGCAAGGTCTGAGGAGAACCCCAGCATGGCCAGATTCAAGCAAGCCTCCGCCATCGACTTCGCCGCCCTGCGCGGCCAGATACGCAACGATTTCACCGGGCTCGATCGCAACGACCCCTCGCGCTGGCCTGCGTTGCCGCGCTACCTGCTGCTGTTCGCGCTGGCGGTGGTGGTGGTGGTGGCGCTCTGGTATGCCTGGCTCAGCGGCCTGTCCGACGAGCTCGAGGCCGAACGCCAGCAGGAAATCGAGCTACGCCAGACCTACCAGACCAAGCTCGCCCAGGCGGTCAACCTGGCGGCCCTCAAGCTGCAGCTTGAGCAGGTTCAGGTCTACGTCAACCAGATCGAGAAGCAGCTGCCCAGCAAGGCCGAGATGGACGCGCTCCTGTCCGACATCAACCAGGCCGGTCTGGGCCGCAGCCTGCAGTTCGAGCTGTTCCGCCCCGGCGGCGTCAACGTGCAGGAGTACTACGCCGAGCAGCCCATTGCCTTGCGCGTGACCGGCAGCTACCACGACATCGCGCTGTTCGCGGCCGACATCGCGGCGCTGTCGCGCATCGTCACGCTCAACAACCTCACGATCGCCCCGGCGGCTGGCCAGTCCGCACAGCCCGGCCAGTTGACGCTGGATGCCACGGCCAAGACCTTCCGCTACCTCGATCCCGACGAGATCCTGTCCCAGAAGGAGGCCCGCAAGGCCTCGCAGCAGAAGGGGGGCAAGAAATGAGGTCCGTCCGTATCACCCGCCAAGCCGCCGCCCTGGGCCTGGCCCTGCTGCTGACGGCTTGCAGCCAGGGCTCGCATGACGAGATCCGCCAGTGGATGACCGAGCAGCGCAACGCCGTCTCGCCGCAGGTCGAACCGATCGCCGAGCCCAAGCGCTTCGTGCCGCAGGCCTATGGCAGCGAGTCGGCCGTGCCGCCCTTCAGTTCCGAGAAACTTTTCATCGCACTGCGCACCGATAAGGCATCGGGTGCCGGGAATGCCCTGATCCGTGCCGAGACCGATCGGCGCAAGGAGCCGCTGGAGCTGGTCCCGCTCGACAGCATGACCATGGTCGGCCTGATGGACCGGGCCGGCCGCAAGGTGGCGCTGGTCCGGGTGGACAAGCTGCTGTACCAGGTCGGCGTCGGCCAGTACCTGGGACAGAACTTCGGGCGCATCACGCAGATCGACGAGCAGCAGATCGCGCTGCGCGAGATCGTTCAGGACGCGGCCGGCGACTGGGTCGAACGACCGGCCGCGCTGCAGCTACAGGAGGAGACCCGCAAATGAAGAAGAACACGAAATCGACGGCGGGCCAGACGGGCTGGCACCAGTTGTCCCTGCTGGTGCTGGGTCTGTTGTCGGCCGGACTGGCGCAGGCGCAACTCGCGATCCAGTCCATCTCTGCCGCGACGCAGGGGGGCACCGAGATCTTGCGCATCCAGGCCAGCGAGCCGATCCGGCAGCCGCCGACTGGCTTCGCGATCCAGTCGCCGGCGCGCATCGCGCTGGATTTTGCGGGTGCGAGCAACGCCACCGGGCGCAAGCTGTTCGAGCTCAACCAGGGCAATCTGCGCTCGGCCAATGTGGTCCAGGCGGGCGACCGTACCCGGGTCGTGCTCAACCTCAACCACGCGACCGGCTACCAGACCAGGATCGAGGGCAATACCCTGCTGGTGCTGCTGGCGCCCGACACCAGCGCGGCGCCAGTCGCCACGCCGGCCTTCGCGCAGGGCGGTGGCAACGAGATGCTGCCGCTGCAGGATGTGGACTTCCGTCGCGGCCCCGAAGGGGCGGGGCGCCTGGTGGTGAACCTGGCCAGCAATCAGGTCGGCGTCGACATTCGCCAGCAGGGCAAGAACCTGGTGGTCGATTTTCTCAAGACCTCGCTGCCGCAAGGCCTGCGCCGCCGCCTCGACGTCACCGATTTCGGCACCCCGGTGCAGACCGTCACCACGACCCAGGTCGGCGACCGCGTGCGCATGGTGGTCGAGGCCCGTGGCAACTGGGAGCACAGCGCCTACCAGAGCGACCGCCAGTTCGTGCTGGAGATGCGCGAACTCAAGGTCGATCCCAACAAGCTGACCCAGGGGCCGGGCTACGCCGGCGAGAAGCTGACGCTGAACTTCCAGAACATCGAGGTGCGTTCGCTGCTCCAGGTGATCGCCGACTTCACCAACTTCAACATCGTGACCTCGGACTCGGTGGTGGGCAACGTCACGCTGCGGCTCAAGGACGTGCCATGGGACCAGGCGCTCGACATCATCCTGCAGGCCAAGGGCCTGGGCATGCGCAAGTCTGGCAACGTGATCTGGATCGCGCCCAAGGACGAGATCACCGCGCGCGAGAAGCAGGAGGCACAGGCCAGGGCGGAGATGCAAAGCATCGAGCCGTTGAAAACCCAATCTTTTCAGTTGAACTATGCCAAGGCAGTCGATATCTCGGCACAGTTGCTTGGCACAACCACTACAACCTCAACTTCACAAGTTTCAGCTAGCAGCATTACCAGACCGGTAGCAAGAACCTATTCAAACAATACCACCACGGTTGAGGGCGGCCGCACGTTGTCGCCGTACGGTGCGGTATTTGCTGAACCTCGCACCAACCAACTGTTCGTGACCGACATTCCGTCGCGGCTCGAGGCGGTGCAGGAAATGATCAAGAAGCTCGACATCCCCGTGCGTCAGGTCATGATCGAGGCGCGCATCGTCGAGGCGAGCGACACCTTCGGCCGCTCGCTCGGCGTCAAGTTCGGTGGCAGCGACCTGCGCGGCATCCGCGGTGGCGATGCGGGCTATTCGATCGGGGGAAGCAATCGGGCGGCCTTCGGCGGCAGCTACGATGCCGTGTCGGCGACCACGCTGGAGCGGACAACGGCGCTGACCTCGGCCAACACCAGCTTCGTCAACCTGCCAGCGATGGCACAAGGCACGACCAATCCGGCCACGCTGGCCTTGTCGCTGTTCAGTCCGACCGCCAACCGCTTCCTCGATCTCGAAATCTCGGCGCTGCAGGCCGACGGCAAAGGCAAGGTGGTGGCCAGCCCGCGCGTGATCACGGGCGATCAGACGCAGGCCGAGATCGAGCAGGGCGTGGAGATTCCCTATCCGGCGGCTGCCGGTGTGACCGGCGCGACGACGGTGAGCTTCAAGAAAGCCAGCCTCAGGTTGCTGGTGACGCCGCAGATCACGCCCGATGGCGGGATCATCATGGAAGTCGAGGTCAGCAAGGACACGCCCGGCACCATTTACCCCGGCGGCGTGGCGGTCAACACCAAGCGCGTCAAGACCAATGTGCTGGTCGAGAACGGTGGCACCGTGGTGATTGGCGGCATCTTCACCTCCAGCGAGCAGGAAGACGTCAACAAGGTGCCCTTGCTCGGCGACATTCCGTTCGCCGGCAACCTGTTCAAGAGCCGCTCGGTCAAGACCGAGAAGACCGAATTGCTGGTGTTCCTGACGCCGCGCACGCTGTCGGACGTCCTCACCACCGCGCGCTGAGCCCGGATCTACACAACGAGAGGGAAACCAAGCATGAAGATCTTCAAATGGCTCGTGGCGCTGTGGGTGGCGCTGGCGCTGGTGGCTTGCGGTGGGGGTGGGGGGAGTGCGGGGACGCCTGCTGGGGGCTCCAATGCAGGAACGGGTGGGGGCGGTTCGACATCCAAGGCATCCATTTCAGTCGAAATTTATGACCAGTCAAATGCTGTCACGACCTCCTTGGGGGCAGCTGGGCTGGCAACGGTCAAAGCAACCTTGAAGGATGCCAAGGGGGCGGTTGTAGCCGGGAAGAAGGTTTCCTTCGTTGGCGATGCCAAGCTGATTCGGATCAGCCCTGCGTCCGATGTCCTGACTGACTCGACAGGTACTGCTACGGTTCAGATTAGTTCGGCCTCCATAACGGCGGCAGGGGCAGGTACCGTGAGCGTCACGGCCCTGATCGATGGCGAAGCTATTGTTGCGACCAAGGACTACCAGATAACTCCCTTGTCGCTGTCGCTCGACAATCTCGATGTCGGAACAACAACGGCGCTCGCTGCCTACGGCAATCGCCCTGTCGCCGTAATGGCGAAGATCAACGGCGTAGCAGCGACCAGCACGCCGGTTCAGGTCACTTTTGCGGTCTCTTGTGGAACCGTGCTGCCCGCAGCGACAGCCACTGACTCAAGTGGCAAGGCATCCGTCACTTACACGGCCGACGCAGCTGCTTGCGCCAATTCGCAGGTGACCATCACTGCTTCGGCGGCTGGTGCGAGTCCTGTTCAAGGCACGATCTCAGTCTTACCGACCCAAGCCACCAACATCCAGTTCGCGAGTGCCACTCCGCAGATCATCTACCTGCAGGGTTCGGTCGGTGCGACTCAGTCGGATGTGGTGTTCAAGGTGGTCGACGTCAACGGAACCGCCTTGGGTAACCACAGCGTTAGCCTTTCCCTTGTCAACCCTGCGGCGGGCGGTAGCGCTGGTCTGATCACGACCGGGGTGTCGCTAGGCACCAAAGGCAACACGAGTGTGGTGACGGTGACCAGCGACTCCGCTGGCCTTGTAAAGGTGCCGGTGTATTCCGGTACTGTGCCTACTTCGGTGCTGGTCAAGGCAGTGTCCACTGTCAATGCAGCCGTCCAGGCCTATTCCAATGTCCTTACCGTGGCTCGCGGCGTCGCCGTCCAGAGCCGGTTGAGCTTGAGCCTGGAGAAGTTCAGCATCGAGGGCTTAAACCTGGATGGTGTGAAAACCGATGTCATCGTCCGTCTGGCCGACAGGGTCGGCAACCCCGTGCCCGCAGGCACCCAGGTGAACTTCGTCAGCTCAGCGGGCGTCATGATCCCGCCCACCTGCTATGTCACCGATGGAGTGCCGGGCGAGACCTCTGTCTGCAAATCGACACTCTTCAGTCAAAACCCTCGCCCTGCTGGTGGACGTGCAGTGGTCATGGCCTATGTGCCAGGCGAGGAGGACTTCGTCGATGCTAATGGAAACAATGTCTACGATCTCGGCGAGGCGTTCACGGACATGGGCAATGCTCTGATGGATGCCGACCAGCACGAAGCATACGACACAGGCGAGTTCTCAGTGCCACGTGCTGGGAGTCTGGCTTGTCCAACACTGCCGGGTAGTATCAAACGCCCTATCCTTCTCGATGGGCGGCCTAATACTTGTGACGGGGTCTGGGGTGCTGCTGACGTGCGGCGGCAGGCGCAGGTGGTGTTCGCAAGCTCGGCGCCAGTCTTTGCATCCTCGACGCTTACCACGCGCACTGTCACTATCAATAACAACAACTTCCAAGAGGTGACATCGGTATCCGTGGTCGTCCAGGATGTTAACGGGAACAGCATGCCGACGGGCACTCAGGTTTATGCTGCTCCTTATACGGGGTCAAGGCTCAACCTTGGTATTTCTATTTGTGAGGTCGTTACAGACATTCCTTGGAGCATCCAAACTTTGGTTGACACCGTCCCGAATATGGTCAGCCCGAGAACGGTTACGGTTGCGCTCTCAGACTGTTATGCCGCAGTGGGTGATCGTTTGATCTTCACGACCAAGTCGCCAAGTGGCGTCGTATCATCGCCCCTCACCGTTTCATTGGACTGAGAGACAGATTGATCGTACTGGTAGGCCTGCCCGGTTCAGGCAAATCCACTGTCGGGCGCCAGCTCGCCCGCCGGCTGGCTGTGCCCTTCATCGACTCCGATCACGTGATCGAGGAGCGCATCGGCTGCTCGATCCGCGAGTTCTTCGAGCGCGAGGGCGAGGCGCGCTTCCGCGACATCGAGCAGGACACGCTCGACGACCTGACCCGGGGTCCGAACGTGGTGCTGTCGACTGGCGGCGGCTCCTGCATGCGCGAGGCGACCCGGGGTTTCCTGAAGGCGCGCGGCCAGGTGATCTACCTGCGCTCGACGCCCGAGGACATCTATCGCCGCATCAAGCATGACCGAGGTCGGCCGCTGCTGCTGGTGGCTGATCCGCTGCAGCGGCTGCGCGACCTCTACGAGGCGCGCGATCCGCAGTACCGCGACTGCGCGCATTACGTGGTCGAGACCGGCCGGCCCTCGGTCGCCACCCTGGTCAACATGATCGTGATGCAGCTGGAGCTCGCCGGCGCCTTGCCGGAGTCCATGCCCCGCTAAACTAGCGGGATGACCCAAGCCACCTTCCAGCCGCCCGTGGGCGGCCAAGTCCATGCCCGCGTCGAGATCGAACTGGGCGAGCGCAGCTATCCCATCCTGATCGGTTCCTCGCTGCTGGACGATCCGGCCACTTGGGCGGGCCTGCCCAAGGCCGCGTCGGCGCTGATCGTGACCAACACGACGGTCGGCCCGCTCTATGCTGCCCGGCTGCAGCAGGCCTTGAGCAGCCACTATCCGCAGATCCATCTTGTGACCCTGCCCGACGGCGAGGCGTACAAGAGCTGGGACTCGCTGAACCTGATCTTCGACGCGCTGCTGTCGCGCGGCTGTGACCGCAAGACGGTGCTGTTCGCGCTCGGCGGTGGCGTGGTGGGCGACATGACCGGCTTTGCCGCCGCCTGCTACATGCGCGGCGTGCCCTTCGTGCAGGTGCCGACCACGCTGCTGGCGCAGGTGGATTCGTCGGTGGGCGGCAAGACCGCGATCAATCACCCGCTGGGCAAGAACATGATCGGCGCCTTCTACCAGCCGGCGCGTGTGGTCTGCGATCTCGACACGCTGCAGACGCTGCCCGAGCGCGAGCTCAGCGCGGGCCTGGCCGAGGTGATCAAGTACGGCCCGATCCACGATCTGGCCTTCCTGGACTGGATCGAGGCGAACCTGCCGGCGCTGCGCGCGCGCGACCCCAAGGCGCTGGCGCACGCGGTGCAGCGCAGCTGCGAGATCAAGGCCGAGGTCGTCGGCCAGGACGAGCGCGAGGCGGGCCTGCGCGCGATCCTGAACTTCGGTCATACCTTCGGTCACGCGATCGAGGCCGGCCTGGGCTACGGCGAGTGGCTGCACGGCGAGGGCGTGGGTTGCGGCATGGTGATGGCCGCGCGCCTGTCCCAGCGCCTGGGCCTGCTGTCGGCGGACAAGGTCGAGCGGCTGGTGCGGCTGGTCGAGGCCGCTGGCCTGCCGGTGCGCGGGCCGCAACTCAAGCATGGCCATGGCGAAGGTTGCGAGGGCTTGAGCAACGCGCAGCGCTATCTGCGGCTGATGCGGGTCGACAAGAAGGCCGAGGCCGGCGAGATCAAGTTCGTGCTGGTGGAGGACGCCGGCCGGGCCGTGGTGCGCGGCGCGCCCGACGCGCTGGTGGCCGAGGTCATCGATGCCTGCTGCGCCTGAGGCGCTGAACGGCCGGGCCGCCTGGCTGGTGATCGCCGCCGGCGTGGTGGCGGCCCTGCATGTGGGGAAGTTGCCGCCGGGAATCCCGATCCTGCGCGCCGAGCTGGGCCTGACCCTGGTTCAGGCGGGCTTTCTGCTGTCGGTGATGCAGGTGGCCGGGATGCTGCTGGGGGCCTTGGCCGGGCTGCTGGCGGACCGGGCGGGACTGCGCCGCACCATGCTGCTGGGGCTTTGCCTGCTGGCGCTGGGCTGTGCGCTGGGCGCCATGGCGTCCCGGGTGCCGCTGCTGCTGGTCGCGCGCATGCTGGAGGGGGTCGGCCTGTTGCTGACCGTCCTGCCGGCGCCTGGCCTGATCCGGCGCCTGGTGCAGGATCCGCCGTCGCTGAATCGGTTGTTGGGCACCTGGGGCGGCTACATGCCGACGGGGGTCGCCCTGGCCATGCTGCTGGGGCCTGGACTCTATGCCGCGCTGGGGTGGCGCTGGGCCTGGCTGCTGCTGTCCGGGCTGACCCTGTGCTGGGCCGTTGTGGTCTGGCTGCGGGTGCCGCCGGACCCCGGGCACTCGACGGCGGCGCCGGGACCGGGCTGGGGCCGGCGGCTGCGCCAGACCTTGTCCTCCTCGGGACCCTGGCTGGTGGCGCTGGCCTTCTTCGTGTATTCGGGGCAGTGGCTGGCGGTGGTCGGCTTCCTGCCCACCATCCAGACCCAGGCCGGCTGGTCGCTCGGCGTCTCGGGGGTGTTGAGCGCCGCCGCAGCCGGGGCCAATGCGATCGGCAACGTGGCCGCCGGCCGCCTGCTGGCGCGTCACTGGCGGCCCGGTCATCTGCTGGCCATCGGTTATGGCGTCATGGGTCTGGCCTGCTGGGTCGCTTTTTCGGGCGTGGTGGGGCCGGCCGGGCAGTTCGTGGCGGTGCTGGTCTTTTCCTCGGTGGGTGGCTTGATACCCGGCACCCTGTTCAGCCTGGCGGTGCGGCTGGCGCCCAGCGGGCACACGGTGTCGACCACGGTCGGCTGGATGCAGCAGTTGTCTTCGCTGGGACAGTTTGCCGGGCCGCCGGCGGTGGCCTGGCTGGTCGCCCGCCAGGGGGGTGACTGGTCGCCGGCCTGGTGGTTCACGGTCTGCTGTTGTGCTGCCGGGCTCGGTCTGGCGGTGCTGTTGCAGCGCCGCCTCCACTGAAGGAATCGTCATGGCCCGCTTGCCCCGATTGGCCGTCACCGGTGTGCCCCATCATGTGATCCTGCGCGGCAACAACCGGCAGGCCGTCTTCATCGATCGCGAGGACCGCGAATTCTTCCTGTCCCAGCTGGCCGAGCTGGCGCAGCGCGAGAAGGTGCAGGTCCACGCCTATGTGCTGATGGACAACCACCTGCACCTGCTGCTGACGCCGCAGCAAGACGGTGCGCTGTCGCGCCTGATGCAGTCGCTGGGGCGCGGCTATGTGCGGCGCTTCAACCTGCGTCACGGCCGCAGCGGCACGCTCTGGGAGGGGCGCTACCGCTCGACCGTGATCGACAGCGAGCGCTATCTGCTGGTGTGCATGGCCTATATCGATCTCAATCCGGTGCGGGCTGGCATGGTTCCTGCTGCGGAACTCTACCCCTGGTCCAGTCACGGCCATTACATCGGATTGCGCCACGATAAATGGCTGACGCCGCATCCGCTGGTGTGGTCCTTGGGCAACACGCCGTTTGCGCGCGAGGCCGCCTACGCCGAACTGGTGCACCAGGGCCTGAGTGCGGTGCAGCAGCGGGACTTGTCCGAGTCCGTCGTGCAGGGCTGGCCGCTGGGGGGGGCGGGTTTCCTGGCGCAGTTGCGCGAGCAGACCGGCCGTCGCCTCGAAAAGGGTAGGGCTGGTCGCCCGCGTGCGGTGCAGCCAGCGCCCGAGCCGGTTGCTTGATAAGCCGATGGCGACTGGACACTCGGTGCCACCGAGGGTCTTTACTCTGTCCCCAATTTATTTCCTCTCTGTTTCAAGTCCAATTAAATTGGTCTCTGACCCCAATTTTTTTGCTTGCTTGTGGGGGGGGAATCGTCTATCCTCTTCGGGTTAACGCTTATTTGAGGAGTTTGGCTTGACCCGTCCTACCGAAATCGCTCAGCTGCAGCAGCAAGGTCTGTACAGCTCCGCCCAAGAACATGACGCCTGCGGCGTCGGTTTCGTGGCCCATATCAAGGGCCAGAAGAGCCATGCCATCGTCGGCCAGGCCCTCAAGATTCTCGAGAACCTGGATCACCGGGGTGCCGTCGGTGCCGATCCGCTGATGGGCGACGGCGCCGGTCTGCTGATCCAGATCCCCGATCAGCTCTACCGCGAAGAGATGGCCAAGCAGGGCGTGACCCTGCCGCCCGCTGGCGAGTACGGCGTCGGCTTCGTCTTCCTGCCCAAGGAACACGCATCCCGCCTGGCTTGCGAGCAGGAAATGGAGCGCGCGATCAAGGCCGAGGGCCAGGTCTTGCTGGGCTGGCGCGATGTGCCGGTCAACCTCGACATGCCGATGTCTCCCGCCGTGCGCGAAAAGGAGCCGGTCATGCGCCAGATCTTCATCGGCCGTGGCGCCGATGTGATCGTGCAGGACGCGCTCGAGCGCAAGCTCTACGTGATCCGCAAGACCGCCAGCGCCCATATCCAGGCGCTCAAGCTCAAGCACAGCAACGAGTACTACATGCCCTCGATGTCGAGCCGCACGGTGGTCTACAAGGGGCTGCTGCTGGCGAACCAGGTCGGCGAGTACTACCTCGACCTGCAGGACCCGCGTTGCGTCTCGGCCATCGGCCTGGTGCACCAGCGCTTCTCGACCAACACCTTCCCCGAGTGGCCGCTGGCCCACCCCTACCGTTATGTCGCCCACAACGGCGAGATCAACACGGTCAAGGGCAACTACAACTGGATGAAGGCGCGCGAAGGCGTGATGTCGTCGCCGGTGCTGGGCGAGGACCTGCAGAAGCTGTACCCGATCAGCTTTGCCAACCAGTCCGACACCGCGACCTTCGACAACTGCCTCGAGCTGTTGACCATGGCCGGCTACCCGATCAGCCAGGCCGTGATGATGATGATCCCCGAGCCGTGGGAGCAGCACAGCACGATGGACCCGCGCCGTCGCGCCTTCTACGAATACCACGCCGCCATGCTCGAGCCGTGGGACGGCCCGGCTTCGGTCGTGTTCACCGACGGTCGCCAGATCGGCGCCACGCTTGACCGCAACGGCCTGCGTCCGGCCCGCTACTGCGTGACCGATGACGACTTCGTCATCATGGGTTCCGAGGCCGGCGTGCTGCCGGTGCCCGACAGCAAGATCGTGCGCAAGTGGCGCCTGCAGCCGGGCAAGATGTTCCTGATCGACCTCGAACAGGGCCGCATGATCGACGACGAGGAGCTGAAAGCCAACCTCGCCAACTCCAAGCCCTACGCGCAGTGGATCGAGAACCTGCGCATCCGCCTCGATGACGTGGTGCAGCCGGTCGCCGGCGAGATCGACGCCCAGCCGATGGTCGAGGAGTCTTCGGTCGCCGCCCTGGATAGCGTCTCGCCCTCGCTGCTGGACCGCCAGCAGGCCTTCGGCATGACCCAGGAAGACATCAAGTTCCTGATGGCGCCGATGGCCAGGAACGGCGAGGAAAGCATCGGCTCGATGGGTAACGACAGCCCGCTGGCCGTGTTGTCGTCCAAGAACAAGCCGCTCTACAACTACTTCAAGCAGTTGTTCGCGCAGGTGACCAACCCGCCGATCGATCCGATCCGCGAAGCGATCGTGATGTCGCTGGTGTCCTTCATCGGCCCCAAGCCCAACCTGCTCGACATCAACCAGGTCAATCCGCCGATGCGCCTCGAAGTGTCCCAGCCGGTGCTGGACTTCAAGGACATGGCCAAGCTGCGCAACATCGAGCAGACCACCCAGGGCAAGTTCAAGAGCGCCACCATCGACATCACCTACCCGGTCAGCTGGGGCAGGGAAGGCGTCGAGGCCAAGCTCGCTTCGTTGTGCGCCGAGGCCGTCGATGCGATCAAGGGTGGCAAGAACATCCTGATCATCAGCGACCGCAACGTCAGCGCGACCCAGGTCGCGATCCCCGCGCTGCTGGCCCTGTCGGCCATCCACCAGCATCTGGTGCGCGAGGGCCTGCGCACGACCGCCGGCCTGGTGGTCGAGACCGGCTCCGCCCGCGAGATCCACCATTTCGCCGTGCTGGCTGGCTACGGTGCCGAGGCCGTCCATCCCTACCTGGCGATGGAAACCCTGCAGGCGATCAGCAAGGATCTGCCGGGCGAGCTGTCGACCGACAAGGCGATCTACAACTACGTCAAGGCGATCGGCAAGGGCCTGTCCAAGATCATGTCCAAGATGGGCGTGAGCACCTACATGTCCTACTGCGGCGCCCAGCTGTTCGAAGCCATCGGCCTCGACACCGAGACCGTGGCCAAGTACTTCACCGGCACCCCGACCCGCGTCGAGGGCATCGGCGTGTTCGACATCGCCGAGGAAGCGATCCGCACCCACAAGGCCGCCTTCGGTGACGATCCGTTGCTGGTCAACATGCTGGACGCCGGCGGCGAATACGCCTGGCGCGCCCGTGGCGAGGAGCACCTCTGGACGCCGGACGCGATCGCCAAGCTGCAGCACTCGACCCGTGCCAACAACTGGAACACCTACAAGGAATACGCCCAGATCATCAACGACCAGAGCAAGCGCCACCTGACGCTGCGCGGTCTGTTCGAGTTCAAGGTCGATCCGGCCAAGGCGATCGCGGTCGAGGAAGTCGAGTCGGCCAAGGAGATCGTCAAGCGCTTCGCCACCGGCGCGATGTCGCTCGGCTCGATCTCGACCGAGGCCCACGCCACCCTGGCCGTCGCGATGAACCGCATCGGCGGCAAGTCCAACACCGGCGAAGGCGGCGAGGATCCGGCACGCTACCGCAACGAGCTCAAGGGCATCCCGATCAAGCAGGGCGAGACCCTGGCTTCGGTGATCGGCGCCGAGCAGGTCGAGGTCGACATTCCGCTGCTGGCCGGTGACAGCCTGCGCTCGCGCATCAAGCAGGTCGCTTCGGGCCGCTTCGGCGTCACCGCCGAGTACCTGGCCTCCGCCGACCAGATCCAGATCAAGATGGCCCAGGGCGCCAAGCCGGGCGAGGGCGGCCAGCTGCCGGGCGGCAAGGTGTCCGAGTACATCGGTTTCCTGCGCCACTCGGTGCCGGGCGTCGGCCTGATCTCGCCGCCGCCGCACCACGACATCTACTCGATCGAGGATCTGGCCCAGCTGATCCATGACCTCAAGAACGTCGGCACCAGCGCCAGCATCTCGGTCAAGCTGGTGTCCGAAGTCGGCGTCGGCACCATCGCCGCTGGCGTGGCCAAGTGCAAGGCCGATCACCTCGTGATCGCCGGTCATGATGGCGGCACCGGTGCTTCGCCGCTGTCCTCGATCAAGCATTGCGGCGGCCCGTGGGAAATCGGCCTGGCCGAGACCCAGCAGACCCTGGTGCTGAACCGCCTGCGTGGCCGCATCCGCGTCCAGGCCGACGGCCAGATGAAGACCGGCCGCGACGTCGTGATCGGCGCGCTGCTGGGCGCCGACGAGTTCGGCTTCGCGACCGCTCCGCTGGTCGTCGAGGGCTGCATCATGATGCGCAAGTGCCACCTGAATACCTGCCCGGTCGGCGTCGCGACCCAGGATCCCGAACTGCGCAAGAAGTTCAGCGGCAAGCCCGAGCATGTCGTGAACTATTTCTTCTTCATCGCCGAGGAAGTGCGTCAGATCATGGCCCAGCTGGGTATCCGCAAGTTCGACCAGTTGATCGGCCGCTCCGACCTGCTCGACACCCGCAAGGGCCTGGAGCACTGGAAGGCCCAGGGCCTGGACTTCAGCCGCCTGTTCGCCCAGCCGCAGGTGCCGGCCGACGTGCCGCGTCTGCACGCTTCCGAGCAGGACCACTGCCTGGAGAAGGCGCTCGACAACGTGCTGATCGCCAAGTCCAAGGCGGCCATCGAACAGGGCGAGAAGGTCCAGTTCATGGAAGTGGCGCGCAACGTCAACCGTTCCGTCGGCGCGATGCTGTCGGGCGCGGTGACCAAGGTGCACCCGGAAGGTCTGCCGGACGACACGATCCGCATCCAGCTCGAAGGCACGGGCGGCCAGTCCTTCGGCGCCTTCCTGTGCAAGGGCGTGACCCTGTACCTGATCGGTGAAGCCAACGACTACACCGGCAAGGGCCTGTCGGGCGGTCGCATCGTGGTGCGTCCGAGCCTGGACTTCCGCGGCGTCGCGCAGCAGAACATCATCGTCGGCAACACCGTGATGTACGGCGCGACCACCGGCGAGGCCTTCTTCAGCGGCGTCGGCGGCGAGCGCTTCGCGGTCCGCCTGTCGGGCGCCACGGCCGTGGTCGAGGGCGTGGGCGACCACGGCTGCGAATACATGACCGGCGGCACCGTGGCCGTGCTGGGCAAGACCGGCCGCAACTTCGCGGCCGGCATGAGCGGTGGCATCGCCTATGTCTACGACGAGGATGGCCAGTTCGCCTCGCGCTGCAACACCGCCCAGGTGACCCTGGAACAGGTGCTGCCGGCGGCCGACCAGCAGGCGATCGGCAACGTCGCGACCTGGCACCGTGGCCAGACCGACGAGGAGCAGCTCAGGAAGCTGCTGGAAGACCAGCTGCGCTGGACCGGCAGCAAGCGCGCCCGCGACCTGCTCGACAACTGGAGCGAGTCCCGCGCCAAGTTCGTCAAGGTCTTCCCGACCGAGTACAAGCGCGCGCTGGGCGAGATCCACGCCCGCAAGCAGGCCAAGGCTGCGACCCAAGAAGCCGTCGCCGCCAAGTAATCCGTCAAACTCGATTCAGGGGGCAGGGCGCGAGTCCTGCCCCGCAAAGGAAAGCAAATGGGAAAAGTCACCGGCTTCATGGAATATGAGCGCATCGAAGAGGGCTACAAGCCCGTCGCCGAGCGCGTCAAGCACTACAAGGAATTCGTGATCGGCCTGAGCGACGAGCAGGCCAAGATCCAGGGCGCGCGCTGCATGGATTGCGGCACCCCGTTCTGCAACAACGGCTGCCCGGTCAACAACATCATTCCGGACTTCAACGACCTGGTCTACCACCAGGACTGGCAGAACGCGAGCGCGGTGCTGCACAGCACCAACAACTTCCCCGAGTTCACCGGCCGCATCTGCCCGGCGCCCTGCGAGGCGGCTTGCGTGATCAACGTCAACGGCAACCCGGTCGGCATCAAGTCGATCGAGCACGCGATCATCGACAAGGCCTGGGAAAACGGCTGGGTCAAGCCCCAGCTGGCCAAGGTCCGGACCGGCAAGAAGGTCGCCGTCGTCGGCGCTGGTCCGGCTGGCCTGGCCGCTGCCCAGCAGCTGGCGCGCGCCGGTCACGACGTGACCCTGTTCGAGAAGAACGACCGCGTCGGCGGCCTGCTGCGCTACGGCATCCCCGACTTCAAGTTCGACAAGTCGCACATCGACCGTCGCATGACACAGCTCGAAGCCGAAGGCGTCAAGGTCCGCACCGGCGTGCTGATCGGCCAGCTGCCCGAGGGCTCCAAGGTCACCAACTGGGCCAAGGAAAGCATCAGCCCCGAGCAGCTCAAGCAGGACTTCGACGCCGTGCTGCTGACCGGCGGCTCCGAGCAGTCGCGCGACCTGCCGGTGCCGGGCCGCGAGCTCGACGGCGTCCATTTCGCGATGGAGTTCCTGCCGCAGCAGAACAAGGTCAACGCCGACGGCAAGTTCAAGGGCCAGCTGCGCGCCGACGGCAAGCATGTGATCGTGATCGGCGGTGGCGACACCGGCAGCGACTGCGTGGGCACCTCGACCCGTCACGGTGCCGCCAGCGTGACCCAGTTCGAAGTGATGCCGATGCCGCCCGAGCAGGAGAACAAGCCGCTGGTCTGGCCTTACTGGCCGCTCAAGCTGCGCACCAGCTCCAGCCACGACGAGAGCGCCGAGAAGGGCATCCTCAAGCGCGAGTTCGCGGTCTCGACCAAGGAATTCATCGGCAAGAACGGCAAGGTCACCAGCCTCAAGACCGTCCAGGTCGAGCTGAAGGACGGCAAGCTGGTCGAGATCCCCGGCACCGAGAAGGAATACCAGGCCGACCTGGTGCTGCTGGCGATGGGCTTCGTCCATCCGGTGGCGACCATCCTCGACGGCTTCGGCGTCGAGAAGGACGCGCGCGGCAACGCCAAGGCCAGCGAGTCGCTGGTCGGTGGCTACGCGACCAGCGTGCCCAAGGTCTTCGCCGCCGGCGACATCCGTCGCGGCCAGTCGTTGGTGGTGTGGGCGATCCGCGAAGGCCGTCAGGCCGCGCGCGCGGTCGACGAGTTCCTGATGGGCTCGACCCAGCTGCCGCGTTGATACGCAGGGGGGTATGGTCTGATCCGATCTAGGGTTTTCCTGTATCCCTTATCATGTGAAGGCCGGCCAGACCGGCCTTCGTCATTTTCAAGCCTTCCCCCTCCCATGTCCACACCGCACCTGGTTGAAATCCGCGACCTCACCTTCGGGTATGGGGATGGCCGCGTCGTGCTCGAAGGCATCAACCTGCATGTGCCGCGCGGCAAGGTCACGGTGCTGATTGGCGCCTCGGGCGGCGGCAAGACCACGCTGCTGCGCCTGATCGGCGGCCAGAACAAGGCGACCCAGGGCCAGGTGCTGTTTGACGGTCAGGATGTCGGAAAGCTCGACCGTGACGGCCTCTACGCCATGCGCCGCCGCATGGGCATGCTGTACCAGTTCGGCGCCCTGTTCACCGACCAGGACGTCTACGACAACGTGGCTTTTCCGCTGCGCGAGCACAGCGGCCTGCCCGAGTCGATGATCCGCGACATCGTGCTGATGAAGCTGCAGGCGGTCGGCCTGCGCGGCGCGCGGCACCTGATGCCGAGCGAGCTGTCGGGCGGCATGGCGCGGCGCGTGGCGCTGGCGCGCGCGATCGCGCTCGACCCCGAGCTGGTCATGTACGACGAACCCTTCTCGGGCCTGGACCCGATCTCGCTTGGCACCGCCGCGCGGCTGATCCGCCAGCTCAACGACACGCTGGGCCTGACCAGCCTGATGGTCTCGCACGAGCTCGACGCGACCTTCGCGGTCTGCGACCATGTGATCGTGCTGGCCAACGGCAAGGTGGCGCAGCAGGGCACGCCGCAGCAAATCCGCGAAAGCGAGAATCCCTTGATCCAGCAATACGTGACCGCGTCGCCCGAAGGGCCGGTGCGTTTCCATTACCCCGGCCCCTCGGTCGAGGAGGATTTCGGCCTGGCCGCCGGGAGGTCGGCATGAAGCGCCTGTCGCCGGCCGATATCGGCCTTGCGGTGCGCGGCTGGCTGGCCGACCTCGGTCATGGCGCGCGGCTGTTCTTTCGCCTGCTGCTGGGCACCTTCGGCAGCTGGCGCCGCTTTGGCCTTATCCGCGACCAGATCCACTTCCTGGGCAATTATTCGCTCGCGATCATCGGGGTGTCGGGCCTGTTCGTCGGCTTCGTCTTCGCGCTGCAGGGCTACAACATCCTGGAGAAGTTCGGCTCCACCGACGCGCTGGGCCTGATGGTCACGCTGAGCCTGATCCGCGAGCTCGGGCCGGTGGTGACCGCGCTGCTGTTCGCGGGCCGCGCCGGCACCTCGCTGACGGCCGAGATCGGCCTGATGAAGGCTGGCGAGCAGATCAGCGTGATGGAGATGATGGCGGTCGACCCGATCGACCGCGTGCTGGCGCCGCGCTTCTGGGCCGGCGTCATCACGATGCCGCTGCTGGGCGCGGTGTTCAGCGCCATGGGCATCATCGGCGGCTGGGTCGTTGGCGTGCTGATGATCGGTGTCGATGGCGGCTCGTTCTGGAGCCAGATCCAGGGCGGGGTCGATGTCTGGGCCGACGTCGGCAACAGCCTGATCAAGAGCCTGGTGTTCGGCATCGCGGTGACCTTCATCGCGCTGCAGCAGGGTTTCGAGGCCAGCCCGACGCCCGAGGGCGTCTCGCGCGCGACCACTCGCACCGTGGTGATGGCCTCGCTCACCGTCCTCGGTCTGGATTTCATCCTGACCGCCATGATGTTTGCTGTTTGATTCAAGGGAGAGCCAATTGCAACGCTCCAAAGTCGATGTCTGGGTAGGCCTGTTCGTGCTGATCGGCGCGGCCGCCATCCTGTTCCTGGCCCTGCAGTCGGCCAACCTGCTCAACCTGAGCTTCGAGAAGACCTATCGCGTCACCGCCAAGTTCGACAACGCTGGCGGCCTGAAGCCGAAGGCGGCGGTCAAGAGCGCCGGCGTGGTGGTCGGTCGCATCGAGTCGATCAGCTTCGACGACAAGCGCTACCAGGCCGACGTGGTGCTGGCGCTCGAGTCGCGCTACGCCTTCCCGAAGGACAGTTCGCTCAAGGTCTTGACCAGCGGCCTGCTGGGCGAGCAGTATGTCGGCATCGAGCCGGGCGGCGACGAGAAGAACCTGGCCCAGGGCGACGTGATCAGTCAGACCCAGTCGGCCGTGGTGCTGGAGAACCTGATCGGGCAGTTCCTCTACAGCAAGTCCGCCGACGCGGGCAGCGCGCCGGCGGGCGCCCAGTGAGCCGTGGCAGCGGACAAGGAGAGTCAATGAAGCATCGTGATCGCATCTCCAGGCTACTGCTGGGCGCGGGGCTGGCCGTCCTGCTCGCGCTGGCGGGCTGCGCGAGCGGCCCCAATGCGGATCCGCGCGATCCGCTGGAGCCCATGAACCGCAGCATCCTGCGCTTCAACGAAAACGTGGACCGCGCGCTGCTCAAGCCCGTGGCCAGTGCCTATGTCGATATCGCTCCCGGCCCTGTGCGTGCTGGCGTCAACAACTTCTTCGGCAACCTGCGCGATGCCTGGTCGGCGCTCAACGCCCTGCTGCAGGCGCGCCCGCGCGAGGCGGCCGAGAACGGAATGCGCTTTGCCGTCAACAGCACGCTCGGCCTGGCCGGTGTGCTCGACATCGCCTCCGAGATGGGGCTGGAGCGCACCACGCTGGACTTCGGCCTGACGCTGGGCCGCTGGGGCGTGCCCGACGGCCCTTACCTGATGCTGCCGCTGCTCGGGCCGTCGACGCTGCGCGACACGGCCGCCTTGCCGGTGGATGGGCAGGGCGATGCGCTGGCTTCGGTCGGACATATCCCGTCCCGCAACGAGATGCAGGCGCTGCGCATCGTCGACAAGCGCGCCGGCCTGTTGCGCGCCGGCGAGATGCTGCAGGACGCCGCGCTCGACCCCTACAGCTTCGTGCGCGACTCCTATCTGCAGCGCCGCCATAGCCAGATTGGCGTGACATCGCCCGAGGAACGCTACGACCTCGAATGAAACCCTTGCAAGCATGGGTAACCAGGAAAACGAACATGAGTATTGTCATCGACCGCCGCGCGGCCCTGGGCTGGGTGGCCGCCTTCTCCCTGGTCAGTCTGGCCGGCACCACGGCGGCGCAGGCCAGCGAGGGCCCCGAGGTCCTGATCCAGCGCGTCGCCGCCGAACTGATCGAGGCGGTCAAGTCGGACGCGGCATTGCGTAACGGCGACACGGGCCGGGTGATCGCGCTGGTCGACTCCCGGCTCATGCCGCATGTGAATTTCAGGCGCATGACCGCCTCGGCGGTGGGCCGTTTCTGGCGCCAGGCTAGCCTTGAGCAGAAGCAGAAGCTGCAGGACGAGTTCAAGACCCTGCTGGTGCGGACCTACTCGGGCGCGCTGAGCCAGGTCAAGGACCAGACCCTGGTCGTCAAGCCGCTGCGCGCCAACCCCGGCGACACCGAGGTCATCGTGCGCTCCGAGTTGCGCACTCCGGGCAAGGACCCGGTGCAGCTCGACTACCGGGTCGAGAAGACCGATGCCGGCTGGAAGGTCTACGACCTCAACGTGCTGGGCATCTGGCTGGTCGAGACCTACCGTGGCCAGTTCTCGCAGGAGATCAATGCCAAGGGCATCGACGGCCTGATCGCTTCGCTGGCGCAGCGCAACCGCAGCAACGCGGCCGAGAAGCCGCCGGCTGCGCTGGCTGGCGGCAAGGGCTGAGGCCGTGGTCAGCCTGCCCGCCTTGCCCGCGCGCCTGACGCACGCCGAGTCGCCGTCCTGTCTGGCCGCCTGCGAGGCGGCGCTGCGCCGGGGCGCCGCTGGCGAGCCCGCTGAGCTCGACGCCGCCGCGCTACAGGACTTCGATTCCTCCGCCGTCGCGTTGCTGCTGGCGCTGGTGCGCGTGGCCCGCGAGCGCGGTGTCGAGCTGCGCCTGCGCGCCTTGCCCCAGCGCCTGCGCGAGCTGGCCGTGCTCTACGGGGTCGGCGAGCTGCTGCCCGGCTAAAATCCCGGGTACATGTCTGCCGTCTCATTCCAGAACGTTTCCAAATCCTTTGCCACCGCCCGCGGCGAGCTGCAGGCCCTCAAGGGCGTCAGCTTCGACATCGAGCCGGGCGAGTTCTTCGGCCTGCTCGGTCCCAACGGCGCGGGCAAGACCACGCTGATCAGCATCCTGGCCGGCCTGTCGCGCGCCAGCGGCGGGCGCGTGCTGGTGCAGGGGGCCGATGTCCAGTCCGATTATGCCCAGGCCAGGCGCCAGCTCGGCGTGGTGCCGCAGGAGCTGGTGTTCGACCCCTTCTTCAACGTGCGCGAGGCGCTGCGCTTCCAGTCGGGCTATTTCGGCATCAAGCGCAACGACGACTGGATCGACGAGCTGCTCGACGGCCTCGGCCTGGCCGACAAGGCCAGCGCCAACATGCGCCAGCTCTCGGGCGGCATGAAGCGGCGCGTGCTGGTGGCGCAGGCGCTGGTGCACAAGCCGCCGGTGATCGTGCTCGACGAGCCGACCGCCGGCGTCGACGTCGAGCTGCGCCAGACGCTGTGGGCCTTCGTCTCCAGGCTCAACAAGCAGGGCAGCACCGTGCTGCTGACGACGCACTACCTGGAGGAAGCCGAGGCCCTGTGCCACCGCATCGCGATGCTCAAGCTCGGCCAGGTGGTGGCGCTGGACAAGACCTCGGAGCTGCTCAAGACGGCGGTGGCGACCCAGCTCTGCTTCAAGACCGACCAGCCGCTGCCGCCCGCGCTCGCCGCGCAGGCGCGCGTGACCGGCCGCGTGGTGCGCCTGCCGGCGCAGGACGCGACGGCGGTCGAGCGCCTGCTGGCCCAGCTGCGCGAGCAGGGCATCGCGATCGAGGACATCGAAATCCGCAAGGCTGATCTCGAGGATGTGTTCCTCGACCTCATGTCCGGCCACCAGGAGACACGAGCATGAGCGGCTGGACCACCCTGTTCTACAAGGAAGTGCTGCGCTTCTGGAAGGTCGGCTTCCAGACCGTGGCGGCGCCGGTCATGACGGCCATCCTGTATCTGCTGATCTTCGGCCATGTGCTCGAAAACCGGGTCCAGGTCTACGACGGCGTGGGCTACACCGCCTTCCTGCTGCCGGGCCTGATCATGATGAGCGTGCTGCAGAACGCCTTCGCCAACAGCTCGTCCAGCCTGATCCAGAGCAAGATCATGGGCAACCTGGTGTTCCTGCTGCTGACGCCGCTGTCGCACCGGGCCTGGTTCGTGGCCTATGTCGGCTCGTCGATGGTGCGCGGCCTGGTGGTCGGCGCCGGCGTGCTGCTGTGCACCTTCTGGGCGGCCGATCTGCGGTTCGCCGCGCCGGGCTGGATCCTGGCCTTCGCCCTGCTGGGCTCGGGCCTGCTGGGGGCGCTGGGCGTGGTCGCCGGCCTGTGGGCCGAGAAGTTCGACCAGATGGCCGCCTTCCAGAACTTCGTCATCGTGCCGATGACCTTCCTGAGCGGCGTGTTCTACTCCATCCACTCGCTGCCGCCCTTCTGGCAGCAGCTCAGCCACTTCAACCCCTTCTTCTACATGATCGACGGTTTCCGCCACGGCTTCTTCGGCCAGGGCGACGTCTCGCCCTGGTTCAGCCTGGGCGTGGTGGGAGGGGCGTTCGCCCTGGTCGCGGGCCTGGCCCTGCACCTGCTCAAGACCGGCTACAAGATCCGACACTGACATGACTTCCGACGAACTGCAATCCATCATCGCCGCCGGCCTGGCCTGCGATCACCTCGAGGTCTCGGGCGACGGCCGCCACTGGGCCGCCGTCGTGGTCTCCAGCGCCTTCGAGGGCAAGCGCGCGATCGCGCGTCACCAGCAGGTCTACGCGACGCTGGGCGCGCGCATCCACAACGACGAGGTGCATGCGCTGTCGATCAAGGCCTACACCCCGGCCGAGTGGGCCGCGGCCCAGGGCTGAACGGCATGGACAAACTCCTGATCCGCGGCGGCCGCCGCCTGAACGGCGAAGTGAGCGTCTCGGGCGCCAAGAACGCGGCGCTGCCCGAGCTTTGCGCCGCCTTGCTGACCGCCCAGCCCGTGATGCTGCGCAACGTGCCGCGCCTGCGCGATGTCGCGACCATGCGCCAGCTGCTCGAACACATGGGCGTGCAGACCCAGTCCCACGGCGAGCGCGGCGGTTTCACGCTGCAGGCGGCCGACCCGATCGAGCCGGAGGCGCCCTACGAGCTGGTCAAGACCATGCGCGCCTCGGTGCTGGTGCTGGGGCCGCTGCTGGCGCGCTTTGGCCGCGCCAAGGTCTCGCTGCCGGGCGGCTGCGCGATCGGCTCGCGTCCGGTCGACCAGCATATCAAGGGCCTGCAGGCCATGGGCGCCGAGATCGTGGTCGAGCATGGCTACATGGTGGCCAGCCTGCCCGAGGGCCGCACGCGCCTGAAGGGCGCCCGCATCACGACCGACATGGTGACGGTCACCGGGACCGAGAACTTCCTGATGGCCGCGACGCTGGCCGAGGGCGAGACCATCCTCGAGAACGCGGCGCAGGAGCCCGAGATCACCGATCTGGCCGAGATGCTGATCAAGATGGGCGCCAGGATCGAGGGTCACGGCAGCAGCCGGATCCGGATCCAAGGCGTCGAAAAACTCGACGGTTGCGACCACGCGGTGGTGGCCGACCGGATCGAGGCCGGCACCTTCCTGTGCGCGGTCGCCGCGACCGGCGGCGAGGCGCTGCTGCGGCACGCGCGCGGCGAGCACCTCGACGCGGTGATCGACAAGCTGCGCGACGCGGGCGTCACGGTCAAGGCCGTCGAGGGTGGCGGCCTGCGCGTGGCCTCCGCTGGCGCCGCCGCGCTGAAGGCACAGACCTTCCGCACCACCGAGCACCCGGGCTTCCCGACCGACATGCAGGCCCAGTTCATGGCGCTCAATGCCGTGGCGCAGGGCAGCTGCAGCGTGACCGAGACCATCTTCGAGAACCGCTTCATGCATGTGCAGGAGCTGCAGCGCCTGGGTGCGCGCATCCATACCGACGGTCGGGTCGCGCTGGTCGAGGGCCTGGGCGAGTCCGGCCGCCTGTCGGGCGCGACCGTGATGGCGACCGACCTGCGTGCTTCCGCCAGCCTGGTGATCGCCGGCCTGGTGGCCGAGGGCGAGACCGTGGTCGACCGCATCTACCACCTGGATCGCGGCTACGACCAGATGGAAGTCAAACTGCGCGCCCTGGGCGCCGACATCGAAAGAATCCAATGAGCCAGGTCAAACTGACCCTGGCCCTGTCCAAGGGCCGCATCTTCGAGGAAACCCTGCCGCTGCTGCGTGCCGCCGGCATCGAGGTGCTGGAAGACCCCGAGAAGTCGCGCAAGCTGATCTTGCCGACCAACCGCCCCGATGTGCAGGTGGTGCTGGTGCGCGCCAGCGACGTGCCGACCTATGTCCAGTACGGCGGCGCCGACCTGGGCGTCTGCGGCAAGGACACGCTGATCGAGCACGAGGCCGAGTGGGGCGGTGCCGGCAGCGTCGGCCTCTACCAGCCGCTGGACCTCAAGATCGCCAAATGCCGCATGAGCGTCGCGGTGCGCGCCGACTTCGATTACGCCAGCGCCGTGCGCCAGGGCGCGCGCCTGAAGGTCGCGACCAAGTACGTGGCGATCGCGCGCGAGTTCTTCGCCAGCAAGGGCGTGCACGTCGACCTGATCAAGCTCTACGGCAGCATGGAGCTGGCGCCGCTGACCGGCATGGCCGACGCCATCGTCGACCTGGTCTCGACCGGCAACACGCTCAAGGCCAACCACCTGGTCGAGGTCGAGCCGATCATGGACATTTCCTCGCGGCTGGTGGTCAACCCGACCGCGCTCAAGGTCAAGCGCGAGCTGCTGCGTCCCATCCTCGACGCCTTCGCGCGGGCCACCGCCTGAAACCTGGAACTGTGAAAAGATGAAAGCCACCCCGCTCGTCCTGCGCACCACCGACGTCGATTTCGAGGCCCGCTTCCAGCAGCGCCTGCACTGGTCGGCCGACACCGATGCCGCCATCGAGCAGCGCGTGGCCGAGATCCTGGCCGATGTGCGCGCCCGTGGCGATGTGGCGGTGATCGAGTACACCCAGCGCTTCGACGGCCTGCAGGTCGAGGCCATGGCCGGGCTCGAACTGACTCAGACCGAGCTCAAGTCGGCCTTCGACGGCCTGCCCGAGCTCCAGCGCGAGGCGCTGCAGGCGGCCGCCGCGCGCGTGCGCCGCTACCACGAGGCACAGAAGCGGGCCAGCGGCGAGAGCTGGAGCTACCGTGACGAGGACGGCACGCTGCTGGGCCAGAAGGTCACGCCGCTGGACCGGGTCGGCATCTATGTGCCGGGTGGCAAGGCGGCCTATCCGTCGAGCGTGCTGATGAACGCGATTCCCGCCCATGTGGCAGGTGTCGGCGAGATCATCATGGTGGTGCCGACGCCCAGGGGCGAGCGCAATGCGCTGGTGCTGGCTGCTGCCTATGTGGCCGGCGTCACGCGCGCCTTCACGGTCGGCGGCGCACAGGCCGTGGCCGCGCTGGCCTACGGCACCGCGACCGTGTCGAAGGTCGACAAGATCACCGGCCCCGGTAACGCCTATGTCGCCAGCGCCAAGAAGCATGTGTTCGGTACCGTCGGCATCGACATGATCGCCGGCCCGAGCGAGATCCTGGTGCTGGCCGACGGCAGCACGCCGCCTGACTGGGTCGCGATGGACCTGTTCAGCCAGGCCGAGCACGATGAGTTGGCGCAGAGCATCCTGCTGTGCCCGGACGCCGCCTACATCGAGGCGGTGCAGGCCTCGATCGACCGGATGCTGCCCGAGATGCCGCGCGCCGAGATCATCGCCAAGAGCCTGAACGGGCGCGGCGCGCTGATCCTGACGCGCAGCATGGAGGAGGCCTGCGCCATCAGCAACCGGATCGCGCCCGAGCACCTGGAAGTGTCGTCGAGCGAGCCGATGCGCTGGGAGCCGCTGCTCAGGCACGCGGGCGCCATCTTCCTGGGCGCCTACACCAGCGAGAGCCTGGGCGACTACTGCGCCGGTCCCAACCATGTGCTGCCGACCAGCGGCACCGCGCGCTTCAGTTCCCCGCTGGGCGTCTACGATTTCCAGAAGCGCAGCAGCCTGATCGAGGTCAGCCAGGTCGGCGCGCAGACGCTGGGCCGCATCGCCTCGGTGCTCGCGCACGGCGAGGGCCTGCAGGCGCACGCGCGCGCGGCCGAGCTGCGGCTCGCGCCCTGACCGGGTTGCCCTCAACCATCCCAATCATCCCGTCGATGCAGACGAATCTCGATTTCGATGCCTGCGACGGGACGCGCTCCCCGCCGGCGGTCCCGCTCGACGAACTGCTTTCGGTCGCGGGGCAGGCCGCCGGTGTCGCCGCCTGGGACTGGGATCTGGTCAGCGGTGTGCTGCACTGGTCGCCGGAGATCTGGCCACTTTTTGGCTTCGATGCCACGGTGCGCCCCAGCCTGGAGCATTGGCGCGCGGTCCTGCATCCGGATGATGTGCAGGGCGCCAGCCAGTTGATCGCGCACTCGATCCAGCAGCGCCAGCCTTTCGTGACCAGCTACCGCGTCATCCTGCCCTCCGGCGCGACGCGCTGGCTCGATGCCTATGGCAGGCCTTTCCATGACGAGGCGGGCCGGCCGATCCGTTTTGCCGGCATCAACGTCGACGCCACGGCCCGCGTCCAGGCGGAGCAATACCGGCACCAGGCCGAACTGCGCGACGTCGCGCGTCAAGCCGAACAGCGCCAGTTCGACCAGCGCCAGCGCTACCAGGCCTTCATGAACCACGAGATCCGCACGCCTGTCCATGCGATGCTCTTGCTGGCCGAGACGCTGGTCAGGCAGGACATCCCGGCGGCGGCCGCCGATCTGGTCAGGCAGATGCGTGATGTCGCCCAGGTCCTGCAGGGCTTGCTCGACCGGTCGCTCGATTTTTCCCGGCTCGAAGCGAGGCGACTCGAGCCCGAGCGTCTCGCCTTCGACCTGGGGGAGATGTTCGACCTGCTGGAATCGATCTTTTCCGTCAAGTCCGAGCAAAGGGGACTGGAATTCCGCATCACGCCGCCGGCGGCGGGTTGGCGCGCGCTGATCGGCGATCGCTACCGGCTCGGTCAGATATTGGGTAACCTGATTGGCAATGCGCTCAAGTTCACGGCCAGCGGTCAGGTCGCGCTGAGCGTCGAGCTGCTCGAACAATCGCCGCGGCAGGTCAGGCTGCGCTTCGTGGTGCAGGACACAGGCAGCGGCATCGATCCGGTGTTGCAGCAGCAATTGTTCCAGCCCTTCGTCCAGTCCGACTCATCGATCGGCCGGCAGTTCGGTGGCGCCGGTCTGGGGCTGGCCATCTGTCGCGAACTGGTCGAGCTCATGGGCGGCGAGATCGGCTGCGACAGCGTGCCCGGCATGGGTAGCCGGTTCTGGTTCACCTTGTCTTTTGCCCGCCAGGCCAGCCCGGCGCTGGCCGTGCCCGAACCGCATCCCGCCGCGCCGCTGCCCCAGCGCACCGATGCCGAGCCGCTCGCGGAGGTGCGAGTCCTGCTGGTGGAAGACGAGCCCGTCGGGCGCGAGCTGTTCGCGCGTCTGCTGGCGGCCGAGGGGGCGCGGGTGCACCAGGTCGAGCATGGGCGTGCCGCGCTCGACTGGCTGGAGCTTCATCCCGCCGCGGTCGATGTCGTGCTGATGGACCTGAACATGCCGGTGATGGGCGGTCTGGTCGCCGTGAGTCGCCTGCGCGAGTCGCCTGTCTGGTCGCGACTCCCCGTGCTGGCCATGAGCGCCGACTCGCAGCTTCAAGCGCGCGACGCCGCGCTGGCGGCGGGCATGAATGACTTCTTTATCAAGCCGTTTCGGGTCGACGATGTCGTGGCCTCGATCCAGCAGCAGCTCAATCTTCGGCAGGGTGTCCCGCACTCCGCCGCGACCGCAGCGGCGGCATCCGCGCCGCTCGTCGAGCCGGCGGGAGTCGTCATGAATCCGGCCCATGGCCTGGCGGTTTGCGCCGGCGAGGAGGCCTACCGGCATTACCTCGGCCGTTTCCTTGAGCGTTACCAGTCGAGCGCCGCCGAATTGCAGTCGCCGCTCGCGGATCGGAACGGCCTCCAGGATCTGGCGCACCAGCTCAAGAGCACGGCCAGCTATCTGGGGCTGGAGCAAGTCGTCGCCGTGGCGCGCGAGGCGGATGGCGTCGCCCCTTCGCCGGACCAGCTGGACGTCTTGCGCTGGCGACTGCATGCCGCGCTGACCGAGGCCTTCGCCGCGATCGCCGCCCGGCGCAATGCTTGAACGCGTGGTTGAGTCGGCTGACATTGGTGCCCGCCGTGCGCGCCACCTGCTCCAGCTTGGGCGTGCGGCCCAGGCGGGCGAGCAGATGCGAGCGCGCGGCCTCGAAGACGAGGCTGTCCAAGGTGAACGGGGGCTGGGTCTGCTTGTCCCCGACGGGCTCCGGTCCCGGCTTGGGTTTCTTTTGCAGGTGTAGCGCCAGGCGCAAGCCCACTTCCTCGAAGTTGAACGGCTTGAGGATGTAGTCCGCCGCGCCCGCCAGCAGTCCCTGGACGCGGTCGTCGGGCGCCGTGTCTCCGGTCAGGAACATGATGTCGATCGCCCTGGTCCGGCTGCCCGTTTTCAGGATGCGGCAGGCGGTCAGCCCGTCGCAGACCGGCATGTTCACGTCCATCAACACCAGCTCGGGCTGCAGGCGCTGCGCCTGCGCGACCGCGTCCGCCCCATCGCTGGCGAGGTAGACATGACAGCCCTGCCGGCGCAGGTAGTTCGCCAGCAGTTCGCGCTGGATCTCCTCGTCCTCCGCGATCAGCAGGCGCCGCCCGCGCAGCCAGGACAAGCCGGCGCTCTGGATTTCGGCGCTCATCGATTCAGGCATGGCTGGAAGGGGGCACATGGAAACATTTGTCTGCAGCAATGGCCACACCTGTTTGGGCAATGCTGAACTGAGCATGGGCAAAATAAACTGACGCCAAAATGAACTTTATACACGAAAACATGAGCGTCAACAGGTCAGCCAACCAGGGGGAACTTGATTACGATCAAGGTTTGACGCTGATGTCGGTCACCGACACGCAGAGTTACATCACCTACGCGAACGAAGCTTTCGTGCGGATCAGCGGCTTCGAGTACGAAGAGCTCCACGGGCAGCCGCACAAGCTGGTCCGACATCCGGACATGCCGGCCGAGGCCTTTGCCGACATGTGGTCGACCATGAAGGCCGGCATGTCCTGGACCGCGTTGGTCAAGAACCAGCGCAAGAACGGCGGCCACTACTGGGTGCGCGCGAACGCGGCTCCGATGGTGCGTGGCGGGCAGGTCGCGGGCTATATCTCGGTGCGCACCAAGCCCCGGCGCGAGGAAGTCGCCGCCGCCGAGCGGCTGTATGGCGATTTCCGCGCGGGCCGCGCCGGATCGCGCCGGTTTCACCGGGGCTTGCTCGTGCGCACGGGGATCTGGTCTTTTCTTTCCCTGTTCCAGCTGATCTCGGTGGCGGCGCGCATCCATCTGGTGCTGGCATGCCTGGCCTTGGGCAATCTGGCGCTGCTGGCTTTGCTCGGGCTCGGTGCGGGTCCGCTGGCGGTCGCCGCGGCGGTCACGCTGCTGCTGACCGGCTTGGGCGATGTCTGGCTGCAAGCGCAGATCAGCCGCCCCCTGGTCAAGGTGGCCCAGCATGCCCAGTCCGTGGCGGCGGGCAACCCGGGCCGGACCCAGCACCTCAACCGGGTCGACGACATCGGCATGATCATGCGGTCGGTGAACCAGGCCGGGCTGAACCTGCGTTCGCTGGTGGACGATGTCGATGCCCAGGTCGATGGCCTCCAGGGTGTCGGTCAGCGGATCGAGCGGGCCGGCGGCGACCTGGCCGCGCGTACCGAGCAGTCGGCGTCCGGGCTCGAACAGGCTTCGGCTTCGATGGAGGAACTGACCTCCACCGTGACGCAGAATGCCGACAGCGCGCGCCAAGCCACCCAGCTGGCTCAAGGCGCCAGCCAGGCCGCCGTTCGCGGTGGCGAGGTGATGGGCCAGGTGGTCGATGTGATGCAGCGCATCACCACCAGTTCGCAGAAGATAGCCGACATCATCGGCATGATCGACGGCATCGCCTTCCAGACCAATATCCTCGCGCTCAACGCGGCCGTGGAGGCCGCCCGGGCCGGTGAGCAGGGGCGCGGCTTCGCGGTCGTGGCCAGCGAAGTGCGCAGCCTGGCGCAGCGCAGCGCCGGCGCGGCGCGCGAGATCAAGTCCCTGATCGGGGAAAGCGTCGCGCAGGTGAAGGGTGGTTCCACCCTGGTCCAGCAGGCCGGCGAGACCATGCAGGGCGTCGTGCGCGAGGTCCAGCGCGTCAGCCGGCTGATCAGCGAAATCACCACCGCCAGCAACGAGCAGGCCAATGGCGTGTCGCAGGTCAGCGTGGCGGTGGTCCAGCTCGATCGGGTGACGCAGGAGAACGCCACCATGGTGCAAGACAGCGTGGAGGCGGCCCAGGGATTGATGGCCCGGGCCGAGCGCCTGGGCAGTGCGGTCGCCGTCTACAAGAACACGCACGATTGAGCGGTTTTCACCAGGGAATGGCTTGCCCGGCGTGGTCGACGAACCGGGCCCGCCCGTCAGGTTCGAGCCCATCGAGCACGCGCAGCAGCCGGCCGGCCGAATCGAGCGGGTCCAGCGCCTGTTCGCCGACGAAGGGCCGGCTCAGGCCCGAGCGTACCGTGCCGGGCTGCAGCGCCGCGACCACGGCCAGCGGGCGCCGGCGCGTGATCTCGATCGCGGCGGTCTGCAGCAGCATGTTGAGCGCGGCCTTGGACGCGCGGTAGCCGTACCAGCCGCCCTTGCGGTTGTCCTCGATGCTGCCGACCCGGGCCGACAGCTTGGCCCAGATCACGCGCTCGCCGCTGGCGAGCCGGGGCAGTAGCTGCTGGAGCAGCAGCGCCGGGCCGATCGCGTTGACGCTCATGGCGTCGAGCAGCGCCTGGGCGTTCAGGTCGTCCAGCCGTTTTTCCGGGCCGCGTCCGTTCAGGGTCAGCGCGCCGGTGGCATCCAGCACCAGCTGGAACGGGCCTTGCTCGGCCAGCGCCGGCGCCAGGCGCTCGATGCTGGCCGGGTCCATCAGGTCGAACGCGGGCTGACTGCCGCGCGACAGCGCGGTCACGCCGGCACAGCGCGGATCGGACCGCAGCCGGGTCACGAAGGCCTGGCCGATGGCGCCGCTGGTGCCCAGCACCAGGGCCGAATAGCCTTCGCGCAGGCTGTGCATCGAGGCGAAGGGGGGGGTTGTGCTGTCTTGCATCTGGTTTCCTGCTGGGTGATCAGCCATGGGCCGCGCGCCAGCGCGCCAGGCCGGCGCTGACCTGCTCGTCATTGACGACGCACTGCACGCCGCCGGGCCGGTGGCGCCTGCCGATACCGGCCCAGCCGCCGCCGATCCAGAGTTCGACCTCGGGCGGCAGCTGCTCGCGCAGCAGGGCCAGTTGCTCCGCGATCTCGCGTGTCGAGGCATGCAGGCTGATGCTGAGCGCGACGATGTCGATCCGGAAATGCCCGACCGCTGCCAGGATCTCGCTCGCTGGCAATCTGGGGCCGAGCGCTATGCGCTCGCAGCGGCCGAGCGCGAAATAGCATTCGGCCATCAGCAGCCCCAGCTGGTGCTGCTCCTGTGGCAGCGTGGTCAGCAGCACGCGTGGCGGCTGGCTGGGCTCGGGGTGGCTGTCATCGAGGCGGGTGATGGCTTCGTGCAGCACGGACTGCAGGGTCTCGGTGAACAGATGCTCCTGGTGGATCGAGAGCTGGCCGGCCAGCCAGGCCTGGCCGATGCGCTGGCCCAGCGGGGCCAGCAGTTGTTCGATCGCCCGTGACAGGCCCAGTTGCCGCAGCTCCTGCTGCAAGGCCACCCGCAGTTCGGCCGGCTTGCCGTGCTTGAGCCGCTCCAGCCAGTCGTCCAGCGCGGCCGCGTCGGGCGGGTCCGCCGCCTGGCAGCTGGTCTGCAGCAGATGCTCCAGTGCCGGCAGCGCCAGCGGCACCACCTTGCCCGCTCGATGGCCCAGGTCGAGCAGGCGCTTGATGCGCAGCAGGCGTTCGAGCTGTGGCGGGTCGTACAGCCGGTCGCCGCGCGTGTCGCGCAGCGGCGTCGGAAAGCCGTAGCGGCGCTCCCAGACCCGCAAGGTGTCCTTGCCCAGGCCGGTGTCGCGCTCGATCTCGGCGATGTCCCACAGGGTGTGTGCTTGGCTACGGGCGGCGGTCTGGTTCATGGTCGCGGGGAGATGAGGCCGGGCAGGCGATTCGGATTTCGGGCTTATCGCGGACGGCGTGCGCGATCGGGTTAAATGGAGCATACTTCTATTTGTCCAAGACAAATAGAAGCCGTCATGAAATCCATGCATCTGGGTCTACCGTTCGCAGCGGCCTTGGCGGCTGTCCTCCATGGCGCACCCGCGCAGGCCGCCGAGCCGGCCAGCTGCCCGGCCACGCTGCAGCACAGCTTCCCACGCCTGCAGGACGAGAAGCCGCAGTCGCTGTGCCAGTACAGCGGCAAGGTGCTGCTGGTCGTCAACACCGCCAGCTACTGCGGCTTCACCGGCCAGTACGAGGGCCTGGAGCAGCTTCACGCGCGCTACCGCGACCAGGGCCTGGTCGTGCTGGGCTTTCCGTCCAATGACTTCGCGCAGGAGACTGGCAATAACCAGCAGATCGCCGAGTTCTGCGCCAACACCTACGGCGTCAAGTTTCCGATGTTCGCCAAGAGTTCGGTCGCCGGTGCCCAGGCTTCGCCCTTCTTCCGCCAGCTGGCCGATGCCACCGGCCAGAAGCCGCGCTGGAACTTCTACAAATACCTGATCGGTCGCGGCGGCAAGCCGGTCGCATCCTATTCGAGCATGACCAGCCCCGACAACAAGGGCCTGCTGCGCGAGATCGAACGCCAGCTGGCCCTGCCGGTGCCGGCCGCACGCTGAAATGCTCCGGCCATGAAGATGAAGAAGAAAACCGACCTGCCCAGCAAGACCTGTGCCTGCTGTGGCCTGCCCTTTGCCTGGCGCAAGAAATGGGAGCGCGACTGGGATCAGGTCAAGTATTGCTCCGAGCGTTGCCGCCGCAGCGCCCCCAAGGCGCAGGAGGCCCGCTGATGACCAGTTCACGAGCGCAAGCCCCGTCGTTCACGGCGGGGTCTAGCGAGTCTCTCTCTGCTAAAATCTCTGCTGTTGCCACGACGGTTCCGAATTCTTTTTTTGCCATCAGGCAGTCGGAGCCCAGCACAGAAATTTCCGGTAATTCGCCGTCCCACATGGGAGTCCGAGAGGTAGGCGTTTTGCTGAATGAGTCGGCGCAAGCCGACGCGGCCGGGCATGGCCGTCTCGCAGGAGGAATCACCGCCATTGATGGCGGCGAGGATGTCAATTGAAGCCGCGCCTGCGAGCGTTGGGCAGCGACCTGCTGGAGCTGTCGGGCCTGCCCGCTGAGCGGTTGCCCGAACTGATGCGCCAGCTCGGCGCCAGCCTTCTGGTCTGCGAGGAAATCGCCGCGCCCGAGGAACAGGATGCCGTGCAGGCGCTGCGCGCGGCCGGGCTGCGGGTCGAGACGGTCTGGCAGTCCAGCCTGATCGATCCGGCCGATCTGCCCTTCGCGCCCGAGGCCGTGCCCGACACCTTCACCACCTTCCGCCAGCAACTGGAGCGCGCCGGTGCGCGCGAGGCAGCGCCGCTGCCCGAGCCCGATGCGCTGCCGCCGCTGCCGGTCTTGCCGGCCGATCTCGCGGCCAGGGCGGCGCGGCCCGCAGCCGTGTCTGTTGCCGCCGATCCGCGCAGTTCCTTTCCCTATGCCGACCCCGCCTGCCACGGTGGCGATCGCGCCGCGCTGGCCCATCTGCGCCAGTATTGCGCGCGCGGCCTGCCACACAGCTACAAGGAGACCCGCAACGGCCTGGTCGGGTTGGACTATTCGAGCAAGTTCTCGCCCTGGCTCGCGACCGGCGCGCTGTCGCCACGCCCGGCCATGGCCGCGATCCGCGCCTTCGAGGCCGAGCGCGGTGCCAACGACGGCAGCTACTGGCTCTGGTTCGAGCTGCTCTGGCGCGACCATTTCCGCTGGATGGCGTTCAAGCATGGCCGCCGGCTCTACGGCGCGCGCGGCCTGTCCGAGCGGCCCTTGCCGGCCCACAACGCCCGCGGTTTCGAGCGCTGGACCCAGGGTCGCACCGGCGACGCGCTGGTCGACGCCGGCATGCGCGAGCTCATCTCCACCGGCTATCTGTCGAACCGGCTGCGCCAGAACGTGGCCAGCTACCTGGTGCATGACCTCGGCGGCGACTGGCGTGCCGGCGCCGCCTGGTTCGAGTCGCAACTGCTCGACTACGACGTCCACAGCAACCAGGGCAACTGGCTCTACATCGCCGGGCGTGGCACCGACCCGCGCGGTGGCCGCCGCTTCAACACCCACAAGCAGGCGCAGGACCACGACCGCGACGGCGCCTATCGCCGGCTCTGGGGGGCAGCCTGATGCAGCCCGGCCCCACGCTGCGCCTGATCCTGGGCGACCAGCTCAATCCGCAGCATGGCTGGTATCGCGAGTCCCGGCCCGACGTCGTCTACCTGTTGCTGGAGCTGCGCCAGGAGACCGACTACGTCGTGCACCACGCGCAGAAGGTCATCGCGATCTTCGCCGCGATGCGCGACTTCGCGCGCCAGCTCAAGGCCGCCGGCCACCGCGTGCGCCATGTCGCGATCGATGACGCCTCGAACCGCCAGAGCCTGAGCGCCAACCTCGACGCGCTGATCGCCCATTACGGCGCCAGCGTCTTCGAGTGGCAGCAGCCCGACGAATGGCGGCTCGACGCACAGCTGAATGAATGGGCCGCGCGCCAGACCATTGCCTGCCGCGCGGTCGACAGCGAGCATTTCTACACCGCGCGCGGCGAGGTGGCCGAACTGTTCGCCGACCGCAAGCAGTGGCTGCTTGAGCATTGCTACCGCATGCTGCGCCGCCGTCACGGCGTGCTGCTCGACCCCGACGGCAAGCCGGAGGGTGGCCAGTGGAACTTCGATGCCGACAATCGCAAGTCCTGGCCCGGCGATCCGCCCGAGCCGGCCGACTGCCGGCCGCGCCATGACCATTCCGCGCTCTGGCGCCAGATCCAGGCCGCTGGCGTCGTCACCATGGGCCAGCCGCAGGCGGCTGATTTCCGCTGGTCGCTCAACCGCGCCGAAGCGCTGCAGCAGCTCGACGACTTTATCGATTCCGGCCTGCCGCATTTCGGCGACTACCAGGATGCGCTCTCAGGAAAAAGCTGGCGCCTGTTCCACTCGCTGCTGTCGTTCGCGCTCAACACCAAGATGATCGGTCCGCGCGAGGTGGTGCAGCGCGCCGAGCAGGCCTGGCGCGAGGGCAGGGCGCCGCTGGCAGCGACCGAGGGCTTTATCCGCCAGATCCTGGGCTGGCGCGAATATGTGCGCGGCGTCTACTGGACCCGCATGCCGGGCTATGTCGAGTCCAACGCGCTGGGCCATCAGCGCCCGCTGCCGCGCTGGTTCTGGAGCGGCGATACCGGCATGGCTTGTCTGTCAGCTGCAATCGGCCAGTCGCTGCAGCAAGCCTACGCCCACCATATCCAGCGCCTGATGGTGATCGGCAACTTCGCGTTGCTGGCCGGGCTCGACCCGCAGCCGCTGCATCGCTGGTACCTGGGCATCTACATCGACGCCTTCGAATGGGTCGAGGCACCCAACACCCTGGGCATGAGCCAGTTCGCCGACGGTGGTCAGCTCGCGACCAAGCCCTATGTGTCAAGCGCCGCCTACCTGGACCGCATGGGCGACCACTGCAAGGGCTGCCGCTACGACAGGAAGGCCAGGACCGGCGCGCGCGCCTGTCCCTTCAACGCGCTCTACTGGGACTTCTTCGAGCGCCAGGCCGAGCGCCTGCGCGGCAACCACCGGCTGGCCATGGTCTACAGGAACCTGGACAAGATGACGCCCGAGGCGCGCCAGGCCTTGCGCGAGCAGGCGGCCGCCACGCTGGCGCGGATCGAGACGCTCTGATCAGAAAGTCTCCCAGTCGTCCTCTTCATGGCGCGCGGCCTTGGCGGGGGCGTTGCGGCGCTCGACCGGCACGGCCTGCGCCGGCTTGTGCTCGCTTCTGACCTGCAGCGGGCCGCCGAGCCCGGCGGGGTCGACGGCCTGGCCGGTTTCGCCCGGCCTGAGCTTGAACGCGGCGACCGCCTGCACCAGGCCTTGTGCCTGCTGGTTCAGGCTCGAAGCCGCCGCCGCCATCTGCTCGACCATCGCGGCGTTCTGCTGCGTCGAATGGTCCATCTGCATCACGGCTTCGCCGATCTGGGACACACCTTGGCTCTGCTCGGAGCTGGCCGCGCTGATCTCGCTCACGATGGCGGTCACCCGCTCGATGCTCGTGACCACATGGTCCATCGTCGCGCCGGCCCGATCGACCAGCGCCGAGCCCTGATCGACACGCTCGACGCTGTCGGTGATCAGCTGCTTGATCTCCCTGGCAGCCGCCGCGCTGCGCTGGGCCAGGCTGCGCACCTCGCTGGCGACGACGGCAAAGCCACGGCCCTGCTCGCCGGCGCGCGCGGCCTCGACCGCCGCGTTGAGCGCGAGGATGTTGGTCTGGAACGCGATGCCGTCGATCACCGTGATGATGTCGGCGATCTTCTTGCTCGACTCGCTGATGCCGTGCATGGTGTCGACCACCTGCGACACGACACGACCGCCCTGCGCGGCGACACTCGATGCGTCCTGTGCCAGCTGGTTGGCCTGGCGCGCGTTGTCGGCGTTCTGCCTCACGGTGCTGCTGAGCTGTTCCATCGAGGCCGAGGTTTCTTCCAGCGCGCTGGCTTCCTTCTCGGTGCGCGCGCTCAGGTCGTGGTTGCCCTGGGCGATCTGCGCGCTGGCCGTCGCCACCGCCTCGGAACCCGAGCGCACCTTGCTGACGACCTGAGCGAGACCGGCCTGCATCTCGCCGAGCGCCTGCAGCAGCTGCCCGGTTTCGCTGCGGTCGCCGGTCGCGATGGGATAGCTGAGGTCGCCGGCCGAAACCGCGCGCGCGACCGCCACGGCCTGTCCGATCGGGCGCGTGATCGCGCGGATGATCCAGACCGCCAGCAGCAGCGAGGCCAGCAGTGACAGGCCACCGATGATCCAGGTGCTGACCTTGATCGCCAGCACGGCGTCTTCGGCCTGCGCGACCGACTCGGCCTTCATTTCGTCCTGGATCCTGATCTCTTCCTGGATCGCATCGAAGAAGGTGATGTGCACCGGTATGATCTTTCCGGTCAGGAAGGCGATCGCCTCGTCCCGCCTGCCATCGGCGACAAGGGCCAGGAAGGCATCGATCTCGGAGTCGTACCTGTCGCGGCGCGCGACGATCTCGGCGAGCGCGGCACGGCCTTTCGTGCTCGTGACCAGCTGGTCGAGCTGGGCGCCGATCTCGGTGATCTGCTTGCGCGAGGCCAGGACGCGTCGGACCTCGTCCTGAATCGCATTGGCTTCCTTGAATATCACCATGTTGCGCAGCGCGCGCGCCTGCAGGTTGACCTCGTTGTTGTACTGGCCAAGCCCGGCCTGGATGACCATGCGCTGCTCGATCACCACGTCGAGCGTCTGCTGCATCGTGTGGGTCTTGTACAGGTTCATCGCGCCCATGAAGACGGTCATCAGCACCATCAGCCCGAATGCCAGCCTCAGCCTGGTGGCTATCGTCATGTTGTTCATCGCGAATCTCCTGGTGACTTTTCCTGGAAAGGCCCATTGCGGTCCGGTTCGATCCTGTTCGGTTGCTCAATGGCAATTGGCCTGCCGCCGCCGCTCTGCCTGGGCGGCAGGATGCGGCTCTCAGCTGGTCAGGATCTCGCCCAGCGCCTGTACCAGCTGGGCGCATTGTGCATCGGTGCCTATCGTCTGGGCAACCGCATTTGGCCGTAGCTTCCCAGGCTGGGATGGCTTCATGCGCCATGGCGCGTCGGCGCCAATGGTGATCGCAATAACCTTGTTCAAGTGATGGAATATGAGCCAGGGCGATTGCGCTATGTAGCCCGGGAATGATCTGAGACTGGGCTATTGAGCTGGCCGGGTGGATACTGAAGGCATGCTTGCCAACCCCCAGACCTACTTCGCCGAGTTGCCCGACCCCAGGAGGC
>NZ_JAQTZS010000038.1 GCF_028687635.1 Malikia sp. | reverse complement strand
TGTCGAGTCGCTTGCCCATCCGTTTCCCTCGTACTCATGACGCGGCACCTGCCGCACTGGGCAGGATTAGAACCGATGGCGGGCCAAAACAGGGACATGGATCGAAAAATTTCTCAGGACTAACTTAATGCTGGGTAATGGCGACCCAATGAGCGGCGCCGATCGGCAGGTTCCGGTCATCGAAGTCATACATCGGGTGATGCACCATCGGCGTATCGCCGTTGCCGATGAAGCAATAGGTGCCCGGCTTGTGCTGCGCATAAAAGGCGAAGTCCTCGCTGCCCATGAAGGTCGGGCCGGGTATCACCACTTGGTCTTCACCCAGAAGCTCCTTGGCGATTGCGGCACATTCCTCGGTCTGTGCCGGATCGTTGACCAGCACGGCGCCAGGCGAGCCCTCGCGGATTTCATAGCTGACACCGAAGGCTTGCGCCTGCGCCGCGGTGATCGACTTGATCTTGCCGAGCACCAGCTGGCGTGTTTCTGGCTTGCTGGTCCGGGTGCTCAGGCGCAAGGTCGCGGTCTGCGGGATCACGTTGCTGGCATCCCCGGCCAGGAAGGCACCGACGCGGAGACCATCGCCGAATCCTTGGCCGCCACATTGCGGGGGACGATGGTCTGCAGCGCCATCACCAGGGAAGCGCCCGCCACCACCTGCTCGACGCTCTTCTCGGGCATCGAGCCATGGCTGCCGACGCCGGTCAGCACGATCTCCCGGTTGTCGACCGCCGCCATCACCGGGCCGGGTGTGAAGTACAGCTTGCCGCGCCCCAGCGTCGGCATGTTGTGCATGCCAAACACGGCATCCATCGGGAAACGCTCGAACAGGCCGTCCTTGATCATGGCCGGCTGGCAATGTAGCTGGCGGTCTGGTATTCATCAAAAGCCACCTCGGGATGACGGTGCATGTGATGCCGCCAGCCTTGAATCTGTTCCTGTTCGGCGCTCAAGACATTTAACAGGGTATTCATGATTCCAACTCCTCAAATATTGCAACTGTCTGGAGAAACGGTCCGGGCGACTCTCGCGAGTATTCAAGCTTTCTTCGGGATGCCTTTGGGAACGGTCAGCATGATCGACAGGATCGCGGCCAGCACCATGAAGACGTTGAACATCAGGGCGATGATCGCGGCCTCGCGCACCGCGAGGTTGTCCTGGCGGCCCGCGAAGGTGATCACGCCCGCCATCCAGGAGATGCTGTCCGGGTTGGCGCTCAGGGCGGTGAAGATGGCGGCCGAGATGGCAATGCCGAACGCCGCCCCCAGCGAGGACGCCATCTTGTAGATGCCGGCGCCCGAGCCGGCCTGTGCGGCAGGCAGCGCCGACAAGGCGGCATCGGTGGACGGCGTGGCATAGAAGGCCAGACCGATGCCGAACAGGGTGTAGCCGATCATCGCCATCGCCTTGTAGTCTTCCAGCAGCAGGTTGGCTGGCGACAGCAGCAAGATGGCCAGACCCGTGATCAGGCAGCCCCAGATCATCGGCTTGCGCGAGCCAAAGCGCTGCAGCAGCTTCTCGCCCACGCGGATGAAGGCGATGATCGCGACGGCGTAACCGAGGGTCAAGGCACCGGCTTGCTGGGCGCTCAGGTTGCCCCCGCGCTGGACCAGCTGCAGCGAGACCAGCAGCGTGCCGGCGACGCTGTTGAGCAGGAAGTTCGAGATGGTGGCGCCCGCGTAGGTCGGGTTCCTGAACAGCTTGAAGTCGATGAAGCCTTGGGCGGCCCGCGATTCGATCCGGAAGAACAGGGTGCCCAGGACCAGGGCCAGGCCCGCCAGGCCGAGGATGATGGGGCTGGTCCAGCCGAGCTTGTTGCCCTGGGTGACCAGGATCTGCAGGGCGACCATGGCGGCCATGAAGGTCAGCATGCCCGCCAGGTCGAACTGGTGGCGGCCCTGGGGATCGGCCTTGCTTTCCGGGGTGCCCTTGATCAGCAGCAGGCTCACCATGGCCACGACGATCGAGGCGAAGAAGATGTAGCGCCAGCCGAAGTTCTGTGCCACCAGGCCGCCGAACAGTGAACAGAGGCCGGAACCGCCCCAGGAGCCGATCGCCCACAGGCTGATCGCGCGCTGGCGCGCGGCACCGTCCCAGTAGGTCTTCACCAGCGCCAGGCTAGCCGGCATGATGCAGGCCGCCGAAAGCCCCTGCAGCGCGCGGCCGCTGAGCAGGAAAGGGGTGGCCAGCTCGCCGCTGGGCGTCAGGCCGATCAGCAGGGAGCCGGCCATGCTCAGGACGAGGCCGACCTGCATGATCCTGATGCGGCCGATCCGGTCGGCCAGCCCGCCCGTCACCACGATGAACATGCCGGAGAACAGGGCCGTGATCGCCACGGCGATGTTCATCATGCTGGCATCTAGGCCGAGATCCCGCTGCATGTCTGGCGCCACGTTCAAGGTCGTCTGCGCGAACAGCCAGAAGGTCAGCACCCCCATGATGAGGCCGATGAGCAGTCTGTCGTTGCCTTGATAAGGGACAGGGCTTCCCGTTGCCATGGTGCTCATGAAAATTTTCCTTACGATCAGACCGGTTTGGGGATGGGTTGGTCGTGGGTATTTTGCGGGCATTCGGGTATCTCCAAAAGGCATCGGATACCTCATGGCCCAATCCATTTCAATCATGGTCATTTGGGTGACCAAAGATTGGTGTTTGTGCTGCACCGCCGCATCCCATGCGGGATAATTGGGGGTTTTTCCCATTCTGGTTTCCGTGCGCCTCCACACCATCAAGCTTTCCGGCTTCAAGTCCTTCGCCGAACCCACCACTTTCAACCTGCCCGGTCGGCTGGTCGGCGTGGTGGGCCCCAACGGCTGTGGCAAGTCCAACATCATGGACGCGGTGCGCTGGGTGCTGGGCGAATCCAAGGCCAGCGAGCTGCGCGGCGAGTCGATGCAGGACGTGATCTTCAACGGCACGACCCAGCGCAAGCCCGCCAGCCGCGCCAGTGTCGAGCTCATCTTCGACAACGCCGATCACCGCGCCGGTGGCCAGTGGAGCCAGTACGCCGAGATCGCGGTGCGCCGCGTGCTGACGCGCGACGGCACCAGCAGCTACTACATCAACGGCCAGCCGGTGCGCCGGCGCGACGTGCAGGACGTGTTCCTCGGCACCGGCCTGGGGCCGCGTGCCTACGCCATCATCGGCCAGGGCACGATCAGCCGCATCATCGAGAGCCGACCCGAGGAGCTGCGCCTGTTCCTGGAGGAGGCCGCGGGCGTCTCCAAGTACAAGGAACGTCGGCGCGAGACCTCGAACCGCCTCAACGACACGCGCGAGAACCTGCTGCGCGTCGATGACATCCTGCGCGAGCTCAACGCCAACCTCGACAAGCTCGAAAGGCAGGCCGAGGTCGCCACCCGCTACCACCAGCTGCAGTCCCAGGTCACGCTGCGCCAGCAGCAGCTCTGGTTTCTCAAGCGCCGCGAGGCCGAGGTCGAGCTCGCGCGGGTGCGCGCCGAGGGCCTGCAGGCGCTCAACGAGTTGGAGAGCCGCATGGCCGACCTGCGCCGCACCGAGGCCGACCTGGAAGCGATCCGCCAGGCCCATTACGACGCGGGCGACCTGGTCAACCAGGCCCAGGGCCGGCTCTACGAGGCCGGCGCCGAGGTCGCGCGCCTGGAGGCCGAGATCCGCTATGTGGTCGAGGGCCGCACCCGCGTGCTGCAGCGCCTCGATCAGCTCAAGGAGCAGATCGCGCAATGGCAGCAGCGCCAGGAGGACGCCGAGGTCGAGCTCGAGCGTCTGGCCGAGCAGAACGAGTCCGCCGCCGAGCAGGCCGAGATCCTGGCCGCCCAGTGCGAGGAACAGGCCGAGCAGCTGCCCGCGCTCGAAGACAGCCTGCGCCGCGCCCAGGGCCAGGCCCAGCAGCAGCGCGCGTCCGTCACCCAGGTGCAGCAGGCGATCCAGGTGCTGGCGGCCGAGCAGCGCGGCATCTCGGAGCAGAGCCGCCAGTTGCAGCAGCGCCGCGAGCGACTGGGTGCGGATGCCAAGGCGCTGGCCGCGCCCGACGAGCATCGCCTGCACGTCTTGCGCGAGCAGCTGGATGCCGTCCGCGAGCAGCGCGACCAGTCCCAGGCCCGCCTGGAGGAGCTGCAGGAACTGCAGCCCCGGCTGGAGCAGGAACGGCGCGAGGCGCAGGCAGCGGTCAACCGCGAAGGCAAGTGGCAGGCCGACCTGTCGGCTCGACTGGAGGCGCTCAAGAGCCTGCAGGACAAGCTCAAGACCGACGGCAAGCTCAAGCCCTGGCTGACCCGGCAGGGGCTCGATGGGCTGCAGGGGCTCTGGACCCGCCTGCAGGTCGAGCCGGGCTGGGAGGTGGCGGTCGAGTCCGCGCTGCGCGAGCGCATGGGCGCGCTCGAGGTCTCGCAGCTGGAGCGGCTGGCGGCTTTCGCCGCCGATGCGCCACCGGCCAAGCTGTCTTTTTTCTGTCCGCCTTTCAATATGTCACTTACGCAGTTGGAAGCGCCCACCGGATTGCAAGCGCTGAGCAAAAGACTGCGTCTGCACGATGCCGGCCTGCAGGCCCTGCTGTCCGAGTGGCTGGCCGGCTGCTGGTGTGCCGATGAGCTCGACCAGGCGCTGGCCGCGCGTGCCCGGCTGGCGCCAGGGCAGGCGATCTGGACCCCGGCCGGGCACAGTGTCGGCGCTCATCACCTGGCCTTCTACGCCCCCGACAGTGAGCAGTCCGGACTGCTGGCACGCGCGCAGGAGATCGACAACCTCGACAAGCAGCTGCGCGCGCAGACGCTGATCCACGACGAGTCGCGCCACGCGCTCGCGCGCGCCGAGTCGGCCTATGCCGACGCCAGCCAGCGCCTGGGCCAGAGCCGGCGCGAGGCGCAGGAATCCCAGTCGCGCGCCCACGAGCTCGAGGTCGAGGTGCTGCGACTGGCCCAGCAGGCCGAGCAGGCGCGCGCCCGGCGCGAGCAGATCGAGCAGGATCTGGCCGAGCTCGATGACCAGCTCGAAGCGATGCAGGAGCGCCGCCTGACGGCCGAGGGCCGTTTCGAGGAGTTGGACCTGCAGCTGGCCGACAGCCAGGAGCGCCACGCCCAGCTCGAAGATGCCGTCATCGACGCCGAGCGCCGGCTGGCGCAGGCGCGCGAGCAGCTGCGTTCGCTGGAGCGCCAGGCGCAGGAAGCCACCTTTTCCGAGCGCAGCCTGCAGGCGCGCCGCTCCGAGCTGCAGCGCGCCGTCGAGACCGCTCGTCAGCAGGCCGGTACCCTGGCCGACGAGCTGCAGCGCGCACGCGACGAACTCGCGCGGCTGTCGGACGCGGCCGCGCAGGGCGGTCTGCAGGACGCGCTCGACGCCCGGCTGCAGCGCGAACAGGAACTGGCCGCCCAGCGCAGCCAGTACGATGAGCTCACCGCCAGGCTGCGCGCCAGCGACGAGCGCCGCCAGCACAACGAACGCGAGCTCGACCCGCTGCGCGCGCGCATCACCGAGTTCCAGCTCAAGGAACAGGCCGCCCAGCTCGGTCTGGAGCAGCACGGCCAGGCCTTGTCCGAGGCCGGCGCCGACCTGGAAGCGCTGGCGGCCGGCATCGAAGGCGAGGGCGTCAAGCTGCATGGCCTGCAGGCCGAGATCGACCGCGGCCAGCGCGAGATCACGGCCTTGGGCGCGGTCAACCTGGCCGCGCTCGACGAATTGAGCAGCGCCCGCGAGCGCAAGCACTTTCTCGACTCGCAGTCGGCCGACCTCAACGAGGCGATCCAGACGCTGGAGGATGCGATCAGGAAGATCGACGGCGAGACGCGCGAGCTGCTCGGCAACACCTTCGAGACCGTCAACGGCCACTTCAGCCGCATGTTCCCCGACCTGTTCGGCGGTGGCCAGGCCAGGCTGATCATGACCGGCGACGAGATCCTGGACGCTGGCGTGCAGGTCATGGCGCAGCCGCCGGGCAAGAAGAACCAGACCATCCACCTGCTCTCGGGTGGCGAGAAGGCGCTGACCGCGATCGCGCTGGTGTTCGCGATCTTCCAGTTGAACCCGGCGCCGTTCTGCCTGCTCGATGAGGTCGACGCGCCGCTGGACGACGCCAATACCGAACGCTATGCGAAGCTGGTGGCCCGCATGAGCAGCGAGACCCAATTCCTCTTCATCAGCCACAACAAGATCGCGATGGAGATGGCCCAACAACTGATAGGCGTGACGATGCAGGAGCAGGGCGTCTCGCGCATCGTGGCAGTCGACATGGAGGCTGCCGCCGGAATGATGGAAACGGCTTGAATATGACGGATTTACAACTGGGCCTGGCGGCCATGGGCGGGGCGGTGGTGCTGGCGGTGCTGGGCTACAACCGCTGGATCACCTTGCGCAACCAGCCACGGCGCTCCAGTGGGCAGCCGGACATGGCGCCTGGCTCGGACAGCGGCGCGCGTGAAGACACAGCCCAGGGAGACGGTCGGGTCGAGCCCGTGCTGGACGACTTTGACGCCCTGTTGTCGCCTGGCCCGGGGTCGGCGGCGGGCCTGCGCAGTCAGCTCGATCCGCTGATCGACGTGCTGGTGACACTCACGCCCGACCATCCGGTATCGGGCGAGGCCGTGCTGGCCGCCTTGCCGCGTTCGCGCCGCATCGGCAGCAAGCCCTTTGCGGTCGAGGGTTGCTCGCTGGATACCGGCGGCTGGGAGTTGCCACGAGTCGGTGGCCGCTATGACAGCCTGCAAGCGGGGGTGCAACTGGCCAACCGCGCCGGAGCACTCAACCAGATCGAGTTTTCCGAGTTCGTCAGCAAGACGCAGGCGCTGGCCGACCAGCTGGCGGCCCATGTCGACTTCCCCGACATGATGGCCGAGGTGACGCGTGCGCGCGAGCTCGACCAGTTCGCCAGCGACCACGACGCGCAAATGGCATTCAAGATCCGTGCCACGCGCACCGCCTGGAGCCCGGGCTACATCGTGCAGCAGGCTCAGCAAGTCGGCTTCGTTCCCGCTTCCCTGCCGGGTCGGCTGGCATTGCCCGCTGCCGAACCCGCTTCCGGTCCGCTCGCCTTGCTGCAGTTCGAGATCCGTGCCGCGCTGGACGAGAATCCCGAACAGAACGCGCTGGTCGAGTTCGAGCTGCTGTTCGATGTCCCGCAGTCCGCGCGCGCCGAAAACCCCTACGCCAGGCTGCGCGAGGCCGCACAGCAGCTGGCCACGGCGATGGAAGGACGCCTGACCGACGAGCGCGGTGTGCCGCTCGACAGCTATCTGCTGGATCAGGTCGCCGTCCAGCTCGAAGCGCTCTACGACAAGCTGGAGAGCCGTGATCTCGCGGCTGGCTCGCCGCAGGCGCGCCGTCTGTTCCGCTGATCAGCTGATGTCGCCGATATGGAAACCGTAGCGGCCGCTGCGGTGATCGGCGAAGAAATGCTCCAGCGTCTCCTTGACCGTGCGGAAGGCGATGTCCTCCCAGGGAATCTCGTGCTCCTGGAACAGGCGCGCCTCCATGGTCTCGTGGCCCGGGTCGAAGCGCTCGCTGAGCAACCTGGCACGGTAGTAGAAGTGGACCTGTCCCACGCGCACGACGTTGAGCAGGCTGAACAGGCCTTCGAGCTCGATGTCGGCGCCTGCTTCCTCCTGGGTCTCGCGCAGCGCCCCCTCGGCAACGGATTCCCCGAGCTCCATGAAGCCGGCCGGCAGCGTCCAGAAGCCCCGGCGTGGCTCGATGTTGCGCTTGCACAGCAGCACCCGGCCCCCCAGGTGCGGCAAGGTGCCGACCACGTTGAGCGGGTTCTGGTAGTGGATGGTGCCGCAGGCAGGGCAGACGGCTCGCAGCTTGGTGTCACCGTCGTCAGGCACGCGGTGTTCGACCGAGACGCCGCACTGGCGGCAGAAATGGATGGTGTGCGAGAAGTTCACCCGGATCATCGAAGAGAAAAAGACGAGATCATTCTCGCACAATCGTGCGGTTCCCCTGTTCGATGCACCTTCCCGCAATCCGTTTCGCACGCTCCCCATGATCCAGCCCTGCCAGCCCTTCAGCCGACCCGAGCCCACCCCCAGCCCCCCGCTCTTGCCAGCCCCACCGACCCACTGGCGCGCGCCCGGACTGATGGGCGCCGATGGCTGCTGGCCCGCTGGCGCGCAGGCGGCGATGAGCACCCGGATGGACGGCGTCTCGCGGCCCCCGTTCGATAGCTGGAACCTGGGTGACCATGTCGGCGATGCCCCGCAGGCCGTCGCGGCCAACCGTGAGCTGCTGGGCCAGCGCCTGGGCGCGCGGCCGGTTTTCCTGCGTCAGGTCCACGGAGTCGAGGTGCTTGAGCTCGGGCGCGACAGCCCCGACGGCATGGAGGCCGATGCCTGCTGGAGCCGTCAGCCTGGCGTGGCTTGCACCGTGATGGTGGCGGACTGCCTGCCGCTGCTGCTGTGCGCGCCCGACGCTTCCAGCGTGGCGGCGGTGCATGCCGGCTGGCGTGGCCTGCTCGGCTTCGGTGGTCGAGGGGTGCTCGAAGCCCTGTGCGAAGCCTGGCCGGCGGCCCGCACCCGCTCGCAACGCGAGGGCCTGCGCGTCTGGCTGGGGCCATGCATCGGCCCGCTGGCCTTCGAGGTGGGACCGGAGGTGGCGCGTGCCTTCATGGCGGCCGACCCGGAATCGGCGTCAGCCTTCAGCCTGTTGCCTGGGCGCAGCGATGGCAAACGCCTGGCCGACCTGCCGGCGCTGGCCCGCATGAGGCTGCGCCGGCTGGGCATCGAACTGATCACGGGCAACGACGGCAGCGCGGGCTGGTGCACCGTGACCCAGGCCTCAAGGTTCTTTTCTCACCGGCGCGACGCTGCCAGCCTCGGCAGCACCGGGCGCATGGCCGCCAGCATCTGGCGCGACTGAGCCGGTCGTGGCCGCAAGCGCCTGCTCTTGTTCGCGCCTGCGTCTCCGCGCCGGACGTTCCAGCAGGTAGACCAGCAGCCCGACTGGCATCAAACCGTAACAAACAAATGTCACCATGGCGCCCAGGACCGAGCCGACTGCGTTCGTGGCTTCCGCCAGCGCCATCATCAGCGCCACGTAGAGCCATCCAATTGCCAGGATATACATATGATTCGGAATCAGAATGAAAGAGGGTTAACAAATGAGATATGCTAGGAGATGTGCCTAGTTTGATTTGACCGACTTGGTGAAGTTGCTGTAAAGCAAAAATCTATTAGAAATAGGAGAAAATATATGAATTCCAGCAATCCCTGGCTTTCTTCGCCGCAAGAGTTACAGCAAGCCGCCCTCCAGCAGTGGTCCCGCATGATGAAATCCAGTCAGGCGGCTGTCGCGCCGGTGTTCGGCGCCGCAATGCCTCAATTTCAGGGTTTGCCCCAATTGCCGACTTCCTCGCACTTGACCGAGCTGTTTTCCAAGATTGCCGGGCAGACTGAAGTGCCGGTCAAGCTCGACCAAGTCAAGCTGGCGCAAATCCAGCAAGAATACCTCAAGGATCTGGCCAAGGTCTGGAATGCCGGTCTTGAGATCAAGCCGCCCCAGGATCGGCGCTTTTCCGGCGCGGCCTGGAGCAGCAACCCGATGTCGGCCTTCAGCGCCGCGATGTATCTGCTCAACGCCCGCACCCTGATGTCGATGGCCGAGGCCGTCGATGCCGACCCCAAGACCAAGGCCCGTGTCAGCTTCGCCGTCCAGCAGTGGATCGACGCCAGCGCGCCGAGCAACTTCCTGGCGCTCAACGCCGACGCGCAGCAAAAGGCGATCGAGACCAAGGGCGAGAGCCTCGCCAAGGGCATCCAGAACCTGCTGAAGGACATGCAGCAGGGCTATGTCTCGATGACCGACGAGAGCGCGTTCGAGGTCGGCAAGAACGTCGCGACCAGCGAAGGCGCGGTGGTGTTCGAGAACGAGTTCTTCCAGCTGCTCGAGTACAAGCCGCTGACGGCCAGGGTGCATGAGCGCCCGATGCTGTTCGTGCCGCCCTCGATCAACAAGTACTACATCCTCGACCTGCAGCCCGAGAACTCGCTGATCCGCTATTGCGTCGAGCAGGGCATGCGCACCTTCGTGGTGAGCTGGCGCAACCCCGACCAGTCCTGCGCGCAGCAGACCTGGGACGACTACATCGAGCAGGCCGTGATCAAGGCGATCAGCGTGACGCGCGAGATCACTGGGGCCGAGACCATCAACACGCTGGGCTTCTGCGTCGGCGGCACGATGCTGGGCACGGCGCTGGCGGTGCTGGCCGCGCGCGGCGAGAAGCCGGTCCACAGCGCGACCTTCCTGACCACGATGCTCGACTTCAGCGACACCGGCGTGATCGACATCTTCATCGACGAGGCCATGGTCAAGCTGCGCGAGCTCCAGTTCGCCCAGGGCGGACTGCTGCCGGGCCGCGACCTCGCGACCACCTTCAGCTTCCTGCGCCCCAACGACCTGGTCTGGAACTACGTGGTCGGCAACTACCTCAAGGGCGAGACCCCGCCGCCGTTCGACCTGCTGTACTGGAACGGCGACAGCACCAACCTGCCCGGCCCCTACTACGCCTGGTACCTGCGCAACACCTACCTGGAAAACCGACTGGTCAAGCCGGGCGCGGCCACGGTCTGTGGCCAGCCGGTCGACCTGTCCAAGGTCGACATCCCGGTCTACCTCTACGGCTCGCGCGAGGACCATATCGTGCCGATCGGCGCGGCTTACGCCTCGACCCAGCACCTGACCGGCCCCAAGCGCTTCGTGATGGGGGCGTCGGGCCATATCGCCGGCGTGATCAACCCCGCCAGCAAGGGCAAGCGCAGCCACTGGATCGGCTCCGTCACCGACTTCCCCGGCAACGTCGACGACTGGATCGCCGCCTCGACCGAGCACAAGGGCAGCTGGTGGACCGACTGGTCCCAGTGGCTCAAGGGCCAGGCCGGCGCCGAGATCGCCGCGCCCAAGTCCTACGGCAACCGCAAGTACAAGAGCATCGAGCCGGCCCCTGGCCGCTATGTCAAGGCCAAGGCCTGAGATCCATTTTCCCCTGCAATCCTGTCAGTCAATAAAGAGGAGCTATACATGCAAGACAACATCGTCATCGTCGCGGCAGCGCGCACCGCGGTCGGCAAGTTCGGCGGCAGCCTGGCCAAGGTCTCCGCGCCCGAGCTGGGCGCCACCGTCATCAAGGCGCTGCTCGAGCGCACCGGCGTCGCCGCCGACCAGATCGGTGAAGTGATCATGGGCCAGGTGCTGGCCGCTGGCGCGGGCCAGAACCCGGCGCGTCAGGCCATGATGAAGGCCGGCATCGCCAAGGAAACCCCGGCGCTGACCATCAACGCCGTGTGCGGCTCGGGCCTGAAGGCCGTCATGCTGGCCGCTCAGGCCGTGGCCTGGGGCGACAGCGAGATCGTGATCGCCGGCGGCCAGGAGAACATGAGCGCCTCGGCCCATGTGCTGCCGGGCAGCCGTGACGGCCAGCGCATGGGCGACTGGAAGCTGGTCGACACCATGATCAACGACGGCCTGACCGACGCCTACGCCAAGTACCACATGGGTATCACGGCAGAGAACGTCGCCAAGGAATTCGGCATCACCCGCGAGATGCAGGACACCCTGGCCCTGGCCAGCCAGCAAAAGGCCGCCGCCGCCCAGGAAGCCGGCAAGTTCGTCGACGAGATCGTGCCGGTCGTGATCCCGCAGCGCAAGGGCGACCCGGTCGTCTTCGCCGCCGACGAGTTCATCAACAAGAAGACCAGCGCCGAAGTGCTGGCCGGCCTCAAGCCCGCCTTCGACAAGGCCGGCAGCGTCACCGCCGGCAACGCCTCGGGCATCAACGACGGCGCCGCCGCCGTGATGGTCATGAAGGCCAGCAAGGCCGCCGCCCTGGGCCTGACGCCGCTGGCCACGCTCAAGAGCTTCGGCACCACTGGCCTTGACCCGGCGATCATGGGCATGGGCCCGGTCTCGGCTTCCAGGAAGGCGCTCGAGCGCGCTGGCTGGAGCGTCGGCGACGTCGACCTGTTCGAACTCAACGAAGCCTTCGCGGCCCAGGCCTGCGCCGTCAACCAGGAGCTGGGCACCGACCTGGCCAAGGTCAACGTCAACGGCGGCGCGATCGCGCTGGGTCACCCGATCGGCGCCTCCGGCTGCCGCATCCTGGTCTCGCTGCTGCACGAGATGCAGCGCCGTGACGCCAAGAAGGGTCTGGCCGCGCTGTGCATCGGCGGCGGCATGGGCGTGGCGCTGGCCGTCGAGCGCTGATCCGCTTCTTTGCGGATTTCCCGAATTCCTGACCGCCGGGTATTCCGGCGGCCGGGATGTTTTCCAGACAACTCAAACCAATAAACGAGGATAAAGACATGACTCAAAAAATCGCTTACGTGACCGGTGGCATGGGTGGCATCGGAACGGCTATCTGCCAGCGCCTGCATCAGGAAGGCTTCAAGGTCATCGCTGGCTGTGGTCCGACCCGTGACTTCACGAAATGGCTCGACGAGCAAGCCGCGCTGGGCTTCACCTTCCACGCCTCGGCTGGCGACGTCAGCAGCTGGGACTCGACCGTCGAAGCCTTCGCCAAGGCCAAGGCCGAGCACGGCCCGATCGACGTGCTGGTCAACAACGCCGGCATCACCAAGGACCGCATGTTCCTGAAGATGACCCGCGAGGACTGGGATGCCGTCATCGACACCAACCTGAATTCGATGTTCAACGTGACCAAGCAGGTCGTGCCGGACATGGTCGAAAAGGGCTGGGGCCGCATCATCCAGATCTCCTCGGTCAACGGCAACAAGGGCCAGGCTGGCCAGACCAACTACTCGGCCGCCAAGGCCGGCATGCATGGTTTCTCGATGGCGCTGGCGCAGGAAATGGCGACCAAGGGCGTGACCGTCAACACCGTGAGCCCGGGCTACATCGGCACCGACATGGTCAACGCCATCCGTGCTGACGTGCTCGAGAAGATCGTCGCGACCGTGCCGGTCAAGCGTCTGGGCAAGCCGAGCGAAATCGCCTCCATCGTCGCCTGGCTGGCCAGCGAAGACGGTGGCTACTCCACCGGCGCTGACTTCTCGGTCAACGGCGGCCTGCACATGGGCTGATGCCCGCAGGCAGGGACGCGCGCAGCCCGCGCCGTCCTAGTCTCGACAAGGCCCGCACCGGCTCTTCGCTGGTGCGGGCCTTGTCGTTGCAGCATCGGCCCAGCTTGGGCTCAGTGGGTGTAGACAGAATCAACCGTCAAGAAGCTCTGCGCCTCGGAGTGCACGACAATACCGCCCTTCTTGAGCCGGATCTGCGCGGTGAAGACGGAGGCGCCGTCCGCCCGCTTGCGCTGTGTGATGGTTCCCATGAGTGCTACAAGCCTATGTGCTGTTGCACCGACTGTAGCACCGGCTAATGCTAAATGACCTGAAACGTACTGGAATGACCGAAAACAAAACAAGCGGCGCAGCCCCGGCGCAGACTGAAAACCCTGTTTTCAGGGGGATCAAAGGGGAGTGGACTATGTCCGTCGCGCCGACGCTCGATTGGACTGACTTCTGAAAAACACATTTCTAAATCAATTGCTTGTGGATTTTTGAGAATCTGATGTGGCACTGAATGTGCCACCGGGTCAGCGGCTTCCGGTCGAGTGCAGCTGCTCGGCTTCCTTGACGGCGGCGGCGCGCCGGGCGTCCAGGTACTCGGCCAGATCCTGAATATGGATGCCGCGCGCGGCTTTTTGCGAGGCTTCCATGCGGACGATCGGCAGGCGGATCGTCCCGGCAGCCACTTTGCGGGAAAATTCAGGCACCGGCATGGCGGCAAAGTAGTCGCGGCAGACGGTTTCCAGCGGGATGACGGCTTGGCCGCCGTACTGGGCCATGAGGAGGAAGGTGGTGTTCATCGTTTTTCTTGTGTGTCGAGGTTGAACTTGATCAGGGTGATGGGCTGCGCGGCGGGGGTCATGGGCTGTCCCTGGTGAGAATGACGGCTTTGGCTGTGTTCCATGCCTTGCACCACGCGCACTCTCTGCCTGCTAGGGGACCGTTGTCTGGGTCCCAGATGCCTGGCACTGCGTGCGCGTGGCCGGGTGCATTGCCGTCGTTGCGATCTCTGCGCGGCATTTCGCGCAGCACTGCATTCAACACGGGCTGCCACTTCGCGCGTTCGGCGGCTTCGGCTGCGCGCACGACGGTCTCGACGCGGGCCAGCAGCGAGTCGGGCAAGTCACCCATTGCAGCAACGGGGTGCCAGTCCATCAGGCGGATGATGTCGTCGCGGGTCATGTGTTGGCTCCAGCATGAATCGAGCGCTCAAGCTGCGTCAGCAGGTGGTCCAGCTCATCCAGCGACAGGCCTTCGTGGTCGTCGGTTTCGCGCACCACGTCGGCGGCCTGCTGGACGATCTCGCGGTGGACGATGCAGAGGTCGAATGCGCGCAGGGCCTTGGCGAGTTCGACGATGGGCATCGGGCCTGCAGAAGCCGGGTCGATCATGGCTTTGACGACCACGGCCAGTGCCTCGCAGCGTTCGGTTTTTTGGCGCGCAGCTTCTGCCGCCATCGTGAGGTTGTGGTGGACGAGGTTGAGGTTCATGTGCCATCTCCCGCCTTTTTGGCTGCGATCTGCCGGCGGCGCATTGCCAGGTCGCGGTTCACCGCCGCGCCGCCGAACCCGTCCTCCGCGAAGATTGCTTCATTGCAGTGCGGGCAGGTCGGCACCATCGACCTTGATCGCCATGCTTCCTCAACCCGGCGCGCGGCCTTCGTGGCCACTCCCTTCGCCATCTCTTCGCGGTGCCTGGCGACCTCGCGGGCAAACTTCTGCTGGGCCTCGTTGTAACTCTCGACCAGTTTCTCGAACGCCCAAAACGGCTCGACCTGGTCGCCGCAGTCCTTGCACCGAATGACATGGCCCTCGCGGTTGAGGCTCAGGCTGTTGTGCCGGCAAACCAGCTTGCCGTTGATGGCCTGGACCTGTTCGCGCTGAATCCGCAGCGCTCCGATTTCGATCACGCTCATGTCGCACTCCCCGTGGTTTTGGCGATGGCGGGCCTTTCGTTGGGCAGACCGCAGAGGTCGAACAGGTCGCAGGCGGCGAGCTGGGTGTGGTGGCGGCCGCGCGCTGCGTGCAGCTTGGCGACCGCCTTGCGCAGCTGTTCGTTTTCGTGCTGCAGCCGGATGGTGTCCACGCCGAGCACCTGCCTAGCCTTCAGCAATTCGTCTCGCTGGGCCAGCAGCTCGGGTACAGCCGCGATCAGCAGCGCATCCGGCGCGCTGGTCTTTTTGCAGCCCACCAGCGTGTAGCGGGCGTTACCGTCTTCGTCCCAGTCGGCTACGACGTGCCAGGGGAATGGGGTGTGATGGGTGGTCATGCTGCAGTTCCTTCATTCACCTGGCGGCCAATTTCAGCAGCAGCGCGCACGATGGCGCGGCGGGTGGCTGCGTAGGGGTCGGAACCCCAAGGCTCGGGCCATTCGCGTCCTGTAGGTCCGTGCGTAGCGGAAACGTCCACACTCCATTGGATGACGCTAATCCCAAGCTTCACCGCCAGCCGCAGCGCGTCGCCGTCGTTTGTGAGTGGGTTCCAGTAACCACCACCAAAACGATGCGGTATTCCATCTGCCACCACGGCAGTGACTTCAATCCCAGCCGCCTTCGCAGCAAGCTCCAGAAGTTCGCGGTCAGTGCTCATGCTGCTTTCCTTTCGAGGTGATTCATTTCCGAGTAATTCGCGGCCACCAGTGCATGCGCCATGGGCGGGCAAACACTGTTGCCGACCATCCTGACCTGGGCGTGCTTGGGCAGACTCAATCCCCTGTCGGGTGCCGAGAGCAGGTAGCCATCACCAAAGCCCTGGGCTCGCGCCAGCTCGCGCGGCTGCAGCATGCGCAGGCCGATGTCCGTGATCCGGTACGGTTCGCCAGCCACCATCACCAGGCCCATCCGGTCTTTGGTCGGCAGGGTGTGCATCGGCTCATCGCAGCCAGCCCACTGGCCGCCGTTGCCGTAGAACTTGACCAGGAAGGCATGCACCAGGCTGTGATGATCCACGCTGGTGACGGTGCCGATAGGCCGGTGCATATCCTGCCCGATGACCCCGGTGTAGTGCTTGGCCAAGAAGGCGGCGACAAGCGCTTGGTTGCCGCTGGCCGTCACCGTTCGCATGGGCTGCTGCACATCGACGTACCCCTTGCCCCACCGCTTGACGCCGGATGGAGAGACTTCGCCGTGGGCGACATCAACCAGGGTTGGCATCACCAGCAGGTGCTCAGCTTTGCTGGTGATGGTGCTCAGCGGCTCATCCAGGCCTCGCACCTTGCCGGCATCACCGTGGCCGGTGTGCCCAATGCGGACGATGAACGGCTTGGCTGCGTCGATCACGAAGCGCTGCACCCCGGCCGCGACCCGGCGCAGGGTGGCATCTGCCAGCGGGCGCTCGCGCTCGAAGATCGACGGACAGGGGATCGACCAGTCGATGCACTCAGCTGCGGTCCGGTGCGGCTTGAGGCTCGGGCCGTGAGTGGGCTTGGGCCAGACGATCGGCAGACCGTCGCAGCGTGCGACCAGGAACAGGCGCTTGCGGCTGGTGGGAGCCCCATAGTCGCAGGCGCGCAGCTCGCGCCATTCCACGGCATAGCCCAGGCGGCGCAGGGCGTTGACAAAGGCGCCGAACTCGCGCCCCTTGTTGCGCGGGCATGGCCGGCCATCCTGAGTCAGCGGCCCCCAGGTCACGAATTCCTCGACGTTCTCTAGGCAGATCACGCGCGGCTTGACTGTGGCAGCCCAGCGCACCGCTACCCAGGCCAGGCCGCGGATCTTCTTTTCGACGGGCTTGCCGCCCTTGGCCTTGCTGAAATGCTTACAGTCCGGACTGAACCAGGCCAGGCCGACCGGGCGGCCAGCACAGACTTCGCGCGGGTTGACGTCCCAGACGCTCTCGCAGAGGTGCAGCGTCTGCGGGTGGTTGACCTGGTGCATGGCGATGGCCTGCGGGTCGTGGTTGATGGCGATGTCAACCGGGCGGCCGATCGCGCGCTCAATCCCGGTCGAAGCACCTCCGCCGCCGGCGAAGTTGTCGATCACCAGTTCGCCAGCCAGTGGAAGCAGGAACTGCGGGGTCAGCATGCTGCTGCTCCAATGCTGCGCAGGTCGCTGCCGTTGGGGTTGAAGGGGCCGTGCTTGCTGGATCCGCACTGGCAGCGGTAGAGCCCTTTGAGGGTGAACTGGCCGTGTGTGCCGCTGCTGGTGTGGACCAGGCTGCCGACGCTGACGTTCTTGATCCATGTCCACTTGTGGCGTGTGCCAAGGGTGCAGGGCTTGGTTTTCATGCTGCACCGCCCTTCTTGACTGCGCCATCCAAATCGATGAACTCTCCGCACAGATGGTGACGCCAGGTCACGACATGGCCAGCAGTAGGTGGCACTGATGAGTACGAAATGCCAATCATGTCAAATCGCTCTTCGCCAGAAACGGGTGCTGATTTGATGCAGTCTCCGACCACTGAGTTGATCCAGCGCCAGTGATCGCACCCAGCGCAGCACGGACCATGATTACGGTAAAAGGCATCAATCGCCGTCTGCGTCTTGGCGTGTTTCATGCTGACGACGCTCATGCTGCACCGCCGATACGTTCGCGGTACGCGCGGGTTTCTTCCGGGCAGTGCTTTGCCGCGTTGACATGCCAGGCGCACAGTGTTTCCCAGGCGCCGCTGGCTGGCAGGCCGGGCCGTTCCGGTCGCGGCCCGATGCGCAATCGGTCGCCTGGGTCCAGACATGGCAGCGGCATGATCCAGCCGCGATGAAATGCGGCGCCGCGCCATGCGGGGTCGATGCCCTTGCGTCGGATGATCTGCCTGAGTCGTTCCAGGGGTGAGGTCTCACGCGGCTTGGCGCTAGGAGTCGGCAGATCGAGTTCGAGTTGGCGGCTCATTTCGGTTTCTCCTGTTTGGCGCGCACCTTGGCCGCGCAGTCGCTGCAGACGTGGTGGGCGTGGAATTTGACGGCGGTGGCCTGGGGTTTGGTCTGGTCGCAGACCAGGCAGCGCACGGTGGAGTTCGGGCGCAGGTCGGACAGGGTGCGGGATGGTTTGTCGGTCATGCCGCTGGCCCGGTAGCTGCGGTGATGACATAGCGGTGCCAGGGATACGGCTCGGACTCGTCTTCGGTGATATGGCCATCCCGTTTCAGGATGTCGATGCAACCGCATAGCCACGAGCACTCGCTCATGTCAAACGTGCTGACGCGCGGATCACGCCTCAATGCCGACAGCACATGCTGCGGCGTTCTAAGGCTCGGCTTCAGATTGGCTGCCGATCCGCTGAAGCTGTCCAGGAAGATCGGTCCAGGCGTGTGCTTCGGCCCGCTCATCATGCGGTGGCCCTCAGGTCGACGATTTCGACGTCGTGCGGCCGGCAGCGGCCGGAGAAGATGTCGGCGATGCGCTTTTCGGTCAGTCGGTGGGCGCGGATGAGGGTGCGCGCGGGCAGCAGGTCGAGCAGGTCGCGGTAGTCTTCGAGGACGGCGCGCACGGCCTGGATGCCGGCGGCGTCGAGGCGGAACGGGCCGCTGTCGAGTTTGCGGATGCCGGCGGCGGTGATGGCGGTGACGGCGTCCATCAGGAGTTTGCTGCTGTCGTGGATCTGTACCCAGTCGCCGGCGCAGTCGCGCCACCAGTTGGCGGTGATCGTGCCCTGTTCATCGGGCCGCGCTTCGCCGTGGCTGACCAGGGTTCCCATGAGGTTGACGGCATCGCCGCAGACGCGCCAGTCGTCGTGGCTGGGCTGCGGGGCGGTTTCGATGGCGCGCAGGCCTTGCCACATGCGGGTGAGTTGGTGGCGGCGGCGCTCGGGGCTGAGCGGCTGGTGCGGGCTGGCCATCATTTCGTCGATGTGGCTGTAAATGCGCAGGACGGTGGTTCTGGTTTTTTTGCGCTGGGTCATGGTTCCTCCTGGGTCGATGGGCGCGCGCCTGGGCCGGCGCTGCGGGTCAGCTGGCGTGGCGCTGGCGGGTGGGCGGGTCGTTGGCGGCTGGCCGCACCAGCAGGCCGCTGAAGGGGGTGGCGGTGTATTCGCGCCAGATTTCGTGGCGCTTGATCTGGCTGATCAGGGCGGCGCTGCAGCCGTAGCGCTCGGCCAGTTGTTTGTTGAGCAGGTCGCTGGCCCGGATGGTCACGATGTCGTCCCACTGCAGCTTGCGGCGCCCGGCCCTGGCGCCGCGCGCGATGGCGGCGCACTGGGCCGGGGTGACGAGCTTGCCGCGCTGGTATTGGTCGGCGGTGCGTGGGGTCTGGTGCTGGGGGTGCACGCAGTGGTCGTTGCCGCAGCGGGGCAGCAGCTGGATAGTGGGCGACAGGTTGGTGCCGTGGGCGTCCTGGTAGAGCCAGCGGCGCACATGGATGGCCCGGCCGTCGCCGCAGGGGAGGCGGAAGACCGGGGTGCCGCGTTGGGTGGCGCCGCCGGTCCATTCGAGGCAGCCGTCGAGGGTGCGGCGCAAAGAGCCGTCGAGGTGGCGGCGGATGTCGGCGCGGCTGGGTTGCCAGTCGGCGGTGACGTAGCGCTGCTGGCCGTGCAGGTAGATGCGGCGGATGAGGCCTTCGGCCTGCAGTTGCTTGAGCAGGGCGCGGGCCTGGACGCCGCGCGGGTGCCGCCAGTGGCGGCTGGGGGAGAGTTCGGCCAGGCGGACGGGGGCGTCCTGGATGGCGGTGAGCACTTTGTAGCGGTCCAGGGGCATGGTGGCCAGGTGGGGGCGTGGGTGGGCCATGGGTCACCTGTCGTGAGAGCGTTTGTCGCGCAGGTCGCCGACGCAGCCGCTGATCAGTCCCTGCGGCGGCACCCGCTGGTCGCCACGGCGCGAGGGGTGCAGCAGGTGGTCCTGGCAGCCCGGGCGCTGGGTGGCGTTGGCCCAGTTGACGCCGCCGAATGACCCGCGCGCGGCCAGGTGAGCCGAGGTGGGCGCGGTCTGGATTTGCAGGTCTGCGGGCCAGATGACTGTGCGTGGCGGCGGGTCGGGTGGCGCGGCAGGTTTGGCGGGCTTGGCGGGTTTGGTCATTGCCGGCTGGGTTGGCTGGATGCCCATCACGCCCTGATAGATGGGCTGGACGTTGGTTCCGGTCCGGATGATGCGCTTCAAAAATCGCAGGTAGTTCAGGCCGTGGCGCACCTGGTCGCGGGAGACGTCGGGCAGCAGGTCGCAGAGATGGTCGAGGGACATGGACGGGTAGGCCGGCGTGAGCAGGAGGGCTTCGAGGCGCTGGCGGATGGTGGGCGGCACGGGCGTGGCTTGAGCGGCCGGGGCGGTCTGGGTGTTGGCGGCGTTCATGCGGCGAGCCTCCCCATGGCGGCGGCGTGGACCTTGGACCAGAGTTGGTCGAGGGTGCCGCTGTTGTCGAGGGTCAGGTCGCACTCGATCAGGTGGCCGGCGGACTCGCTGGCATGCGCGCGCACGGGGGCGGCCTGCGGGCGTTCGATGCGCCAGAGGACGCCGCCTTGCGCGCGTATGACGTTCACTTCTGACGGTGTTCGCACGTCGACGATGACAAAGCAGGTCTGGCGCAGTCCGTGGATCATCTCGGCCACGGTGTCTTTGCCGCAGCCGGCCGGGCCGACCAGGCCGATGAGGGTGGGCAGTGCCTTGGGCTTGGGCTGGATGATGTGGTGGTCGGCCAGGCAGGCGCCGAGGCATTCGCCGCCTGGGTAGCTGCAGCCGGCCGTGGTGTGGGGGCACGGGGTCATGCGCTGGCTCCGATCATCAGGTGGGTGAGGTTGACGACCAGGCTGAATGCGCCGGCCGCCGCCAGGGTGATGATCAGCGTCGTCACCAGGCCGGCGCGCAGGGTGCGGCGGCGGGCGATGCGGCGGCTGGGCAGTTGATGCAGTTCGATGGGGACGTGGGCGCGGGCGTGTTCAGGGCAGTATTTGCCTTGCTCGCAGTCGGTGGTGTCGCAGCATTTCATTTTTTTGGGCTCCCTGCGGTGGTGGTCCGGCCGGGTGGCCGGGGTTGGATGGATGACGGGCGCGCTTGACGGGCGCTTAGGCTGGGTTCAGTGCGTGGTTGAGGCGCTGGAGCGCGACGGCGGCCCGGGCGGCGCGGCCGGTGGCCTGGCGCAGCTGGGCGGGGGTGCAGTCGAGCGAGCGGATCAGGCGCAAGGCGCTGGCCAGGGCGTTTTCTGCGGCGGCGTGCAGCGCGATGACCTGGGGGTCGGTGCTGTCGGCAGGGCGATCGCGCTATGTAGCCGGGAATGATCTGAGACTGGGCTATTGCGCGGGCCGGGTGGATACTGGGGACATGCTTGCCAATCCCCAGACCTACTTCGCCGAGTTGCCCGACCCCAGGAGGCAGACCCGCAACAAGCTGCACAAGCTCGAGGACATCGTGATGATCACGCTGTGCGCGGTGCTGTGCGGCTTCGAGGACTGGGTCAGTA
>NZ_JAQTZS010000001.1 GCF_028687635.1 Malikia sp. | reverse complement strand
GCGCGCACTGACCACCTACTGCCACTTCCCCAGTTGGTCGGCCATGATCGAGTTCATGATCCTGTGCCTGACCGAGGGGCCGCAGCCCCCGCCTGCCCCTCCCTGAGTCCAAATTGAGAATTGCTGCAGGCCGACACGGCCTGTTGTACGCTGCGCAGCCGCTGTCCTATGATGTTGGCCGTGAACACCGCCACCAAGACCCTCCAGCTGCGCATCAAGGACAAGCACGCCCGCGTGCTGCGTCAGATGGCCCGCGAGGTCAACCAGGTGTTCAACTTCTGCAACGAAACCAGCACCCGAGCCATCCGGGAGCGCCATCACTTTCTCTCGGGCTACGACCTGCAGAAACTCACCGCCGGCTTCAGCCAGTGCGACGGCATCACCATCGGCAGCGGCACTGTCCAAGTCGTCTGTGCCGAATACGCCAGCCGGCGCAGGCAGTTCAAGAAGTCCCGCCTGAACTGGCGGGTGTCGAACCCCAAATCCTCGAAATATTCGCTGGGCTGGATACCGTTCAAGGGCGGTCATGCCCGCTACAAGGCCGGTCAGATCCACTTTGCCGGCCACCAGTTCGGCTTGTGGGACAGCTACGGGCTGGCCCACTACGACCCGCGGGCCGGCTCGTTCAGCGAGGACAGCCGGGGTCGCTGGTACTTCAACGTCGCCGTCGAGATCCCGGAACTCGTCGGCCCCCGCTTGCCCGGTCCCACCGCCAGCGTCGGCATCGATCTGGGCCTCAAGGACTGCGCCACTGTGTCGGACGGCCAGCGCCTCGAAGGCCGCTGGTTCCGCCAGCATGAGCTGAAGTTGGCGAAAGCCCAGCGTGCCCGCAAGAAACGGCGCGTCAAGGCCCTGCACGCCAAGATCAAGCATCAGCGCCAAAACGCGCTGCACCAGTTCAGCACCCAACTGGTCAACCAGAACGCTGCCCTGTTCGTGGGCGATGTGGCCAGCGCCAAGCTGGTCAAGACCAGAATGGCCAAGTCCACGCTCGACGCGGGCTGGGCCATGTTCAAGACGATGTTGGAATACAAGAGCCAGCAGGCCGGTATCGTCTTCGAGGTCGTCAACGAAGCGTATTCAACCCAGACTTGTTCGTGCTGCGGGGCTATTCCCCCCGGCAGTCCGAAAGGTAGAGCAGGCCTTGGAATAAGAGAATGGGCGTGCAGCGAGTGCGCCACGGTCCACGACCGGGACGTGAACGCGGCCAGGAACATTCTCGCGGCGGGACATCGCCGTCTGGCAGCAGGAATTCCCGCCCTTTAGGGCGGGGAAGATGTCAAAGACGGGCTACACTGCCAGATTGACCAATTTGACCGCGGGCGGCCCGTGCCGCCGCGACCTGCTGACTGTGAGAGACTCCATGGCCCTGATACCCGTCACCATCCTGACCGGATTCCTCGGATCCGGCAAGACCACATTGCTCCAGCGCGTGCTGTCCGAGGCGCATGGCCAGAAGATCGCCGTGATCGAGAACGAGTTCGGCGAGGAGAACATCGACAACGAGATCCTGGTCTCCGACACCCAGGAGCAGATCATCCAGATGAGCAACGGCTGCGTCTGCTGCACCATCCGCGAGGACCTGCGCGGCACCTTGCAGTTGCTGGCGGCCAAGCGGCGCAAGGGCCTGCTCGACTTCGAGCGGGTGGTGATCGAGACCACTGGCCTGGCCGATCCGGGCCCGGTGGCGCAGACCTTCTTCATGGACGAGGAGATCGCCGAGAGCTACCTGCTCGACTCCATCGTCACGCTGGTCGATGCCAAGCATGCGCAGCAGCAGCTCGACGAGCGCCAGGAGGCGCAGCGCCAGGTCGGCTTCGCGGACCAGATCTTCATCAGCAAGGCCGATCTGGTGTCGGAGGCGGAAGTCGAGGAATTGATCCACCGCATCAAGCACATGAACCCGCGCGCGGCGATCCAGACCGTGCATTTCGGCCAGGTGGCGCTGAACCAGGTGCTGGACCTGCGCGGCTTCAACCTGAACGCCAGGCTGGACATCGACCCCGACTTCCTCAAGGGCGAGGAGCCGGGGCACGACCACGCGCATGAGCATGAGCATGAGCACGGCCATCACGATCATGGGCACGAGGCCTGCGGCCACGACCATGCGCATGACGAGTCTTGTCATCATCCGGGTCATGGCCACCACCATCACCACGACGACGATGTCAAGAGCTTCGTCTACCGGGAGACGCGTCCGCTCGATCCGGCCAAGCTGGAGGATTTCCTGGGCGCGATCGTGCAGGTCTATGGCCCCAAGCTGCTGCGCTACAAGGGCGTGCTGAACATGAAGGGCACCGAGCGCAAGGTGATCTTCCAGGGCGTGCACCAGCTCATGGGCAGCGACCTCGGCCCGCAATGGCGCGCCGACGAGGAGCGCCAGAGCAAGATGGTGTTCATCGGTATCGACCTGCCGCGCGACATCCTGCTGCAGGGCCTGGCGCAGTGTCTGGCTTGAACTGACGCGCGGCACCGTTACAATGCCGCCGCCGCCAGTCAAAGTGCGCGCGATGAGTTTATAAAGTCAGGAAAACAAGAGTGAAAGCCGGTGGCGTCGCAAACGCCTGGTCCGGCCCAACACCAGGACCGCCCGACAGGGCATCAAAGGAGAACGGTTTTGAACCTCGGCAGCTCGACAGCTGGCGCCTCGCGCCGGCCACCCGATCTGCTGCCAGCGCCGTCTCCCACTCCATTCAAGTCATCATGTCCACCACCGCACCCAAGACCGCAGCCAAGGATTCCCAGCTGGCAGACAACTGGAAGATCAAGCCGCTGGAGCAGCTGACTGACGCCGAGATACTCGCCATGCCCGAAAGCGAGTACATGAACGATGTGCAGCTGGCCTATTTCCGCCGCAAGCTGCAGCTGCTCAAGGCCGGCATCCATGCCAACGCCGGCGAGACCACCGAGCACCTGCGCGAGGACACCACGGTCGTGCCCGATCCGGCCGACCGCGCCACCATCGAGGAGGAGCACGCGCTCGAACTGCGCACCCGCGACCGCGAGCGCAAGCTGCTCAAGAAGATCGAGCAGTCGATCGCGAGCATCGATTCCGGTGACTACGGCTACTGCGCCGAGACCGGCGAGCCGATCGGCGTCGGCCGCCTGCTGGCGCGTCCGACCGCCAATCTGTCGCTCGAGGCGCAGCAGCGCCGCGAGCTCAAGCAGAAGATGTTCGGGGACTGATCCCGCCGGGCCAGGCCCGATCCGAACTCGACAGCCGACGCCGCAACAAGCGCCCGTGCCTGCGAGAATAACGGGCATGGAACACAAAGACTCCTCGATCTTCTACGGCACGACCATCGTCTGCGTGCGGCGCCAGACGCCGCAGGGCGTCCAGGTCGCCATCGGCGGCGACGGCCAGGTCACGCTCGGCCACATCGTCGTCAAGGGCACGGCGCGCAAGGTGCGCAAGCTCTACCGCGACCAGGTGCTGGCCGGGTTCGCCGGCGCGACCGCCGACGCCTTCACGCTGTTCGAGCGCTTCGAGGCCAAGCTCGACAAGCACCAGGGCCATCTGGTGCGCGCCGCCATCGAGCTGACCAAGGACTGGCGCACCGACCGCGTGCTGCGCCGGCTTGAGGCCATGCTGGCCGTGGCCGACAAGACCGCCAGCCTGATCATCACCGGCAACGGCGACGTGCTTGAACCCGAGCACGGCATCGTCGCGATCGGCTCGGGCGGCGCCTACGCCCAGTCGGCGGCCAAGGCGCTGCTCGACCACACCGAGCTCGACGCCGAGGCCATCGTGCGCAAGTCGCTCGCGATCGCGGGCGAGCTGTGCATCTACACCAACATGAACCACACCGTCGAGGTCCTGTAACCATGTCCTCCGCCATGACCCCCCAGGAGATCGTCTCCGAACTCGACGCGCACATCATCGGCCAGCAGGCGGCCAAGCGCGCGGTCGCGATCGCGCTGCGCAACCGCTGGCGTCGCCAGCGGGTCGACCCCAAGCTGCGGCCCGAGATCACGCCCAAGAACATCCTGATGATCGGTCCGACCGGCGTCGGCAAGACCGAGATCGCGCGCCGGCTGGCCAAGCTCGCCAACGCGCCCTTCATCAAGGTCGAGGCGACCAAGTTCACCGAGGTCGGCTATGTCGGCAAGGATGTCGACTCGATCATCCGCGACCTGGCCGACATCGCGATCAAGCAGCAGCGCGAGACCGAGATGGTCAAGGTGCGCGTGCGCGCCGAGGACGCGGCCGAGGAGCGCCTCCTCGACGTGCTGGTGCCGCCGCCGCGTTCCGAGGGCTTCGGCTTCAGCGCCGAGGACAAGCCGGCCGACAGCGCGGCGCGCCAGGTGTTTCGCAAGAAGCTGCGCCAGGGCGAGCTCGACGACAAGGAGATCGAGCTCGACCTCGCCGTCGCCAGTCCGCAGCTCGAGGTCATGACCCCGGCCGGCATGGAGGAGATGGCCGACCAGCTGCGCGGCATGTTCAGCCAGTTCGGCGCCGGCAAGAAGAAGGCGCGCAAGCTCAAGATCAGCGAGGCCAGGAAGCTGCTGCTCGACGAGGAAGCCGCCAAGCTGCTCAACGAGGACGAGGTCAAGCAGCAGGCGCTGCACAACGCCGAACAGAACGGCATCGTCTTCATCGACGAGATCGACAAGGTCACCAGCCGCAGCGATGGCCAGAATACCGGCGAGGTCTCGCGCCAGGGCGTGCAGCGCGACCTGCTGCCGCTGGTCGAGGGCACCACGGTCTCGACCAAGTACGGCGCGATCAAGACCGACCATATCCTGTTCATCGCCAGCGGTGCCTTCCACCTGAGCAAGCCCAGCGACCTGCTGCCCGAGCTGCAGGGGCGGCTGCCGATCCGGGTCGAGCTGCAATCGCTGACGGTGGCCGACTTCGAGGCCATCCTGACCCAGACCCATGCCAGCCTGGTGCGTCAGTACCAGGCGCTGCTGGCGACCGAAGGCGTGCGGATCGACTTCACGCCCGAGGGTGTCACGCGCCTGGCCCATATCGCCTACGAGGTCAACGAGCGCACCGAGAACATCGGCGCGCGCCGCCTGGCGACCGTGATGGAGCATCTGCTCGACGAGGTCAGCTTCGACGCGACCAAGCTCGAAGGCCAGACCGTGACCATCGACGCGGCCTATGTCGATGCGCGCCTGGGCGCCTTGAGCCAGGACGAGGACCTGTCGCGCTACATCCTCTGACGCGCTGGCGCCAGCTGGAGGCTGATCCAGCGTGACACCACGTCACGTCCTTTGTATGATGAATCCATCATTTTCAAGGGGGATTCCATGCCATCGATGCCAAGCGCCGTCCGGATCGTTTTTGGTGGGTTCGCGCTGGCGCTCGGGGTATCGGCGCAGGCCGATCAGCTCTACCGCTGTCGCGCCTACGGCGGCGGCCTGTTCTGGTCGCAGGCGCATTGCCAGCAGCATGGCGCGCTGGTCGACCGCATCGAAAGCGTGCCTTCTGGGCTGAGTCCGGACCGGCAGATCCGCGTGGCGGAGCAGGGTATTGCGCAGTCGGTGCGGGCCGCGAGCCGGGCCGACGCCATGACGCGCGCCGAGCAGCAGGCGCTGCAGCGCGAGGCGCGAACCCGGGCACGCCAGCGGGCGCGCTGTGACCGCTTGCAGGCCGGGCTGGAGGTCCAGTACAGCCGCAGCCATCAGCAGCTCACCGCGTCGCAGCAGCAGCGCGTCAGCGAGCGGCGGCAGCGCCTGCGCGAGGAGCGCGCGCAGGCGGGCTGCTGATCCTGCCGCTGGCGGTGGCGCCCAGCCAGCGGCGCGGCTTTGTAACCGACTGTTTGCCCCGACTTGAGGTGTTGTCTCTGATATGACGTCTAAGTGCTTATGCCGCTTGGGATTTTTGCCATTGCTTTCTCTTTTGCCGTGCTCTAAGTCTTTGATTTCACTTCAAAAAAACCGGAGTCCAGCCTGTTGGGCGGGCATTTTTGGTGCTACAGTGGAAAAAAGTGCAATAAAGTGGTGAAAAGTGTTCTCAAAGGCCAGATGCCGTGTTTCAGGGAGCGTCCTCGATCAGCCTCGATGCCAAGGGTCGGCTTTCCGTGCCGACTCGGTATCGTGACATGCTGAGCGCGACCGCGGCCGGCCAGCTCACGATCACCAAGCACCCGCACGGCTGCCTCATGATCTTTCCGCGTCCCGAATGGGAAGCTTTTCGCGCCCGCATCGCCGAGCTGCCGATGTCGGCTCAATGGTGCAAGCGCATCTTCCTGGGCAATGCGATGGACTGCGAGCTCGATGCCACTGGGCGCGTGCTCGTCGCGCCCGCGCTGCGCTCGGCCGCGGGGATCACCAAGGGGGCCGTGCTGCTCGGGATGGGCAACCATTTCGAGCTCTGGGACGCTGAAACCCATGCGGCCCAGGAAGCCGAGGCGATGAAGGGCGAAATGCCCGACGCCTTCAAGGATTTCTCTTTCTGAAAGCACGGCAGTGCAAACTCCTCTCTCTCATTGCACCGTCCTGCTGGACGAGGCGGTCGACTCCCTTTCGATTCGGCCGGACGGACATTACATCGACGCGACCTTTGGTCGCGGCGGTCATTCGCGCCTGATCCTGTCGCGGCTCGCGGCCGACGGCCGTCTGACCGCGTTCGACAAGGACCCGCAGGCGGTGGCCGTGGCCGACGCGCTGGCGGCCGACGACGAGCGTTTTTCCATTCGCCATGAGGGCTTCAAGTCCATGGCGGAGCTGCCGCCGGCCTGCGCCGACGGCATCCTGATGGACCTTGGGGTCAGCTCGCCCCAGATCGACGACCCCGTACGGGGTTTTTCCTTTCGGCATGACGGGCCGCTGGACATGCGCATGGACCCCACCCGGGGCGAGAGCGTGGCCGACTGGCTGGCCGAGGCCGAAATATCCCAGATGGCGGAGGTGATTCGTGACTATGGCGAAGAACGGTTTGCTCAACAGATTGCAAAGGCGATTGATCGTCGCCGACAGGAACGGGGGCCGGTGCGAACCACCGCCGAACTGGCCGAAGTCGTGGCTGGCGCGGTCAAAACCCGCGAGCCGGGCAAGGATCCTGCAACGCGCACATTTCAGGCTCTTCGGATTTTCATCAATGCCGAGCTTGAAGAACTGCAACAAGCGCTGAGCGCCAGCCTGCGCGTGTTGCGTCCGGGTGGACGGCTGGTCGTGATCAGCTTCCACTCGCTGGAGGACCGCATCGTCAAGCAGTTCATTGCCCAGCATGCCAAGGAGGTCTATGACCGCCGGGCGCCATTTGCGCTGCCGAAGCCGATGGCCTTGCGCAGCATCGGCCGCGTGATGCCGGGCGAGGCTGAAGTGGCGGCCAATCCGCGCGCGCGCAGCGCCGTCATGCGCGTGGCCGAACGCACCGCAGTGGAGGCGCCGTGACAAGGGTCAACCTGGTCTTGTTGCTGGCGCTGCTGAGCAGCGCCTTTTATCTGGTGCATGTGCGCTACGAGTCGCGCCGTGTCTACATCGCGCTGGGCAAGGCGCAGTCGCAGGCCTTGCGGCTTGAGACGGACCACGACCAGCTGCTGGCGCAGAAGCACACCCAGGCCGCGCCGGTCCGGGTCCAGCAGCTCGCGGCGGGTCAACTGCGCATGCGTCCGGCCAATCCGGCCGTGACGGAGTATGTGCAGGCGGGTCCGGGCGCGTCAGCGAAGGGGCAGCCGTGAACCGGGGCATTGCTTACAGCAGCAGTCCGCTGCTGGCCAGCAGGACGCCGCCCGTGCGCAGCAAGGTCGTCGTCGGCCTGATGGCGCTGGGCTTCGCCGTCATGGCGGCGCGCGCCGCCTACGTGCAGGTGTTGGGCAATGATTTCTTTCAGCACGAGGGCGCGGTGCGCTACGCCCGCACGCTTGAGCTGCCGGCCAGCCGTGGCCGCGTGCTCGACCGCAATGGCGTGATCCTGGCGACCAGTGTGGTCGCGCAGAGCATCTGGGTCGAACCCACCGATATCGAGCTGGACGATCCCAAGCTGGCGCGCGCCGCCGAATTGCTGCAGTTGTCGCTGGAGGAGCTCAAGGGCCGCATCGGCAAGGGCGGCAAGAACTTCGTCTGGATCAAGCGCCAGGTCGACGAGCCGCTGGCGCTGCAGGTCAAGGCGCTCGGCATCAAGGGTCTGCACCTGCGCGAGGAGTACAAGCGGCACTATCCGGAAGGCGAGGCGGCCGCGCATGTGGTCGGTTTCACCAACGTTGAGGACGTCGGGCAGGAGGGGGTCGAGCTCGCCTTCAACCAGGCGCTGTCGGGCAAGTCCGGCTCGCGCCGCGTCATCAAGGACCGCTTCGGCCGCGTGATCGAGGACACCCGCGAGGCGATTCCTCCCCTGGACGGCAAGGACTTGCAGCTGTCGATCGACAGCAAGATCCAGTACTTCGCCTACCAGAAGCTGCGCGATCAGGTGATCGCGCACAAGGCCCAGGCTGGCAGCGTGGTGGTGCTCGATGCCCAGAGCGGCGAGCTGCTGGCATTGGCCAACTACCCGAGCTACGACCCGAACCAGCGCCAGCGCCTGACCGGCGAGCAGTTGCGCAACCGCGCGCTGACCGACACCTTCGAGCCCGGCTCGACCATGAAGCCGTTCACGATCGGGCTGGCGCTGGAATCCGGCCGCGTCAAGCCCGGGACCATCGTCGAGACCTCGCCCGGTCGCATCACGATCACGGGCTCGACCATCTCGGACACCCACAACTACGGCACGCTGACGGTCGAGGGAGTGATCCAGAAGTCGTCCAACGTCGGCACCACCAAGCTGGCGATGCAGATGCAGCCGCGCGAGATGTGGGAGCTTTTCACCGCGGCCGGCTTCGGCCAGAAGCCTCAGCTGGAGTTTCCCGGCGTGGTCGGCGGCCGCGTGCGGCCCTACAAGACCTGGCGACCGATCGAGCAGGCCACCATGTCCTACGGCTACGGCCTGTCGGCCAGCCTGTTCCAGATGGCGCGCTCCTACACGGTGTTCACCAACGAGGGGCGCATCATCCCCGCCACCATCCTCAGGAGGCCCGGGCCCGAGCCCGTCGTCGGCGTTCCGGTGTTCTCGCCGCGCACGTCCGCTCAGGTGCTCAAGATGCTGGCCATGGCGACCGGCCCCGGCGGCACCGGCCAGCGGGCCCAGACCATCGGCTATTCGGTCGGCGGCAAGTCCGGCACCGCGCGCAAGCAGGTCGGCAAGGGCTATGCCGCGGGCAAGTACCGCTCCTGGTTCACCGGCATGGCGCCGATCGACCATCCTCGCATCATCTGTGCCGTCATGCTCGACGAGCCCAGCGCCGGCCAGGTCTATGGCGGCCTGGTGGCGGCGCCGGTGTTCAGCGAGACCGTGCAGCAGGCGCTGCGCATCCTGGGCGTGCAGCCCGACATGAGCGTCAAGCCCCATATCGTGGCGCAGGCGGTGGAGGAGTCCTTGTGATCGCGACTTTCGAGCTGGCGAGCGATGCCGTGCGTTGGCTGCGCGGCCAAGGCGCGCGCGCCTTGCAGTGTGACAGCCGGCGCGTGCGGCCCGGCGATGCCTTCGTGGCCTGGCCCGGCGCGGCGCAGGACGGTCGGCGCCATGTCGCCGCTGCCTTGGCCGCCGGCGCGGTCGCCTGCCTGGTCGAGCGCGAGGGCTGCGAGCCCTTCGTGACCGATCCGCTTGATCCGCGCATGGCCGCCTTCCAGAGCCTGAAAGCTGCCACCGGCGAGATCGCCAGCCTGTTCCATGGCGAGCCCAGCCGAGAGCTGGACGTGGTGGCCTTGACCGGCACCAATGGCAAGACCTCGACCGGCTGGTGGACCGCGCAATGGCTCACCGCCTTGGGCGAGCCCGCCGCGCTGGCGGGCACGCTGGGCATGGGGGTGCCGGGCCGGGGCTTCGAGCCGACCGGGCTGACCACGCCCGACCCCGTGAGCTGGCAGGCGGGCCTGCGGCGCTGGGCCGACGCGGGCCTCCGGGCCGCCGTGGTCGAGGCGTCCTCGATCGGTCTGCAGGAAGGCCGGCTCAACGCGACCCGCATCCGCGGCGCCGTCTTCAGCAACCTGACCCAGGACCATCTGGACTACCACGGCACGATGGATGCCTACTGGCGCGCCAAGCGCGCGCTGTTCGACTGGCCGGGGCTGCGGGCGGCGGTGGTCAATCTCGATGACCCTTGCGGCGCCTTGCTGGCGGCCGAACTGCAGCCGCGCGCCGATGCCGGCGCGCTCGACCTGTGGTCCATCGCCGTGCATGCGCCGCAGGCGCGGCTGCGCGTGACCGACTGGGCGTTGACCGAGACCGGACTGTGCTTCGGCCTGGTCGAGCGCCAGGCCGATGGCTCCACGGGCGCGCCGCAGGCGATCAGCCTGCCGCTGGTCGGCGAGTACAACCTCTACAACCTGCTGAGCGCGCTGGCCGTGGCGCGCGCTCAGGGTCACGAGCTGATCGCTGCCGTGGCGGCCGCCGCCGCGCTGACCCCGGTGCCGGGTCGCATGGAGTCGGCCTGGGGGGCGGAGCAGGCCGGTCAGCCGCTGGTGCTGGTCGATTACTGCCATACGCCCGACGCGCTGGAAAAGGCGCTGCAGGCGCTGCGCCCGCTGGCCGAAAAGCGCGGCGGCCGCCTGTGCTGCGTGGTCGGCTGTGGCGGTGACCGCGACGCCGGCAAGCGTCCGCTGATGGCGGCCGCCGCCGAGCGCGAGTCCGATCGCCTGCTGCTGACCAGCGACAACCCGCGCTCCGAAGACCCGCTGCGGATCCTGGCGCAGCTGCGCGCCGGGCTGGTCCGGCCCGCCGAGGTCGAAGTCGAGCCGGATCGCGCCGCCGCGATTGCGCGCGCGGTCGCGCAGGCCGGCGAGCGCGACGTGGTGCTGCTGGCCGGCAAGGGGCATGAGGATTACCAGGAGATCGCGGGCGTGAAGCAGCCGTTTTCCGATCTGAAGCAGGGCCGCTTGGCCCTGCAGGCCTGGCGCGCGAGTCGCCTGGAGGTGCAGGCATGAAGACGCTGGCGCAACTGCTGCCCGAACTCGACGGCGTAACCGTGGTCGGCGACCTCTCGACGGTCGAGATCCTGCGCGCGCACAGCGACACCCGCACGCTGCAGCCGGGTGACCTGTTCGTCGCGCTGCGCGGCGAGCGCTTCGACGCCAATGACTATCTGGCGCAGGCGCGCGCATCCGGCGCCGCAGTCGCGCTGGCCGAGCGCGGCCTTGAGCAGGCTGGCCTGCCCGGGGTCGAGGTGGCCGACAGCCGCCTGGCGCTGGGCGAGCTGGCCCGACTCTGGCGCGCCCAGTTCGAGCTGCCGCTGATCGCCGTGACCGGCAGCAACGGCAAGACCACGGTGACGCAGATGATCGCGTCCATCCTGCGCGCTGCCGTGGGCGAGGCGGCGCTGGCGACCCAGGGCAACCTCAACAACGAGATCGGCGTGCCGCTGACCGTGCTGCGCCTGCAGGCCAGCCACCGGCTCGCGGTGGTCGAGCTCGGCATGAACCATCCCGGCGAGATCGTGGGGCTGGCGCATATCGCGCAGCCCACGGTGGCGCTGGTCAACAACGCGCAGCGCGAGCACCAGGAGTTCATGGCGACGGTCGAGGCGGTGGCGCGCGAGAACGCGGAATGCTTCCGGGCGCTGCCAGCCGACGGCACGGCGGTGTTCCCGGCCGATGACGAATTCACGCCGCTGTGGCGCGCGCTCGCGGGTGACCGGCGCGTGCTGACCTTTGGCGGCGCCGCCGCCGACGTCAGCGGCGATGCCGACTGGCAGGGCAGCGGTTGGCGTTTGCGCGCCCGCACGCCGGCCGGCGAGTTCGAAACCGAGCTCGGCATCGCTGGCCGCCACAACGTGGGCAATGCGCTGGCCGCCACCGCCTGTGCGCTGGCCGCTGGCGTGGCGCTGGAAGCGATCGCGCGCGGCCTGGCCGCGTTCGAGCCGGTGAAAGGTCGCTCGCGGGCGCTGCCGCTCAGCCTCTCAGGTCGCGCCCTGACCCTGGTCGATGACAGCTACAACGCCAATCCGGACTCGGTCCGGGCCGCGATCGAGGTGCTGGCCGAGTTGCCGGGGCCGCGTCTGCTGGCGCTGGGCGACATGGGCGAGGTCGGCGATCAAGGCCTGCTGTTCCACGACGAGGTGCTGCGTCACGCGCTGGCGCGCGGCATCGATGCGGTGCTGGTGACGGGCGGCTGGATGGAGCAGGCGGCCGCGCCGCTGCTGGCTGGATCGAACGGCCGGCTGGGATTTTTCAAGGATTTCGAGGCGCTGCGGTCCGCCGCGCTGGCGCTGGCCCCTGGCATGGGGTCGGTGCTGGTCAAGGGCTCGCGCTTCATGCGCATGGAACGGCTGGTGCAGTCGTTGCAGGCGTTGGCACAGGATGAGGAGAGGCCATGCTGATCAGTCTGGCGCAATGGTTGCAGGGCCTGGGCCCTGAATTCGGTTTCCTGCGGGTCTTCCAGTACCTGACCTTCCGCGCCGTCATGGCCGCGATGACGGCGCTGCTGCTGGGCATCGGCGTCGGCCCCTGGTTCATCCGCCGCCTGACCGCGCTCAAGATCGGCCAGCCGGTGCGCGGCTACGCGATGCAGTCGCACCTGAGCAAGAGCGGTACCCCGACCATGGGCGGCGTGCTGATCCTGTTCGCGATCGCGCTCTCGACCCTGCTCTGGTTCGACTGGAGCAACCGCTTCGTCTGGGTGGTGCTGATCGTCACGCTGGGTTTCGGCGCGATCGGCTGGGTCGATGACTGGCGCAAGGTCGTCAACAAGGACCCCGAGGGCATGCGCTCGCGCGAGAAATACGCCTGGATGTCGCTGATCGGCCTGCTGTCGGCCTGTTACCTGCTGTTCGCGATCTCGGGCCGCAGCGGTACCGGCATGGTCGAGTTCTTCGTGCGCTGGTCACAGTCCGGCTTCACGACGGAGTTCCCGACCCAGACCGGCCTGATGGTGCCCTTCTTCAAGGAAGTGGCCTACCCGCTCGGCATGCTGGGCTTCGTCGTCATGACCTACCTCGTGATCGTCGGCTCCAGCAACGCCGTCAACCTGACCGACGGTCTAGATGGCCTGGCCATCATGCCGGTCGTGATGGTCGGCGCGGTGCTCGGCGTGTTCGCCTACCTGACGGGCAACTCGGTGTTCGCCAGATACCTGTTCCTGCCCTATATCCCGGGCGCGGGCGAGCTGCTGATCTTCTGCGCGGCCATGGGTGGCGCGGGACTGGCCTTTCTCTGGTTCAACGCCTACCCGGCGCAGGTGTTCATGGGCGATGTCGGCGCGCTGGCGCTCGGCGGCGCGCTCGGCACCATCGCGGTGATCGTGCGCCAGGAAGTCGTGCTCGCGATCATGGGTGGCGTGTTCGTCGTCGAGGCGCTGTCGGTCATGCTGCAGGTGTCCTGGTTCAAGTACACCAAGAAGAAGTATGGCGAGGGCCGGCGCATCCTCAAGATGGCGCCGTTGCACCACCATTTCGAGAAATCCGGCTGGCGCGAGACCCAGGTCGTGGTGCGCTTCTGGATCATCACGATGCTGCTGTGCCTGCTCGGCCTGTCCACCCTGAAGCTGCGTTGAGGTCCGAGATGGTGAATTTCCTGCCCCTGCTGCAAGATCGCGACGTGCTCGTGCTGGGCCTGGGTGCGTCCGGGCTCGCGCTGGCGCGCTGGTGCGCCAAGGCTGGCGCCCGCGTGACGGTGGCCGATACGCGGGCCGCGCCGCCCCAGGCCGCCACGCTGGCGGCCGAACTCCCCGCCGTGACCCTGGTCCAGTCCGCCTTCGATGCTGAACTGTTCCAGCGCAGGCCCTGGGCCATGGTCTGCCGCAGCCCCGGCATCGCGCCGGCCCAGCTGAGCGCCCTGGCGCGGGCCGCGCAGGCGATCGGCGTGCCGGTGGTCGGCGAGCTCGGCCTGTTCGCGCAGGCGCTCGCCACGCTGGCGCAGCCCGCTGAGGACAGCGCTCCCTATCAGCCCAAGGTGCTGGCGATCACCGGCACCAACGGCAAGACCACCACCACCGCGCTGACCGCGCATCTGCTCGAATGGGCTGGCGTCAAGGTCGCGGTGGCGGGCAATATCGGTCCGACCCTGCTCGACACGCTGCAGGCCCGTCTGGACAGCGGCGAGCTGCCCGAGGCCTGGGTGCTTGAGCTGTCGAGCTTCCAGCTCGATGGCATGCAGGGCTTCGAGCCGACCGCCGCGACCGTGCTCAACGTGACGCAGGACCACCTCGACTGGCATGGTGGCATGGCGGCCTACGCCGAAGCCAAGTCCCGCATCTTCGGCCAGCGCGCGCTGATGCTGCTCAACCGCGACGATGCCACCGTGATGGGCTGGCAGCCGCGGCCGCAGACCGTGCAAGAGGGCCGGCGGACCAGGACGGTGCCAGCGCGCGCGAACCAGAGCTTCGGCACCGAGGCGCCGCAGCGTGCCGGTGACTGGGGCCTGGAGACCGTCAACGGCATGAGCTGGCTGGTGCGCGCCTTGCCGGCCGACGAGACCGTGCGCCGTGGCCGCGCGGCCGAGGAAGAAGAAATCCACCTGCAGCGACTGATGCCGGCCGAGGCGCTGCGCATCCGGGGTCGTCACAACGCCAGCAACGCGCTGGCCGCGCTGGCGCTGGCCACGGCCGCTGGCGCGCCATTGGCGCCGATGCTGCACGGCTTGCGCGAATACCGCGGCGAGCCGCACCGGGTCGAGCCGGTCGCGATCGTCGGCGCGGTCGAGTACATCGACGACAGCAAGGGCACCAACGTCGGCGCCACGCTGGCCGCGCTCAAGGGTCTGGGGCCGGAGCGCAAGCTGGTCGTGATCCTGGGCGGCGACGGCAAGGGCCAGGACTTCGGCCCGCTGGCCGAGCCGGTCGCGCGCTACGTCCGCGCGGTCGCGCTGATCGGTCGCGACGCCGCCGAGATTCGCGCCGCGCTCGTCGCCAGCCGCGTGCCGCTGCACGATTGCGCCACGCTGCCCGAGGCCGTGCAATGGTGCGCGCGCCAGGCGCAAGCCGGCGACGCCGTGCTGCTGTCGCCCGCCTGCGCCAGCCTCGACATGTTCAAGGACTACGCGCACCGCGCCCAGGTCTTCGTCGAGGCGGTGCGGGAGCTGCAGCAAGACGAGGGGACGCCGGCATGAAGCGCATCGCCGCTGGCTTGGCCAGGCTGCTGGGCCGCAAGGGTGCTGGCGTGTCCGACATCCCGGTCCACCTGTCGAGCCGGGACTACTCGGGTGGGCGCTCCGACCGCTGGGTGCGCGACGTGGGTTTCGACCAGATGCTGCTCTGGGTCGTGCTCGGCCTGCTGTGCTTCAGTCTCGTGATGGTCTATTCGGCCTCGATCGCGCTGGCCGACAACCCTCGCTTCGGCAATCTCTCGCCGCTGCACTTCGCGGTTCGTCATGGCAGCTCCATCCTGCTCGGCATCCTGGCCGGCTACCTCGCGTTTCAGGTGCCGATGAGCTTCTGGGAAAAGTACTCGAAGCGGCTCTTTTTCTGCGCGCTGCTGCTGCTGGCGCTGGTGCTGGTGGTGGGTCGCAATGTCAACGGCGCGACGCGCTGGATACCGCTGGGCCTCATCAACTTCCAGCCCTCCGAGTTCGCCAAGATCACGATGGTGGCTTACGCGTCCGGCTACATGGTGCGCAAGATGGAGGTCAAGGAGAGTTTCATGAAGGCCATCTTTCCGATGGGCCTCGCGGTGGCCGCCGCCGGTGGCTTGCTGATGCGAGAGCCCGACCTGGGCGCGCTGATCGTGATCACCGTCATCGCATTCGGCATCCTGTTCCTGGGCGGCGTCAACCTCAAGGTGATGATGGTCATCGGCGCCTTCCTGGTGCTGGGCCTCTCGATTGCCATCATGTTTTCGCCCTGGCGTCTGGCGCGCGCGCTCGCCTTCCTCGAACCTTTCGACGAGAAATACGCGCTCGGCAAGGGCTACCAGCTCAGCCATTCGCTGATCGCGATCGGTCGCGGCGAGATCCACGGCGTCGGCCTGGGATCGAGCGTCGAGAAGCTGCACTGGCTGCCCGAGGGCCACACCGACTTCCTGCTGGCCGTGATCGGCGAGGAGTTCGGACTGGTCGGCGTGTTCGCGCTGGTGTTCACCTTCTTCTGGCTCACGCGCCGCATCATGCAGATCGGTCGCCAGGCGGTCGCGCTCGATCAACTGTTTTCCGGCCTGGTGGCGCAGGGCGTGGGCCTCTGGCTCGGTTTCCAGGCGCTGATCAATTTTGGTGTCTGCCTGGGCGTGCTGCCGACCAAGGGCCTGACGCTGCCCTTGATGAGCTACGGCGGCTCCGCCATCCTGATGAATCTGGTCGCGATCGCGATCGTGCTGCGCATCGACCATGAGAACAAGCAGCTGATGCACGGAGGCCGGGTATGAGTCAGCCCTGTGCGCTCGTGATGGCTGGTGGCACCGGCGGCCATATCTTCCCCGGGTTGGCGGTGGCCGAGGCGCTGCGCGCGCGCGGCTGGCGCGTGCACTGGCTCGGCGTGCCCGCCAGCATGGAGGAGCGGCTGGTGCCGCCGCGCGGTTTCGCCTTCGAGCCGATCGAGTTCGGCGGCGTGCGCGGCAAGGGACTCAAGACGCTGGCCTGGCTGCCGCTGCGGCTGGCGCGCGCGTTGACTCAAGCCAGGCGCGTGCTCAGGCGCGTCCAGCCCGACGTCGTGCTGGGCCTGGGGGGCTACATCACGGTGCCGGGCGGGCTGGCGGCGCGACTCGCCGGCGTGCCCATCCTGCTGCACGAGCAGAACTCGATCGCCGGCCTGTCGAACCGCTGGCTGGCCAAGCTGGCCGAGCGGTCCTTCAGCGCCTACCCCGACGCGCTGCCCGGCGGTGAATGGATCGGCAACCCCTTGCGCGCCGAATTCCTGGCGCAGCCCGAGCCGGCCGTGCGCTTTGCCGGCCGCAGCGGTCCGCTGCAGCTGCTGGTGGTCGGCGGCAGCCTGGGCGCGCAGGCGCTCAACAACGTGGTGCCGCGCGCGCTGGCCTTGATCCCCTTCGAGCAGCGCCCGGTCGTCACCCACCAGGGCGGCGAAAAGCAGATCGACGCCTTGCGCGCGGCCTACGCCGAAGCCGGCGTGCTGGCCACCCTGACCCCCTTCATCCGCGACACGGCGCGGGCCTTCGCCGCTGCCGATCTCGTGATCGCCCGCGCTGGCGCCAGCACCGTGACCGAACTGGCCGCGGTCGGCGCGGCGGCGGCCTTCGTGCCTTTCCCGCACGCGGTCGATGACCACCAGACCCACAATGCGCGCTTCCTGGTCGATGCCGGCGCGGGCTGGCTGCTGCCGCAGGCCGAACTCACGCCCGAGCGGCTGGCCGGCCTGCTGCAAGGTCTGGATCGGGTCGAACTGCAAGCCCGCGCGGCAAAAGCCCGCGCGCTGCGCCAGACCGGCGCGGTCGAGGCCATGGTGGCCGCCTGCGAGCGCCTGATAGACAAGAAAGAGAAAACAGGAACATGAAACACGCCATCCGGCATATCCATTTCGTCGGCATCGGTGGCTCCGGCATGAGCGGCATCGCCGAGGTGCTGCTGACCCTGGGCTACCGCATCTCGGGCAGCGACCTCGGCTACGGCCCGGTCACGCGCCGCCTGATCGAGCTCGGCGCCCGCGTGCACCAGGGCCACAATGCCGCCTACATCGAGGGCGCCGACTGCATCGTGACCTCGACCGCGGTCAAGGCCGACAACCCCGAGGTGCTGGCCGCCCGCGCCAAGCTGATTCCGGTGGTGCCGCGCGCCGTCATGCTGGCCGAGCTGATGCGCATGAAGAAGGGCGTGGCGATCGCCGGCACCCACGGCAAGACCACCACCACCAGCCTGGTCGCCAGCGTGCTGGCGGCCGCCGGGCTGGACCCGACCTTCGTGATCGGCGGCAAGCTCAACAGCACCGGCGCCAACGCGCGCCTGGGCTCGGGCGAGTACATCGTGGTCGAGGCCGACGAGTCCGATGCCTCCTTCCTCAAGCTGTTGCCGGTGCTGGCGGTCGTCACCAACATCGACGCCGACCACATGGAGACCTACGGCCACGACTTCGGCCGGCTCAAGGATGCCTTCGTCGAGTTCCTGCACCACATGCCCTTCTACGGCGCGGCGGTGGTCTGCGTCGACGATCCGACCCTGCGCGAGCTGCTGCCGCGCATCGAGCGCCCGATCACCAGCTACGGCATCGCCGAGGACGCGCAGGTGCGCGCGCTCGACATCCGCGCCGTCGGTGGCCAGATGCATTTCCGCGTCCAGCGCCGCAACGGCGTCCAGCTGCCCGATCTCGACGTGGTGCTCAACCTGCCGGGCCACCACAACGTGCTCAACGCGCTGGCGGCGATCGCGGTCGCGGTCGAGCTCGGCGTGCCCGACGAGGCGCTGCTCGAAGCGCTGGCCCAGTTCAAGGGCGTGGGCCGGCGCTTCCAGCGCTACGGCGAGGTCGCGCTGCCCACGGGCGGCCAGGCGACCGTGATCGACGACTACGGCCACCACCCGGTCGAGATGGCCGCCACGCTGGCCGCCGCGCGCGGTGCCTTCCCTGGCCGGCGCCTGCTGCTGGCCTTCCAGCCGCACCGCTACAGCCGCACCCGCGATTGCTTCGAGGACTTCGTCAAGGTCATCGGCCAGGCCGACGCGGTGCTGCTGGCCGAGGTCTATGCCGCCGGCGAGGCGCCAGTGGTGGCGGCCGATGGCCGGGCCCTGGCGCGCGCGCTGCGCGTCGCGGGCAAGGTCGAACCGGTGTTCATCGACCCGATCGCCGACATGGCGCGGGCCGTGCTCGACAACGCGCGCGATGGCGACGTGGTGCTCTGCATGGGCGCGGGTTCGATCGGCGCGGTGCCAGCCCAGCTGGTGGCGCTGGCCGCCGCCCCGACCGCTGACAAGGAGGCCGCATGAACGCGACCGATGGCATCAATCCCAAGGCCATGGGCAAGGTCGCCGTCCTGATGGGCGGCTTTTCTGGCGAGCGCGAGATCTCGCTGATGTCGGGCCAGGGCGTCCTGCAGGCGCTGCTGGACCAGGGCGTCGATGCCCAGGCCTTCGACCCCGCGCGGCGTGACCTCGGCGAGCTCAAGCGCGAGGGCTTCGAGCGCGTCTTCATCAACCTGCACGGACGCTTCGGCGAGGACGGCACGGTGCAGGGCGCGCTTGAGCTGATGGGCATTCCCTACACCGGCTCCGGCGTGCTGGCGTCGAGCGTCGCGATGGACAAGATCATGACCAAGCGCATCTGGCTGGCAGAGGGCCTGTCGACGCCGGCCTGGCGCCAGGTCGACAGTGTCGAGCAGACGGTCGCCGCGCTGGCCGAGCTCGGTGCGCCGATGATCGTCAAGCCGGCGCGCGAGGGCTCCAGCCTGGGTCTGACCAAGGTCACCGATGCGGCGCAATGCGCGCAGGCCTATGCGTTGGCCGCGCGCCACGACCCCGAGGTGCTGTGCGAGCAGTTCATCGCCGGCGACGAGGTCACCTGCCCGGTGCTGGGCACGGGCGCGCAGGCCAGCGCGCTGCCGGTGATCCGCATCGTCGCGCCGGACGGCAACTACGACTACGAGCACAAGTACTTCACCGACGACACCCAGTACCTGGTGCCCTGCGGGCTGCCCGAGGGCGAGGAGGCCGCCGTCCAGGCCCTGGTGCTGAAGGCCTTTCGCACCCTGGGCTGTCGTGGCTGGGCCCGCGCCGACGTGATGATCGATGCCCGCGCGCGCCGGCCCTATCTGCTGGAGATCAACACCTCGCCCGGCATGACCAGCCATTCGCTGGTGCCGATGTCGGCGCGCTCGACCGGCCTCAGCTACGAGCAGCTCTGCCTGCGGGTGCTGGCTTCGGCCAGCCTCGACAATCCGCTGCCCGTGCCGCACGGAGACTGAAATGGCGACCCGCTCCGCCTTGCCGTTCGACGTCCGCCTGATGAACTGGGTCGCTTCGGCCCTGTTCCTGGGCGTGGCCTTGGCCGCGCTCGGCAGCGCCGCGCTGTGGGCGGCGCGCCACCCGTCCTGGACGCTGGGCCACATCGTCATCGATGGCGAGGTCGAGCACCAGAACGAGGTCGCCTTTCGCGCCATCCTGGCGCCGCAGCTGCGCGGCAGCTTCCTGACGCTGGACCTGCAGGAGGTCAAGCGCCTGTTCGAGAGCGCCCCCTGGGTGCGCCAGGCCGTGGTCAAGCGCGAGTTTCCGAATCGCCTGCATGTCACGCTGGAGGAGCATGAGGCGGCCGCCTGGTGGGGGGAAGCCGGCAGCGACACGCTGGTCAATTTCCAGGGGGTGGTGTTCGAGGCCGATCCCGACGAGCCCCAGACCGCGACCTGGCCCGAGCTGCTCGGCCCCGAGGGCCGTTCGGAGCAGGTCTACGCGCTCTACCGCCAGTTGCAACCGGTGTTCCAGTCGCTGCAGCATGGCATCAGCCGGCTCGAACTCGATGCCAGTGGCCACTGGCGCGCCACGCTGACAGGTGGTACGGTGATCGAGCTCGGCCGCGGTGATTCGACCGAATTGCTGGCGCGCGCGCGTCGTTTCGGGGCGACCTGGCCCGAGCTGATCGCGCGCTACGGCGGGCGTGACCTGGAGTCCGCCGACCTGCGTTATCCCAATGGCTACGCCGTGCGCATGCGCGGCGTCCAGACCGTCACGGACGACAAGGCCGCGGCGGCGCTCGCTGCCCGAGTCCGAGTCCGGGTCCGTAAGAAATAATCGAGGTAGACAGATGGCCAAGGAACAGAAAGACATCGTGGTCGGACTCGACATCGGTACCGCCAAGGTCATGGTGGTGGTGGCGGAGGTCCAGCCCGGTGGTCAGCTCAAGCTGGCCGGTCTGGGCGTGGCGCCGAGCAGCGGCCTGCGGCGCGGCGTGGTCGTCAACATCGACGCCACCGTCGCCAGCATCCAGCAAGCGCTCAAGGAAGCCGAGCTGATGGCCGACTGCCACATCGCGCGCGTCTACACCGGCATCACCGGCAGCCATATCCGCGGCATGAATTCGAGCGGCATGGTGCCGGTCAAGGACCGCGAGGTCATGCCCGCCGACGTGGCCCGTGTGATCGAGGCGGCCAAGGCCGTCAACATCCCGAACGACCAGCGCCTGCTGCTGGCCGAGCCGCAGGAGTTCATCATCGATGGCCACGAGGTCAAGGAGCCGGTCGGCATGAGCGGCATCCGCCTCGACGCCCGTGTCCACATCGTGACCGGAGCCCAGAGCGCGGCCGAGAACATCATGAAATGCGTGCGCCGCTGCGGCCTGGAGGTCGAGCGCCTGATGCTCAACCCGCTGGCATCCAGCCACGCCGTGCTGACCGAGGACGAGAAGGAGCTCGGCGTCGCCTTGGTCGACATCGGCGCGGGCACCACCGACGTCGCGATCTACTCGGGCGGCGCGATCCGCCACACCGCGGTGATCCCGATCGCTGGCGACCTGATCACGAGCGACATCGCGATGGCGCTGCGCACGCCGACCAAGGACGCCGAGGAAATCAAGGTCGAGCATGGCTACGCCAAGCAGCTGCTGGCCGACCCCGAGCAGCGGGTCGAGGTGCCCGGCCTGGGCGACCGCGGCCCGCGCATGCTGAGCCGCCAGGCGCTGGCCGGCGTGATCGAGCCGCGCGTCGAGGAGATCTTCGCGCTGGTGCAGCAGGTGATCCGCGACTCGGGTCACGAGGAACGGCTGTCGTCGGGCATCGTGCTGACCGGCGGCAGCTCGGTCATGCCCGGCATGGTCGAGCTCGGCGAGGACATCTTCCTCAAGCCGGTGCGCCGCGCCGTGCCGCGCTATGCGGGCGCGCTCAGCGACATGGTCGCGCAGCCGCGCTCGGCCGCCGTCATGGGCCTGCTCGAGCAAGCCAGGCTGGACCGCCTGCGTGGCCAGAAGGTGGCGCAGAAGACGGGATCGGTCCAGGGCACGCTGGGCCGGATCAAGGACTGGTTCGTCGGCAACTTCTGAGCCGGCACCCAGGCAGGTTTTTCGGGTGGTTCTAGTTTCAGGTTCAAACGCATGCAAGGAGTAGGGAAATGAGCATCGAGATGATCGAAGTCGAGGAATTCAACCGCGGCACCCTGATCAAGGTGATCGGTGTGGGTGGCGGCGGCAGCAACGCGGTCGATCACATGATCCGTTGCCAGGTGCAGGGCGTCGAGTTCATCTGCGCCAACACCGATGCGCAGGCGCTCAACAAGGCCGCCGCGCACCGCAAGATCCAGCTCGGCCAGTCCGGTCTGGGCGCCGGCAGCAAGCCCGAGAAGGGCCGCATCGCCGCCGAGATGGCCGAGTCCGACATCCGCGCCGCGATCGATGGCGCGCACATGCTCTTCATCACCGCCGGCATGGGCGGGGGCACCGGCACCGGCGCCGCGCCGTTGATCGCCAAGCTGGCCAAGGAGATGGGCATCCTGACCGTGGGCGTGGTGACCAAGCCTTTCGACTGGGAAGGTGGCCGCCGCATGAGCAACGCCGATGCCGGCCTGGCCGAGCTCGAAGCCAACGTCGACTCGCTGATCGTCGTGCTCAACGACAAGCTGCTCGAGGTCATGGGCGATGACGCGATCCTCGATGACGCCTTCTCCGAGGTCAACGACGTGCTCAAGAACGCGGTCGGCGGCATCGCCGAGATCATCAACGTCGAGGCCATGGTCAACGTCGACTTCGAGGACGTGCGCACCGTGATGGGCGAGCCCGGCAAGGCCATGATGGGCACCGCCATCGCCAGCGGTCCGGACCGGGCCCGCATCGCCGCCGAGCAGGCCGTCGCCTGCCCGCTGCTCGAAGGCGTCGACATGCGCGGCGCCAAGGGCGTGCTGGTGCTGATCAGCGCCGGCCGGGGCTCGCTCAAGCTGAGCGAATCCAAGGTCGCGATGAACACCATCCGGGCCTTCGCCGCGCCCGATGCCCATGTCATCTATGGCACCGCCTACGACGAGTCGCTGGGCGACGCGATCCGCGTCACCGTGGTCGCCACCGGCCTGAACCGCCAGGCCGCGCGCCAGCCGCTGACCGTGGTCCAGACCGGCGTGCGCACCGGCACCGACCCCTTCGAGCTGTCGGCGGGCTTGCGTCAGCCCAGCGGCCATTCCGGCCTGGGTGGCGCGGTCACGGCCGCCGGCGGTGACCTCGGCGTGCCGACCATCTGGCGCAAGCCGGTCGATCGCACCACGGCCGCCTCGCGCGTCGACGCGCTGTCCTCGGGCGGCATGGACGACATCGAGATCCCGGCCTTCCTGCGTCGCCAGGCCGACTGAGGTTTGAGCCCGCGCAACGACCAGGGCTTCGCCCTCTGGCGCTGCTTCGAGTGGCGTGTCGATCCCTACCCGCAAGCCGCGCCGCGCACGCCGCCGCGCGGCTTCGCGGCCTTCCTCTGGGAGGGCACCCGGGGCCTGCGGCCCTACATCCTGGGCATGACGCTGCTGACGGCGGCGATCGGTGCCTTCGAGGCGCTGCTGTTCGCCATGCTCGGTCGGCTGGTCGACTGGCTGGGGCAGGTGCCGCCGCAGCAGCTCTGGGAGCGCCACGGCAGCCAGCTGCTGCTGCTGGGCGCCTTGGTGCTCGCCAGCGTGGTGCTGGTCGCGCTGCAGACGATGCTCAAGCACCAGACGCTGGCGGGCAACTTCCCGATGCGGCTGCGCTGGAACTTCCACCGCCTGATGCTGGGCCAGAGCATGGCCTTCTACCAGGACGAGTTCGCCGGCCGCGTCGCGGCCAAGGTGATGCAGACCGCGCTCGCGGTGCGCGACACCTGCCTGACGCTGACCGACATCCTGGTCTTCGTCACCATCTACTTTGTCACCATGACCGCCGTGCTGGGCGGCTTCGATGCCTGGCTGCTGCTGCCCTTCCTGGGCTGGGTCGCGCTCTACGCGGTCTCGCTGCGCTGGTTCGTGCCACGGCTGTCGCGCGTCTCGCGCGCGCAGGCCGATGCGCGCTCGCTCATGACCGGGCGCATCACCGACGCCTACACCAACATCGCGACCGTCAAGCTGTTCTCGCACGCCGGGCGCGAGGCCAGCTACGCCAAGTCGGCGATGCAGGAATTCATGCTGACCGTGCATGGCCAGATGCGCCTGGTCAGCGGCATCGAGGTCGTCAACCACCTGCTCAGCATGGCGCTGATCGTCAGCACCGCCGGGGTGGCCCTGTGGCTGTGGAGCCTGGGCCAGGTCGGCATCGGCGCGGTGGCGGCGGCCAGCGCGATGGCGCTGCGCCTCAACGGCATGTCGCACTGGGTGATGTGGGAGATGGCCTCGCTGTTCGAGCATGTCGGCACGGTGCAGGACGGCATCAACACGCTGGCGCAGCCGCAGCGCGTGGTCGACCGGCCCGGCGCGCCGCCGCTGCGGGTGCCGCGCGGCGAGGTCCGCTTCGAGCGCGTCAGCTTCGGCTACGGCCAGTCGGCCGCCTTGGGCGCGGCGCCGCGCTGGGTGATCGACGGGCTCGACCTGACCATCCGCCCGGGCGAGAAGATCGGCCTGGTGGGCCGTTCCGGCGCCGGCAAGTCGACCCTGATCAACCTGCTGCTGCGCTTTCATGACCTGGAGCAGGGCCGCATCCTGGTCGATGGCCAGGACATCGCGTCGGTGCAGCAGGACAGCCTGCGCGAGCATATCGGCATGGTGACCCAGGACACCTCGCTGCTGCACCGCTCGGTGCGCGACAACATCCTCTATGGCCGGCCCGACGCCGGCGACGCCGCCATGGTCGAGGCCGCGAAGAAGGCCGAGGCGCACGAGTTCATCCAGACCCTGAGCGACCCGCAAGGCCGCCAAGGCTACGACGCCCATGTCGGCGAGCGCGGCGTCAAGCTGTCGGGCGGCCAGCGTCAGCGCGTCGCGATCGCGCGCGTGATGGTCAAGGATGCGCCGATCCTGCTGCTCGACGAGGCCACCAGCGCGCTCGACTCCGAGGTCGAGGCCGCCATCCAGGCCAGCCTGTACCGGCTGATGGAGGGCAAGACCGTGGTCGCGATCGCGCACCGCCTGTCGACCATCGCGGCGATGGACCGGCTCATCGTGCTGGACCAGGGCCGCATCGCCGAGACCGGCACCCATGCCGAGCTGCTGGCGCGGGGCGGGCTCTATGCGCGGCTGTGGGCGCGGCAGAGCGGGGGCTTCTTGGGGGAGGAGGGGTGAGGCCCCTCCGTTTCAAGGCGTTGCCAGCCTGGTGAATCGCGCCGTTGTGCGCGATTTTTTTTGACCCATGCCAGAAGATCGATTCTGCGTTTTGGTAATCAATTCGAACATATTTACTTGAATTTTCCGAGTAAAAGCGGCGCTCGAATCATTTTTCAAGCATGACATGGTTTTCTTGTGGCTTGTTATTGAGTGGTAAAATTGGCTACATATTTAATAATGGCAAAACTCCTGTAGAAACCAGATTTCTGGAAAAAACATGCAAACACTCTACGCCGACGGCATCGCCAACATCCGCCTGATCGATGGCATCGTCCGCCTCGACCTGGTCAACATACAGAACCTTGTCGAGGACAAGGCTGCCGTGCAACCCGTGGGCAGTCTGGCCATGACCCTGCCGGCCTTGCTGCGAACCCATCAGCAGTTGAGCGCCGTGCTCGAAAAGATGGTCGAGCAGGGACTCCTGAAGAGGGAACAACCCGTAGAGCCCGTTGCCATGACGGTTTCTTGACAGTGGCACGACTGGTTTCAGGGTGCTTTTCAGTAGAAAAATTTTGATTTTGGAGGTTCGAGATGGCCAACTATTACAGCTATGACGAAAAAGATGCCAGTTATGGATACAACTATAACTATAACTATAACTATAACTATAGCTATAGCTACGGCTACTACGGCTACAGTGCAGGTTCTTATGATGCGCCTGGTTATGTGAACAGCTCCTATTATCTGGGGACTGGTGAGGCTGCTTACGGGTATATATCCAGCTCCTCTGACAAGGACTATTATTCGCTCGGCTATCTCAGCAGTGGAAGCTATCAGTACACCATTCAAGCCAGTGGCACCTCTTGGGCAAGTAATACCAGCAACGGTCAATACAACACGCCTGATGTCAGCATCTATGATGCCTCCGGCAACCTCGTGAAATCGGGTTCTGCTGGTTCGGTGACTTTCAGCCCCGGTGCTTCAGACTATTACTATGTCGCTGTCTCGGATAGCAGTGCCTCGCAATACAAGCTCACTCTGGTTGAAACCTATAAATCAAATTATTACGCACCATCGGTAAGCGGTTCATCCGTCTCTCTTAACGAGAAGTCCGCCGCGGGCACCAGTGTCCATGACGTGTATGCCAGCGACTCCGACGGAGACAGCATCACCTATGCGATTTATTCCGGTAACACGGATGTCGATGGTGACGGCAATGCGGCTTTTTCCATCCGATCTTCAGACGGCCTGATCACGGTGAACGATGCCGATGATCTGAACTATAAAACTCAATCCAGCTTCAGCCTCTCCGTCAGAGCGTCGGATGGCTCAAAGACAGGCTCTGGTACCGTTGTTGTTAACTTGGTTGATGTCAACGACGCTCCTACCGGCAGTGTCACTATCGGAGGTACTGCCACGCAGGGCCAGAGCCTGACTGCAAGCCATACGCTGGCCGATTTGGATAATCTAGGCACGATCAGCTACCAGTGGGAGGCCAACGGCACCGCGATCACCGGCGCGACCAGCTCGACCTACACGCTCAATCAGGCCGAAGTCGGCAAAGCCATCACCGTTACCTTGAGTTATATCGACGGTCTTGGTACTGCTGAAGCTGTGACCAGCACCGCCACCAGTCTAGTAGCCAATGTCAACGACGCACTTACAGGATCTGTGACCCTTAGCGGGACAGCCATTGAAGGAAAAGTGCTCAAAGTTGTCAGTACCCTCGAAGACCTTGATGGCCCAGGAGTCGCCGAGGTTCAGTGGCTGAGCGATGGATCTGCCATCTCTGGCGCCATTCAGGACTCCTACACCCTCACAAAATCCGATGTGGGTAAATCCATCTCCGCTCGCCTGTCCTACACCGACGGCGGCGGCTTTACCGAGTCGAAAACCACTGCCGCCGTCCTTGCGGAAGCCCTGAATCCTGAAGTGATCATCACGGGTGATGACAAGGAGACTGGCGAAGACGGCAGCACCGCCGTGTTCTCCATCAAGCTCGCCAAGGCACCAGTTAACCCGGTGACTATCCAGTTCGCGCTGTCGGATACCAGCGAAGCCAAGCTTGGTACTTCCAGTCTGACCTTCACTCAGGCCAACTGGAACATTGCTCAATCCCTGACCGTTACCGGCCTGGATGATTACGACAACGACAAAAATGTCGGCTACAACCTCACCGCCAAGGTGGACACGACCGACCTGTCCTACAAGCGGGTGACCGTCAACTCGATTGGTCTGACCAATAACGACGACACAGAAGACGCACCGTTCCAGAAGTACGGCAAAGACGAAATCGATTACATTCAGGGGAAAAACGGTGCCGACCGCCTTTATGGCAGGGGCGACATGGACGATATCCGTGGTGGACGTGGTGATGACCGTGTTTATGGTCAGGAAGATGACGACGAACTCTACGGTGAAGATGGCAACGACTGGGTTTACGGCGGCTATGACGATGATCTGGTCGATGGCGGAAACGGCAATGACAAACTCTACGGCGAAGAAGGTGATGACACCCTGAAGGGTGGCGCAGGCAACGACATCCTGAACGGCGGCGAGGGTGCCGACTTGATGGTCGGTGGCGCTGGCAATGACACCTACTACGTGGATGACGCCGGCGATGTGATTGACGACCAGGGCGCTAGCACCGATGAAGACACGGTCATCGTCATGTCGACCATCACCTACACGCTCGGAGCCAACATTGAGAAGGCCGAAATCCAGGATGGTAGTGGTGAGGCCAGCCTGACCGGCAACGCCCTGAGCAACGAGCTCAGCGGCAACGACAACAAGAACCAGCTCGACGGTGGCACGGGCGCCGACACCCTCGATGGTGGCGCGGGTAACGACACGCTGCTTGGTGGAGAAGGCACCGACAGCCTGGTCGGCGGTCTGGGCAACGACATCCTCAACGGTGGCACGGGTGACGACCTGGCGGATTTCAGCGATGCTGCAGCCGGTTTTGTCAGCGTGAACCTCGCCACGGGCAAGGCCAAGGGAGACGGCGCCGACACCTTGATCTCGATCGAAGACGTGATCGGTAGCGAGGGAGACGACACCATCGTCGGCAGCACTGCCGACAACGAGCTGACGGGTGGCCTAGGCGATGACAGCCTCGGCGGCGGCGGCGGCTCGGACGTCCTCTACGCCGGTACCGGCGATGACACAGTCGATGGCGGCGATGGCGACGACCTCATCGTAGGCGGCGACGGCGCTGGCGACGACAACTATATCGGTGGCTTGGGTAGCGACACCATCAAGTACACCTCTGCGACTGCTGCCATCACGGTCGACTTGGTCAAGGGCAACGCCACCTCGACCGCAGGTAACGATGCCGCCAAGATCGGCTCTGACACTCTTAGCGGCATTGAGAACGTCATCGCCGGCAACTACAACGACACGATCACGGGCAACGACTCAGCGAATGTACTCAGCGGACAGAACGGCAATGACGTTCTCAAGGGTGGCTTTGGCAAAGACACGCTGGATGGCGGTGCAGGCACCGATACGGCGGATTATTCGGACAAGACCACAGCTGTCGCGGTCACCCTCAATGGCGCCACTGCTGTCAATGTGAATATCGGCGGGGTGGTGGAGGACAGCCTCAAGAACATCGAGAACCTGACTGGTGGCTCAGCGGCTGATACGCTCAACGGAGACGGTTTGGCTAACACGCTGCTCGGTAACGCCGGCAATGACATTCTCAAGGGCGGCAAAGGTGCCGACGTACTGACCGGTGGCACTGGTAAAGACACGTTCGTGTTTGCCGCTGGTGACAGCGGTCAGACGACAGGCTTTGACCAGATCAAGGACTACGCCAAAGGCGTGGTCGGCACGGGCGATCTGATCGATTACAGCGCCAGTTTGAGCAAAGGGGGCGTGGCGACGGCTGCTGCCGCAGACAGGGCATCGATCAATGCCACTACTGGCGTCGCCACTTTCGCGTCTGGCTCCGGCACGACGATGGCCGATGCACTGGTCGATGTGGCCAAGAGCCTGTCCTTGGACGCGGTCAAGGACGTGGCGGGCGAATTCGCCTTTTTCAAGGTCAATCGCGTTGGCGATTACTATCTGTTCGTCTCGGACGGCACGGCTGGTGTCACTGCCAACGACATGGTGGTGCAACTGGTCGGCGTCACCAGCATAGGCGGCATCGACCTGACGGGTGGCAACCTCACGCTCACGTCCTGATCGCTCAGGCTGGCAGGCGCGCCCCCCAGCCAGCCGCGTGGAGACGCGCGATCCGGGATAATCAACCCCATGATCGCGCAACGCACCCTCAAGACCCTGACCCAGGCCGTCGGCGTCGGCCTGCACAGCGGCCAGCGCGTCGAGCTGACGCTGCGCCCGGCGCCACCCGACACCGGCATCCGCTTTCGCCGCGTCGACCTGGCCGATCCGGTCGAGATCCCGGTCAACGCCAGCTCGGTGACCGACACCCGGCTGGCCTCGACGATCTCGCAGGGCCAGGCCAAGGTGCACACCATCGAGCACATCATGAGTGCCTGCGCCGGCCTCGGCATCGACAACCTGATCATCGACATCACGGCCGAGGAAGTGCCGATCCTCGACGGCTCGGCTGCCTCCTTCGTCTACCTGCTGCAGAGCGCGGGCATCGCCGCCCAGGACGCGCCGCGCCGCTTCATCCGCCTGCTGAAAACCGTCGAGGTGCGCGAGGGCGAGGGCCGCGGCCTCAAGTGGGCGCGGCTCGATCCGTATCACGGCTTCAAGCTCAGCTTCGAGATCGAGTTCGACCACCCGGCGGTCAGCGCGACCGGGCAGGCGGTCGAGTTCGACCTCGGCAGCGGCCAGTACTCGCGCGAGATCGCGCGCGCGCGCACCTTCGGCTTCACGCGCGATGTCGAGATGATGCGCTCGCACGGCCTGGCGCTCGGCGGCGGGCTCGACAACGCGATCGTGCTCGACGACTACAAGGTGCTCAACGCCGATGGCCTGCGCTACCAGGACGAGTTCGTCAAGCACAAGATCCTCGACGCGATGGGCGACCTCTACATCGTCGGCAAGCCGCTGCTGGCCGCCTACAGCGCCTATCGCAGCGGCCACGCGCTGAACAACCAGCTGCTGCGCGCGCTGCTGGCCCAGCCCGACGCCTACGACATCGTCACTTTCGAGCGCGACAGCCAGGCGCCCAAGGGCTTCGACCGGCTCGCGCCGGTCTGGTGACGCGCGCGGCCCCGGCCGCGCTTCAGTAGATCCGCCCGTCCTTGTAGGCCGCGTGGGTGCGCGCCCGTAGCTTGCCGACCTGGCGGATCGCGTCGGTGGTGCGCGCCACCTGCGCGTGCGTGATGCACAGACCCAGCGCGTCGGCGGCGTCCTTGCCCGGCAGGCCGGGCAGCTCCAGCAGGCGGCGCACCATCTCCTGCACCTGCTCCTTGGCCGCCTTGCCGTGGCCGGTCACGGCTTTCTTCAGCTGCAGCGCGGTGTATTCGGCCACCGGCAGGCCGTTGGCGACCAGCGCGGTCAGGCAGCAGCCGCGCGCCTGACCCAGGATCAGCGTGGCCTGCGGGTTGACGTTGACGAAGACGATCTCGCAGACCGCCACCGTGGGCTGGTAGCGCTGCACCACCTCGCTGATGCCGTCGAAGATGACCTTGAGCCGTTCGGGCAGCAGCGCGCCCTCGGCGGGGCTGGTGCGGATGGTGCCGCTGGCCACATAGGCCATCCGGGGGCCATCGACGTCGATCACGCCAAAGCCCGTGGCCTGCAGGCCGGGGTCGATTCCTAGGATTCTCATCCGGCTATTGTCGCGGCATGGCAGGCGGCGATCAGGGCAGGGCGACGCCGCCCATGCGCGCGACGATGGTCGCGGCGCGGCCGGCCAGGTAAGCCGAGCCGGGGCGCTGCTCGTAGCGCTTGGGCGCCGGCAGCAGCACGGCCAGCCGCGCGGCCTCGTGGGCAGTCAACTGGCTGGCCGATTTGCCGAAGTAGCGCCGCGCGGCGGCCTCGGCACCGAACACCCCTTCGCCCCATTCGACGCTGTTGAGGTAGATCTCCAGGATGCGCCGCTTGCTCAGGCAGCTTTCCAGCGCCAGCGCCAGCACCAGCTCCTGTCCCTTGCGCAGCAGGCTGCGTTCGCCCGACAGCAGCAGGTTCTTGGCCAGCTGCTGGGTGATGGTCGAGCCACCGATCACCTTGGCCGGCTTGACCTGGGCAGGGTCCCTGGCGCGCGTGGCCTGGCGCTCGGCCTGCTCGGCCAGCTTTTCGTTCCGGAGCCAGGCGGCCTCCAGCGCGTCCCATTCCACCCCCTCGTGCGCGGTGAAGCCGCCATCCTCCGACGCGATCACCGCGCGCTTGAGCTGGGGCGAGATCCGGTCGTAGTCCAGCCACTGCTGCGACCATTTTCTGTGCCGGTAGTCGTCGCGCGCGAGGCGCCAGGCCTCCGAGCGCTGGAAGGCCGTGCTCTGTGGATCGATGACCGCCATCAGCGCGATCCGTCCCACGAAGAAGACCTGCAGCGCGATGAAAGCCGCCAGCAGCCAGAGCAGCCAGCGCCGCAGCGGGGAGCCGGTCTGGTTGCCGTTCACCATGCACCTGGCGCGTCACCGCCGCGCGTGAAGCGAAAGCGCGACGCGACCACCACCCGGTCGGCCTGCTGCCGCAGCGTTGGGTCGAAACGGCCGAAGTTCATGCCGCGCACCAGCGCCTGCGCCCGCAGATCGAGCGCCTCGCTGCCGCTGCCTTGCAGCAGCTCGGTGGCCAGCACGCGGCCCTCGTGGTCGACCGTGATCAGCAGCGTCAGCTCGCCGAACAGCTTGCGCCCGGCGACTGCCGGGAACTCGGCGGTGCCGCGCGCCTCGATCTGGCGGCGCAGTTCGGCGTAGTAGCTCGCGTAGACGGCCTCGCGCGTGGCGGCGCCGATGTAGCGCTGGCGTGGGCCGCTGGCCTCGGTGTTGATGCGCTGCTCGATCTCGGCCAGCCGGCTCAGCAGCGCCTGCTGGCGGCGTTCCCGTTCCGGATCGGACGCGCTGGCATCCTCTTGTGGCGAGCGCGGCAGGGGCTGGGCTGCGTCGCGCAGCCGCAGGCTGGCCAGCAGCGGCCTGGCGGTCTGGTGATGGTCGCGCCGCCCTGTCGCATCGGCCTCGTCGGGCGAGTCGCCGGCCTGGCTGCGTTCGGCGTTCTGCAGTGGCGAGCTGACGCGGCCCTTGCCCTCGCTGCCGCTGCCGGCCAGATTCGCCTGCGCCACCGCGCTGGGCTGTTCGGGTGCTGCCTCGTCCTGCCCATTGACCAGCACCACCGCCAGCGGGGACTCGCGCAGCACGCGCTCGGGCTCGATCGGCGCGACAAAATGCAGCATCAGCAGCCCGGCGTGCGCCAGCCCCGAGACCGCCAGCGCGATCTGCAGCGGGCTGAGACGCCGCAGAGGGTTCACGGCTTCAGCCTTGCTGCGCGGCAGCCGGGGCGGTGGAGTCGGCCGCGGGCGCGACCTCTTCCTCGCCCAGGTCCATCTGGATCGCGATCGGCGCGGCGAGCTCGGCATCCTCCTCGGATTCGGCTTCCAGTGCCTCCTCGGACAGCGCCGGTGCTTCCAGCCGCTCGATCACGGTGCCGCCCACCTCCAGCGAGATGTCGTCGATCCGGCCCAGGCGCACCCGCACCTGCGCGCCGCGCGGCAGGCCCTCGGCGCCCAGCACGGCCAGCACCAGCGGCAGCTCGTCGGCGCGCACCAGGCCGTCCTTGATCACGCTCGCGGTCAGCTCGGTGATGCCGTGCTGCTGCAGGTAATGCAGCGTCCAGTAGCGTTCCATGCCGTTCTGGAACTGGTTGTAGGCACCGTAGGCGGCGTCGAAGGCGCTGATCACCGCGAACAGCTGCGCGTCCTTGGGCCGGAACGGCGCGGCCAGCGCGGCGGTCTTGCCATGGCGCACGCAGGCGATGATCTGCCACTGGTTGACCAGGTCGGTGTAACGGCGCAGCGGCGAGGTGCTCCAGGCATAGGCCGGCACTCCGATGCCCGCGTGCGGCAGCGCCCGGGCGCCCATGCGCACCTTGACACCCGGCGCCAGGCTGGCCTGGCTGCGGTAGATGCCGGGCACGCCGCATTCGGCCAGCCATTGGCCCCAGTGGCTGTTGACCAGGATCATGGCCTCGGCCACCATCAGGTCCAGCGGCGCGCCGCGCGAGCGGGTGCCGATGATGACGGTCTCGTCGCCATGCGGCTCGTCGCCCGCCACGCCTTCGAGCTTGAAGGTGTAGTCGGGGCGGGTGAAGTTCTCGGGCTTGCCGCGCACCACCTCGCGGCGCGCCTTGCAGACCTTGGCCAGGCGAAACAGCAGCGACAGCTCGGGGCGCAGCGCGGCGATCTCGTCGCTCAGTTCGGCACCGGTCGGCGCGGCCGGGTTTTCCAGCCAGTCGGCCGTGATCGCCTGGTCGAGCTGGTCATGGCGCAGGTTGTGCGCGATCGGCACCAGCTCCAGCCGGGTCTCGCTGGACTGCACGGTCAGCTCGGCCTCGTCCAGCGTCAGATACAGCGACAGCGCCGGCCGGTTGCCGCCCGACTCCAGAGTGTAGGTCCGCACCACCGCATCGGGCAGCATGGTGATCTTGTGGCCCGGCATGTAGACCGTCGACAGGCGGTTGCGCGCCACCTTGTCGATCGCGTCATCGGGCTGGATCGCCAGGCCTGGCGCCGCGATGTGGATGCCGACCTGGATCGTGCCGCTGCCAATGCCCCGCACCGACAGCGCGTCGTCGATCTCGGTCGTGCTTGAATCGTCGATCGAGAACGCTCGCACCTCGGCCAGCGGCAGCGCGTCGCCGATCGGTGCTGCCTGCAACGCCGGGAAGCCCGTGCCCTTGGGGAAATGCTCGAACAGGAAGCGCTGCCAGTGAAACTGGTAGGCGTTCTGGATTGCGCCGGCATTCTGCAGCAGCGTCAGCGGCGGCAGATGGGTCTGGTGCGCGGCATGCGCGACCGCCTTGTACTCGGGCGCGTTCTTGTCGGGCTTGAACAGGATCTTGTAGAGCTGGTCGCGCACCGGCCGCGGGCATTGGCCGGCGGCCAGCTCGGCGGTCCAGGCCTCGATCTGGGCCTGTATCGCCTTCTTCTTCTCGATCGCGGCCAGCGCCAGTTGCAGGATCTCGGCCGGCGCCTTCTTGTAGCGGCCCTTGCCGGCGCGGCGGAAGTAATGCGGCGCCTCGCTCAGGCGCAACAGGGCGGCGACCTGCTGCTCGGTCGTTGGCGGGTCCTGGAAGTAGTCGGCCGCCAGGTCGGCGAAGCCGAATTCCTGCTCGGACGCGAACTCCCAGGCCAGTTCGAGCTCGATCTGCTCGGCCAGCATCTGCGCGCTGGCCATCAGCGCTGCCGGTGCCGGCTTGTCGAACTTGAGCAGCACATTGGCGGACTTGACCTTGACGCGCTTGCCGCTGTCGAGCTCGATCTGCAGCGAGTTCTCGGCCTCGGACATCACGCGGCCGGTCATGAACTTGCCGGCTTCATCGAACAATGCAAACAAAATGGGGGCTTTCGGTAGGTATCGGGTGGCGGCGCGCAAGGCGCCGACGAAGTTCCGAGTTTACCGGCGCAGGACCGTCAGCCCTCACGCCCGCCCGTAGCGGTCCTCGAAGCGCACGATGTCATCCTCGCCCAGGTAGCTGCCGACCTGGACCTCGATCAGCTCCAGCGGGATCTTGCCCGGGTTCTCCAGCGCATGGACCGCGCCCACCGGCAGGTAGATCGACTGGTTCTCGTTGACATCCTCCCCGCCCTAAAGGACGGGGATTCCTCCTGCGAGACGGCCATGTCCGGCCGCGAGAATGTTCCTGGCCGCGTTGACGTCCCGGTCGTGGACCGTGGCGCAGGCGCTGCAGGCCCATTCCCTTATTCCAAGGCCGGCTCTACCTTTCGGACTGCTGGCGGGAATGGCCCCGCAGCACGAGCAAGTCTGGGTGGAATACGCTTCGTTCACTTCCTCGAAGACGACACCGGCCTGATGGCTCTTGTACTCCAACATCGTCTTCAACATGGTCCAGCCCGCGTCGAGCGTGGATTTGGCCATTCTTGTCTTGACCAGCTTGGCGCTGGCCACGTCGCCCACGAAGATGGCGGCGTGCTCTTTCACCAGGGCGGTGCTGAACTGGTGCAGCGCGTCCTTGCGCTGGTTGGCGATCCTGGCGTGGATCGCCTTGACGCGGCGTTTCTTTCTCGCCCGCTGGGCGGTGGCGAGCTTGTACTCCTGCGCCCTGAACCAGCGACCTTCGAGTCTCTGTCCGTCCGAGGTGGTGGCGCAGTCCTTCAGGCCCAGGTCGATGCCGACGCTGGCGGTCGGGCCGGGCAGGCGCGGACCGACGAGTTCCGGGATCTCGACGGCGACATTCAAGTACCAGCGGCCCCGGCTGTCCTCGCTGAACGAGCCGCTGCGGAGTTCGTGGTCCGCCAGGCCGTAGCTGTCCCACAAGCCGAACTTGTGGCCGGCGAACTGGATCTGGCCGGCCTTGTAGCGGGCGTGGCCGATCTTGAACGGAATCCAGCCCAGCGAATACTTGGATGATTTCGGATTCGAGACGCGCCAGTTCAGGCGGATCTTCTTGAACTGCCTGCGCCGGGTGGCGTATTCCGCACAGACCACCTGCACGGTGCCACTGCCGACCGAGATGCCCTCACACTGGCTGAAGCCGGCCGTGAGCTTTTGCAGGTCGTAGCCCGAGAGGTAGCGCGGCTGGCCCGAGAAAGGGCGTGCGGCCCGGGCGGAGATTTCGTTGATGTGGTTCCAGACCTGATTGACCTCGCGCGCCATCTGACGCAGCACGCGGGCGTGCTTGTCCTTCAGGCGCAGCCGGAGGGTCTTGGTCGTGTTCACGGCGAATATCATAGGGCATGGAACCGCGCAGCGGACCACGGGCCGTGCCGGCCTGATCGCTCGAACCTCGGGCTGAACCCCGAGGCTTGCCGCTCAGTTCGGGCTATCAGTTGATGGGCAAAATAGAAAATCGCCTATTCGTACTGGTCTACACGCCTCGTCGCGATGTGGTGCGCATCATTTCGGCACGAAAGGCCAACCAACGTGAGGTCAGACAATATGAAGCAGGTACGGATGACGATTGACCCTGCCGTCCCAAGCTCTTTGTCATTGGGACGCATCGACGCGGCTCGCGTGGATGCCACGACAGAGAAGGAACTTGCCTTGCACAAAGCTGCTCACGAAGCCCTGGCGATGCAGGACGCTGCCAAGTTCTCGCGGCGTGCTCGCAAGCGCCTGGGGTTCAGCCAGGCGGAGTTTGCCGAGCGGATCGATGTTCCACTCGATACCTCCGCAACTGGGAACAAGGCAAACGTAGCCCGACGGGTGCAGCCAAAGCGCTGGTTAAACTGCTGGACAGGCTACCCGAGGCCGCCTTGGCGGCCTTGCACTGAGGCTGGTGTCGCCTCACGCCCGCCCGTAGCGGTCCTCGAAGCGCACGATGTCATCCTCGCCCAGGTAGCTGCCGACCTGGACCTCGATCAGCTCCAGCGGGATCTTGCCCGGGTTCTCTAGCGCGTGGACCGACCCGACCGGCAGGTAGATCGATTCGTTTTCCGTCAGCAGGCGCTGCTGGCCATCGAGCGTGACCCGCGCGGTACCTGAAACCACGATCCAGTGCTCGGCGCGGTGGTGGTGCATCTGCACCGACAACTTCTGGCCCGGCTTGACCGTGATGCGCTTGACCTGGTAGCGCGAGCCGTTGTCGATGCTGTCGTACTGGCCCCAGGGGCGGTAGACCTCGCGGTGGATCTGGTGCTCGTTGCGACCGCTGGCCTTGAGCCGGGCCACGATCTGCTTGACCTCGCTGACCCGCTCGCGCGGCGCCACCATCACCGCGTCCTTGGTCTGGACGACCACATGGTCGCTCAAGCCCACGGTGGCGACCAGCGCGTTCTCGGCAAACACCAGGTTGTTGCTGCTGTCGTGGCTGATCACGTCGCCACGGTGCACATTGCCGTCGGCGTCGTGCGGCAGCACCTCCCACAGCGCGGCGAAGGCGCCGACGTCGCTCCAGCCGGCGTCCATCGGCACCACCACGGCGGCATCGGTGGGTTCCATCACCGCGTAGTCGATCGACTCGTCGGGGCAGGCCTTGAAGGCGGCCTCATTGACGCGCACGAAGTCGAGGTCGCTCTGCGGCTGCGCGAAGGCGGCACGGCAAGCGGCCAGGATGTCGGGGCGGTGGCGTTCCAGTTCTTCCAGATAGCGACTGGCGCGGAACAGGAACATGCCGCTGTTCCAGTCGTAGTCACCGCTGGCGACATACTGTTGGGCCAGTTCGAGCGCCGGCTTCTCGACAAAGCGCTCGACCGCCCAGGCGCCATCGGCTACCGCTGTGCCACGCTTGATGTAGCCATAGCCGGTTTCCGGCTGGCGCGCAACGATGCCAAAGGTCACCAGCGAGCCGGCCTCGGCCAGCGGCAGCGCGCGGCGCACGGCGGCCTGGAAAGCCGAGGTGTCCTGGATCACATGGTCGGCCGCCAGCACCAGCAGCAGCGGATCGGTGCCATCGGCCGTGGCGTGCAGTGCTGCCAGCGCGACGGCGGGCGCGGTGTTGCGTCCGGCGGGCTCCAGCAGGATGTTGTGGCCCAGGGCCTCGATCTGGCGCAGCTGCTCGGCGACCAGGAAGCGGTGCGCCTCGTTGCAGATCACCAGCGGCTGCGCGCTGGTCAGGCCGTCCAGGCGGGCCACGGTGGCCTGCAACATCGAGCGCTGGCCATCGAGCGCGAGGAACTGCTTGGGAAACAACTCGCGCGACAGCGGCCACAGACGGGTGCCGGAACCGCCAGCCATGATCACGGGTAACAGTTGCATGGGGATTGTCATTCAGTAGTGAGTGTTGTGAACGATTCAGGCGCTGAGCTGGCGGATGCGCGGAGCCCAGTCGGCCACGCCACGGGCGATCGCGGCCCAGGCGGCGTCGAAGGCTTCGCGTGGCTGGCGGTAGGGGTCGGCGATCTCGAAGTTGCCGATATGACCGAGGCGGAACACCTTGCCGCGCACGGCTGGGAACTGCTGTTCCAGCAGCGCCTTGTGGCTTTGTTCCATCACCAGGATGACGTCGGCCTGCTGGCACATGATGCGGGTGACCTGTTGCGCGCGGTGGGCGGACAGGTCAAGGCCTTGTTCCTGCGCGATTCGCAGCGAGGTGGGGTCGGCCTGCCAGCCGACCATGGCCGACAGCCCGGCCGACCAGACGCGGTGCTGGGGCAGTTCGCGCGCGAGCAGCACCTCGGCCAGCGGGCTGCGGCAGATATTGCCGATGCAGAGCGTGAGGATGTTTTGCATCGATTCCTAAAAAACACATATCTTGATCGGCTGCAGCGGGAATCCTCCCACAGGCCAAGGGTCGACGAACTGCGGCGCAGGTCGACTGCGCCATTTTCGGTCACCAGAAAATCAAATCGCCAGTCGAAATCGCCAGCTAGCCGCGATCAGCTGGTCTTGTCCCGCAACCACTGCGCATAGACGCGCACATAGGGGTGGACTGATTCATCCCGCGCTGCCTGGTCCAGCGGCAGCCACTGCCAGCGGACATGCTGCTGATCCGGCCCCTGCGGCAGCGTCAGCGCTGCGGCCTCGTCGGTTGACAGGGCCAGCCAGTGCGGCAGATTCACGTAATGGGTCGATACGGCCGGGTCGAAGGCGCTGTCCGGGTAGCAATGGTCCCAAGCGCCCATCAGCCGCGTGCGAGGCAGGGCGGTGGCGGGCAGGCCCAGCTCATCGAGCGCGATGCGGGCGCTGGCGCTGGCCAGCGACTCGTTCTTGCGGATGCGTCCGCCCGGCGTGAACCACCAGCCCTGGGCCGGACGGTTGTTCCGCAGGCCCAGCAGCAGCTCGGGACCGGCCATGCCGGGGCGCAGCAGGCAAAAGTCCAGCGACACCAGAGGCAGGGCAGCACAGGACTGGCTGAACTGCTCGGGGGACAGCCAGGGGCTGGCAGGGGTGGTCATTCAGAAAATGAAACGACAGCTTCCCGCACCCACCCCACCCACCCCACCAACCCCGCCGTAGACCCATCCAACCCGGCGGTGTCACCGCTGGCCAGTCGAGGTTCCAGATCGCGGGCCAGGGTCTTGCCCAGCTCCACGCCCCACTGGTCGAAGCTGTTGATGCCCCAAACCACCCCGGCGACGAACACGCGGTGCTCGTACAGGGCCAGCAAGGCGCCCAGGCTGGCGGGGCTCAGTGCTTCCAGCAGCAGGACCGTGCTGGGGCGGTTGCCGGGGAAGTCCTGGTGGCCCGCCAGCTGGTCAGCGCCGGCCTGCGCGCCCAGCATCAACGCCTGGGCTTGCGCCAGGCCGTTGGCCAGCAGCGCGTCGTGGTGGCCGTCCAGGTCATGAGCCGGGCGGCGCACCAGCAGCAGCTCGGTCGGCACGCGCTGGCTGCCTTGGTGCAGCCACTGGAAGAAGGCATGCTGGCTGTTGCTGCCCACCTCGCCCCACAGCGCGGTGGTGGTCGGCCAAGGCAGGGGCTGGCCCTGGGTATCGACCCGCTTGCCGTTGCTCTCCATCTCCAGCTGCTGCAGGTAGGCCGGCAGGCGGCGCAAGCCGTGGTGATAGGGCACCACGCAGCGGCTGCCCAGGTTCAGGAACGTGCTGTTCCAGACATCCAGCAGGCCCAGCCAGACCGGCAAGTTGGCATGCAGCGGAGCCTGTGCAAAATGCTCGTCCATCTCGGCGGCGCCGCGCAGCAGCTGCCCGAAGCCTCCGGCACCAATGGCCACTGCCAAGGGCAGCCCCACGGCCGACCAGAGTGAAAAGCGCCCACCCACCCCCTCGGGCAGGTGCAGCAACTGGGCATAGCCCATGGCTGCGGCACGTTCCGGACGCGATGTCACGGCAATGAAGTGCCGCCCCGGCGCGTCCAGCCCACCCGCCACGCACCAGTCCCAGGCGGAGCGGGCATTGCGCAGGGTTTCGGTAGTGGACCAGGACTTGGATGCCACCACAAAGCGCGTGCGCGCCGGTTGCAGCCCTTGCAAGGTCTGGTGCAGATCGTGGCCATCCAGATTGCTGACCACATGGATGCGCTGGCGGCAGGTCTTGAAAGGCTGCAGTGCCTGCAAGGCCATTTCCGGCCCCAGGCCCGAGCCGCCGATGCCGATATGCACCAGGTCGTCCACCTCGGGGTCGGCGCGCAAAGCCTCGGCCAGCGCCAGCATGTCGTGCAGGCCCTGACCCCACTCGTGGTCGGTGGCCTGCGCGTGATACATGCGCAGCCAGGCGTGCAGGGCGGGGCGGTTTTCCGTCGGGTTGACTACCTCGCCAGCCAGCAAGGCGTGGCGGCTGGCGTCCAGGCCCCGGGACTGCGCCAAGGCCAGCAAGCCCGACAGGACCGACCTGTCCCACAGGTTCTTCGACAGGTCGGCGCGCAGATGCGGGGCCGACAGGCTCAAGGCAGCAAAACGGTCGGGCTGAGTTGCAAAAGCCTGCCGCAGGTCGAAGCCGCTGGCGTATTCACTGGCCTGCTGCTCCAGCGCTTGCCAGAGTTCGTTGGTCGGGTGCTGCATCAGACCAGCTCACGTCCTTGCATCCAGGCTGCAAAGTCGGCGCCTACCTCATCGTGTTCCAGCCCCAGGTCCACCGTGGCCTGCAGGAAGCCGAGCTTGCTGCCGCAGTCGTAGCGGGTGCCAGCATAGCGGAAGGCGAATACCTTCTCGCGGCGCAGCAGCTGCGCAATGCCGTCGGTCAGCTGGATCTCGCCGCCCACGCCGCGCGGCAGGCGTTCGAGTTCGTGGAAGATGCCCGGCGTCAGGATGTAGCGGCCGGCCACGGCCAGCGTGGTCGGTGCGAGCTCGGGGGCGGGCTTCTCGACAATGCCGGTCACGTCGACCAGATCGTCCGCGACGGCCGTGCCCGACACGATGCCGTAACGCCGGGTATGTTCGCGCGGCACGTCCTGCACCGCCAGCTGGCTGGCGCCCCATTGCGCGTACTGCTGCACCATCTGAGCCATCACGGGTGGCTTGCCCACCATCAGGTCGTCGGCCAGCAGCACGGCAAAAGCCTCGTTGCCCACCAGTTCGCGGGCACACAGCACCGCATGGCCCAGGCCCAGGGCACGCGGTTGGCGCACATAGACACAAGTCATGTCATCGGGCGCGATGGAGCGCGCCACTTCCAGCAACGCGGTCTTGCCAGCCGCTTCGAGTTCGCTTTCCAGCTCGTAGGCGGTGTCGAAATGGTCCTCGATGCTGCGCTTGGTGCGACCGGTGACAAAGATCATCTGGCGGATGCCGGCCGCGTAGGCCTCCTCGACCGCGTACTGGATCAAGGGCTTGTCGACCACGGGCAGCATCTCCTTGGCGCTGGCCTTTGTGGCGGGCAGAAAGCGGGTGCCGAGGCCAGCGATCGGGAATACGGCTTTGCGGATGGGGGCGGGCATGATTTTTCTTTCAATTTTTTATTGTTTCATCAATCGGATGGGTGCGGCGCTTGGCGTCAATGCGCTGCCAGTACTCAACTTGGCGTCTGGTCTTTAAACCGCAACACCAGCACCGGCGTGGTGTTGAGCTGTACGGCTAGTCCACGCGAAGACATTGACATCCTCCCCGCCCTAAAGGACGGGGATTCCTACTGCTAGACGGCGATGTCCCGCCGCGAGAATGTTCCTGGCCGCGTTCACGTCCCGGTCGTGGACCGTCGCGCACTCGCTGCAAGCCCATTCTCTTATTCCAAGACCTGCCTTACCTTTCGGACTGCTGGCGGGGATGGCCCCGCAGCACGAACAAGTCTGGGTTGAATACGCTTCGTTGACGACCTCGAAGACGACACCGGCCTGATGGCACTTGTATTCCAACATCGTCTTGAACATGGCCCAGCCCGCGTCCAGCGTGGACTTGGCCATCTGGGTCTTGACCAGCTTGGCGCTGGCCACGTCGCCCACGAAGATGGCGGCGTTGTGTTGCACCAAGGCGGTGCTCAATTGGTGCAGCGCGTCCTTGCGCTGGTTTCTGATCCTGGCGTGGATTGCCTTGACGCGCCGTTTCTTGCGCGCACGCTGGGCCTTGACCAGCTTCAACTCATGCTGCCGAAACCAGCGGCCTTCGATGCGCTGGCTATCTGAACAAACGGCCGCTTCCTTCAGGCCCAAGTCGATGCCCACCGCTGCCGTGCCTATGCTGGGTTTTGCTGGCACCTGCACCGCCACGTTGAAGTACCAGCGACCCCGGCTGTCCTCGCTGAACGATCCCGCACGCAACTCGTAATCCGACAAACCGTAGCTGTCCCACAGACTGAACTTTTGGCCTGCAAAGTGGATCTGGCCTGCCTTGTAGCGAACATGACCGCCCTTGAACGGTATCCAGCCCAGCGAGTATTTCGATGACTTGGGGTTCGACACCCGCCAGTGCAGGCGTGAGCGTTTGAACTGCTTGCGCCGGGTGGCATATTCGGCGCAGACGACTTGCACGGTGCCACTGCCAATGGTGATGCCATCGCACTGGCTGAACCCGGCAGTGAGCTTTTGCAGGTCGTAGCCACTGAGCCAGTGGCGTCGCTCGCGGATGGCGCGGGCACTGGTTTCGTTGCAGAAGTTGAACACCTGATTGACCTCTCGCGCCATCTGGCACAGCACGCGAGCGTGCTTGTCCTTGATGCGCAGCTGGAGGGTCTTGGTGGCGGTGTTCACGGCAAACATGATAGGGTATGAACTGTGCAGCTGACTACAGGCCGTGCCGGCCTGATCGCTCGAACCTCGGGCTGAACCCCGAGGCTTGCCGCTCAGTTCTGGTCAATAGTGGCGATGCGAGAAGTTTAGCTGCACACTTTCGATCATGACTTGGGCATTTTGCGAACTGCATACCAGCTGACATGCTCGTCGACAAAACGTTCAAACCGGAAGTGTGACTCCAGCCTTTGTTTGCCAGCCCGCCCCAGCGTGCGACGCTGTTCGGCATTCAGCGCTAGCTTCAACAGATTCTGTGCGAAGCCGTCAGCATCTTCGTTGAGGCTCAGCAACCCCGTTTCGCCATCTGCGACAACTTCCGGGATAGCTTGCGTCCGCGTACTGGCAACCGGCAAGGAATGGTTCATGGCTTCCAGGAATACCAAGCCGAACGACTCCCAGCGGCTTGGCATCACGTACGCATCAGCCGCGGCATAAAACGGCTCTAAGTCCGTCTGCCAACCGGCCCATGTGATGCGCTGTGCCACGCCCAACTGCTCGGCTTGGGCGCGCAGCTTCACTCCGTCATCGCCAATACCGCATATCACCAAGCGGTAAGCTAGATCCTTGGGTAGCTTGCCTAACGAGGCGATAAGCACATCCACGCCCTTCTGCCGCTCCAGCCGCCCGCAGAAAAGGTAGACGATTTCGCCATCGGCCACACCGAGCTCCTCACGCTTGCGGCGTCGCAATTCGGCGGCCTCGGGCGAAACGGGCTTTAGCTGTAGCGAGTTGTAGATAACGGTGGCCTTGTGCGGACGAATCACATGCGTACGCCGCCCATACTCGACCATGTACTTTGAAGGCGACACATACGCATCGGTGAAGTCATCCAGAAACCGCTCGATAGCCCAGTACACCCATTTTTGAGGCACTGGCGTGAACTCGTCTGCGCCGTACGCGTGTATGGTGTGTCCTACCTTGAGCGATGCACCCGCCCCAATAGAGCCTAGCCGACCAAACAGCCCTCCCAAGCTAGTGTGTGTGTGCACCCAATCAAACCGGCCAGCTTTCAGGATGCTGCGCACCTTCTTGACGTTGGCAGCCACCGCGATCGGAGAAAACCCCGGGCGGCTGTCGAAGTGGTGAACCGCAGCAAACGCCGCCTCAATCTCGGTGTCTTGCGCCACGCCCAGCGGAAAGTAGACCAGCTCGCAGTGATGCCCACGGTCACGCAACGCCGACGCCAGCGTCGAGATGTACTTACCCGAACCTCCTAGGCTCTTTGACGTCACAAAAAGAATTTTTGTCATTTTCATTCTCGAATTTTTTATGCAGATGCGCGCTCTTGCCTGCGAGGTGCGCCGCTGAATACGAACCAGACCCGGGCCTTCAGCCCCTCCGGTACCAACTTGTACAGGCTTATCAGCACAACCACCACTACGGTGGGGGCCGCGACATAGGCCCACTCGGGGCCGACGCGAGCAATGAGCATCTTGCGCAGCAATGCCAGTAACGGCTCATGCGCCGCGAAAATGAAGAACGTGGCTGGTGCCCACCGTGCCAGTGCATCCAGGCGCCAGCCCTTGGACACTAGGCCTATGGCACCGCCCATCAACGAAACCGTGCCGAGCGCCATGAACGACAGCAATGCCAAACCATTCCAATCTTGGTGTATGGCAGCTATCGCCAGACTGAGAAGCGCTGTAGCCCCCATGGTAGCCAGCCAGAGGTGATGGCGGCAATGTGCATTCATGATCGAAACCACAACGTCATTGTGGCCAGCCAAGTATCCAGCCATATAAGCAAGTGCAGCCATCTGACTACGCCCATCCACCTCGAAAAACGCGACCACCACTGCCAAAATCATTACAAAAGCCAAAAGGCGAGACCACGCCGCCAGTCGCTCCACAAAGAACACCATGGTGGAGAAAATGAGTAACTCACGAATGAACCAGAACTGATAGGCTATCGGGAACTTATCGTTCAGGCCGAAGATGCTCAGCCAACCCCCCGCTAGTTTTCCACTGAGGAACGAACCCATGGAGAAATTCAACCATACCGCAAAAAGCACCAGCAGTGCGACCAACGAGTTCCAGAAGACATAGCCGGCCAGCAGTCCTTTCACCCGCCGTTGCCAGGACGTCCAGGTCTCGGCCGCTGCGCCATGAGTACGCTTGATGCCGGCCAGATAGCCCGAGATCACTAGGAAAATCGGCACCCCGAGGGCGCCGAAGCCGCGTGACGCAATGTCAGACCAAGCCGCCACCCACTCAACCGAAAAATCGATATTCGTTCGTGCATGCAGTATCAAGACAAGAAATATAGATATCACCCGAAGCAGGTTGATAGAGTGCGAAATATTAGGTGTCACGGGTCTGCTTATCCATATGCATGCTTGCTGTAATACCGTAACCTTGGTGAGGGACGTTAGATATGAATCGAATAATTCTCAAAAGCCAATTTCGAGCGGTGAGCGCAAATGGATATACGATCAATCTAAATCGACTTGCCTGCTCGATTTTTTCTCCTTGGAGACCATCATAGACCGCATTGTTCAGGCCCAGAATTCGAAAAAAGACTAGTCCCATTACCAATTGCGCAAACGGCATGTCGTTGATGAATCCGCCTCCCACAAACGCTAGAACATATCCGTGAGTTACAACTGAATAAAATAGCAAGCCTTTGGATCCGTTTGTGCCGCTCAACGTATTGTGGCAGTAACACAGTAGAGCTCCAAAAAATATTCCGGCGATTACCGGACCAAAATCGCCGAAGTACAAAACGAATTCGTTGATGTACCCGAAATTAATCGTGACCCCGATATCCAGTAGCTCTGGTGCGAATATAGAAGTCATCAATAGCGAGTATGTCGGGGGTTTTTCTGGCCACAGTGTCCGAGGGACAAACTGAGTGAGTGCATTGAATATATTGGTAATTTGGGCATTCTCTCTAGCAACACTAGCCCCTGCAATCTGCAGATCAAAATAGTCAAATCGGTCGTAGATGATTGTAAGAAAATCGCTTGCAAATCGATCCCAGAAAACATTTGCAAGTGCCGCGATGTCCTCACCTCCAAACATTAAATTCTCGCGAACTAGTGTATAAATAGGAGTAAGTATCACTAGCAGACAAAACAACAATATGCTCCAGAATCCGATTACCCTAACGCCATATCGGGCGTTTACAAAAATCATGCCGTAAATGAAAAGATACGCAAAGAGTGAGGCGAATCCACTGCTAAGCGAAAAAGCAATTACTATTAAAGCAATCGAGGTGTCGGTGGCTGTTACCTTGCGGGTATAAATTTGATTGAAGTAATAGATGCCATATACGCGCTCCATAAATATGAAATATACTAGGAAGTACGCCGCGCCACCACCCTGAATCGCCTGGCGAAACCCTAGTGGATTCGAAAATGGATTACCGAGGCTCACTATGCCGATCAAAACTAATAAGCATATTGATAGCAGAGTGTGAATTCTTATTTTTCGAGAAAATTTATCTCGGAAGATAGTAATGGTATCTTCCTTAAGTTTTTTGCCTCCACCTTGCACAACGCGGAATAACTCCCATAGAAGAACAAGACTGAATGCGATAGAATTTGCTATTATTGCATCTCTTGCCCAAAGATTAACGCCTCCCGGGAGATCTTCTCTGGAAGCTCGAAATATGTATTCCCCAATAATAAAAAAACCAAAGAATGAAAAATACAGCGACAATGGTGCCGAAAAATAAATCAGCCTCATGTGATGCCTTGTCGGTCCAGTATGGTTGAGATGAATTTAGTTGCGCTGTAATATATTTCTTTGATATTTAGCCAAAAGGTGGCGCGCCATCCTGCATTGATCCTGTGTCCTCGCCTAATCTGCTTTATCTCTCTAATCAGGTTAAGCCGTGCGGTGAAGGACGTGGACAAGCCGCCGTGCCCCATCTTGACAATGTAGGTTGAAACAAATACTGGGGCGATGCGAGTCAGTATGGGATACAAAAAGTTGTAGTCCCCCGCAATTCGGAACTCCGGATCAAACCGGCGCTCACGGAAAATTGATGCGTGGTGTGCGCTGCCCACGTGCGTGTAGGGCATGTTCTTTCGAAGCGTGTCGCGGCACTCGTTCCACGGCTTGTTTTCCACAGCGATGACCTGACCTTTGGCGTCCACCACTTCTACCAGGCCATATGCCAGGCAAGCATCCTTCGGGCCGTTGGTCAGCGCCTGCCTCAACGTATACAGGCTGTCTTGGTTGTCGTAGTAGTCGTCGGCACCCAGGAAAATGATCCATTCGCCGCGGGCGTGCTCAAGCCCCTTGTTCCATGCGTCGTATACTCCGTGGTCTTTCTCGGAGTAAACGGCGACGCCCAGGGGCTCGTAACGTCGGGCCAGCGAGGCGGTATTGTCATTCGACAGGCCGTCCATAACCAGTATCTGCGCGTGCTCAGTCTGCGCCAGCACGCTGTCGATGCTTTTGCAGATGGTTGCCGCAGCGTTATACGTGGCGATGATGACAGTGAAGAAGGGCGTCTGGGCTGTGATCATGGGCGCGTGCGTTGTGGCGTAGGCGTTCATCGGGGTTTGGCGACAAATTGGGCCACTTCTTGCTCCAGTTTCTTTCGCATGGCGTCGTTCTGTTGGATGACGCCATCACGCGAGAGACGGTGCTCCCACTCCCAGATGCGAAACCAGATGCCCACTTCCATGTACCAGCGGTAGAACGAGTGCATAAAGCCGAGCATGCCGTAGCGCCAGGAACCGAAGCGCACGTAGGCGTCTAGAAACTGTTTGGTGGCATGCAGCATCATGCGCAGCCAAGAAAACCGGGTGCCGCTGTCGTAGCGTTGCTTGGCTAGCACGTCATTGTAGGAGCGGTGCTTGAGCTCGGTCTGCGAGCAGTCGTAGTCGCGGAACTGGAAAAAGTGTAGGCGCGAGTCGGTGACTAGGCTCAGTACGCGATCGGGGGTGCAGGCCATGCGGCCGCGTCCGTGTACTTCGTTGTTAGCATAGTCAACCGCACCTTTCTTGAAGAAGCGCAGTTCCCCTGGGAACCGCTTCGTGGGGCGGCCGCTGATCGGTATGGGCTGGCCAGCCGTAATGCTTTCGCGGTAGGCACGTACTACGTCGTGCGTGCCGCCATTGGCCACTTCGGCGTACCGTTGCAGCAGAACTAGCGGAATGAACTCGCTGACCGAAGCGATGAGCACGTAGTCTGTGTTGCAAGCGTCGCAGACCGGTCCCATGACTTCAGGGGTCTCGATGAACCCGGGGTTCTTGACAGTGATGGTGCGGTACCCAGCTTCGCGGACCACCTCGACAGTGCGGTCTGTTGAACAGTTGTCGACGATAACGATGTCGAAGAAGCCTTTGAAGTTCTCGATGCAACGCAGGATGCGTTGCTCTTCGTTCCAGGCGAATATACAGACGGTGATGTTATGGCTGAGCATTTCAGTGTCGGTCTGTTCGGTAAGTCAGGTACAGGATGCTGCTGACAGCCAAGGCTTGGCCAGCTAACAAAGCTATTGCCACGCGTAAGTGCGGGTCGCTTGACACCGGTATGATGATCATTCCAAAGGTCAAGGCACAGCCGAGAAAGCCCGCGAGTGGAAGTCCCCACATCTTCTGGTCTAGTGCATTCATATGGTGCGTGCACACGCCAATGGCAGCATTTCCTGCCTCCACCAGAACGCCCACAGCAACTAGGTACACCAAGCCCATCAGCTGTGTCTTGGCGCTTAGCCACAGAAACACAGCGCCCGCGGGTAAGCAGATCAACGACAGGCCTAAGGCAGTGAATCCCAATAACCGCAGATAGCGGGGCGTGCTGGCCCCCCGTGTGTTGTATTGCTGGGGTACCTGCAGTTGCGCCAGGATGGTAAACACGGCATTGGCGGCCGTACTGCCCAGCGTTGACATGAACGCCACACTGCCCACCACTTGTCCACCATTGGGCATGCTCATCATCAAGGGACGGTAACCTTGCAGTTGTGCCCAATTCAGAATCCCACTAGTTCCTATCGAAACAACGGTATCCCCCAGAAGGCGCGTTTTACCTCGGTATGAGGATACCTCACTATTGCGACGCTTCATCGCGCGCAACAGCAATCCGAGCGTTACTGCCGCAGCGAGCAGTGATCCGGCAGCACTTGCGGCAGCTACAGACAGGGGGTGCGCTTGTCCAAGGTAGGCCAAGCCACAGAGCGCAATTGACCTGAATAAACCCTCGGTGACGGGCCCCAGATTTGAAAACGCAGGGTGCGCAGCAAGCTGGCATAAATTGCGACCCAATCCGCTAAGGTATGTCGCTACGGACAAGGTCGTGCACACCAATGAAGGAAGCCACCATTCCGGCCAGGCCGTACCAAAAAAATAGAGAGCCGCTGCTATCAAAACGACTCCACCGCCTACGGCGGCGGTCGATGCGACATATCGATACAAGGCTGCTTGGTTCAGCTCTGCCCTAGATGAAAGGTGTGCCAGTTGTCGCTGCAAATAAAGATCGGTACCAACGAAGATGGTCGCATTCCCCAGGTATGCAACCGTGACCATCAGGTAGTATTGGCCGATGTCTTCTAGCGCCATGAAACGCACGACAAGAACATTCTGCGCAAGCATGAGTGAAAGCGACAATAGCCGCAGACCTCCCAGCTTTCCAAGCACTTTTAGAGACATCAGCCTAATCCGGCTACTGCTCTTGCGATGGCTTGGTTCAAGTCATGACGTACGACCAATCCTAACGTTTTAGCTTTCTGTATTGAAGGGACGTAGCGCGAACGATGCAGGTTTAGCGGCTGCGCATTCTCGATAATCACAGCCTTGCCGGGTGCCAACAGTTGCGCTACCTTTTGAGCCAACTCCCGCATCGTCACTTCTTGATCGCTGCCGACGTTGTACGCTTCACTAGGGCTACCTTCCTGTAGCAGTCCCATCAACCACTGAGCCATGTCTTCACCGTCAAGGTAGCTACGTACCGCTGTACCATCCCCATTCACCCGGATTGCATCACCATGTAATGCATCGCGAATGAAATTACCAAAGGCGTACGGCCCGTCTAGTGGCATGTGTTTGCCAGAAAACGCAAAGCAGCGCGCATTGATGGTCTGCAAACCATGCTCATGGAAGTAGGCGGTACAAAGTTGCTCGGCCACTCGCTTGGCCTGACCATAGATACTGCTGAGGAGCGCTGTCGACGGGGCTCCGCAATAGTCTTCAGGCAACTCGATCAGCGATTCAGGCTGAGGTCCGTACACGGCTCCAGAGCTTGTGTGCAGGAAGCGCGTGGCGCCGGATTTCACCGCAAAGTCGAGTACTGCAGCAGTTCCGTTGACTATCTGGTCAATCCACTGTGCTGCTTGACCCTGCAAGTGGGTGTCCGCAGCCGCGTGAATGACATCGGTGTACGCAGCGGGTGGCGGCAGTTCCTTCAGACTTCCGGCTACAAAGCGAAGCCATGACTTGCCGTCATATTGTGGATACCTGGCCAGAAAGTTGATCGGGTCGCGGCTCAGTACCGAAACCTCGAAAACCTGCTCGGTCTTTGCCTGCCAGTCCATCAGATAGTCCAGCAAGGTTCGGCCGACAAAGCCTGTACCACCGGTGATGAACAGGCGTCGGCCGGTAAGCTGCAAGGGCTTCATTTTGCCTTTCACCTGCTTAACATGGTGTTCAGGAAAGCCTGCACCTTGGTTTGAACCGCGACGGCGTCCAACCCGTGTTCGCACAGTAGATACTCGTAGGTGCCGCAGTGCTCCGAGAAGCGGTCAGGCACGCCGATGCGAAGCATGCGCACCGGCGCCTGCTCTGCAGCTATTTCGGCAACCAGTGAGCCCAAACCACCAGCGGTGGTGTGTTCTTCCATGGTGACCACGGCAGCGCTGTTGGAGCAGATCCGTGCAATGCCCGCAGCATTCACAGGCTTGATCGATGGTACGCTCCATACGCTAGCTTCGGCAAAGTGTGTGTCGGCTACTTGCACAGCTGTTTTCACCATAGAACCGGTGGCCACAAAAGCCACGCAACCGGGTCGACCTTCACGCACCTGCAGCAGGTTACCCTGCGTGATATCTATGGGGCCGGCATGTACATCGCCGCGATCCGACTTGCCCATGCGCAAGTAAACCGGACCTTTTGTTGCATAGGCGTATTCCATGCAAGCCGTCATCTCGTAGCGGTCGGCTGGCGAGAGCACTTGCAGACCCGGGATCGCGCGGGTACAGGCGATGTCTTCGGTCGACTGGTGGCTGGTGCCCAGGTGACTGTAGACAAAACCTGCGCCATCACCGAGCAGGACGACCGGCAGGTCGTCGTGGGCGATGTCGAGCTTGATCTGCTCGACGGTGCGGATTGGCACGAAGGCGGCCAGACCATAGACGAACGGACGGAATCCAACGCGCGCCAGGCCGGCGGCCATGCCGACCATGTTTTGCTCGGCGATGCCGGCGTTGATGTATTGATCAGGACAGCGCTTGCGGAATTCGTCGAACAGCGCATAGCCATGGTCGCCCGTTAGCAGCAAAACCTTGGGGTCCGCGAGTGCCAGTCGGACCAGCGTGTTAGAAAAGGCGTCTCTCATTTGGAGGCTCCAGAAAGACCGAGTGCATCGATGGCTTCGACGAAGGTCTGTGCGTTAAGGCGGGTGTAATGCCAGCGGTTGTCTGACTCCATGAAGGGCACGCCCTTGCCCTTCACCGTGCGCGCGATCAGCGCCTTGGGTTTGCCAGCGCCTGCGCTCCACAGGTGACGGATGGCAGCGTCGACCGCCGCTTCGTCATGCCCGTCGACTTCCAGTGTTTCAAAGCCAAAGCTGGCGAACTTCGCGGACAGATCGCCCAGTGCCAGCACGTCGTCCGTACTGCCCATCGCCTGGAATCCGTTCTTGTCGACAATCAGCATCAGGTTGTCCATCCGGTGGTGCGTCGCGACCAGCGCACCCTCCCAGATCGGTCCCTCGTTGAGCTCGCCATCGCCGACGATCGCATATACCTTCTGGTCGGTCCCCTTGCGTCTTAGCCCCATAGCAATGCCAACGCCGACCGAGAAGCCGTGGCCGAGCGAGCCGGAGGTAACCTCCAGGCCTGCGACACGCGAATCAGACAAGCCCTTCAGCTCGCTGCCGTCAGCAAAGTAGTTCTTGATGTGTGAGTCGTTCAGCCAACCCAGTTCATGCATGCAGGCGTACTGGGCCATGACGCCGTGACCCTTGCTAAGAACCAAATAGTCGCGACCCTCAGCGCGCGGATCGTTGCCTGGATAACGCAGATGGTTTCGGTACAGCACCGAGACCAGTTCGATGATCGAGAACGCGCATGCGATGTGCACGGTTGATCCGGCATAGGCCATTTCGAGCACCGTGCGTCGCAGACGCGCCGGGACGAACCGCATATCCGCAGTAGCGCTGGCAGTGGGGGTCGCGAGCTTGGTCATTAGAAATTGACTCCGAAAAACTCTTCCAGCTTGTCCGTGATGTAGTCCAGTTGCGGCTCGTCCAGCCCCGGGAAGGTGCCCAGCCAGAAGGTCTGGTTCATCACGACATCGGTATTGGTCAATTCACCGCTGACGCGGAAGTTGCGGCCCGCCATGTAGGGTTGCTTGGTCAGGTTGCCGGCAAACAGCAGGCGGGTGCCGATCTTGTTCTGTTCCAGGAAGTTGATCAGGTCGGTGCGCTTGACACCGCTGCTTTCCTTGAGCACCAGCGGAAAACCGAACCAGGACGGCTCGGAATTCGGCGTGGTTTCAGGCAGGTGCAGGAACTCGACGCAGCTCTGCAGGCGATTCCTCAGGTACGCGAAGTTGGCGCGACGCTTGGCGATGAACTCTTCCACCCGATCCATCTGCGCCAGTGCGCAGGCGGCCTGCATGTCGGTGATCTTGAGGTTGTAGCCGAGGTGGCTGTAGGTGTACTTGTGGTCGTAGCCGTCAGGCAGATCGCCGCCCAGCTCCTTCTTGGTCCAGCAGAAGCGCTTGTCGCAGGTGTTGTCCTTGCCGGGGGGGCAGTAGCAGTCGCGGCCCCAGTCACGGAAGGATTCGGCGATCAGTTTCAGTTCGGCGTTGTTGGTGAACACCGCACCGCCTTCGCCCATGGTGATGTGATGCGCGGGGTAGAAGCTCAAGGTGGCGATGTCGCCGAAGGTGCCCACCAGCTGACCGTTGTAGCTGGCGCCCAGGGCGTCGCAGCAGTCTTCCACCAGCCACAGGTTGTGCTTCTTGCACAGCGCGGTGACCACGTCCAGGTTGAACGGGTTGCCCAGGCTGTGGGCCAGCATGATGGCCTTGGTCTTGGGCGTGATGGCGGCTTCGATCTTGCTGGCGTCGATGTTGTGCGTCGCCAGGTCCACATCGACGAACACCGGCACCGCGCCGAACTGCAGGATCGGGTTGACCGTTGTCGGGAAGCCGGCGGCCACGCCGATGACTTCATCGCCTTGCTTGATGGCGCGGTCGCCAAGCTTGGGGCTGGTCAGCGTGGAGAAGGCCACCAGGTTGGCCGACGAGCCCGAGTTCACCGTGATCAGATACTTGACGCCCAGGAATTCTGCCAGGCGTTGCTCGAACATCGCGTTGAAGCGGCCGGTGGTCAGCCAGCCGTCCAGCGAGGCATCAACCATCAACTGCAGCTCCTTCGCGCCGATGACCTTGCCGGATACCGGCACGGCGCTTTGACCAGCCACGAAGGGCTTGGGCGCATACGCGATGTCGGCGTATTGCTGGACCAGCTCGCTGATCTGGCTGCGCAGTTTGTCCAACTCGGGTTGGAAGGTAATGGTGGTAGTGCTCATACGTCAGCTTGATATTGAGAGATTTGTTGCAGGCAGAAAGCGCGCATGTCTTGCTTGGCCAGCCAGGCCTGATGCCAGTCGGTGATACGGGTGAGCGCGGTTTCCAGTGACCAGCGCGGTGTCCAGTGCAGACGCTGGCGCGCTTTGGAGATGTCCAGCTTGAGGAAGTTGGCTTCGTGCGGATGCTCGCCTGGCTGCAAGGACCAGGTGGCCCCATGGCCCCAATTCTCACAGAGATGTTCGACGATCCACTGCACGGGACGGGCATCCTCGTCGCGGGGGCCGAAGTTCCAGCCCTCGGCGTCGACTTGACCGTGCTCATAAAGACGCTCTGCTAGCAGCAGATAACCCGACAGCGGCTCCAGCACATGTTGCCAAGGGCGGATCGCATGCGGGTTGCGGATCAGCACGGGTTCGCGCTTTTCCAGCGCGCGCAGGATGTCGGGCACCAGGCGGTCAGCCGCCCAGTCGCCACCGCCGATCACGTTGCCCGCGCGGGCTGTCGCCATGGCGATGCCGGCATCCTTCAGGAAGGACCTGCGGTAGGCGCTGCTGACCAGTTCCGCGCAGCCCTTGCTGTTGGAGTACGGGTCGTGACCGCCCATCGGCTCATCTTCACGGTAGCCCCATACCCACTCGCGATTCTCGTAGCATTTGTCCGTCGTGATGTTGACGATGGCGCGCACCGAGCCGGCGTGTCGTACCGCTTCCAGTACATGGACCGTACCCATCACGTTGGTGGCGTAGGTCTCGATCGGCTGCTGATACGACAGGCGTACCAGCGGCTGGGCGGCCATGTGGATGACGATTTCCGGCTGGAATTCGCGCATCAGCGACTGCACAGCTGCGTAGTCCCGGATGTCGGCGATCTGGTGCTCCATCCCCTCGGCGACCCGGGCTACCTTGAACAGAGCCGGTTCGGTCGGGGGCTCAAGTGCCACGCCACGGATTACTGCACCCATGGACTGCAACCACAGGCTGAGCCAGCTGCCCTTGAAACCGGTGTGGCCTGTCAGCAGGACCCGCTTGCCTTGCCAGAATGCGGGGTTGGTTTGCTGGTGAGTCATTTCAATCCCATTTTTTCCAGGGGGCGGTTCCGCTTGTCCACATTTTTTCAAGCGTGTTCTTGTCATGCAGCGTATCCATCGGCTGCCAGAATCCGTAATGCGGATATGCCATCAGTTCGCCATCCGCTGCAAGTTTCATCAATGGCTCTTGTTCCCAGATGGTTTGGTCGCTTTCCAGCAGTGAAAGAACCTTGGGGGAAAGAACAAAAAATCCGCCGTTGATCAAGGCGCCATCCCCGCGCGGCTTTTCCTTGAAGCTGTGAACTTGACCGTTTTGAATGTCAAGCGCCCCAAACCGACCAGGAGGATAGGTCGCAGTCAAGGTGGCAGCCTTGCCATGGCTGCGATGGAAGTCAATCGTGGCTGCAATGTCGTTGTCGCCGACACCATCACCATAGGTGAAGCAGAATGCTTCTTCGTCCTTGATGTAATCAGCGACGCGACGCAAGCGCCCACCGGTCATCGAATTGTCTCCGGTATCCACCAATGTCACCGTCCAGGGTTCAGCGCGTTTTTGATGAACATTCATCACGTTCGACTTCATGTCGAAAGTCACATCCGACATGTGTAGGAAGTAGTTGGCGAAATATTCCTTGATCAAATATCCCTTGTAGCCACAGCAAACCACGAAATCATTGATTCCATGATGGGAATACATCTTCATGATGTGCCAAAGAATGGGTTTGCCACCGATTTCGACCATGGGCTTGGGTCGTAGCGAGGTTTCTTCGCTTAAGCGCGTACCCAAACCACCTGCAAGAATCACTGCCTTCATGAAATCAACCTTGAAATGAATTAGACCGATGCTGAACAGACGAATGCATCGGAGTGAAAACGGTGTGTCGGCAAGCCGGCACTGTTCAATAGGGTTTTTGCACTGTGGATCATGGCGTCTGAGCCGCAGGCATACACCACGACTTGACTCAGATCAGACATGTCATTGAGCAATTGCTGTTGAACATGGCCACGGGCGCCATACCAGGTATCGTCAGCCTGTGAGAGCACTGGCACATATCGAGCCGAACCTGAGAATGCTGCCACGTCATAGTACAAGTCTTGGGGTTTGCGGCCACCCCAGTAGACGGTGACCGAACGGGGTTGCTGGTCCGCCGACAAGGCGCTCATGCCTTCGAGCATGGATTTGACGGGAGCTATGCCGGTGCCCGTAGCCAGAAAGACCAGATCCAAGCCTGAGACCTGCCGCAGGAAGAAGGTACCCAGTGGACCATTCAGGCGTAGCAGGTCATTGACTTTGGCTTGCTGGAACCAGTACTCACTCATGGTGCCACCAGGCACTGAGCGTATGTGAAGTTCCAGATGTTTGTCGGCAGCCCGGGCGTTGGCCAGCGAGTAGCTTCTGCGTATGCCGGCTGGGCCGATCACATCGATGTATTGCCCTGGCAGATATGTAAAGTCTGCCGTCGGCGGTAAGCGCAGGCGGACTTGCATCACGTCGTTGGCCAAGCGATTCAGTTCTTGGATCCGGCAAGGGGCGGTCTTGGCGACAGGCAAATTCACGCCGCCCAGATCTTCAACTTCCAATACCATGTCGCTGGTGGCAGATCGGACGCAGCTCAGAATCCAGCCTTCGGATTTTTCTGCTTCGGTCAAGCCTAGTTCTTCGGATAGGGCAACACTGGAGCCGCTGATGATTTTGCACTTGCAAGTGCTGCAGCGGCCTGTCCGACAACTATAGGATAAGGGATTACCAGACTTTTCCGCTGCAGCAAGCAGGCTGTCTTTTGCCGCTGATTTAAAGTAAGTGCCTGCAGTCGTCTCGATTGAAAACATCTTGGTCACTCAGTGACTGCGCGTTATTCGATGCTTACGCTGACCGTGTAGCCATTGGCCTTGAGCAAGGCATGCCGTTTGGCTTCTTCCAGGTCGTGGCTAACCATTTCGGCACACATTTCTTGCACCGTGATCTCCGGTACCCAGCCCAGTTTGTCCTTGGCCTTGCTCGGATCGCCCAGCAGGGTTTCGACTTCGGTCGGACGGAAATAGCGTGGATCGATCTTGACGATCACCTGGCCGGACTTGAGTGCCGGGGCCTTGTCGCCCGTGATGCTGTCGATGATGGCGACTTCGTCCACGCCTTGGCCTTCAAAGCGCAGCGTGATGCCCAACTCCGCTGCCGACCATTCGATGAACTGGCGCACGCTGTACTGCACGCCGGTGGCAATGACGAAGTCCTCGGGCTGGTCCTGTTGCAGCATCATCCATTGCATGCGCACGTAGTCCTTGGCATGACCCCAGTCGCGCAGCGCGTCCATGTTGCCCATGTAGAGGCATTCTTCCAGCCCTTGCGCGATGTTGGCCAAGCCGCGCGTGATCTTGCGCGTGACGAAGGTCTCGCCGCGGCGCGGGCTCTCATGGTTGAACAGGATACCGTTGCAGGCGTACATGCCGTAGGCTTCGCGGTAGTTGACCGTGATCCAGTAGGCGTAGAGCTTGGCGACCGCGTAGGGGCTGCGCGGGTAGAAGGGCGTGGTTTCCTTCTGCGGAATTTCCTGGACCAGACCGTACAGCTCGCTGGTACTGGCCTGGTAGAAGCGGGTCTTTTTTTCCAGGCCCAGGATGCGGATGGCTTCGAGGATGCGCAGTGTGCCGATGCCGTCGACGTCAGCCGTGTATTCGGGGCTTTCGAACGACACCGCCACATGGCTCATGGCGCCGAGGTTGTAGATCTCGTCAGGCTGGGTTTCCTGGATGATGCGTACCAGGTTGCTGGTGTCGGACAGGTCGCCGTAGTGCAGCTTGAAGCGGCTGTTCTCGATGTGCGGGTCCTGGTAGATATGGTCGATGCGCTGCGTGTTGAACTGGCTGCCGCGACGCTTGATGCCGTGTACGGTGTAGCCTTTTTCCAGCAGGAGTTCAGCTAGGTAGGAGCCGTCCTGACCTGTGATGCCGGTAATAAGCGCGACTTTGTTATTGGACTGAGTCATGATGCGAGTTATTTGGAACGGATGTTGCTGCTGGTGAGGAAGCCGGCGTAGGCCTGTTGCAGGCCTTCTGTCAGGCCGACCTTGGCCTGCCAGCCCAGGCCTTGCAGACGCGAGCTGTCCATGAGCTTGCGCGGCGCACCGTCGGGCTTGCTGGTATCGAATTCAATCTGGCCCTGGTAGCCCACGACTTGTGCGATGGTGCGGGCGACTTCGGCGATCGTCACATCGGATCCGTAGCCCACGTTTATGTGGCTGAGCATCGGCTGCGTGTGCTGCTCGTACACCGGTTTGGCCAGGTTCATGACATGCACGCTGGCGGCCGCCATGTCGTCGACATACAGGAACTCACGCTTGGGCGTACCGGTGCCCCAGATCGCGACACTTGCCGCGCCGCTGACTTTGGCTTCGTGGAAGCGGCGGATCAGCGCCGGGATGACATGCGAGTTCTCAGGGTGGTAGTTGTCGCCCGGGCCGTACAGGTTGGTGGGCATGACGCTGCGGTAGTCCACGCTGTGGCTGTCGCCGTACTGGCGGTTGTAGCTTTCGCACAGCTTGATGCCGGCGATCTTGGCGATCGCGTAGGGCTCGTTAGTTGGCTCAAGCGTACCGGTGAGCAGGGCATTTTCGCGCATGGGTTGCGCGGCCAGTTTGGGGTAGATGCAACTGGAGCCGAGGAACAGCAGCTTCTTGACACCGCTGCGGAAGGCCGCGTCGATGACGTTGGCCTGCATCATCAGGTTGTCGTAGATGAATTCGGCCGGGTAGACGTTGTTGGCGTGGATGCCGCCGACCTTAGCCGCTGCCAGGTAGACTTGGTCGGGCTTTTCTGCCTCAAAGAAAGCGCGCACGGCGGCTTGATTGGTCAGGTCAAGTTCGGTGTGGGTGCGCGTGACGATGGCCGAGGCAGGGTGGCCTGCGGCTAGCAGCTGGCGAACTATCGCACTGCCAACCATGCCGCGATGGCCGGCGACGTAGATTTTGGGAATATTGGTTGTCATGTGAGTGCTTCGATTTTTCAATATGCTCCATCCCGGCCAAGCACGACACCAACGGTCTTGAACAGAATCGAAATGTCGGTCCACAGCGACCAGTTCTTGACATACCAGGCATCCAGGTAGACGCGCGTGTCGTAGTCCACGTCGTTGCGGCCGCTGACCTGCCACAGGCCGGTCACGCCAGGCTTGGCTTCCAGGTAGTAGGACACGTCTTCGCCGTAGCGCTCAAGCTCGGCCTTGACCACCGGACGCGGCCCCACCAGGCTCATTTCGCCCTTGATGACGTTCCAGAGTTGTGGCAATTCGTCCAGGCTGGTCTTGCGTATGAAGTGACCGATGCGGCTCACGCGCGGGTCGTCCTTGAGCTTGAAGTCGCGTTCCCATTCGGCGCGCGCCTCGGCGCTGTTGGCCAGCAGTTCGGCCAGCACCTCTTGCGAGTTGACGACCATCGAGCGGAACTTGTAGCATTTGAACGCCTGTCCGTTCTGCCCGATGCGCGTGTGACCGAAAAAGGCCGGTCCGCCGTCGCGCTTGACCAGTGCGGCCAGCACCAGCATCACGGGGCTCAGCAGGAGCAGCGAGGCACTGGCGGTCACCAAGTCGAACAACCGCTTGACGCCTCGGAAGACGGGGCGGTCCAGGTTGTTCTGCAGGTGGATCATCAGCACTTCATGGCTCTGGAAATGCGAAGTCTCCAGCCCAAACAGCGGGATCCCGCGCATGGCCGGGATCACATGCACATTGTTGACATGGTGTTGGGCCAGCTGCCGGATTAGGTGGTCGCGCAGCTCGGCCTCGTCGGGCTCCACCGCGATCACGCATTGGTAGTAATCTCGTACCAGTTGCCAGCATTCCGGCTGGTCCTGCCAGTTAAACTGGGCTGGCAGGCCGGCGGGGATTTGACGCGGTTGACCCGCGCGCAGGTTGGCGAAACCTTTGACCGCCAGGCCCATCCAAGGTTCGCTGCGCAGCGCTAGGCAGGCTTGTACCGCATTGTTTCCATTGCCAAAAATCAGCGTGGGTTTGACCCACAGCCCGAGGGTCTTGAGCAACTGATGTGCCACCAACCGTCCCGCGATCACCGCCAGAATCAGGTAGCTAAAAAGCTGCACGCTGGCGCCAAGAGTGATTGGCTGGTTGTTTGTGATCGACAGCCCTGCGGCTAGCAGTGTCAGGGTAAAGGACGCCAGCACGACATAGAGCAGTTCGTTCCAGAACGGACGGCGCTCGGTGAAGATCCGTCTGGCCAGTCCGAACCACAGCAGCCAGCCCAGGGCCAGGATTTCGTACTGTGCCTGATGCGGTGTCAGTCCCCACAAGGTGGGGGTATGCAGCGCTGCGGCTTCGATGCCCAGCATGACGCTGGCCTGCGCCCAGACTTGAGTGCGCGCGCTGAACCGGCGGGGACTCACTGCCCCGCTTGAGTTGTTGTTGGCTTGCATGAAACGGCCCCCAAGGCCTTGCCTATCCTGGCTTGGCTGGTTGTTAGGATTTGAAGCCGAAGCTGCGGCGGATTCTGGCCAGTTTTTCAGCCGTCTCGCTTGACCGCTTGGCGTTGCGCAGGCCTTGGCGCACGAACACATACAGCAGCAAGGCAAAACCGCTGCCCAGCGTGGACAGCATGGCGATCAAGGCTTTTTTGGGCTTGGACTTCTTCTCAGGAGTCTGGGCCAGGTCCAGCACCTGAATCACCGCGCCTTCGCGCGCTTCGTCGATCTTGGCTACTTCGTACTGTTTGGAGAACAGTTCGAACAGCGTTTCCTGGTACTTGAACTCGCGGTAACGCGTGGTGTAATCGCCATCGCCGCCGGTCTTGCTGTTGGTGTTTTCCAGCTTGTGGAGCTGGGCGCGCAGCGCACCCAGCTCGATCATGGCCTGCTTGAACTGTGGAGCACCCTCGGACAGGTAGCCGCGCAGGCTGGCGACCTTGACTTCCTGCGCCGTGACCTGGGCTTGCAGTTGCGCCACTGCCGTGACGGCTGCCTTGGGATCGCTCTTGAGCGCCGAGGCGTCAACGCCGCTGCTGCGCAGCACCTGCTCGGCCTGAACAAGCTTGTCCTGGGTCTGCTTGAGCTGCTTTTCGAAGAACAGGCGCCGCTGCTGCGCTTCGGTCACCGCCAGCTGGCCCAACAGGCGTTGCAGTTCCTCGACATGGGCGTTGGCCAGCTCGGCCGAGACTTGCGCTTCCTTGTCATCGACTTCGACTGTGATCAGCCCGTCCTTGCCGGCGCTGATGCGGGCTTTTTTGCTGAGTTCTTGGCGGGCATCGACCTTGAATTTCAGGTCGTAGCGTTCCTGCAGCTTGAAGCGCTCGATCAGGGCGTCCTGTACGTTGTCGCTTTTCAGGTAGGCCACATACTGGTCGGCCGGGTTCTTGAGCCCGGCTGCCGCGCCAGCCAGTCCACCCAGAGCGCCCAGGCTGGACAGCATGCCTGCCGCCATGCTTTGCTGCTGTTGTGGCGGCAGAAACTGGGTCTTGGCGGTAAAGGTGGGCGGTATCGCGAAGCTGATGCCCAGCGCGGTCACGCCCACTGCCAGCGGCCCGAGCGTCAGCAGCTTGAGGTTGTCGGCGATGGTCTGCAGCAGGTCCAGCAGGCTGATCTCGCCTTCGTCTTCTGTTGCGGGGGCTTGCGCGCTGTGGGCGGCGGTTTGGTCGTTCATGCTGGCCGCGCTCAGTTGGCGTTGTTGAGGGTCTTGATGGCGGCGGCGCCCAGGCCGAACTGGTAGAAGATGCTGGTCCAGTCCTTGGCACCTTCGATGAAGCGGGTGTAGCCGGTGCGGCGGTCGACCTTGGCCGGTACAAACACCATGTCACCCGGGAACACCTGCCGGTTCTTGAAGTCGGAGGCCCAGCCCAGCAGGCCGCTTTGCATGGAAGCGGACTCCACGCTGCCGTTGGCACGGACCAGCATGAGGTTGTCGAGGTCGGCGTCGCGCGTGACGCCGGCGCGTTCCAGGTAGCTGGCCACTGTGTCGCCGGGGCGGTGCATGAAGGCGTTTTCCGCCAGTACCTCGCCTTGCACGCCGACGAAGTCGGGCGAGGTGGGGATGCTGATGCGGTCGCCGTTTTCGAGCTTGATGCCCGGCAGCTGCTGGGCTTGCGGCACGACCTCGAGCGCGATCCGGCCGCTGGCCTTGAGGTTGCGCAGGCGTTCCATTTGCTGTCTTTGCAGCTCGACCTGGGCCTGAACCGCCATCTGGTCCTTGGCGTTCTGGTTTTGCAGCAGGTTGCTGGACTGGTTGGACAGGTCGGCCTCGGCGCGGCGCAGGGCCTTGTCGAGGTTTTCCTGCTGTTTCAGGCGGGTGCTTTCGCGGGTGAAGGTGGCGGCGTACAGGAAGGCGTTGGGCGTCAGGCCACCGGCGCGGCGGATCAGCTGCGGCAGCGTCTCGCCCGGCAGCAGCTGGTAGGTGCCGGGGGTGTTGACTTCGCCTTCCAGCGTGACTTGCTGCAGCCGCTTTTCGACCGGCAAGGCCACGTCGGCGCTGCTGTAGACGGTGACGATGTCGCCGCTTTGCAGCGTTAGGTTGGCCGCCGGCTGCTGTGCGATGGCCTGGCCGAGGTTGAAGGTGAGCAGTTCGGTGCGCAGCGTGGCCGGGTTCAGGCGCTTGATGGTGGCGTAGTCGAAGTTGACCACCGGCAGCTTGCCCGGGTTGTTGCCGGCGTTGAGCTGTTGCCAGTAGTCGCCGGTGATGAGCAGGCGCGGGTCGGACAGCAGGTCGGACACCTTCATGCCCGGCTTGAAGTTGTAGCGCATGGGCGCCGCGACATGGCCCTGCAGCGTGACCACGCTGTCGATTTGCGGGCTGATCTGGAACACGGTGAGCACATCGCCGGCTTGCAGCGGGCGCTGCAGGCCCTGGGCGTCGAGCGCGAAGTCCTCGACATAGCGCGGAATGTTGCGCTGGGCATCGAGGCGTTCGAGCTGCGCTTTTTGCGGCGCGGCCAGCGCGGGCAGGCCGCCCGAGAGTTCCAGCACCGACTGGATGCTGTCGCCGGCCTTGAGTTCGTAGATGGCCGGCGCGTTGAGCGTGCCCAGCAGCGCGGCGCGCGCGCCCGCCGGCGGAATCACGATCACGTCGCCCGATTGCAGCCTGACGTCGGCCGACAGGTCGCCCTTGGCCAGGAACTGGTACAGGTCGACGTTGGCGATGGTCTTGCCGCCACGGCGCAGCTGCAGCTGGCGCAAGCTGCCGTTGGCGTTGGGGCCGCCGGTTTCGAACAGCGCGTTGACCAGCGTGGACAGGCCGCTGACCACATGCTTGCCGGGCTTGCGGGCCTGGCCGACCACGAACACCTCGAGGCTGCGGATGCGGCCCATGCTGAGGCTGAGCGTGAAGTTCTGGAATACCTTGCCGACATGGGCGGTGAGGGCTTTTTCGGCCTGCGCGACTGGCAGGCCGGCCAGCACCAGCGGGCCGACCTTGGGGATGCTGACCCGGCCGTCGCGGTCGATGACCAGGCGCTCGGCGACATCGACCAGGCCAAAGGTCTGCACCACCAGCTCGTCGCCCGGGCCGAGGACATAGCTGTCGGGCACCGGTGCCGCCAGCACCGGAGCGTATTGCGCCGGGTTGTTGAACAGGTTGTGGCCGAACAACGGCAGCGGCTTGCCGGTGCTGGCAAACACGAAGCGTTGGAATTCGGTTTCGCCCGCGCCCAGGTCCTTGACCGCGGCGGCCTTGGCCAGGTCGGCGGCCAGGCTTTCGCCCACCTTGGAGCTGGCCGAGTTCTCCGGCAAGGCGGCCTTGGCGCTGCTGTTGCCGCTCAGGTCGGCTGCGCCCCCCGTGCCGCCCAGGTTGCCAGGACCGCCCACGGCGACGCTGGGGGCGGCCACCGTGATGGCGCTTGCTTCCGAGGCGGTGGCGGTTTGGGCGGAACTCAGCTGCGGGGCCAGTGCGCCGACTAGCACGGCCAGGTAGACACCATGGAGGCGGAATTGGGGCAAAAGCATGTGGGAGAAGGGGAACGGTTGCGCTGGGCAACTTGTAGATGGGAGGGCGGTGCCTGGAGCAAGCATTTTGGCGTTGCCATAGCTACCGCAATGTCACGACAAAGTCTGACACCTATATTGGGCCGACATTATAGCAAATTTTTAAAAAGTAATTCTATTTGCCTGAGTAAAATGATGAATTTGCAATTGCGTTGCAGCATTGAATCAGAGTTTCTAGTGGGTGCTTGTGGCCAGCCCGCTCCTCAGTTATCGTCGGCCGTTTGCCTTGGGCTTGGCATTGCGGCCGACCACTGGAAGGCGCGTGGCCCGCTGGCTTCGGTCAGATCGAACAGCGGATAACGGCGGTTGAGCTTGGCGCCACCGTCGCGCGTGAGCGGGCTCCAGGCCAGGTTGGCGCTGCTGGAGCTCGACAGGGGCAGCATGGCGTCGAACGGGATGCTGACATAGATGCCTTTGTCGAAGCTGCCTTCGCCGAACTGTTCCTTGGACACATTGGTCTTGGTGGCCCAGGCGCCGATGGACACGCCGTTCTTGAAGCTGCGCTTGATTTCCAGCGTGGCGCCTTTGTCGCTGGCCAGATAGCGCCCGGCGCTGAGCTTGGCTTGTACGTCGTTCCAGCCGGTGTCCCAGTACAGGGTGGCGTGCCCGGTGTTGACCGAGTAGTCGCGCAAGGCCAGGTTCTGGTGGAAGTCGCGCTGCCGCACATGGTTGGCATCGATGCCGAAGGCGAACCGGCCGTGCCAGGGGCGGTACAGCCATTCGGTGCCGGCGCCACCGTACATCGACTCGAGCATGCCGCCGTAGGCACTGACATAGTGGCCGTCGCCGAGCGGCTGCACATGCGTGAGCTGCAACAGCGGCAAGGTGGCGCGCGCGGTGGTGACAAACTGGCGTTGCAGGGTGCGCACGCGCGGCAGCTTGCTGGGGCCGTCGTAACTGAAGTTGTCGTAGTTGTCGAGCAGGCGCAGGTTGGCGTTGCCGGCCACCCAGGTGCGGTCGGCCAGTGCCTGCTCGAACTTGAGCTGCACGCCCAGCTGGTACAGCAGGAAGTTGTTGGGGCCGCCGAGGATCTGGCGGTAGCTGGGGGCGACTTCCCATTCCAGTCCAGCCTGCCTGGCTTGCCAGCTGGGCGAGGCCGCGGCCTGCGGGCTGGCCCTTGCAACCACTGGGGTCGGGTGTACGGTTTGGACCGGCAGGCGCTGGCTCGGAGGCTGGGCGCTGGTGTTCTGTGCCAGCCATTCGGCCCTGTCTACTTGTACGGTGCTGAGTGGCAACCCATGCGCTTGCAGTTGCAGCTCGAAGCGTTGGCAGTTGGCTGGGCTGCCGTTGTGCAACAGGGAAATGGCGCGCTGCACCCGCTCTTGCAGGTAGAGAGCACCGTCCACCTCGGCCACCAGGGTGGTACGGCTGGCCTGTTCGTCGATCTGGCGTACCTGCCAGCCGGTGTAGAGCTCGATGGCCTGGGCTAGGGTGGGCAGCTGACGTTTGTCCGCGTTGGCGGGTGCTTGCGGGGTGATCGCAGGCAACGGTTGGTCGAGCAGCTTGGGCGAGTGCAGTTGGTCGAGTGCGCCGTGCAGCGTGATGCCCGTCATGAGTTGGTTGCCGCGTTCGACCCCGACCGACAGATCGATATACGGCGAGTAACGGTAGACCAGGCCGAAGTTGAGTGGTGACCGGACGGACTGGTGGTTGTCCTGTGGCTCGTGCTGGTAGTCGTTGCCGTCGAGTTCGGCCTTGATGATCCAGCGATCGGCCGGGGAATGCCATTGCACCCCGCCGAACAGGGCCGTGGGCCCTTTGAACCAGCCGCTGGTATTGGCGGTGCCGGTTGCGCTGGATGTGATTGGCCGTGTCTTGAATTGGGCGCCGAACAGGCTGGCCAGCGGATTGCCGAGGTTGCCGCGGCTGCCCACATTGCCCCAGCCCAGGCCCAGCGAGCCGTCCCAGTTGCCCCAGCGCTTGCTGGCCACCAGGTATTCGCTGGAGAACAGGCCGGTGCCGCCGCCGTCGCGCAGGCCGACCGCGAGTTCCGGCCAGCGGGCGTCTTCCTGCTTGAGGCGAAACTTGAGGTCGATCGACTTGTCCTTGTAGGACTGGCTGCCCGAAAGTTCCTCGGGGCCATACAGGCGGTTGGAGACGCTGGTGTAGCGAAAGCCCGCCTCGAACCAGTCCAGCGGCTGCAGCAGGGTGCTGACGCGCGTATAGGGCGCCACCCGGCTGATGTGAAAGCGCGCGCTGCCGGCGCCCGCCATGCGCGCGCTGGGGGTTTGCAGGTAGCCGGCTTCGCCCCAGTCGTTGCTGGTGATGGGGCGCGCGCGCGGCTGTTCGGTGGCTGGGGCCACCGAGGCGGCCGTGATGGGCGCGCTGCGGCCTTGACCGTTCAGCGAAAACTCAGCCGGCAGCTGGGTGGCCAGGAAGCGGGTCAGCTGGTCTGATAGTGCAGGCGAGAAACCTTCTTGGCGTGCGGGCGCCCAGATCCAGGCGCCGGGAGCGGGTTCGTCCTGCGGTTCGAGGTTCCAGGGGGCAATGCCGGCCTGGCTGATCCGGCCGTCGGGCTGTGCCAGCCAGGCGCGGTCGGCCTCGACCACCTGCCCTGGTGTCGCACAGGCCTGCAGGTAGTGCAGCGCCAGTGCGCCGGGGCGATGGGGTCGCAGGCAGGTTTGCCCTTGGCTGTCGAGCACGGCGACCTGGCTGGGGCGGGGCGTGAGGACAACCGAATGATGGGCGTCCAGGACCGGGTCCTGCCGGGGCGCGCTTTGCAGCCAGCGCGCGTCGCGGCCCGCCAGCGGCAGGCGTCCGGTCAGCGGCAGCGACTGCAGCCAGTCGGCCAGGGCTTCGCGCGTCTGGAGGGGCAAGGTCAAGTCGGGGCTGTGCCGCAGGGATTGCAGCACCGCGCGGCGCTGCTGCTCCTGCGCGTGGCGCTCGGATTGCACGCGCCAGTGCAGCGAGGTGGTGTCCGCCCCTGGGCCGGCGTTGCGCAGCAGCCAGTCGCTGAGCCTTTCGCCCGCAATGGTTGGGGCATCCAGGAGGGTGGGGGCGCTACCGGTCTGGCCGTGGGCTGCGGAGGCGAGCAGGCAGGCCGCGGCGGCCAGTGCAATGCGGTGGGCGCGAAATCTCATGGGCGGGTGGGCTCTTGCGGCCAGCGTTGCAGCTGCAGGCAGTATTGGGGCGACAGGCACTGGTGGGAATAGACGATGCCGACCTGACCACGATGTGGGCCCCAGGCAAACCAGGCGGTGGGCAGTGGGTCGGTGCCGCCATGCGTATCTTCGCGGAACCATTGCAGGTTGGCGGCGGTGGCGCTGGGCAGGCTGGCCGGCAGGGGAATGTCGGGCTGCCCCTTGTGGGGCCGGATGGTGACTGGGTCGGCCAGGTTGGCGCGGTAGCCGGGGCTCAGGTCGCGCAGGCGCTGGTATTGGCTGCCCGTGGCGGGCACGGCTTGCCAGCTGGGGGGGGGGACAGGGGATTGCACCCGGTCCCAGTTGATGGGGAGGCCCGCCGTGCCGACGATGCGGCCATGCTGGATCTTGATGACTTCCTGGCTGGCCGAGTACCAGACTTCGATCGGGCCCAGGGGATCGGGGTCCTCATAGCCCAGCACCAGCAAGGCGGGGGGGGCATCGCTGGCCTGGATGCGGAGATAGCGGTAGGCGGGATCGGGCTGGCTGGGCAGGGCGGGCTGGTTGCCCGTTGTCCACAGTGCTTCGAGCGCCCGGGCATAAGGCGCGGTATGGGTGGCACAGCCGCCGACCAGCAGTCCAGCGATGCAGACGATGGCGGTTGGAGTGAAGCGAGGAAGTGGCATCATCAAAAAAATTGGCGCCCGGAGGCGCCAATGACCTGTGACAGGTGTGCAGACCGATTATCGCGTGACGCTGCCGGTGGCAGTGCCGGAAGTGGTGCCGGTGCCGCCATCGTCAGAGACGGCAGCAACCACGACAGCGGCAGCGATGGCACCGACCACGAGGGTGGAGGTGGCGATGGTGCCAATGGCGGCGGTCGTCGCGGCGGCAGCGCCTACGCCGGTCCCGGCAGCGGCGCCAGTAGTGGCCGTGGTGCCGGTGGTGGCGCCGGTCGCAGATGCAGTCTGTGCCAGCACCGGTTGAGCAGCCAGGGCCAGCAGGGTGGAAGCAATGACTAACAGTTGAGTCGGTTTCATGGGGTTTCCCGGTAGGTTAAGTGATTTACGGTCCATTCTAGCAATGAAGAGCCCTTAGGGTTCAAGATGGCGCAGGATTTGAGTGTTGAAGCTGCGGGATCGATCTTCTTTCATGATAATCGCGACGGTAACGGCGCTGATTTATATTTGATTGAAGTAATTTCTTGATGAAAAAAATATCATTTTCTTTGATGAGCATGCTTCTGGCGACCCAGGGCCATGCCGGTGGTCAGGCTTGGGGTACGGCTTCCGACCTGCTGGCCGTGGGCCTGCCGACGCTGGCGGCGGCTTACACCTACCGTGACCGGGATGCCGACGGGGCGGCGCAATTGGCCTGGACGCTGGGTGCCACCGTGGGCAGTACCGAGATCCTGAAGTCCCGGGTCTCGGAGCAGCGGCCCGACCGGTCGGATGACAAGAGTTTTCCGTCCGGCCACACGGCGGTGGCGTTTGCCTCGGCGCGCTATCTGGACAAGCGCTACGCCGGACAGGTCAGCCCCTATCTGCTGTACGGCGCGGCCAGTCTGACCGCGCTGGCGCGGGTCCAGGCCGACAAGCATTACTGGAAAGACACGATCGCTGGTGGCGCCCTGGGCTATGCCTGGGCCGGGTATTTCACCGAGACCCAGGCGGGCGGCCGCATCAGCCTGCAGCCGGCCCCGCGCGGGGTGACCGTGGGCTGGCAGCGGCCCTGGTGATCAGGCCAGAATCAGACCAGACATGAGGCCCTTGTTGCATAACCGCTCCGTGTCGCGGGTGGCGTCTTTCGGCCATGCCCTGCGCGGCGTCAAGCTGCTGCTGGCCGGCCAGGTGAACGCGCGGCTGCATCTGCTGGCGGGTCTGCTGGTGGTGGCGCTGGGGGCCTGGCTGGGCATCGGCGCGCTCGAATGGGCGCTGCTGTCGGCGGTGATCGGTCTGGTGCTGTGCGCCGAGGCGCTCAATACCGGCATCGAGATCGTGGTGGATCTGGTCTCGCCCCAATGGCACCGGCTGGCGCGCGACGCCAAGGACGTGGCGGCGGCCGGCGTGCTGCTGGCCAGCCTGGGCGCGCTGGCGACCGGGGCCTGGATCTTCCTGCCACGGCTGCTGGTCCGCTGGTTGCCGGCCGGCTGAGTCGCGTCCCGGCGCTCAGAAGCCGCGCACTACCTCCAGCGCTTCCTCGATCCGCTCGACCGGATGGATCGTCATGCCTTCGAGCGCCTTGGCCAGGCCGCTGTCCGACTTCTTGGGCAGGTTGGCCTTGGGCACGATCGCTAGTCTGAAGCCGAGCTTGGCCGCTTCCTTCAGCCGCTCCTGGCCGCGCGGCGCCGGGCGCACCTCGCCGGCCAGGCCGACCTCGCCGAAGGCCAGGAAGCCCTGCGGCAGCGCCTTGCCGCGCAGGCTCGACGTGATGGCCAGCAGCACCGCGAGGTCGGCCGCCGGCTCGCCGATGCGCACGCCGCCGACCGCGTTGACGAACACGTCCTGGTCGGCGCAGGACAGGCCGGCGTGGCGGTGCAGCACCGCCAGCAGCATCGCCAGCCGGTCGCGGTCCAGCCCGACGCTCAGGCGCCTCGGGCTCGGGCCGCCGCTGTCGACCAGGGCCTGGATCTCGACCAGCAGCGGGCGCGTGCCTTCGAGCGTCACCAGCACGCAGCTGCCCGGCACCGGCTGGCTGTGCTGGCTCAGGAAGATCGCGCTCGGGTTGCTGACGCCCTTGAGGCCTTTTTCGGTCATGGCGAAGACGCCGATCTCGTTGACCGCGCCGAAGCGGTTCTTGATCGCGCGGATCAGCCGGTAGCTGCTGTGGGTGTCGCCCTCGAAATAGAGCACGGTGTCGACCATGTGCTCGAGCACGCGCGGGCCGGCCAGTGCGCCTTCCTTGGTCACATGGCCGACCAGCACGATCGCGACGCCGCTGGCCTTGGCCGCACGCGTCAGGTGCGCCGCGCATTCGCGCACCTGCGCCACCGAGCCCGGCGCCGAACTCAGCTGGTCGGAGTAGACGGTCTGGATCGAGTCGATCACCGCGATCGCGGGCCGCTTGGCGTCGAGCGTGGCCAGGATCTTCTCGAGCTGGATTTCGGCCAGCACCTTGACCTGGCTGTTGTCCAGCCCGAGCCGGCGCGACCGCAGCGCGACCTGGGCCCCGCTTTCCTCGCCGGTGACATAGAGCGTGGACAGGTTGGCGCGCTGCAGCGCGTCGAGCGCCTGCAGCAGCAGCGTCGACTTGCCGATGCCGGGGTCGCCGCCGATCAGCACCACGCCGCCCTCGACGATGCCGCCGCCGAGCACGCGGTCGAGCTCGCCCAGGCCGGTCGGCGTGCGCTCGACGTCGGAGGCCTCGATCTCGCTGAGCACCGTGAGCTCGGACGCGGGCGCCAGGCCCTTGGGCGTCGCGCTCAGGCGGTTCTTGCTGCCGCTGGGCGCCTCGGCGACGGTTTCCACCAGGCTGTTCCAGGCGCCGCAGCTCGGGCATTTGCCGAGCCAGCGCGTGCTGGTGCCGCCGCATTTGTTGCAGACGTAGAGGGACTTGTCTTTGGCCATGGCGGCGACTGTAGCAGCCGCGACTCCGGTGCGCGGCGCGGCTTCAGGCTGGCTGCAGGAAGGCTATCACCGCGCCGAGGTGCGCCGACTCGAAGTCGCTCAGCGCGTGGTCGCCGCCTTCGACCAGCCGCCGCCGCGCGCCGGGGTGGCGAGCCACCATCTCGCGCCAGTCCAGCACCTCGTCGCCCTTGGCCGCGATCAGCAGGCAGCGCTCGGGGTGGGACAGATGGCCGGTTTCGATGGTGCGTAGCTCATCGATGTGCTCGGGGCCGAAGTGGAAGTTCTGCTGCGGGTCGTGCCAGTGGCTCTGTTCGCCGATGTACTTCGCCAGGTCGCGCGAAGGGTGTACCGCCGGGTTGATCAGCACCAGCCTGGCGCAGCCGGTCTCGGTCGCCAGGCGCGCCGCATAGCAGCCGCCCAGCGATGAGCCGATCACGGCCATCGACTCGCGCGGCCAGTCGGCGGTCAGTTCGCGTATCAGCGTCATCGCCGCGGCGGGCGAGGGCGGTAGCTGCGGGCAGCACCAGGTCACGGCTGGATGCTCGCGCCGCATGCGCTCGGCCATCAGCCTGGCCTTGGTCGATTGCGGCGAGGAGCGGAAGCCGTGCAGGTAGAGCAGATGCGTGGTTTTCATGCGCGCAGGATAATCGCCCCCCATGTCCGTCGTGTTCGAAAAACCTCCCCTCTGGCAACGTCTGCGCCCGGCCTTCCAAGGCTTCGATGGCGTGCTGGCGCTGGCCGTCGCCTTGCTGGTCTGCGGCGGCATGCTCGTCATGTATTCGGTCGGCTACGACAACGGCAGCCGCTTCTACGACCATGGCCGCAACATGCTGATCGCGCTGGGCGTGATGTTCCTGGTCGCGCAGATTCCGCTGCAGCGGCTTTCCATGCTGGCGGTGCCGCTCTATTCGGTCGGCGTGGTGCTGCTGCTGGCGGTCGCGCTGTTCGGCATCACCAAGAAGGGCGCGACGCGCTGGATCAACGTCGGCGTCGTGATCCAGCCCAGCGAGATCATGAAGATCGCGATGCCGCTGATGCTGTCCTGGTGGTTCCAGAAGCGCGAGGGGGCGCTGCGTCCGCTCGATTTCTCGGTCGCGGGGCTGATCCTGCTGCTGCCGGTGGCGCTGATCATGAAGCAGCCCGACCTCGGCACGGCGCTGCTGGTGATGGCCTCGGGCCTGGCCGTGATCTTCTTCGCCGGCCTGAGCTGGAAGCTGATCCTGCCGCCCATCGTGCTGGGCGCCTTGGGCATCATCACGCTGGTCTGGATGGAGCCGCAGTGGTGCGCGCCCGATGTCGACTGGAAGATCCTGCACGAGTATCAGCGCCAGCGCGTCTGCACCCTGCTCGACCCGACGCGCGACCCGCTCGGCAAGGGCTTCCACATCCTGCAGGGCATGATCGCGATCGGCTCGGGCGGGGTCTGGGGCAAGGGCTTCATGCAGGGCACGCAGACCCACCTCGAATTCATCCCCGAGCGCACCACCGACTTCATCTTCGCGGCCTTCTCGGAGGAGTTCGGCCTGGTCGGCGTCTGCTGTCTGGCCGCGGCGCTGCTGTTCCTGATCACGCGCGGGCTCAAGATCGCGCTGGAGGGGCCGACGCTGTTCGCGCGCCTGCTGGCGGGCGCGGTGTCGATGATCTTCTTTGTCTATGGCTTCGTGAACATGGGCATGGTCAGCGGCATCCTGCCGGTGGTGGGGGTGCCGCTGCCCTTCATCAGCTATGGCGGCACCGCGATGGTGACGCTGGGCGCGGGCCTGGGCATCCTGATGGCGGTGGCGCGCGCCAAGCGGCTGGTGCAGACCTGAGGCACAAAACCTACAATGCGGGCATGATCGCCCGTGAACCTACCCTGGCCCGTCTGGCCGTTGCCCAAGACCTGCTGCTTTCGCCCTATGGCCTCGACGAGAAGCACCTCAAGCGCGCGCTGGGCGAGATCCTCGTGCCCGGCGTCGATGACGCCGACCTCTACTTTCAGTACACCCGCGCCGAGGGCTGGAGCCTGGAGGAGGGCATCGTCAAGACCGGCAGCTTCAGCATCGACCAGGGCGTGGGCGTGCGCGCCGTCAGCGGCGAGAAGACCGCCTTCGCCTATTCCGACGACCTGAGCTGGAGCGCGCTGCTCGACGCCGCCCACAGCGTGCGCGCGATCGGCGCCCAGGGCCAGAGCCTGAAGGCCAAGGTCGGCGCGCGCAAGGTCGCCAGGTCGCGCAGCCTGTACGCCGGCATGGACCCGATCGCCACGCTCGACAGCACCGAGAAGGTCGCGCTGCTGGAGAAGGTCGAGCGCCTGGCCAAGGCCAAGGACCCGCGCGTGGTGCAGGTGATGGCCGGGCTGGCCAGCGAGTACGACGTGGTGCTGGTGGCGCGCGCCGATGGCACGCTGGCGGCCGACGTGCGCCCGCTGGCGCGGCTGTCGGTGTCGGTGATCGCCGAGCAGGGCGGCCGGCGCGAGGCGGGCGGTTCGGGCGGTGGCGGGCGCTTCGGCCTCGACCGCTTCGATGACGCGCTGGTGCAGCAGTACGTGGACGAGGCGGTGCAGGCCGCGCTGACCAATCTGGAGTCGCGCCCGGCGCCGGCCGGCCAGATGACCGTGGTGCTGGGTCCGGGCTGGCCCGGCGTGCTGTTCCATGAGGCGGTTGGTCATGGCCTGGAAGGCGACTTCAACCGCAAGGGGTCCAGCGCCTTCAGCGGGCGCATCGGCCAGCGCGTCGCGGCCAAGGGCGTGACGGTGCTCGACGACGGCACCATCGCCGACCGCCGTGGCTCGCTCAACGTCGACGACGAGGGTTGCGCCAGCCAGAGGAACGTGCTGATCGAGGACGGCATCCTGAAGGGCTATATCCAGGACAGCCTGAACGCGCGCCTGATGGGCGTGGCGCCGACCGGCAACGGCCGGCGCGAGAGCTATGCCCACCTGCCGATGCCGCGCATGACCAACACCTACATGCTGGGCGGCGACAAGGACCCGCGGGAGATCATCGCCAGCATCAAGAAGGGCCTGTACGCGACCAACTTCGGCGGCGGCCAGGTCGACATCACCAGCGGCAAGTTCGTCTTCAGCGCCAACCAGGCCTGGTGGGTCGAGAACGGCCAGCTCCTCTACCCGGTCAAGGGCGCGACCATCGTCGGCAGCGGCCCGGAGGCGCTCAAGAAGATCACCTTGATCGGCAACGACCTCGCGCTCGACAGCGGCATTGGCAGCTGCGGCAAGGACGGCCAGAGCGTGCCGGTCGGCGTCGGCCAGCCCACGCTGCGCATCGAGGGTCTGACCGTCGGCGGCACCGCCTGAGCCGGGATTCCCGGTTTCCTGTGCTATATTGATTCGCATGAAGGCCAGCCGCTTTTACTTTGCCTGCTTCTTTGTCTCAAGCGTCACCGACGGCAGAGAGAGTTGAGCACGGCCCCAAGCGCCTAGCCCCTCACAAGAGACCGTCGGAAGCCCCGGCGGTTTTTTTTTGCCCTGTCACACCCGCATCCCTCACCTTCCAGGAGTTCACGCGATGAGCAAGCCCCACGCCCAAGCCACCGATGTCTGGGCCGCCCACCCGGCCGACCGCACCAGCCGCACCGACGACCAGCATATCCAGGACATCACCGTCCTGCCGCCGCCCGAGGACCTGATCCGCTTCTTCCCGATCGCGGGCAGCAAGACCGAGAAGCTGATCGCCGACACCCGCCGTGGCATCCACGACATCATCCAGGGCAAGGATGACCGGCTGCTGGTCGTGATCGGCCCCTGCTCGATCCATGACCCGGAAGCCGCGCTGGACTACGCGCGCCGCCTGCAGCCGCTGCGCGAGCAGTTCGCCGACACGCTGGAGATCGTGATGCGGGTCTACTTCGAGAAGCCGCGCACCACCGTGGGCTGGAAGGGCCTGATCAACGACCCCTACATGGACGAGAGCTACAAGATCGACGAGGGCCTGCGCATCGCGCGCCAGCTGCTGATCGACATCAACCGCCTGGGCCTGCCGGCGGCCAGCGAGTTCCTCGACACCATCAGCCCGCAGTACATCGGCGACCTGATCAGCTGGGGCGCGATCGGAGCGCGCACCACCGAGAGCCAGGTGCACCGCGAGCTGGCCTCGGGCATCTCGGCGCCGATCGGCTTCAAGAACGGCACCGATGGCAACATCAAGATCGCGACCGACGCGATCCAGTCCGCCAGCCGTGGCCACCATTTCCTGTCGGTGCACAAGAACGGCCAGGTCGCGATCGTGCACACCAAGGGCAACCCGGACTGCCATGTGATCCTGCGCGGCGGCAAGACGCCCAACTACGACGCGGCCAATGTCGCGGCGGCTTGCCAGGAGCTCGCGGCCGCCGGCCTGCCGGCGACGCTGATGGTCGACTGCAGCCACGGCAACAGCAGCAAGCAGCACGAGCGCCAGATCGTCGTCGCCGAGGACATCGCGGCCCAGATCCGCACCGGTTCGCGCCAGGTATTCGGCGTCATGGTCGAGAGCCACATCTTGGGCGGCGCGCAGAAGTTCACCCCGGGCAAGGACCAGGTGTCCAGTCTGGAATACGGCAAGAGCATCACCGACGCCTGCATCGACTGGGCCAGCTCGGTCCGGGTCATGCAGGCGCTGAGCGACGCGGTCCAGGCGCGTCGGGGCTGAGCCTCAGGCGGCCTTGGCCGCCAGCGCGTCGAGCAGCTTGCCGTGGATGCCGCCGAAGCCGCCATTGCTCATGCACAGCAGCTGGTCGCCCGGCAGCACGGCGGCCATCACCTGCTGGATCAGGCGGTCGATATCGCCCGCGACCTGCGCCCGCTCGCCCATCGGTGCCAGCGCGGCCTCGGCATCCCAGCCCAGCCCGCCGCCGTGGCAGAAGGCCAGGTCGGCCCCTTCCAGGCTCCAGGGCAGCTGGGCCTTCATGGTGCCGAGCTTCATGGTGTTGCTGCGCGGCTCGAAGATGGCCAGGATGCGCTGCTCCTGCTTGCCAGCCCTGTCGAGCTGGCGCCGCAGGCCGTCGACCGTGGTACGGATGGCGGTCGGGTGGTGCGCGAAGTCGTCATAGACCGTGACCATATCGCTGTTCTGGCCGTCCGGGCCGCCCAGCGCAACCTTGCCGCGCGTTTCCATGCGGCGCTTGACGTTCTGGAATTCCGACAGGCCGGCGGCGGCTTGCGCTGGCGTCACGCCCAGGTGCTCGGCGGCGGCGATCGCGGCCAGCGCGTTGAGCTGGTTGTGCTGCCCGCTCAAGCCCCATTGCACGCGCGCGACCGCGCGGCCCTGGAACAGCACGGCGAAGTCGCTGGCATCGCCCTCGGCGGTGAAGTCGCTGACCAGCGCGCCGAAGCTGCGCTGCTCGCTCCAGCAGCCTTGGTTGATCACGCGCGCCAGGCTTTCCTCGACCCCGTTGACCACGACGCGCCCGGTCGAGGGCACGGTGCGCAGCAGGTGGTGGAACTGGCGCTCGATCGCGGCCAGGTCGTCGAAGATGTCGGCGTGGTCGAATTCGAGGTTGTTGAGCACGGCCGTGTGCGGGCGGTAATGCACGAACTTGCTGCGCTTGTCGAAGAAGGCGGTGTCGTATTCGTCGGCCTCGATCACGAAGGCTTTGCCGCTGCCCAGCCGCGCCGAGACGCCGAAGTTCAGCGGCACGCCTCCGACCAGGAAGCCCGGCTGCAGTCCGGCATGCTCCAGGATCCAGGCCAGCATCGAGGTGGTGGTGGTCTTGCCGTGGGTGCCGGCGACCGCCAGCACATGGCGGCCCCGCAGGATATGTTCGGCCAGCCATTGCGGGCCGCTGGTGTAGCGGGCGCCAGCGTCGAGTATCGCTTCCATCAGCGGGAATTTCGGCGATCCATCGGGCAGGCGCGCGCGCGAGACCACGTTGCCGACCACGAAGACATCGGGCTTGAGTGCCATCTGCTCGGCGCCGAAGCCCTCGATCAGCTCGATGCCGAGCGCGCGCAGCTGGTCGCTCATCGGCGGGTAGACGCCGGCATCGCAGCCGGTGACCTGGTGGCCCGCCTCGCGCGCCAGCGCGGCGAGTCCTCCCATGAAGGTGCCGCAGATTCCGAGAATGTGTATGTGCATGGGGAGATTATCAGACGTGCGATGCCTCGGCCGTGGTGTCCGGCCCGCCGCCGGCCCAGCGGTCCAGCGCCAGGTAGATCACCGGGGTGATGTAGAGCGTGACCGCCTGCGAGAACACCAGTCCGCCGACCACCGCCAGTCCCAGCGGCTGGCGCAGCTCGGCGCCGGCGCCCAGGCCCAGCGCCAGCGGCAGCGCGCCCATCAGCGCGGCCAGCGTCGTCATCATGATGGGTCGGAAGCGCAGCACGCAGGCTTCGCGGATCGCCTGCGCCGGCGTCATGCCGTGGTGGCGCTGCGCGTCGAGCGCGAAGTCGATCATCATGATCGCGTTCTTCTTGACGATGCCGATCAGCAGCAGGATGCCGATGGTCGCGATCAGCGTCAGGTCCTGCTTGAACAGCAGCAGCGTCGCGAGCGCGCCGACCGCCGCCGAGGGCAGGCCGGCCAGGATCGTGATCGGGTGGATATAGCTCTCGTAGAGCACGCCCAGCAGCACGTAGATCACCAGCAGCGCGGCCAGGATCAGCACCGTCTGGCTGCCCTGCGAGCTCTGGAACACCGCCGCGTCGCCACCATAGCGGGTGATGATGGAGCTCGGCATGCCGATCTCGCTGCGCAGCGCATCGATGCGGGCCGTCGCGTCGCCCAGCGCCACGCCAGGCGCCAGGTTGAACGACACCGTGATCGCCTGCAGCTGGCCGACATGGTTGATCGCGGTCGGGCCGACGCCGCGCTCCACGCTCGCGAAGGCCGACAGCGGCACCAGGGTGCCGGTGCTGGCGCGCACGTAGATGGCGCCGAAGGCGCTCTCGTCCTGCTTGGCCTCGGGCGCGACCTCCATGATGACCTGGTAGCTGTCGGTCGGCAGGTAGAGGGTCGAGACCTGGCGCTCGCCGAAGGCGCTGTAGAGCGCGTTGCGGATCGCGTCGATCGAGACCCCGAGCGTGTTGGCCCGTTCGCGGTCGATCTTGAGCTGGGCCTGCAGCCCGCGCAGCTGCGAGTCGCTGGTGACGTCACGGAACAGCGGGTCGGGGCGCAGCTTCTGCTGCAGCTGCTGCGCCCAGCTGTTGAGCTCATCGGCCTTGAGGCTTTGCAGGATGTACTGGTACTGCGCCTTGCTGGAGCGTCCGCCCAGCTGCAGGTTCTGCACCGGGCGCATGAAGACGCGCAGGCCCGGCACGGCGCGCAGCTGCTTGCGCAGCCCCTCGATCACCTGCTTGGCCGGCAGCCGTTCGCCGCGCTCCTTGAGCGTGATGAACATGCGGCCGCTGTTTTGCGAGCCGCTGCCGCCGTTGAACGAGCTGACCCGCAGGATGTTGGGGTCGGCGCGCATGATGGCGGCGGCGCTGTCCTGCAGCCGCACCATCTCGGGGAAGGACACGTCCTCGGCCGCCTCGGTGCTGACGCTGATCTGGCCGATGTCCTCCTCGGGGAAGAAGCCCTTGGGGATGATGACGAACAGCCAGGCCGTGGCCGCGAAGGTCGCGAGCGCCAGCAGCAGCATGCTGTTGCGTCGGCGCAGCGCCAGATCCAGGGTGCGGGTGTAGCCGCGCAGCGTGGCGTCGAAGCCGCGCTCGAAGGCCCGCACCAGCGCGCCCGGCGGCTTGTCGTGCACTTCAGCGTGCAGGAAGCGGCTGGCCAGCATCGGCACCAGCGTCAGCGAGACGAAGGCCGACACCAGGATGGCCAGCCCGACCACGACCGCGAACTCGTGGAACAGCAGGCCGATCACCCCCGGCATGAAGAAGATCGGGATGAACACCGCGACCAGCGAGGTCGAGATCGAGATGATCGTGAAGCCGACCTCGCGCGAGCCGCGCAGCGCCGCATGGAACGGGCTCTCGCCAGCCTCGACATGGCGCATGATGTTCTCCAACATCACGATCGCGTCGTCCACCACCAGGCCCACCGCCAGCGTCAGGCCGAGCAGCGAGATGTTGTCGAGGCTGTAGTTCAGGCCCCAGAGCAGGGCCACCGCGCCGACCAGCGAGACCGGCAGCGACAGCGCCGGGATCAGCGTCGCGACCGCGTGGCGCAGGAACAGGAAGATCACCAGCACCACCAGCGCGATGGTGCCGATCAGCGTCAGCGAGACATCGTGCAGGGCCTCGCGCACCGAGACCGAGCGGTCGTTGACCTGGGTCATGCGGACCGACTCCGGCAGTTGGGCGCGGATCTTCTGCAGCGCCTCCTTGACCGAGTCCACCACCCGCACCGTGTTGGCGCCGGGCTGGCGCTGGATGGCCAGCGTGATGGACGGTTCGCCGTCCAGGTTGCCGTAGGACTTGAGGGTTTCGACGCTGTCCTCGACGGTGGCGACATCGCGCAGACGCACCGGACCGCCCGGGCGGTTGAGCACGATCAGATCGGCGAACTCGGCCGCGTTGCCGAGCTGCCGGTTGGCCTGCAGCGTGAGCGTCTGGCGCTGGCCTTCGAGCGTGCCGACCGGGGTGTTGACGTTGGCCGCGCGCAGCGCGCTGGCGACCTCGTCGAGGCCGATGTTGCGCGCGGCGAGCGCGTCGGGTCGCACGCGCACCCGCACCGCGTAGCGCTTGGCGCCGTAGATGTTGACCTGCGCCACCCCGTCCAGGGTCGAGAGCGTGGGCGAGATCAGGTGCTCGGCGTAGTCGTGCAGCTCGGCCGGCGCCAGCGAGGGCGAGGTCAACGCGACCAGCAGCACCGGCGCGTCGGCCGGGTTGACCTTGCGGTAGGCCGGCTGGCTGGTCATGTCCTGCGGCAGCGAGCGCTGCGCGCGCAGCAGCGCGGCCTGCACATCGAGCGCGGCGCCGTCGATGGCGCGGCCCTCGACGAATTCCAGCGTCAGCGAGGTATTGCCCAAGGTGCTGGTCGAGCTGATCTGCGCCAGGCCCGGGATGGTCTGGAACTGCTTTTCCAGCGGCAGCGCGACCGAGGAGGCCATGGTCTCTGGACTGGCGCCCGGCAGCGAGGCCGAGACGTTGATCACCGGCGTGTCGTAGCTGGGCAGCGCCGCGACCGGGATCGAGCGGTAGCCGATGACCCCGGCCAGCACGATGGCCAGGTTCAGCAGCACCGTCATGACCGGGCGGCGGATGAAGAGTTCGGACAGGTTCATGGCGCGGCCTTGTCGGTCTTTGCTGCCTTGTCGCCCTGGCCAGTCTTGTCGCCTGCCGACTTGCGCTCGGAAATCGGCACGTCCGGGCGCAGGTTCTGGCGTCCGTCGACGACGACCTGGTCGCCCTCGTCCACGCCCGAAACGGCGGCATCGTCGCCCTGCGTCGCGAGCAGCTTGACCGGCTTTTGCACCGCCTTGCCGTCCTGCGCGACATACACGACGGGGCCGCGCGCGCTCTGGATCACGGCCTGCAACGGCACCACGACCGCATCCTCAAGCTGGCGGGTCTGCAGCGAGACCTTGACGAAGGCGCCAGGCCAGAGTTTTTGCTCGCGGTTGTCGAAGCGCGCCTTGGCCTTGACCGTGCCGGAGGCCGCGTCGACCACGCTGTCGACGAATTGCAGCCGGCCCTCAAGCGCCTGGGCCTGCTCTGGCAGCCTGGCCTCGACCCGGGCCTGGCCGGACTTGAGCAGCGCCAGCAGGTCTGGCAGCGCCGACTGCGGCAGGCTGAAGGCGATGTCGATCGGGTCGATCCGCGTGATGGTCGCCAGCGTCGTGACGTTGGCCTGCACCGAGCTGCCCGCGAACACGGGGACCAGGCCGACGCGGCCGGCGCTGGCCGCGCGGATCTGGCCATGGGACAGCGGCACCTGCGCGGCGGCCAGGCTGGCCTGGTCGGCCAGCAGGTTGGCCTGCTGCGAGTCGACGGCGGTCTGGCTGGTGTCCAGCGCGCCTTGCGAGATGAAGTTCTTCGCCAGCAGATCACGCGAGCGGGCCAGCTGGCGCTGGGCGTCGGCCAGCAGCACCTGGTCCTTGGCGATCTGCGCGCGCAGCTTGGCGACATTGGCCTCGTCGCTGCGCGTGTCGAGCGTGAACAGCAGATCGCCGGCGCGCACCTGCTGGCCCTCGCTGACATGCACCCGGCGGATCACGCCGCTGAGCTGGGGCTTGACATCGACCGCCGAAACCGGGGTCGCGCTGCCCGTGGCCGAGATCGATAGCTCCAGCTTGCGCCTGACCGCCGTCACCGTGCTGACCGGCACCGCTGGAGCGGCGGGTTTGGCGGCCGGTGCCGCCTCGCCGGCGCCCGATGCGGCCGGGCCTTTGTCCCCACAGGCGTTCAGCGCCAGCGCGCAGGCGACGGCAAGGGCTGCAGTGGCGAACGAGGTCGATAGCTTTTTCATTCTCTTGGTGCGTGCATGGCAATCGGGCATTATCGGAGCTTGCCGGTTTCAGATCCGGCGCACCCTGATCACCGCAGCGTCAACGCCGCGTCGCCCAGTCCGGCTAAAGCGCCGGCAGCCGCAACTCCGCCCGCAGCCCGCCGAGCTTCGACGGCTCCAGGCTGACCTGTCCGCCGTACAGCGCGGCGGTTTCCCTGGCGATCGCCAGCCCCAGGCCCGAGCCTGGCGTGCGTTCGTCGGCGCGCACGCCCCGCTCGAAGACCGCCCGGCGCTGCTCGGGGCTCAGGCCCGGTCCGTCGTCATCGATCGTGATGTGCAATTCGGCCCCGACCAGTCCGGCCTGCACCCTGACGCGGCGACTGGCCCACTTGCAGCCGTTGTCCAGCAGGTTGCCCACCAGCTCCTGCAGGTCCTGCGCTTCGCCCGCGAAGCGCAGCGTCGGGTCGATCAGGCCGGTTTCCACCACCAGGTCGGGCTTGTCCTCCCGATAGGCGTATACCTTGCGCATCACCCGCACCAGTCCCTCGATCACGGGACCCACCTCGGTGGCCTGCCCGGGCAGGCCGGAGCTGGAGCGGCGCGCCCGGCTCAGGTGCCAGTCGACCTGCTCGCGCACCTGGGCCACCTGCTCGCGCAGCTGTCGCGCCAGCGCCGGCCGCTCGATTCCGCTGTCGTTGGCGAGGTTGCCCATCACCGCCAGCGGCGTCTTGATCGCGTGCGCCAGGTTGCCAGCCAGATGGCGCGCGCGCTCGACCACCTGCTGGTGCTGGTCCAGCACCCGGTTGAAATCCTGCACCAGGGGCTCGACCTCGGTCGGAAAGCGGCCGTTCAGTCGCGGCGCGCTGCCGCCGCGCACCGCCTGCACGGCCGCTTGCAGGCTGCGCAGCGGCTTCAGGCCCAGGTGAACCTGTACCCAGGCCGCCGCCAGCAGGGCGGCCCCCAGGATGGCCAGGAACAGCGCCAGCAAGCCCGTGAACCGGGCCACGGCGGCCGCCAGCGCCGCATCGTCGGCCGCGACCAGCAGCCGCCAGGACGGCGCGGGGTTGGCCGGATCCGCCGGTGAGTCGCCGCGCTCCTCCGTCGGTGGCGCGATGAACTGCACCCGGCGTTCGAGCACCCGCAGCGACTGGCCGTCCGGGCCGGCGATCTGGTGGCGGTGGATTTCGTCGCGGGCCAGGCCGTCGTCGGGCACCGCCAGCTGATGGTCCCACAGCGAGCGTGAGCGCAGCACTGCCGCGCGCGCGGGTCCGGCCGCGCGTGACGGGGGATCGAGGCGCTCGATCTGCCAGTACAGGCCGGAGTAGGGCTTGTGCCAGCGCGGGTCGCTGGGCGGCGATTTCAGGCTCGGCGCCTGCCGCGGGTCGAGTTCGAACAGGGCGGTCAGCTGGTCGAGCTGCACCTGCAGCTGCGCCTCGAACTGCGCCGCCGCATGCTCCTGGAACAGCCTGGCCAGCGACCAGCCCGCACCCGCCAGCGCGACGACCAGGGTCAGCGCCGTCACGCCCAGCAGGCGCCAGCGCAGCGAACGCGGCCAGGCCTGCATGCGATCAGCCCTTGGCGCCGGGCAGGTTGAGCCGGTAGCCGAGGCCGCGCACCGTCTCGATCAGCTCCGGCGGCAGCTTCTTGCGCAGCCGGGCCACGAAGACCTCGATGGTGTTGGAGTCCCGCTCGGCGTCCTGGGCATACAGGTGCTCGGCGAGCGCGCTGCGCGACACCACTTCATTGGGGTGGTGCATGAGGTAGGACAGCAACCTGAACTCGTGCGCGGTCAGGCTCACCGGCTGGCCGTCCAGCGTCACCCGGGTGCTTCGGGTATCGAGCGTCAGTGGCCCGCATTGCAGCAGGGCGGACGCCAAGCCGCTGGCGCGGCGTATCAGCGCGCGCAGGCGGGCCAGCAGCTCCTCGGCATGGAAGGGCTTGGTCAGGTAATCGTCGGCGCCGGCGTCGATGCCGGCCACCTTCTCGTGCCACTGGTCGCGCGCGGTCAGGATCAGCACCGGCGCCGTCACGTCCTCGCTGCGCCAGCGCCTGAGCACGCTCAGCCCGTCGAGCACTGGCAGGCCCAGGTCCAGCACGATGGCGTCGTAGGGCTGCACGCCGCCCATGAACCAGGCCTCGCGGCCGTTGTCGGCATGGTCGACCGAATAGCCGGCCTCGGTCAGTACCCGCTGCAATTGAGCCGCCAGCGTCGTCTCGTCTTCCACCAGAAGGATGCGCATCAGCGTCTGTGTTCCCGTCGTTTGATGATCTGGGCGTCCCTGGCATCGACCTTGAGCTTGAGCAGGCCGCCGCCGCCTTGCAGGATCTTGAGTTCGTAGATCCAGCGTTCGCCTTCGCGGTCGAGTTCCACTTCCAGCACGTTGCCCGGATGCTCTTTCGCCACCCGCTCCAGTATCGCAGGCAGGGGCAGGATTTCACCGGCGAGCAGCGCGCTGCGGGCACGGTCCTGGTCGCTGTCGGCGCTGGCGTGCAGCGGCATCAATGTCGCGCTCAGGGCCAGGGCGAGCAGGCTCAAGGTGTTGCGCATCGGATCTTCCTCATGGTGTGGCGGATTGTGGAGGCGCCAGTCTGAACCCCGGATGAACGCGGGGTTCAGCTTGGGTCAAGCGGGGCTGGCGCAACATGGCCAGCAACCGATCCAACCCATCCAACCCAAGCCAGGGAGACCACCCTCATGCAACGCTTCACTTTTACCCGCCTGCCACTTTGTCTGGTCCTGACCCTGGGGCTGGTCTGGACCGGCGCCCAGGCTGCCGACACCAGCCTGGGCGAACAGCTCAACCGCTGGAGCGCCGCCGCCGGGGCGCCGGCCGACGCGGCACGCGGCAAGCGCTTCTTCGATGCCCGTCACGGCTCGGAGTGGTCCTGCTCCAGCTGCCACGGCATGCCACCGACCGGGCCGGGCAAGCATGCCAGCACCGGCAAGGGCATCGCTCCGCTGGCGCCGGCCTTCAATCCCAAGGCCTTCACCGAGGCGGCCAAGGTCGACAAATGGTTCCGGCGCAACTGCAAGGACGTGCTGAGCCGCGAGTGCAGCGCGGCCGAGAAGGCCGATGTGCTGGCCTATATCGGCAGCCTCAAGCCCTGATCCGCCAGGAGGAAACCCCATGTCGCTCCCCCGTTTTGCCAAAAGAATCTCCGGCTGGGCCGCTGTCTTGCCCGCCGTCCTGCTGCCCCTGGCCGCTTGCCTGACGGCCCCGGCGGCCATGGCCGACAGCCAGCCGCTGCAACCCCGGTCGATGCTGCCCGCCTACCAGCAGGAATGCGCCGCCTGCCACCTGGCCTATCCGCCCGGCCTGCTGCCCGCGCGGTCCTGGAACCACCTCATGGGCGGGCTCGACCGGCATTACGGCACCGACGCCTCGCTGGACCCGGCCGCCGTGCAGCAGATCAGCCAGTGGCTGCAGGCCAATGCCGGGACCTACAAGCGGGTGCAGGAGGCACCGCCGGAGGACCGCATCACGCGCTCGGCCTGGTTCCAGCGCAAGCACCGGGAGCTGGATGCCACCGTCTGGCGCCAGGCCAGCGTCAAGAGCGCGGCCAACTGCGCGGCCTGCCACACCCGAGCCGAGCAAGGCCGCTTCGACGAAGACGAACTGCGTTTCCCGGCCGGGCTGGATGCCCGCTATCGCCGCGCCTTCCAGGACTGAAGCCGGCTCAAGGAGATCGACATGAATATCGCAACCACTTCCGTGCCTGCCGCCGACCGGCTGGATCAGGCCGCGCCGCCCACCCGCCGCGTCATCGACGCGCCGACCCGGGTCTTCCACTGGCTGTTCGCGCTCTGCTTTGTCGGGGCCTACCTCACCGCCGACGGCGAGCGCCTGCGCCTGCTGCATGTGGTGCTGGGCTACACCCTGGCCGGGCTGCTCGCGTTCCGGGTGTTGTACGGGGTGCTGGGGCCGCGCCAGGCGCGCCTGTCAACGCTGTGGAACAAGCTCGGCAACGCGCCGTTCTGGCTGCGTTCCGTCAAGGCGGCCTGGTTCGAGCGCCCGGCCCAGGGCCGGCCGAAGGCCGTCAACTGGCGCCAGGGACAGAACCTGGCCATGGCCACGGCGGTCGTCGCCATGTTGCTGCTGGTGCTGCCATTGACGCTCAGCGGCTACGCCGTGTTCCACGAGTGGGGCGGCGACTGGCTGATCGAGCTGCTGGAAGAGGTCCACGAAGCCGTGGGCGAGCTCTTCCTGTGGGTCGTGCTGCTGCACCTGGGCCTGATCCTGCTGATGAGCCTGCTGCGGCGCAAGAACCAGGCGCTGCCCATGCTCACCGGGCGCGTCGAGGGCGCCGGCCCCGACCTGGCCAAGCGCAACCACCGCTGGCTGGCGCTGCTGCTGCTGGTCGGGGTCCTGTCCTACTGGGGCTGGGAATGGACCCAGGCGCCCACCCCAACCGCCGCCAGCGCCACTGTCGAGGAACAGTCGGAGCGGGATTGAACCCGATTACTCCACCGTGACGCTCTTGGCCAGGTTGCGCGGCTTGTCGACGTCGGTGCCGCGCGCGCAGGCCGTGTGATAGGACAGCAGCTGCAGCGGCACCACGTGCAGGATCGGGCTGAGCGCGCCGTAATGCTCGGGCATGCGGATCACGTGTACCCCCTCGCTGCTCTCGATGCGGGTGTCGCCGTCGGCCAGCACGTAGAGCACGCCGCCGCGCGCGCGCACCTCCTGCATATTGCTCTTGAGCTTCTCCAGCAGCGCGTCGTTCGGCGCCACCGTGACCACCGGCATCGCGCTCGTCACCAGCGCCAGCGGGCCATGCTTGAGCTCGCCGGCGGCATAGGCCTCGGCGTGGATGTAGGTGATCTCCTTGAGCTTCAAGGCGCCTTCCTGCGCTACCGGGTAATGCAGGCCGCGACCCAGGAAGAGGGCGTTTTCCTTGCTGGTGAAGTCCTGCGCCCAGCTGATCAGCTGCGGCTCCAGCGCCAGCACCGACTGCAGCGCGACCGGCAGGTGGCGCAGCGCCTTGAGGTAGTCGGCTTCCTGCGCCTCGCTGAGCCGGCCCTTGACCTGCGCCAGCGCCAGCGTCAGCAGGAACAGGCCGGCGAGCTGGGTCGTGAAGGCCTTGGTCGAGGCGACGCCGATCTCGACGCCGGCGCGCGTGACATAGGCCAGCTCGCACTCGCGCACCATCGCGCTGGTCGACACGTTGCAGATCGTCAGCGTGTGCGTCATGCCCAGGCTCTGCGCGTGGCGCAGCGCGGCCAGCGTGTCGGCGGTCTCGCCCGACTGGCTGATCGTCACCACCAGCGTCCTCGGGTCGGGCACCGAGTCGCGGTAGCGGTACTCGCTCGCGATCTCGACCTGGGTCGGCACCTTGGCGATCGACTCCAGCCAGTACTTGGCGGTGCAGCCGCTGTAGTAGCTGGTGCCGCAGGCCAGGATCAGCACCTTGTCGATCTCCTTGAACACGCGGTAGGCACCGTCGCCGAACAGCTCGGGCACGATGCCCTCGACGCCTTCGAGCGTGTCGGCCAGCGCACGCGGTTGCTCGAAGATTTCCTTTTGCATGTAGTGGCGGTAGGGGCCGAGCTCGACCGCGCCGCTGTGTGCCTGCACCGTCTTGACCGGACGCTGCGCGGCGTCGAGCGGCTGGCCTGCGGAGTCGCAGATCCAGTAGCGGCCCAGCTGCAGGTCGACCAGGTCGCCCTCGGCCAGGTAGACGATCTGGTCGGTCACGCCGGCCAGCGCCATCGCGTCGCTGGCCAGGAAGTACTCGCCTGCGCCCACGCCCAGCACCAGCGGCGAGCCGGCGCGCGCGCCGATCACCCGGTTCGGCTCGTCCTTGTGGAACACCGCGACCGCGTAGGCGCCATGCAGGCGGGCGGTGGCGACGCGCACCGCCTGGAACAGGTCGCCGTCATAGAGCGAGTCGACCAGGTGCGCGATCACCTCGGTGTCGGTCTGGCTCTCGAAGACATAGCCGCGACCCTGCAGCTCGGCGCGCAGCTCTTCATGGTTCTCGATGATGCCGTTGTGCACCAGCGCGACGCGGGCCGGGCGCGCCTGGGCCTGCGGGCCGGGGCCGTGGCTGAAATGGGGGTGCGCGTTGTGTACCGCCGGTGCCCCATGGGTGGCCCAGCGCGTGTGCGCGATGCCGGTGCCCGAGGCCAGGCCATCCTGATCGACCTGCTGCTGCAGTTCGGCCACCCGAGCCGTGCTGCGCGCGCGCTGCAGGCCGGACGGGGCCGGTGCCTGCGCGCCCTCGATTGCCGCGCCGCGGTGCACCGCGACACCACAGGAGTCATAGCCCCGGTATTCCAGCCGCTGCAGACCCTGGACCAGGATCGGGACGATATTGCGCGTGGAGACCGCGCCGACGATGCCGCACATAGCTTGCCCTTTTGATAGTCAATAAAGAAATGTTAAGGGGGCGTGAGAAAAATTGGCAAGCTTTTTTGACTCATTAATGATGGTTAATTTCTCCATGCCACATTTTTGATGATTTCTTTCATAGAATTACTTTTTATGGAAGAAATGATCCTGGACGACATCGACCTCAGGCTGCTGGCGGAACTGCAACGCGATGCCGCGCGCTCGAACCAGGCGCTGGCCGAGACCCTGCGCGTTTCGCCCGCGACCAGCCTGAGGCGCACCCGGCGCCTGGTCGAGCTCGGCGTGATCGAGCGCCAGGTCGCGCTGCTGCAGCCCGAACGGCTCGCCGCCGCGCTCGGCCACGGCCTGACCGCCCTGGTCGAGGTCAGCCTGGACCGCCAGGGCCAGGAGGCGCTCGATGCCTTCGAGGCCCGCGCCGTCGCCGACGCGGCGGTGCAGCAATGCTGGCGCGTCAGCCCGGGGCCGGACTTCGTGCTGGTGGTCGCCGTGCGCGACATGCCGGGCTACCAGCTGCTGGCGCAACGCCTGTTCACCCAGGATGCCAATGTGCGCAACGTGCGCGCCTTCTTCAGCCTCAAGCGTGCCAAGTTCGAGCCGACCCTGCCCCTGCCCGAGCCTGCGCGCGGCTGATCGGCCCCGTTGGCGCGCGCCGCGGCAGCGGCTATAGTGGCTGCAAACCGTTTGGGGAGCAATCCATGCCGACTTCGCGCCGCATCCTTGTCCGCTGGGCCTTCTGCCTGGCGGCCTGTGTCGTCCCGCTGGCGGCGGGCGCCCAGCAGCTGATCAGCATCAGGGCCAACGCCGCCAACCTGCGCGCCGCGCCCGGCAAGTCCGGCGAGGTGCTGTGGCAACTCGACCGCGGCTATCCGCTCGAGGTGCTCGAACGCCAGGGCCGCTGGCTCAAGGTGAGGGATTTCGAGGGTGATCAAGGCTGGGTGGCGGCCTCGACCACGGGTGCGCTGCCCTACCATGTGGTGCGGGCGCGCTCGGCCCGGCTGCGCGCCGGCCCGGGCGATGAGCATGCGGCGCTCGGCTACGCGGTCTACGGCCAGGTGCTGCGGACCGAACTGCGCGGCGCCGACTGGGTGCGCGTGCGGCTGGCGCCGGGACGCACCGCCTGGATCGCGCGCGACCTGCTCTGGGGCTGGTGAGGCCCCAGTGACTCCCGGGCTGCTTCAGCCCTTCTGCTTGCTCGGGCGCTTCCAGTTCGCGATGCTGAACTGCTTGCCGCGCGCCACCGTCAGCGCGCCGGCCGGCGTGTCCTTGGTCACGGTCGAGCCGCCGCCGACCGTGCCGCCGGCACCGATCGTGACGGGCGCGACCAGCACGCAGTTGCTGCCGACATGGACATCGGCCTCGATCACGGTGCGGTGCTTGTTGGCGCCGTCGTAGTTGGCCGTGATGCTGCCGGCGCCGTAGTTGACGCGCTCGCCCACGTCGGCATCGCCCAGGTAGGCCAGGTGGTTGGCCTTGGCGCCATCGGCCAGGGTCGAGTTCTTGACCTCGACGAAGTTGCCGATATGCACCTCGCGTCCCAGTTGCGCGCCGGGGCGCAGCCGCGCGAACGGGCCGATCAGCGCGCCAGCGCCGACGCTCACGCCGGCCTGCTCGCCGTCGATATGCGTGAACGGGTGGATCACCGCGCCGGCGCCGATCCTCGCGTTGGCGATCACGCAGTTGGCGCCGATGCGCACGCCCTCGCCGAGCTCGACCCGGCCCTCGAAGACGCAGTTGACGTCGATCTCGACGTCCTGGCCGCAGACCAGTTCGCCGCGCAGGTCGAAGCGCGCCGGGTCGGCCAGGCGCACGCCCGCGACCATCAGCTCGTCGGCCTGGCGGCGCTGGAAGGCGCGCTCAAGCTCGGCCAGCTGGGCCGGGCTGTTGACGCCGGCGACCTGCACCGCGTCGGTGATGCGGTGTCCGAGCACGCGCGCGCCGTCGGCGACCGCGAACTTCACGATGTCGGTCAGGTAGTACTCGTTCTGCGCGTTGTGGTTGTCCAGTCGCGCCAGCCAGCCGCGCAGCAATCGGGTCGGCAGCGCCATGATGCCGCTGTAGATCTCGGTGATGCGATGCTGCTCGTCGCTGGCGTCCTTGTGCTCGACGATGGCCTGCACGTCGCCGATCGCATTGCGCACGATGCGGCCGTAGCCGGTCGGGTCCGCCATCTCCAGCGTCAGCAGCGCCAGGTGTTCGCCGCCACAGACCTGCAGCAGCGCCTCCAGCGTCTCGGGCCGGGTCAGCGGTACATCGCCCGACAGCACCAGGGTGATGCCGTCATCGGCCAGCACCGGCAGCGCCTGCTGCACCGCGTGGCCGGTGCCGAGCTGCGGCTCCTGGCGCACGAAGTCGAGTGCCAGCGCCGCGCTGGCCAGCGGGCTGAGCGCGGCCTCGACCTGTTCTGCGCCGTGGCCGGTGATCACCACCGCCTGGCGCGCGCCCAGGCGCTGCGCGCAGGCGATCACATGCGCCGACAGGGCGCGTCCGGCCAGGCGCTGCAACACCTTGGGGTTCTTGCTCTTCATGCGCGTGCCCTTGCCGGCCGCCATGATCACCACATCCACGGGAAAGCTCATCAGAAAACTCCGTAATCGCGCCTCCCAGGCGCCATCTCGTCATTATCCGACGGCTGGCGGGGCGTTTTGCGGCTCAGGACCGTTCGTTCCACTGGACGCCCGGTCCGGTCGCGCCGTCGAAGCCCAGCCGGCTCAGCAGCGCCAGGTCCTCCGCGTGCTCGACGCCGACCGCGATGACGGCCATGCCCAGTGTCTGTGCCATCGTGCACAGACCGGTCAGGAACTCCTGGTTGCCGGCGTTGCCGCCGATGCCCCGCACATAGCCCGGATCCACCTTGATGTAGTCCAGTCCCAGGCTGGCGAGCTTGTCGCTCTCGACGAAGCGCTTGCCGAAATATTCGATGCCGACCTGGCAGCCCAGTGACTTGAGCCGGTGCGACAGGCTCTGGAAGGCTTCGAAATGACGCGAGACGCCGTATTCCGGCACTTCGAACAGCAGCCTGGAACAAAGCGCCGGATTGGCCTGCAGCAGTTCGGTCAGTTGGTTGCGAAAACCAAAGTCGGCAATCGTGTCGGCCGACAGGTTGATCGCCACCTTGCCGCTGCGTTCGCGCAGGCCCCTGATGGCCAGCTTCACCACGCCGAGGTCGATCGGCGCGGTCAGGTTGAGCTTGGCCGCCATCCACATGAAGTCGCCAGCCGACAGCGGCGCGCTGGCAACGTCCGTCTGCAGGCGCAGTGCCCCCTCGTGGTGCAGCAGCCACCCGTCCCGACATGAGAGCACCGGGAACAGGGCCAGGCTCAGGCGGTCGGTCTGAGCCATCGCCTCGGTCAGCAGGACGCGCCATTGTTCGGCTGGAATGGCGATCCGGGTCCTGCTGGCCTCGGGCGCATACCAGTTGTTGCGCCCCTTGGCCTGAGCCCGCGCCAGGGCCTGGTCGGCCCGCGTCAGCAGGTCGGCCAGGCCCTGGTGGCGCTCGTAATGCACCGCGGCGAGGTGGAACAGGTCGTGCCATTCAGACTGCCATTGCGGCAGCCAGTCGCGCAGCAGCCTTGCGTGCAGGGCCTGCGCTGCGGCGGCAGAGTCCTGGGTCGGACAGATGAGCGCGAACTTGCCACCCTTGAGCCGGCCGGCGCGCTGACCTTCCTGGGTGTCGGCCTGCAGCAGTTCGCCCAGCGACTTGAGCAGCTGGTCGGCGCGCTGGTGGCCCAGCTGCTTGTTGAGTGCGTTGAGATCCGCCAGCCGCAGCATGATCAGGCTGCCGGAGGAGCCGTGCTGCTCGCCACCCAGGACCTCACGCAGCTGCGACAGGAAATGGTCGCGGTTGGACAGTCCGGTGACGGCATCGTGGTTGACCCGGTCGCGCAGCACCTCAAGTCGCTGCGCTTCCTCGGTGAACATCGCCTTGATGCGGCCCACCATGTCGTTCATGGCTCGGGTGACGGCGCGCAGCTCGGAGGTGCGCGGCTCTTTCACCGTCTGGAAGCGTCGCTCGGCCAGTGCCTGCGCCTGTGCCACCACTTCAAGCAGCGGTCTTGTGAACCAGCGCACGAGCCAGGTGCCGATGCCCCCGGCGACCAGACAACCCAGCACGAACCAGCGCAGCAGTTCCAGCATGCCGTCCCACAGGCTCTGGTAGGCGTACTGGTCATGGCTGGCGAGCGTCAGCGTGCCGTACTGTTTCCAGCCGTCCTGGATCAGCGCCTGGCCGGGCTCGGTGTGGATCGGAAACAGCCTGGTGAACCATGGGGGTACGTCACCGAAGTCGCCGCTGTAGGTCTGTTCGAACAGTTTCTGGCCATTCGGCGAGGTAATGCGGATGAAGCGGTAGTGGCCGAGGTCGAACTGCGCGGCCAGCAGCAGCCCCACCGTCGTCGGATCCTTGTTCATCTGGCTCAGCGATAGCGCGATCGAGGTCGCATTGTCGAGGTTCTTGACCTGCAGTTGCTGCTCCAGGTAGTGGCGTGTCGAGTACAGGTTGACCGCCAGGCTGGTGCCGAAGGCCGCTGCCATGATCAATGCAATGGCCAGCCAGATCTGCTTGACAAGTGTCATGCCGCCCCCTTCCTGGGTTGCTTTTTTCATAACTTTACGCCTTCTGTCTTCATTCTGCTGAGCAGGTCGCGCCAGCGCGACAGGCGTGCCGTCGGGTCCGCTGCGGCTGGTTTCTCGCTGCCCGGCACCCAGAGGCCCTGGGTGTTGAAGCTGAAGACGGGAGTCAGGTCGGGTCGGGAGGCGGCGGGCCTGATGCCGTTGACCAGGTTGTCCAGGAGCAGGGGTTCGCCGGTGGGGTCGGCGTAATAGCCCAGCACCATGTGCGCCTCGCTGTTGCCGCTGGCGGCACTGCCCAAGCGTGCCCGCACATAGATCAGGCGCAGCCTCTCGGACGGTACACCCAGCATCAGCAGCGAGACATATTTGGCGATCGCGAATTCCTCGCAGTCGCCCTGGGATCGCCGCATGAACTCGATCGGCGTGGCCCAGTAGTCCGATACGCCCCAGGCGGCCTGGTCGGTCGTGAAGCGCAGGCGGCGGTTGAAGAACTGGTTGACGGCCTGGAGCTGCTCATCCATGGGCAGTGGCCGCGATTCTTCGAGCAGGCGCCGCCAAGCCGTCACCGTTTCGTTGCCGGATTCACCGTAGTGCTCCAGGCCAGTCTGGGCCATCGCCGCGCACAGCAGCCATCCGCCCAGCCAGGCCAGAACGCTGCGCAGGGCCTGCCGGCCGCTCGGGAAAATGAAGGCGATCGGGCGCATGGCGTCATCATCGTAGCCGCCTTTGAGGGAAAACAGCTTTTTCGGTCCGGGATATCGGGTCGGGTCAGGCGCCGCCGTCCGGGTCGGACAGCTCCAGCAGGGCCTCGTCGCGCCAGTAGGCCAGGGCCGAGAAGTAGCCCTCCCAGACGCAGCCGTTGCAGCCGCGACCGCAGCAGCTGGTCGGCTCGGGCGGCGGCTCGCGCAGGCTGATGCCGGAGCGGGCCGCCAGTTCGCGCCCCATCGTCACCGCTGCCTGCGCGCAAGCCAGGTCAGTGATGGGCAGGGCGCCCAGGTGGGCGATGGTGTAGTGGCTCATGCGGTCCGGTCTTCAGTAGTGCGGCGGCAGTTCGTCGCGCAGGCTGCGGAAAGTCGACGCCCCGTTGTCGCGCAACTGGTCGCGCAGCGCGGCGAGCTCAAGCTGCAGCTGGGCGATCTGCTGCCGCTGGCGCCAGACCTGCTGGTTGAGCTCGTCGAGCAGATCGTCGGCGAAGCTCGCCTTGATCTCAAGCTCGGTCAGCCGGCCCTCGGTGTGCGGATCAGCCGCCATCAGTAAGCGTAGACGCCACGGCCGCTCTTGCGACCCAGGCGGCCGGCCACCACCATCTCCTTCAGCAGCGGCGCGGCGCGGTACTTGCTGTCCTGGTACTCGTCGAAGTAGACGTTCATGATCGCCAGGCAGGTGTCCAGGCCGATCATGTCGGCCAGCGCCAGCGGGCCGATCGGGTGGTTGCAGCCCAGCTTCATGCCGGCGTCGATATCCTCGGCCGAGGCGACGCCCTCGGCCAGCACGAAGAAGGCCTCGTTGATCATCGGCACCAGGATGCGGTTGACGACGAAGCCCGGCGCGTTCTTCACGCTGACCGGCGTCTTGCCCAGCCGCAGCGCCAGCTCGCGCACGGCGTCATGCGTCGCGTCGCTGGTCTGCAGGCCGCGGATGACCTCGACCAGCGCCATCAGCGGCACCGGGTTGAAGAAATGCATGCCGATGAAGCGCTCGGCCCGCGCGGTCACGGCCGCGAGCTGGGTGATGCTGATCGAGCTGGTGTTGGTCGCGATCAGCGTCTCGGCCGGCAGCAGGCCGTCGAGCTGGCGCAGGATCCTGATCTTGAGCTCCAGGTTCTCGGTCGCCGCCTCGATCACCAGGTCGGCGCCCTTGAGGTCCTCGTAGTTCGTCGAGCCCTGCACCAGCGCCAGCGCCGCGTCACGGTCGGCCGCGCTCAGCTTGTCCTTCTTGACCAGGCGCTCCAGGCTGGACGCGATCGTCGCGACGCCTTTTTGCACCGAGGCCTCGTTGATGTCGACCATCACGGCGCGGATGCCGTTGACGGCACAGGCTTGCGCGATGCCGTTGCCCATGGTGCCGGCGCCTACGATGCCGACTGTCTTGATGCTGCTCATGGAAATTCCTGCTTGTGGGGTGAGGGGTTCAGACCAAATTATGCCGGCTCGCTTCAGGCCGATGCCGGCGCTGCCGCTTCCCGCAGCGGCAGCTCGGCCCAGCGCAGGTCCGGATCTTCCGGGTGGCGCTTGATCGTGAAGCCCAGGCCACGCGCCAGATCCAGCATGCCGTTGTTCTCCTTCAGGATGGTGCCGACCACGCGCTGCGTGCCGTTGGCGCGCAGGTAGCGGATCAGCTTGTCCATCAGCAGCCAGCCCAGGCGCTTGCCCTTCATGTCGGACCGGATGATGACGGCGAACTCGGCCTCGTCGTTGTTGGGGTCGCTGATGCCGCGCACCGAGCCTATCGTTTCCTCGCTGCCGTCGGCGTTGGTGACGGTGGCGAGGAAGGCCATCTCGCGCTCGTAGTCGATCTGGGTCATGCGCGCGAGCTCGCTGTGCTCCAGGCTGCGCCGGGAGCTGAACATGCGCATGCGCACGTCCTCGGGGTCGAGCTTGTGGAAGAAGTCCAGGTGCCTGGCCTCGTCCTCGGGCCGGATCGGTCGCAGCGTCAGCGTGCCGCCATCCTTCCACGGCACGGTCTCGATCAGGTGACGCGGGTAGGCCCGGATCGCGAAGTTGGACGCGCCGGCCGGCTTGGCTCGGCTCAGGCGCACGCGCGCGTCGAGCGCGAGCGCCCCTTCATGGTTGACGACCAGCGGGTTGAGGTCGAGTTCGGCGATCTCGGGAATGTCGGACAGCAGTTGCGAGACCGCGAGCAGCACATGGACGATGGCGTCGTGGTCGGCCGCCGGCACCTCGCGGTAGCCTTGCAGCAGCTTGGAGATGCGGGTGCGTCCGATCAGCGAGCTGGCCAGCGAGGTGTTGAGGGGCGGCAGCGCGACCGCGTGATCGCCCACCACCTCGACCGAGACGCCGCCGGCGCCGAACAGGATGACCGGGCCGAACATCGGGTCGACGCTGGCGCCGATGATCACCTCGTGCGAATGCGAGCGCCGCACCATGGGCTGGACCGTGAAGCCCTCGATGCGGGCATCGGGCTGGCGCTCGGCGACCCGTTGCAGCATGGACTGTGCCGCGGTGAGGACCTCGGTCCCGTCGTGCAGGTTGAGCCGAACGCCACCGACATCGGACTTGTGCACGATGTCCTGCGACAGGATCTTGATCACCACCGGATAGCCCACCGTTTCGGCGGCGTAGACCGCCGCTTCGGGCGTCGGAGGCACCACGCGCGTGGGCGTGACCGGCACGCCGGCCAGACGCAGCAGCTCCTTGGCCTCGGGCTCGGTCAGCACGTCGCGCCCGTCGGCCAGCACGAAGTCGACCAGTTCGCGCATGCGCGCCAGGTCGGGCTGGCTGCCCAGCGGGTCGGCCATGGGCGTCTCCATCAGCTCGGCCTGGTGCCGCTGGTAGGTGCGCAGGAAGGAGAAGGCCACCACCGCCTGCTCGGGCGTGTCGTAGTCGGGCACGCCGGCCTGGCGGAACAGCTGGCGCGCCTCGGCGACGTTGTCCTGTCCGAGCCAGCAGCCCAGCAGCCGGGGTGGGCGCTGCTGCGCCAGCGGCAGCAGCGCCTGCGCGATCTCCAGGCTGGGCACGATCGCGCTTGGCGCCTGCACGAACAGCACCGCGCTCTCGCGGTCTTGCAGCAGGATCTTCAGGGCATCGACATAGCGCTGCGCCGGTGCGTCGCCGATGATGTTGACCGGGTTGCCGTGTGACCAGTTGGCTGGCAGCACGGCATCGAGTTGCTCCAGCATGGCCGGGCTCAGCGTGCTCAGCTCGACGCCGGAATAGGCGGCGGCATCGGCCGCCATCACGCCGGTGCCGCCGCCGTTGCTCAGCACGATCAGCCGCCCGCTGCGGTTGTCGCGGAAGCGCGCCAGCAGCTCCGCCGCGGTGAAGAGCTGGAACAGCGTGTGCACGCGCAGCATGCCCGCGCGCGAGATCGCCGCGTTGAACACGTCGTCGGCGCCGGCCAGCGCGCCCGTATGCGAGGCCGCCGCCTGCTGGCCCGGTGCCGAGCGTCCGGCCTTGACCAGGATCACCGGCTTGTTGCGCGCCGCCGCGCGCGCGGCCGACATGAACTTGCGCGGCGAATCGATCGACTCGACGTAGAGCAGGATGGCGCGCGTACGGGCGTCGCTGCCGAGGTAGTCCAGCATGTCGCCGAAGTCGACGTCGGCATGCTCGCCCAACGAGATGAAATGCGAAAAACCGATGCCGCGCGCGTTGGCCCAGTCCAGCATGCCGGTGACCAGCGCGCTCGACTGCGAGACGAAGGCGATCTGTCCTGCCGCCGCGTTGGCCGGTGCGCAGCTCGCGTTCAGGCCCAGGTGCGGCACCAGCAGGCCGATGGAGTTGGGGCCCAGTATCCGCAGCGTGTGGCGTTGGGCCGCGTCCAGCATGGCCTGCTTCTGTTCGGGCGAGAGTCCGGCCGTGATCACGATCGCGGCGCGCGTGCCCATGGCGCCGAGCTCGGCGATCAGGCCCACGATGCTGGCCGGTGGGGTGCAGATCACCGCGAGCTCGGGCGCCTTGCCGGCCTGCGTCGCCAGCGCCCGCAGGTCGGCGCAGACGGGCTTGCCACCGAGTTCGGTCAGATGCGGGTTGACCGCGTGGAGTTCACCCTTGTAGCCGACCGACAGGTTGTTCCAGACCGTGCCGCCCACGCTGTGGGGACGGTCGGTGGCGCCGATGACGACGACGCTGCGAGGGGAAAACAGGGAGTCTAGGTTGCGTATGCTCATGCTGGGCTGCCTTGATGAATGTCGCTTGATGCTTTTGTTGCAGTGCATCAATTACCTCATCATGCCCGATCGGCCTGCGCGAATGCTGACAAAAATCAATATTTGTCTGGCTTGAGCGCGAGCCCGGCCTGATAGAGCGCATTTTTCGATCCACCCGTGATCTCGGCCGCCAGCCGGGCCGCGCCCTTGAGCGGCAGCTCGGCCAGCAGCAGCTTGAGCACGCGCAGCGCCTCGGCGTCCGGGCCGTCCTCGCTGGCCGCGGCGCGCGCCAGTGGGTGCAGCGCGAGCGCGAACTCGCCCTTGCCATGCATGGGGTCGGCGACCAGCCAGTCCGCCAGCTCGTCGCAGCGCAGCGTGACGAGCTGCTCGAACTGCTTGGTCAGCTCGCGTCCCAGCGTCACCTTGCGCTCGCCCAGCTCGATCAGATCCTTGGCCAGGGTCTGGATGCGATGCGGCGCTTCCAGCAGCACACAGGCGTGCGGCTGCTGCGCCAGCCGGCGCAGTGCCCGCGCGCGCGCCGAGCCCTTGGTCGGCAGGAATCCGGTGAACTCGAAGGCCGCGTCGGTCTCGGTCGCCGCCAGTCCGGCCACGCTCAGCAGCGTCGTCACGCTGCTGGCGCCCGGTAGCGGGATCGCGCGCAACCCGGCGGCCTGCACCGCCGCGCAGAGCCGGGCGCCAGGGTCGCTGATGCCGGGCGTGCCGGCGTCGCTGACATAGGCGATGCGTTCGCCGCGCCGCAGCCGCTCGACCACGCCGATGGCCGCTTCGGCCTCGTTGTGCTGGTGCAGCGCCAGCAGCGGCCGGTGCAACCCGTAGGCCTGCAGCAGGCTGGCGGTGTGGCGGGTGTCCTCGCAGGCGATCGCGTCGACCAGCCCGAGCAGGTGCAGCGCGCGCAGCGTGATGTCGGCCAGGTTGCCGATCGGGGTGGCGACCACGTAGAGCGCGCCGGCGGGATAATGTTGCGGACCGGCAGCCGCTTGCGCGGCGCCCAGCGCCGGCTGGAAGGATGGGTTCAAGATGACGATCCAGATTCAGGGAGCGGCCAGCACCAGCAAGGCCCGAGGCGACAGGGCCGAACAGCTGGCGCTCGACCATCTGCGGCGCCAGGGCTTGCGCCTGGTCTGCCGCAATTTCAGGACGCCGGGCCGTGGTGGCGGCGAGATCGACCTGATTATGCGCGAGCGCGACGGCACGCTGGTCTTCGTCGAGGTCAGGCAGCGCCGCTCGTCGGATCATGGCGGCGCGGCGGCCAGCATCGTCTCAAGCAAGCAGCGCCGCATCATCCTTGCCGCGCGCCATTTTCTGGCCCGACTCGCGAGCATTCCACCCTGCCGCTTCGACGCCGTGCTGCTGCAGGGCCGCCTCGACGGCCCCGAGCCACCCGCGATCGAATGGCTGCAGGCAGCCTTTTACGCCGACTAGCTGCAGCGCCGTGCTGCCGGGTTTATCATCCGCGCCATGCTCTTGCAACGGATCCAACAGCAATTCATCGACAGCGCCGACCTCCAGTACCAGTGCGCGCAAAGCCTGGCGCCGGCGGTGGAGGCCGCGCTCGGTGCCATCCTGGCCTCGGTCACCGGCGGCGGCAAGGTGCTGGCTTGCGGCAACGGTGCCTCGGTCGGTCTGGTCGAGGCGTTCGCGAGTGCCTTCGTCGGCCGCTTCGAGCGCGATCGGCCCGAGCTCGCCGCGATCGCCCTGGGCAGCAATGCCGCCCTCTTCACCGGGCTCTACAACGCCTTCGACGCGCGCTCGGTCTACGCGCGCCAGGTGCGGGCGCTCGGCCAGCCGGGCGACACCCTGCTGGTCGTCACCAGCCTGTCGCAGGCGCCCGAGATACTGGGCGCGGTCGAGGCCGCGCACGAGCGCGAGATGACCGTGGTCGCGCTCTGCGGTGCCCGTGCCGGCGCGCTCGGCCAGCTGCTCAAGGACACCGATGTCCTGGTCTGCGCGCCCAGCGAGCGCGCGCCGCGCATCCACGAGGCGCATCAGGTGGTGCTGCACTGCATGTGTGATGGCATCGACGTCCAGCTGCTGGGCGAGGACGAGTCCGAGGAGTTTGTCGAGTCAACTACCCCGTTCTAAAAAGCGGAGCTTGAGGGGAGCAATCCCTTCAAGCCGGGTTGACCAGGGAAAGCGGTAGCCAACCCGCTACGTTCATTGCAGGTCGTTGCGACGCACCAGTCCATGCTTCCTCAGTGGGCTGCTCTGCAAGGCCAAGATCATGCTGGCGAAAGGTAAAGCGCCGAAGGTCCTGGCCGCCGTGCCTTGCAGCACGGGAGCCGGTGATGGACATTCCCGAGGGGAGCCCTGTCGCAAGACAGGCGTCACCAGGGCCCGTAAGGGCAGAAAGGTTTTTTGTGTCAGTGTTCGTTTTGGATCGCAGGGGCAAACCCCTGATGCCGTGCAGCGAAAAGCGGGCCAGGCTGCTGCTCGAACGCGGCAGGGCTCGCCTCCACCGCGTCGTCCCGTTCGTCATTCGTCTCATCGACCGTGAATCGGACCGCTGTGCCTTGCAGCCGCTGCGCGTCAAACTCGATCCGGGCAGCCGCACCACGGGACTGGCCCTGGTGCGCGAGACCGAATCGGTCGAGCCCGACACCGGCGAAGTCCTCCCCGGCGCTGCCGTGCTGCAGCTGCTCGAACTCGCGCATCGGGGTCATGCCATCTCCGACGCCCTCACGGCTCGTTGCGCCATGCGCCGCCGCCGCCGTGGCCACCTGCGCCACCGTGCCCCGCGATTCCTCAACCGTCGCAAGGCCAAGGGCTGGCTGCCGCCCAGCCTGCAACACCGCGTCCACACCAGCCTGGCCTGGGTCCAGCGGCTCCAGCGTTGGGCACCCATCACCGCCCTGTCGAGCGAACTCGTGCGGTTCGACCTGCAGGCCATCCAGAACCCCGAAATAGCCGGCGTCGAGTATCAGCAAGGCACGCTCGCCGGCTACGAAACCCGGGAATACCTGCTCGAAAAGTGGGACCGCACCTGCGCCTACTGCGGTGCCCAGAACCTGCCGCTGCAAGTCGAGCACATCCAGCCTCGCGCCCGGGGCGGCTCCGACTGCGTGAGCAACCTCACGCTGGCCTGCGCCTGCTGCAACCAGAAGAAGGGCGCCCAGCCGATCGAATCGTTCCTGGCGCAAGACCCACAGCGCCTGCGCCGACTCCTGGCGCAAGCCCAGCGCCCCCTGAAGGATGCCGCCGCCGTCAACGCCACCCGCTGGGCACTGGCCCAAGCCCTCAAGGCCACCGGCCTGCCCGTCGAACTGGCCTCGGGCGGACGCACCAAGTTCAACCGCGCCCGGCTCGGTATCCCCAAGACCCATGCCCTCGATGCCGTTTGCGTCGGATCACTGGCCGCCATCGCCCATTGGCAGCGCCCCACGCTCATGATCAAGGCGACCGGACGCGGCAGCTACCAACGCACCCGTCTCAACAAGTTCGGTTTCCCCCGTGGCTACCTGATGCGAACCAAGCGCGTCAAAGGCTTCGGCACTGGCGATCTCATCAAGGCCACCGTACCCACGGGCAAGAAAGTCGGTCGCTACACCGGCCGGGTCGCCGTCAGGGCTACCGGCAGCTTCAACATCCAAACCGGCTCCGAAGTCGTCCAAGGCATCTCGCACCGCCATTGCCGCCTTATCCAGCGCAGCGACGGCTACGGCTACTTTCAACAACAGAGCTTGACGAGAAAGGAAGCGGGAGAGGGTCGCGCCAAGCGCACGATGCGCTCTGCCTCCCCGGCCTGAAGGCCGAAGTTTCCCGCGCAATCTGATGAAGCCGATCACCGTTTCCCTGCAGCGCAGTACCGTCGCGCTGCTGCTGGCCGCCACGTTTGGCGGCCTGCTCTCCGGCTGTGCGCCAATCATGGTCGGCGCGGCCGTCGGCACCGGCATCGTCGCTTCCGACCGCCGCAGCTCGGGCGCCCAGGTCGAGGACGAGGCGATCGAGCTCAAGGCCGCCAACCGTATCCACGACCATTTCGGCACCCGGGTGCGCGTCAACGTCACGAGCTACAACCGCCGGGTCCTGCTCAGCGGCGAAGTGCCCAACGAGGCCGACCGTCAGCGCGTGCAGCAGGTCGTCGCTGGCGTCGACAACGTGCGCTCGGTCGTCAACGAGCTGGCGCTGCTCGACAGCCCGTCGCTGAGCGAGCGCACCTCCGATGTCGTGCTCTCGGGCCGGGTCAAGGCGGGCCTGATCGACCACAAGGATCTCTCCGCCCTGGCCTTCAAGGTCGTGACCGAGCGCGGCACCGTCTACCTGATGGGCCGGGTCACCAAGCGTGAAGCCGACCTCGCGACCGAGGTGGCACGCACCACCAGCGGTGCCAAGGCGGTGGTGCGCGTCTTCGACTACATCAGCGAGGACGAGCTCAAGCGCCTGCAGCCCGAGCCGGCCCGCGACACCCCGGCCAAGCCGCTCAACTGAGTCGCCTTCATCAGATGATCGTCAGGTGCTCGGTGCCGGCCGACAGGTCGGCATTGCGCGCCCGCTGGCTGTTGAGCTTGATGTTGAGCTTGAGGTCGTTCTGCGAGTCGGCGTTGCGGATCGCCTCCTCGTAGGAGATCAGCCTGGCCTCGAAAGCGTCGAACAGCGCCTGATCGAAGGTCTGCATGCCGACCTCGCGGCTCTTCTTCATCGTCTCCTTGATTTCGCCGATCTCGCCCTTCATGATCTGGTCGGCGATCAGGCCGCTGTGCAGCAGCACCTCGACCACCGCGTAGCGGCCCTTGCCGTCCTGGCGCGGGATCAGGCGCTGCGCGATCATCCCCTTGATGTTGAGAGAAATGTCCTTGAGCATCTGGGCATGGCGCTCCTGCGGGAAGAAATTGATGATGCGCTCCATCGCCTGGTTGGCGCTGTTGGCGTGCAGCGTGGCCATGCAGAGGTGGCCGGTTTCCGAGAAGGCGATCGCGTGCTCCATGGTCTCGCGGTCGCGGATCTCGCCCATCAGGATCACGTTGGGCGCCTGGCGCAGCGAGTTCTTGAGCGCGTTTTCCCAGTTGTCGGTGTCGAGCCCGACCTCGCGCTGGGTGATGATGCAGTTCTTGTGCTGATGCACGAACTCGACCGGGTCTTCCACCGTCACGATATGGTCATGGGTGTTCTCGTTGCGCCAGTCCACCATCGCCGCCAGCGTGGTCGACTTGCCCGAGCCGGTGCCGCCGACCAGGATGCAGATGCCGCGCTTGGCCAGCGCGACGTTCTTGAGCACCTGTGGCAGGTTCATCTCGTCTATGGTCGGGATCTTGGCCGGAATGGTGCGCATCACGATGCCGACATGGCCCATCTGGATGAAGCAGTTGACCCTAAAGCGCCCGATGCCGGCCGGTGCGATCGCGAAGTTGCACTCCTTGCTGCGCTCGAAATCGGCCGCCTGCCGGTCGTTCATGATCGCGCGTGCCAGTGACTGGGTGTGCTGGCCCGTCAGCGGCTGGGGCGATACCTTGGTGATCTGGCCGTCGACCTTGATCGCCGGCGGGAAATCCGCTGTCAGGAACAGGTCGCTGCCATTGCGGCTGACCAGCAGCCTGAGCAGGTCGTTGATGAATTTGCTCGCTTGATCGCGTTCCATGTAGGGGGTTCCTGTGGGTTTCAACCCGGGAAGTTCTCGGGGATCTTGGCCTTGCTGCGGGCCTCGGCAGCGGAAATCTGGTTGCGCTTGACGAGTTCGGTCAGGCTCTGGTCCAGCGTTTGCATGCCGAAGCCGCTGCCCATCTGGATCGCCGAGTACATCTGCGCGACCTTGTTCTCGCGGATCAGGTTGCGCACCGCGGGGGTTCCCAGCATGATCTCGTGCGCGGCGACCCGGCCGCTGCCGTCCTTGGTCTTGCACAGCGTCTGCGAGATCACCGCGACCAGCGATTCGGACAGCATGGCGCGCACCATCTCCTTTTCCTCGGGCGGGAAGACATCGACGATGCGGTCTATGGTCTTGGCCGCCGACGAGGTGTGCAAGGTGCCAAACACCAGGTGGCCGGTCTCGGCCGCCGTCATCGCCAGCCGGATGGTTTCGAGGTCACGCATCTCGCCGACCAGGATCGCGTCCGGGTCCTCGCGCAGCGCCGAGCGCAGCGCGGCGGCGAAGGACAGCGTCATCGGGCCGACCTCGCGCTGGTTGACCAGGCATTTCTTGGATTCATGCACGAATTCGATCGGATCCTCGATCGTCAGCACATGGCCGTATTCGTTCTCGTTGAGGTGGTTGACCATGGCCGCGAGCGTGGTCGACTTGCCCGAACCGGTCGGGCCGGTCACCAGCACCATGCCGCGCGGCTTGAGCGACAGGTCGGCGAAGATCTTGGGGCAGTTGAGCTGCTCCAGCGTCAGGATCTTGGACGGAATGGTGCGGAACACGGCCGCCGCGCCGCGGTTCTGGTTGAAGGCGTTGACCCGGAAGCGCGCCAACCCCTCGATTTCGAACGAGAAGTCCACCTCGAGGAATTCCTCGTAGTGCTTGCGCTGGTTGTCGTTCATGATGTCGTAGATCATCGCGTGGACCTGCTTGTGGTCCAGCGGCTCCACGTTGATGCGCCTGACATCTCCATGCACCCGTATCATCGGCGGCAACCCGGCCGACAGGTGCAGGTCCGAGGCCTTGTTCTTGGTGCTGAAGGCCAGCAGTTGGGTGATGTCCATTCCGACTTCCTTGAATTTGTTTCATTATGTCCATGATCCCCGCCAATCTCCAAGCCGTGCAGGCGCGCATCGCCCAGGCCTGCGCGCGCGCCGGACGTCAGCCGGACTCGGTGCGCCTGCTGGCTGTTTCCAAGACCTTTGGCGCCGAGGCGGTGCAGCAGGCCTGGCAGGCCGGCCAGCGCGCCTTTGGCGAGAACTATGTGCAGGAGGGCGTCGAGAAGGTGTTGCTCCTGCGCGAGCTGGGCTGCCTTGGCATCGAGTGGCACTGCATCGGGCCGCTGCAGAGCAACAAGACCCGTCCCGTGGCCGAGCATTTCGACTGGGTCCACACGGTGGATCGCCTGAAGGTCGCGCAGCGTCTGAGCGAACAGCGGCCCGAAGGACTGGCGCCATTGCAGGTCTGTGTGCAGATCAACGTCGATGGCGGACCGACCAAGTCGGGCGTGGCGCCGGCCCAGGCGCTGGAGCTGGCGCTGGCGGTCGCGTCGCTGCCGCGCCTGCGCCTGCGTGGTCTGATGTGCATACCCGAGCCCGCGCCCGATTTCGCGACCGCCTGCGAGGTATTCGGCCGCGCGCGCGCGCTGTTCGACTCGCTCAGGGCGCAGGGGCTGGAACTCGACACCCTGTCGATGGGCATGAGCGATGACCTCGAAGCGGCCGTCGCCAGCGGCAGCACGCTGGTGCGCGCGGGCAGCGCGGTCTTCGGCGCGCGGACCTACCCCGCGCGTGCCTGATCAAGGGCCGCAGGCTCTTGCAAATTGTCCGGGGTGGCATTATTGTCAGTGTTGCGCTGGGTCATCGGCTTGATTGCCCCGCGTTGAATGACATGACCATGCCACCAGATTCAAGGAGTGAGAACCATGAATAGCCTCATGACGCGCAGCAACCTGTTCGACGATCTGTTCAAGGACATGATGTCGCCCGGTTTCTTCATCAAGCCGCTGCATGGCGACCCGCTGCCGCAGTCGATCAAGGTCGACGTCAAGGAGTCGGCCGACGCCTACACGGTGCAGGCCGAACTGCCCGGCGTCACCAAGGAAGACATCCAGGTCACGGTCGACGGCAATGTCGTGACCCTGCGCGCCGAGGTCAGGCAGCAAGACAGCCAGACCTCGGACGAGAAATCGCTGCGCAGCGAGCGTTATTTCGGTTCGGTCGCGCGCAGTTTCCAGTTGCCCGTCGACATCGACAACAGCCAAGCCAAGGCCAAGTTCGACAACGGCGTGCTCACCCTCACGCTGCCCAAGAAGCAGGGCGGCGGCGGCGGCCACCAGCTCGCGATCGACTGAACGCCCAGCCTGTCGCCGCTCAGCGGAACACCACGGTGCGGTGGCCGTTGAGCAGCACGCGGTGCTCGCTGTGCCACTTGACGGCACGCGCGAGCACCTGGCTCTCGGTATCGCGGCCGATGCCCGTCAGGTCGTCCACCGTCATGCTGTGGTCCACCCGCGCGACATCCTGCTCGATGATCGGGCCTTCGTCGAGGTCGGCGGTCACGTAATGGGCGGTCGCGCCGATCAGCTTGACGCCGCGGTCATGCGCCTGATAGTAGGGCTTGGCGCCCTTGAAGCTCGGCAGGAAGCTGTGGTGGATGTTGATCGCCTTGCCGGCCAGCTGGCGGCACATCTCGTTCGACAGCACTTGCATGTAGCGTGCCAGCACCACCAGGTCGGCGCCTTCCTGCTCGATGATCTCGATCTGCCGGGCCTCGACCTGGGCCTTGCTGGCAGCCGTCACCGGCAGGTGGTGGAAGGGCACGTTGTAGCTGGCCGCGAGCTGGTAGAAGTCGCGGTGGTTGCTGATGATGGCCCGGATGTCGAGCCGCAGCAGCCCGCTCTTCCAGCGGAACAGCAGGTCGTTGAGGCAATGGCCCTGCTGGCTGACCATGATCACGGTCGGCATGCGCGCCTCCAGCCCGTGCAGCCCCCAGTCCAAGCCGTGTGTCTGTGCGAACAGGTGCACCTCGGTGCGCAGGTCCTCCTCGATCAGGCGCTGGCAGACGAACTGCACGCGCATGAAGAACAGGCCGGTGTCGTGGTCGTTGTACTGGGCGGCTTCCTCGATGTTGCCGCCATGTTCCAGCAGGAAGCCCGAGACGGCATGCACTATGCCGGGTTTGTCCTTGCAGGACAGGGTCAAGACATAAGTTGGATTCATGGTGTTGCAATTGTCGCGCATGATGCCGACGCCATTGGCGCGAGCAGGCGGCGGTTGCCTCAAGCCAGCGGACGCCGGTAGCCACCCGCCGCGCCGCGCGGGGACAGCACGAGCTGCCAGAGCTGATTGTCGCGTGCGCGGGAGGCGCCGGCGCAAGCCATCAGGTAGTAGCGCCACATGCGTCGAAAGCGCTCCGGGTAATGTTCCCGCAGCCTGGGCCAGGCGGCATCGAAGCGAGCCAGCCAGGCCATCAGCGTGGGGGCGTAGTCGGCGCCGAAGTTGTGCAGGTCCTCGATCACGAAATCTGGCTCGGCGGCCGTGCAGAGCTCGCCTGCCGTCGGCAGTTCGCCGTTGGGAAAGACGTATCTGGCGATCCAGGGGTCGGTTGCCGCGCCGGGATGGTTCTTGCCTATCGTGTGCAGCAGAAACAGGCCATCCTCGTGCAGGCTGCGTCTTGCCATGCGGAAATACGCGCTGTAGTTGCGGTGCCCCACATGCTCGAACATGCCGACCGAGGCGACGCGGTCGAAGCCTATGCTGCCGTCGGCGTTGAAATCGCGGTAATCGGCCAGTTCGATGCGCACCGGCAGGTTCCGCAGCCTGTCTCGTGCCCAGCTGGCCTGCTCGCGCGAGATCGTCAGCCCCACGCAGCTCACGCCGTGATGCTCGGCGGCATGACGCATCAGTCCGCCCCAGCCACAGCCGATGTCGAGCAGCGTCATGCCGGGGCGCAGCTGCAGCTTGCGGCAGATCAACTCGAGCTTGGCGCGCTGCGCCTGTTCCAGCGTCGCGCTGTCGTTCCAGTAGCCGCAGCTGTAGGACATGGTGGGGTCGAGCATGGCCTCGAACAGCAGGTTGCCGGTGTCGTAATGCGTTTGTCCCACCTGCCAGGCCCGCGCGGGCGACTGCATGTTGATCAGCCTGGCCTTGAGCGCGAGCAGTAGCAGGGCCGGGTTGCGCACCTGCCGGTCCAGGCCGGCGCGCAGCGCGCGGCAGATGAATTCGTCGATGCGCTCGCAGTCCCACCAGCCGTCCATATAGCTTTCGCCCAGTCCCAGACTGCCCTGGCCGAGCACGCGGTCGAAGGTTCCGGGATGGTGGATCTGGATGTCCCAGGGACGGTTGCCTCCTACCCTGACGTCGGCCAGCGCCAGCAGGCGCTCGAAGGCGGCGCGCGCCTGGCTGGCGCGCAATCCCTTGCGCTCGGCTGCGGGCGCACCCATGGTCGAGCTGTCTTTGACATCCTCGCCGCCATCGATGGCGGTGATTCCTCCCGCGAGACGGCCATGTCCAGCCGCATCGGCTCGCGCCGACTCATTCAGCAAGGCGCCTACCTCTCGGACTCCCATGCGGGACGGCGAATCACCGGAAATTGTCGTGCTGGATTCCGACTGCCTGATGGCAAAAGAAGAATTCGGAACCGTCGTCGCAACAGCGGAAATCCTAGCAGGTAGAGACTCGCTAGACCCCGCCGTGAACGACGGGGCTTGCGCTCGTGAACTGGTCATCTGCTTTCCTCCCCTGCCCGAAAATACGGCAAGAACCCTTGCCAGAGCCATAGTCAGCCACCGATTGTTCGATTGATTTTTCCTATCATTTTTTCATTGGTAGGTCTTGCACTGGATGGCTGATGGGGTGTTAATAGGCTGTCGAGCTAACGCTTTTCAACCGGAGAGAGAAATGGCCAAGAAGAAGACCGAAGCGCGCAAGATGGACATCGGTATCGCCGAGCATGACCGGGCGGAGATTGCCCAGGGCCTGGGTCGTCTGCTGGCCGATACCTTCACGCTCTACCTGACCACGCACAACTTCCACTGGAACGTCACCGGGCCGATGTTCAACAACCTGCATGCGATGTTCATGCAACAATACACCGAGTTGTGGAATGCGGTCGACCCGATAGCCGAGCGCATCCGTGCCTTGGGCCATGTGGCACCGGGCTCCTATGGCGAATACGGTCGCCTGAGTTCCATGCCGGATGCCGAGGCCCGGCCGCCCAAGGCGCTGGAGATGGTTCGCATCCTGGCCGAAGGGCATGAGGCGGTCGCGCGCACGGCGCGCAGCATCTTCCCGCTGGTCGACCAGGCGCACGACTTGCCAACCGCCGACCTGCTGACGCAGCGCCTGACCCTGCACGAGCAGGCCGCCTGGATGCTGCGCAGCCTGCTCGAGGACTGAGCCAGTCCGACGCAGCGGAGGCCTTGCCTACAATAGCCAGCATTTCACAGCCCGGGAGCAGCGCGACTGTTCTCTGTCACCCAGGCGGCCCCTCAGCCGGTCGCTCCCCCGAAATGAAACTGGCCACTTACAAGGACGGCTCGCGCGACGGGCAGCTGCTCGTCGTCTCGCGCGATCTCGGAACGGCCCACTACGCTTCCAGCATCGCCCACACGCTGCAACAGGCGCTGGACGACTGGAACTTCATCGCACCGCAGCTGCATGACCTCTATGTCGCGCTCAACCAGGGGCGGGTCAGGCATGCCTTTCCCTTCGAGGCTGGCCGCTGCATGGCGCCGTTGCCGCGCGCCTTCCAGTGGGCCGCTGCCGACGCCTATGCCGGTCATCTTGAGCCAGCAGCAGGCCAGTCGGTTCCCGTCGGCCCGCCCCGGCTGCGTCAGGGGGCCGGAGACGCTTTTCTCGGTCCCCGCGACGAGATGGTCGTCCAGCACGAGGCATTCGCGGCGGACTTTGGCGCGGGCCTGGCGGTCGTCGTGGGCGATTTGCCGGCGGGCTCCAGTCCCGAGCAGGCGCTCGACGCCATCCGGCTGCTGATGCTGGCGAACGACTGGTGTTTGCGCGGCCTCCAGGCTGAAGCTCCGGTCGATGCCAGCGCTGTCGTCCAGGCCTGGCCCGCCACGGCCTTCGGCCCGGTGGCCGTGACGCTCGATGAGCTCGGCGGTGCCTGGGAGCGCGGTCGCCTCAAGCTGCCGCTGCGGGTCGAGCTCAACGGGCGCCAGTTCGGGGCTTGCGATGCAAGCGAAGCGTTGTTTGATTTTGGCCAGTTGCTCGCGCAGCTATGCCGCACCCGTGCGCTCGGGGCCGGCACGCTGCTCGGCAGCGGTCCGGTCTGCGCTCCCGCGCGGGAGGTCGAGGGGCGGCGCGAATGGCCCAGGGGCTGTGGCAGCCTCACGCAGCAGCGCGCGATCGAGACCCTGCAGGGCAGCCCGGTGCTGACCCCCTGTCTGGAATACGGCGACACGATCCGTCTGGAGGTGAAGGGGCGCGATGGCCGCAGCCTGTTCGGTGCCCTGGCCCAGACCCTGGTGTCGCCGGACTGAACAGCCGGTATCAGAGCGTGGAGTGGGTCTCGCCGCTGGTGCGCTCGGCCCGCTCCTGACAGTTCAGGCAACGCAGCGCGGTCGGGTTGGCGTGCAGGCGCGCCGCCGGAATGTCGATGCCGCAGTCGGTGCACTCGCCATAGCTGCCGTTCGCAATGCGCTTGAGCGCTTCGTCGATGGCCTTGAGTTCTTCCGTCTCGCGCTGGTCGATCGCCATCGCGAGGTCGCGCTCACCGTCGAACTGCGCCCAGTCGCCGCTCTGCACGTCGTGGCGGTCAATGGCGGCCTCGGCCCGGCCGATCTTGCCACCGCGCTGGGCGCGGATCTGCTCGATCACGCTGGTGCGCATCTGCTGCAGTTGCTGGGCGAAATTGTCTGTCATGTTGTCGCTCATGGCGGTTTGCTCCTGGAAAGGCCGGGTCGAATCGACATTCTGATCCGAAATCCTTGCACTTGCCCATATCTTGCGCCAAGCCTTTGATCCGCACCTTGACGGAGGTCAAGCTGGCACCTGGAGCGAGCTGCGCCGCTTGTGGCATGCTTGGCAGAACAGCGCCGCGCCGACCCGGCATGGCTTCTTGTCCCCCAGGAGTTCAGATGGAAAAAACCGATTTCAGCGCCTTTGGCCAGTACATACCTGGCTTCGATTTTCTGCAGAACCTCGCGCGCCAGGCCACTGGCGTGACGCCGGGACTGCAGCCGGCGGCAGGCGCCCTGCCCGGACTCGGACACTGGGTCGCGCCGACCTTCAGCATCGAGGAAATCGACAAGCGCATCCAGGACCTGCGCGCGGTGGCTTTCTGGCTGGACCAGAACGCCAAGGCGCTGGACGCGACGATACAGGCGCTCGAGGTGCAGAAGATGACGCTGTCCACGCTCGAGAGCATGAACCTGAGCCTGCACGACGTGGCCGAGTCGTTCAAGATGAAGCCCGCGCCGGCGCCGGCGCAGCCCAGCCAGCCGGCTCAGCCCGCCAAGGCCGTTGAGACACCCGCCCAGGACGGGGCTCAGGCCGCCGCCGAGGCGTCCAGGTCAGCGATCGATTCCATGCAATGGTGGAACTCCCTGACCGAGCAGTTCGCCAGCATTGCGACCAACGCGGTACAGGACATGGCCGGCCAGGCCGCCAAGGCGGCCGAGCAGATGGCTCAGTCGGTGCAGGCCGGTGCCGAGGCCGCCGAGAAGATGGCCGAGCAGGCCAGGGAAGAGGTCGCGGAGGCGGCGGCCCGGGCCGCCGCCCAGGCCAGCCAGCGACCGAAGGCGGCCGCCAAGAAGAGTGCCGCCACTGCAGCAAAAAAGACCACGACTCCCCGTTCGCGCAGGAAGCCCGACGCCGAATGAGTGGCTGGTTGGCTCAGACGCCGCGCGCGCGCTCGGACTTGAAGCGGGCGCGCAAGGCGCTGAACTGGCCGGCCTCCAGCGACTCGCGCACCTCGCGCATCAGGTTGAGGTAGTAGTGCAGGTTGTGCACGGTGGTCAACATGGGCCCAAGCATCTCGCCGCAGCGGTCCAGATGGTGCAGGTAGGCGCGGCTGAAGCCGTCGCGCCCGCCGTCATCCCAGCTCACGCCGCTGGAGCCGGCGCAGGCATAGCAGCCGCAGCTGGGATCGAGCGGCTGCGGGTCGGCCTTGTAGCGCGCGTTGCGGATCTTCAGGTCGCCGTAGCGCGTGAAGATGGTGCCGTTGCGCGCGTTGCGCGTCGGCATCACGCAGTCGAACATGTCGACGCCCTGCGCCACGCCCTCGACCAGGTCCTCGGGCGTGCCGACGCCCATCAGGTAGCGCGGCTTGTGCTGGGGTAGCCGGTGCGGCGTGTGCGCCATGATCTGCAGCATCAGCTCCTTGGGCTCGCCGACGCTGACGCCGCCGACCGCGTAGCCGGGAAAGTCCATCTCGACCAGCGCTTCGAGCGACTCCTGGCGCAGGTGCTCGAACATGCCGCCCTGGACGATGCCGAACAGCGCGTTGGGGTTCTGCAGTCGCTCGAACTCGTTCTTGCTGCGCAGCGCCCAGCGCCGGCTCAGCTCCATCGAGACGCGCGCCTCGGCCTCGGTCGTGATGTGGCCCGAGCCCTTCTCGCCCTGCCAGTAGGGCGTGCACTCGTCGAGCTGCATCACGATGTCCGAGTTCAGGATGGTCTGGATCTGCATGCTGACCTCGGGCGACATGAAGAGCTTGTCGCCATTGACCGGCGAGGCGAACTTGACGCCTTCCTCGCTGATCTTGCGCATCGCGCCCAGGCTCCAGACCTGAAAGCCCCCCGAGTCGGTCAGGATCGGCTTGTCCCATTGCTCGAACTGGTGCAAGCCGCCGAAGCTCTGCATGATGTCGAGTCCGGGCCGCATCCAGAGGTGGAAGGTGTTACCGAGGATGATCTGCGCGCCCATGTCGTGCAGGCTGCGCGGCATCACGCCCTTGACGGTGCCGTAGGTGCCGACCGGCATGAAGATGGGGGTCTGCACCACGCCGTGGTTCAGCGTCAGCGTCCCGCGTCGGGCGTGGCTGTCCGGGTCGGTCTTGATCAGGTCGAATTTGAGCATGGACGTTTCCCCACTCACATGCCGAGCGACTTGAGCAGGTCGTCGGTATCGACACTGGAATCGTTCTGGGTGGCGGGCGCATGCGACGACGCGGCCGCCGCTTCCGCCTGGATCTGATCCATCAATTCATCCGCGTCCAGTATTTCCGGCTCGAAGTCGTACAGCTTGATGAACTCGGTGTGGTCGACCGACAGCTCCAGATAGAAGATGTTGTTGCGACCCGTATAGAAGGTCACCCGGCGGGAATCGGGCTGGTCCAGATTGGCATCCACGCTCAGCACCACCTGCTTGTTGATGGACAGCATCTTGGGCTGGTTCTGCGTGATGTCGGTGTGCAGCTCGCGTCTCACCTTGCCGGTGAAGTCGCCCAGCACCTGGTTCATCAGCTCACCCATCACGTTGCCGACTTCGTCCGAGGTGTGCGAGGTGGCCAGATCCGACTTGGACATGCCCATGTTCAGCATGTAGCTTTCGTACAGTTCCAGCGCCGCCTGGGCCGAGAAGTTGAGGATCACGAGGCCGGAGAAGCCGCCATCGAACAGCACGAAGCAGCCGATGTCGGGTTTGAGGCAGGTCTTGCTGATGCGCTGGACCATGCCCGAGTAGTGGATCTGGGTTCGGGTCGTGAGGCTGAGGATCCGCGTCACCGAATTGCACAGGCTGATCAGCAGGTCTTCGGTGCCGAAGACGACAGGGTTCTCGATTTTGAGCATTTCCATGTGGTTCTTATTTTTAAAAAATGGGTAAGGTAGCACAGCAGCTTGCTGCGGGAGGCCGGGTGTCAGCAATGCGCTGGCCGGCGTGTCAGCAGCATGGCGTCGCCATAGCTGAAGAAGCGGTAGCCTTGGCGGATGGCGCGCGCGTAGAGCGCCATCACGATCTCGTAGCCCGCGAAGGCGCTGACCAGCATCATCAGCGTGCTCCTGGGCAGGTGGAAGTTGGTCACCAGCAGGTCGACGACCCGGAACTCGAAGCCGGGCGTGATGAAGATCTGGGTCTCGCCGCTGGCGCGGCCGGACTTGGCCCAGGATTCGAGCGTGCGCACCGTGGTGGTGCCGATCGCGATCACGCGGCCGCCGCGCGCGCGGCAGGCTGCGATGGCCTGTTGGGTGGCCTCGGGCACCTCGTAGCGCTCGGAATGCATCACATGGTCGGCGATCTGGTCGACCTTGACCGGCTGGAAGGTGCCGGCGCCGACATGCAGCGTGACGCTGGCGCGCTGCACGCCGCGGGCTTCGAGCTCGTCGAGCAGGGCCTGGTCGAAGTGCAGCGAGGCGGTCGGCGCCGCGACCGCGCCCGGCGCGCGCGCGAACACGGTCTGGTAGCGGCGCTCGTCCTCGGCGCTGTCACCATGTTCGATATAGGGCGGCAGTGGCACATGGCCATGCTGCTCCATCAGCCCGTAGGGCTCGGCGCTGAGCCTGAAGCGGAACAGCGGGCCGTTGCCCTCGGGCCAGCGGCCCAGCAGTTCGGCGCTGAAGCCGCCGACCATGTGGAGCAGCGCGCCGGGCAGCGGTTTCTTGCTGACCTTCATGTGCGCGACCACCTCGTGGCCGTCGAGCACGCGCTCGATCAGCAGCTCGACCTTGCCGCCCGAGGCTTTCTCGCCATACAGGCGCGCCTTGACGACGCGGGTGTCGTTGAAGATCAGCAGGTCGCCGGCCTGGAGCAGGCCGGGCAGTTCCCTGAAGATGCGGTCGACCGGCGAGCGGCCGCTGTTGTCGAGCAGGCGCGAGCCGCTGCGCTCGGGGGAGGGGTGCTGGGCGACCAGTTCGGGCGGCAGCTCGAAGTCGAAGTCGCTGACGGTGTGGGCGCGCGTGGCGCCAAGAGAGGCTGGAGTCATGTCGCTTGAGGGCCGAACGGGCCCGTGCCAAGAAAAACCGCCATTTTCCCATGGCCGGGCTGCCAGATAATGGGCCACACAGTACAACAACAGCAGGAGGCGCCGTGGCGCTAGTCGTTTTCAACCAAAAGGGCGGGGTGGGCAAGTCCACCATCGCCAGCAACCTCGCCGCGATCAGCGCCGCCCAGGGCTTGCGCACGCTGCTGATCGATCTCGACCAGCAGGGCAACTCGACCCGCTACCTGCTCGGCGACCGGGTCGGCGCCGACCAGCCCACGGTCGCGAGCTTCTTCGACCAGACGCTGAGCTTCAGCTTCAACCCGGCGCCGCCAGCGGATTTCGTCCTGCGCACCCCGTTCGAGCGGCTGGACCTGATGGCCGCGAGCGACCGGCTCGACGAGCTGCAGGTCAAGCTTGAGTCGCGTCACAAGATCTACAAGCTGCGCGAGGCCTTGCAGCAGCTCGGCAGCGACTACGATCGGATCTACATCGACACGCCGCCGGCGCTGAACTTCTACACCCGCTCGGCGCTGATGGGCGCGGGCGGCTGCCTGATCCCGTTCGATTGCGACGATTTCAGCCGCCAGGCGCTCTACACCCTGTTGGCCAATGTGCGGGAGATTCGCACCGACCACAATCCCGCGCTGCAGGTCAAGGGCATCGTGGTCAACCAGTTCCAGTCGCGCGCCAGGCTGCCGCAGCAGCTGGTGCAGGAGCTGATCGCGGAAGGCCTGCCGGTGCTGCGGCCCTACCTGCCGGCCTCGATCAAGGTGCGCGAGTCGCACCAGCTCGCGCGGCCCATGATCCACCTCGATCCCAGCCACAAGCTGACGTTGGCCCTGGTCGAGCTGCACGCCGCGCTGGCTTGAGCGGCCGCTTCAGTCCTGCGCCAGCAGCTGGCGCAGCAGCGGATGCTGCACCTTGCGCTCGGTGCTGATCGCGTAGTAATGCTCCTCGACGCCCGCGCAGGCACCGAGCAGCCGGGCCTGATGCCGCTGCAGCAGCGCGCCTTCCAGCGCGAGTGCCGCCGGGAAGACGCCAAGGCCCGCGCCGCCGAAGGTTTCGAGCAGGGCGCTGTCCTCGAATTCGCCAACCACGCGCGGACGCAGGCCCAGCTGGGCCAGCCACTGGTCGAGGTGGGCGCGCACGATCGAATGGGTGGTGGGCAGCAGCACCGGCACATCCTGCAGCGAGGCCGGGAAACCGGCCTGGGCCTGCTCCCACCAGCGCGGCGTCGCGTACCAGCCCATGCCGGTGCTGCCCAGCGGGTGGCTGTGCACCTTCAGGTGCGGGTTGAACGGGGCCGGGTGGTCGGACAGCACCATGTCGAGCTGGTGTACCGCGAGCTCGGCCAGCAGGTCGGCCATCTCGCCCTCGTGGCAGACCAGCCGCAGGTCCGGCGTGGCCAGCACCGGCTGCAGCAGGCGCTGCACCTCCAGCTTGGCCAGCCCGTCGGCGATCCCGACCGCCAGCCGCATGGCGGGCGCCTGTGCCGCCGCCCGCACCCGCTCGGGCAGCACCTCGCCGAGCTGGAAGATCTGCTCGGCCTGGCGCAGCGCCGCGATGCCGGCCTCGGTCAGCGCCAGCCCGCGCCCGGCTGGCTTGAGCAGCTGGCAGCCGAGGTCGCGCTCCAGCTCGCGCACCTGGGCGCTGACGGTCTGCACCGCCATGTCCAGCCGCGCGGCGGCGCGCGTCATGCCGCCTTCCTTGGCGACGATCCAGAAGTAATACAGGTGCCGGTAATTGAACGCCAGGCTCATGCTTGTTTTTCTTTAAATTGATGATGCGATTGTCTGCTTTTCCGTTCAGTCGCAAAGCCGGTCCGGCTGCGGCAAAATGCCACCATGTCAGCCGTTCCGTCCGCTTCGCCGCCGGCATCCGCCAGCAAGCCCTTGTCCGCGCCGCAGAAAGCGCTGCGCAAGCTCGGGCTGGTGCGCGCGATCGACCTGGCGCTGCACCTGCCGCTGCGCTACGAGGACGAGACCCGCATCGTGCGCCTGCGCGACGCCCGCGAGGGCGAAGAGGTCCAGATCGAGGGCATCGTGACCTCCTGCGAGGTCAGCCTCGGTGCGCGGCGCCAGCTGCTGGTGGTGCTCGATGATGGCAGCGGCCGCTGCACGCTGCGCTTCTTCAGCTTCTACCCCTCGCACCAGAAGACGCTGGCGGTCGGCGAGCAGATCCGGGCCCGTGGCGAGCTGCGCGGCGGCTTCCTGGGCTGGACCATGATGCACCCGACCTTCCGCGTCGCCGGTGGCGAGCTGCCCGATGCGCTCACGCCCGTCTACCCGACCAGCGCCGGGCTGCCGCAGGCCTATCTGCGCCGCGCGGTGCTCGGCGGACTCGATCGCGCCGACTTGGATGACACCGTGCCGCCCGAGGCCGTCGCCGACTGTCCCGGCCTGCGCCGACGCGGACCCGGCGGGGCGATGGAAGCGTCCTGGACGCTGCGCGAGGCGCTGCATTTCCTGCATCACCCCAGGCCCGATACCTCGCTGGTGGCGCTGGAGGATCGCAGCCACCCGGCCTGGCAGCGCCTGAAGGCCGAGGAGTTGCTGGCGCAGCAGCTCTCGCAACAGCGCGCCAAGCAGGAGCGCGACCTGCTGCGCGCGCCGGCGCTGCGCTGCCACCCGGGTGGCCTGGACCAGCAGCTGCTGGCCGCCTTGCCCTTCGGCCTGACCGGGGCGCAGGCCCGCGTCGTCGGCGAGATCGTGGCCGACCTGGCGCGTCCGGTGCCCATGCACCGCCTGCTGCAGGGCGATGTTGGCAGCGGCAAGACCGTGGTCGCGGCACTGGCCGCCACGGTCGCGATCGATGCCGGCTGGCAATGCGCGCTGATGGCACCGACCGAGATCCTGGCCGAGCAGCATTTCAGCAAGCTGGTCGGCTGGCTCGAGTCCCTGTTGGCGCCGCTGGGCAAGTGCGTGGCCTGGCTGACCGGCAGCCAGAAAAAGAAGGAGCGCGGCGCCATGCTGGCGCGCATCGCCTCGGGTGAGGCGGCGCTGGTGGTCGGCACCCACGCCGTGATCCAGCAGCAGGTCCAGTTCCAGCAGCTGGCGCTGGCCGTGATCGACGAGCAGCACCGCTTCGGCGTCGCCCAGCGCCTGGCCTTGCGCGAGAAGATGCAGGGCGCGGGTTTCGAGCCGCATCTGCTGATGATGAGCGCGACGCCGATCCCGCGCACGCTCGCGATGAGCTATTACGCCGACCTCGACGTCTCGACCATCGACGAGCTGCCGCCCGGGCGCAGCCCGATCGTGACCAAGACCGTCTCCGACAGCCGGCGCGACGAGGTCATCGGCCGCATCCGGGCCCAGGTCGCGCAGGGGCGCCAGGTCTACTGGGTCTGCCCGCTGATCGAGGAGAGCGAGGCGCTCGACCTGCGCAACGCGACCGAGGCCCACCTTGAACTCGGCGCCGCGATGGAGGGACTGCGCAATGCCGACGGCACGCCAGTGCTGGTCGGCCTGCTGCACTCGCGCATGCCGCCGGCCGAGAAGAAGGCCGTGATGGCGCTGTTCAGTGCCGGCGCCATGGGCGTGCTGGTGAGCACCACCGTGATCGAGGTCGGCGTCGACGTGCCCAATGCCTCGCTGATGGTGATCGAGCATGCCGAGCGTTTCGGCCTGAGCCAGCTGCACCAGCTGCGCGGCCGGGTCGGTCGCGGCGCGGCGGCCTCGGCCTGCCTGCTGCTGTATTCCACCAACGAGTCGGGGCGCCTGAGCGAGACCGCGCGTGACCGCCTGCGCGCCATGGCCGAAACCCAGGATGGCTTCGAGATCGCCCGGCGCGACCTCGAGATCCGCGGCCCCGGCGAGTTCCTCGGCGCGCGCCAGTCCGGCGCCGCCATGCTGCGCTTCGCCGATCTCACCACCGACAGCCACCTGCTCGAATGGGCGCGCGCCTGGGCGCCCGTCATGCTGGCGCACTGGCCGCGCCAGGCCCAGCGGCATGTCGATCGCTGGCTCGGCGGCAAATCCGACTACCTCAAGGCCTGAACCTCACATGACGCTGACCGAACTCAAATACATCGTCGCCGTCGCGCGCGAACGCCATTTCGGCAAGGCGGCCGAGGCCTGCTACGTCTCGCAGCCGACCTTGTCGGTCGCGATCAAGAAGCTGGAGGAAGAACTCGAACTCAAGCTGTTCGAGCGCAACGCCAGCGAGGTCGCCGTCACGCCGCTGGGCGAGGAGATCGTGCGCCAGGCCCAGGTCGTGCTCGAGCAGGCCGCCTCGATCAAGGAGATCGCCAAGCGCGGCAAGGACCCGCTCGCCGGTCCGCTGCGCCTGGGCGTGATCTTCACCATCGGCCCCTACCTGCTGCCCGACCTGGTGCGCCAGGTGATCCAGCGCACGCCGCAGATGCCGCTGATGCTGCAGGAGAACCTGACCGCCAAGCTGCTGGAGCAGCTGCGCCTGGGCGAGATCGACTGCGCCATCCTGGCCGAGCCGTTTCCCGATACCAACCTCGCGATCGCGCCGCTCTACGATGAGCCCTTCGTCGCCGTCGTGCCGGTCAACCATCCGCTGGCGCGGCAGCACGAGGTCACGGCCGAGCAGCTCAAGCAGGAGACCATGCTGCTGCTGGGCGCCGGACATTGCTTCCGTGATCATGTGCTGGAGGTCTGTCCCGAGTTCGCCCGCTTCTCCAACGACGCCGAAGGCATCAGGAAGAGCTTCGAGGGCAGCTCGCTCGAAACCATCCGCCACATGGTCGCCGCCGGCATGGGCGTCACGCTGGTGCCGCGCCTGAGCGTGCCGAGTTGGGCGCTCGGCCCCGACGCCAGGACCCTGCCGCCCGGCTCGGGTCCGGGCGACGCCTCCTACCTGCGCTACCTGCCCTTCGCGGGCGAGCCGCCGACGCGCCGCGTCGTGCTGGCCTGGCGGCGCAGCTTCACCCGCTACGAGGCCATCGCCGCGCTGCGCAACGCCATCTACGCCTGCGAGCTGCCCGGCGTCAAACGACTCTCCGCATGAACCACGCAAACGCCGCCGCGCTGCCGGCCTGGCGCGCCAAGCTCGCGCTCTACCTCGATCTGATCCGCTGGAACCGGCCCGCCGGCTGGCTGTTGCTGCTCTGGCCCACGCTGTCGGCGCTCTGGGTCGCCGCCGACGGCTGGCCCGGCTGGCATCTGCTGCTGGTCTTCACGCTCGGTACCATCCTGATGCGCAGCGCGGGTTGTTGCATCAACGATGTCGCCGACCGCGACTTCGACCGCCATGTCAAGCGCACCGCGCAGCGCCCGATCACGAGCGGGCGCATGTCGGTGCGGGAGGCGCTGGCCGTCGGTGCCGCGCTGGCTTTCGCTGCTTTCCTGCTCGTGCTGACCACCACGCCGGCGGCGATCCTGCTGTCCGTGCCGGCGCTGGCGGTGGCGCTTGCCTACCCCTACGCCAAGCGCCATGTCTCGATGCCGCAGGCGGTGCTGGGGGTGGCGTTCAGCTTCGGCATCCCGATGACCTTCGCCGCCATGCAGGTCGAGCAGGGCGCCTCCGCCTGGTCCTGGAGCGAGCTGGCCGCCTCGGTGCCCTGGCAGGCCTGGGGCCTGGTGGTCAGCAACCTGTTCTGGGTGCTGGCCTACGACACCGAGTACGCGATGGTGGACCGCGACGACGACCTGCGCATCGGCATGAAGACCTCGGCCATCACGCTGGGGCGCTGGGACGTCGTGGGCGTGACCGCCTTCTACCTGCTCCACCTCGCGCTGTGGGGCGGGCTGCTGTGGCCGGCGGTCGGCGGGCCGGTGTTCGGTCTCGCGCTGGCGGCGGCGCTGGGGCAGGTGGCCTGGCATCACGGCATGATCCGTGACCGCACGCGCGAGGGCTGCTTCAGGGCCTTTCGCCTCAACCACTGGCTCGGCCTGACCCTGTTCCTGGGCGTGGCCGGTCACTACGCGCTCAAGGCGCTGGGCTGAGCCTCGCGCTACTGGCTGCTGATCAGGCGCCGAACTCGTCGCCGAGTTCCTTGGCGCGCTGCCCGGCCGCGTGCAGTGCCTTGACGAAGCTGGCCTTGACGCCGCTGTCCTCCAGCGAGCACAGCGCCGCGTAGGTCGTGCCGCCCTTGGAGGTCACGCGCTCGCGCAGCACCTCGGGTGGCTCGCTCGCGTCCCGCGCCAGTCTGGCGGCACCGGCGAAGGTGCCGATCGCCAACCGGGTCGCGGTCTCGGCGTCCAGGCCCATCTCGGTGCCGGCCTGTCGCATCGCTTCCAGGAAATAGAACACATAGGCCGGTCCCGAGCCCGACAGGGCGGTCACCGCGTCGAGGTCGGCCTCCTGCCTGACCCACAGGAACTGGCCCGTGGTGCCGATCACGGCGTCGATCAAGGCGCGGTCCGCCGCCTCGACCGCCGCCCGCGCGTAAAGCCCCGTCATGCCCTGGCCGACCAGCGCCGGCGTGTTGGGCATGGCACGCACGATGCGCTCGCTGCCCAGCCAGGCCGCGATGCTGTCGCTGCGGATGCCGGCGGCCACGCTCAGGTGCAGCGCGCCCGCGACCTGCGCGGCGCAGTCCCGCGCCACCTGCTTGAAGACCTGCGGCTTGACGGCCCACACCACCAGGTCGGAGCCCTGCAACGCCGGGCCGGCGGCCGCTTCGGTTCGCACGCCGAACTGAGCCTGCAGGCGCGCGCGCTGCTCGGGCAAGGGCTCGACGACCGTGATCCGGTCGCCGTCCAGGCCTTGCTGGATCAGCCCGCCGATGATGGCGCTGGCCATGTTGCCGCCGCCGATGAAGGCGATGCGGGTCGCTGCGATGGAGTGCTGCTCTTGCTTCATGGGCGCCGATCTTACCGCCAGCGGCAGGCGGCTCCACCGGGGAGGGCCGCAGGGTCTGCCGGACGTGAAACCACTGCGGATTTTCCCGCTGAAACCCCTTGCATGATTTTGAAAAGTGATGGATAATCGCTCTCTTCGCCCGTAGTGGGGGAAGTATCTGCCCAGCGAAGTCGGCCGGAGCGCGGTTGCAAACCGTGTGCTGGCTGCCAACGACGGGCCCAAGACTGATCGCCTGTGGCCGTGGTGGCCGCTGGGATTCAAGTTGGGACTTAAATCAAATGATCCAAACGCAATCTCGACTCGATGTTGCAGACAACACGGGCGCCAAGTCCGTGATGTGCATCAAAGTGCTGGGCGGCTCCAAGCGCCGTTATGCCAGCGTGGGCGACATCATCAAAGTGAGCATCAAGGAAGCCGCACCGCGTGGCCGCGTCAAAAAAGGCGAGGTCTACAACGCTGTGGTCGTCCGTACCGCTGCCGGCATCCGCCGCGGCGATGGTGCCAAGGTGAAGTTCGACGGCAATGCTGCCGTTCTGCTCAATGCCAAGCTGGAGCCTATCGGCACCCGCATCTTCGGCCCCGTGACGCGTGAACTGCGTACCGAAAAGTTCATGAAGATCGTGTCCCTGGCCCCTGAGGTCCTGTAAGGAATCGACACATGAACAAGATCCGTAAAGGCGACGAAGTCATCGTCATCGCTGGTCGCGACAAGGGCAAGCGTGGCACCGTGGTGCAGCGCGCTAACGAAGAGCGTCTGGTGGTTGAAGGCATCAACCTGGTCAAGAAGCACGCCAAGCCGAACCCCATGAAGGGTATCGCTGGCGGCATCATCGACAAGACCATGCCGATCCACCAGTCCAACGTGGCTATCTTCAACGCCGCCACCGGCAAGGCCGATCGCGTCGGCGTCAAGGTGACTGAAGACGGCAAGAAAGTCCGCGTCTTCAAGTCTTCCGGCGAAGAAATCAAGGCAGCATGACCATGGCACGCTTTCAAGAAATCTACCGCGACAAGGTCGCACCGGCTCTGAAAGAGCAGTTCGGCTACAAGTCCGTCATGGAAGTGCCGCGCATCACCAAGATCACCCTGAACATGGGTGTGTCCGAAGCTGTTGCCGACAAGAAAGTCATGGACCACGCCGTCGGCGACCTGACCAAGATCGCCGGTCAAAAGCCCGTCGTGACCAAGGCCCGCAAGGCTATCGCTGGTTTCAAGATCCGCGAACAACAGCCGATCGGCTGCATGGTCACCCTGCGTGGCGCCCAGATGTACGAATTCCTGGACCGTTTCGTCACCGTGGCCCTGCCGCGCGTGCGTGACTTCCGTGGTATCTCCGGCAAGTCTTTCGACGGCCGCGGCAACTACAACGTTGGCGTCAAAGAACAGATCATCTTCCCCGAAATCGAATACGACAAGGTGGATGCTCTGCGTGGTCTGAACATCAGCATCACGACGACCGCCAAGACCGACGCCGAGTGCAAGGCACTGCTGGCTGGTTTCCGTTTCCCGTTCAAGAACTGAGGTGGTTTGTGGCTAAACAAGCTTTGCTCCAGCGCGAACTGAAGCGCGAGAAACTCGCCGCCAAGTTCGCCAACAAGTACAACGAGTTCAAGGCCATTGCCGGTGACGCCAAGCGTTCCGACGAAGAGCGTGATGCAGCCCGCCTGGGTCTGCAGAAACTGCCCCGCAATGCCAACCCGACCCGCCAGCACAACCGTTGCGAAATCACCGGTCGTCCCCGTGGCACCTTCCGTCAGTTCGGTCTGGCACGTGCCAAGGTTCGTGAACTGGCTTTTGCCGGCGAAATCCCCGGCGTGACCAAGGCCAGCTGGTAAGGCGCAAGGAGTACCCCAAATGAGCATGAGTGATCCTATCGCCGATATGCTGACCCGCATCCGCAACGCACAGATGGTCGCCAAGACCGTCGTGGCCATGCCGTCTTCCAAGGTGAAGACTGCCATCGCCCAGGTGCTGAAGGACGAAGGTTACATCGACGGTTTCCAAGTCAAGACCGAAGCCGGCAAGAGCCAGCTCGAAATCGCCCTCAAGTACTACGCTGGCCGTCCGGTCATCGAGCGCATCGAGCGCGTGAGCCGCCCTGGCCTGCGTGTCTACAAGGGTACCAAGGACATCCCCACCGTACAGAACGGTCTGGGCGTCGCCATCGTCACCACCCCCCAGGGCGTGATGACCGATCGCAAAGCGCGCGCTGCCGGTGTCGGCGGTGAAGTGCTGTGCTACGTCGCCTAACGCTGCATTGAGGAGTATCTGAAATGTCTCGTGTAGCAAAACAAGCCGTAGCCATTCCGCAAGGTGTGGAAGTGTCCGTCCAGGCGGACGCGATCAGTGTCAAGGGCGCCCTGGGCGCGCTGGAACTGCCGCAAAACGCACTGGTCAAGGTCGAGAGCGTGGACGGCAAGCTGTCGTTCAGCCCGGTCGACGAATCGCGCGAAGCCAACGCCATGAGCGGCACCATCCGCCAGCTCGTGAACAACATGGTCAATGGCGTGAGCAAGGGCTTCGAGAAGAAGCTGAGCCTGATCGGCGTGGGCTACAAGGCCTCCGCCTCGGGCAACAAGCTCAACCTGGCCGTCGGTTTCTCGCACCCGGTGAACATCGAGATGCCCGCTGGCATCACGGTCGCCACCCCGACCCCGACCGAAGTCGTGATCAAGGGCGCTGACCGTCAGCGCGTTGGCCAGATCGCTTCCGAAGTCCGTGCCGTGCGTCCTCCCGAGCCTTACAAGGGCAAGGGCATCCGTTATGCGGATGAAAAGGTCGTGATCAAAGAGACCAAGAAGAAATAAGGACTGCGAACATGTTGACGAAAAAAGAACAGCGTTTGCGCCGTGCCCGTCAGACCCGCATCCGCATTGCACAGCAAGGCGCCGTTCGTCTGACCGTGAACCGCACCAATCTGCACATCTACGCCAACGTCATCTCCGACGACGGCTCCAAGGTGCTGGCTTCGGCCTCCACCGTCGAAGCGGAAGTGCGTGCCCAGCTGGGTGCTGCAGGCAAGGGCGGCAACAAGGCCGCGGCCGAACTGATCGGCAAGCGCATTGCCGAAAAGGCGAAAGCCGCCGGCATCGAAAAAGTGGCCTTCGACCGTTCGGGCTTCGCCTACCACGGCCGTGTCAAAGCCCTGGCAGACGCCGCGCGTGAAGCCGGCCTGCAATTCTGATTGGGGATACGCAAATGGCTAAATTTCAAGCTAACGTGAAGAGCGAAGCTGACGACGGCTTGCGCGAAAAGATGATCGCGGTCAACCGCGTGACCAAAGTGGTCAAGGGCGGTCGCATCATGGCTTTCGCCGCACTGACCGTGGTGGGTGACGGTGATGGCCGCGTCGGTATGGGCAAGGGCAAGTCCCGCGAAGTGCCGGCCGCCGTGACCAAGGGCATGGACGAAGCCCGCCGCAACATGATCAAGGTTTCGCTGCGCAACGGTACCCTGCACCACGCGGTGCACGGTCACCACGGCGCCGCCCGCGTCATGATGCTGCCGGCCGCCAAGGGTACCGGCATCATCGCCGGCGGCCCGATGCGCGCCGTCTTCGAGGTCCTGGGCATCACCGACGTCGTGGCCAAGAGCCATGGCTCGAGCAACCCCTACAACCTGGTTCGCGCCACTCTGGACGCCCTGAAGAATTCGACCACTCCGGCTGACATCGCTGCCAAGCGCGGCAAGTCGGTCGAAGAGATCGTGGGCTGATGGGAGAGAACATGACTGCCAATAACACCATCAAGGTTCAACTGGTTCGCAGCCCCATCGGCTGCAAAGAGGACCATCGCGCCACCGTGCGCGGCTTGGGCCTGCGCAAACTCAACAGCGTCAGCGAACTGCAGGATACCCCCGCAGTGCGCGGCATGATCAACAAGATCAGTTATCTGATCAAAGTGATCTGATCGGAGTCAAGACATGGAACTCAACACTCTCAAGCCCGCTTCCGGTGCCAAGCACGCCAAGCGTCGCGTGGGCCGTGGCATTGGCTCCGGTCTCGGCAAGACCGCTGGCCGTGGCCACAAAGGCCAAAAGTCGCGTTCGGGCGGCTACCACAAGGTCGGTTTCGAAGGCGGTCAAATGCCTTTGCAACGCCGTCTGCCCAAGCGTGGCTTCAAGTCCCAGACTCTGAAGTACAACGCCGAAGTGACCCTGTCCGACCTGCAAGCGCTGGGCGCCGCAGAAGTCGATCTGCTGGCTCTCAAAGCCGCCGGCCTCGTGTCGGAACTGGCCAAGAAGGTCAAGGTCGTCAAGACCGGCGAACTGACTCTGGCTGTCAAGCTGACTAACGTCGGCGCGACCGCTGGCGCCAAGGCAGCCATCGAAGCCGCTGGCGGCTCGCTGGCCTGATCGGGCTTTAACCGGAATTGCTCGTGGCCACTAACGCTGCAACCCTCGCGAAGACAGGCAAGTTCGGTGACCTCCGTCGCCGGCTCGTTTTCTTGCTGCTGGCCTTGGTCGTGTACCGCATCGGGGCTCATATCCCGGTGCCGGGCATCAACCCCGACCAGCTGGCCCAGCTCTTCAAGGGCCAGCAGGGCGGCATCCTGAACCTGTTCAACATGTTCTCGGGCGGGGCGCTGTCGCGCTTCACCGTGTTCGCGTTGGGGATCATGCCCTACATCTCGGCTTCCATCGTCATGCAGCTCATGGGCTACATCCTGCCCGCATTCGAGCAGATGAAGAAGGAAGGCGAGGCTGGCAAGCGAAAAATCACGCAGTACACCCGCATCGGCACCGTGGGTCTTGCCATCTTCCAGTCGCTTGGCATCGCCATGGCGCTGGAAGGCACGCAAGGCCTGGTGATCGACCCTGGTTTCGGCTTCCGCCTGACCACGGTCGTGACCCTGGTGGCTGGAACGATGTTCCTGATGTGGCTGGGTGAGCAAATCACCGAGCGTGGCCTGGGCAACGGTATCTCGATCCTCATCTTTGCCGGTATCGCAGCGGGCTTGCCCAATGCGGTCGGCGGCCTGTTCGAACTGGTCCGCACCGGCGCGATGGCTCCCCTGGCGGCGATCTTCATCGTCGCCCTGGTGGTCCTCGTGACCTATTTCGTGGTCTTCGTCGAGCGCGGACAGCGCAAGATCCTGGTGAACTACGCACGCCGTCAGGTGGGCAACAAGGTGTATGGCGGCCAATCGTCGCACCTGCCGCTCAAGCTGAACATGGCGGGCGTGATCCCCCCGATCTTCGCTTCGTCCATCATCCTGCTGCCCACCACCGTGGTGAGCTGGGTCAGCACCGGTGACGGTACGCGCTGGTTGCGCGACATTGCTTCGGCACTGTCGCCAGGACAGCCGATCTACGTGGCGCTCTACGCCGCGGCCATCGTGTTCTTCTGCTTCTTCTACACCGCGCTGGTATTCAACAGCCGGGAGACCGCAGACAACCTGAAGAAGAGCGGTGCGTTCATTCCGGGCATCCGTCCGGGTGACCAGACCGCAAGGCATATCGACAAGGTGCTGGTGCGCTTGACGCTGGCTGGCGCGATCTACATCACGCTGGTCTGTCTGCTGCCGGAGTTCCTGATCCTGAAGTACAACGTTCCGTTCTACTTCGGTGGCACTTCGTTGCTGATCATCGTGGTGGTGACCATGGACTTCATGGCCCAGGTACAGAACTACCTGATGTCCCAGCAGTACGAATCCTTGTTAAAGAAAGCCAACTTCAAGGCCGCGCCAGGTGTCTGACAATGGCCAAGGACGATGTGATTGAGATGCAGGGCGAGGTGGTAGAAAACCTCCCCAACGCCACGTTCCGGGTAAAGCTGGAAAACGGGCACGTGGTCTTGGGCCACATTTCGGGCAAGATGCGCATGCACTACATCCGCATCCTGCCTGGTGACAAGGTCAAGGTCGAATTGACGCCCTATGACCTCTCGCGTGCCCGGATCGTGTTCCGCGCCAAGTAAAGAGTTTTGAGATTTCTTCAGGAGAATGACATGAGAGTTTCGGCTTCGGTCAAGAAAATGTGCCGCAACTGTAAGATCATCCGTCGCCATGGCGTCGTGCGCGTTATTTGCACCGACCCGCGACACAAGCAGCGTCAAGGCTGATAGGTTTAAGGGACCACCATGGCACGTATTGCTGGTATCAACATTCCGCCTCACAAGCACGCCGAAATCGGCCTGACTTCCATCTTCGGTATCGGCCGCACCCGTGCGCGCCAGATCTGCGAAGCTTGTGGCATCGACTACAACAAGAAGATCAAGGATCTGTCCGACGCCGAACTTGAAAAAGTTCGTGACGTGGTCAACTCCTACACGATCGAAGGCGACCTGCGCCGCGAAACCACGATGAACATCAAGCGTTTGATGGACATCGGGTGCTACCGCGGTTTCCGTCATCGCCGCGGCCTGCCGGTCCGCGGTCAGCGCACCAAGACCAATGCTCGTACCCGCAAGGGCCCGCGCAAGGCAGCCCAGTCGCTGAAGAAATAAACCGGATTGAAGGATCACCATGGCTAAGCAACAATCCAGCGCCGCCGCCCGCGTTCGCAAGAAGGTTCGCAAGAACATTGCCGACGGCATCGCGCACGTCCACGCCTCGTTCAACAACACCATCATCACCATCACGGACCGTCAGGGCAATGCCCTGTCCTGGGCTTCGTCGGGTGGTCAGGGCTTCAAGGGTTCGCGCAAGTCGACGCCCTTCGCCGCCCAGGTGGCTTCCGAGGTGGCGGGTCGTGCCGCCATCGAACAGGGCATCAAGAACCTGGATGTCGAGATCAAGGGTCCCGGCCCTGGTCGCGAATCCTCGGTGCGCGCCCTGGGCGCCCTGGGCATCAAGATCAGCTCGATCTCCGATGTGACCCCGGTGCCGCACAACGGCTGCCGTCCGCAAAAGCGTCGTCGCATCTGATCGCTTGCCGATCAGCGCGAAACCGCTATAATCCAAAGCTTTTGTTTTGGTCACCACCGCAGCAGCGCTGCGGTGGTGTTTGTCGTTAAGACCACCGCCGCCGAAAGCTAACGCATCGGGCGGCTCCCGCAAGTGCCAACTTGCGGCAGACAATCAAGGAAATCAACGTGGCACGTTATATCGGCCCCAAGGCCAAACTTTCCCGCCGTGAAGGCACCGACCTGCTGCTCAAGAGCGCCCGCCGCTCGATCAGCGACAAGTCGAAGTTCGAAACCAAGCCGGGCCAGCATGGCCGTACCTCGGGTCAGCGCACCTCCGACTTCGGCCTGCAGCTGCGCGAAAAGCAGAAGGTCAAGCGCATCTACGGCGTGCTCGAGCGCCAGTTCCGCCGCTACTTCGCCGAAGCCGACCGTCGCCGTGGCAACACCGGCGCGACCCTGCTGTCGCTGCTGGAATCCCGCCTGGACAACGTCGTCTTCCGCATGGGCTTTGCCTCCACCCGTTCCGAAGCGCGCCAGCTGGTGTCGCACAAGGCGATCCAGGTGAACGGCCAGAGCGTCAACATCCCGTCGTACTCGGTCAAGGCCGGTGACGTCGTGGCCGTGCGCGAAAAGTCGAAGAAGCAGGCTCGCATCATCGAGGCGCTGGAACTCGCCAAGCAAATCGGCTTCCCCGCCTGGGTCGAAGTCGCTGCCGACAAGGCAGAAGGCGTGTTCAAGAAGTCGCCTGACCGCGACGAATTCGGTTCCGACATCAACGAATCGCTGATCGTCGAACTGTACTCGCGTTAATCGAGAAATTCTCCCTAGTGCCCGGATTCCGCTCAGCTGCGGTTTCCGGGATTTGTGCTCCATCGGCCTTATCGGCGTAACGAGCCGAGGGTATTGAAGGAAGTCCGAATGCTGAATAATCTGCTCAAACCCAAGAACATCAACGTCGAGCAACTGACGGCCAACAAGGCCAAGGTCGTGCTCGAGCCCTTTGAGCGCGGTTACGGCCACACGCTGGGCAACGCCCTGCGCCGCGTGCTGCTGTCCTCCATGGTGGGCCACGCTCCGACGGAAGTGACGATCGCGGGTGTGGTGCACGAGTATTCCTCGATCGACGGCGTCCAGGAAGATGTCGTCAACATCCTGCTCAACCTCAAGGGCGTGGTGTTCAAGCTGCACGGTCGCGATGAAGTCACGCTGAGCCTGCGCAAGGACGGTGCCGGCCTCGTCACGGCGGCGGACATTCAGACTCCGCATGATGTCGAGATCCTGAATCCCGAGCACCACATCGCCACGCTGTCGGCTGGCGCCAAGCTCGACATGCAGATCAAGGTCGAGAAGGGCCGCGGCTATGTGCCGGGCAACGTGCGCCGTGGTGACGATTCGACCCGAGCCATCGGTCGCATCCTGCTGGACGCTTCCTTCTCCCCGATCAAGCGCGTCAGCTACGCGGTCGAGAACGCTCGCGTCGAGCAGCGTACCGACCTCGACAAGCTGGTGCTGGAGATCGAAACCAACGGTGCCGTCGGTCCGGAAGAGGCCGTGCGTGCCGCCGCCAAGATCCTGGTCGAACAGCTTGCCGTGTTCGCGCAGCTGGAAGGCGCCGACGCCTTCGAGGCCGGTGCCACCAAGGGAACGGGTGCCCAGCAGTTCGATCCGGTGCTGCTGCGTCCGGTCGACGAGCTTGAGCTGACCGTGCGTTCGGCCAACTGCCTGAAGGCCGAGAACATCTACTACATCGGTGACCTGATCCAGCGCACCGAGAACGAGCTGCTCAAGACCCCGAACCTGGGTCGCAAGTCGCTCAACGAAATCAAGGAAGTGCTGGCTTCGCGCGGCTTGACGCTGGGCATGAAGCTGGAAAACTGGCCGCCCGCCGGCCTGGAAAAGCACTGATCCCTTTTTCTGCCCCTGACCCCCTGCGGTACCTGATACGGCCGTAGGTAAATACTCAAAAGGAAACTACCATGCGTCACGGAAACGGACTTCGTAAACTCAACCGCACCAGCGCCCACCGCCAGGCCATGCTGCGCAACATGATGAACTCGCTGCTGACGCACGAGGCCATCAAGACCACCGTCCCGAAAGCCAAGGAACTGCGTCGCGTCGTCGAGCGCATGATCACCCTGGCCAAGGTCGACTCGGTCGCCAACCGCCGCCTGGCTTTCGACCGCCTGCGTGACCGCGACGTCGTCACCAAGCTGTTCAACGACCTGGGCCCGCGCTCGGCTACCCGTCCGGGCGGCTACACCCGCATCCTGAAGATGGGCTTCCGCGTCGGCGACAACGCCCCGATGGCTCTGATCGAACTGGTTGACCGCGCAGATACTTCCGCTGAAGTTCCGGCAGCCGAATAATTCGTGCTAGAATTCAATTCTTGACGCGCGGTGGAGCAGCCTGGTAGCTCGTTGGGCTCATAACCCAAAGGTCGCAAGTTCAAATCTTGCCCGCGCAACCAGAATTTCCAGTTCAACTAGGTCAAAAAAGCCTGCTTCATGCAGGCTTTTTTGTTTTCCGGGCGCCAACTCGGCATCAACCCGGGCCGCTGCAAGATAGCGTTCAGTGCCGTGGGAGAAAATGCCGGCATGAGCCACCCGATCCACTCCGAACCTTCCACGCCGCTGCTGACCGTCCAGGACGGCGTGGCCACGATCCTGCTGAACCGGCCGGCGCACCGCAACCGGCTGGAGGACGCTGATCTCAAAACCCTGTTGGCGCATTTCGCCCGCGTGGACGCCGACGAGTCGGTCCGTGTGCTGGTGCTGCGTGCCAACACCACGGATCAGCCCCGGCCCGTGTTCTGTGCCGGCTACGACATCAGTGGCTTTGAGCAGGATGCGCAGGCCTCAAGCGCCTTCGAGCACGTGCCCGACGCGCTGGCCGCGCTGCGTCCGGTCACGATCTGTGCCTTGAACGGCAGCCTGTACGGCGGCGCCACCGACCTGTTCCTGGCCTGCGACCTCAGGATCGCGCTGCAGGGGGTGGAGTTCCGCATGCCGGCCACGGCGCTGGGCCTGCATTTCTACCCGAGCGGGCTGCTGCGCTATGTCGAGCGCCTGGGCCTGGCGGCGGCCAAGCGCGCCTTCCTGACCGCGCGTCCGTTCAGCACGGAGCAACTCTGGCAGACCGGCTGCCTGGAGGCGCTGGCGAGTCCTGAAACTTTCGAGGCCGAATTGCAATTGCTGGTGCGGGATGTGTTGTCGCTGGCGCCCCTGGCGGCCGAAAACATCAAACGCTCGCTCAACGAGATCGCGGCGGGCCGCCACGATCCCGTGCTGCTGCGCGAGCGCGAGCATGCCAGCACGCGCAGCGCGGATTTTGCCGAAGGGCGGCGTGCCTTCGCCGAGCGACGCCGGCCGGTTTTCACCGGCCGTTGAGCGCCGCCTTGGACGGAGTAGCGATCAGTCGCCGAGCAGCGACAGGTCGCGCACCGCGCCCTTGTCAGCGCTGGTGGCAAGCAGGGCGTAGGCCTTGAGCGCGGCCGAGACCTTGCGCGGGCGCGGTTTGGCCGGCTTCCAGCCCAGCGCGTCCTGCTCGGCGCGGCGCTTGGCCAGTTCCGCGTCCGAGACCAGCACGTCGATGCTGCGGTTCGGGATGTCGATGCGGATGCGGTCGCCGTTGCGCACCAGACCGATCGCGCCGCCAGCCGCCGCCTCGGGCGAGCAGTGGCCGATCGACAGGCCCGATGTGCCGCCCGAGAAGCGGCCATCGGTCAGCAGCGCGCAGGCCTTGCCCAGGCCCTTGGACTTGATGTAGCTGGTCGGGTACAGCATCTCCTGCATGCCCGGGCCGCCCTTGGGGCCTTCGTAGCGCACGATCACGATATCGCCGGCCTTGACGTTGTCGGCCAGGATCTCGGCCACGGCCTCGTCCTGCGATTCGGTCACGAAGGCCGAGCCTTCGAACACCAGGATCGACTCGTCCACGCCAGCGGTCTTGACCACGCAGCCGTCCAGCGCGATGTTGCCGTGCAGCACCGCCAGGCCGCCTTCCTGGGAGAAGGCATGCTCGGCCGAGCGGATGCAGCCCTCGGCGCGGTCCAGGTCCAGGCTGGGCCAGCGGGTGGCCTGGCTGAAGGCGACCTGGGTCGGAATGCCGGCCGGGCCGGCCAGGTAGAAGGTCTTGACCGCCTCGGACGGGTGGCGCGCGATGTCCCACTGGTCCAGCGCGTCCTTCATGGTCCTGGCGTGGATGGTCGGCACGTCGGTGTGCAGCTTGCCGGCGCGGTCGAGTTCGCCCAGGATGGCCATGATGCCGCCGGCGCGGTGCACGTCCTCGATGTGGTACTTGTTGGTGTTGGGCGCGACCTTGCACAGCTGCGGCACGATGCGCGACAGGCGGTCGATGTCCTTCATCGTGAAGTCGATCTCGGCTTCCTGGGCAATCGCCAGCAGGTGCAGGATGGTGTTGGTCGAGCCGCCCATCGCGATGTCGAGCGTGATCGCGTTCTCGAACGCCTTCAGGCCGATCGCGCGCGGCAGCACGCTCATGTCGTCCTGCTCGTAATGGCGGCGGCACAGCTCGACGATGGTGCGGCCGGCCTGCTTGAACAAGGCTTCGCGGTCGGCGTGGGTGGCCACCACGGTGCCGTTGCCCGGCAGCGACAAGCCCAGCGCCTCGGTCAGGCAGTTCATCGAGTTGGCGGTGAACATGCCCGAGCAGCTGCCGCAGGTCGGGCAGGCCGAGCGTTCGACCTCGGCCAGGTCGGCGTCGCTGACCTTGTCGTCCACGGCCATCACCATCGCGTCCACCAGGTCGAGCTTCTTGAACTCGATGGCGTGGGTGGTCGGGTTGGCCAGGCGCACCTTGCCGGCTTCCATCGGGCCGCCCGAGACGAACACGACCGGGATGTTCAGGCGCATCGCGGCCATCAGCATGCCGGGGGTGATCTTGTCGCAGTTCGAGATGCAGACCAGCGCGTCGGCGCAATGCGCGTTGACCATGTACTCGACCGAGTCGGCGATGATGTCGCGGCTCGGCAGCGAATACAGCATGCCGTCGTGGCCCATCGCGATGCCGTCATCGACCGCGATGGTGTTGAATTCCTTGGCGACGCCGCCGGCGGCCTCGATCTCGCGCGCGACCAGCTGGCCCAGGTCCTTCAGGTGGACATGGCCGGGCACGAACTGGGTGAAGCTGTTGGCGATGGCGATGATCGGCTTGCTGAAATCCTCATCCTTCATGCCGGTGGCGCGCCACAGCGAGCGCGCGCCCGCCATGTTGCGGCCGGCGGTGGAGGTCTTGGAACGGTATGCGGGCATGACGATGTCCTGGTTGCTTTTTGGGATGGGCCGCTAGGGCCGGATTCAATTTTCGATTGTCGCCGAGCGGGGCATGCCACGGGACAAGACCGCAGTGGCAGCCGGGTTTCTGTCGCGTGCTCAGCCCCGGCTGAGCTTGAAGACGGCGGTGCTGGCGCGCAGGTTGGGTTGCCAGCGCACCTCGCGCCCTTCGTCCAGGCCGAAGCTGTCATCGATGCGCAGACCGTTGCGGCGCGCCAGCAACTCGAAGTCGGCGTAGGTGCCGACCCGGATATTGGGCGTGTCGTACCACTGGTAGGGCAGGCGGCTGGTGACCGGCATGCGTCCCTTGAGGACGCTCAGCCGGTTGGGCCAGTGCGCGAAGTTGGGGAAGGCGACGATGCCGCTCTTGCCCACCCGTGCCGTTTCGCGCAGCATGATCTCGGTGTTGCGCAGGTGCTGCAGCGTGTCGATCTGCAGCACGATGTCGAAGCTCTGGTCGCCAAACATGCTCAGGCCCTCGTCGAGGTTGAACTGCAGCACGTTGACGCCGCGCTGCAGGCAGGCCAGCACCTTGGCGTCGATGATCTCGACGCCGTAGCCGCTGCAGCCGCGCTCGGCCTGCAGATAGGCCATCAGCGCCCCGTCGCCGCAGCCGAGGTCGAGCACGCGCGCGCCCTGTGGCACTAGGCGCGCGATGGATTCCATGATCAGGCGGTCGCTCATGCGGCGGCTCCCCGGGCGTCGGCGGCGATGGTGTGTTCGAAATAGGCCCGCACCGCCGCCAGGTAGCGCGGGTCGTCGAGCAGGAAGGCGTCGTGCCCGTGCGGCGCGTCGATCTCGGCGTAGCTGACCTCGCGCCGGTTGTCGATCAGGGCCTTGACGATCTCGCGGCTGCGCGCCGGCGAGAAGCGCCAGTCGGTCGTGAAGCTGATCAGCAGGAACCTGGCCCGCGCGCGCGCCAGCGCCGCGCTCAGGCTGCCGCCACCGTAGAGCCGCGCCGGGTCGAAGTAGTCGAGCGCCCGGGTGATCAGCAGGTAGGTGTTGGCGTCGAAGTATTCGCTGAACTTGTCGCCCTGGTAGCGCAGGTAGCTCTCGATCTGGAACTCGATCGCCTGGGTGCTGTACTGGTAGGCCAGCCGTTCGGCGGCATCGGGGTCGCCGGCTGCGAGCGCGCTGGCCAGCGGCTTGAGCTCGCGGCCGAACTTCTCGTTCATGACGTCGTCGCTCAGGTAGGTGATGTGACCGATCATGCGCGCGATGCGCAGGCCGCGCCTCGGGATGGTGCCGGCGCGCAGGTAATGGCCGTCGTGGAAGTCGGGGTCGGTGATGATGGCGCGCCTGGCGACCTCGTTGAAGGCGATGTTCTCGGCGTTGAGGTTGGGCGCGCTCGCGATCACGACCGCATGGCGCACCCGGTCCGGGTATTGCAGCGTCCAGCTCAAGGTCTGCATGCCGCCCAGGCTGCCGCCCATGACGGCGGCGAGCTGCCGGATGCCGAGCCGTTCGATCAGGCGGGCTTGGGCGTCGACCCAGTCCTCCACCGTCACGACGGGGAAGTCGGCGCCCCAGGGCTGGCCGCTGGCCGGGTTGGCATGGGTCGGGCCGGTCGAGCCGAAGCAGGAGCCCAGGTTGTTGACGCCGATGACGAAGAACTTGTTGGTATCGAGCGACTTGCCGGGCCCGATCATGTTGTCCCACCAGCCTTCGCTCCGGGGGATGGCCTGGCCGTTCGCGTCGGCCTTCAGTCCCGCCACATGGTGCGAGGCGTTGAGCGCGTGGCAGATCAGCACCGCGTTGGATCGGTCGGCGTCGAGCTCGCCGTAGGTTTCATAGACCAGCTCGTAGCTGGGCAGCACCGCGCCGCTCTGCAGCGTGAGCGGCTGGTCGAATCGCATCGTTTGTGGCGTGACGATCACTGGTTTCACCCCAGGGACTCCTGCGTCCCGAAACAAAAAACCCGGCGCCGCGAACCGTCGGATAAGCAGAGACGGGTGCGAAACCGGGGTCCCCTCTTTAGCGGCATTTCTATCGCGCCCGCAATCTGGAAACAAATCGGCGCTTTCCCATAGTATAAGTTGATCGTCCGCCGGGCTGGCGGCAGGGAGGTGGCCGCATGTCCGAGATTTTTGGTTTCGACGCCTATGCGCCGCGCGAGATCGCCCAGCGGGTCGAGACGGTGGGGGTGGCCAAGGCGCGTCTGCCTCTGCTGCCGCTGGCCTTGCTGGGGGTGCTCGCCGGTGCCTTCATCGGCCTGGGGGCATTGGGCTTCGTGATCGTCAAGTCCGATGCCGCCCTGGGTTATGCCGCCGGCCAATGGCTGGGTGGCCTGGTGTTCTCGCTCGGCCTGCTGCTGGTCGTGGTCGCGGGCGCCGAGCTTTTCACTGGCAACAACCTGCTCGCGATGGCCTGGGCCAGTGGCCAGATCAGCAGCGCCGAGTTGCTGCGCCACTGGGGCGTGGTCTGTCTGGCCAATCTGGCCGGCGCGGCCGGCCTGGCGCTGCTGGTGTTCCTGAGCGGTCACGCCCAGCTCAATGGCGGCGCGATCGGGCAGGCGGTGTTCAGGATCGCGCTGGCCAAGCAGGCGCTGCCCTGGCAGGAGGCCCTGTGCCGCGGCGTGCTCTGCAACCTGCTGGTCTGCATGGCGGTCTGGATGGCGATGGCCGGGCGCAGCGTCGTCGACAAGGCGGTCGCGATCGTGTTTCCGGTCAGCGCCTTCGTCGCGGCCGGCTTCGAGCACAGCATCGCCAACATGTACCTCATGCCGCTGGCCTGGCTGCTGCAGCAGTCCGGCGCGGTGCCGGCCACGCCGGTCGTGACCTGGGTCGGCATGCTCGGCAACTGGATTCCCGTCATCGTGGGCAACCTGCTCGGCGGCAGCGTGCTGGTCGCATTGAGCTACCACGTGATCTATCGCCGCCAGCCGCCCCAGGCTTGAGCGCTGCCTTGTTGTTCTGTCACAACGAAATCACAGGTCGTCAGGCCCCGAATCCCCGCAACCTGCAGCGGATCAGGGTTCGGTGTCCGGCATGGTGAAAAAAATCCCCCTTTTCCGCCCAATGACGCATAATGGGGTACGCCTGTTATTGCAGGCGTAATTGGTGATAGGTCAGTTTCGTGCGCCACAGCGGCCAAGACATGCGGTTTCGTCGTGCTACCGGGGCTCCATCGCTACTTGTTTCGTGTTTTTTTTCGGGAGTCCCTTGATGGGCAACAAACTGTACGTCGGCAACCTGCCTTACACGGTGCGCGACAACGATCTGCAACAGGCATTCGGCGAATTCGGCCTGGTGACCAGCGCCAAGGTCATGATGGAGCGCGACACTGGCCGTTCCAAGGGCTTCGGCTTTGTGGAAATGGGCAGCGACGCGGAAGCTCAAGCTGCTGTCGAAGGCATGAACGGTCAGTCGCTCGGCGGCCGTAGCCTGGTGGTCAACGAAGCCCGCCCGATGGAACCCCGTCCGCCCCGTACCGGCGGCTTCGGCGGTGGCCGTAGCGAAGGTGGCTTCGGTGGCGGTCGCAGCGAAGGCGGCTTCGGCGGCGGTCGTCGCGAAGGCGGCTTCGGCGGCGGTAGCGAAGGCGGTTTCCGTAGCCCCTACGGCAACCCGGGTCGCCGCGACGGCGGCAACCGCGGCGGTTACTGATCGCCTGGGCGCTCTCAGGCGCCCTTGAATTTCGGCGCACCTCGGTGCGTCTGAGCTGACCCCGGCACCGCAAGGCTCCGGGGTTTGTCGTTTTCCGGGCGGTTCAGCGCGGCGAGAACCGCGCGCGTACCCGTCCCTGCAGTTCGGCCACCCGGGTGCTGGCGTCATAGCGCAGCGTTTCGGCGGTGGCGAGATTCCCGCCTTGCGTCAGCTCGACTGGCAGGTCGGAAGCGATGCGCTGGTTCTCGTCGTAGACCCGTAACTGCTCGCCCTTGAAGCGCATGGCGGGCCGTGCCCGTCCGTCCTGGCCGGTGCTGCCGCCGCGCTCGACGCTGACTTCGCCCTCCAGCCAGTATTCGCTCTGGCTGTCGTCCGTGCGCAGGCGCCTGGCCTGGGCCAGTGTCAAGGTCCCGCCCTCGCCGAAGGCGAGCAGATGGACCTGATCGATTTCTATCGTGTCGTCGTCCGGGTAGTGGCGGACCTGCGTGCCGGACAGTTTGCTGCGCAACTGGCCGTCGGCACCATGGCTGCGCACCGAGAAGCCGCGCATGAAGTAGTCGGGCTCGTGCGCTACCGGGCGTGCCGCAGCCGGTTCCAGTGGCATCGGCGTGCTGCGCAGGATCCAGTAGCTGCCCAGCGCCAACAAGCCCATGGTCAGCACTGGCAGGTAGACGGCCGCGCGGTCCCAGCCCTGTCGCAGTGGCGCCAGCGGCCCTGCCAGCTTCATGCGGCCGCCTCTTCGAGCAGAGCGGCGTAGCGGCCGCTCGCGATCAGGATCAGGTCGCAGAATTCGCGCGCCGCACCGAGTCCGCCGGCCGCGCGCGTGACATGGTGCGCCAGCGCCAGCACCTCGGCCTGGGCCGCTGGTGGCGCCACGGCCAGGGCGCAGCGACGCAGCACCGGCAGATCGGGCCAGTCGTCGCCGATGGCCGCTGCCTGGCTCCAGTCGAGGCCGAGCTCGGCCATGATGCTTTCGGCCGCTGGTCGCTTGTCCTCGGTGCCGAAGCGGCAGTGCGTCACGCCCAGCGCGGCGAGGCGCTTGCGCAGCGGCGCCGAGTCGCGCCCGCTCACCACCACCGGGGTCACGCCGATGCGCTGCAGCAGCTTGATGCCGTGGCCGTCCAGCGTGTGGAAGCGTTTGATCGTCTCGCCGGTCTCGGTGAAGTAGAGTCCCCCGTCGGTCAGCACGCCGTCGACGTCGAAGAAAGCCACCTTGATCGCTTGCGCGCGCAGCAACAGCTCAGGCGTGAATTGCAGGACCGGTTTCAGGGGGGGCAGGGCGGCAGGTGGATTCATGGCAGAAAACGGTTATGGGGTCGGGTCAGATCACCTTGGCGCGCATCAGATCGTGGCTGTTGAGCGCACCGCAGAGGTGGCCCTGGGCATCGACCACCAGCAGGCTGTTGATGTTGTGCGTTTCCATCAGCTCGGCGGCCTCGACCGCCAAGGCGTCCGGGCGCACGGTGCGTGGATGGCGGTGCATGACCGCGCCGGCGCTGACCGCGCGCAGCTCGGTGCCCCCTTCGATCAGGCGGCGCAGGTCGCCGTCGGTGAAGATGCCGACTGGACGACCGGTCGCGTCGATCACCGCGGTCGCGCCCAGGCCCTTGGCGCTGATCTCGCGCATCATCTCCGACAGGGAGGCATCCAGACCCACGCGAGGGGCTTGCTCGGCCGGCCGCATCACGTCGCCGACCAGGGTCAGCAGCTTGCGCCCGAGCGCGCCGCCCGGGTGCGAGCGCGCGAAGTCGTCGGGGCGAAACCCTCTGGCGCTCAACAGCGCGACCGCCAGGGCGTCGCCCATGGCGAGCTGCACCGTCGTGCTGGCGGTCGGTGCCAGGTTGTGCGGGCAGGCCTCCTTCTCGACGCCGGTGTCGAGCACCACGTCGGCATGCCGGCCCAGGCTGGAGCTGGAGCGGCCGGTCATGGCCAGCAGCGGCACGCCCATGCGCTTGATCAGCGGCAGGATGGCGGTGAGCTCCTCGCTCTCGCCGCTGTTGCTGATCGCGAGCACGACGTCGGCGCGCGTGATCATGCCGAGGTCGCCGTGGCTGGCCTCGGCCGGGTGCACGAACATCGCCGGCGTGCCGGTCGACGCCAGCGTGGCGGTGATCTTGCGCCCGACATGGCCGCTCTTGCCCATGCCGGTCACGACCACGCGCCCACCGCAGTTCAGCGCGATCCGCACCGCCTGCACGAAGCGTTCGTCCAGCCGGGCCGCCGCCGCGCTGATGGCCTGGGATTCGATGTCGAGGACGTCGCGCGCCAGCGCCAGCGTGGCGTCCGGGTCGAGCAGGTGGCTTGCAGTCATGGGCGGAATTATCGGACAAGGAGCGAGCCCGCAGTCGGCCGGGTTGCCGGTGCCGATAAAATCGGGGCATGAATTCCCTCGATATCGCGTTACTCTACCTCGTGGCCGCCGTGGCGGGCGTGGTGCTGTGCCGCCTGGTCAAGTTGCCCCCCATGCTGGGCTACCTCACCGTTGGCGTGCTGATCGGACCCAATGCGCTGGCCTTGGCGCAGGACTCGGCTGGCTTGCGTTACCTGGCCGAGTTCGGCGTCGTGTTCCTGATGTTCGTGATCGGGCTGGAGTTCAGCTTGCCCAAGCTGCGCACGATGCGCCGCCATGTCTTTGGCCTGGGGCTGCTGCAGGTGGTGCTGACAGTCGCACTGACCACCTTGGGCTCGGTGCTGCTCGACTGGTGGCTGCCGCGCTGGTGGAAGCTCGAGTGGTACAACGCGCTCGCGCTCGGCGGTGTGATGGCGATGAGTTCGACCGCCATCGTCATCAAGCTGGTGTCTGACCGTCTGGAACTTGAGTCCGAGCATGGCAAGCGCGTGGTCGGCATCCTGCTGTTCCAGGATCTGGCCGTGGTGCCGCTGCTGGTGCTGATTCCGGCGCTGGGCTCGCCGCCCGAACAACTGCTCACGGGCCTGGGGCTGGCGCTGTTGAAGGCGGTCGTGTTGCTCGGCATCCTGCTGACCGGCGGCCAGAAGGTGATGCGCTGGTGGCTGACGCTGGTGGTGCGGCGCAAGAGCGAGGAGCTCTTCATGCTCAACATCCTGCTGCTCACGCTGGGCTTGGCCTGGCTGACCGAGCACGCCGGGTTGTCGCTCGCGCTGGGGGCCTTTGTCGCCGGCATGCTGATCTCGGAGACCGAGTTCAAGCACCGGGTCGAGGCCGATATCCGGCCCTTCCATGACGTGCTGCTGGGGCTGTTCTTCATCACGATAGGCATGCTGCTCGACTGGCGCATCGTCTGGGAGCGCTGGCCGCTGGTGCTGCTGCTGCTGGTCGTCTCGTTCCTGTTCAAGCTGGCCGTGATCAGCGGTCTGGTGCGGGCCTTTGGCGCGCCGCTGGGCACCTCCCTGCGCGTGGGTCTCTACCTGGCGCAGGCTGGCGAGTTCGGCTTCGTGCTGCTCCAGCTCGCGGCACAGAACCGCCTGATTCCGCCCGAGCTGTTCAACCCGGTGCTGGCCTCCATGGTGATCTCGATGCTGCTGGCGCCGTTCATGATCATGGGCAGCAACGTGATCGTGAGCCGGCTGGTTGGCAGCGACTGGCTGATGCAGTCGGTCCAGATGACGCAGATCGCCACCCGCGCGATGGCGGCCGACAAGCATGTGATCATCTGCGGCTATGGCCGCTGCGGCCAGAACCTCGCGCGCATGCTTGAGCGCGAGCGCATCCCCTACATGGCGCTGGACCTGGATCCGGACCGGGTGCGCCAGGCCGCGGCAGCCGGCCATTCGGTGGTCTATGGCGACGCGGCGCGGGTACAGGCGCTCAAGGCGGCCGGACTCAAGCGCGCCAGTGCGGTGGTCGTGACCTACCTCGATACCCCAAGCGCCATCAAGGTGCTGGCGCTCGCGCACGAGCATGCCCCGACCGTGCCGGTCATGGTGCGCACGGTCGACGACCAGGATATCGAGAAGCTGCGTCAGGCCGGTGCGACCGAGGTGGTGCCCGAGGCGATCGAGGCCAGCCTGATGCTGGCCGGTCATGCGCTGGCGCTGGTCGGCGTGCCGATGCGGCGCGTGTTCCGCGTCGTGCAGGAGCAGCGCGAGCAGCGCTACTCGCTGCTGCGCGGCTATTTCCACGGTGCCGATGACAGCACGGCCGATGATCAGGGGCAGGAGCGCCTGGTCACGGTGACGCTGCCGCCGGCGGGCAAGATGCTGGGCAAGACGCTGGGCGATCTGCTGCTGCCCTTGCTGGACGTCATGGTCGTGGGTCTGCGTCGCGCCGACGGCAAGAACGTCCCAGTGACGGATGAACTGGTCCTGCAAGGTGGCGATACGCTGGTGCTGTCGGGCCGGCCCGATGCGCTCGGGCTGGCCGAGAAAAAACTGGTCAGCGGACGATAATCATCCCATGAACGTCACCCGCATAGACCTGAAATCGCATGTCCGGACCGTGCCCGACTGGCCGGCCCCCGGCGTGCAGTTCCGCGACATCACCCCGCTGCTGCAGGACGCCCAGCTGCTGCGTGAGGTGGTCGAGCGCCTGGCCAGCCGCTACCGTGACCCGGCGCTGCGTCCGGACCGGGTGGCCGGTCTCGACGCGCGCGGCTTCATCGTCGGCGCGGCGCTGGCCTACGCGCTGGGGCTGGGCTTCGTGCCGATACGCAAGCAGGGCAAGCTGCCGTTTCGCACCATCGCCGAAACCTATGAGCTCGAGTACGGCAGCGCCACGCTGGAGCTGCACACCGATGCCGTCGCGCCAGGCGAGCGCGTGCTGCTGGTCGACGACCTGATCGCCACCGGCGGCACCATGATGGCGGGCAAGCGTCTGCTTGAGCGCCTCGGCGCCGAGGTGGTCGAGGCGGCCGCCATCGTCGACCTGCCCGAGCTCGGCGGCGCCGATCGCCTGCGCGCCGCCGGCCTGCCGGTGCATTGCCTGATGAGCTTCGGCGGCCACTGAGTCCGGTCTGACGCGGGTCGGGTCGGCATGTGAGAATGAAGGCATGAACGCCAGAATTCCCGCTCTCGATTCCCAGTCCCTTGCCGCGCTCGTCGAGGAACGCTGGCGCGCCAGCATCGTGCCCGAGCTGCAGCGCTACATCGCGGTACCGGCCAAGTCGCCGGCCTTCGACCCGGCCTGGGCCGAGCATGGCTATCTGGATGCCGTGCTGCGCCAGGCGGCCGACTGGGTGCAGGCGCAGCGCATCGACGGACTGACGCTGGAGATCCTGCGCCTTCAGACGCCGGACGGCCAGCCGCGCACCCCGGTGCTGTTCTTCGAGATCCCGGCCAGCAGTGGATGCGAGGGCAGTCCGGCGCCGGCCAGCGGCGAGACGGTGCTGATGTACGGTCACCTCGACAAGCAGCCCGAGTTCAGCGGCTGGCGCAGCGACCTCGGCCCCTGGACACCCAGGATCATCGACGACAAGCTCTACGGTCGCGGCGGCGCCGACGATGGCTACGCGGTCTATGCCAGCATCACGGCGGTGCAGGCCCTGCGGGCGCAGGGCGTGGCGCACCCGCGCATCGTCGGACTGATCGAGACCTGCGAGGAGAGCGGCTCGCACGACCTGCTGCCCTATGTCGACGCGCTCAAGCCTCGCCTGGGCCAGGTCGGCCTGGTGATCTGCCTCGACAGCGGTGCCGGCAACTACGATCAGCTCTGGCTGACCACCAGCCTGCGCGGCGTCGCCAGCGGCGTGCTCAAGGTCGAGGTGCTGACCGAGGGCATCCATTCGGGCGACAGCTCGGGCCTGGTGCCGTCGAGTTTTCGCATCATGCGCCAGCTGTTCGACCGGCTTGAGGACAGCGCCAGTGGCGAGCTGCTGCCACGCGCCTTCCACGGCGAGATCCCGGCGCTGCGCCTGGAGCAGGCGCGCGCGACCGCGGCCATCCTGGGCGACGAGGTCTGGCGCCGCTTTCCCTGGGCGCACCATGACTGCGGTGGATCTTCGGGCTTCACGCTGCCGACCACGACCGATCCGGTCGAGGCGCTGCTGCGGCGCACCTGGCGTCCGACCTTGAGCGTGACCGGCGCCGACGGTTTTCCGAGCCTGGCCAATGCCGGCAACGTGCTGCGCCCCTGGAGCGCGTTCAAGCTCAGTCTGCGCTTGCCGCCCACCGTTGACGCGGGCCAGGCCGTGCAGCAGCTGAAAACCCTGCTCGAAGACAACGCCCCTTATCAGGCCAAGGTCACCTTCGAGCCCGAGGGCGCCGCGACCGGCTGGGACGCGCCTGCCACCACGCCCTGGTTCGAGCAGGCGCTGCAGGCCGCCAGTCAGGCGCATTACGGCGCGCCCTGCGCGACCCTGGGGCAGGGCGGCACCATCCCCTTGATGAACATGCTGAGCCAGGGCTTCCCGAAGGCGCAGATGATGGTCTGCGGCGTGCTGGGCCCGCGTAGCAACGCGCATGGCCCGAATGAATTCCTGCATCTGCCCTATGCGCAGCGCCTGACGGCTGCCGTGGTCGAGGTGATCGCGCGCATGCCCTGAGCCCGCAATTGGGCCTTGAGGTTCCGGCTTTCGCCCCATATTGGTGCGCATTGCCTCTTCTTTCCCAACAGACTTTCCTGTTTTTGGTTCCGCGCTGCCCCAGCGCTGGGAATCGCCCGGCATGGATCGTGCTTGATGACAGCCGACCCATCCCGATATGGCTTCACACCTGGATCGAGGCCGGATCGGTCTTTGCAAGGAACGTCAGCATGTGGAACCCAATCAAGCCGAAATTCAACCTGCGCCTCAGGCAGCAGTTGCTGGTGATACTGGTTGTCCTGATCGGTTTTTCGCTGACCGTGGCCGTCCTGGTCGGTCAGGCCGGGAGCGCGCAAAAACGGTTGTCCCTGGATTACGCCAACGAGCTGGCGGATCATCAGAGCCGGCAGGTCTCCGCCGTGCTTGACAACGCATTGGACGCGGCGCGCACGCTGGCGCAGGCCATGGGCGAGATGAAAGCCCAGGGCCATATCGACCGAGCGAAGGCCGATGCCATGCTCAAGGGGGTGCTGGCGGGCAATCCGAACTTTCTGGGGGTCTGGTCTGGCTGGGAGCCTAATGCACTCGACGGCCAGGATGCCAAGTACATCAACCAGTCCGGCCACGATGGCACCGGCCGCTACGTGCCTTACTGGAACCGTGGCTCGGGCCAGATCGTGCTGGAGCCGCTGCTCGACTACGACAAGCCCGGGCCCGGCGACTATTACCTGATCCCCAAGCAGACGGGCAATGAAACGCTGGTCGAGCCCTACCCCTATGTCGTGGTCGGCAAGGAGTTCCAGATCACCAGCGTGGTGGTGCCGATCAGGATCGACGGCCAATTCGTCGGGGTCGCCGGGGTGGACATCACCTTGTCCAGCCTGCAGCAGCATGTCGGCAAGATCCGTATCCTCGACACCGGCTATGCCAGCTTGCTGTCGAACCAGGCGGTCTATGTCGGCGACCGTGACGCGGCCAATATTGGCAAGAGCCTGGGCCAGGAATCCGGGCTCGCCGCGGTGCGGTCCGCCATCCAGGCTGGCCAGCGGCACGAGTTGACCACCCACGACGAGCGCCTGGGCGAGGTCACCCGCCTCTATGTTCCGGTCAAGGTGGGGGCGACCCAGATGCCCTGGTCGTTTGTCGTGACCATTCCCACCAGCGAAATGCTGGCCGAGGTCCATCGGCTGCGCTTCTGGGCCTTGGCCCTCGGGCTGGTCAGCATCGTGGGTGTCTCGCTGGTGCTGGGCTTGTCGCTGGATCGCATGGTGCTGCGGCCGATTGGTGGCGAGCCGGCCGACGCGGCGGCAGTCGCCCAGCGCATCGCCGCCGGTGATTTGAGCCAGCCGGCAGGAGGGCAAGGCCAGGACCCGAACTGCCTGATGATGCAGCTGCAAACCATGCAAGCCAGCCTGGTCAACGTGGTGGCCAAGGTGCGTCAGGGCGCGCGGGCCGTGGCCTCGGCCAGCGCCGAAATATCGATGGGCAACCACGACCTGTCGAGCCGCACCGAGAACCAGGCGTTCACTTTGCAGCAAACCGCGTCCTCGATGGATGAGCTGGGCTCCGCCGTCAAGCACAACGCGGAGAACGCCCAGCAGGCCACCCAGCTGGCGCAGACGGCCTCGCAGGTGGCCCTGGCTGGCGGCGAGGTGGTGGGTCGCGTCGTCACCACCATGCGCTCGATCAACGAAAGCTCCAACCGGATCGCCGACATCATCGGCGTGATCGATGGCATTGCCTTCCAGACCAATATCCTGGCCCTGAATGCGGCGGTAGAGGCAGCGCGGGCCGGCGAGCAGGGTCGCGGCTTCGCGGTGGTGGCCTCCGAGGTGCGCAGTCTGGCCAGCCGGTCCGCGGCCGCCGCCAAGGAGATCAAGGACCTGATCGGCATCAGCGTCGAACGGGTCGAACAGGGTTCGCTGCTGGTGGATCAGGCTGGCCGCACCATGTCGGAGGTCGTCAACGCGATTCAGCGCGTCACCCGCATCATGGGTGAGATCAGCGTGGCGAGTGCGCAGCAAAGCGCGGGCGTGATGCAGGTCGGCAAGTCGGTCACGCAGATGGACCAGGCGACGCAAGAGAATGCCGCGATGGTCGAACAGATGGCCGCCGCCGCCAGCAGTCTGAGCATGCAGGCCGACGATCTGGTCAAGGTGGTGTCGGTGTTCCAGTTGGAGCCGAACAGCCAACTTGCCCTGCCCGGGCCGCAGGCGGCTTAGCGCCGCTGGCCACGGCCCAGCGAGAGCGACGCGGCAGGCCGCGTTCTGGAAACGTTCTGGAAACTTTTCAGCCACCAGGCGCGGCCGGCGCCAAGAATAATGGATTGGGTCAGACCGGGGCTTTGCCGTTGATGGTGCGCCGCTTGGCGGCCAGCCACAGCAAGGCCAGGCCGGTCAGACCGACCGGGATCAGCGAGCCCCAGTTCAACAGCACCCAGCCCTGGGTCGTGACCAGGGCGCCCGAGGCAAACGAGGTCAGGGCCATGGTGGCGAAGACGCAGAAGTTGATCGCGGCCTGCGCCTTGTCCTTCTCCTCGGGGCGGTAGGCCTGCATCGCCAGCGTGGTGCTGCCGGTGAACAGGAAGTTCCAGCCCATGCCGAGCAGGAACAGCGCGAGCAGGAACTGGTGCAGCTCCTGGCCCGAGAGCGCGATCGCGATGCAGACCGCGTTGAGCAGCACGCCCGCGCCCATCACGGGCAGCACGCCCAGGCGCTTGATCAGATGGCCGGTGAAGAAACCGGGCGCGAACATGCCGATCACATGCCACTCCAGCACCAGCGCCGCGTCCGAGAACGGCATGCCGCAGACCTGCATCGCCAGCGGCGTGGCGGCCATCAGCAGGTTCATGACGCCGTAGCCGAGCGCCGAGCAGGCCGCCGCGACGATGAACTCCGGCTGGCGCGCGATCTCGCGCAGCGGGCGGCCGCTGCTGGCGCCGGCCTTCCTGGCCGGTTCCGCCGGAAAGCGGATCAGTCCGATCACCGCCATTCCCAGCAGCGCGACCAGCGCCAGCGCGAGGTAGGCGCCCAGGAAGGGCTGCCCCAGCGAGTCGCGCGTCTGCGTGGCCAGGTTGGGGCCGGCGACGGCGCCGATCAGTCCACCGGCCAGCACCAGCGAGACCGCCTGCTCGCGAAAGACCGGCGCGGCCAGCTCGCCAGCGGCGAAGCGGTAGAGCTGGCCGTTGGCGCTGTAGTAGCCCGCCACCAGCGTGGAGGCGACCAGCAGCCAGAAGCTGCCGAGCTGCAGCGCGGCGGCGCAGGCCAGGGTCGACAGCAGCGCCACTCCCAGCCCGAGCTGGAACGAGACCTTGCGGCCCCAGCGCCGCTGGCTGCGCGCGACCAGTCCGGTCGATAGCGCCCCCCCGACCACATAGCCCATGACGGGCAGGGTGGCCATCCAGCCCAGCGGCGCCAGGCTCAGGCCGACCAGGCCGTTGATCGCGATGAAGACCACGTTGTTGGTCAGGAACAGGCCTTGCGCGGCGGCCAGCAGCCAGAGGTTGGGGTTCATGGAAGGCGAGGTAGCAGGTGGACAGGTCGGGAGGGCAGCTTGCGAGTATATGGGGGGCGGGGTATTTTCGAGCTCGGGCGTGTCCCAGTCTGCGATCGTCTTGCTTGCAATAGCCGCTGTCGCCCCCAGTCTCTAGAATGTCGCCTCATAACGGTGCCTGACCAGGCGCAATCCAATACTTAAAAAAGGGCCTCACCATGGTTCCCCATCTCGTCACCGCACTCACCGGCCCGATCAACGAACTCGAACAGCGCATCCTGGAATCCACTCCGGTGATCGAGCGCTGGTTTCGCCTGGAGTGGATGGAGCACACGCCGCCGTTCTACTCCTCGGTCGACATCCGCAACGCCGGCTTCAAGCTCGCGCCGGTCGACACCAACCTCTACCCCGGCGGCTGGAACAACCTCACGCCCGAGATGCTGCCGCTGGCGGTGCAAGCCGCCATGGCCGCGATCGAGAAGATCTGCCCCGAGGCCAAGAACCTGCTGCTGGTGCCCGAGAACCACACCCGCAACATGTTCTACCTGATGAACGTGGCGCAGTTGCAGAAGATCTTCTACCAGGCCGGTCTCAACGTGCGCCTGGGCTCGCTGAACCCCGAGATCAAGGAGCCCACCACCTTCCAGCTGCCCAACGGCGAGCAGGTCATGCTGGAGCCGCTGATCCGCCACAACCGGCGCATCGGCCTGAAGGACTTCGACCCCTGCACCATCCTGCTCAACAACGACCTGAGCGCGGGCGTGCCCGGCATCCTGGAGGACCTGCACGAGCAGTTCCTGCTGCCCCCGCTGCACGCGGGCTGGCATGTGCGCAAGAAGAGCCAGCATTTCAAGGCCTACGAGGAGGTCGCCAAGCGCTTCGGCAAGCTGCTGGGCATGGACCCCTGGCTGATCAACCCGCTGTTCAACAGCTGTGGCGCGGTCAACTTCGCCGAGGGCACCGGCATGGAATGCCTGCAGACCAATGTCGATGCGCTGCTGGGCAAGATCCGGCGCAAGTACAAGGAATACGGCATCAACGAGAAGCCCTTCGTGGTGGTCAAGGCCGACAACGGCACCTATGGCATGGGCATCATGACGGTGCGCGACGCCAAGGAGCTCGAAAGCCTGAACCGTCGCACCAAGAACAAGATGAACGTCATCAAGGACGGCCAGATCGTCAACGACGTGATCATCCAGGAGGGCGTGCTGACCAACGAGCGCGTCAACGACGCGGTCGCCGAGCCGGTGGTCTACATGCTGGACCGCTACGTGGTGGGCGGCTTCTACCGCGTCCATGCCGATCGCGGCGTCGACGAGAACCTCAATGCGCCGGGCGCCAGCTTCGTGCCGCTGGCCTTCGAGAAGGGCGCGCAGCAGCCGCAGCCCGGCTTCAAGCCCGGCGCCAGCGTGCCGAATCGCTTCTACATGTACGGCGTGATCGGGCGCCTGGCCATGCTGGCGGCGAGCTACGAGCTGGAGGCCACCGACCCCAACGCCGAAGTCTACGACTGAAGCGGCGGCGCTCCATCGGTTACGCCCGGTAACAATTCGGGCGCACAATAGCGCCAGCTAAACTTACCGGGTGGCCAGGGGCCACCCGCATATCCCGTGTCTGCTTCCAAATCTTCACTCGGTGCGCTCACCCTGGGCGCGATCGGCGTCGTCTACGGCGACATCGGCACCAGCGTGCTGTACGCGGTCAAGGAAGTATTCCACTCCGGCCATGTCGAGTTCACCCCGGACAACATCTACGGCGTGCTGTCGATCTTTGTCTGGACGCTGACCATCATCGTTTCGCTCAAGTACGTGACGCTGGTGCTGCGCGCCGACAACCACGGCGAAGGCGGGCTGGTCGCGATGCTGGCGCTGGCGTCGGAATCGATCAAGCACAAGCCCAGGCTGCGGCGCTGGATGCTGCTGATCGGTGTCTTTGGCACCTGCCTGTTCTACGGTGACGGCGTGATCACGCCCGCGATCTCGGTGCTGTCGGCGGTTGAGGGCCTGGAGGTGATCTCGCCGACCTTCAAGAAGGCGGTGATCCCGCTCACGCTGGTGATCCTGTTCGGCCTGTTCGCGGTACAGAAGCACGGCACCGCCGGCATCGGCAAGTTCTTCGGCCCGATCACGCTGCTGTGGTTCATCGGCATCGCCGCGCTGGCCGTGCCGCACATTGCCGACCACCCCGAGATCCTCGGCGCGCTGAGCCCGCACCACGCGCTGCGCTTCATCTGGAACTACCCCGGCACCACCTTCATCATCCTGGGCGCGGTGGTGCTGTGCGTGACGGGCGGCGAGGCGCTCTATGCCGACATGGGCCACTTCGGCAAGAAGCCGATCCGGCTCGCCTGGTTCAGCGTGGTCATGCCCTGCCTGATCCTGAACTACTTCGGTCAGGGCGCGCTGCTGCTGGCCGACCCGACGGCGGTCAAGAACCCCTTCTTCAACCTGGCGCCGGACTGGCTGCTGCCGACGACCGTGATCATGGCGACCGCAGCGACCGTGATCGCCTCGCAGGCGCTGATCTCGGGCGCCTTCAGCGTGACCAAGCAGGTGATCCAGATGGGCTACCTGCCACGCCTGCATATCCTGCACACCAGCATCAAGGATACCGGCCAGATCTACATCCCCCTGGTCAACTGGGGGCTGTTCGTCGCCATCGTGCTGGCGGTGGCGCTGTTCAAGTCGTCGAGCAACCTGGCCGCCGCCTATGGCATCGCGGTCACGCTCGACATGCTGATCACCACCGTGCTGACCTTCTTCGTGATCCGCTACGGCTGGGGCTACAACTGGTGGTTGTGCGTGGGGGCTACCGGCTTCTTCTTCGTGATCGACCTGGCCTTCTTCAGTTCCAACCTGCTCAAGTTCACCGAGGGGGGCTGGTTCCCGCTGCTGATCGGTGCCGCGATCTTCCTGTTGATGATCACCTGGCATGAGGGGCGGCGTCTGCTCAACGAGTCGCTCAAGAGCGATGCGCTCGATCTCGGCGGCTTCCTCGATGCGGTCTTCATCAGTCCGCCGGTGCGGGTGCAGGGCACGGCGGTGTTCCTGACGGCCCAGCCTGGTGTCGTGCCCAATGCGCTGCTGCACAACCTCAAGCACAACAAGGTGCTGCACGAGCACAACCTGTTCGTGACCGTGCGCAACCATCCGGTGCCCTGGGTGGGAATGGACAAGCGCCTCGAAATCGAGCCGCTGGGTCACGACTGCTGGGAGGTGATCGTCAACTACGGCTTCAAGAACGATCCCGACCTGCCCAAGGCGCTGGAGCAGCTCAAGGGCCGTGGCGTCGCGCTCGAACCGATGACGACCAGCTACTTCCTGTCGCGTGACATCGTGATCCCCACCATCGGTGGCGGCATGGCGCAATGGCGCGAAAAGCTGTTTGCCTCCATGCACCACAACGCTAGCGCGGCGGCTCAGTTCCTGCACCTGCCCAACAACGCGGTGGTCGAGCTGGGCTCCAAGATCGAAATCTAATACCTGTTTAGGACAGAGCGTCGCCAGGCGCCGGTCTGTCCCGCCAATCTCATGAAAATACTTTTCATCGCCGACCCGCTCGAATCGTTCCAGACCTACAAGGACAGCACCTTCGCCATGATGCGCGAGGCGCAGCGGCGCGGCCACCAGCTGATGGCCTGCCAGCCCCAGGACCTGATGTGGCAGCGCGGCGGTCGCGTGACGGCCCATGTGCGCGACATCACGCTGACCGGCGACGCCGACGACTGGTTCGTCGCCGCACAGCAGGCGCCCGACGAGCGGCCCCAGGTGCTGGCCGAGGTCGACGCCGTGTTGATGCGCAAGGACCCGCCCTTCGACAGCGAATATTTCTACGCCACCCACCTGCTGGGCCAGGCGCAACGCGAGGGCGCGCGCGTCTTCAACGCCCCGGCCGCGCTGCGCGACCATCCGGAAAAGCTCGCCATCATGGAGTTCCCGGAGCTGATCGCGCCGACCCTGGTCACGCGCGACGCCGCTGACGTGCGCCGCTTCCATGAGGAGCATGGCGACATCATCCTCAAGCCGCTCGACGGCATGGGCGGCATGGGCATCTTCCGCGTCGGTCCGGACGGCCTGAACCTGGGCAGCATCATCGAGACGCTGAACCGCCATGGCGCGCAGAGCCTGATGGTGCAGAAGTTCCTGCCGTCGATCGCCCAGGGCGACAAGCGGGTGCTGCTGATCGGTGGCAAGCCGGTGCCCTACAGCCTGGCGCGCATCCCGCAGGGCAGCGAGATCCGCGGCAACCTGGCCGCTGGCGGCAAGGGCGTGGCGCAGCCGCTGTCGGCGCGTGACCGCGAGATCGCCGAGGCGCTCGGTCCCATCCTGCTGGCGCGCGGCCTGCTGCTGGTGGGGCTGGACATCATCGGCGAGCACCTGACCGAGATCAACGTCACCAGCCCGACCTGCTTCCAGGAGATCTTCGACCAGACCGGCTGCGACGTCGCGGCGCTCTACCTCGACGCGCTCGAGGTGGCGCTGGCCTGATCAGCCTGGCTGCGGCAGGCCGTCGACGAACACCTTGAGCTCGTTGGGCTCGAAGGCGATCCAGTCCTCGTCCTTGGTCAGCGGCTGGGTCACGATCACGGCGGCGCGGTCACCCGGCTGGTTGAGCTGGGCGAAATCCACCGTCAAGTCCTGGTCCATCAGCGTGGCCTGGTGGAAGGGATGCTGGCGCACCAGGTAGTACAGCTTGGTGCTGCAGTGCGCCCACAGCGCCTCGCCGTTCGAGAGCAGGAAGTTGAAGGTGCCGAACTTTCTGATCTGAGGCACCAGTTCGCGCAGCGTCAGCGTGAGTTCGGCGATGCTGGGCACGCCGGCATGCGACTTGGCCAGCTCCTGCATGATCCAGCAGAAGGCCCGTTCGCTGTCGGTGCTGCCGACTGGCTGGAACTGGCTGTGCAGCCGCGGCTGGTAGTCCTTCAAGTCGCCGTTGTGCGCGAATACCCAATGCCGGCCCCAGAGCTCGCGCGTGAAGGGGTGGGCGTTCTCCAGGCTGACCTGGCCCACCGTGGCCTTGCGCACATGCGCGATGATGTTGGTGCTCTTGAGCGGGTAATGGCGCAGGAAGTCCGCCATCGGCGAGGCCGCCGCGCTGTGATGGTCGACGAACAGGCGCAGACCCTTGCCCTCGAAGAAGGCGATGCCCCAGCCGTCGGCATGCTGATCGGTGGCGCCGCCGCGCTGGCAAAAGCCGGAGAAGCTGAAGGTGGCGTCGGTCGGGGTGGCGCAGTTGAGTCCGAGCAGTTGGCACATGGGGGCGGGCAGAGGGTAGGGGCAGATCCAGCAGTTTAGCGCCTGCACTCTCCGGCCAGTCGCTGTGCTGCGGGAACTTCCGGCCTGGGGTGTGCCTCTCTACAATCGGGCGCATGAACTTCATCGACATGCTGGGCGCGGCCGAGCGCCAGAACCAGTCCATGCTCTGCGTGGGCCTGGACCCCGAACCGGCCAAATTTCCCCACCACTGGCGCAACGATCCCTCCAGGATCCACGACTTCTGCGCGGCCATCGTCGACGCGACCGCCGACCTCGTGATCGCGTTCAAGCCGCAGATCGCCTATTTCGCCGCGCACCGCGCCGAGGACCAGCTCGAACGCCTGATGGCGCACATGCGGGTGCGCGCGCCGCAGGTGCCGATCATCCTGGACGCCAAGCGCGGCGACATCGGCAGCACCGCCGAGCAGTATGCCAAGGAGGCCTTCGAGCGCTACGGCGCCGATGCCGTCACGCTGTCACCCTTCATGGGCTTCGACACCGTCCAGCCCTACCTGCGCTATCCCGGCAAGGGGGTGTTCCTGCTTTGCCGCACCTCGAATCCGGGCGGCGACGACTTCCAGTTCCAGCGCCTGGCCGATGTCGAGGGCCAGCCGCGCCTGTTCGAGCACCTCGCCAGCCTGGCCCAAGGCCCCTGGAACCTCAACGGCCAGCTGGGCCTGGTGGTCGGCGCGACCTATCCGGAAGAGATCCGCCGCGTGCGCGAGCTCGCCCCGACCTTGCCGCTGCTGATCCCCGGCGTGGGCGCCCAGGGCGGCGACGCCAAGGCCACGGTGCAGGCCGGCTGGCGCGCCGAGGGCGGTGTCACGACTGGCGCCGTGATCGTCAATTCCTCGCGTGCCGTGCTCTACGCGAGCGCCGGCGAGGATTTCGCGCAGGCCGCGCGCGCCGAGGCGCTGCGCACGCGCGACCTGCTGAACGCTGCGCGCTGACAGCGGCAGGCTGGCGGTTGTCGGCTCGCATCGAGGATCTCGCAGGCCACATGGTCCAGGTGCGATTGGGTCAGCAACACATGGTCGATGCGCGCCATCTCGTCGAGCGTCAGGTCGCCCACGCCGGTGCCGGCATCGACCCGCGGGGACTCGTCGATCAGGAAGGACGTGGTGCACGCATGGCGCGCGATCGCGCCCGAGCAGCCCAGCACGCGTACCTTCATGCGAGTCGCACGATCGGAACCACCGCGATGCCGGGCTTGCCCAGCCTCGGGTGCGCCTTGACGGTCAGCTTGGGCATATGTCTTTCTCGGCGTCTGAGGGCGACTGGATGTCATGTGTCATATGTTGTTTATGATTTGTCCTGGTATTATCATGGGACTAAAGAGTCGTTGAATATGAAAATATCATGATATAGACTGCCTCTTGGGGTGGGAGGTTTGACTGCAGTCCCGGTATCGAATAAATCGATCTGCTGGCGCAGTCATGCCCATCCATAACCAACTCAAGGGGGATCTTTAATGCAAAAAAGAGTAATTGCTTTGACCGTCGCAAGCCTGCTGTCTGGTGGTGCATTCGCTCAAGTTACGGGGGCGATTTCAGGTGGTAGTGGCGTGGGCGGGGCGGTTGTTAACGGGGATTCAGTCGCCCTTACTGGTGGGTCGATCATCGGCACCGCCACCCTGACGACCACTGGTGATGCCTCGGTGGGCGGCAATGCCACCGTGGCGGGCACTCTGGGTGTGACCGGCGCGACGACGATGACGGGCGTGCTGACTGCCAATGGTGGCATCAACTCCGGCTCGATCAGCATCAATCCCTCTGACAGTAACAGCATCACCGGCGTCAACACCCTGGGTGCCCGTCAAGGCAACTTCGGCAGCACGAGTGGTATCGCGGGTGTCGTGAATGTTCGCGATGGTGCCGCGACGACCATCAGTCTGGACGGCGCTTCGGGTCAGGTGTCTGCGGCTTCAGTTGCAGCTGGCGGACTCCAGGTTCACACCAACAGCGGCACGGATGTCGCTGGCGCTGGTGGTCTTCAGGTGACTGCCGGGTCCGCTGGCATCGGCGTCAGGAATACTGCCAACACGGCTTGGAACGGCCTGTCCGTGACCGACAGCAGCGCTTCGCTGCGCGGCGGCACGGCTTCCACCACGCTGACGTTGGGCGATGGTGGCATGACGGTGGCCGACACCACTAATGGCCAGACTCTTGCCGTCAGCAATGCTGGCGCGTTGAGTGTTGGCGGTGACGGCACGGTCGGCAACACGCAGGCGGGTTCGGTCAACGTCACCAATGGCGCTGGCACCAACACCATCACGCTGGATGGTACGACCGGGGTCATTAACGCTACCAGCGTGAGCGCCGGCACTGTGACCGCGACCAACTCCAACGTCGCGAACGTGAACGCCACCAACTCGATTTCCACCCCCAACGCCTATTTGGGGGGGACGGACGCGAGCGCACCGCTGGTGGTCACGCCGACATCGGTGACTTACAACACTGGTGCCAATATGAATGGCAACAAGATCACGGGGCTGGCTGACGGTACCAATGCTCACGACGCCGCCAACTGGGGTCAGGTGCAGGACGTCCGCAAGGAAGCTCGCCGCGGTATCGCCGGCGCTGCCGCACTGGCCGGCTTGCCGGCTCTCGAAACCGGCAAGCAGTACAACTTCGGCGTCGGTGTCGGCCACTACAAGGGCGAGAGTGCGCTGTCGCTCGGCGGTCATGCCCGCATCAACCCCGACACCACCGCCAAGTTCGGCGTCGGCTTCACTGGCAGCGATGCCACCGTCAGCGCCGGTGTCGGCTGGAGCTTCTGATCCGACCCTGAGGCCGGATAATTGACGGGGCCGCCTTCGGGCGGCCCTTTTTCGTATGCAGAGCGCCGACACCCCGGGGCCGGATACAAACGGATAATCGATCTGATGAAAAAGCCCCTTCATTCCCTGTTGGTCGCCTTGTTGGCAGGCACGGCGGGCGTCGCGCTCGCCCAGAAAGCCAAGCCCATGCAACTGGTCGAGGTGTTCGACGCCGGCCAGCCGGAGGCGGTCATCCTCAAGCTCTACGACCAGCAAGCCGATGTGATCTGCTACGTGCTGACGCCCGAGCGCGCGTCGCGCAAGTCGGTTGAGGGCAATCTGGTCTACGACGGCAACAATGTCGGCGCGATCAGCTGCGTCAAGAATCGCCAGCAGGTGGTAGACGTGACGCCGCCTGCCCCTGCCACGCAGGGCAGCGCCAGTGCACCGGCCGCCGCACGGCCAAAGTGAGCACGCGGGCGTTCCCGTCGGATCTCACCGTCATTGCGAGCGCCTAGAATCGGACGCTCAATTCCCTCCGTCCAGGCGCGCGATGGCGCGCGTCGGCGCCCGAATACATCATCCGGAGTCATACATGGCAGTCAACTGGACCGCACCCGAGGCCGCTAGCCTCCTGCCCATCGCGGGCGTCAAGATCGGTGTCGCCGAAGCCGGCGTGCGCAAGGCCAACCGCAAGGACCTGACCGTCTTCCTGCTCGACGCGGGCACTGCGGTGGCGGGCGTCTTCACGCAGAACCGCTACTGCGCCGCGCCGGTGCAGGTCTGTCGCGAGCACCTGAGTGCCCATCACGGCATCCGCGCGCTGGTGATCAACACCGGCAACGCCAATGCCGGCACCGGCGCACCGGGCCTGGTCGACGCGCGCGCGACCTGCATCGCGCTGGCGCGCGAGCTCAGCGTCTCGCCCGAGCAGATCCTGCCGTTCTCGACCGGCGTCATCATGGAGCCGCTGCCGGTCGACCGCATCGTCGCGGGCCTGCCGGCCGCGCTGGCCGATGCCCAGGCCGATCACTGGCTCAAGGCCGCCGAGGGCATCATGACCACCGACACCGTGCCCAAGGCCGCCAGCCGCCAGGCCCAGGTCGGCGGCAAGACCGTGAGCGTGACCGGCATCTCCAAGGGCGCGGGCATGATCCGCCCGAACATGGCGACCATGCTGGGCTTCCTCGCGACCGATGCCGCGGTGGCGCCCGAGCTGCTGCCGGCGCTGGCCAAGCAGCTGGCCGACGCCTCCTTCAACCGCGTGACGGTCGACGGCGACACCTCGACCAACGACAGCTTCGTCGTGATCGCCACCGGCCAGGCCGGCAACGCGCCGGTCACCGACCTGGGCAGCGCCGACGGCCAGGCCCTGGTCGCCGCCATGACCGAGGTCGCGCGCACGCTGGCGCATGCGATCGTGCGCGACGGCGAAGGCGCGACCAAGTTCATCGCTGTGCGCGTCGAAGGTGGCAAGACCACCGAGGAATGCCTGAAGGTCGCGTATGCGATCGCGCATTCGCCGCTGGTCAAGACCGCCTTCTTCGCCAGCGACCCGAACCTGGGCCGCATCCTGGCGGCGGTGGGTTACGCCGGCATCGCCGACCTCGACCAGGGCCTGATCGAGCTGCACCTCGACGATGTGCATGTGGTCAGCCAGGGTGGCCGCCGCCCCGAGTACCGCGAGGAGGACGGCGCGCGCGTGATGGCGCAAAGCGAGATCACGATCCGCGTCGGCCTGGGCCGCGGCGAGGTGTCCGACACCGTCTGGACCTGCGACTTCAGCCACGACTACGTGACCATCAACGCCGACTACCGCTCATGAACGAAGCCTTCGAGCGCCTGCTGCAGCGGGCCGAATCCCTGATCGAGCGCATCGAGGCGGTGCTGCCGCAGCCGCTGTCGGCGCCGGACTGGCAGGCCTCGGTGGCTTTTCGCTACCGCAAGCGCGGCGGCCATGGCCGGCTGGAGCCGGTGCGCCATGTCGCGACCATCGCACTGGCCGACCTGCGGGAGATCGAGGGCCAGAAGGAAAAGATCGAGCGCAACACCGAGCATTTCGTGCGCGGCCTGCCGGCCAACAACGTGTTGCTGACCGGCGCGCGCGGCACGGGCAAGAGCTCGCTGATCAAGGCCTGCCTGAACGCCTACGCGCCGCAGGGTCTGCGCCTGATCGAGGTCGACAAGGACGATCTGATCGACCTGCCCGACATCGTCGAGCTGGTGGCGGATCGGCCCGAGAAGTTCGTCGTGTTCGCCGATGACCTCAGCTTCGAGAGCGGCGAGTCCGGCTACAAGGCGCTCAAGTCCATCCTGGACGGCAGTGTCTCGGCCGCGAGCGACAACCTGCTGATCTACGCGACCAGCAACCGGCGCCACCTGCTGCCCGAGACCATGAAGGACAACCTCGGTGCCAGCCGGGGCGAGAGCGGCGAGCTGCACCCGGGCGAGGCGGTCGAGGAGAAGATCTCGCTGTCCGAGCGCTTCGGGCTCTGGGTCAGCTTCTATCCCTTCAGCCAGGACGAGTACCTGAGCGTGGTCTGGCAATGGCTGGCGTCCTACGGCGTGCCCGAGTCCGAGTTCCAGGCGGCGCGCCCGCAGGCGCTGGTCTGGGCGCTCGAGCGCGGCTCGCGCAGCGGCCGGGTGGCCTACCAGTTCGCTCGTCACCACGCGGGCGAGCGTGCCGACGCAAAGGCTGCCCATGCTGGAGCCTCATCGTGAGCGGGCTGCTGGTGGCGGACGGCGACCGGCCGCGCGAGGGCGGGGCTGATCGTCCCGTGACCGAGGTCGCGGTCGGGGTGCTGATCGACGCCCGGGGCCGCTTCCTGCTGACGACGCGCCCGCCTGGCAAGGTCTACGCGGGCTATTGGGAATTTCCGGGTGGCAAGCTCGAAGCCGGCGAGACCGTGGCGCAGGCGCTGCGGCGCGAGCTGCAGGAGGAAATCGGCGTCACGATCGGCCAGGCCCACCCCTGGCACGAGAAGCTGGTCGACTATCCGCACGCGCTGGTGCGGCTGAACTTCTGCAAGGTCTACCACTGGAGCGGTGACTTGCACATGCACGAGGGCCAGGAATCCGCCTGGCAGACCCTGCCGGTGAATGTCGAGCCGGTGCTGCCCGGTACCGTGCCGGTGCTCGAATGGCTGCAGCAGGAGGCCGACCAGGCTGCCGGCCAGCCCTGATCAGGAGCGCCAGCCGTCCTCGGGCGGCGCGGGCTCCAGTGGCGGCGCGCTCGGAACGCGGAACTCCTCGCTGGCCCAGGCGCCCAGGTCCAGCTTCTTGCAGCGCTCGCAGCAGAATGGCCGGTAGGGGTTGTCGGCGGCATAGCGGCTGGGGCCACCGCAGGCCGGGCATTTGACGGTCCGGGCCTCGAAGCTGGCGGGCGCCTGGTGGCGGTTTGGCTGGCTCATGGTTTCTCCTTTAGGCGCAGAGGCTCACTTCGAGTGGCAGGTCGGCAGCGGAGGGCTGCAGGCGGCCGTCGTCACCGCGCCGCATCAGCCGCACCGAGAACAGCAGACGGTTGCCGCTGATTTCCGGCACCAGTCCCGACTTGGGGTCCAGCCGCAAGCGCAGCAGCTGGAAGCCTCTTCCCTGCGGCAGGCTTTGCTGGTACTGCCCGTCCATGGCCATCACCTTCTGCGGCATCCCGTTGTCGCGCAGCAGCTTCATCAGCATGGTCAGCGCGCGGCCGAGGCCGCTGAATTCGTCCGACCATTGGGCCAGGTCATGCTGGCGCGCCTCGGGCGGGCGGTGCAGCCACTCATGGTAGGAGGGCAGGTCGAACTCGCAGGTGCCGCCCGGGATGCCCATGCGATTGCGAATGCCCATCAGCCAATCGTTGCCATGCAGGCCATGGCCGACCCGGCCGCCATCGGCATTGAGCACCGCAAAGCAGGCGTCGAGCCGGGCGATGAACTGGTCCAGCGCTTGCTCCGAGATCGCCGGGTTGTCGCGGTAGCCATTGAGTATCTGCTTGTGGCGCTCGATGTCCTTCATGAGCTCGGACTTGAGGTCCGAGCGCGAGCCCACTTCCATCAACTCGAACAGGGTCTGGATCGCGTAGTGGTGGTCGACCGAGTGGGTGCGCGAGACCAGCAAGGCGAGCCGGTTCAGCAGGTGTTCCAGGCGCAGGTAGGTGCGGGTTCGTTCGTTGAAGGGGTACTCGTAGAGGATCACGGCGCGCGGGTCGGTATTCGGGCTTAACGGATCATCATAGCCCGAATCGCTGGCGCAGCTCGTCCCAGCGCTGGCCCACCGTTGCCCTGAGCTCGGCCAGCGTCACCCCGTCGTTGGCGATCACGCCGTCGGCGATCGCGAGCCGCTGTGCCCGGCTGGCCTGGGCGGCCAGTACCTGCTCGACCTGGGCGCGCGGCCAGCCGTTGCGCCGCATCACGCGCCGGATCTGGGTTTCGGGGTCGCAGTCGACGACCCAGACCAGATCGCAGCGCTGGCGCCAGGCAGGCGACTCGGCCAGCAGCGGCAGATCCAGCACCGCGATGCCCTTTGTCATGGCCGCGACCTGGCGGTCGATCTCGGCCCGCACGATCGGATGCACGATGCCTTCGAGCCGGGCCTTGGCGGCCGGGTCGGTGAACACCCGCGCGCGCATGCGCTCGCGATCCATCGCATGCTCGGCGGTGACGAACTCGTCGCCGAAGGCGGCGCGAATCGCCTCGACCGCGATCCCGCCGGCGGTGGTGCTGGCGCGCGAGATGGCGTCGGCGTCAATCACCACTGCGCCGAGTTCGGCCAGCGTGGCCGCGACCGTGCTCTTGCCGCTGCCGATGCCGCCGGTCAGGCCCAGCCTCACAACATGTTGTTTCATCAGAGTCCCATCCAGTGCAGGAAATTGTCGGGGCCGAACAACAGGGCCCAGAGTCCGCCCAGCGCCAGGAAGGGGCCGAACGGGATGTAGCCGCCCTCGCGCAGCCCGCTGCGCAGCTTGAGCGCGATGCCGACCGCCGCGCCGCTCAGCGAGGCGAGCAGGATCATGGGGATCAGCGCCTGCCAGCCGAACCAGGCGCCGAGCGCGGCCAGCAGCTTGAAGTCGCCGTAGCCCATGCCCTCCTTGCCGGTGGCGAGCTTGAAGGCCCAGTAGATCAGCCAGAGCGAGAGGTAGCCCGCGACCGCGCCCCAGAGCGCGTCGGTCAGCCCGGTCGCGCTCCAGCCCAGCGCGGCGACGACCAGTCCGGCCCAGCTCAGTGGCAGCGTGATGTCGTCCGGCAGCAGCGTGGTGTCCCAGTCGATGCATGTCAGCACGACCAGAGTGGCGGCCAGTCCGCAACCGGCCAGACCGGCCATGCCGCTGCCGTGGTGTGCGACCACCCAGGCGAACAGGAGGCCGGTCAGCGCCTCGACCAGCGGGTAGCGCCAGCCTATGGCCGCGCCGCAGTGGGCACAGCGCCCGCGCAGCAGGGCGTAGCTCAGCAAGGGAATGTTCTGATGCCAGTGGATCAGTGTGCCGCAGGACGGGCAGCGCGAGCGCGGCCGGGCCAGGCTCAGGGCCTCCCCGGGCGCGGGTTCCTGTCCGCTCAGTTCGGCGCACTCGCGCGCCCAGCGCCGCTCCAGCATGAGCGGCAGGCGGTGGATCACCACGTTGAGGAAGCTGCCGACCAGCAGGCCGATCAGGCCAGCCAGCCACCAGTTCCATATTCCATTCGGGAGGTCAAGCAATTAGGCGCACCTTTGGTTTAACATCTCTAGCATAAGTCAAGGCGGCCGTGTTCCGGATTCGCGCCGCAGCCGTGACAGGGTCAGGCGGACGATTTTCGATCGTAATCCAGCGGGCCGCGTCGCACGTGGATGGATGATGGAGACTGGCTTGTGATGGAAGAAGGCCGAGTAGTGGCGGAGCCCGACTCGCCCAGGTTGGCGGTCGCCGAGGTGGTGCGCCTGCCCGCCTGGTGCCGCTCGCTGCACCGCCTGAGCGGGTGGCTGTCCGCGCTGAACCTGCTGGCGGCATTGCTGGCCACTGCGGGTTTTCACGCCGCCGAGTCGACCGGCCTGCTGCCGCCCGGATCGGCCTCGATGCTCTCGTTCGCCGTGGTCGGCATGGCGGTGTTTTCCATCCTGTTGCTGCTGCTGGCCCGGTTCACGACCGGTCGCCAGGTCATGGCCGAGCTGGAGCGGGTCGAAGTCAGTCAGCGTCTTGCCGCGGCCCAGGCCGAGCGGCGCGCCCTGTTCGGTAGCTTGTCGGCGCGCTTGCAACAGGCCCGCAGTCCTGACGAACTGGCCCGCCAGCTGCTGTCCGGTCTGGCGCCCAGCCTGCCCATGCAGCAGGGGCTGTGCTGCTTCTGGGACGAGGGCAGCCAGTCGCCGACGGCGGCGGCGCGCTATGGCGCCGAGGGTTCCAGTGCCGCCGCCGTGCTGGAGCGCCAGCCCCGTATCGGACCGCTGTTGCTCGAAGCCGCCCGCCTGCGGCGCAGGATCGTCATCGCCCAGCCGGGCCCTGGCTACCTGCGCATCACTTCGGGCCTGGGCGACGCCGAGCCGGCCGAGCTGCTGATCCAGCCGATCGAGCACCGGGGTCGCCTGTTCGCGGTGCTGGAACTGGCCAGCCTGCGGCCCCTGGACGAGGCGGCGCGCGCGCTGCTCGACGAGATCGCCCCGGTGTTTGCGATGTGCCTGGATATCCTGCAGCGGGCCGAGCACAGCGAGGGCCTGCTTGAGCAGGCCAGGGTGGCGCTGGCTGCCATGCCTTCCGGGCTGCGCTCATGAAGCTCAGTCGCATCAACTTCAGTGCGGTGGCGCTTTGCCTGCTGCTGGCATTGCTCGACGGCCTGGGCTTCCTGTTCGTCAGCCATCTCACGGGTCGCAGACAGCTCGCCTCCGAACGCCAGTTCGTGGCCAGTCAGCAGAGCGAGCTGTTTCTGGAGGGTGTCACCTATCTGGGCAATCAGGTGCGGGCTTTCGTGGTGACGGGCAATGCCCGCTATGAGCGCGCCTACAGGGACGAAGTCCAGCTCAATCAGCGTGTGCCGCGGGCACTCGACGCCTTGCAACGCATGGGACTGCTGCCCGCCGAGCAAGGCTTGCTCGATCAGGCGCGTGAGCGGGCCGCTGGTCTGCTCCAGATCGAGACGATGGCGCTGGATGGGCGCAGCAGTGGCGACAGGGCCACCGCGACCGATCTGGTGTTCGGCCCGGCCTATGACGCGGCGCTGGCGGATATCCAGGAGCCGGTACGGCGCTTTCGCCGCCAACTCGGCTCACGGCTGGATGCCGAACTCCGCTCGGCCGATCGCCGTCTGGATCAGGCCCGCTCCGCCCAGCTCGGGCTGATCCTGCTCAATGCCCTGCTGATGACGGTGATGCTGGGCTACTACTACCGGCGGCGCGTGATCCGGCCGCTGTCCGAGATGAACGAGCAGGTCCAGGCGATGAAGACCGGCCAGCCCTTCAAGCCGCTGGCCTGCGAGCAGGAGCTCAGCGAGGTCGGCGAGCTGGCGCGCTCGCTGGCCCAGTACAGCGTCACGCGCGAGCAGGTCGCGCAGGAGCAATGGGCCAAGTCGCACCAAGCCAGGATCGCGACCCTGCTGCAGTCCTGCAACAGCTTCAGCGAGCTCGCGCAGCGCTTCCTGTCCGAGGTCTCGCCCCTGCTGCAGGTCGGTCATGCGGTGTTCTACGTGGTCGAGGCCGAGCAGCGCCAGCTGCGCCTGATCGCCCAGTACGCCCATTCCGAGCGCAAGGGCCTGGCCCAGCGCTTCGACCTCGGCGAGGGCCTGGTCGGCCAGTGCGCGCTGGAGAAGGCGGTGATCCAGATCACCCGTCCGCCGGCCGACTACGTGCGCATCGTCAGCAGCCTGGGCGAGGCGGCGCCCGAGGCCATCATTGCGCTGCCCGTGCTCAGCAGCGGCAAGGTGCTCGCGGTGATCGAGCTGGCGGCGCTGCGCGTGTTCGGTCAGCGCGAGGAGGGCCTGCTCGAAGGCCTGTTGCCGATGCTGGCGCTGGGGCTTGAGATCCTGGAGCGCAACGTCAGGACCCAGCGCCTGCTGGAGTCCAGCCAGCAGCAGGCGCTGGAACTCGCGCGCCAGAAGGAGGAGATCGAGTTCCAGCGCCGTTCGATCTCCGCCATCCTCGACGAGCAGAATGCGATCTTCGAGTCGGTGACGAGCGGGATTGCCGTGCTGCGCGAGCAGCAGGTCGTCAAGTGCAACCCGCCGCTGGGTCGGCTGCTGGGCCAGTCCTGTCCCGAGCTGGTCGGCCGCGGCATGCTGCACTGGTTCGCCGATCCGCGCACGCGCGAACAGATCGAGCGCAGCGACGAGCAGATCCGCCGCGGTGACGCCGTGCGGCTGGACGCGGCCCTGCGGCGCCACGATGGCAGCCAGCTCTGGGTGCGGCTCAACGGTCACGCGATCGACCTGCAGGACCTGTCGCAGGGCGTCGTCTGGACGCTCGACGACATCTCGGAGGAGTGGCGCGTCGCCGACGAAATGCGGCGCGCGCGCGAACTGGCCGAGGACGCGGCGCGCACCAAGAGCAGCTTCCTGGCCAACATGAGCCACGAGATCCGCACCCCGATGAACGCCATCATCGGCATGGCCCACCTGCTGCACAAGTCGGGGCTCAACCCGCGCCAGAGCGACTACCTCGGCAAGATCCAGCGCTCGAGCCAGCACCTGCTCGGCATCATCAACGACATCCTCGACTTCTCCAAGATCGAGGCCGGCAAGCTCGAGATCGAATCGACCGAGTTCGAGCTCGACGCGGTGTTCGAGAATGTCGCCAACCTGGTGGCCGAGAAGGCCAGCAGCAAGGGGCTGGAGCTGGTGTTCGAGCTCGAACCCGGCCTGCCACGCTCCCTGATCGGCGACTCGCTGCGGCTGGGCCAGATCCTGGTCAACTACTGCAACAACGCGGTCAAGTTCACCGAGCGCGGCGAGATCCGGATCCGGGTCTCCCTGCGCGAGGAAGGCGAGCATGACGTGCTGTTGCATTTCGCGGTGCAGGACACCGGCATCGGTCTGAGTCAGGAGCAGCAAGGCCGGCTGTTCCAGAGCTTCAGCCAGGCCGACAGCTCGACCTCGCGCCGCTATGGCGGCTCCGGGCTGGGGCTGGCGATCTCCAAGAGCCTGGCCCAGCTCATGGGCGGGGCGGTCGGTGTCGAGTCCGAGCTCGGCCGGGGCTCGACCTTCTGGTTCACCGCGCGCCTGGGCAAGGGGGTCCAGCAGGCCCGTGTCCTGCAGCCGCGCATCGACCTGCGCGGTTGCCGCGTGCTGGTGATCGAGGACAACGAGTACGCGCGTCTCGCCCTGGCCGAGATGCTGGCTGCGATGAGCTTCGACGTCACGGGGGCTGCCGGTGGCGAGGCGGGCATCGAGGCCGTGCGCCGCGGCGCCGCTGCGGGGCGGCCGTTCCGGCTCATCTTCAGCGACTGGCAGATGCCCGGCATCGACGGGCTGGAGGCGGGTCGCCGCATCCTGGCGCTGGGCCTGCAGCCGCCGCCGCGCCTGGTCATGGTGACCGCCTACGGCCGCGAGGAGGTGGCCGAGGCGGCCGAGGCAGCCGGTTTCGCCAGCGTGCTGACCAAGCCGGCCAACCCCTCGCAGCTGTTCGATGCCGCGATGCGGGCGCTCGGTGAACAGCCACCGCAGCCCCCGGCGGGGCGCGAAGCGGCGCCGGCCGGGCCGGCGCTCGCTGCCATCGCTGGCGCGCGGCTGCTGCTGGCCGAGGACAACGAGCTCAACCAGGAGGTGGCGGTCGAGTTGCTGCATGACGCCGGCTTCGCCGTCGAGGTCGCCGTCGACGGTCGCATCGCGCTCGACCAGCTGCTGCGGCATCCCGTCGGCCATTACGACGCGGTGCTGATGGACATGCAGATGCCGGTGCTCGACGGTCTGGCCGCCACCGCCGAGATCCGCCAGTTGCCCCAGTTCGCCGATCTGCCCATCATCGCGATGACCGCCAACGCGATGCAGGGCGACCGCGAGCGCTGCCTGGCGGCGGGCATGAACGACTACGTGGCCAAGCCGATCGATCCCGACGAGCTCTGGCGGGCCCTGCTGCGCCGGATCCCGCCGCGCGCCGTGAGCGCAGCCGTCGGCAACGCGGTTGCGGAGGCGCCAGTCCCGGATGCCATCGCCTTGCCTGTACCGGTCGAACTGCCGTCAGTGCCCCGTCCGCAGCAGGCCGATGCCTTGCTCCCGCAGGAGATCCCCGGACTGGACGCCGTGCTCGGCCTCGCCCGTTCCGCTGGCAAGCCGGCGCTCTACCGCAAGCTGCTGCAGAAGTTCATCGCGCTAGAACAGGGCGCTGTCGCGCAGGTGTCGGCCGCGCTCGACGCCGGCGACGAGGTCGGTGCCGAGCGCGCGGCGCACACGCTCAAGGGGACCGCCGGCAGCATAGGCGCGACACAGCTGCAGGCCGAGGCCGAGCAACTCGAGCAGGCCTTGCGCGAGCGCGCGCCGCGCGATGCGCTCGGGCCCCTGCTGGTGGCCTGCTCGGCGCGGCTGGATCCGCTGGTCGCCGCGCTCGCGCAATGGCTGGCCGCGAACCAGGATGGCGATGCCCCGGCGCCGGCCATGCCAGCCGAAGTGGACGAGCTGGCGCTGCGTGCCGCCTGGCAGCGGCTGGAGCGGTTGCTGGCGGATTCCGATTCAGCCGCCGAGCAGGCCTGGGAGACCGACGGCGCGCTGTTGCGCTCCGCGCTCGGCGAACGCTGGGCCGAGGTGGACGGCGCGTTGCGCGGCTTCGATTACGACCTTGCGCTGCGCGCCCTGCGCGAGTCGGTGCTCGCCCGAGGGGAGGCCGCATGAGCCGCCTCAGGGAAGACTTCGCGCGCGGGCTGCTGCGGCATGCGCCCACCTATCTGGTGTTCGCCCTGCTGCTGTCGCTGCTGGCGGGCGGGCTGGCGGCTGGCACCTACCGACGCGCGGACGAGGCCGACCTGAGCCATCTGCTCAAGACCCAGGCGCAGCGCCAGGCGGTGCAACTGACCGATGAGACCCTGCGTGGCAGGACCATGGGGGCCGTCGCCATGCTCGGCATCAACGAGCCCGTCCTCAAGGAACTGGTCCAGGGCCGCCTGCCGCCTGACGCACCGCGGGCGCTTGAGCGGCTGCAGCCACTGCGGCGTGCGCTCGCTGCCGAGGGCCTCTATGTCATGGATGCCGACGGCCGGGTGGTCGCCAATGCCTCCGATTTTCCCGCGGTCACCGGCTTGCTGTGGCAGGACCGGCCCTACTGGCAGCAGGCCTTCGCTGGCCAGGAAACCGTCTATCCAATAGCGGAGGGCGATGATGTGCTGCGGCGCAGTCTCTTCCTGGCCGCGCCGCTCTACGCCGAAGCCGATCGTGCCAGCCTGGTGATCGGCGTTGTCGCCATCAAGCTCCCGGCCGAGGGCCTGGATGCGAGCTTGCGCGCGCTCGGCGAGCACGCCCTGCTGCTGTCGCCCCTGGGTCTGGTCTACGCGAGCAGCGACGAGCGCTGGAATTTCCGGCTGGCTGCCGACCTCGACCACGCCCAGGCCGCTGGCCTGAGTCAGCAGTTCGGGCCCGCGTTCCAGGATGGCGCCATCCCGCGCCGGCTGTCCTTCGACCTGGCGCGTGACCGGGTCACCCTGCTCGGCGAGCGTCACCTGAGTGCGCGCGCCAGCCTGCGCTGGCCCGATGCCACCGGCCGCTGGCAACTGGTGCTGCTGGCCTCGCCCTCGCGGCAGGAATCGGCGTTTGGCTTGATGACGATCGGTGGCGTCGTTGCGCTGCTGGTCTTTGCCCTGCTGGCCCTGTTGCTGCGTGGGGTGCAAAACCACGATGCCCGGCGCCAGGCGCTGGCCCTGAGCGAGGCGGCCTCGCGTGAACTCATGCAACTGGCCCAGTTCAAGGCGCGTCAGTCCGAGCTGACGCTGCAACTGCAGCGCGCGCGCGAACTGCCAGCCCTGGCCCGCACGCTGTTCGACGAGATCAGCCGCTTCCTGCCCATGCACCAGGGCAGCCTCTACTGCGTCGAGCCGGGGCCCGCGGGCGAGCCTCGGCTGCGCCTGGCGGGCAGCTATGCGACCGACCAGGCGCCCGAGCGGGTGGCCTTGGGCGACGGGTTGCTGGGACAATGCGCGCGCGAGCGGCGCAGCCTGAGCTTCAGCGACGTGCCCCCGGGCTTCTGGACCATCGAATCCGGCCTGGGGCAGGCGTTGCCGCGCTCCCTGCTGCTGCTGCCGGTGCTGCGCAACGATGTCCTGATCGGGGTGCTGGAGCTCGCCTCGATGGACCCGGACTGCGCTCGGATCGAGGCCGCGCTCGAGGGCCTGTTGCCGGTGCTGGCGATGAACCTCGAAGTCCTGCTGGCCGAGCAGCGCCTGGAGCGCCTGCTGGCCGAGGCGCGCGCGCAGGCCGGCGCCGCGGCCGTCGCGGTCGACGCCAGTCCGCAGCTGGATTACGCTGACACTACGGCTGCCGCACCCGCGGCCCGGAGCCCCGCTACCGAACGAGCCACCCTTTTTCGAGCATGACCATGAACCCCGACACCAAGCCCCAAGAGCCCGCCACCATCCTGGTGGTCGATGACACCCCGGCCAATCTCTCGCTGATGACGGGGCTGCTGCGCGACGAATACAAGGTCAAGGCCGCGATCGATGGCGAAAAAGCCTTGCGCATCGCGCAGGCGATCCCGCCGCCCGACCTGATCCTGCTCGACATCATGATGCCGGGCATGGACGGCTACGAGGTCTGCCGCCAGCTCAAGGCCGACCCCGCCACGCGCGACATTCCGGTGATCTTCCTGACCGCCAAGAGCGGCGTCGAGGACGAGAAGATGGGGCTCGACCTCGGCGCGGTCGACTACATCACCAAGCCGATCAGCCCGCCGATCGTGATGGCGCGGGTGCGCAACCACCTGATCCTCAAGGCCAGTGCCGATTTCCTGCGCGACAAGGCTGAATTCCTGGAGCGCGAGGTCGGCAAGCGCACCGCCGAGGTCGTCGCGATCCAGGATGTGACCATCCTGGCCATGGCCTCGCTGGCCGAGACGCGCGACTCCGACACCGGCAACCACATTCGACGCACCCAGCATTACGTCAAGGCGCTGGCGCTCAAGCTGCGCGAGCAGGCCAGGTTCGCCAGCTGGCTCGATGACCGCTATGTCGCGATGCTGTTCAAGTCGGCGCCGCTGCATGACATCGGCAAGGTCGGCATCCCGGACCGCATCCTGCTCAAGCCCGGCAAGCTCACGCCCGAGGAGTTCGAGCTCATGAAGACGCACACCACGCTCGGGCGCGACGCGATCCACTCCGCCGAGCGCCAGCTCGGCATGCCGGTCGAGTTCCTGACGCTGGCCAAGGAGATCGCCTACAGCCACCAGGAGAAATGGGATGGCTCGGGTTACCCCGAGGGGCTCCAGGGCGAGGCCATCCCGGTCTCGGCCCGCATGATGGCGCTGGCCGATGTCTACGATGCGCTGATCAGTCGCCGCGTCTACAAGGAGGGCATGCCGCACGAGCAGGCGGTGGCCCTCATCACCGAGGGGCGCGGCAGGCATTTCGATCCCGACATGGTGGATGCCTTCCTCCTCATCCAGCAGGAGTTCCGCGCCATCGCGCAGCGCTATGTCGACAGCGACGCCGAGCTCGAACTCAAGCGCCAGCATGTCACGCGTGTCATGAGCGCCTGAGCGCCAGCGATGTCGCTCAGACCACCTGCCCCAGCTTGAAGATCGGCAGGTACATCGAGACCACGATGCCGCCGATGATGGAGCCCAGGATCACGATGATGATGGGCTCCATCAGGCTGGACAGACCGGCCACCATGTCATCGACTTCCTGCTCGTAGAAATCGGCCGCCTTGCTCAGCATGTGGTCGATCGAGCCCGACTCCTCGCCGATGGCGCACATCTGCAGCACCATGGACGGAAAGATTCGGGTATTGGTCATGGCCTGCGTCAGGCTGGTGCCGGTCGAGACCTCCTGCTGGATCCTGACGGTGGCGTCGGCGTAGAGCGAGTTGCCCGAGGCGCCGCCGACCGAGTCGAGCGCCTCGACCAGCGGCACACCGGCGGCGAACATGGTCGCGAGCGTGCGGGTCCAGCGCGCCACGGTCGACTTCTCGACCAGCGTGCCGAAAATCGGCAGCTTGAGCAGCAGCCGGTCCATCACGCGCTGCACCTTCTCGTTGCGGCGCCAGGCCTGCATGAAGAAGTAGAAGCCGCCGCCCAGGCCGCCGAAGATCAGCCACCACCAGGCGACGAAGAACTCGCTCAGCGCGATCACGAACAGCGTGGGCGCGGGCAGGTCGGCGCCGAAGGAGGAGAACACCTCCTTGAAGGCCGGGATCACGAAGATCATGATCACGGCCACCACCACGAAGGCGACCACGAGCACCGCGGTCGGGTACATCAGCGCCGACTTGACCTTGCTCTTGAGCGCCTCGGATTTTTCGAGATAGACCGACAGCCGGTCGAGGATGTCCTCCAGGATGCCGGCGGCCTCGCCGGCCTCGACCAGGTTGCAGTAGAGCGCGTTGAAGTGGAGCGGGTGCCTGCGAAAGGCCGCGCTCAGCGAGGTGCCGGTCTCGACGTCGGTGCGGATCTCGTTGAGCAGCCGGCTCACCTTGGGGTTGGGGTTGCCGCGCCCGACGATGTCGAACGCCTGCAGCAGCGGCACGCCCGCCTTCATCATGGTCGCGAGCTGACGGGTGAAGATCGCGATGTCCTTGGGGCGGATCGACTTGCCACCCGACATGCGACGTTTCCTGACCTTGAGCGGAACGATGCCCTGGCGGCGCAACGCGGTCATGACCAGGTTCTCGCTGGCGGCGCGGGTCTCGCCGCGGATGGCCTTGCCGCTGCGATCCTTGCCTTCCCACTCGAAGACGTATTCCTTGACCTTGCTCACGGCTGTGGCCATGACTTCCCCTCTTTTTTGAATGCTCGTCTGCCTGACGCGGCCGTGCCAGCTCAATCCTTGGTGTTCGCCAACACCTCCTGCAGCGAAGTGATACCCAGTTTAACCTTGCGCAGCCCGGATTCACGCAGGCTCGGCATGCCATCGCGCCTGGCCTGCTGCGAGATTTCGAGCGCGCTGCCATTGGCCAGGATGATGTGCTGCATCGCCTCGCTGATCGGCATCAGCTGGTAGATGCCGATCCGTCCCTTGTAGCCACCGTTGCAGTCCTTGCAGCCTACGGGCTGGTAGGGCTGCCAGCTGCCGTCGAGCTCCTCGGGCTTGAAGCCGGCGTCGACCAGGGCCTGCGGCGGGATGTCGAGCGGCGTCTTGCAGGCGGGGCACAGCCTGCGCACCAGCCGCTGCGCCGTGATCAGGTTGATGCTGGACACGATGTTGAACGGCGCGACGCCCATGTTGAGCAGGCGTGACAGCGTGCTGGGCGCGTCGTTGGTGTGCAGCGTCGACAGCACCAGGTGGCCGGTCTGCGCGGCCTTGATGGCGATGTCGGCCGTTTCGAGGTCGCGGATCTCGCCGACCATGATGATGTCCGGATCCTGGCGCAAGAAGGCGCGCAACGCGGCCGCGAAGGTCAATCCGGCCTTCTCGTTGACGTTGACCTGGTTGACGCCGGGCAGGTTGATCTCGGACGGGTCCTCGGCGGTCGAGATGTTGACGGCGGGCTGATTCAGGATGTTGAGGCAGGTGTAGAGCGAGACGGTCTTGCCCGATCCGGTCGGTCCGGTGACCAGCACCATGCCGTAGGGCCTGGCGATCGCCTCCAGCAGCGTTTGCTTGTCTTGCGGGTCGTAGCCGAGCGCCTCGATGCCCATCTGGGCGCTGCTCGGGTCCAGGATCCGGATCACGATCTTCTCGCCGAACAGCGTCGGCAGCGTGCTGACGCGAAAGTCGATCACCTTGTCGGCGCCGACCTTGAGCTTCATGCGTCCGTCCTGCGGGATGCGCTTTTCCGAGATGTCGAGCTTGGAGATCACCTTGATGCGCGAGGCCAGCTTGTCGCGGATCGCGACCGGGGGCGCGGCGATCTCGCGCAGCTCACCGTCGATGCGGAAGCGCACCCGGTAGCTGTGCTCATAAGGCTCGAAGTGCAGGTCGGAGGCGCGCTGGCTGTAGGCGTCGAGCAGCATCTTGTGCAGAAAACGCACGATGGGAGCGTCCTCGACTTCCTGCGCCATCTTGTCTGACGCCTCGGAGCTGGTCAGCTCGACCTTGGACTCGTCGAACTCGAAGTCCCTCCCGATGATCTGCTCCATGGTCTCGCCAGCGCTGGCGGCGGCGGCCTCGACCAAGCGCCCGAGCTTGTCGAACTCGGCGACGACCCAGTCGATGCCGAGCTGGGTGGCGAACTTGACCTTCTCGGCGGCCTTCTGGTCCGATGGGTCGGCGGTGGCGATGCTGATGCGGTTGCCGCGCCGGCCCAGCGGCAGCACATGGTATTGCAGGCAGGTCCGAGGGTCGAGCAGGTTCTTGGGCAGGCGCTGCGGGTCCAGCGCGTCGATGTCGATCAGGGGGACGGCGTAGGCCTGCGACAGGATATGGGCCAGGTCGGCCGCCGAGACCGCGCCGCTGCCGGGCAGCTCGGCGATGAAGCTGCTTTTATGTTCACGGGCCTTGCTGTAGAGCTCCTCGGCGGTGGCGAGCGAGAGCTTGCCGGCCGACACCAGCGCGCGTGCCAGTCCCGGCAGTTCGGTCGCGGATGGAGGGCTTCTTTCAGGCATTTTTCTTGGATATTTTCCGCATTTTTGCGAAAAATGCCGCTGGCCATACCACAAAATCAGTACACGCAGCTTGCGCCGTATCGTGTATATTCGTGCCCAATTTCACGTCGTTGTGGAAACTTTGGTGCATTTTAGATGCACTTATTGGAGAAGATATGGATCTGCGCAAACTCAAGACCCTGATCGACCTGGTGTCGGAATCCAACGTGTCCGAACTCGAAATCACCGAGGCCGAGGGCAAGGTTCGAATCGTCAAGAGCGCGCCGGTTGGCGCCGTGCCCATGGTGGCCGCCGCCCCGGCCGCTGTCGCCGTGGCCCCCGTGGCGGTTGCCGCGCCGGTCGTTGTCGCCGAGCCCGAGGCCGTCAAGGGCCATGTCGTCAAGTCTCCCATGGTCGGCACCTTCTATCGTTCCGCCAGCCCGGGCGCCAAGGCTTTCGTCGATATCGGCGGCCAGATCAAGGAAGGCGAGCCGATCTGCATCGTCGAGGCCATGAAGATCATGAACGAGATCGAGGCCGACAAGACGGGCACCGTGACCCAGATTCTGGTCGAAAACGGCAACGCTGTCGAATACGGCCAGCCCCTGTTCGTGATCGAATAAGGGCGGCGGCCATGTTCAAGAAAATCCTGATCGCCAACCGCGGCGAGATCGCGCTGCGCGTGCAGCGGGCCTGCCGCGAGATGGGCATCAAGTCCGTGGTGGTCTACTCCGAGGCCGACCGCGAGGCCAAGTATGTCAAGCTCGCCGATGAAGCGGTCTGCATCGGTCCGGCCGCCTCGGGACAGAGCTACCTCAGCATGCCGGCGATCATCTCGGCGGCCGAAGTCACCGATGCCGAGGCCATCCACCCCGGTTACGGCTTCCTGTCCGAGAACGCCGACTTCGCCGAGCGCGTCGAGCAAAGCGGCTTCACCTTCATCGGCCCGACGCCCGAGTCTATCCGCATCATGGGCGACAAGGTCGCGGCCAAGCAGGCCATGCTCAAGGCCGGCGTGCCCTGCGTGCCGGGCTCCGAGGGCGAGCTGCCCGATGATCCGGTCGAGGTCAGGCGCATCGCCAAGGTGATCGGTTATCCGGTCATCATCAAGGCCGCCGGTGGTGGTGGTGGCCGTGGCATGCGCGTGGTGCACACCGAGGCGGCGCTGCTGCACGCGGTCCAGACCACCAAGTCGGAAGCGGGCGCGGCCTTCAACAACCCGGCCGTGTACATGGAGAAGTTCCTCCAGAACCCGCGCCACATCGAGATCCAGGTGCTGGCCGACCAGCACCGCAACGCGGTCTACCTCGGCGAGCGCGACTGCTCGATGCAGCGCCGTCACCAGAAGGTGATCGAGGAAGCGCCGGCGCCGGGCATCGCGCGCCGCCTGATCGACAAGATCGGCGAGCGCTGCGCGGCGGCCTGCAAGAAGATCGGCTACCGCGGCGCGGGCACCTTCGAGTTCCTGTACGAGAACGGCGAGTTCTACTTCATCGAGATGAACACCCGGGTCCAGGTCGAGCACCCGGTGACCGAGGCCATCACCGGCATCGACATCGTGCGCACCCAGATCCTGGTCGCCGCCGGCGAGAAGCTGCCGTTCACGCAGCGCCAGATCCAGCTGCGCGGCCACGCGATCGAGTGCCGCATCAACGCCGAGGACCCGTTCAAGTTCACGCCCTCGCCGGGGCGCGTCACGACCTGGCACATGCCGGGCGGGCCGGGCGTGCGGGTCGACTCGCATGTCTACGCCAACTACCTGGTGCCGCCCAACTACGACTCGATGATCGGCAAGATCATCGTGCATGGCGACACCCGCGAGCAGGCGCTGGCGCGCATGCGCACCGCGCTGTCCGAGGTGGCGATCGAGGGCATCAAGACCAACGTGCCGCTGCACCGCGAGCTGATGGTCGACGCCAGCTTCGAGGCCGGCGGCACCAACATCCACTACCTTGAGCATTGGCTCGAGCAACACAAGCGCTAAGCCGATGTTTGAACTCGTATTGCTGGCGCCGGAGTTGCGCATCGAGGATCTGAGCGACGCGCTGGAAGCGCTGGACGCACTGAGCGTGTCGGTCGAGGACGCCGACGCGCAGACGCCGGCCGAACAGGCCCTGTTCGGCGAGCCCGGCATGCCCGCGCCCAAGGCCGGCTGGCAGCGCTCGCGCGTGGTCGCGCTGTTCCAGCAGGAAGCGCAGGCGCGCGAGGCGGCCACGCTGCTCGCGCAGCAGGACTTCTTCGAGGGCTGCGAGACCGTGGGCGTGCGCCTGGTCGCCGACCAGGACTGGGTGCGTCTGACGCAGTCGCAGTTCGCGCCGGTCGAGATCACGCCGACCTTCTGGATCGTGCCGAGCTGGCACGAGCCGCCGGCGGCCGCCGAGCAGGTGATCCGGCTCGATCCGGGCCTGGCCTTCGGCACCGGCACCCATCCGACCACCCGCATGTGTCTGCGCTGGATCGCCCGGCGCGACCTGTCGGCGCAGCGCGTGCTCGACTATGGCTGTGGTTCCGGCATCCTGGCGATCGGCGCGGCCAAGCATGGCGCGGCCGAGATCGTGGCGGTCGACATCGACCCGGCCGCGGTCGAGTCGACGCAGATCAACGCCGCCAACAACCATGTCACGCTGGGGGCGGGCCTGCCTGACTTGGTCAAGGGGGGTTTCAACCTGGTGCTGGCCAATATCCTGGCCACGCCGCTCAAGGTGCTGGCGCCGCTGTTGTGCGGCCATGTCAAGGCCGGCGGCCATCTGGTGCTGGCCGGCATCCTGGAGCGCCAGGCCGACGAGCTCAAGGAGGCCTACGCGCCCTGGCTGGCGCTGGAGGTGACGGACAGCGAGGACGGCTGGATCCTGATGACGGCGCGCGCCGCCGACTGAGCGCGCAGGCGCTTTTCCCTGGCAAAAGCCTGATCCGGACCGGTGCCGATCAGGCTTTTGTCATTCAGGGCTTGGGTTCCTCAGGGCCGATTGCCGGTCGGGAAGGGCCAGGCCGCGGTCGGGGACAGGCGGGTCACGGCGTTGGGCTCGGCTGGTGGCTGGACCTTGGCGGCCTTCTTGGCGGCGGCCTTGGGTGTGGCGGCTTTTCTTGCCGCGGTCTTCCTGGCCGGCGCAGCGTCGTCCGCGCGCACAGGCTCCGCCAGCTCGGCGGGCTCGATCGCCTTGTTCGCCGCCGCCTTCTTGGCCGGAGCGGCCTTCTTCGCAGTCGCCATCTTGCATCTTCTCCTGAAACAGCTTGCATGTTGCGCATGGCTCCGGACGATTCCGGCCCAGCGAGTCAGCGCCATGGCCTCGGGGCGCGCAAGACGCCAGTGAAACCAGGGCGTGGCAGGTGGATGCCGAATCCGGCTCAGGCGGGCTGCTGGCCCGACACCGGATAGGGAAATGCCACATACACAAACTCTGACTTTTATATTATGAAAGTGTCGCGGCGAAATGCAAGCCCTGCCAGGCGCGAATTTTCCACTTTTATTGCGTGCTTGGCAGGTTGGCGGTCGGGAAGCGGTCCGCCGGCCAGCGGGTGACCTGCCGCAGCAGCGTCCAGTCGAAACCCGGCCCGGGGTCCTGCTTGCGGCCGGGAGCGACATGCTCGTGGCCGGCGACATGGGCGATCGGGTAGCGCCGCGCCAGCGCCTGGCACAGCCTGGCCAGGATGCGGTACTGCGCTGGCGCGAAGGTTTCGCCCTCCAGGCCCTCCAGCTCGATGCCGATCGAGTCGTCGTTGCAGTTGTCGCGCCCGCGCCAGCTTGATCGACCGGCGTGCCAGGCGCGATCGTCGCAGGAGACGAACTGCACCAGCTCGCCATCGCGCCGGATCAGGAAATGGCTGGAGACTTCGAGGCCGCGAATGCCCTGGAAATAGGGGTGTGCCTCCCAGTCCAGCCGGTTGCAAAACAGCTGCTCGATCTCGGGTCCGCCGTACCGCCCGGGCGGCAGGCTGATCGAGTGCAGGATGATCAGGTCGATTGGCGCTCGGGCCGGTCGCGGGCCGAAATTGGGCGAGGGTGATGCGCGCGCCGCCAGCAGCCAGCCGTCGCGCCAGCCGCTGGGCGCAGGATGCGGTTCAGTCCTCATCGCGCGGGAGCTGGGCCGGCTCCTTGCGCTGCAGGCGCAGGTGCTCGACGCTGCAGTAATGCCCTTGGGCGTCGGAGATGGCCTCGCTGGCTGGCAGGTGCAGGCCGCAGTGGCGGCAGCTCACTATTGCGTCTGGTGCGGCGGGCTGGCGCGCCTTGGACGCGGCGGGTGGGCGCTGTTCGACCCGGCGACTGCGCCAGAGCCAGACGCCGGCCAGGATCACCATCAGTAACAGCAGGTATTTCATGCGCGCGATAGTACGACTTCCAGCACGAAGCGCGAGCCCACATAGCCCAGCAGCAGCAGCGCGGCGGCGGCATAGAGCATGTGGATCGCCATCCGGCCGCGCCAGCCCTGGGTCCGGCGACCCCAGAGCAGCACGGCCAGCGTCAGCCAGGACAGCAGGGTGAAGACGGTCTTGTGGTTCCAGCTCCAGCCTTGCGCCGGCAGCTGCTCGCTGAACCACCAGCCGGCCAGCAGGGTGGCGCTGAGCAGCACGAACGCGGCGCCGACCAGGCGGAAGGTCAGCCGTTCGAGCGCGAGCAGGGGCAGGGTGGTGTCGCCCGGGCGCGCCTGGCGCATCGCGGTCTCGGCACGCTGTGCCAGCCAGCCGTGCAGCACGGCCGCGGCCAGCAGGCTGTAGGAAATGATGCCCAGCCACCAATGCAGCGGCAGCCAGGGCGAGGCGAACGGTTGCTGCGGCGTGCCCGGGAACAGCAGCGCGAGCAGCACGGTCGCCGCGCCGAGACCGGCCATTGGCGCGCGCACATGCAGCTGGGGATAGAGCCGGCTCTCGATGGCGTACAGCGTGAAGACCAGCCAGGCCGTGACCGACAGCGCCGGCGCGAAGCCGAAGCGAACCGGTGTGCCGGCATGGCCCGCTGCCAAGGCCAGGGCGTGCAGCAGCCAGACCAGCACCATCAGTGCATTGACGCTGCCGCTGGTCAGCCTGGCCGGTCGCCACGCCAGCAAGGCATAGCCCAGCGCCGCACCCAGCGCGGGGATGGTGCTCCACCAGGGGCTCGGGGATAGAATCATGCCCAGAGTTTAACGGCCCGCGCGGCCGGTCATTCCCCTTTTCGTCCCTATCCCCCAGCCCCGGGTCGCCCCAAGCGGCGACCGCAGCCGGCGCTCATACAGCAGCTCATCATGGCCTCTGCCCTCACCGAAAAACTGTCTCGACTGGTCAAGGAGGTGCGCGGCCAGGCCCGCATCACCGAAAGCAACGTCAGCGACATGCTGCGCGAGGTGCGCATGGCCCTGCTGGAGGCCGACGTCGCGTTGCCCGTGGTGCGCGACTTCATCGCGCGCGTCAAGGAAAAGGCGCTCGGCGCCGAGGTGGTCGGCTCGCTGACCCCTGGCCAGGTGCTGGTCAGCGTGATCCAGCGCGAGCTCGCCGCGACGATGGGCGAGGGGGTCAGCGACATCAACCTGGCCGCGCAGCCGCCAGCCGTGATCCTGATGGCCGGCCTGCAGGGCGCGGGCAAGACCACCACCACCGCCAAGCTGGCCAAGTACCTGATCGAGCGGCGCAAGAAGAAGGTGCTGACGGTCTCGGGCGACGTCTACCGCCCGGCCGCGATCGAGCAGCTCAAGACCGTGACCAAGCAGGCTGGCGCCGAATGGTTTCCGAGCTCGCCCGAGCAGAAACCGCTCGACATCGCGCGCGCCGCGCTGGACTACGCGAGGAAGCATTACTTCGACGTGCTGCTGGTCGACACCGCCGGCCGGCTGGCGATCGACGAGGCGCTGATGGCCGAGATCAAGCAGCTGCACGCGGCGCTCAATCCGGTCGAGACGCTGTTCGTGGTCGACGCGATGCAGGGCCAGGACGCGATCAACACCGCCAAGGCCTTCAAGGAGGCGCTGCCGCTGACCGGCATCGTGCTGACCAAGCTCGACGGCGACTCGCGCGGCGGCGCCGCCCTGTCGGTGCGCGCGGTCACCGGCGCGCCGATCAAGTTCGCCGGCGTCTCCGAGAAGATCGACGGCCTGGAGCTGTTCGACGCCGAGCGCCATGCCGGCCGCGTGCTGGGCATGGGCGATATCGTCGCGCTGGTCGAGCAGGTCACGGCCGGCATCGACCTGGCGGCGGCGGAGAAGCTGGCGGCCAAGGTCAAGAGCGGCGACGGCTTCGACCTGGAGGATTTCCTCGACCAGATCCGCCAGATGAAGAAGATGGGCGGCCTGTCGAGCTTCATGGACAAGCTGCCGAGCCAGATGTCGGCCAAGGCCAGCGAGGCCGATCTCGGCCGCGCCGAGAAGGAAATGAAGCGCAAGGAAGGCATCATCTGCAGCATGACGGCGCAGGAGCGTCGCAAGCCCGAGCTGATCAAGGCCACGCGCAAGCGCCGCATCGCCGCTGGCGCCGGCGTCCAGGTGCAGGAGGTCAACCGCTTGCTGAAGGAATTCGAGCAGATGCAGTCCGTCATGAAGAAGATGAAGGGCGGCGGCCTGATGAAGATGATGAAGAAGCTCGGCGGCATGAAGGGCCTGGCCGGCATGCCGGGCATGCCCAAGCTGCCGGGCATGTAAGCCGTTCGCGGCGGCGGAGGGCTTTGATGGACGGCGACGCTTTGCTCGTGCTGGAACTGGTGCTGGGGCTGCCAGCGCTGGTCGCCGCCTGCTCGCTCAAGCCCTGGCGCATGTTGCGCGGCCCGCTGCTGACGCCCGCGCTGGCCGCGCTCGCCTTGCTGCCCTGGTTCTGGCTGCTGCCGCAGCAGCTGCCCCAGGGCCTGCAGGTCCAGCTCTCGGGCGCCAGCCTGCTGGCCCTGATGCTGGGCTGGCCCTTGGCGGTGCCCGTGCTGGCGCTGGTGGCGCTGCTGGTCTGGCTGATCGGCCAGCACGATGCGCTGGCCGTGCTGTCGCAATGGGTCTGGTTGGGCCTGGTGCCCGCGACGCTGGCGCTCGGCATCGGCGCCCTGTTGCGGCGCTTCATGCCGGCCAACCCGTTTGTCTACACGCTGGGGCGAGGCTTCCTTGGCACGGCGCTGGCGGTGTTTGGCGCCGGCCTGCTGCAGGAATTCGCCCAGCGCTGGCTCACCGGCGTGAGTCTGCAGGAGGCGCTGGTGGCGCGCTGGCTCATGGCCTGGGGCGATGCCTTCCTGACCGGCATGTTCTGCGCTATCTTCGTCGCCTTCGCGCCGCAGTGGCTGGCGACCTGGTCGGATCGGCGCTACCTGGAGCCGCCGCCAGGCTGAAGGCGCTGCTTCGCGCCATGCCAGGTCAGAGCAGCGGTCTCATGCTGCGCGCCGTGTCCTGCAGCACCGGCAGCACGCGCCGGACGGCGTCTGCGCTGCCCTCGTTCTGCATCGGCATGGTCACGCTCATCGCGGCCACCAGATGGTCCTTGTGGTCGTAGAGCGGCACGGCCACGCCGCGGTAGTTCATTTCGAGCTGTTGTTCGGACAATGCCCAGCCCTGGCGCTGGATCAGCTCAAGCCGCCCGCGCAACTCGTCCCGGTCAACCACGGTGTGCGAGGTGTAGGCGCGCAATTCCTGCCGAGCCAGCCAGGGCTCGTAGACCTCGGGGCCCGACATGGCCAGTATCACCAGGCCGGCCGCGGTCACCTGGGCCTGCACGCGCGAGCCCAGCATGTAGCCCGCATTGAGCTGGCGGTGGGTGCCGCTGCGCGCGACATGGATCAGTTCATCCTGCTCCAGCACGCCAGCGTAGGCGACCTCGCCGGTGCCGGCGGTGACCCGCTGCAGATAGGGCTGGACCGCGCGCGGCAGCCTGGCTGATTCGAGGTAGGCCTGACCCAGGCGCAGCACGCGCGGCGTGAGCGAGAACAGCTTGCCGTCGGTCGCGACATAACCCAGATGGACCAGCGTGAGCAGGTGGCGGCGCGCCGCCGTGCGGGTCAGGCCGCAGCGCTGGCCGGCCTGGCTGGCGCTCAGGCGCGGGTGCTCGGCGTCGAAGGCCTCGATCACGGCCAGTCCCTTTTCGAGCCCGGCGATCCAGTCGCGGCGTTCGAGCGTGAAGGGGGGATCGGAGTCGTTCATGGATTCTGGCCTGTTTCGTTCGATGATTGATGTAAATGGTTCGATTATCGATCGCCGTGAGTGAGCAGATGCGAGAAAAGCCCCCCGGACTGGCTTACAGTGCTGGCTGAACCTGGAGATATCCTATGAGTGACCTTCTGCTCAAGTCGGCCGGCGAGCGCGAGCCGCTGCAAGCCTCTTTCAGCGACGCCGCCAACCCCATCGGCCTGGACGGCATCGAGTTCATCGAGTTCGCGACGCTCAAGCCGCAGGCGCTGGGCCAGGTGCTCGAAACCATGGGTTTCAAGCCGGTCGCGCGCCACCGCTCGCGCGAGGTGCTGCTGTACCGCCAGGGCGAGCTCAACATCGTGGTCAACGCACACCCGCCGGTGGCCCAGGGCACTGGCCGCGTCAGCGAGGCGCCGAGCATCTCGGCCATCGCGCTGCGCGTGCGCGACGCGCGCGCCGCCTACGAGTATGTGCTCGAGCGCGGTGCCTGGGAGGTCAGCACCCACCCCGAGGTGATGGAGCTCAATATCCCCGCCATCCACGGCGCCGGTGGCAGCCGGATCTACTTCGTCGATCGCTACAAGGAGTTCTCGATCTACGACGTCGACTTCGTGCCGATTCCGTCGGTCGAGCAGCGCCCGGCGGCGACGGCCGGCATCCATTTCTTCGGCATCGTGCAGTACATCGGCCCGGAGCGCAGCTACGACTGGATCGAGTTCTACCGCGAGCTGATCGGCGCCGAGCTGATCCCCGACGAGCAGCGCTTCGGCATCATGCCCAAGGGCAAGCTGCTGCGCACGCCGGCGCTGGACCCGGACAAGCGTTTCATGATCCAGCTGATCGAGCCCGATGTCAACGTGCTGGACGCCGACGAGCGGCTGCAGCGCATCGGCCTGGGCGTGCCCGACGTGCCGGCGGCGGTGCAGGCGTTGCGCGCGCTCGGGGTCGAGTTCGTCGAGAGCCCGGCCGCGCACAGCGGCGCGCGCGGCGCGATCAGCAAGACCTACCTCGGATCGGTGGTGTTCGAGTTGGTCCACGACGAGAAGGCCTGAACCATGACGCTCAAGCGCAGCACCGCCCAGGCCATCGCAGGCTTCGGCATGGACACCATCACGCTGGCCGGGCCGCTCGAGGCCAAGCTGGCCGCGATGAAGGACGCCGGCTTCAGTCAGGTCATGCTCAAGGCCAATGACCTGGTCGGCCACCTCGGCGGCTGGCAGGCCGCGGTGCGGGCCGTGCAAGACAGCGGCCTGCGCGGCACCGGTTTCCAGGTGCTGCGCGATTTCGAGGGTCTGAGCGGGCATCTGCACCACTACAAGGTCGACATCGCCAAGATGATGCTTGAGATGTGCGCCGCGCTCGGCTGCAAGGTGCTGCTGGCCTGCTCGTCGACCTCGGCGCACGCGAGCTCGGACCTCGACCAGATCGCGCGCGACCTGCGCAAGCTCGCGCTGCTGGCGATTCCGCACGGCATCAGAATAGCCTACGAGGGCCTGTCCTGGGGCCGCACGATCAACGAGTTCACCACCGCCTGGGACGTGGTCCAGCGCGCCGACTGCCCGAACTTGGGGCTCGGCATCGACTCGTATCACATCTTCGCCGCCAAGACTCCGCTCGACGAGATCGACTACCTCGACCCGAGCAAGATCTTCCTGGTGCAGCTGGCCGATTTCATGTGGCAGGAGACCAAGACCTTCGAGGAGCGCATGGCGACCGCGCGCACCTTCCGCGTCTTCCCGGGCGAGGGCGTGCACAGCGAGCAGCTGGTCGACCTGGTGCTGCGGCTCGACCGCCTGGGCTACCGGGGCGACTACAGCTTCGAGGTCTTCAACGACGACTATGTGCAGATGCCGCTGCCCTTCGTGGCCGAGCGCGCGCGCCGGTCGGCGCTCTGGCTGGCCGAGGAGGTGCTGCGCTGCTCGGTGCCGCTGCCGAACCAGATGCGCTTGAAGACGCCGGGCTGAGGCTGGCGCAGACGCAAGTGGGGCCGGCGTATCAGCCGTATCAGCCCAGCCCGTGCATCACGACCCAGATCCAGGCGTTGACGCTGAAGAAGGCCACCACGGTCGAGGCCACCAGCAAGGTGGCGGCGTAGCCACCGTGGCCCAGGCGCTGCGCCAGCGCCGAGAACAGCGCGGGCATCGGCATGCAGGCGTAGAGGATGGCGGCCTGGTGCAGCTCGGGCGCGACCGCCGGCAGCAGGGCGAGCGCGGCCAGCACGCACAGCGGGTGCAGCAGCAGCTTGCCGCCGACCACGACCGGCAGGTCCAGCTGCATGCCTTGCAGGCGCTGGCCGACCAGCACGCCACCGATCATGAGCAGCGCGACGCCGGTGGCGGCCGACCCGACGATCTGCAGGCTGCGGTCTAGCACATAGGGCAGTTTCAATTCCAGCGCCGAGCAGGCCACGCCGGCCGCTATGGCCCAGATGATGGGATTGCGCGCCAGCGTGCGCAGCGACTGGGCCAGCGAACGCTGCCAGGGCAGACTGGCGTCGCGCCCGGCCAGCAGCAGCATGACCGGGACCACCAGCAGGTTCTCGACCAGCACGCCGAGCGTCATCGCGATCGCCGCGCCCGGGCCGATCAGCTCGCTGACGATGGGAAAGCCGACGAAGATGGTGTTGGAGGCCGACATGCCCATGCCGGTCAGCGCGGCCCGTGGCCAGGCCATGTGGCGCCAGCGGCCGTAGAGCACGCCGGCCAGCAGCGCCACCGCCGAGCCGGTGCCGTAGACTGCCAGGTAGCGCAGGTTGAGCACCTCTTGCAGCGGGAACTGGGTGATCGCGCGGCAGACCAGCGCCGGCAGCAGGAAGTCGACCAGCAGCTTGCCCAGCACCAGCATGTCCTCGCGCTTGAAGAGGCCGCGCCAGACGGCCAGGTAGCCGACCGCGATCAGCAGGAAGATGGGCGAGGTGATCGAGAGGATATGCAGCATGGCGGAAAAAAGCCCGCGAATGCGGGCCGGTGTGGGGCAGGGCGGGCGCTTGGTAGCCGCGAGGCTGTCAGTATGACAGACGGGCCACCGAGCGCAGCTGCTCGGCGGTGGTGCTCGGCAGGCCGAAGTATTCGAGGTAGGCCGGGATCTGCTCGAACAGCATGTCGGAGCCGACCTGGGTGCGGCAGCCGCGCTCGCGCGCCGCGGCCAGGAAGGCGGTCACCTCGGACGCCATCACCACCTCGCCGACGAAGGTCTCGGGCGCGAGCCGGTTGACGTCGAGCGGCAGCGGGTCGCCGGCCTTCATGCCCATCGGCGTGGCATTGACCACCAGATCGCAGCCGGTTGGGTCGTTGCTGCCGGTGCGGACCTCGATTTGCGGGTAGTGTGTTTGGATGCGCTGGCCCAGGGCCTCGGCCGAGGCGGTGTTGACGTCGAACAGGCCGATCGAGGCGATGCCGGCGCCGGCCAGCGAAGCCGCGATCGCCGAGCCCACGCCGCCGCCGCCGACCACCAGCACGCGCGCGCCGCTCAGGTCCAGGCCCTTGCGCTGCACGCCGCGCACGAAGCCGGCGCCGTCGAACATGTCGCCGACCAGCCGGCCGTCAGCCAGGCGTTTGACGGCATTGCAGGCGCCAGCGACCTTGACGGTGGCCGTCACCTCGTCGAGCAGGCCCACCGTCGTGACCTTGTGCGGCATCGTGATCAGCGCGCCACGGATATTGGTGAGCTGGAACACCGACTTGAGGAAGGCCGGATAGTCCGGCGCCTGGCAGCCCATCGGAACCACCACGCAGTCGATGCCGGCCTGCTCGAAGTAGGGGTTGTAGATCATCGGCGACTTGAAGCTGAAAGTCGGGTAGCCAATGTGGGCGATGATTTCGGTGTTGCCGGTGATCATGGTCGGTTTTATCGGATTCAGGCCTTGCGGGCGGCGGAATGGACGAACTTGCGCACCAGGCCGTCGATCGCGACCAGGTAACCGTCGACGCCAAAGCCGACCACGATGCCGGCGGCGGCCGGCGAGACCCAGCTGTGATGGCGGAACTCCTCGCGCGCGTGCACGTTGGAGATATGGCACTCGATCACCGGCAGCGGATCGACGCCCTTGATCGCGTCATGCAGCGCGATCGAGGTGTGGGTGAAGGCGCCCGGGTTGAAGACGATGCCCAGCGCCTCGCCCGCCTGGTAGAGACGGCCGTACTCATGGATCTTGTCGAGCAGCGCGCCTTCCCAGTTGCTCTGGAAGCACTCGACTTCGTAGCCGATCCGCTCGCCATGGGCCTGGCAGAACGCCTCGACATCGGCCAGCGTGGTGTAGCCGTACTGGGCCGGTTCGCGCGTGCCGAGCAGATTCAGGTTGGGGCCGTTGAGGATCAGGATCTTCTTCATTTTTGTACGAACCGGTTGGTTTTCATGCTGTCAAGAAAGGGGCGCCGGCAGCCCGGCGTCCCTGTCGCGCTTACTTGCGGACCTTGGCCAGTTCGGCCTGCAATTCCTGCACGGTTTCCTGGCCGACGTTGACCGCGTACTTGGCGGTCACCGGGCGCAGCTTGTCGCGCAGCTTGGCCAGTTCGGTCGGCGGCAGCTCGGTGACCTGCATGCCGCCCTTCTTCAGGTTGGCCAGCGCGCCGGCGGTCTGGCCGCGGTTGAACTCGCGCTGGTACCTGGCTGATTCCTTGGCCGCATCGGCGACGACCTTCTGCTCGCTGGCGTCGAGCTTGTCCCAGAACTTCTTGCTGATCAGCACCGACTGCGGGTTGTACTGGTGGTTGCTCAGCACCAGGTGCTTCTGCACTTCCTGGAACTTGTTGGCGTGGATGACCGAGATCGGGTTCTCCTGGGCATCGATCGCGCCTTGCTCCAGCGCGCCGTAGACCTCGGGGAAGGGCAGCGGGGTCGGGTTGGCACCCAGGGCCTTGACCCAGTCGACGTTGATCGGGTTCGGGATCACGCGCAGCTTGAGGCCGGCCAGGTCCTCGACCTTGTTGATCGGGCGCTTGCCGTTGCTGATCTGGCGGAAGCCCAGCTCGTAGTAGGCCAGGCCGATCAGGCCCTTGGGTTCGAGCCTGGCGTGCATCTTCTGGCCGAAGGCGCCGTCCATGATGGCGTCGGCTTCCTTCTCGTTGCTGAACATGAAGGGGAAGTCCCAGATCGCGAATTCCTTGACCTGATTCGACAGGATGCCGGAGTTCATCGTCACCATCTCGAGCGTGCCGCCCTGCAGCGCCGAGACGTTGGCCTGGTCGCTGCCCAGGGTGCCACCAGGGAACAGGTTGACCTTGAGCTTGCCACCCGACCTGGCCTCGACGATCTCCTTGAACTTCTCCATGCCGGCCACCAGCGGGTGGCCCTTGGGGTTCTGGGTCGCGAACTTGATGGTCTTGCTGCTCTGCGCGGCGGCCATGCCGCAGGCGGCCAGCGTGACGGTGGCGAGGACGGTCTTGATGAACAGGCGTTTCATGTGGAGTCTCCAGTCTGAGGATGGATGGTCGTACGCTTGATTATTGCGCCTGGCATGGCGTACCCGTTCACGCCAGGCGCTTGGGAACCGTGGTTCAGCCGTAGAACCAGCGCGCCGGGACCATGACGAGCTCGGGGAATATCACCATCAGGAACAGCAGCGCGAACTGCGCGATCATGAAGGGCCAGACCCCCTTGGTCACCTCGTCCATGCTGATCTTGCCGACACCCGCCACGGTCGAGAGCACCGTGCCCACCGGCGGCGTGATCAGGCCGATGGCGTTGTTGATCATGAACAGCACGCCGAAGTAGACCGGGTCGATGCCGGCGGCCTTGACGATGGGCATCAGCACCGGCGTCAGGATCAGGATGGTAGGCGTCATGTCCATCGCGGTGCCGACCAGGATGACGACGCCCATGATGGCGAACATCAGGATGGTGGGGTTGTCCAGCAGCGGCTCCAGCAGCGCGACCAGATCGGCCGGCAGGTTGGCCACCGTGATCATCCAGGCCGAGACCATAGCGGCGGCGACCAGGAACATGATGACCGAGGTGGTCTTGGCCGCGGCCAGGAACAGGCCGTAGAGCTGGTTCAGCTTGAGCTCCTTGTAGACCAGGGTCGAGATCAGCAGCGCGTAGACGGCCGCCACCACGGCCGCCTCGGTCGGCGTGAAGACGCCGAACTTCAGGCCCACCACCACGATCACCGGCAGCACCAGCGCGAAGGTCGCGTCCTTGAAGGCGGCCAGCACCTGGGCCTTGCTCGCGCGCGGCGCGGCCTTGATCTTCTCCTTGCGCACCAGCAGCCACCAGGTGATCCAGAGCGCCGCGCCCAGCATGAGGCCCGGGGCGATGCCGGCCATGAACAGCTTGGAGACCGAGACGTTGGCCGCGACGCCGAACACCACGAAGCCGATCGAGGGCGGGATGATGGGCGCGATGATGCTGGCGGCCGACAGCAGGCCGGCCGAGCGCGCCGGGTCATAGCCCGCGCGGTTCATCATCGGCAGCAGCAGAGCGGCCAGCGCCGCCGCGTCGGCCACCGCCGAGCCCGACAGCGCGGCCATGATGATGGCGGCCATGATGCCGACATAGCCCAGCCCGCCCCGCACATGGCCGACCAGGGTCATCGCGAAGTTCACGATCCGGCGCGACAGGCCACCGGCGTTCATGATCTCGCCGGCCAGCATGAAGAAGGGCACGGCCAGCAGCGGGAAGCTGTTGCTGCCCTCGATCACGTTCTGCGCCAGGATCTGCGCGTCGAACATGTCCAGGTGCCACATCAGCGCCGCGCCCGACAGCAGCAGCGAGAACGCGATCGGCACGCCCAGCATCATGGCGGCAATCAGCGCGCCCAGAAAGAGGGTTATCGTCATGGAATTCTCCTATTCGGTTCAGCCAGTGGTTCAGGGATGCGGATCGCCATGCGGCATGTCGTCGGACTCGCGCACGCCGATCAGCTCGCCCTCGCTCAGGCGCCCGGCGAGCAGCTTGAACAGGTCGTGGCTCAGGATCAGGCCCGCGAGCACCGAGAACACCACGCCCGACGCATAGAACCAGGCCATCGAGACTTCCATCACCGGGCTGGTGGTTTCGTAGTTGATCACCACCTGGTCCCAGGAACCACGGAAGATCAGCCAGGCGCAGAACAGCATCAGCACATGGGCCAGCAGGAAGCAGACCTTCTTGCCCGCGACCGGCAGCTTGGCGATCAGCGTGTCGGTGCCCAGGTGACCCTTGTCGTGCAGGCCCACGAAGGCGCCCAGGAAGGTCATCCAGACGAACAGCCAGCGCGAGAGTTCCTCCGACAGCGTGAGTCCGGAGTTGAAGGCGTAGCGCAGCACCACGTTGGTGAATACCAGCACCACCATCAGCGCCAGCGCCGCCACCATCAGCAGCGACAGCAGCTTGGAGAGCTGGTCTATGAGTTTTTGAAGCATGAGGTTCTCCTGGAAGCAGCGAATTGTACGAACTGGTTAGTTTTTTTTGTAGCTGGGGGAAACCCTCGTTTTCCACCGAGGGTTGGTCGCGCGGGGTCAGCTCCGCAGGTGGCGCCAGACCATGTCGATCACGCTCTCGCGCCGCTGCGCCAGGTAGTCGGGCGAGGCGGTATCGAGCTTGAAGATCAGGCCGAAGGTGTGCCGGTTCGAGACGTTGAAGAAAGACAGCGCCGAGATCGAGGCGTGGATGTCGACCGGGTCCAGCCCCGGGCGGAACACGCCGCCGGTCACGCCGCGCTGGTAGAGCTCGCGGATCGCGTCGATCGCGGGCACGTTGAGGTCCTGGATGTACTGGCTCTGGCGCATGAACTGGCCACGGTGGATGTTTTCCGACATCACGATCCGGACATAGCTCTCGTTGCGCAAATGGCGGTCGAAGGTGAAGCCGACCAGGCGGCGCAGCGCGGCCTCGGGCGCCAGACTTTCCAGGTGCAGGTCGGTTTCCTCCTGGCGGATCTTGCGATACGACTCCTCCAGCACGGCGAGGTAGAGCCCCTCCTTGCTGCCGAAGTAGTAGTAGATCATGCGCTTGCTGGTCTGGGTGGCGGCGGCGATCTCGTCGATGCGGGCGCCGGCCAGCCCCTTCTCGCCGAACTCCTGCTCGGCGACGGCCAGGATGTTGGCCTTGGTGCGCTCGGGGTCGTTGGTCCGGGACCCCTTCGTGAATGAATGTACTGGTTCGTTCATTCTGGCGAGTATAGGAGCGGGGTCCGGCCCTGGCCATGCTCGAAAACCCTTGGCTGGCAGAAGAAAATTGGACAAACTCCTGATGACGCTAAAAACGCTGCTATACTTTCGGCTTCAGCGGCTGTAGCTCAGTTGGATAGAGTACTTGGCTACGAACCAAGGGGTCGTGGGTTCGAATCCTGCCAGCCGCACCATATATAGAAAACGCCGCGCCAACGGTGGCGTTTTCACTGCAAGAGTTTCATCCGTCGCAAGACGAACTACGGTTTAGCGGCTGTAGCTCAGTTGGATAGAGTACTTGGCTACGAACCAAGGGGTCGTGGGTTCGAATCCTGCCAGCCGCACCATATATAGAAAACGCCGCGCCAACGGTGGCGTTTTCACTGCAAGAGTTTCATCCGTCGCAAGGCGGACTACGGTTTAGCGGCTGTAGCTCAGTTGGATAGAGTACTTGGCTACGAACCAAGGGGTCGTGGGTTCGAATCCTGCCAGCCGCACCAATCAAAAAACCTGCTGCAGCAATGCGGCAGGTTTTTTTTCGCCTTGACCGCGCGCTTGGCGGCGGTCAGCAGTGCCTCAGCAAAATCTCTGTCTGAGCACGCCCCAGATCTGGGGGTAGGCCGCACGAAGCTGGTCAAAGGGAGCTCGAAACTGTCCCGCGCCGTTGATGCACCACGGCAGCAGCCCGTGGTCGTCTGTTTTCAGCAGCTCGTCGATAAAGTTGGTGGAGTCCAGGTCCGGTGCTTGTAGAGCGGTAGTCACTTTCTGGCACAAATGCCGAAAAGTCTTGTGGTAGCGTTCCGCCAAGGCTTCACGACGATCAAGTTGCAACACATCCACTGTCGCCACGCCTTTTGTCATCCAATCGTTGGCTGTCAGGTCGAAACGAGCCACCAGGTTGCCAGTGTCCGGGTCGAAGTCCATGTAGTCCCATGGGTCCTCGATGGTCGGGTCAATGAGCAGTGGCTGTTGGTACTGATCCAGTGGAAACCGAACGCCCTTGATGCGCCCGCACTCCGTGCAGCACAGCAGCCAGTTGGCCCAGTCAAAAGCTCTGCCGGGGTAATGGCCTTTGGGCCAGAAATGCTCGACGTCGGTGCCATGGTTGTCCACGCAATACATACAGGGCTCGGTCGGCCCCATGGATTTTTGCAGAGCCTTGAGTGCCTGGCCTACGGTTTTGGTGGCGCGGCGACCTTTCCAGAATGCGTCAATGTTCAGCATCCCCGTTGACTGTCGCCGATTGATCTCTTGCTGTTGGCGCTCCAGGTATTGCGCCACTCGATGGGGCAATTCCGGTCGCTGCACCCGTTTCATGCCGTCATTCCTCGTCGGTCACGAACAGCTTGAGCTGCTGCAGCGCCTCGGTTTCCTGCGCCGATAGCGCCGCGCCCGCATTGCGCTTGGCCGCCAGCTTGGAGTAATCCGCACGGGCCTTGACGGCACGCGGCGAGCGTGTGTTCTGCAGACCGAAAGCCGAAGTCAGCAGGATGGTGTCGGGGCGCGAGGCGATGATGCGCTGGTATTCGTCATGGTTCAGGGCGCGCGGCTCCTGCATGCTGCCAGGTTCAGGCAGCACGAACAAGCCGTTCGGGTCGGCCGCCTGGCAGATGATGGGGCTGTGCGTGGTGACCAGGAACTGGATGTTCGGGAAATGTGCCTTGAGCCAGAAACCGATTTTCTGTTGCCATTCGGGGTGCAGGTGAGCGTCGATTTCGTCGATCATGACCACGCCGCTGCGCACGACGCGCAGCTTGTCCTCCGCATCGCGCTCGGTCAGGCCGTCGAAGCCGTAAGCCTTGATCAGATGGCGCAGGATGTCGGCCAGCAGAGCCAGTGCGGCACGATAGCCATCGCTCATCTCGCTCCAGGCCAACTGCATGCCATTGCGATCGCGTAGCCACAGACCGTCCGAATCAACACGGTCGATCGTGATCTGGTTCGGCATCAGGTCATCGCGCAGGATTTCAAGAATCAGATCAAGCAACTGTGCTTCAGGCTGTTTCTGTTCCAGCTTCTTGTGGCTCAGGCTCCTGAGCCATTGGTCCACCTCGAACAGCGAAGCGGCCTCCTGGAACATCGTCACGTAGCGCTCTGTAGTCGAACCGACCATGAGCCGGGTGGCTTCGGGCGAAGCGCCGAACACGCGCCGGAACGGTCCGTAGCCGCAAGAGAACCATCCCTTGGCCTGACCCGACCAGGGACCGCGCTGCGCCGAGATCGCCTTTTTCTTCGAGGCGTCTTCCTCCAGCATGGCATCGGAATTGACAGCCTTGAGGTGAATCACGGCCTGGAACGGGCTGTAGCTGGTGCGCCCGACTTGGAGGTATTCGTCCACGCCCTTTTCTGGCACCAGGGTCAGTTCGATCGTGCCGCTCTGCTGCTGCGAACCTTCGCTGATCCAGCGGTGAAAGCTCGGCTGCAGCGAGCGCGCCACGTCGCGTCCGGTCAAGCCGATCGCGATCGCCTTGAGCAGCGTGCTCTTGCCCGATCCGTTGTCGCCCGTGAATACCGTCCAGCCGGCGTAAGACCCGTCAGGCCTCGCCAGACTGAACGACAAGTTTGTGAAGCCCTTGAGGTTCTTCAAGGTAACGTGATCAAGGTACATGGCGGTCCTTCGTTTTCAAGGCGTTGCGGACGACATTTTCAGCGCGCTTTACTTCAGTACAGTCGCCGCGCATGCACACGGCGACTGCTGCCATCACGCCGCGGCCAGCGCCTGCTCCAGGTCGGCCTTCAGGTCGTCGATATGCTCGATGCCCACGCACAGGCGCACGGTGTCCTCGGTCACGCCCGAAGCCTCCAGCTCGGCCGCCGACAGTTGGCGGTGGGTGGTGGACGCGGGGTGGGTGGCCAGCGAGCGCACGTCGCCGATGTTGACCAGGCGGGTGAACAGCTGCAGCGCGTCGAGGAAGCGCTCGCCACCGGCACGGCCACCCTTCACGCCAAAGGTCAGCAGGCCGGAGGCACGGCCGCCCATCAGCTGCTGCACCAGGGCGTGGTCCGGGTGGTCGCTCAGGCCGGCGTAGTTCACCCATTGCACCTTCGGGTGGTTCTTCAGGTACTGCGCCACCGCCAGCGTGTTGTCGCAGATGCGGTCCATGCGCAGCGGCAGCGTTTCGATGCCCTGCAGGATCAGGAAGGCGTTGAACGGCGAAATCGCCGCGCCCATGTTGCGCAGCGGCACCACGCGCGCGCGGCCGATATAGGCGGCGGCGCCCAGCGCTTCGGTGTAGACGACGCCGTGGTAGCTCACGTCAGGCTCGTTCAGGCGCTTGAAGCGCTCCTTGTGCCGCGCCCAGGGGAACTTGCCCGAATCCACGATCGCGCCGCCCAGGCTGTTGCCGTGCCCTCCCAGGTACTTGGTCAGCGAATGCACGACGATGTCGGCCCCATGCTCGAAGGGGCGGCACAGATAGGGACTGGGCACCGTGTTGTCAACGATCAGCGGCACGCCATGGCGGTGCGCGACCTCTGCCAGCGCGGCAATGTCGGTGATGTTGCCGCGCGGGTTGCCCAGCGATTCGGCGTAGATGGCCTTGGTGCGGTCGTCGATCAGCGCCTCGAAGCTGCCGGGATCGGTCGAGTCGGCAAAGCGTGTCTGGATGCCGTACTGCGGCAGCGTGTGCGCGAACAGGTTGTACGTGCCCCCATACAGCGCGGCCGACGAGACAATGTTGTCGCCCGCCTCGGCGATCGTCTGGATGGCGTAGGTGATGGCGGCCTGGCCCGACGCCAGCGCCAGCGCGGCGATGCCGCCTTCCAGCGCGGCCACCCTGGCTTCGAGCACCGACTGGGTCGGGTTCATGATGCGGGTGTAGATGTTGCCCGGCACCTTCAGGTCGAACAGGTCGGCGCCGTGCTGGGCGCTGTCAAAGGCATAGGCCGCCGTCTGGTAGATCGGCGGCACCACGGCCTTGGTCGTGGGGTCGGGGCTGTAACCGGCGTGGACGGACCGGGTCTCGAATTTCCAGTTGTCTGACAAGGGATGTCTCCTTTTGGGGTGGTGATGGGAAGGTTGGCTGAGATTCGGTCTCAGGTAGAGACCAGGATTTCCCAGGAATAAGGCGACGGGGCCAGCGGTCGCAAGCCGCTCCAGATGATGACTTTGGTGTGTTCGACCAGATCTTTGGTTTTTTGCCGCACCGATGTCGTCATCCGGCTCGTCCCGATTGGATCTCGCGATCGTACTGTGACAATTCCTCGTCCAGCGCGACTATCCTGCCGACCTCCTTGAGGCTGTCGCCTTGTTCGTACAGGGGATTGCCCTCCTCATCGAAGGCCAGAGTGATGTAGCGGCATGGCACGGCATCCTGGGCGCTGCGCCGCAGCAACTCCAGCTCCTTCATGAGGAAGAAGCTGTGCGTGCCAATGAATACCTGGACCCCCTGCGAGGCCAGACTCATCAGCATCGCGGCCACCACCCTGATCAAACGGGGGTTGAGGTTGGACTCCGGCTCGTCCCAGAACACGATCCCCCGCTTGGTGAGTGCGCCGTTGCGCAGCAGGTAGGCGATGGTGGCAATCTTGCGGATCCCTTCCGCCACCAGCGGCATCTCGGTCTTGCCGTTCTCGCTGTCGAGGTAGAAGCTGTCGCCCACGCGGACGACGGTTCCGCCCAGGTGCTGCTCGATCGGGTCGAGCAGTTGTTTGATCGCTTCCAGGCGCGGGCCGCGCAGCGGAGCGCCGTCCAGCGCGAGGCACAGGTCGAAGTAGGTTTCGTCGATCGCCAGTTCGCGGTTGCGATAGAGCGACGCGAAGCCGGGAAACATCGAGAGCACTTCCTTGGTCGGAATGAAGATCGGCTCGGCCTCCAGGAACTTCTTGGGCGAGGTGGTTTCGTCGAACTGCACCTCGACCTTGGAGACGCTCGAAAACGTGAAGGCCCAGTCGTCCGCCACTTCCGAGAACTGCAGCTTTACCTTCGAGGAGGCCCGCCCGCCGACCACGCCACGGGCGCGATGACTGCGCACCAGGCGCCCGAGCTTGTCGGGTCGGAAGACACCGACCATCTTGCTGGCCAGGTCCTTTTGCAACTGCGCCTTGGTCGGGGCGGGACTGGATTTGCTGGCGGCATGGCTGGCCGAGCTGATGGCATACGCGATCTTCAGCAGGTGGCTCTTGCCGGTGCCGTTCTCGCCGATGACGACGTTGATGCCAGGGGCGAACGAGAAATCGATCTGGTCGAAGGTGGTGAACTGCCTCAGCGTCAGTTTCTCAAGCATGCAGATCTCCTGTGGCCGTATGCCTCACTGTGCCGGATTTTTTCCTGGAGCGGGTCGAGCCGGATCCGCTGCCAGCCTGACTCGCGGCCAGGCGCTTGAGCAACTCGGCCGCCGGTTCGTCGTCCGGGTCCTGCGCTACCAGCTCGCCCCGGAAGGCCTTGGCCAGCAGGGCAGGGGTCAGGCGGTTGGCTGCGGTTCGGGCGGTTTGCAGCCGGGCTTCGAGGCGGTCGACGAAGGCGAACAGGGTTTCGACGCGGCGGACGATTTCGGCTTGCTCGTCGAGCGGTGGCAGGTTGACTTTAATTCGACGAAGCCCACCAAGGGGAATCGTCATCTGGGCTGTACCAGTTGCAACAGCAATCGCTTGCCTTTTTACATCGTTTGATTCGAGTAAATAACGCAGATAGGAGCTTGAAACTTTAATTAAATCTGGCTTTAAAATTGCAATGTGACGCTGAAATGTGAAAGGCTCGTCAGTTGCCACTAGTGCGGGTATGCCAATAGACCCTGTGACGGAAAATAAAACGTCTCCTCGTGCTGGGCGTCGTTTCTCGTCAAGTGCAGAGAAGTAGGAGTTAGGAACGTAGCGAGTCGCCTTGTGCAGATCAAGATGTCCACCATGTAGTGCGGAAATGGTGATAAACGGAATTCCAGAAATCACTTGGGGTGGCGCCTGATGATCGCCATCAGAAATGGAATGACAAATTTCCTGTATTTCTTTTGACTGCCATTCTGCCAAACCGGAACCGCGCCAATCCTCCGTCAACCGCCCCGACGTGGCAGCCGTCAGCACCGACTGCCGGAAGCGCTTGAGGAGGAGCACGACGCGGGCCAGACGGGAATTGACGGCATCCACGCGAGTCAGGACGGTGTCGAGCTTGTCGGCGATGCGTTTTTGCTCGGTCAACGGTGCAACAGGAATTTCAAATCCCAAGATCTGTTGCTTGGTCAACGCTTGGCGCGTAGTTCCCGTGTTGTCTGCCCAGATTTTTGATTGAACTGCCGGGCTGGATAAGTAGGCGTTCAAGTACCGACTGTCGATGCAGGAGTTCGGTCGGATGATGCAGACGTGTTGATTAACGCGAGCACCATCCATGTCTGAAGGCGCAAGTGTCACCCGTCCTATGGACGCACCTGTGATGTTCAACAGCACGTCTTGCGCGCGCACGGTTGCTCCGTCAAGTGCGGAGGCCTGCTGTCCATCGATAAAGGCCAACCCGTCTCGCTTGAAGCCAAAGAACACCACATTCATGGATCTGATGAGCGGGGTTCCGGTTGACTTGTATGCGGCCTCACCACCCAACGGCGTCGCCCCACTGCCCACTTTCTGAGCAATGTCTGCAATGGAAGCAGTCGTCCAGTTGCCGGTCATTCGGTATCCTCGCCTTCGGTGTGAAGTGGGGCATGACCCCACGGCATTTGTCCCACAGCCTGTGGGATAAATGCGTGCTGCGAAAGTGCGGTCATGCGGCCTCCGGGGCTTCGCCCAGCTCCGCCAATATCGCTTCCAGCTCCTCGATCGCCCCGTTCAGCTCCGCCATGGCCTCGCTGGCCAGCACGGCGGGCTCGGGCAGGTCGGCGGCATCCTCGGCGCTGTCGTCCTTCAGCCAGGCAATGTCCAGGCTGTCGCCTTTTTCCTTTGTGATCCACTCGCGGCTGAAGCGTCGCAAGCGCCCTTGCTCGCCCTGGTCCTGTCGCTCGCTCAGGCCGTTGGGGTCTTCGCCATAGGCAGCGATGAAGTCGGCAAAGTGCGCATGCGTCAGCGGCGTGCGCTTGCCGAACTTGGGCGCGTTGGCGCGCATGTCGTACACCCAGACCTCCCGGGTGCCGCCGGTGGCGGCCTGGCTGATCTTCTGGAAGAACAGCACGTTGGTCTTGACGCCCTGGGCGTAGAAGATGCCGGTGGGCAGGCGCAGCACGGTGTGCAGCCGGCACTTGTCCATCAGGTCGCGCCGGATGTCGGCGCCCACGCCGCTCTCGAACAGCACGTTGTCGGGCAGCACCACGGCGGCGCGGCCCCCGTCGCGCAGGTGGCGCACGATGTGCTGCAGAAAGGCCAGCTGCTTGTTGCCGGTGGTGAAGGTCAAATCGTCGCGGGTGGGGCCGCCGCCGCCCTTGGCGGTGCCGAACGGCGGGTTGCTCAGGATGATCTGGCTCCTGGGCAAGGCACTGCCCGCGCTGCCCAGCGTGTTGCCCACATGCACCACGCCCTCGGCGTCGCCTTCCATGCCGTGCAGCAGGCAGTTCATCAGCGCCAGCCGGCGCGTGCCCGGCACCAGTTCCATGCCCAGGAAGGCCTGGTTGCGCTGGAACTGGCGCTGCTTCTCGTCCAGGTCGTAGTGGTCGTCGGTGTGGTCCTTGATGTAGCGGTCGGCCGCGATCAGGAAGCCGGCCGTGCCCGCCGCCGGGTCCTGCACGGTTTCGCCGGGCTGCGGCTTGAGCAGCTGCACGATGGTGTCGATCAGCGGGCGCGGCGTGAAGTACTGGCCGGCGCCGCTCTTGGTTTCGCTGGCGTTCTTTTCCAGCAGGCCTTCGTACAGGTCGCCCAGCCCGTCCTGGCGCGCGCTGAACCAGTCGATGCCGTCCAGGCTCTTGACCAGTTGCTCCAGGTGGCGTGGTTCCTTGATGCTGGTTTGCGCGTCGGCGTAGATGGCGGCGATCAGCCGGTCGTCGCTGGTCGAGAGCTTGAACAGCGTCTCGCGGTAGTGGCGCAGCAGGTTCAGGCCGCTCTTGTCGCGCAGCTCGGGCCAGCGGGCGTATTCCGGCAGCATGTGCTTCTGCAGCAGGCCGCTTTCGGTGTTCTCGTGCTCCATCTTGATGAACAGCAGCAACACCAGCTCGGTCACGTAGTCGCTGTAGTTGATGCCGTCGTCGCGCAGCACGTCGCAGAGGTTCCAGAGCTTCTGGACGATGTCTTGGGTGGTCATGGGTGGGCGTGATCCGGAAATGCGAAACCCCTCACATGACACACCGCGCTTGCGCCGGGGGCCGAGGTAAGGGGCATATTGCTGGCAATCCTATCACCCGCTCAGGCCACCTGCGGCCACAGGCCAGAGGCCAGCTCGCCCATGACTGGCTCCAGCTGGCCGCCCAGCAGCTTGTCGAGCTGTTTGGCGCCGCCGTCGCTGGCAAAGGCGTGGTTGACGAAGTCGTGGTCGATCACCAGCTCGTGCGTGAGCTGCTTGGCCAGCCGTTCCAGCCATTTGCGCTGCACGGGCGTCCAGGGGCGCAGGGTGTAGGTTTTTTGCATCGCGCGCGCCACTCGCTGCTCGAAGGGCAGCAGGGCTTCGCCCAGCGCCGCCTGGCGGATGTAGGCGATGAGGCCGGCGGCAATGTCCTGGTTGCTCTGGTTGCGCCAGGCGGCCTTGAGCTTGGCTTCGGAGTAGCCGGCGCCGTCGAGCAGCAGGCGCAATTCCTTGAGCTGGGCGCGGCTCAGGTCCTTGGGCCGGTTGACCACCGTCGCCATCGCCACGGATTGGTTGAGCTGCTGGCGCACGAAGTCGCCGAAGCTGCCCAGGTAGTCCTCGGGTTTGGCGTAGGTGCCCCAGCTCTGGGTGCGCTCCTGCAGCTCGTCCGCGTGCTGGGAAATGACGGGCAGGTACGTCGTTCCCAGCAATTGCTTGACTTCCCCGATCTGCACCAGCAGCCGGGTGTGCTGGCGCAGGAAGTCCGCCGCTGCCTGGGGGCCGCCTTCCCGTCCGAGCTGGCGCAGGTGCCGGTGCAGGTCCTTCGGGGCCACGCCCCATTGCTGTTCCAGTTGTTCCAGCCTTTCCTTCAGGGCCGGCTTTTTCTCGGCCTTGTGCTGGGCGTCGCGCAGCACGCGCATCAGCTTCTGGTTGAGCTGGTCGAGCAGGTCGTGCGCATGGGTCCGGTCCGGCGCGCTGCCGGTGGTGACGTAGGCGTTGGGCTGCTCGAGCTCGGCGACCAATTGCTCCAGCGTCACGCTGGGGTCTTTCACCAGCGGCTGCATGGTGTTGACCGCCTGTAGCGAGGCATAGAGGTCCACCGGATCGTAGATCTTGAAGACGGTCTTGCCGATGTCGTCGCAGCGTCGGGTGGCGCGGCCGATCATCTGCTCGTACAGGATGCGGCTCTTGACCCGGCGCAGGAACACCAGGTGACAGATGGGCGGCACGTCGATGCCGGTGGTCAGCAGGTCGACCGTGAGGGCGATGGTGGGAAAGCGCTCGTTCTTGTAGCGCCGGATCAGCTGGTCCACCTTGTCCGAGGCGCCGGTGATCTTTTCCACGGCGGCCTGGTTGTATTGCTCGCCATGGACGGACTTGAAGGCGTCGCTCAGCAGGCGCTTGATCATGTCGGCGTGCGCGTCGGTGGCGCAGAAGATCATGACCTTCTCCTCGCCCATCGGGTCCAGCTCCCGGGCCAGCTGTTCGCAGATGACGCGGTTGAAGTCCTCGTTGATGACGCGGCGGTTGAAGCTCTCGAGCGCGAAGTTCAGTTCGTCGTCGAGCTCGGCGACTTCGATTTCGCCGGTGGCCAGGTTGATGGCCTCGACCTGCTGGCCCTTGTCGAAGTGGATGCCGTGACGGGTCAGCAGCGTCTCGTAGCGGATGGGTGGCTCGTGGTCGATCAGCCAGTCGTCGGCCACCGCTTCGCGGTAGGAGTAGGTGTAGACGGGCTTGCCGAAGATCTCGATGGTGTGGCGGGCCGGGGTGGCGGTCAGGCCGATCCTGGCCGCGTCGAAGTAGTCCAGCACGCGCCGGTAGGTGCTGAGGTACTGGTTGGGGTCGCGCAGGGCCAGTTCGCCCTCGGTCATGTCCTGGTCCAGCGTGTAGCCCCGATGGGCTTCGTCCACGATGATGCAATCAAACGCATCGAGCGCGGGCGGGTTGTCGCTGGCAAAGATGCGCTTGACCATGGCCTGCACGGTGGCGACCTGCACGCGGGTTTCGGCCTCGTGCGCCATGTCGCCCAGCTCGGCGACGTGGTAGATCCTGGACAGCGGCTGGCTGAGCTCCAGCGGTGCCTCGTTGAAGGCGTCCAGCGCCTGCTGGCCCAGCGCGGTGCGGTCCACCAGGAACAGGATGCGCCGGAACCGCTCGGCCTTGAGGAAGCGGTAGATCAGCCCGATGATGGTGCGGGTCTTGCCCGTGCCGGTGGCCATGGCCAACAGGCATTGGGTCTGGCCATTTGCCAAGGCGCTTTCGACCGCTGAAATGGCTTTTTGCTGGTAGTCGCGCAGGCCCAGGTAGGCAAGGCTCTCCTGGCGCAGCCTGGCTTCGGCCTCGGCTCGGCTGCGCCTGAGCTGGTCCAGCAAGCCGGCCGGGGAGTGAAAGCCCTGCAGCGGCCTGGCCAGGCGGGAGGGGTGGCGCAGGTCGCGGTGCCAGGTGCCGCTGGCTTCCGGGCTCTGCTTGAGCAACGGGCGGCCGTTGCACGAGTAGACGAAGGGCAGCTGGAACAGCCCGCCTTGTCCGTCGGGCCAGGGGGCGTTGCGCCCTTCGGCGAGCCAGGCGGCTTCGTGATCCGGCTCGATGACGACCCCCCGGGCGTAACGCTCGGCCTGGGCGATCTTGCCGGCCACGTTGGTGTTCAGCCGCTTGGCCTCCACCGCCGCGATGGGGGTGAGGCCGGCGAACAGCATGTAGTCGGCGCGCTGCTGGCCCTGGGTGGGCCATTCGGCAATGGCCTGGTGCTTGCCGCGCTCAGGGCGGGCGCCTTTCGCGTGGGTCAGCTCCAGGGTGTCGGCTTCCCAGCCGGCGTCCACCAGCATCTGGTCGATGAGTCGCCGGGTGGCGGCCTCGTCCATGGTCAGTTCGGCCAGCAGTGGCGAATCCTTGGCAAGAAAGCTGGAGTGGCTGCGCATTTCTGAACGATGGCGTAATTAGCAATTGTTGTTGGGTTCAGAAGATTCTAGGCGTTTATCGATGCGCGGCCCGCATACACTTTCCGCATGAGCCCAGCCTTCACCCGCGAAACCGATGCCGATGACGACGAGGATCTCGGCCTGCCCAGGCTGCCCGCTGGCGGCAAGAACTACATCACCCGCGCCGGCCACGATCGCTTGAGAGCCGAGCTGTTGCAGCTGCTCGACGTCGAGCGCCCCAGGATGGTGGAGATCGTGCATTGGGCCGCCAGCAACGGCGACCGCTCGGAAAACGGCGACTACCTCTATGGCAAGAAGCGGCTGCGCGAGATCGATCGCCGCATCCGCTTCCTGACCCGGCGACTCGACATCGCGGTGGTGGTCGACCCTTCGCTGCACCACGGCAGGGATCAGGTCTTCTTCGGCGCCACCGTGACCTACGCGCGCGAGGACGGCAGCGAGACCAGCGTGACCCTGATGGGCATCGACGAGGCCGACAGCGCCCAGGGCCAGATCAGCTGGATCGCGCCGGTGGCGCAGGCGCTGCTCAAGGCGCGCGTGGGCGACGAGGTCCGCTTGCGCACGCCCGCCGGCTGGGAGACGCTTGAGCTGCTGAAGGTCAGCTATCCGCCGCCAGCGGCCTGAAGGAGCCAGCGCCGCCGGCCACGCTCAGGTCGCGCCGTGGTGGTCGCTGCCCGGGCGTTCGCGGTGGATCCGCATCACCGACGGCGTGCGCTTGAGGCTGCGCAGCACATGGGCCAGGTGGATGCGGTCGCGCACCGCCACCGTGAAGCGGATGTCCAGGTCGGACAGCACCGGCTCCTTGCTCATCTGCAGGTGCGTGATGTCGGCCTCGGCGGCGGCCAGCGCGGCGGCGGCCTTGGCCAGCGCGCCCTTGACGTTGTTGAGCGTGACGAGCAGGCAGGTTTCGAAGGAGCGCACCGGCTCGTCCGACCATTCGACCGCGGTGAAGCGTTCACTGTCGCGCAGCAGCTGCTTCTGGATGACGGGACAGTCGTCGGTATGCACCACCAGGCCCTCGCCACGGCCCAGGTAGCCCACGATGGCGTCGCCCGGAATCGGGTGGCAGCAGCTCGCATAACGGACCGAGGCGCCCTCGCTGCCGTCGAGCGCGAGCACGCCCTGGCTGAGCTGGTCGTGGCCGCCCGCGTAGCGTTCCTGCGTCATCAGCAGCACGTCGGGCTTGAGGCCGGCCTCGCCCAGCAGCCTGGCGAGCTTGATCGCGACCATGGAGGCGATGCGCTTGCCCAGGCCGATATCGGTCAGCAGCTCGTCACGGTTGCGGTTGCCGGTGAAGCGCAGCAGCCGCTCCCACAGTCCGGGCGGCTGGCCGACGCCGTCGGGCAGGGCGGCGATGCCCTCGGCGCGCAGCGCCTGCAGCAGCAGCCGTTCGCCCAGCTCGTGCGACTCCTTGAGCTCCATGGTCTTGAGGTGGTGGCGGATCTTGGAGCGCGCCCGCCCGGTGCGCACGAAGCTCAGCCAGGCCGGGTTGGGCTTGGCGTGCGGCGAGGTGGCGATCTCGACCACGTCGCCGTTCTTGAGCTCGGTGTGCAGCGGGGTCTGCTCGCGGTTGACCAGCGCGCCGATCGCGTGCGAGCCCACGTCGGTGTGGATGGCATAGGCGAAGTCGATCACGGTCGCGCCGCGCGACATGGCCATGATGCGGCCCTTGGGCGTGAAGACATACACCGCCTCGGGGAACAGGTCGACCTTGACATGGTCCCAGAACTCGACCGCGTCGTTGGTCTCCTGCTGGATGTCGAGCAGCGACTGCAGCCACTGGGTGTTGAGGTCCCGCGCCGCCGTGCTGTCGGGTTCGCTGGCCTTGTAGAGCCAGTGCGCGGCCACGCCGGAATCGGCCACCACGTCCATGGTCTCGGTGCGCAGCTGGAACTCGATGTTGGTGCCGAACGGGCCCACCAGCGTGGTGTGCAGCGACTGGTAGCCGTTGGCCTTGGGGATGGCGATGTAGTCGCGGAACTTGCCTGGCAGCGGCTTGTAGAGCTGGTGCAGCACGCCCAAGGCGGCATAGCACTGCATCAGGTCGGGCAGGATGATGCGAAAGCCGTAGATGTCGGTCACCTGCGCGAAGGACAGGTGCTTGACCCGCATCTTGTGGTAGATCGAGAACAGGGTCTTCTCGCGCCCGCGTATGAAGGTCTCCATGCCGTGCTGGCCGAAGGCGTTGTCGACCTCGGCGTGCACGCGCGCGATCAGGTCCTTGCGCCGGTTGCGCGACTTGTCCAGCGCCTTGTTCAGCACCGCGTAGCGCCAGGGAAACAGGTGCTTGAAGGCCAGCTCCTGCAGTTCGCGGTAGCTGTGGTTGAGGCCCAGGCGGTGCGCGATCGGCGCGTAGATCTCGATCGTCTCGGACGAGATGCGCTCCCACTTGCTGCGCGGCATGTCGCCCATGGTGCGCATGTTGTGGGTGCGGTCGGCCAGCTTGATCAGGATCACGCGCACGTCGCGCGCCATCGCCAGCAGCATCTTGCGGAACGACTCGGCCTGGTTGTGCTCGCGCGAGTGGAATTCGAGCTTCTCCAGCTTGGTCAGCCCGTCGACCAGTTCCGCCACCGGCATGCCGAAGCGCTCGATCAGGTCGGCCTTGCTGATGCCGCAGTCTTCCATCACGTCGTGCATCAGCGCGGCCGACAGTGCCTGCGCGTCGAGCTTCCATTCGGTGCAGATCTGCGCCACCGCGATCGGGTGCGTGATGTAGGGGTCGCCGTTCTTGCGCATCTGGCCCAGATGGGCTTCGTCGGCCAGGCGGTAGGCGCGGCGCACCAGTTCGATGTCGGCCGGGCTCAGGTAATCCAGGCAGGTTTCCAGCGCGGCGAAGCTGGCGGCGGAAGCCCTGGCCGCCGCCTGTGCGGGGCTCAGAGTGGGGGTCGAGGTCGCATCCTGATTCATCCCTTTACTTTAGCCTGAATGGATGCGGATTGATGCCGTTGCTGGGATTTGCGTCCAGGCGCATGGCCTGAAAAAGAAAAAGCACCGCGCCGCGGTGCCTTCGGTCCGTGGCGTCGGTGCCTGCTTCAGATCGGGACCTTCTTCAGCATCTCCAGGCCGACCTTGCCTTCGGCGATCTCGCGCAGGGCGGTCACGCAGGGCTTGTTCTTGGTCTCGACCCGGGGGGTGTGGCCCTGGTGCAGCATGCGGGCGCGGTAGGTCGCGGCCAGCACGAGCTGAAAGCGGTTGGGGATCTTTTCCAGACAGTCTTCAACGGTGATGCGTGCCATGACGGGCTCCGGTGCGGCGCAGGGCCTTGGGGGGATTAGGGGATATTGAGGGCGCGGAAGGTGTCGGCACGGGCGCGACGCTGAGCGGCCAACTTGAGCCGCTGCGCGTGCGCAATGGCTTTCAGGTCGAAAAGCGCGCGCTCGAACAGTTCGTTGATTATAACGAAATCGAACTTGTCGACCTGTGCGACTTCCTGGGCGGCGTTTTTCATGCGCAGCTCGATGGTGTCCTCGGAGTCCTCGTTGCGGCGCTGCAGCCGCGCGCGCAGCTCGGGCCAGCTCGGCGGCAGGATGAAGATCAGCACCGCGTTGGGGAACTGGTCCTTGATCTGGACCGCGCCCTGGAAGTCGATCTCGAGCACGATGTCGGCGCCGGCGGCGATCTTGTCCTCGATGGTCTGGCGCGAGGTGCCGTAGCGGTTGCCGTGCACCTGCGCCCACTCGACGAAGGCGTCGGCCGCCACCATGCGGTCGAATTCCTCGTGGCTGGTGAAGTAGTACTCGCGCCCGTGCAGTTCCTGGCCGCGCGGCGCGCGGGTGGTGTGCGACACGGACAGCTCCATGTGCGAATCGACTTCCAGCAGGGCCTTGACCAGGCTGGACTTGCCGGTGCCGCTCGGGGCAGCGACGACGTAGAGGTTGCCGGGGTAATCCATCTTGTTTTCGTTCATTCGAGGTTCTGCACCTGTTCGCGCATCTGCTCGATCATGACCTTCATGTCGACCGAGATCCGGGTCAGCTCCAGGCTGGACGACTTGCTGCCCAGGGTGTTGGCCTCGCGGTGCAGCTCCTGGATGAAGAAGTCCAGCCGCTTGCCGACCTCGCCACCCTTGCCGATCAGGCGTTCGATCTCGTCGAGGTGGGCCTGCAGGCGGGTCAGTTCCTCGGCCACGTCGATGCGGATCGCGAACGCGGTGGCTTCGGACAGGGCGCGCTCCTGCGCGGCCTGGGCGGCGGCGTCGGCTCGCGCCGCGCCTAGCGCCTCGTTCCAGCGCTCCAGGAAGCGCTGGCGCTGCAGCTCGACCAGCTGCGGCACCATCGGCTGGGCCTGGGCCGCCAGCGCGCGCAGCTGGGCCACGCGGTCCAGCAGCATGGCGCAGAGCTTGGCGCCTTCGCGTTCGCGCGAGGCGGTGAATTCGTCGACCGCGTGACGCGCCAGCGCGAGCAGTTCATCGCTCAAGCCGGTCGGCACGGGCGCGCTGCGGCCCAGCGTGGCCAGCGCCTCGGCGACCGAGAGCGGGCGCGACTGCGGCATCCAGGCCAGTACCTGGTCCTGCACGCTGATCAGCTTTTGCAGCTCGGCCATGCTGGGCTGGCGCAGCGCGTGGTCGCCGCGGCCCTCGATCCAGGCGCGCACCTCGACCTTGCCGCGCTTGACGCGGGCACTGATCAGCTCGCGCAGCGCGGGCTCGGCCGGGCGCAGTTCGTCCGACAGGCGAAAGCCCAGGTCGAGGAAGCGGCTGTTGACCGAGCGGATTTCCAGGCCCAGGGTGGCCGAAGCCGCGGGCGTGGGGAGGTCGGTATCGGCGGGCTGGCTCTGGGCCGTGGCATAGCCGGTCATGCTGTAAACTGGCATTTCAATTCTCGCAGTCGGGACGCAACGGCTTAAGGTTGCAGAGACGGTGATTATGTCAAAGACCAGGGGGGCCTCACCGCGACCCGCGTCGCGGGCAGCTATTCTCCAGCCCCCATTCATTGCTCAAGACTTCCATGACCGATCCGATCCTGACCGCGACGGCCCCGCGTGCCGATGGCCGCCGACCCGATGCCCTGCGCCCGGTGCGCATCACCCGTAACTACACCATGCATGCCGAGGGCTCGGTGCTGGTCGAGTTCGGCCACACCAGGGTACTCTGTACCGCCTCGGTCGAGGAAAGGGTGCCGCCGCACCAGCGCGGCAGCGGCGAGGGCTGGGTCACGGCCGAGTACGGCATGCTGCCGCGCGCCACCCACACCCGCAGCAGCCGCGAGGCGGCCAAGGGCAAGCAGAGCGGGCGCACCCAGGAGATCCAGCGCCTGATCGGGCGCTCGCTGCGCGCGGTGTTCGACCTCAAGGCGCTCGGCGAGCGCACCATCACGCTCGACTGCGACGTGCTGCAGGCCGATGGCGGCACCCGCACCGCCGCGATCACGGGCGCCTTCGTCGCCGCGCAGGACGCGGTGCACAGGCTGCTGGCCGAGGGCAAGCTGGTGGACAGCCCGGTGCTGCATCCGGTGGCGGCGGTCTCGGTCGGCATCGTCCATGGCCAGCCGGTGCTCGACCTCGACTACCTGGAAGATGCTGGCTGCGACACCGACATGAACGTGGTCATGACCGGCGCCGGTCACTATGTCGAGGTCCAGGGCACGGCCGAGGGGGTGCCCTTCAGCCGCGAGGAAATGAACCAGCTGCTGCTGCTGGCCGAGCGGGGCATAGCTGAGCTGATCGTGCTGCAGCAGGCCGTGCTGGCCGGCGCCGACGTGATCTGAGGAGCTGGACATGACAGGTCGAAAACTGGTACTGGCGTCCAACAACGCCGGCAAGCTGGCCGAATTGCAGGCCATGTTCGAGTCGCTGGGGGTGGCGCTGATCCGCCAGGGCGAGCTGGGCATCCCCGAGGCGCCCGAGCCGCACCGCACCTTCATCGAGAACGCGCTGGCCAAGGCGCGCCATGCGGCTGCCTTGAGTGGGCTGCCGGCGATGGCCGACGACGCGGGGCTCTGTGTCGACGCCTTCGGCGGCCTGCCGGGGGTGGACACCGCCTACTACTGCACCCAGTTCGGCTACGAGAAAAGCGACGCCAACAATGTGCGCGCGCTGCTGGAGCAGCTGCGGGGGCAGGCCAACCGTCGTGCCGCCATGGTCAGCACCCTGGTCGCGGTGCGCAGCGCCGATGATCCCGAGCCGCTGGTCGCGAGCGGGCGCGTCGCCGGCCTGATCACCGAGCAGCCGATTGGCGCCAACGGCTTCGGCTTCGATCCGGTGATGTTCATCCCCGAGTTCGGCCAGACCTTCGCCCAGCTGAGCAACGAGGTCAAGAACGCCAACAGCCACCGCGGCCGCGCCGCCCGCGCCATGCTGGCGCTGATGCGCGAGCGCTGGTATCCGGACGGCGCCGCATGAACCAGTCCGTCATCCAGCTGCACCGCCCGGGCCAGCTGCGGCTGTCGGCCCTGCCGCCGCTGTCGCTCTACATTCACCTGCCCTGGTGCCTGAGGAAATGCCCTTACTGCGACTTCAACTCGCACGAGGCAGCCCAGGGCGATTTTCCGCAGGAGCGCTACCTGCAGGCGCTGCGCGCCGACCTGGAGTCCAGCCTGCCGCTGATCTGGGGCCGCGGCGTGCACAGCGTCTTCATCGGCGGCGGCACGCCCAGCCTGTTCTCGCCCGACGCGATCGACCGCCTGCTGTCCGACGTCCGGGCGCTGCTGCGGCTGGAAGCCGACACCGAGATCACGCTCGAGGCCAACCCCGGCACCTTCGAGAAGGACCGCTTCAAGGCCTTTCGCGAGGCCGGCGTCACGCGCCTGAGCGTGGGCGTGCAGAGCTTCGATGATCGCTTCCTCAAGGCGCTGGGCCGGGTCCACAGCGCCGACCAGGCCCGGGCCGCGCTCGACGAGGCCGCGCGCCATTTCGAGACCTTCAACATCGACCTGATGTATGCGCTGCCGGGCCAGACCCTGGCCGAGCTGGACCGCGACCTCGACATCGCGCTGGGCTTCAATCCGCCGCACCTGTCGGTCTATCACCTGACGCTCGAACCCAATACCTATTTCGCCAAGTTTCCGCCCGCCTTGCCGGACGAGGACCTGGCTTACGAAATGCTCGACCGCATCACCGAGCGCACCGGGCTGGCCGGGTTGTCGCGCTACGAGGTCTCGGCCTACGCGCGCGCCGGCCACCGCTGTTTCCACAACTGGAACTACTGGCAGTTCGGTGACTACCTGGGCATCGGTGCCGGGGCGCATGGCAAGCTCAGCTTCGCGCACCGCGTGCTGCGCCAGGTGCGCTGGCGCGACCCGCAGCTCTACATGGAGAACGCCTTGCAGGGCCAGCCGATGGCGAGCGAGGAGGAAGTCGCGCCCGCCGAGCTGCCGTTCGAGTTCATGCTCAACGCGCTGCGGCTGCGCGAGGGCTTCCCGCTGGCGCTGTTCAGCGAGCGCACCGGCTTGCCGCTGAGTCGCATCATGCCGGCGCTGCAGCAGGCCGAGGCCAAGGGCTGGATCGAGCGCGATCTGGCCAGTCTGCGCCCGACCGAGCGAGGCTTCGATTTCCTGAGCGATCTGCAGGAACTGTTCCTGCCGGACGAAGTCCGCTGATCCGGCTTTCCCTGCCTGGCAAAGACAGGCGACAATAGCGCATTACCCATGCCGGGGCGAACGCCGCCTCGCGCGTCTAATTCCTGAATACTGTTCGCGTCGTGAATACCTCCAAGCCTTCCTCCAAACCCGCCGATCTCCCGCAACTCGACGCCCTCACGGGCGGAGCCTTCACCGCGCCGACCTCGGGCGAGCGCGCCGCCCGTCTGCGCGAGTGGCTGGCCTCCGAACCCTCCATCGACCGCATGGCCGAGGTCTACCGCGAGCTCTCGCACCGCGACAAGGGCGCGGCCAAGGCCTTGAAGGAAAAGCTCGACGAACTCAAGCGCGCCAAGGCGCAGGAAGCGATCGCCGAGGAATGGGCCGCCAAGGCCCGGGCCCTGATCGAGCAGCCGCGCCTGAACCTGGCCGATGCGATGGCCTGGCAGCGCGACGCCGCCAAGGCCGGCGCGCCGCTGTCGCGCGAACCGCTGGCCGGCCTCAAGGTCGCGCTGGCCGAGCGCATGAAGGCGGTCGAGGACCTGCAACACCGGGTCCAGGTCGAGCGCGAGACCGCGCTGCTGCTGGCCCAGCGCATCGAGGTGCTGTCGACCAAGCCCTGGCGCGAGGCGCAGGCGGTGCTCGCCGGCCTGGGCGCTGACGTGGCACAGTGGCAGGCGGCCGCCCAGCAGTTCGGCGCCGAGCCGGCCTGGGACAGCCTGGACCCCAAGTATCCGAGCCAGCTCGAAGCCTCGCGCGAGCAGCTGACCCTGGTCTGGGAAGCCTTTGGCGCGGCGCTGGAGCAGGCCGCCGCCGCCGCCGAGAGCGCCGAGGCGCCGCTGCCCGCCGTGCCGGTCTGGGCTGACGAGCTGCGCGTCGCGCGCGGCGAAGCCCCCGCCGCCGCCGCCGCCTTTGCGGTCAATCCGGCCGAGCTGGCGCTGCAACAGGCCAAGGCGGCCGAAGTCGTCGGTGCCGCGCTGGCCGCGCTGCAGCAGAATGTGGCCGAGGGTCACACCAAGACCACCGCCAAGGCGGTCGCCGTGCTGCGCGCCGCGCTCAAGGACCATGGCCGCCATGTCTCGACCGAGCTCGAAGCCCTGGTCCAGGCCGCGTTGCTGCAGGCCGGCGAACTGGAGGGCTGGCAGCGCTGGCGCGCCGACCAGCTGCGCGAGGAGCTGCTCGCCAAGGCGGTCGCGCTGACGCAGGCGCCCGAAGGCCAGCGCCCGGGCGGTCGCAAGATCCAGGAGACGCTGCGCGGCCTGCGCGAGCAATGGAAGGCCACCGATCAGGGCGGCGCGCCGAACCACGCGCTGTGGAAGAAGTTCGACGAGGCCTGCACCGCGGCCCACAAGCTGGTCGAGGCCTGGCTGGGCAAGCTCAAGGAGCAGACCGAAGCCAGCCGCGCCCAGCGCCTGGCCATGATCGAGGACCTCAAGGCCTGGACCCTGGCCCATGCCGACAACAGCGACTGGAAGGCGCAGCTGCGCGAACTGCATGCCTTCGCCGAGCGCTGGCGCCAGTCGGGCCATGTGAGCGAGAAGCTCTACACCGAGCTGCAGCCGCTCTGGAAGGTGGCGATGCAGTCGGCCCACGCGCGCCTGGAGGCCGCCCAGTCGGAAAGCATCGCCCGCCGTCACGCGCTGATCGAGGAGGCCAAGGCGCTGGGCGCCGCGCCTTCGCTGCGCATCGATGCGGTCAAGGCGCTGCAGCAGCGCTGGCAGCAGGAGGCGCATGCCGTGCTGCTGGAGCGCAAGCAGGAACAGAAACTGTGGGAAGCCTTCCGCAAGCCGATCGACGAGGCCTTCGAGCGCAAGGGCTCCGAGCGCAGCAAGTCGGCCTCGGCCCTCAGCGAGCATGACAAGCTCGTGCTCGACGCGGCCAAGGCGCTGGAAGCGGCCAATGCCGGCGGCGATGCGCAGCAGATCCGCGCCGCGATGCAGGACCTGCAGGACGCGATCCGTGGCCAGGCGGCTGCCGTCGCCGCCGAGCAGGCCAAGCCGGTGGCGCAAGCGCCGGCCGAGCCTGCGGCTGAAGCCGCGCCCGAAGCCGCAGCCGAGGAGTCGGCCGAGGAAGCGGTTGCCGCTGCTCTGGTCAAGCCGGCTGCCGCGCCCAAGAAGATCGTGGCCGTGCGCGGCGACGATCGCCCCGGCATGGTCAAGGCCCAGCCGGCCGCTGGTGGTCGCCCGGGCGACCGGGGTCCGCGCGCCGGTGGCCGCGACGAGCGTGGTGGTCGCGATGGCCGCCGTGAAGGCTTTGGCCGTCCCGAGCGCGGCGACCGCGACGGCTTCGAGCCGCGTGGCCCGCGTCTGGGCGACGCCGCCTTCCGCGCCCAGCGCGAGGCGGTCGAGCATGCCGAGGCCGCGCTGCGCAAGCTGGCGGCCCAGGCCCATGGCGAGGTGCTGACCCAGCTGCTGGGCGCCTGGGAACAGCGCGATGCGGCAGCCTTGCCCGCCGCGCAAGCCCTGGGTGGCCGCGTCGGCAACGCGCGCGGCGCCTGGGTCCAGGCCGTCGCCAAGGCCCCGGCCGTTGGCGCTGCGGGCGCCGAGAGCCTGCTGCGCCTGGAGATGGCCGCCGAGGTCCCGACCCCGGCCGACCAGCTCGACGCGCGCCGCGCGCTGCAGCTCAAGCTGCTGACCCGTCGCAACGACCCGGCGCCGGCCCAGACCTGGGCCCAGGATGTCGCGCAGGTGCTGGCATCTGACTTTGACGCCGCCCAGGCGCGCCGCCTGCAGAACGCGCTCAAGGTCCTGCTGCGCAAGTGAGCCGGCTGGTCGCCGCGCGCCTCAGCGCGGCGGCCGCCTGAAGAAGGCGTCGAGCAGCGGCGCCAGCTCGGGGAACTCGCGCGCGTGGCGTTGGCGGGCCACCCAGTAGGCCTCGCAACTGCAGGCGAAGAACTCAGCCGGCGCTTCGGCTGCGTAGGCGTCCAGCCAGGGCGCCGGTTCACCGAAGCGCTCGGACAGTTCCAGCTGTTCGCCAAAACGTTCATAGGCCGCATTCCAGGCCTGCTGCCAGCGCCGTTGCGCCGCCGCGCGGCTCAATCCCATGAAGCCCGCCGGCAGCAGTGGGCAGCCGTTCGCCGGCGCGCCAGCCGGCTTGCCGCGCAGGTCGAACTTGTGCGCGAACTCGTGGATCACGAGGTTGTGGCCCTGCGTCGCCGCCTGGCGGCCACCCAACACACGCGACCAGGCCAGCATCACCGGGCCGCCGGCCATGGTCTCGCCGATCAGCGGCTCTTGCCAGCGGTGCAGCACGCCGGCCGCGTCGACGGCCTCGCGCGAGGCCAGCACCTCGTCCGGATGCACCACGACGCCGACGAAATCGCCATACCAGTCCAGCGCCTTCTCGCCCAGATGCAGCAGCGGCAGGCAGGCCTGGGCCGCGATGCTCAGCGCGATCGCGTCGCTGATCAGCAGGCCTTGCGCACCGTGGAATTCCTTCTCGGCCAGGAAGCGCGCGCTCAATTGCCGCAACCGTTGTCGTTCGCCTTGGTCCAGATCGTGCAGACAGGGCAGGCCGGCCAGGGTCTTGTGCCAGAGCTTGCCGGGGATCTCGGGCGGGGCGGACAGGGTCGGGTGTGCCAGCCAGCGCCGCAGCCGGCCCGGCAGTCGTTTCACCAGGCGTTGCCAAAGGCCTTTGGGTTGCGCCATCGGGCGTTTTCCTGGCGGCTTCAGCCCGCCAAGGTGATCCGGTGCCAGCCGTCGGCGTCGAGTCGCAGCGCTTCGGCGCGCGCGGGCCGCGCATCGACATCCCAGTCGCTCAGCACCAGCCGCTGCAGCCCGTCGCCCAGCCCGTGACGGGCCGGCTGGTGGGTGTGGCCGTGCACCAGCTGGTCGGCCTGGCAGGCTCGCAGCCATTCCCTGGCCATGGTCGGATCGACGTCGGCCCAGTGCATTTGCGGGTCCAGCTTGCGCGCCTCGCTTTGCGCGCGCAGGCCGCGGGCCAAGGCCGCGCGCTCGGACAGCGGGCGCGCCAGGAAGGCCGCCTGCCAGTCGGGGCGGCGCACCTGGTCGCGGAAAGCCAGGTAGTCGGCATCGTCCAGACACAGCGCGTCGCCATGGCTCAGCAGCAGGCGCTGCTCGCCCCAGCGCAGCCGGGTCGGGTCGGGGATCAGGGTGGCGCCGCTGGCGGCGGCAAAGCGCGCGCCGAGCAGGAAGTCGCGGTTGCCATGCATGACGTAGAGCGCGCGCCGGGCCGAGAAGGCGCGCAGATCGGCGCAGATGCCGGCCAGAAAGTCATATTCGGTCTCGGTCGACCGTTCGGCGGGGGCAGCGTCGAGCAGGTCGTCGCCGATCCAGACCTCGAACAGGTCGCCCAGGATGAAGAGCGCATCCGCCGCGCAGTCCCGCAGGTAGTGCCTGAAGGCCTGCGCGGTGGCGGGCTCGCCGTCCTGCAGGTGCAGGTCGGAGATGAAGTCCAGCGCGCGCCAGCCGGCTGGGGCGTTCAATTCGCCCCAGCCTGCCAGCGCGGCGGGATCAGAGCGCAACGGCCTTTTCGATCACGACATCGGTGACCGGCACATCGCTGTGATAGCCCTTGTTGCCGGTCTTGACGCCACGGATCTTGTCGACGATCTCGGTGCCCTTGACGACCTTGCCGAACACGGCATAGCCCCAGCCGCTCGGGGTCTCGCTCTTGAAGTTCAGGAACTCGTTGTTGGCCACGTTGATGAAGAACTGGGCGGTCGCCGAGTGCGGGGCGTTGGTGCGCGCCATCGCGACGGTGTACTTCTCGTTCTTGAGCTGGTTGTTGGCTTCGTTCCTGATCTCGGCGCCGGTGGGCTTTTGCGTCATGCCGGGCTCGAAACCGCCGCCCTGGACCATGAAGCCGTCGATCACGCGGTGGAAGACGGTGTTGTCGTAATGACCGCTCTTGACATAGTCAAGGAAGTTGGCGGCCGAGATCGGCGCCTTCTCGTCGTCGAGTTCGAGCGTGATGACGCCGTGGTCCTTGATGTGCAGTTCGACTTGGGGGTTGGCCATGTTATTTCTCCAATGTGGCTTTGAGGATGGTGACGGGGGTGGTCGGCACGTTTTCGAACATGCCGCGGCTGCCGGTGCGGACCTGGCGGATCTTGTCGACCACGTCGGCGCCGGCGATGACCTTGCCGAATACCGCGTAGCCCCAACCGTTCTGCGTCGGCTGGGTGTGGTTGAGGAAGCGGTTGTCGGCGATGTTGATGAAGAACTGGGCCGAGGCCGAATGCGGATCGTTGGTGCGTGCCATCGCGACCGTCAGCGGGATGTTCTTGAGGCCGTTGTCGGCCTCGTTGGGGATGCTGGCGCGGGTCGGCTTTTGCTGCATCTCGGCCGTGAAGCCGCCGCCCTGGATCATGAAGCCGTCGATCACGCGGTGGAACACGGTGCCGTCGTAATGCTTGTCCTTGACGTACTGGACGAAGTTGGCGACCGTCTTCGGGGCCTTCTGCGCATCGAGTTCGAGCACGATGTTGCCCAGGCTGGTTTCGAGCTTGACCCGCTGCGCGGCGGGCGGCTGAGCGGCGTTCTGGGCCAAGGCGGGCAGGGCGGCGGCGAGCGCCAGCGCGGTGCCGGCGATCAGTCGGTTCAGGTGACGTCTTTTCATGGCGGTCTGGGTGGGTGGCGGTCGGATCAGCGCGGCGCCGCTTCGGACGGCAGTTGCTGGAGGATCTGCAGCTTGGGCCGCAGCGCGGGGTTGCCGGGGTCGAGCTCGAGCGCGCGCGCCCAGGCCTGGCCCGCCAGGCGGGCATGGATGTCGCCCAGGTTCTGGTGCGCGGTCGCGTAGCCGGGGCTCAGGCGCAGGGCGGTTTCGAGCGCCGCGCGGGCGGCATCGAGCCGGCCGGCCGCTGCGTGCAGCACGGCGAGGTTGTTGTAGGGCTCGGGCAGTTCGGGATAGTCCTGTGTCAGCGCGCTGAAGGTCGCGCTCGCGGCGTCGGGCTGGCCGCTCTGGCTTTGCGCCACGCCCTTGAGAAAGCGCAGCTGGGCGTCGTTCGGCTGCCGGGCCAGCGCGGTCTCGGCCTTCTGTTGCGCCTCGGCGCTCAGGCCGGCGCGCAGCAGGCGCGCGACTTCCTCGTGGACGCTGGTCTGGGCCCGCGACAGGCCGGGGGCCAGCAGGCCTGCCAGTCCCAGCAGGGCGCTCAGTGCGGCGGACAGTGGAGGAGAGAAACCGGTGTGAAGGCGTGACATGGTGGCGTTGCGGCAAGGGGGCGGCCGGGCGGCGCGCCAAAACGGGCACAATACGCGACCTTGCGCGGCGCTGGGGCTGGTTGTCAAGCCTGGCCCCATCAGCCTGCGCCGATATACTGCAAAAGATTGTATCTGAGGGGTTCCGCCCCCAAGCTCCCCATGACCTTGCGCATTTACAACTCGCTGACGCGCCGCGTCGACGACTTCTCTCCGATCGAACCCGGCCATGTGCGCCTCTACGTCTGTGGCATGACGGTCTACGACCTGTGTCACCTCGGGCATGCCCGCTCCATGGTGGCGTTCGATGTCGTGCAGCGCTGGCTCAAGGCCAGCGGCTATCGCGTCACCTATGTGCGCAACGTCACCGATATCGACGACAAGATCATCGCGCGCGCGCTCAAGAATGGCGAGACCATCCGCGGCCTGACCGACCGCATGGTCGATGCGCTGCACCAGGATGCCGACGCACTCAAGATCGAGCGCCCGACCTTCGAGCCGCGCGCGACCGAGTATGTGCCGCAGATGCTGGACCTGATCGGCAAGCTGGAACAAAAAGGCCTGGCCTATCGCAGCGCCAACGGCGATGTCAACTACGCGGTACGCCAGTTCGAGGGCTACGGCAAGCTGTCGGGCAAGAGCCTGGACGACCTGCGCGCCGGCGAACGCGTCGCGGTGGATGACGGCAAGCAGGATCCGCTCGATTTCGTGCTCTGGAAGGCGGCCAAGGCCGAGGAGCCGGCCGAAGCCAAGTGGGACGGCGCCTACGGCCTGGGCCGACCGGGTTGGCATATCGAGTGCTCGGCCATGAGCTGCGAGATGCTGGGCGAGAGCTTCGACATCCACGGCGGCGGCGCCGACCTGCAGTTCCCGCACCACGAAAACGAGATCGCCCAGAGCGAGGGCGCGAGCGGCCAGCCGCTGGCCCGGTTCTGGATGCACAACGGCTTCGTGCGCGTCGACAACGAGAAGATGTCCAAGAGCCTGGGCAACTTCTTCACCATCCGCGAGGTGCTGGCCCGCTACGACGCCGAGACGGTGCGCTTCTTCATCCTGCGCGCGCATTACCGCAGCGCGCTGAACTACAGCGACGCCCACCTCGACGACGCGCGCAATGCCCTGAAGCGCCTCTACACCGCATTGGCCTCGGTGCCGGCGGCCGATGTCGCGATCGACTGGAGCGACGACTACGCGGCGCGCTTCAAGGCCGCCATGGACGAGGACTTCGGCACGCCCGAGGCGGTCGCCGTGCTGTTCGAGCTCGCGAGCGAAGTCAACCGCAGCCGCTCGCCCGAGCGCGCCGGCCTGCTGAGGGCGCTGGGTTCCATCCTGGGCCTGTTGCAGGAAGACCCGACCGCCTTCCTGCAGGGCGGCAGCGTGGCTGGCGGCCTCGACGAAGCCGCGATCCAGCAGCAGATCGAAGCCCGCGCCGCCGCCAAGGCCGCCAAGGACTGGCCCGAGGCCGACCGCATCCGCAAGGCCCTGCTGGAGCAGGGCGTGGTGCTCAAGGACGGTCCGGCCGGCACCAGCTGGGAACGGGCCTGAAATGGCCAGAACCCCGATCGAGTCGGCCGCCTCGCCGGTGGCCGAAGCGGCTGCTGGCGCGTCGCCGCCCTTGCGCCCGCCCTATTGGGCCGAGGCCTGCCGCCACTTGATGAAGCGCGACCGCGTGATGAAGAAGCTCATCCCGCGCTTTCCGGATGTGACGCTGCAGTCGCGCGCCGATCCCTTCACGACGCTGGCGCGCAGCGTGATCGGCCAGCAGATCTCGGTCAAGTCGGCGCAGGCGGCCTGGCACCGCTTCGTCAAGCTGCTGCCCGCGGTCAGTCCGGCTGGCGTGCTGGCGCTTGCGCCCGAGGCCATGCGCGCCGCCGGCCTGAGCGCGCGCAAGATCGACTACCTGGTCGACCTGGCGCGCCACTTCGACTCGGGCGAGCTGCATGTCAATGCCTGGCGCGGCATGGACGACGAATCCATCATCAAGGAACTGGTCGCGATCCGTGGCATCGGCCGCTGGACGGCCGAGATGTTCCTGATCTTCTACCTGCTGCGCCCGAACGTGCTGCCGCTCGATGACGTGGGCCTGATCCGAGGCATCAGCCAGAGCTATTTCTCGGGCGAGCCGGTCAGCCGCAGCGAGGCGCGCGAGGTCGCCGCCGCCTGGTCCCCCTATTGCAGCGTCGCGACTTGGTATATTTGGCGCTCGTTGGATCCCGTGCCGGCGGCGAGCTGAAGCGTTCGCGCATCACAGAACCGACCAAAGGAGTACACCTTGGCGAAAAAGAACTTCCTCGACTTCGAGCAACCGATTGCCGAACTCGAATCCAAAATCGAAGAACTGCGTTACGTCCAGACCGAGTCCGCGGTCGACATCTCGGAAGAGATCGAGCAGCTCAGCAAGAAGAGCCTGCAGCTGACCCGTGACATCTACAGCGAGCTGACGCCCTGGCAGATCACCAAGATCGCGCGCCACAGCGACCGGCCCTACACGCTGGACTATGTGAACGGGATCTTCACCCACTTCGTCGAGCTGCACGGCGACCGTCACTTCGCCGACGATCTGGCGATCGTCGGCGGCCTGGTGCGCTTCAACGGCCAGCCCTGCATGGTCATCGGCCATCAGAAGGGCCGCGACACCAAGGAGCGCGCCCTGCGCAACTTCGGCATGACCAAGCCCGAGGGCTATCGCAAGGCCCTGCGCCTGATGAAGCTGGCCGAGAAGTTCAAGCTGCCGGTGTTCACCTTCGTCGACACGCCGGGCGCCTATCCCGGCATCGACGCCGAGGAGCGCGGCCAGTCGGAGGCGATCGGGCGCAACATCTTCGAGATGGCGCAGCTCGAAGTGCCGATCATCTCGACCATCATCGGCGAAGGCGGCTCGGGCGGCGCGCTGGCGATCGCGGTCGCCGACCAGGTGCTGATGCTGCAGTATTCGGTCTATTCGGTCATCAGCCCGGAAGGCTGTGCCTCCATCCTCTGGAAGACCAGCGAGCGCGCCAGCGAAGCGGCCGAGGCGCTCGGCATCACCGCGCACCGCCTGAAGGCGCTGGGCCTGGTCGACAAGATCGTCAGCGAGCCCGTTGGTGGCGCCCACCGCGACCCGCAGGCCATGGCCGCCAGCCTCAAGCGCGCGCTGGCCGATGCCTGGCGTCAGCTGGCCGACCTCAAGACCGATGCCTTGATCGAGCGTCGCCATGATCGCCTCAACAGCTACGGCCGCTTCACCGACACCAAGGCCGATGGCAAGGGCCGGCGCGGCTGACAATCCCTGCCTCGGCGCCCTGGGCGCCTGGGCGGCGCGCCACCCGCTGTCCGCCGCCAAGCCCGCTGTCACCCAGCCCTGGGCCGTCGCCTACAGCGGCGGCGCCGACTCGACCGCGCTGCTGCTGGCCGCGCGGACGCTGTGGCCAGGCCAGGTGCGGGCGCTGCATGTGCACCATGGCCTGCAGGCCGCCGGCGACGATTTCGAGCGCCATGCGCGCCTGGCCTGTGACGCGCTCGGCGTGCAGCTGCAAGTGATCCGGGTCGATGCGCGCCATGCCCCTGGCCAGAGCCCCGAGGACGCCGCGCGCCAGGCCCGCTACCTGGCGCTGGCCGCTGCGGCCCGGGAAACGGGTGCCGCCTGGGTGCTGCTGGGCCAGCATGCGCAGGACCAGGCCGAGACCCTGCTGCTGGCGCTCGGTCGCGGCGCCGGCCTGCCGGGGCTGGCCGGCATGGCCGAGTCCTTCGAGCGCCACGGCGCCCGCTTCGGCCGCCCGCTGCTGGGCGTCGATGGCCAGGCCTTGCGCGACTGGCTCGACCGGCAGGGCATCTCCTACGTGGTCGATCCGACCAATGCCGATGAGCGCTACACGCGCAACCGCATCCGCGCGCGCCTGCTGCCAGCCTTGGCGGCGACCTTTCCGGCCTATGCGCAGACACTGGCGCGCAGCGCGCGTCACGCCGCGCAGGCGCAGATCCTGCTCGACGAGATGGCCGCCGAGGACCTGCTGGCCGTGGGCAATCCGCCCGTCATCAAGCTGTTGCAGACGCTCAGTCGCGCGCGCCAGGCCAACGTGCTGCGCCACTGGCTGCGCGCCGGCTGGCAGGCCATGCCGAGCGAGGCCCAGCTGGAACAGGCACTGGACCAGATCGCGGCCTGCACCACGCGCGGCCATCGCATCCGGCTCAAGCTCGCCAGCGGCCATCTGCTGCGCGACGGCGTGGGGCTGCGCTACCAGCCATCGATATAATTGAAATGTTTTGCGTCCGGCAGCCGGCGTCGCAAAAGTTTCACATTCCGGCCTTACCTACACCGTTTTCACGATGGCACTGATCGTTCACAAATACGGCGGCACCAGCATGGGCTCGACCGAGCGCATCCGCAACGTCGCCAAGCGTGTCGCCAAGTGGCACCGCGCCGGCTACCAGATGGTGGTCGTCCCCAGCGCCATGAGCGGCGAAACCAACCGCCTGCTGGGCCTGGCCAAGGAACTCGCGCCGGCCAAGCCGGGCGTCGCCTACGGCCGCGAGCTCGACCAGCTCGGCGCCACCGGCGAACAGGCCTCGTCCGCGCTGCTGGCGATCGCGCTGCAGGCCGAAGGCCTCGATGCGGTCAGCTTCTCGGGCTGGCAGGTGCCGATCAAGACCGACAGCAGCCACACCAAGGCGCGCATCGAGTCGATCGAGGATGTCCGCGTCAAGGCCGAGCTCGATGCCGGCAAGGTCGTCATCATCACCGGCTTCCAGGGCATCGATCCGCTGGGCAACGTGACCACGCTGGGCCGTGGCGGCTCCGACACCTCGGCCGTGGCCGTGGCGGCCGCGCTCAAGGCCGACGAGTGCCTGATCTACACCGACGTCGATGGCGTCTACACCACCGACCCGCGCGTGGTGCCCGAGGCCCGCCGCATGGAGCGCGTCAGCTTCGAGGAGATGCTGGAGATGGCCAGCATGGGCTCCAAGGTGCTGCAGATCCGCTCGGTGGAGTTTGCCGGCAAATACCGTGTCCCGATGCGCGTGCTTTCGAGCTTCACGCCCTGGGACATCGACCTGAACGAAGAAGCCCGCTCGGGCACCCTGATCACTTTCGAGGACAACGAAGATATGGAACAAGCCGTCGTTTCCGGTATTGCCTTCAACCGCGACGAGGCCAAGGTCTCGGTCCTGGGCGTGCCTGACACCCCCGGCATCGCCTACCAGATCGTGGGCGCGGTGGCCGATGCCAACATCGAGGTCGACGTCATCATCCAGAACGTGAGCAAGGGCGGCTTGACCGACTTCAGCTTCACCGTCAACCGCAACGACCTGGCCAAGACGCTGGAACTGCTCAAGGACCAGGTCGCGCCGCAGCTCGGCGCCGCTGAAGTCATCGGCGACGCCCGCATCTGCAAGGTCAGCATCGTCGGCATCGGCATGCGCAGCCATGTCGGCGTGGCCAGCCGCATGTTCCGTTGCCTGAGCGCCGAGAACATCAACATCCAGATGATCTCGACCTCCGAGATCAAGACCTCGGTCGTGATCGACGAGAAGTACATGGAGCTCGCCGTGCGCGCGCTGCACCGCGAATTCGACCTCGACCAGCCGCAAGATTCTCTGGCCCAGGCCTGAGAACCCCGTTTTTTTGAGGCATAATAAGGGCTTCCGGAGCGGTGACCGAGTGGCCGAAGGTGCTCCCCTGCTAAGGGAGTATGGGGTGTAGAGCCTCATCGAGGGTTCGAATCCCTCCCGCTCCGCCAAGACAGAGCCCAAGCAACGCAAGTTACTTGGGCTTTCTCTATGGTGCGCGCCGAATCCGCGCACCGGCCTGTCTCACGAGTAGGACTCGGCCATCAGCGACTTGAACCAGGTGTTCATCTTCGAGAAGTTCTCGCTGCTGGGCTTGAGTGCCTCGGTCGCGACGCCCGTGCTGCCGCTGACGTAGTCATGGATGACGAACTTCCTGGAGGTCAGCAGCGTCTTGGGATCGGTGTAGTCCTCGTAGTGGTAGACCGCGGTGAGCCAGGACGCCAGCGTGCTGCTGACCGGCGAATAGCAGGCCGAGTTGGCCGCCAGCAAGGCCGTGTCGACCGACTTGCCGGCCAGCAGGCTGACGATCGCGCTGGCGCAGATCTTGGCCTCCTGGTTGCCGACATGGCCGGCCATCGGCAGGCCGGTGCCGCCCGTGCCCGCGGTGCGGTGCGAGTCGCCGATGACATGCAGTCCGGGCTTGGCGACCGATTCGAACGAGTAGGGCCAGACCTGGGCGAAGGGCTGGTCGGTTGCATTGGCCAGTCCGGCCAGCTGGACGATGGCGCCGGCCCGGTGCGGCGGGATGACGTTGAGCACGTTGCTGGCGAACTGCTGGCGCGTCGTCACGCCGGAGACGGTCACGTCCGCGGTCACGGTGCCGCTGGGCGAGTCGACCGACACCACCTTGGCGTTCGGGACATACTGCAGCACGCTGGGGTAGAGCGTGCCGAAGGCGTAGCCGAAGTTCTCGGGCTCGGCCGAGATGCCTGGGTTGGCGTCGAGCACGACGAGGCGCGAGTTCGGCTTGTTGCGCTTGAGGTAGTCGGCCACCACGCAGGCGCGCTCGTACGGCCCGGGTGGGCAGCGGTAGGGTTTGGGCGGTATCGACATCACGAAGGTGCCGCCGGGCGCCATGGCCGCGAGGCGCTGACGCAGCTGGTTGGTCTGCGGCCCGGCGATCCAGGCATGCAGGATGTCCGCCGATCGGGTCGGGTCGGAGGTCTCGGGCACCGGATCCATCTGTATGCCCGGAGCGAGCACCACGCGTTCGGCATGGAGGGTGCCGACGCTCCCGTTCGCGGTCCGGGTCGTGACCTTCCAGAGACCGGCGCCAGCGGGTTCGACCGCCGTGACGCTGGCCGTGACGAGCTTGACACCGTACTTGGACACGAGCTTGGCGTAGCCGAAGTTCAGGCTGCTGAGCGCGACCTGGCCCGTCACGGCCAGGTTGCTCATGATGTTGGAGACATAGGTCGGATTCTGCTCGACCAGCGTCACGTCGAGGGTCCGGTTGCTCCACAGGCGCAGGTACTTGGCCACCGTGGCGCCGGCCATGCCACCGCCGACGACGACGACGCGGTTGACCGCCGCAGAGGCGCGCAAGGGGATGAGCGCGGCGGCGGCGGTGGCGGCTGCCGCCGCGATGAAATGCCTTCTGTTGTTCATGACAAGCCTCCTGGCTCAGGGCTTGGGCAGCCGGGAAAAGTAATAGGTGATCCAGTACAGATCGGTGTTGCTGTAGCCGCGCGCGTGCGGCGCCATCAGGTTGGCGCCTGCGGGCTTGAGCCGCATGTCGTTGAGCTTGTCGAGCAAGTCCTTCTGCGTGACGCCGGCCAGATTGCCAAAGGCGCCGTTGACGCCGTTGGTGCCGTGGCACTGGAAGCAGTTGGATGCCAGCAGGCGACCGTTGTCCGCTGGCTGCTGCGCCGATGCGGCCAAGGAAAGACCGCAGAGCATGACTGCCAGCAGCGTTTTCAGGTGTCGAGGTTTCATGAAGGACCTCCTTTTCTTTAGATAGTGGAGGGAGTATATGTCTGTTGCTTCCCGGGCATGCTCAACATTTATCAATGGCCATGAGGTGCTCCATAGTCAAGGGCGCGAGACTGGCGTGAAACCGCTGGCAGTCCTTGGCGGTTGCCGGGGCTGATCTCTTGTTCCGGATCAATAATGCAAGGCTTTAACAAGCATTGAACCCAAAGGCACCGATGAGCGCGGCAACCCCGATCGTGATGACCCGCGAGCAGAGCGAGATCTGCGCCTGCACCCACCCGCGCATCCTGGTCGAGGCCAACGCGGGCGCGGGCAAGACCACGACGGCGGCGCTGAGGATTGCCCGTCTGATCGAACAGGGCGCCAACCCGTCCCGGATCGTGGCGCTGTCGTTCACCGAGTCCGGCGTCCAGGCCTATGTCGAGGCCTTCCAGCGGCTGGGCTTCAAGCCCGAGCTCGCCCGGGCGATCCGGGTCGGCACGCTGGAGGACTTCTGCGCGGCCCGCCTGAAATGGCTGGAAAACCTGACGGTCGAACGGCTGAGCCGCGCCGAGCAGGTCCGCCCCGAGGTGCTGGCCGCGATCGCCAGCGCGCGCGAGTCGCTCTCGACCCGCTACCAGGGCGAGTTCGCGCTGGAGGGCACGGGCGAATTCGCGGTCGAGGGCCTGCTCGACGAGTTCGCCCAGATCAAGGGCTCGATGCAGCTGCTGCGCCAGGAGGAGGGTTTCCGGATCACCCCGGACAGCGCCGGCGAATTGGGGCGGGATTTCACCACCCTGGCGGTCTACCAGTGCTACGAGTCGCAACGCTGTCACTTCGTCGATGCCGCCGGCGAGCCGCGCGTGAGGTTCCGCTATGCAGGCGACGCGACCTACGACCTGGCACGCATCCTGTCGTCGGACGACTCGTCATTCAGCTGGGAACGGCACCCGCTGCGGCTCAGGCTCGATGCGGTGATCCTCGACGAGATGCACGACACCAACTGGGCCATGTTCACGGTGCTGCAGGCCTTGCTGGCGGTCAATGACGGGGTGAAATTCCTGGGCGTTGGCGACCGGGACCAGGTCATTCACGCCCGTGACGGTGCCGATGCCTACTTCATGGGGCCGGGTTTTTCGGCCTTCATCGGCGAGCCCCAGCGCCTGCCGCTGACCGAGACGCGCCGCTTCGGCGGCGCGATCGCGCAGCCCCTGGCCCGGTTGGCGCACAAGCCCTATCCGAGCCAGGCGGCGCTCCAGTCCAGGGTGGAGCTGCGCCAGGCCAGCTCGGCCACCGAGCTGATCGGCTGGATCAATGACGCGCTGACCCGGCGCCCGGGCTTGCGCCCGGACTCCCCGAGATCGCAGTTGGCAGTGCTGCTGCGCCATCCCAGCGCCGCCACCGAGCTGGAACATGGCCTGCGTCGCCAGGCGATCCGCTACCAGACCGTGGGCTTCACCAGTTATCTGGAGCGGCCGGAAGTCCTGTTCCTGCGCCTGCTGCTCGCGGCAGCGGTCGGGCTGCCGGATCCATTCCGGGCCACGCTGCTGGGGCCGGCCAAGCGGGCGAGCTGGGAGTTCATCGGCGGCGTCATGCCGCAGGCGGACGAGGCCCAGACCGCCCAGATCGTCGAGCGCGCGACCCAGGCCAACTTCGTCGAGTTCGTGCTGCCCGAGCTGCTCAGGCAGACCCCGCACGCGACGGCCAGCCAGCGGGTGCGGGAGGCCATGCGGCTGGCCGCTTCCGACCGGATCGAGGACCTGGCGCGGGTCGTTGCCAAGCTGGACATCCGCCCGTTGGCACGTCGGGTCTTCGTGCAGGCCGAGGCCGCCGAGGATGCCGAGCTTTCCCTGCAGGGGCTGGTGCGCGCCAGTCAATCCTATGCCTCCATCACCGAGTTCCTGCGCAGCCTGCTGGCGCATGACCACGATGCCCATGCGGAAAAATGGGCTGGCGAGCGCATCATCCTGTCGAGCATCGAGGCGGTCAAGGGGCTGGAGTTCGAGCATGTCATCATTCCCGACCTGAACCGGGCGGACTTCGATGGCGAGACGCCCGATCAGCGCAACCTGTTCTACGTGGCGGCATCGCGCGCCAGATACCAGTTGACGCTGGTGCATCGTCCCGGCCAGGCGAGTCGTTACCTGCGGCATTTCGCGCCGGACTGAGCCTGGAAAACAACAAACCCGCCGGGTGGCGGGTTTGTTACTGCTTGACTAGCAGGAGGGTATCCCCGTCAAGACGGGGCGGGGCCTTGCGGCATTCGGTTCAGTGATTGAGACTACTCGCGAAGCGGACCTCCTTTACCAAAAACCTATAGGCCTAGCCAGTCCCGCTGGCGTGGGTAGCGCTGTCAGTCAGGATCCCACCCTTGGGCTTTGTTCCTTTGCCGGAGCATCCGCTTGCGCTTCAACTTCGGACCTGACAGTGGTTTCCACTATACGCCTGCTGCGCCAAGTCGCAAGCAATGACCATGACAGGGTCCTGGTTTCTGAATGGAGGCCGGAAACAAAAAAGCCAGCATGGCGGCTGGCTCTTGCGGACTCGTGTAAGTCCTTGAATTTGGCGGAGAGATAGGGATTCGAACCCTAGATACGGTATGAACCGTATACCGGATTTCGAGTCCGGCGCATTCGACCACTCTGCCATCTCTCCGTGTCGAAGCCACTATTGTAGCAGCATTTTCGGCCAGTTTTCAAGCTGCCTCGCGCAAGGCTTGCAAAGCCGCATCGGCCTCGGCCGCGCTCGCGCCTTCGGCGACGGCGGCCATCTCGTGCAGCGCGGGGCTGGCGCTCCAGCCCTGGGCCTTGAGGTGGGCGATGGCCTCGCCGCAATGCTTGGGCGAGGCGTAGCCACGGCTTTGCAGCAGCACGCGGCCCTTGGCATCGGCGAGCTTGAAGTAGAACAGGCCGTCCTTCTCGCGGTATTGCTTGAAGCTCGGCAGCGCGGCCTTGTCGGTCTTGACCCTGGTTTCGGCGAGAGCCTGCAGCGGGCGCAGGCCAACGGCGTGGCGCAGCCGGGCGGTGAAGGGGGTGGCGACGGCGCGTGCCTTGGCGGCGCCGGCCCGCAGCAGGGCCTCGACCCGCTCGGGGTAGGTCATCAGCTCCTCGTAGGTGGCGCGCATCGGGGCGATCTCGCTGTCGATGCGCTCGAACAGTCGCTGCTTGGCGTCGCCCCAGCCGATGCCGTCGGCGTAGGCCTGCGCGAAGGCGGCGGTTTCCTCGGGGGTGGCGAAGGCCTGGTAGATCTGGAACAGCGCCGAGCCTTCGGTGTCCTTGGGCTCGCCGGGGGTCTTGGAGTCGGTCACGATGCCCAGGATGAGCTTCTTCAGCTGCTCGCGCGGCGCGAACAGCGGGATCGTGTTGTCGTAGCTCTTGCTCATCTTGCGGCCGTCGAGGCCGGGCAGGGTGGCGACGGCGTCCTCGATCACCGCCTCGGGCAGCACGAAATGCTCGCCGTACTGGTGGTTGAAGCTGGAAGCGATGTCGCGCGCCATCTCGATATGCTGGACCTGGTCGCGGCCGACCGGCACCAGATTGGCGTTGAACAGCAGGATGTCGGCCGCCATCAGCACCGGGTACATGAACAGGCCGGCGTTGACGCCGTCATCCGGGTCGGCACCGGCGGCGGCGTTCTTGTCCAGCATCGCCTTGTAGGCGTGCGCACGGTTGAGCAGGCCCTTTCCGGTCAGGCAGGTCAGGAACCAGGTCAGCTCGGTGATCTCGGGGATGTCGGACTGGCGGTAGAAGGTGACCTGTTCTGGCGCCAGGCCGCAGGCGATCCAGGTGGCGGCGATCTCCAGCGTCGAGCGCTGCACGCGCGCCGGGTCGCCGGTCTTGATCAGCGCATGGTAGTCGGCCAGGAACAGGAAGCTCTCGGTATTGGGCAGTCGGCTGGCGCGCACGGTCGGGCGCACGGCGCCGACGTAGTTGCCGAGGTGGGGCGTGCCCGAGGTGGTGATGCCGGTGAGAACGCGCAGGGGGGAGCTCATGGGAAGGAAAACGGGTGCGTGGGACGAAAGAGATAGGGGACGGTCGGATCGATCAGAGCAGCAGCCAGCGCAGCGGCGTCAGCAGCAACTCGATCACGCCGGCGCCGAGTGCCATCAGCGGGCGCAGCCAGAAGCTGCCGACGATGCCGCTGACGACCAGCGCCATCACGATGAAGAAGCCCCAGGGCTCGATGCGCGAGACGGCGACCGCCTGCTTCCAGGGCAGCAGGCCGACCAGGATGCGGCCGCCGTCGAGTGGCGGCAGCGGGAACAGGTTGAAGGCGAACATCACCAGGTTGACATTGACGCCGGCCAGGCACATGCCGAGGAAGAAGCGCTCGCGCACGCCGAGCGCGTGCAGCAGGATCAGCAGCGCCGCCCAGAGCAGCGCCTGCGCGAAGTTGGAGGCCGGTCCGGCCAGCGCGACCCAGACCATGTCGCGCTTGGGGTTGCGCAGCCGTCCGAAGTCGACCGGCACCGGCTTGGCGTAGCCGAACAGGAAGCTGCCCGCGGTCGCGAAATAGAGGATCAGCGGCATCAGTATGGTGCCGACCGGATCGATATGCTTGATGGGGTTGAGCGTGATGCGTCCCCGCGACCAAGCCGTGTTGTCGCCGAAATGGCGCGCCGCATAGCCGTGCGCGGCCTCGTGCACGGTGATGGCGAACAGCACCGGCAGGGCGTAGATCGCAACGGTCTGGATGATTTGGGCGAAGTCCATCGGCTTATTGTCGCAGGCCGGCTTCAGAGACTGGCTTCATAGGCCGAGCGCGGCCAGCGGACCGCGGCCGGCGCGGATCACCTCGGGTTCGTCGCCCGAGCCCATCGGCGTGAGATCGATCACTGTGGTGGGTTCAAGCGAGCAGGCGCCAGCGTCGATCACGGCGGCCAGCTCCTGCTCGAAGCGCTCGCGGATTTCCTGCGGGTCGTTGAGCGGATCGGCCTCGCCAGGGGGGATCAGCGTGCTGGCCAGCAGCGGCGCGCCGTGCAGCGCCAGCAGTTCCTGCAGCGCCCGGTGCTCGGGCACGCGCAGGCCTATGGTCTTGCGCGAGGGGTGGCTGGCGCGGCGCGGCACTTCCTTGCTGGCCTCCAGGATGAAGGTGTAGGGGCCGGGCGTGCCGAGCTTGAGCAGGCGGTATTGCCGGTTGTCGACCCGCGCGTAGCTGGCCAGCTCGCTGAGGTCGCGGCACAGCAGCGTCAGGTGATGCTTGTCGTCGACGCCGCGGATGCGGCGCAGCCGCTCGACCGCCGACTTGTCGTCGAGCTGGCAGACCAGCGCGTAGCTGGAGTCAGTGGGCACGGCGAGCACGCCGCCTTTTTCCAGCAGCTGCACGGCCTGCTTGAGAAGGCGGGCTTGCGGATTCTCGGGGTGGACTTCGAAATACTGCGACATGCGGCGATTGTCCCACCTTGAGCCGGTGTTCAGCCGGTGTTCGGGTCAGACGGGCCGAGGCACGCGCGCCGCCAGCCAGGCGGCCGAGGCGCCGCAGGCCGCGATCAGCGCGATGCCGGCGAACTCCAGCGCGCCGGGCATGTGGTCGAACACCAGCCAGCCGGCCAGCGCCGCGAAGCCGATCTGGGCGTAGAGATAGGGCGCCAGCGTGGCCGCACTGGCACGCCCGAAGGCAGCACCGAGCATGAAATGGCCCAGCGTGCCCGTGAGTCCGGCCAGGCCGAGCACCGCGAGGCTGCCGCTGTCGGGCAGGCCCTGCCAGCCCCAGGGCAGCAAGGCGCTCAGCGCCAGCATGCCGATCCAGCCGGAGAAGAAGTTGAGCTGGATCGCGCTTTCGCTGCGCGCCATCCGGCTGGTGACGATGTGGAACAGCGAGTTGGTCAGCGTGCACCCGAGTGGCAGCAGCAGCACCCAGCCCTGCGCGTCGCCGCGTGGCTGCGCCACCAGCAGCGCGCCGCCGAAGCCGCCCGCCACCAGCAGCCAGCGCAGCAGGCTGACGCGCTCCTGGAAGAAGGTGGCGGCCAGCAAGGTCGTGACCAGGGGAGTGAGCATGATGATCGCGGTGAACTCGCCCACCGGCAGGCATTGCAGGCTGAAGAAGGCCAGGATGCTGGTCTGCAGCAGCAGGATGCCGCGCAGCAGGTGCAGCCTGGGGTGGCTGGTGTGCAGCGAGCGCCAGCCGCGCGTGGGCAGGACGACGGCGCTCATGGCCAGCGCCTGGAACAGGTAGCGGAACCACATCGCGGTCAGCACCGAGACGCTGGCGCTGACGTACTTGATCGAGCTGTCCAGCGTCGCGAAGCAGGCCACCGCGAGCAGCAGCAAGGCGATGCCTTGCAGGGGGCGGTGGCCGTTCATGCCGGCTGGATGCGGTCGACCAGCAGCTCCCAGACCGGGGTCAGCCGGCCTTCGAGCAAGGGCAGGTCGCCGAGGTCGATCCGGCTCTCGTCCGGGCAGTGGAAGTCGCTGCCGCGCGAGGCGGCCAGGCCGAACTCGAGCGCGAGCTCGGCGTACTTGGCGTATTCGCTCGTCGAATGGCTGCCGCAGACGACCTCGACGCCCTGGCCGCCATGCTGCTTGAACTCGGAGAACAAGGCGTATTCCCGCGTCGGGTTGTGGTCGTAGCGGGCCGGGTGCGCGATCACGGCGATGCCGCCGGCCTCGCGTATCCAGCGCACCGCATCGCCCAGCGCCGCCCAGCGGTGCGGCACGAAGCCGGGCTTGCCGTCGGCCAGGTATTTGCGGAATACCTCGTTGGTGTCGCGGCAGACGCCGCTCTCGACCAGGAAGCGGGCGAAATGCGTGCGCGAGATCAGCTCGGGGTTGCCAACATACTTGAGCGCGCCCTCGTAGGCGCCCTCGATGCCGATCCTGGCCAGTTGCGCGCTCATCTCCCGGGCCCTGGCGCCGCGCCCGCCCCGGGTCAGTTCCAGGCCGCGCACCAGCTGCTCGTTGTCGGGGTCGAAGCCCAGCCCGACGATGTGCACGGTGAGGTGGGCGAAGGTGACCGAGATTTCCACCCCGCTCAGGTAGGGCAGGCCCAGCGCCCGGGCGGCTGCCATGGCGCGGCGCTGACCGGCCACCTCGTCGTGGTCGGTCAGCGACCAGAGTTCGACTCCGTTGGCCTGGGCGCGCGCGGCCAGGGCTTCGGGTTCCAGCGTGCCGTCGGAGACGGTGGAGTGGCAGTGCAGGTCGGCGTTCAGAATGGTCACCCGGCCATTCTAGTTCTGCCGCGCCACCTTGGCCGGCGGCGGCTACACTCGCTCGCGTGTCACTGTTCAAATCCGCCTCCCTCGTCTCCCTGCTGACCCTGGCCTCGCGCATCACGGGTCTGGCGCGGGAGTTGCTGATCGCCTCCAGCTTCGGCGCCAGCGCGCTGACCGACGCCTTCAACGTCGCCTTTCGCATCCCCAACCTGCTGCGGCGCCTGTTCGCCGAGGGCGCCTTCAGCCAGGCCTTCGTGCCGGTGCTGGCCGCCAGCCGCGCCAGGGATGGCGACGACGCGACGCGCCAGCTGATCGACCAGGTCGCCACCCTGCTGGCCGTCGCGCTCACCTTCACCTGTGTCGTGGGCGTGGCGGCCGCGCCGGTGCTGGTCTGGCTGATGGCCTCGGGCCTGCAGCAGGACCCGCATGGCTTCGAGGTCGCGGTGGTGCTGACGCGCTGGATGTTCCCCTACATCGGCTTCATGTCGGGGGTCGCGCTGGCCGCCGGCATCCTCAACACCTGGAAGCGCTTCGCGGTGCCGGCCGCCACGCCGGTGCTGCTCAACCTGTCGATGATCGCGGCGGCGGCCTGGGGCGCGCCCTGGTTCGGCCGCCTGGGCATCGAGCCGATCTACGCGCTGGCGGGCGGCGTGCTGGGCGGCGGCATGCTGCAGCTGGGCGTGCAGCTGCCGGCCTTGAAGCGGCTGGGCCTGCTGCCGCGCCTGCGCCCCAGTCTGGCCGGGCTGCGTTCGGCCTGGGCGCATGCGGGTACCCGCCGCATCCTGGCGCTGATGGCGCCGGCGCTGCTGGGCGTGGGCGTGGCGCAGATCTCGCTGCTGATCAACACCCAGATCGCGTCCCATCTGCGCACCGGCAGCGTGAGCTGGCTGACCTATGCCGACCGCCTGATGGAGTTCCCGACCGCGATGCTGGGGGTGGCGCTGGGCGTGGTGCTCCTGCCCCAGCTCTCGGCGGCCAGGGCGTCAGGCGATGATGCGCGCTACAGCGGGCTGCTCGACTGGGGCCTGCGCTGGGTCGTGCTGCTGGCCATGCCCTGCGCGGTGGCCCTGCTGGGTTTTGGCCGCCCGCTGGTCGCGGTGCTCTACCACTACGGCGCCTTCCAGGCCATCGATGTGCAGCAGACCCAGCTCGCGCTGACCGGCTACGGCGTCGGCCTGCTCGGGCTGATCGCGCTCAAGGTGCTGGCGCCGGGCTTCTACGCCAGCCAGGACATCCGCACGCCGGTGCGCATCGCGATCGTGGTGCTGGTCTGCACCCAGCTCATGAACCTGCTGTTCGTGCCCTGGCTGGGGCATGCCGGGCTGGCGCTCTCGATCGGCCTGGGCGCGCTGCTCAATGCCGGCTGGCTGCTGTTCGGGCTGCTGCGCCGTGGTGCCTACCAGCCGCAGCCGGGCTGGCTGCGCTTTGGCCTGCGGGTCGCGGCGGCCAGCGCGCTGCTGGCGCTGTATCTGGTCTGGGCCGCTGGCGCCCTCGACTGGCTGGCTCTGGGCAAGGTCGAGCGCGTGCTCTGGCTCGCGCTGGCGGTGGCCGGATCGGCCTTGCTGTATTTCGGGGCACTGTTCGCGACCGGATTCAAGCTGCGTCAGTTCGTGCGGCGCTAGGAACGGTGCAAGTCCTTGGGTTCGAGCCGCCAGGGCGCACAGGCCTGCTGCAGTGTCGCCATGCCGCTTTCAAACTGCCGCAGCTGCGCCTCCAGTTCCGGGTCGTTGGCTCGGACCGCGTCCTCGAGCTGCCGGCAGGCCTGCACGAGCTGGCCCGCGCCTATGCTGCCAGCGGCGCCGCGCAGCTTGTGCAGCCGCTGTGCCGCCCGGTCTGGCTGACCTTGCGCGAGTTCGAGCGGCAGCTGCCGCCGGGTGAGGTCCAACTGGTGTGCCAGCATGTCGAGCAGCGTCAGGAAGAATTCCTTGTCGCCGTGGAACTCTTCCCGCATCCGCGCGACATCGATGCCGTCGATTTCGGGCCAGTCCGGGATCTCGGGTGATGAGTCGGGCGATGGCTCGTTCCGGTGCCCGCTGGCTTGCGCAGTCACGGCGGTGGCCGCGTCGGCCTGTCCCATCCAGCGTGACAAGGTTGCCACCATCAGTTCCAGCTCGATCGGCTTGCTCATGAAGTCGTTGGCGCCGACGGCCAGCGCCCGTTGGCGGTCCTCGGACAAGGCGCCGGCCGAGCAAACCACCACCGGCAGCTTGTCCAGGCCCAGTTGGTGGCGCAGCACCCCGATCGCGTCGAGCCCATTGAGCACGGGCATCTGCATGTCCATCAGCACCGCGTCGAAACCGTCGGGTTGCAGCATCAGCAGATCCAGCGCCTGACGGCCATTCATCGCGAGCGTGGTCGTGGCGCCTTCAAGCGTGAGCATCTGCTTGGCCGTGTACAGATTCATCTCGCTGTCGTCGACCACCAGGACATGGCAGCCCGCGAGTCGCTTGCCCGCCATGGTGGCCGTTGTCGCCTGTGCCGGGGGTTCCGAGCCGGCGCCAGCCTGGGACTGATCCAGCTCGAACGGCAACTCGAACCAGAAGCAGCTGTTCCTGTGCTCCTGGGAGTCCACCCCGATCGTGCCGCCCATCAGCTCGGTCAGGCGCTTGCAGATCGACAGACCCAGGCCGGTGCCGCCGAAGCGCCGCATCACGCTGTTGTCGGCCTGGGTGAAGGGTTGGAACAGCGTGGGCAGCTTGTCGGCCGCGATGCCGATGCCGGTGTCGCTCACCTCGAAGCGCAGCCGGCAGCGGCTGTCGTGGCGTTCCAGCAGGATGACGCGCACCGCCACGCTGCCGTGGGACGTGAACTTGATCGCATTGCTCGTCAGGTTCAGCAGGATCTGCGAGACGCGCAACGCGTCCCCGATCAGCTGCCAGTCACCCAGATCGGGCGCGTCCATGCTCAGCGTCAAGCCCTTGGCGCGCGCCGTGCTGTCGACGAGGCCTTTCATGTTCTCCATCAATTGCGCAAGCTGGAAGGGGCGCTGCTCCAGCGTCATCTGGCCCGCCTCGATCTTGGAGAAATCGAGGATGTCGTTGAGGTTGTGCAGCAGCAGATCGCCCGCGACGCGCAGGCGATGCACCAGGTCGCGCTGCTGCTGGTCGAGCTCGCCGCGCTGGAGCACCTGGGCCAGGCCCAGCATGGCATTGAGCGGCGTGCGGATTTCGTGACTCATGTTGGCCAGGAAGGCGCTCTTGGCGAGGTTGGCTGCCTCGGCCGCCTGCTTGGCCTCTTTCAGCGATTGCTCGATGCGCTTGATCCGGGTGATGTCGGTGCGAATCGCGATGTGCCGCTCGGGCTCGCCCTTCGCGTTCAGCAGGGGAACGATGGTGGAGTCGACCCAGTACAGCTGGCCCGCCTTGTCGCGGTTGCAGAGTTCGCCATGCCAGACCTCGCCCCGGCCGAGGGTGGCCCACATGTCCTCGAACAGGGCTGGCGGCTCCTGTCCTGAATTGATCAGCCGGTGGTTTCGCCCGAGAAGTTCTTCGCGCCGGTAGCCGCTGATGGCGCAGAACTTGTCGTTCGCGTAGGTGATGTCGCCCGCCGGGTCGGTGATCGTGACGATGGCGTGCTGGTCGAGGGCGAATTTCTGATGGTTCAGCTCGCTCAGGTTGGCTTCGTACTTGGCCAGCAATTGGCGCTGGAACCGGCTTGACTGCTCGCTGGCTTGCATGGCCTGGCTGTGCTGGTCGGTCTCTTGCGCGAGCGCGGTCTGGCAGCCCCGCAGGCGTCGCTGCAAGCGCAGGCCCCAGCCCAGCGAGGCCAGCAGCGTCAGCAGCAAGAGGCTGGCCAGCAGGCCGCCGAAGTCGCGCGGCGGCGTCGCCTGGGTTTCCTGCGCCGCGAAGGCAGCAGCCGTCAGCAGCCAGTTCCCGCAACCGAGGATGCGAACGCAGTGGGCGAGAGGACGGTTGCGCGCGCGCATCGGAGGCTTTCTGGGTGGCACGAGATCTGGTTTCGTGCCTGGGATGAAGCTGACCTCGACGAAGCACGGGCCCCGTCCGGACCCGTCGCTCGGCGCGTCGAGGGTGACAACGCCGCGTCAGCGCGGCGTTGTCCTGTGGTGGACCGCGTTCAGGCCACCACGACCTGCTCGCCCGCGCCCTGCTCGGCGATGCGGCCGATCTCGTAGACCTTCTCGCCGAGCTCGCGCAGCGTGGCAGCGGTGGCGGCTGCTTCTTCGGCCGCCACGACCACGACCATGCCGATGCCGTTGTTGAAGGTGCGGTTCATCTCGATGTCGTCGATGCCGGCGGTGGCCTGCAGCCAGGCGAACAGCTCGGTCTGCGGCCAGCTGCCCTTGACCAGGTGCGCGGCGGTGTCTTCGGGCAGCACGCGCGGGATGTTCTCGAGCAGGCCGCCGCCGGTGATGTGGGCCAGCGCCTTGATCGGGTGCTGGGCCAGCGCGGCCAGCACGTTCTTCACGTACAGGCGGGTCGGCGCCATGATGGCCTGCTTGAACGGCTGGCCGTCGAGCGTGGCGGGCACGCTGGCGGTGGCCTCGGCGCGCTCGATGCACTTGCGCACCAGCGAGAAACCGTTGGAATGCACGCCGTGCGAGCCCAGGCCCAGCACCACGTCGCCCGGCTTGACGCTCTGGCCGGTCAGGATCTTGGACTTCTCGACCGCGCCGACGGCAAAGCCGGCCAGGTCGTATTCACCGGCCGGGTACATGCCCGGCATCTCGGCGGTTTCGCCACCGATCAGCGCGCAGCCCGACAGCTCGCAGCCCTTGGCGATGCCGCCCACCACGGCCGCCGCGGTGTCGACATCAAGCTTGCCGCAGGCGAAATAGTCGAGGAAGAACAGCGGCTCGGCGCCTTGCACCAGCACGTCGTTGACGCTCATCGCGACCAGGTCGATGCCGACGGTGTCGTGCATGTTCCACTCGAAGGCCAGCTTGAGCTTGGTGCCCACGCCGTCGGTGCCGGAAACCAGCACTGGCTCCTGGTAGCGCTTGGGCACTTCGAACAGCGCGCCGAAGCCGCCGATGCCGGCCAGCACGCCTTCGCGCATGGTCTTCTTGGCCAGCGGCTTGATGCGTTCGACCAGTGCGTCGCCCGCGACGATGTCCACGCCGGCGTCTTTGTAGGAGATAGGAGTCGTTGTCATCAGATTACGCGGGAAACCTCGGCCTTCAGGCCGGGGAGGCAGAGCGCGTCGTGCGAGTAGCACGACCCTCTCCCGCTTCCTTTTTCGGTGAGCTCTGCTGTTGAAAGTAGCCATAGCCGTCGGCGCGTTGCAGCACCTGGCAATGGCGATGCGAAATACCCTGCACCACCTCGGTGCCGGTCTGGATGTTGAAGTTGCCGCTGGCTCGGACCGCCACGCGGCCACGGTGCGTGCCCGCTTTTTTGCCTTTAGGCACCTCGGCGCGCACCAGATCGCCGGTGGCAAAACCCTTGACCCGCTTGGTGCGCATCAGGTAGCCGCGCGGGAAACCGTACTGATTCAGGCGCGTGCGCTGGTAGCTGCCGCGCCCGGTGCATTTGAGGGTCAGCGCCGGCTGGCCCCAGTCCGTGACGACGTTCACGTCGCCGACACAGACCGCATCGAGCGCATGCGTCTTCGGCAGGCCGAGCCGGGGCCGGTTGTATTTCGTGCGCCCGCCCGACGCGGTTTCGACCGGCAAGCCCGTCGCCGTCAAGGCCTGCACCAAAGCCCGGCGCGTGCTGTTGACGGCGGCGGCATCCTTGAGGGGGCGCTTGAGTTGGGCCTGAATGCGCGCCAGCCGGGCCTGGTCGGTCACGAAGACCTCGACCGGCAGGGCATCCTTGTTCTGGTTGCAGGGGGCGCACGCCAGCGTCAGGTTGCTCACGCGGTTCGTGCCGCCACGCGCCTTGGGGTGGATGTGCTCGACCTGCAGCGGCACGCCGGTGGCGTCGCAGTAGGCGCACTTTCGACCCCACTTCTCCAGCAGGTACTCGCGCACTTCGTAGCCGGCGAGGGTGCCTTGGCTGTACTGCGCGCCCTCGATGTCCGGGTTGTCCAGCGCCTGCGTGTCAAAGCGCACCAGCTCGCTGGAGAGTGCCGCCACCGGCGTCCAGCGCTGGAGCCGCTTGACCCAGGCCAGTGTCGTATCGACGCGGTGCTGCAGCGACGGCGCCAGCCAGCCCTTCGGTTTGCGCCGATTGAGGAAGCGCGGCGCCCGATAACGCAGGTTGCCACGCCGACGACGGCGCATGGCCCGACGCGCGGTCAGCGCTTCGGAGATCTGCTGGCCCCGGTGCACCAGCTCGGACAGGTTCAGCACCGCCGCGCCGCGCTGAATCTCGCCCGTGTTGGCATCGACTTGCTCGGTGTCGCGCATCAGCGCCAGTCCCGTACCTTTGCTGCCCGGGTCGAGCTTCAGGCGCAGCGGCTGCAAGGCGCAGTCGCCCAGCCCACGGTCCACGAGCCGGATGACAAACGGCACCAGCCGATGCACGCGCGCGCGACCGCGCTCGAGCAGCAGCCGGGCTCGTTTCTCGGAACAAGGCATCAGCGGCTTGCCGCTTCGATCCAACACATACACTGACAAGTCAGCTTCCTTAAAACAATGCCGTCTTTACGGCAGTCAGCCCTTACGGGCCTGGTGACGCGGGTCTTTCGACCCGGCTCCCCTCGACCAGGTTGTGCAGCAGGTGGCGCTCACGCGCCGGTCGCCGCCCGTTTCGTGCTGACCCGAAGCGTGTCTGCAGCGGCAATTTCCAGAGCCTGGCGCTGAGGAAGCACGCCAGGGTGGGTCTACTTCTTCTGCACAACGCAAGTGCCTTGCGGTGCTCGGTCTGGTCAATCTCAGGCTCGCGGGGCGTCAACCTCGCAAGCCTCGGCCTTCAGGCCGGGGTGGTTGACGTGGGTAAGCCCGATAGAATTTGCGAGATTTTACGGCCGACCCGCCATGTCCATCCACAACTTCCCATGCAACTGAGCATCCGCCGGGTCCGATTTCCGGCTGGGAGGCTGCTGGCTGCAGCATTGCCGGGGTGGTTTTTCCTGTCCGCGGTCCTCGACCGCCTACCCCCACTCAAGCCATGACCATGCGGCAACTCGTGTTGGACATGGGCCTGTCGCCCGTGCCCTCGCTGGACAATTTCGTCGCCGGCCGCAATGCCGGCCTGCTCGAGCACCTGCGGGTCTGGTCGCGCAATCCGATGCGTTCGCCGGTGCCGACCTTCATCTGGGGCGGCGCTGGCAGCGGCAAGACCCACCTGCTGCAGGCCACCTGCGCGGCGCTGCGCGAGCGCGGCGTGCGGGTCGGCTGGATCGACCCCAGCGTGATGGCACCGCCCGAGTTCGACGATGCCTGGGGCGCGGTGATCTTCGACGACTGCCAGCAATACTCGGCCATGCAGCAGGCCATGGCCTTCAACTGGTTCATCAACGCCCAGTCGCCACGGCGCGGCGCGGCGCGCTGGGTGCTGGCCGCCGCCGACTGCCCGCCGGCCGACCTGGCGCTGCGCGAGGATCTGCGCAGTCGCCTGGCCTGGGGCGATGTGTTCCAATTGTTGCCCCTGGACGATGTCGAGCGCCGCGCCGTCCTGCGCCGCGCCGCCGACCTGCGCGGCATGTTCCTGAGCGACGAGGTGATGGATTTCATGCTCAACCGTTTCTCGCGCGACCTCAGCAGCCTGATGCTGCTGCTCGAGACGCTGGACGACTATGCCCTGCGCACCCAGCGCGCCATCACCATTCCCCTGATCAAGGCCATGCTCGAAAACGAGTGAGGCCACCCGACCAAGAGTTGCACGCCATGAAACTGGCCCTTTTCGATCTGGACCACACGCTACTGCCGATAGATTCGGACTATTCGTGGGGTCAGTTCACCACCCGCATCGGCTGGACCGATCCGGTCGAGTTCACCCGCCGCAACGACGAGTTCTTCGCCCATTACCAGGCTGGCACGCTCGACGTGCACGACTATGTGCGCTTCGCGACCGAGGCCGTGCGCCGCCATCGCCCCGACGAGGCCGCCGCCGCGCACGAGCGCTTCATGGCCGAGGTGATCCGGCCCAACCTGCGGCCGCAGGCGCTTGAGCTGGTGCGGCGCCACCGCGACGCCGGCGAGCAGGTCGTCATCATCACCGCGACCAACGAGTTCGTCACGCGCCCGATCGCGCAGGCCTTCGACGTGACCGAGCTGATCGCGATCGAGCTCGAACGCGGCCTGGATGGCTGGTACAGCGGCGAGATCCGCGGCACGCCCTCGTTTCGCGAGGGCAAGGTCGCGCGCCTGCGGCAGTGGCTGGCCGCGCGCGGCCTGGACTGGGACGACTGCGACATGACCTTCTACTCCGACTCGACCAACGACCTGCCGCTGCTCGAACGCGCCCACCACCCGGTCGCCACCAACCCCAGCACCGCCCTGCGCGCGATCGCGCAACAGCGCGGCTGGCCCATCCTCGACCTGTTCCCCGAATCCGCATGATCAAGACCTTCATCGACAAACTGCTTGGCAAGAACGGCCAGGGCAAGGGCGCCAAGCACCAGTTCGGCAAGCGCGAGGACGTGCCGGCGACGGTGCATGGCATCGATCCCTCGCTGGTCGACGGTCGCGCGCTCGACGTGGTGCACACGCTCAAGAGCGCCGGCTTCGAGGCCTATGTCGTCGGCGGCGCCGTGCGCGACCTGCTGCTGGGCCTGCGGCCCAAGGACTTCGACGTCGCGACCAATGCCACGCCCGAGCAGGTCAAGGGCCTGTTCCGGCGCGCCTTCATCATCGGGCGGCGCTTTCGCATCGTGCATGTGATCTACGGTCGCGGCCGCGAGCACGAGATGATCGAGGTCTCGACCCTGCGTGCCCACCTCGACAGCGCCGACGCCGAACAGGTCAGCGGCAACGAGCGCAGCAGCAAGACCGCGCTGGCCGGCATGAAGCACGCGGTCGACGCCAGCGGCCGGGTGCTGCGCGACAACGTCTGGGGCCCGATCGAGCAGGACGCCGCGCGGCGCGACTTCACGATCAACGCGATGTATTACGACCCCGAGACCGAGACCGTGGTCGACTTCCACCACGGCATCCGCGACGCCAACAAGCGCGTGCTGCGCATGATCGGCGACCCGGCGGCGCGCTACCGCGAGGACCCGGTCCGCATCATCCGCGCGGTGCGCTTCGCCGCGAAATTGAGCGGACTCGGCTTCCAGTTCGAGGCCAAGACCCGCTCGGCCATCCTGCCGTCCCTGAGTCTGCTGGCCGATGTGCCGCAGAGCCGTCTGTTCGACGAGATGCTCAAGCTGCTGCAGACCGGCCACGCGCTGGCCAGCGTCGAGCAGCTCAAGTCCACCGGCCTGGCCAAGGGCATATACCCGCTGCTGGAGCTGGTGGTGGAGCGCGCCGAGGACCCCTTCGTGCGCTCGGCGCTGCAAGATACCGACCGCCGCGTCGGCGAGGGCAAGCCGGTCGCGCCCAGCTTCCTGCTCGCCTGCGTGCTCTGGAGCGATGTGCGCGAGGGCTGGACCCGGCGCCAGAAAGCCGGCCTGCCGCCGTTCCCGGCGCTGCAGGAGGCGGTCGACGAGGTGTTCGAGTCGCGCATCGGCGATGTCTCGGGCCGCGGCAAGCTCGGCGCCGACATGCGCGAGATCTGGACCATGCAGCCGCGCTTTGACAAGCGCACCGGGGTCACGCCGTTCTCGCTGGCCGAGCAGCCGCGTTTTCGCGCCGGCTTCGATTTCCTGCGCCTGCGGGCCCAGGTCGGCGAGCTCGACGAGGAACTCGCGCACTGGTGGGAGACCTTCAGCACCGCGAGTGACGCGGTGCGGCGCGACATGATCGACGAGATCCGGCTGGAGCAGCAACGCGCCAAGGGCAAGCCGCGTGCCAAGGCTGGGGAGGCCAAGGTCGGCGAGACCAAGGCCAGCCGCAGCGGCGGGTGCGTGTTTCGCCAGCAGGCCGAGGACGAGCTGCCGCCGGTCGACGGAGCCGCATCCGCCCTGGCTGACAGCGAGCTGCCGTTCGAATCCGAAGCGGGCGAGGGCGTCGATGGCGCGCCGGCCAAGAAGCGCCGCCGCCGTCGCCGCAAGCCCAACGCCGGCGGATCCGGCGCCGCCGAGTCCGGCGGCCAGGAACCCGGCTCCGACGCATGAGCAGGCTCGTCACAGCCTACATCGCGCTGGGCGCCAACCTGGGTGATGCGCGCGCGACCGTGCGCGCTGCCCTTGCGGCGCTCGACGGCCTGCCGCGGACCCGCCTGCTGCGGGCGTCCGGGCTCTATCGCACCGCGCCCTGGGAAGCCAGCGGCCCCGACTTCATCAACGCCGTGGCGGTGGTCGAGACCGGGCTCGACGCGCATGAGCTGCTGCGCGCGCTGCAGGCGCTCGAACTGCAGGCCGGGCGCGAGCGGTCCTACCGCAACGCGCCGCGCACGCTCGATCTCGATCTGCTGCTGCATGGCGATGCCATCATCGATACGCCCGAGCTGATCGTGCCGCACCCGCGCCTGCGCGAGCGTGCCTTCGTGCTGGTGCCGCTGGCCGAGATCGCGCCCGCACTCGTGACTCAGGCCGATCTGCAGGCTGTCGCCGACCAGGCCATCGAGCGGCTCTGATCCGTCAGCGGCCGCTCAGGGCGCCAGCCGTTCGCGCAGCCAGCCGTCGGCCTGCTGGGTGTAGCGCAGCCGGTCATGCAGCCGGCTCTTGCGGCCCTGCCAGAATTCCCAGCGGTCCGGCACCAGCCGGAAACCACCCCAGTGCGGCGGGCGCGGCGGCCTGAGCAGGAACTGGGCGCCATATTTGGCGGCGTTCGTCACCAGCAGGGTGCGGTTCGGGATCACCTGGCTTTGCGGGCTGGCCCAGGCGCCGATCCGGCTGTCGAGCGGGCGGCTGTGGAAATACTCGTCGCTTTCCTCGGCGCTGACGCGCTCGACCCGACCCTCGATGCGCACCACCCGTTCGAGCTCGACCCAGTGGAACTGCAGCGCGGCCCAGGGGTTGCCGGCGAGCTCGCGGCCCTTGCGGCTGTCGTAGTTGGTGTACCAGACGATGCCGCGCTCGTCGTAGCCCTTGATCAGCACCACGCGCGTGCTCGGGCGCAGGTCGCCGCCGACGGTGGCGACCGTCATCGCATTGGGCTCGGGGATCTCGCCCTTGATGGCTTCGTGCAGCCACTGGTCGAACTGCTGCATGGGGTCGGCGTGCGAGGCATGCTCGTTGAGCTCGGCGCGCTCGTAGCTCTTGCGTAGGTCGGCGATCTTCATGGCTGCCAGTATAGGCAGGCCGGGCAGGGCCGGCCGTAAAATCCCCCACTTCACAGTCCGGATTTCGCCATGACCGCTGCCAAGCCCCCGACCGCCCTCGACCTGCGCGCCTGCGCCCAGAAAGCCGAAACCCTGTCCGGCCAGGCGCCGCTGGCCGCCTTCGCGCGCCTGATCGAGGACCTGCCCGAGCTGGACTCGCTGGCGCCGGTGCGCTGGAGCGCGCAGGCCGAATTTCGCCAGCCGCTGGGCGAGCTGACGCCCGAGGTCGACCGCGGCGTCGTGCCCGAGGCCCAGCTCTGGCTGCACCTGCAGGCCAGCGCCGAGGTGCCGCAGACCTGCCAGCGCTGCCTGTCGCCCTACGCGCAGCCGGTCGAGGTCGACCGCTGGTTCCGCTTCGTCGCGAGCGAGGAAATCGCGCTGACCGAGGACGACGAGTGCGAGGAAGACCTGCTGGTGTTCGAGCCGCGGCTGGACCTGGTCGCGCTGCTGGAAGACGAGCTGCTGATGGAGCTGCCGCTGGTGCCGATGCACGAGCAATGCCCCGAGCCGGTGCGCATGAGCGCGGGCGAACTGCCCGCCAGCGTCGAGGAGGAAAAGCCCCATCCCTTCGCCGCGCTGGCCTCGTTGAAGGCCCGTGCAAGCAAGGATTGACCCCCTTCCTGACAAGTCGCTATAATTCGACGTTTCGCGCTGGCCTGAAAAACTGTTTTCATGGGGCTGGTGCAGCCATCTACTCATTTTCGATAGGAGCCGATCATGGCCGTCCAGCAAAACAAAAAGTCCCCTTCCAAGCGCGGTATGCACCGTTCGCACAATGCCCTGAACGTGCCGGGCATTGCCGTGGAAGCCACCACCGGTGAAACCCACCTGCGTCACCACATCAGCCCGAACGGCTTCTACCGTGGTCGCCAGGTCCTGAAGAACAAGTCCGAGGCCTGATCGGCGCTGACGCGCCATCGTCCTCGCACGGTTCGTCCGAGGCAAAGCCCGCATCACTGCGGGCTTTTTTTATCCTGATGCTGCCACCTTGAGGACGCTGGAATGATCACCATCGCGGTCGATTGCATGGGCGGAGACTTCGGCCCCGCAGTCACCTTGCCGGCCTGTGCCGCCTTTCTTGCCTCGCACCCGGACGCCCGTCTGCTGCTGGTCGGTCTGCCCGAGGCCCTGGCCAAGCTGCCGGCGGCCATGGACCAGGCCCGCATCCAGGTCATCGCCGCCAGCGAGGTTGTCACGATGGACGACCCGCTGGAGGTGGCGTTGCGGCGCAAGCGCGATTCGTCGATGCGCGTCGCCATCACGCAGGTCAAGGACGGCGCCGCCCAGGCCGCGGTCTCGGCCGGCAACACGGGGGCCTTGATGGCGATCGCGCGCTTCGTGCTCAAGACGCTCGATGGCATCGACCGGCCGGCGATCGCGGGCCAGATGCCCAACGTCACCGGCGGCGCGACCACCATGCTCGACCTCGGCGCCAACGTCGATTGCACGGCCGAGCACCTGCTGCAGTTCGCCGTCATGGGTTCGGCCCTGGTGGTCGCGATCAGTGGCAAGGAGTCGCCCACGGTCGGCCTGCTCAACATCGGCGAGGAGGCGATCAAGGGTAACGAGGTCATCAAGCGGGCCGGCGCCTTGCTGCGCGCCGCCGCCGCCAATGGCGACCTCAACTTCCAGGGCAACGTCGAGGGCAACGACATCTTCAAGGGCGTGGTCGACCTGGTGGTCTGCGACGGCTTCGTCGGCAACGTCGCGCTCAAGAGCAGCGAGGGTCTGGCCAGCATGGTCAGCACCTTGATCAAGCAGGCGTTCGGCCGCAATATCCTGACGAAGATGGCCGCCATCGTGGCCTATCCGGTGCTGGCGGCCTTCAAGCGCCGGGTGGATCACCGGCGCTACAACGGCGCGGCGCTGCTCGGCCTGCGCGGCCTGGTGTTCAAGAGCCATGGTTCGGCCGACGCCTTCGCCTTCGAGCAGGCGCTGGCGCGCGCGTATGATGCTGCCCACAATCAGTTGCTCGACAACGTGAAGGCGCGCATCGCCCATGCGGCACCGCTGATGGTGGCCGCCACAGCCTGAAACGCTGCTGGCGTCCCGGGCCAGACCAACCCAGACCGAACATGAGACGCTATTCCCGCATTACCGGTACCGGCAGCTGCCTGCCGCCGCGCCGACTGACGAACGCCGACATGGTCGGCCTGCTGGCCGAGCGCGGCATCGAGACCAGCGACGACTGGATCGTCGCCCGCACCGGCATCCGTGCCCGCCATTACGCCGACGAGGGCGTCAATGCCAGCGACCTCGGCTTGCAGGCCAGTCTGAAGGCGATCGAGGCCGCTGGCTGCCAGATCAGCGACATCGACCTGATCATCGTCGCGACCTCGACCCCCGACATGGTCTTTCCCTCGACCGCGTCCATCCTGCAGCGCAAGCTGACCGAGGCAGCGCAGGCGCAGGGCCAGCCTGGCGCGGCCGGCGGCGCCGCCTTCGATGTGCAGGCGGTCTGCAGCGGCTTCATCTACGCGCTGACCATTGCCGACGCGATGATCCAGACCGGCGCCGCGACCCGCGCGCTGGTGGTGGGCGCCGAGGTGTTCTCGCGCATCCTGGACTTCAACGACCGCACCACCTGCGTGCTGTTTGGCGACGGCGCCGGCGCCGTGGTGCTCGAAGTGGCCGAACATGACGGCAGCGGCCCGGGCGTGCTGGCCAGCGACATTCACGCCGATGGCCGCCACACCGGCATCCTGTGCGTGCCGGGCACCGTCAGCGGCGGTCAGGTGCTGGGCGACCCGCTGCTCAAGATGGACGGCCAGGCCGTGTTCAAGCTCGCGGTCGGCCTGCTGGAGAGCGCCGCCAAGGCCGCGCTGGCCAAGGCCGGCCAGACCGAGGCCGACGTCGACTGGCTGGTGCCGCACCAGGCCAACCTGCGCATCATCCAGAGCACGGCGCGCAAGCTCAAGCTGTCGATGGACAAGGTGATCGTGACGGTCGACCAGCATGGCAACACCTCGGCCGCCTCGATCCCGCTCGCGCTCGACGAGGGCGTGCGCAGCGGTCGCCTCCAGCCCGGCCAGACCGCCATGCTCGAAGGGGTGGGCGGCGGCTTCACCTGGGGTGCGGTGCTGCTGCGTCTGTGAAAAAAGACAAGACCGTACAGAAAGCCAACATGAGTCAATTCGCATTCGTTTTCCCCGGCCAGGGTTCCCAGTCGGTCGGCATGCTCGACGCCTGGGGCGATCACCCCGTCGTGCGCGAGACGCTCCAGGAAGCCTCCGACGCGCTCGGCGAGGACATCGGCCAGCTGATCCACGCCGGCCCCAAGGAAGCGCTGGCGCTGACCACCAACACCCAGCCGGTCATGCTGGTCGGCGCGGTCGCCGCCTGGCGCGTCTGGCAGGCCGAGGGCGGCGCGCCGCCGGCCGCGGTCGCCGGCCACTCGCTGGGCGAATATTCGGCGCTGGTCGCCGCCGGCTCGCTGACGCTGGCCCAGGCCGCGCCGCTGGTGCGCTTTCGCGCCCAGGCCATGCAGGACGCGGTGCCGGTCGGCGCCGGCGCCATGGCGGCCATCCTGGGCCTGGACCCCGAGGCGGTCAAGCTCGGTTGCGCCGAGGCGCAGGCCCTGTTCACCGCCGACAGCGGCGAGGTGGTCGAGGCCGTCAACTTCAACGACGCGGCGCAGACCGTGATCGCCGGCAGCAAGGCCGCGGTCGAGAAGGCCTGCGAGGTGCTCAAAGCCAAGGGCGCCAAGCGCGCGCTGTCGCTGCCGGTCTCGGCGCCGTTCCACTCCAGCCTGATGAAGCCGGCAGCCGAGCGCTTGAAGCAGAAGCTGGCCGAGACGGCCTTTGCGCTGCCGCAGATTCCGGTGCTCAACAACATCGACGTCGCGGTCGAGACCGAGGTCGAGCGCATCCGCGATGCGCTGTACCGCCAGGCCTTCGGCCCGGTGCGCTGGGTCGAGACCGTGCGCGCGCTGAAAGCCCATGGCATCAGCCACATCATCGAATGCGGTCCCGGCAAGGCGCTGACCGGCATGGTCAAGCGCATCGACGCCGAACTGGTCGCCGCCGCCATCAACGACCCGGTCACGCTGGCCGAAGTCAAGGCCCTGCTGGCCTGAAGGAGTGAACATGTCTGAACACCAAAACAAGGCCCAGGTCGCACTGGTCACGGGCGCTTCGCGCGGCATCGGCGCGGCGATCGCGCTCGAACTGGCCCGCCAGGGCTACCAGGTCATCGGCACCGCCACCTCGGACGAGGGCGCGGCCAAGATCGGTACCGCCCTGGCCGCCTTCCCGGGCTGCCGTGGCGCCAACCTCAACGTCAACGATGTCGCCGCTGGCGAGGCACTGATCGACGCCATCGTCAAGGAGCAGGGCGGCTTGCAGGTGCTGGTCAACAACGCCGGCATCACGCGCGACACCCTGGCCATGCGCCTGAAGGACGAGGATTGGGACGCGGTGCTCGACACCAACCTCAAGGCCGTCTTTCGCATGAGCCGCGCCGTGATCCGTCCGATGATGAAGCAGCGCTATGGCCGCATCATCAGCATCACCAGCGTGGTGGGCGCCTCGGGCAACGCGGGTCAGGCCAACTACGCCGCCGCCAAGGCTGGCGTCGCCGGCATGACGCGGGCGCTGGCGCGCGAGCTCGGCAGCCGCAACATCACCGTCAACTGCGTGGCCCCCGGCTTCATCGAGACCGACATGACCGGCTCGCTGCCCGAGGCGCAGCAGCAGGCGCTGCTCAACCAGATTCCGCTCGGACACCTGGGCAAGCCGGCCGATGTCGCGCATGCCGTGGCCTTCCTCGCCAGCCCGCGCGCGGGCTATGTCACGGGCCAGGAATTGCATGTCAACGGCGGCATGTTCATGGCCTGACGGGCGCCTGATCCCGAATCGGATAACATCACCCCCGGCTAGCCGCCAGGGGCTGGACCGTGGTCAGCGACACAGTTGCAGAACTGGCGGAGCCGGCCCGGCTAAAATGGCGGCACAGTTTTCAACCACCCTCAGAGGGAAATATGAGCGATATCGAAGCACGCGTGAAGAAAATCATTGCCGAACAACTCGGCGTGGAAGAGTCCCAGGTGACCAACGAGAAGTCCTTCGTGGCTGATCTGGGTGCTGACTCCCTCGACACCGTGGAGCTGGTGATGGCCCTGGAAGATGCCTTCGGTATCGAAATTCCGGACGAAGACGCCGAAAAGATCACCACGGTGCAAAACGCCATCGACTACGCAGTCGCCAACAAGAAGTAAGTATCCATGAGTCGCCGCCGTGTCGTCGTGACCGGTCTGGGCTGTCTCTCCCCCGTGGGTAACACGGTGGAGGCAGCTTGGGCCAACCTGCTCGCTGGTCAGTCCGGCATCGATTTGATCACCAAGTTCGATACCAGCAACTTTGCCTGCAAGATCGCGGGTGAGGTCAAGGGCTTTGACCTGGAGTCCTACATCAGCGCCAAGGAAGCGCGGACGATGGACAGCTTCATCCACTACGGCATTGTCGCGGCCGCTCAGGCCGTCGCCGATGCCGGTCTGCCCACGGGCGACGCGCTGGGTGAGGAAGAGGCCACGCGCATCGGTTGCGTGATCGGCTCGGGCATCGGCGGCTTGCCCCTGATCGAGAACACCCGTGACGAACTGGTGAGCCGCGGCCCGCGCCGCATCTCGCCTTTCTTCGTCCCGGCCTCGATCATCAACATGATCGCGGGCCATGTGTCCATGCGTTTCGGCTTCAAGGGGCCGAACCTCGCCGTGGTCACCGCCTGCACCACCGGCCTGCACTGCATTGGCGAGGCCGGTCGCATGATCGAATACGGCGACGCCGACGTGGTGGTCGCCGGCGGCTCCGAAGCCACGGTGTCGCCGCTGGGCGTGGGTGGCTTCGCGGCCATGCGCGCCTTGTCGACCCGCAACGACGATCCCAAGACCGCGTCCCGTCCCTGGGACAAGGACCGCGACGGTTTCGTGCTGGGCGAGGGCGCTGGCGTGATGGTGCTGGAAGAGTACGAGCACGCCAAGGCGCGCGGCGCCAAGATCTACGCCGAGCTGCTGGGCTACGGCATGAGCGCCGACGCCGGCCACATGACGGCGCCGAACATGGACGGCCCGCGTCGCGCCATGCTCAACGCGCTGCGCAATGCCGGCGTCAATGCCGAGCAGATCCAGTACCTGAACGCGCACGGCACCTCGACCCCGTTGGGCGACATCAACGAGACCAACGCGATCAAGGCGGCGCTGGGCGACCACGCCAGGAAGATCGTCGTGAACTCGACCAAGTCGATGACGGGTCACCTGCTGGGCGGCGCCGGCGGCATCGAAAGCATCTTCACGGTGCTGGCGCTGCACCACCAGATCAGCCCGCCGACGATCAATATCTTCAACCAGGACCCCGAGTGTGACCTGGATTACTGCGCCAACCAGGCGCGCGAGATGAAGATCGACTATGCGCTGAAGAACAACTTCGGCTTCGGCGGCACCAACGGTTCGCTGGTGTTCAAGCGCGTCTGATTTCGCCCTGAGCCATGCACAGCGCCCCCTCGGTGGAATACCCGGCGGGGCGTTCTGCTTTGCAGCTCCGTTTCGAGTGGGGGCTGGCGCTGGCCTGGATCGCGACGCAGCTGGCCTGGTGGCTCTCGCTCCAGGGGGCAGCGCTGCCCGGCGCCTGGTGGTTCTCCGGCCTGCTCGGCTTGCTGCTCGGGCTGGCCACGCATTGGCGCGCGCGCAGCCCGCTCCAGGGCCGGCTGCGCTGGGACCCCGCGCCGCCGCGAGTGGCGGGCGATCCAAATTTGCCCGACCCGCTGCCGGGGCGCTGGATCTGGTGCAGCGAGGCCTACCGCCAGGGCACCGAGCTGGCCGGGTTGAACTGGGCCATCGACCTGCAGCACCATGTGCTGCTGCAGCTGCGCAATGCCGCTGGCCTGAGCTGGTGGGTCTGGCTGGCGCGTGACAGCGCACCGGACGACTGGCCCGCGCTGCGCGTCGCGCTGGTGGCTTGGCGCGAGGCTGGCCGTCGCGCCAGCCGTCGGTCGCGCTGAACCCTGGCCGGATCGATTCGGCCGCCGTGGCTTGCGCCGTCCGGGTTTGCCCGCTAGAGTCAGCCCGATGAGCCGGCATGCGTCCAATACCCCATCCGCAGGCAGCGACCTGCTGCTGGTCCAGCGCACGCTGGCCGGCGAGATGCGGGCCTTCGAGCTGCTCGTGCTCAAGTACCAGCGCCGGGTCGAACGCCTGATCGGCCGCCTGGTGCGCGATCCCGGTCTGGTGGAGGATGTCGCGCAGGAGACCTTCATCCGCGCCTACCGGGCGCTGGCCCAGTTTCGCGGCGAGTCGGCCTTCTACACCTGGCTCTACCGGATCGCGGTCAATACCGCCAAGAAGCAGCTCGCCGACCTCCGGCGCGATCCTGTCATCAGCATGACTGCGCTCGAATCGGGCGAGGACGATGAAACTTCTGGCGCTGAACGCGACCTAATCCTGCAAGCCGTCGACGCCGAAACCCCGGAGGCCGTGCTCGCGAGCAAGGAAATCGCCCAGGCGGTCAACGAAGCCATGGATGGCCTGCCCGCCGAACTGCGCCAGGCCATCACGCTGCGCGAGATCGATGGCTTGAGTTACGAGGCCATCGCGCAGGCGCTGGCTTGCCCGATCGGCACGGTGCGGTCGCGGATCTTCCGCGCCCGCGAGGCGATATCGGCTCGCATCAAGCCGATGCTGGAGAGCCAGTCCGGCAAGCGCTGGTGATGACGGCAGGCCGCAAGCCACAAGTTTTTGCAACACATGAATTCGCCACTGAAAGACACCGCCCCGCTCGCCCCGGTTCACGACTGGAACGAACTGGTCTCCGCCCTGGTCGACGGCGAGTGCCGCCCCGATGAGCTCGACGTCCTGCTGCAGTCCGGTCCGCAGCGCCAGGCCCTGGATGAGGCCTGGTCCTGCTATCACGCCGTGGGCGCGGCCTTGCGCGGCTGGCTCGATGGCCACCCGTTGCCGCCCTCGGAGGACTTCGCCGCGGTCGTGCTGGCGCGGCTGGCCGGGCCTTGATTTGAGTGGTGGCAGACCCCATCTGATGCCAATTCAGCTTATTTCTGGAGAGCAGCACATGCCGATCTGTCAACCGCTAGCCCGGCGCTGGAAACCCGGAGCCCTGGTCCTGGGGGCCGCCATCGCCTCGGTGGCCTCCCTCTTGCCGGCCGATCCGGCCCTGGCGCAGTCCGCGCCCGCCGCCACCAGTGCGGCGCCGCTGCGCGGCCTGCCCGATTTCGCTGACTTGGCCGAGCAGGTCGGCCCCTCCGTCGTCAACATCCGCACCACCGAGAAGGTCAGCCCGGGCCAGCCCAACAGCCAGGAGGAGCAGATGCTGGAGTTCTTCCGCCGCTTCGGCCTGCCGGTGCCGCCGGGCGCCAGCCCGCGTGGCCCGCGCCAGAACCGGGGTCCCGAGGAGCGCCCGCGCGGCGTCGGTTCGGGCTTCGTGCTGAGCGCCGACGGCACCATCATGACCAATGCCCATGTGGTCGAGGGCGCCGAGGAGGTCATCGTGACGCTGACCGACAAGCGCGAGTTCAAGGCCAAGGTCATCGGTGCCGACAAGCGCAGCGACGTCGCGGTGGTCAAGATCGCGGCCAGCGGCCTGCAGCCGGTCAGGATCGGCGACATCGGCCGCCTGCGCGTGGGCGAATGGGTGATGGCGATCGGCTCGCCCTTCGGCCTGGAGAGCACGGTCACCGCCGGCATCGTCAGCGCCAAGCAGCGCGAGACCGGCGACTACCTGCCCTTCATCCAGACCGATGTCGCGATCAACCCCGGCAACTCGGGTGGCCCCTTGATCAACCTGCGCGGCGAGGTGGTCGGCATCAACAGCCAGATCTACTCGCGCTCGGGCGGCTTCCAGGGCATCTCGTTCGCGATCCCGATCGACGAGGCGGTGCGCGTGTCGGACCAGCTGCGCGCCAGCGGCAAGGTCACGCGCGGGCGCATTGGCGTCTCGATCGCCGGCGTCGACCCGGACATCGCCGAGTCGCTGGGCTTGAAGAAGGCCGAGGGCGCGCTGGTGCGCGGCGTCGAGGACGGCTCGCCCGCAGCCAAGGCCGGTGTCGAGGCGGGCGACATCATCGTCCGCTTCGATGGCAAGGCGGTCGAGAAGTCGGCGGACCTGCCGCGCCTGGTCGGCAACACCAAGCCTGGCGCCAAGGTCGGCCTGACGGTCTGGCGCCGTGGCGCCTACAAGGACCTGCGCCTGACCGTGGCCTCGCTCGAGGAGGAGAAGGTCGCCAAGGCGGCGGCCAAGTCCTCGGGCGCGGCGCAGGCGCTGGGACTGACGCTGCGCGAACTCGGCGCCGAGGAGCGCGCCGAGCTCAAGCTGCGCGGCGGCGTGGTCGTGGTCGAGGCGGGTGGCGCCGCCGCGCGCGCCGGCCTGGCCGAAGGCGATGTGATCCTGGCCGTGGCCAACCGGGAGATCATGGGCCTGAAGGACTTCGAGGCGGCGCTGGCCAGCCTCGACAAGGGCCGCGCCGTCAACCTGCTGATGCGCCGTGGCGACTGGGTCCAGTATGTCGTGATCAGGCCGAATTCGCGCTGAACGAGGTTTTGCCTACAATCGAGGCCTAGCAAGCACAGCCAGACCTTGGCTCTGGGCGCGTCAATTCCTGGCGCGCCTGTTTTTTTGTTGGGCGGCAAGACCGCCCCGCTGGATCCGCCCGACCGCCCGCGATGAACCATATTCGAAACTTCTCCATCATTGCCCATATCGACCACGGCAAGTCCACCCTGGCCGATCGACTGATCTCGCGCTGCGGGGGCCTGAGCGACCGCGAAATGAGCGAGCAGGTGCTCGACTCGATGGACCTCGAGAAGGAGCGTGGCATCACGATCAAGGCGCAGACCGCCGCGCTGCAATACAAGGCCCAGGACGGTCAGATCTACAACCTGAACCTGATCGACACCCCCGGCCACGTCGACTTCTCCTACGAGGTCAGCCGCTCGCTGTCGGCCTGCGAGGGCGCGCTGCTGGTGGTCGATGCGTCCCAGGGCGTGGAGGCGCAAACGGTGGCCAACTGCTACACCGCGCTCGACCTCGGCGTGCATGTGCTGCCGGTGCTCAACAAGATGGATCTGCCCAACGCCGATCCGGACAACGCCCGCGCCGAGATCGAGGACGTGATCGGCATCGACGCGACCGACGCGATCCCCTGTTCGGCCAAGACCGGCATGGGCATCGACGAGATCCTCGAACTGGTCGTGGCCCAGGTGCCGCCCCCGAAGGGCAACCCGGACGGCCCGCTGCGCGCGATGATCATCGACAGCTGGTTCGACGCCTATGTTGGCGTCGTGATGCTGGTGCGGGTGGTGGACGGTACCCTGAACCGGGGCGACAAGATCAAGCTGATGGCGACCGAGTCGCTCTACAACGCCGAAAAGCTCGGCGTCTTCACGCCGCACAACGAGCCGCGCCCGGCGCTCAGGGCCGGCGAGGTCGGCTACATCATCGCCGGCATCAAGGAGCTGACGGCGGCCAAGGTCGGCGACACCATCACCGCGATCAAGACCGGCAGCGGCGCCAACCTGGCCTTCGCGACCGAGGCGCTGCCCGGCTTCAAGGAAGTCCAGCCCCAGGTGTTCGCCGGCCTGTACCCGACCGAGGCCAGCGAGTACGACTCGCTGCGCGACGCGCTCGAGAAGCTGCAGCTCAACGATGCCGCGCTGCGCTACGAGCCCGAGGTGTCGCAGGCGCTGGGCTTTGGTTTCCGCTGCGGCTTCCTGGGCCTGCTGCACATGGAGATCGTGCAGGAGCGCCTGGAGCGCGAGTTCGACCAGGACCTGATCACGACCGCGCCCAGCGTGGTCTACCAGGTCGTCAAGGGCGACGGCGAGGTCATCATGGTCGAGAACCCGTCCAAGATGCCCGACCAGGGCCGGATCCAGGAGATCCGCGAGCCGATCGTGACGGTGCACCTCTACATGCCGCAGGAATATGTCGGCGCCGTCATGACGCTGGCCAACCAGAAGCGCGGCGTGCAGATGAACATGGCCTACCACGGCAAGCAGGTCATGCTGACCTATGAGCTGCCGCTGGGCGAGATCGTGCTCGACTTCTTCGACAAGCTGAAATCCGTCAGCCGTGGCTACGCCTCGATGGACTACGAGTTCAAGGAATACCGCGCCTCCGACGTGGTCAAGGTCGATATCCTGCTCAACGGCGACAAGGTCGACGCGCTGTCGATCATCGTGCACCGCAGCCAGTCGGCCTACCGCGCCCGCGCCGTGGTCGCCAAGATGCGCGAGATCATCAGCCGCCAGCAGTTCGACGTCGCGATCCAGGCCGCGATCGGTGCCAACATCATCGCGCGCGAGACCGTCAAGGCGCTGCGCAAGAACGTGCTGGCCAAATGCTATGGCGGCGACATCAGCCGCAAGAAGAAGCTGCTCGAGAAGCAGAAGGCCGGCAAGAAGCGCATGAAGCAGATCGGCTCGGTCGAGGTGCCGCAGGAAGCCTTCCTCGCCATCCTGCAGGTGGAGGAATGATGGGCGACGAGAAAATGGCGGCGCTGACCGGCGTCGTGCTGGCGGCCTTTGGCGGCTACGGCCTGGCCTGGTATCTGGGGCTGGTCGAGGGCAACTTCGCGCTGCTGCTGTTCCTGGTCACGGTGGTGACGGGGATCTACTGGGTGGCCGAGAAGCGTTTCTTCCTGCCGCGCCGGCGTGCCGCCGCCGACCAGCTGGCGGCCGAGCAGGCCCGCCGCAGCGCCGAGCTCGACCACATGGGCATCAAGGCCGACAACATCGACCTCGCGGCGGCGCAGCAGAAGCTGCTGGCCCAGCCCTGGTGGCTGGACTGGACCGCCGGCCTGTTTCCGGTCATCGTGGTGGTGTTCCTGCTGCGCAGCTTCCTGTTCGAGCCGTTCAAGATTCCCTCGGGCTCGATGATCCCGACCCTGCGCGTGGGCGACCTGATCCTGGTCAGCAAGTTCCACTACGGCGTGCGCCTGCCGGTGCTCAACACCAAGATAGTCGCCAACCACGAGCCGCAGCGCGGCGACGTGATGGTGTTCCGCTACCCGCCGCAGCCCAGCCTGGACTACATCAAGCGCGTGATCGGCGTGCCGGGCGACGAGGTGGCCTACCTCAACAAGCGCCTGACGGTCAACGGCCAGCCCGTTGCCAGGGCGACAGCGCCCGAATTCTTCGACGCCGACAGCATGCGCTACGCCAAGCAGTTCGAGGAGCAGCTCGGCGGCAAGACCTACCACACGCTCAACGACGACGAACGCCCGGCCTTCGTTCCGGGCGCGACCGACTTCCCGCACAAGGACCAGTGCCGCTACAGCGTGGAAGGCGTGGTCTGCAAGGTGCCGGCCGGCCACTACTTCATGATGGGCGACAATCGGGACAACTCGCTCGACTCGCGCTACTGGGGTTTCGTGCCCGAGGCCAACATCGTTGGCAAGGCCTTCTTCGTCTGGATGAATTTCGGCGATCTGGGTCGCATCGGCTCGTTCGAGTGATGGGCAATCCGCCGGCCAGCATTTAAGATGCGGTTCACACAGCATCGAGGAGGGCGGACATGAAAAAACGACAGCGCGGCTTGACCTTGATCGGTCTGCTCCTGAGCGCCGCGGTCGTGGTCTTGTTCGCCCTGGTGGCGGTGCAGCTGGCGCCGACCCTGGTCGAGTACCAGGCGATCAACAGGGCGGCCAAGCGTGCGGCCCAGGGCAACACGGTGGCCGAGATCCGCAGCCTGTTCGACAAGGCCGCCACCATCGACGACATCAGCTCGGTCAAGGGCCGCGACCTCGAGATCCGCAAGGAAAACGACCAGGTGGTGGTCGAGTTCGCCTACGAACGCGAGATCCATCTGGTCGGGCCCGCCTGGCTGGTCATGCGCTATTCCGGCAGCTCCAGGTGAGCGCCAACATCAAGGAAACCTGAACTTTTGAATGCCGATTTGCTGGCGCTGCAAGCGCGCCTGGGATACCGTTTCACCCAAGTCCCGCTGCTGGAGCGGGCGCTGACCCACCGCAGCCATTCCGCCGACCACTACGAGCGGCTCGAGTTCCTGGGCGACTCGGTGCTGAGCCTGGCCGTCTCGGGCCTGCTCTACGAACGCCTGAGCCGCCAGCACGAGGGCGAGCTTTCCCGCATCCGCTCCAACCTGGTCAAGGAAGGCACGCTGGCCGGCATCGCCGTCACGCTGGGCCTCGCAAGCGTGCTGCGCCTGGGCGAGGGCGAACTGCGCTCGGGTGGCCAGCACAAGCCCTCCATCCTGGCTGACGTGGTCGAGGCCCTGATCGGCGCGGTCTACCTCGATGCCGGCTTCGCCGAGGCCGAGGCGCTGGTGCGCCGGCTCTACCAGGGCGTCGACATCAACCCGGCCATGAGCGCGAGCAGCAAGGACGCCAAGACCGCCCTGCAGGAATGGCTGCAGGGCCGCAAGATGAAGCTGCCAGCCTACCAGGTGACCGCGATCAAGGGCGAAGCGCACCGCCAGACCTTCGAGGTCGTTTGCGCGATCGAATCCGGCCAGCGCCAACATGGCAGCGGCGTTTCGCGCCGCGCCGCCGAGCAGGCTGCCGCCGCGGCCCTGCTACAACAACTGAACCAGGGCCAGTCATGAGCCGAACTCCCAAGCAAGAATCCAAGCCCGCCAATTCGTCCCCCGTCAACCAGGACCTCGACGCCATGCTGGCCGGCGCGCTGCGCAAGTCCAGCAAGGCGCCAGCGGCGGCTCCCGAAGCCGAGCCGGCCGAGCCGATCGGACCCAAGCGCTGCGGCTATATCGCGATCGTCGGCAAGCCCAACGTCGGCAAGTCCACGCTGCTCAACGCCCTGGTGGGCCAGAAGGTCAGCATCACCTCCAGCAAGGCGCAGACCACGCGCCACCGCATCACCGGCCTGCGCACGCTGGGCGCGACCCAGTTCGTCTTCGTCGACACGCCGGGCTTCCAGACCCGGCACGGCAATGCGCTGAACCGCTCGCTCAACAAGACCGTGCTCGGCGCGGTGACCGATGTCGACCTGATCGTGTTCGTGGTCGAGGCCGGCAGCTTCCAAGCGGCCGATGCCAAGGTGCTGGAGCTGCTGCCCAAGAACATCCCGGTGATCCTGCTGGCCAACAAGCTCGACATGGTGCACCGCCGCGCCGAACTCGCGCCCTGGCTGGCCGAGATGCAGCAGCGCCACTCCTTCGCCGAGTTCGTGCCGATGTCGGCCAAGAGCCCCAAGGACGTGCAGCGTTTCTACGCCATCTGCGAGAAGTACCTGCCCGAGCAGGACTGGATGCACGATGCCGATGACCTGACCGACCGCAGCGAGCGCTTCATGGCCGCCGAGATGGTGCGCGAGAAGCTGTTTCGCCTGACCGGCGACGAGCTGCCCTACACCTCGACCGTCATCATCGACAAGTTCGAGGACGAGGGCAAGCTGCGCCGCATCGCCGCGACCATCGTGGTCGAGCGCGACGGCCACAAGGGCATGGTGATCGGCGAGAAGGGCGAGAAGCTCAAGCGCATCGGTACCGAGGCGCGCCAGGAGCTGGAGCGGCTCTGGGGTGGCAAGGTCTTCCTGGAGCTCTGGGTCAAGGTGCGCTCCGGCTGGGCCGACGACGACGCCCGCGTGCGCAGCTTCGGCTACGAGTAAGCGCTGGCGCGCTCATGGCCAGCCCCAGGCCCAAGCTGCCGCGCGTCCATGACGAACCGGCCTATGTGCTGCACCGCCATGACTGGAGCGAATCCAGCCTGATCCTGGAGCTGTTCAGCCGCAGTCACGGCCGCGTCGCGCTGGTGGCCAAGGGCGTCAAGCGCCCGACTTCCCAGTATCGGCCGGTGCTGCTGCCACTGCAGCCGCTGCGGCTGGGCTGGGGTGGCGACGCCGAGGTCCGCACGCTGCGCAGCGCGCAGTGGCAGGGCGGGCATGTGATGCCCTCGGGCGACCAGTTGCTGGCGGGTTATTACCTCAACGAGCTGCTGCTCAAGCTGCTCGCGCGCGAGGACGCGCATCCCCAACTGTTCGACCATTACGCCGCTGCCGTGCGGGCGCTGGCCGAGGGCCGGCAGGCGCAGGCCGCCGTGGTGCGCGCCTTCGAGCTGCTGATCCTGCGCGAGGCGGGCCTGCTGCCTGGGCTTGATCTCGAATGCGCCAGCCTGGCGCCGCTGCGGCCCGGCGCGCATTACCGGCTTGAGCCCGAGTCCGGGCTGCGTCTGATCCCGGCAGCGGGCGGCCTGCCGCCACCAGCCCACCATGCCCTGCCGGGCGAGTCCTGGCTGGCGCTGCAGGCCGCGCTGGACGATCCCCAGCCTTTTTCAGCGCTGCTGCAGGCTTGCCATGGCGCGCGCGGCAACGCCTTGCGCCAGCCGCTGCGCGAGCTGCTGCACTACCATAGCGGTGTGCGCGTGTTCCAGACCCGCCAGCTGATGCTGGACCTGCGGCGCCTGCGCCCCTCACCCGCCTGAACCCTCCCGACCCCATGAATTCCACCGCTTCCCTGCTCAGCGTCCAGCCGCATTCCGTATTGCCCACCGCGCTGTCCGTCAACGTCAACAAGGTGGCGCTGGTGCGCAACACCCGCCACCTCGGCATTCCGAGCGTCACGCGCGCCGCGCAGCAATGCCTGGAAGCCGGCGCGCAAGGCATCACGATCCACCCGCGCCCGGATGGCCGGCACATCCGCGAGCAGGACGTGTTCGACCTGCAGGACCTGCTGCAGGACTGGCCGCAGCGCGAGTTCAACATCGAGGGCAACCCCTTCCACAACCTGATGGACATCGTGCGCCAGGTGCGGCCTCGGCAGGCCACCTTCGTGCCCGACAGCGAGGGCCAGTTCACCAGCGACCATGGCTGGAACCTGGCGCAGGATGGCGAGCGCCTGCGCCCGCTCATCAACGAGTGCCGCGCGCTCGGCGTGCGCGTGAGCCTGTTCATGGACCCGCTGCCCGGGGCCATGGCGCAGGTCAAGGCGCTGGGCGCGGACCGCATCGAGCTCTACACCGAACCCTATGCCGCCGCCTGGGGCCATGCGGCGCAAGCCGAGCAGCTTGCACGCTACCGCGCGGCAGCCCAGGCCGCGCTGGACGCCGGCCTGGGGGTCAACGCCGGCCATGACCTCAACCGCGACAACCTGGTCGATTTCCTGCGCGGAGTGCCGGGCGTGGCCGAGGTCTCGATCGGCCACGCGCTGATCGCCGACGCGCTCGAGCTCGGCTACCGCGCCACCGTGCAGGCCTATCTGGACTGCATCGCCGCCGCGCGCGCCTGAAGCCACCGGCCCGGACCATGATCTACGGCATCGGCAACGACATCTGTGACGTGCGCCGCATCCGCGAGAGCCTCTCGCGCCACGGCGAGCGCTTCGCCGAGAAAATCCTGTCTGATGCCGAGCTCGTGACCTGGCGACAGCGCAGCGAGCGCTGGCCCGAGCGCGGCGTGCGCTACCTGGCGACCCGCTTCTCGGCCAAGGAGGCCTTCAGCAAGGCGATCGGACTGGGCATGCGCATGCCGATGACCTGGCGCGACTGCGAGATCGCCAAGCTGCCCAGCGGCCAGCCCGTGATCCGGCTGCATCGCGGCCTGAAGGACTGGTTCGAAGGACAGGGCCTGAGCGCCCATGTCAGTGTCACCGACGAAACCGATTACGCCGCCAGCTTCGTGGTGGTGGAACGCCCTTGACCTGAATGGTCAGATTCACCCGTCTGCGTACCGAGTCATCATGTCCGCCACCAATTTCAAGACCGAGAACAATACCTACCGCAAGTTGATCGGCAACGGCCTGACTTACCGCATTCCGCGTTTCCAGCGTGACTACAGCTGGACCGATGCCGAATGGGAGGATCTCTGGGCTGACATACAGGGGACTGTTCAGGAGGGGGGCGAACCCGCTCATTACATGGGTTACCTCGTGCTGCAGTCGCAGGATGAAAAGAGCTTCGATGTCATCGACGGACAGCAGCGCCTCACGACCTTGAGCTTGATCGTGCTGGCCGTGCTCAAGAACCTGCAGCGCCTGATCGACGAAGGCAAGAATCCAGACCATAACCGGCAGCGTCTCGACCAGATACGCAACACCTATGTGGGTTATCTCGATCCGGTTACCTTGGTGACGCGCAACAAGCTGACGCTCAACCGCAACAACGACAGCTACTTCAAGACCTACCTGGTGCCGCTGGGGCATTTGCCGCAACGCGGCTTTCGTGCCTCGGAGCACAGTCTGCGCAAGGCCTTCGAATGGTATGACAAGCGGGTGCGCGACTATGTCAAGAAGCAGGTGGGTGACGAGGGCGTGGCACTGGCCAGTCTGCTCGAAACCATGAGCGACCGCCTGTTCTTCACGGTCATCAGCGTCACGGATGAGCTCAATGCCTACAAGGTGTTCGAGACGCTCAATGCCCGTGGTGTGCGGCTGTCATCCACCGATCTGCTGAAGAACTACCTGTTCTCGGTGCTGAGCAAGAGCAATGAGCATGCTCATGAAATGCAAGTGCTTGAAGACCGATGGGAGTCCATGGTCTCGCGCCTGGGGGCGGAGAGTTTTCCCGATTTCCTGCGCAGTCATTGGAACAGCCGCAAGACTTTCGTGCGCCAGTCGGATCTCTTCAAGACCATCAGGCAGCGGGTGACGGACCGGGCCAGCGTGTTCGAGCTGCTGCGCGGTATGGAAGAGGACATGGATACCTACCTCGCGCTGACCAATCCGGAATCCTCGCACTGGAACGCCACGCTCAAGAGCCATGCCCAACAATTGCGCATGTTCAGGGTCAGGCAGCCTTTTCCGCTGATCCTGGCGGCGCATCGCGCCTTGCCGCCAGAGCAGTTTGCCAAGGTGCTGCGCGGCTGTGTCGTGATTGCCTTGCGCTACAACGTCATCGGCAACCAGCCGACCAACGAGCAGGAGCGCGTTTATTACGCCGCCGCGCAGAAGATCCAGGCCGAGTCCATGACTCATGCAGGCGATGTGCTGGCCTGCTTGCAGGAAATCTACCCGCGCGACGAATCCTTCAAGGCCATGTTCGCCGACAAGGTGATCCGCACCACCGATGCACGCAACAACCGAGTGGTCCGCTATATCCTGTGTGAGCTGGAGCGTCAGCACAGCGGGCTGGATTACGAGTTCGAGAGCGATGCCTTCAACATCGAGCATGTATTGCCGCAGAACCCGGAGCAGGGCTGGGGGCAGTTTACCGACGAGGAAGTGGAGGCGCTGGTGTACCGCCTGGGCAACATGGTCCTGCTGGCCAGGGGCGCCAACAAGGACCTCGGCAATGCCAGCTATGCGGTCAAGCGCCCGGTCTTGCTGGCCAGCGGCTTTGGCCTGACGCACAAGCTTGCAGACGGCAATGCCGACTGGACTCCCGAGCGCATCGCCGCACGCCAGAAAACCCTGGCCAAACTGGCCGCCGTGGTCTGGCGAATCGATCAGATTTCTTGAGGTCCGAGGTCAGGCGATATCTGTCCCGGATCCGATCCATTCAACCGATCCAGTCATGGTGTAAAGAAAAAAAGATGACCTACCACTCCCCGCTGATCATCGACATCGCCGGCACCAAGCTGACCAAGACCGACAAGAAGCGGCTCGAACATCCCTTGGTCGGCGGCATCATCCTGTTCGCCCGCAACTGGGAGAACCGCGCGCAGCTGGCCAAGCTCTGCCGCAAGATCAAGAAGCTCCGCTCCGATCTGCTGATCTGCGTCGACCACGAGGGCGGGCGCGTGCAGCGCTTCCGACGTGACGGCTTCACCCACCTGCCGCCGATGCGCGCCTTCGGCCAGATCTGGCTCGAAGGCGAGGGCGCCGCCACTGGTGCCGCCGCGCTGGCCGCCTGCAATGCCGCGACGGCGGCCGGCTATGTGCTGGCGTCCGAGCTGCGCGCCTGCGGGGTCGATCTCAGCTTCGCGCCGGTGCTCGACCTCGACCATGGCGGCAGCGGCGTGATCGGCGACCGCGCCTTCGCGCGCGACCCGCGCCTGGTGACGCTGCTGGCGCAGGCGCTGATGCACGGCCTGCGCCAGGCCGGCATGGCCAACTGCGGCAAGCATTTCCCCGGTCACGGCTGGGCGACGGCCGACTCGCATGTGGACATGCCGGTCGACGAACGGGTGCTGGACGCCATCCTGGCCGATGACGCCGCGCCCTACGGCTGGCTCAATGCGTCACTGAGCAGCGTGATGCCGGCCCATGTGATCTACCCGCAGGTCGACGCGCGCCCGGCGGGCTTCTCCAGCCTCTGGCTGGGCGAGGTGCTGCGCCGCCGCCTGGGCTTCAAGGGGGCGGTGTTCAGCGACGACCTGTCGATGAAGGGCGCGCGCCAGCTCGCGGGCCGCGAGCTCAGCTACACCGAGGCCGCGATCACCGCGCTCGAAGCCGGCTGCGACCTGGTGTTGCTGTGCAACCAGTCGCTGCTCGACGAGGGCCGGGCGATCGACGAATTCCTCGCCGGCATGGGCGAGGCGCTGCTCAAGGGCCGCTGGACGCCGCGCGAGGCCAGCGAACTGCGCCGGCTCGACCTGCTGCCCAAGGCCAAGGCGCTGAAATGGGACGAGCTGATGGTGGAGCCGCGCTACATGCACGCGCTGGGGTTACTGCCCTGAGATCGCCTGTACTGACACATGTCGGCACCAATGGATACAGACTGAAACACCCGCAAGCCGCGATCAGCCGCATAACGAACATACAGTATCCCTATCCAGACAGTCTGTACATTTCGGCATAGGTATTTGATCATGAAGAACATCGCCCGGCTGGCCAAGCCCCTGACCGCCCTCTTGTTGTTGCCCGCCATGATGGCCTGCGCCCCCATGTCCCACCGGCAGCAGAACGCGGCGGTCGGTGCCGGGGTGGGGGCCGTGGCGGGCTCGATCCTGACGGGTGGCAGCACCCTGGGCACCCTCGGCGGGGCCGCCATCGGTGGCGTCATCGGCAACGGTACCGACGGCCACTCCAGGCGTCGCTAGACGCATGTCCAGCACCCTGGCGTGGCGAAGCCTTGAAGTTCAGGCCACCGCGTCGGCGCTCTGGCGCTGCAGCATGGCCAGGGTGCTGGCAATGGTCGCGCGCAGTTCGCGGCGGTCGCAGATGAAGTCGACCGCGCCCTTGGTCTGCAGGAATTCGGCGCGCTGGAAACCTTCGGGCAGCTTGACGCGCACGGTGTTCTCGATCACGCGCGGGCCGGCGAAGCCGATCAGCGCCTTGGGCTCGGCGATCACCACGTCGCCGACGAAGGCGAAGCCGGCCGAGACGCCGCCCATGGTCGGATCGGTCAGCACGCTGATGTAGGGCAGGCCCTTCTTGGCCAGCCGGGTCAGCGCGGCGTTGGTCTTGGCCATCTGCATCAGCGACAGCAGGCCTTCCTGCATGCGGGCGCCGCCGGTGGCGGTGAAGCAGATGAAGGGCACCTTCTGCTCGATCGCGGTCTCGACGCCGCGCACGAAGCGCTCGCCGACCACCGAGCCCATCGAGCCGCCCATGAAGTCGAATTCGAAGCAGGCCACCACGACCGGGAGGGTGTGGATGGCGCCACCCTGGACGACCAGGGCATCGGTCTCGCCGGTCGCTTCCAGCGCCTCTTTCAGGCGTTCGGGGTACTTGCGGCTGTCCTTGAACTTGAGCGAGTCGACCGTGATCACTTCCTGGCCGATCTCGTAGCGTCCCTCGGCATCGAGGAAGGCGTTCAGGCGCTGGCGCGCGCCGATCCGGTGATGGTGCGAGCAGTGCGGGCAGACGTTCTGGTTCTTTTCCAGGTCGGTCTTGTAGAGCACGGCGTCGCAGCTCGGGCACTTGATCCACAGGCCCTCGGGCATGCTGCGGCGTGCGCTGGGGTCGGTGCGGGAAATCTTGGGGGGAAGCAGTTTTTCCAGCCAGGACATGGATTCTCCTTGCTTGATGGCGGTGGTGGCCCGGCCGCTGGAGGGCGACCGGGCGCGCGAATGGCCGTGATTATGCGCGTAAGCCGTCGAGCGCCTGACGGATGCCGCCCAGGAACTCGGCCGCCACGGTGGCGACACGCTCGCGCGGCTCGTGCTCGATCAGCTGGATGATCCTGGTGCCGATCACCACCGCGTCGGCGCTGCGGCCGACCGCGCAGGCGGTGGCCGCGTCGCGGATGCCGAAGCCCACGCCGACCGGCGTGTTCACGCGCTGGCGGATGCGCGGCAGCATGGCCTCGACCGCGTCGGTGTCGAGGTGGCCGGCGCCGGTCACGCCCTTGAGCGACACGTAGTAGACGTAGCCGCTGGCGATGCGGCCGACCTGCGCCATGCGCTCGTCGGTCGAGGTCGGCGCCAGCAGGAAGATCAGGTCCAGTCCGTGCGATTTCAGCGTGGCGGCGAATTCCTCGCATTCCTCGGGCGGGTAGTCGACGATCAGCACGCCGTCGACGCCGGCCGCCGCCGCGTCGCGCGCGAAGCTGTGCTGGCCGTGCTTGAGCTCGTAGCGCTCGACCGGGTTGGCATAGCCCATCAGCACGACCGGGGTCGTGGCATCCTGCTGGCGGAATTTGCTCACCATGGCCAGCACCTGGCTCAGACCGACGCCAAAGGACAGCGCCTTCTCGCCGGCCTTCTGGATCACCGGGCCGTCGGCCATCGGGTCCGAGAACGGCACGCCGAGCTCGATCACGTCGCAGCCGGCCGCGACAAAGGCATGCAGCAGTTCGGGCGTGATGTCGGGGTAGGGGAAGCCGGCGGTGACGTAGGGGATCAGTGCCTTGCGGCCCTGGGCCTGCAGCTGCTGGAAGGTGGTTTCGATGCGGCTCATTTCGGGTTCCTCAGGCGCGCGGGCTCAGGGTGACGGGCTCGTATTCGCCCTTGACGGTCTGGCCGCGGCAGCTCGGGCGGCAGTAGAAATCGGCCTGGGACAGGTCGGCGACGGTGCCGATGTCCTTGTCGCCGCGACCCGACAGGTTGACCAGGATGGTCTGGTCGCCGCGCATGGTCTTGGCCAGCTTCATCGCGTAGGCCAGCGCGTGGCTGGACTCCAGCGCGGGGATGATGCCCTCGGTGCGACAGAGGTAGTGGAAGGCATCGAGCGCTTCCTGGTCGGTGATGCCGACATACTCGGCGCGGCCGATGTCCTTCAGGTAGGCATGCTCGGGGCCGACGCCGGGGTAGTCCAGGCCGGCGCTGACGCTGTGCGTCTCGGTGATCTGGCCGTCCTCGTTCTGCAGGATGTAGGTGCGGTTGCCGTGCAGCACGCCGGGCTGGCCCAGCTGCAGCGAGGCCGAATGCTTGCCGCTCTCCAGGCCCTCGCCGGCGGCCTCGACCCCGATCAGGCGGGTCTTGTCGTGCGAGATATAGGGGTGGAAGATGCCCATCGCGTTGCTGCCACCGCCGACGCAGGCCACGACGACATCGGGCTGCAGTTCGGCGCCGTTGCCCGGCAGGCGCAGCTCGCCCAGCATCTCGGGCATCTGGGTCAGGCATTCCTCGCCGATCACGCTCTGGAAGTCGCGCACCATCATCGGGTAGGGGTGCGGGCCGGCCACGGTGCCGATGATGTAGAAGGTGTTCTCGACATGGGTGACCCAGTCGCGCATGGCTTCGTTGAGCGCGTCCTTCAAGGTACGGCTGCCGGACTCGACCGGCACCACGGTGGCGCCGAGCAGCTTCATGCGGTAGACGTTGGGGCTCTGGCGCTTGACGTCCTCGGCTCCCATGTAGACCACGCATTCGAGGCCGTAGCGCGCGCAGATGGTCGCGGTCGCCACGCCATGCTGGCCGGCGCCGGTCTCGGCGATCACGCGCGGCTTGCCCATGCGCTTGGCGAGCATGGCCTGGCCGATCACGTTGTTGATCTTGTGCGCGCCGGTGTGATTCAGGTCCTCGCGCTTGAGGAAGATCTGCGCGCCGCCCATCTCGCGACTGGTGCGGGCGGCGTGGTAGATCGGCGAGGGGCGACCGACGAAATGCTTGAGCTCGTAATGGAACTCGGCCAGGAAGGCCGGATCATGCTGGTACTGGGCGTAGGCGTCCTTGAGCTCCTGGATTGCGTGCGTCAGCGTCTCGCTGATGAAGCTGCCGCCGTAGGGGCCGAAATGGCCCTTGGCGTCGGGTTGGTGGTAGTCAAACATGGCTGGTTTCCGATCTGGTGAGGGCGACGCCTGACGCGCGCCCTGGGGTCCGGGAAGGGGGGCTGCCGCTCCCGCATGGGTGGCAGCCAGGATGTCTCAGGTCGCGTCGGCCTGGCGCACGGCGGCGACGAAGCGGTCGATCAGCTCGGGGTTCTTGATGCCCTTGGCGGACTCCACGCCCGAGCTCACGTCAACCGCCCAGGGGCGCACGAGCCGGATGCCATCGATCACGTTTGCAGGTGTGAGTCCACCAGACAAAACGAGGCGAGCGCTGGCGTTTAGTTGCGGGTGTGACCAATTGAAGGCTGTCCAGTCGAATGAGATGCCGCCGCCGCCGTAGCCCTGCACATGGGCGTCGAGCAAGATGGCCTGGGCATCCGCGTAATCCTGGGCGTATTCTAGAAGATCGAACTGGCGCGCGCCATCGCCGACCGGCACCCGCGCGGCGCGCAGGAAGGGCCGGGCGGCGGCACGGCATTGTTGCGGCGTCTCGTCACCGTGGAACTGCAGCAGCGCGTTGGGCACCGCCCGCAGGCCTGCCGCGATCTCGTCGGCGCTGGCGTTGACGAACAGCAGCACCGGGGTGACGAAGGGCGGCAGCAGCCGGGCCAGTTCCCCGGCGCGCTGCGGCGTGACGGCGCGCGGGCTGGGTGGGTAGAGCACGAAGCCGATCGCGTCGGCGCCAGCCTGCACCGCGTGCAGCACATCGGTTTCGCGGGTCAGGCCGCAGATCTTGATTCGGGTACGTTTCATCAAATTGCGCGGGAAACCTCGGCCTTCAGGCCGGGGAGGCAGAGCGGCGTCGTGCGCTTGGCACGACCCTCTCCCGCTTCCTTTTTCGTGAAAATCTGTTGTTGAGAGTAGCCGTAGCCGTCATTGCGCTGGATGAGGCGGCAATGGCGGTGCGAGACGCCTTGGACGACTTCGGAGCCGGTTTGGATGTTGAAGCTGCCGGTGGCGCGGACGGCGACCCGGCCGGTATAGCAACCGACTTTCTTGCCCGTGGGTACGGTGGCCTTGACGAGATCGCCAGTGCCGAAGCCTTTGACGCGCTTGGTTCGCATCAGGTAGCCACGGGGGAAACCGAACTTGTTGAGACGGGTGCGTTGGTAGCTGCCGCGTCCGGTCGCCTTGATCATGAGCGTGGGGCGCTGCCAATGGGCGATGGCGGCCAGTGATCCGACGCAAACGGCATCGAGGGCATGGGTCTTGGGGATACCGAGCCGGGCGCGGTTGAACTTGGTGCGTCCGCCCGAGGCCAGTTCGACGGGCAGGCCGGTGGCCTTGAGGGCTTGGGCCAGTGCCCAGCGGGTGGCGTTGACGGCGGCGGCATCCTTCAGCGGTTGTCGGGCTTGCGCCAGGAGTCGGCGCAGGCGCTGCGGGTCTTTCGCCAGGAACGATTCGATCGGCTGGGCGCCCTTCTTCTGGTTGCAGCAGGCGCAGGCCAGCGTGAGGTTGCTCACGCGGTCGGAGCCGCCCCGGGCGCGAGGCTGGATGTGCTCGATTTGCAGCGGTACGTTCTGGGCACCGCAGTAGGCGCAGGTGCGGTCCCACTTTTCGAGGAGGTATTCCCGGGTTTCGTAGCCGGCGAGCGTACCTTGCTGATACTCGACGCCGGAGATTTCGGGGTTCTGGATAGCCTGTAGATCGAAGCGCACGAGTTCGCTCGACAGGGCGGTGACGGGTGCCCAGCGCTGGAGCCGCTGGACCCAGGCCAGGCTGGTGTTGACGCGGTGTTGCAGCGACGGCGGTAGCCAGCCCTTGGCCCTGCGGCGGTTGAGGAATCGCGGGGCACGGTAGCGCAGGTGACCACGGCGGCGGCGGCGCATGGCGCGACGAGCCGTGAGGGCGTCCGAGATGGCGTGACCCCGGTGCGCGAGTTCGAGCAGCTGCAGCACGGCAGCGCCGGGGAGGACTTCGCCGGTGTCGGGCTCGACCGATTCGGTCTCGCGCACCAGGGCCAGCCCCGTGGTGCGGCTGCCCGGATCGAGTTTGACGCGCAGCGGCTGCAAGGTGCAGCGGTCCGCTTCGCGGTCGATGAGACGAATGACGAACGGGACGACGCGGTGAAGGCGAGCCCTGCCGCGCTCCAGCAGCAGCCTGGCCCGCTTTTCGCTGCACGGCATCAGGGGTTGCCCCCGACGATCCAATACGAACACTGACACACAAAACCTTTCCGCCCTTACGGGCCTGGTGACGCCTGTCTGGCGACAGGGCTCCCCTCGGGAATGTCCATCACCGGCTCCCGTGCTGCAAGGCACGGCGGCCAGGACCTTCGGCGCTTTACCTTTCGCCAGCATGATCTTGGCCTTGCAGAGCAGCCCACTGAGGAAGCATGGACTGGTGCGTCGCAACGACCTGCAATGAACGTAGCGGGTTGGCTACCGCTTTCCCTGGTCAACCTGGCTTGAAGAGATTTCTCCCCTCAAGCTCCGCCCTTCAGGGCGGGGTAGTTGACTGTCCGGGTAGCCAGTCGAAGCCGGCCACGGTGTCGGGCAGGCCCCAGTGCGGCTCGTAGCGGGGGCCGAGGAAGTAGAGCCCGTCGGGCGAGAAGGTGGGCGCGGCGATTTCGCGCCGGCGCGCGTCGCGCACTTCCGCCATCCATTCGGGCTTGCGCAGTCCCTGGCCGACCGCCAGCAGGCAGCCCATGATGTTGCGAATCATGTGATGCAGGAAGGCGCTGGCCTCGAACTCGAAGCGCCAGTAGGCGCCGTGGCGGCTGATGTCGATGCGGCGCAGGTCCTTGACCGGCGACAGCGCCTGGCATTGCGCGGCGCGAAAGCTGCTGAAGTCATGCTCGCCGAGCAGATGCTGTGCGGCTTCTTCCATCGCGCCCTGGTCGAGCGGGCGGAACACCCAACCGACTCGTCCGCTGTCCAGGCTGGGCCGGATCGGCGACTCGAGCAGCACATAGGCGTAGCGGCGCGCGACGGCACTGGCGCGGCAGTGGAAGGTTGCGGGCACCTCGTGCGCCCACTGCACCGCGATGTCGTCGGGCAGGTAGCGGTTGGTGCCGCGCACCCAGGAGTTCATGACGCGCAAGACCTCGGTGTCGAAGTGCGCCACCTGCATCAGGCCATGCACGCCGGCATCGGTGCGGCCCGCGCACAAGGTCGATACCGGCTGGTCGGCGAACTGCGCGAGCGCCTTTTCCAGCTGGTCCTGCACGGTCTTGCCGCTAGGCTGGCTTTGCCAGCCCTGGTAGGCGCTGCCGAGATAGCTGATGCCGAGTGCAATCCTCAAGATGGGTCTTTTCTCATTGGGGCCTTGCCGCCTCCAGTTGCTCCAGCAGCGCGCGGGCGCGGGCTTGCAGGTCGCCGGTGGCTCGGGCCAGAACGCGTTCGGCCAGGGAGCGGGCGCCATCGGCGTCTCCCAGGGCCAGGAATTCCCGCGCCAGCTCCAGTTGCGTCGCCAGCGGGTCGGAGACGCTATTGTCCTCGGATACCAGCAGGTCCGTGAGCTCGTCGGCCTTGTTTTCCGGCTTGAGCTCGAAATCGAATGCCAGTTCCGGCAATCCCGACCTGGCGGATTCGGGCACCCTGGCCGCAGGCGGTTCCTGGGGGCTGGCGCTGCCGATCTGGTCGAGGTCCAGGCTGAATTCCAGTCCATTGTCCAGCGGCACGGTCGCGGCTTCCGGGGCTTCTACGGGCTCGGGGGCGGACAGGCTCAGGTCGATGATGGGCAGATCCTGCGGCATCGCGGCTGGTGCCGGCGAGGCGGATGTCTGGGTGGCGGGCTCGATGACTGGGGCCGTTGGCGTGTCCATGAGGTTCGCAGTCCCCGGCTCCGGCAGCTCGGGTGGCAGCCGGCTGGCCAGTTCGCTGGCCTCTTGCCAGTCCGGCCCCTGCTCCCGGGTCAGGACCGACAGCTGGCCCAGCAGTGCCATGCAGGCTGCACGGTCCTGGCGCTGCACGGCGATCTCCAGCAGCTTGAGGCGCAGCGAGGCTTGATCGGGGTGCACCAGCAGGGCATCGCGCAGGATGTCCTCCGCCTGTTGCACCCGCCCGTAGGCGAGGTAGACATCGGCTTCCGCGATCGGGTCGATCTCGCCGGATGCCTCGATCTGCTCGGGCGAGTCCATCATGGACGAGAGGGACCGGCTCGTGTCGGCCGACGGCCCGGCGCCGGCCGCGACGGTCAAGCCCGCCGGCCCCAGTCGCGCTGCGTCGGCATGGTCCTGTGCCTGCTGGCGCTGGCGCTGCCAGACCAGCCAGCCTGCCAGTGCCGCCAGCAGCAGCGCGGCAGCTGCCAGCAGGGTGGGCTGGGTCGGCCATGCGCCCTCGGGGACGGCTGGCGGTGTGGTCACGGCAGGCGCCGGCGCCTTGGCGGGAGTCGGCGCAGCGGTTGATCCGGTGGGGCTGGCTGGCGCTGCCGCGACAGGTGCCTTGGCGTCGGGGGGCGGTGTCGTGGCCGGTTCAGGGGTGGGCACCCGGGCTGGCGCCACTGCAAGGGCCGCTGCGGGGGCGGCAGCCAACTCTGGTGCGGGCTTGCGCGCCGTGCGGGGCTGGGCTTCGGGTCTCTCCGCTGGCTTGGCGCTGGTCCCGGGACGCGGCGGGGCCGGCGCCACGCGCCTGGCTGCCGGCGTGGCCGCCGTCATGGACGAGGGCGGCTCGGGCGGCATCGCAGTGCCCGTCGGTTCAAGCAGCAGGGTGTAGTCCCTCGTAAACTGACCGCCCTTCCAGCTGGCCTGCAGCAGCAGTTCGACATAGGCCTCGTTGACGGCCCGGCTGCCCTGCAGCTTCAGTCTGGCTACGCCGTCGCGACCGCGCTCGATTTCGAGCTTGAGGCCGGACAGCAGGGGCTTGTATTCGAGCTGGGAGGCCTGGAAGGCGTCCGGGGGGGCGATGACCACTTGCAGCGTCTCGGCTTCCTCCTGGCTCAGGGCGGGCAGGTCCACCACGACCCGCAAGGGCTCGCCGATTGCCGACAGGACCTGGGCGCGCCCGAGCGCGAAGCCCCAGGCATCGGTCGCTGCCAAACAGGTCAGCAGCAGGCTGGCTCCAGCCCAGCTCTGCCAGCAGCCCCCATCGCCTCTGCTCGTTGCGGCCGTCGCGCGGACAGGGGTATGGCTGGCGGCATGGGTTGGGATGGGGTGCACGTTGACCTCGATGCAGGTAGGGCTGAAATTACCATAGCAGCAAGATCCGTCCGTGACAAGGCATGGTCAGGTCCCATGCTGAAATGATACGACCTCCCTGGCTGGGGAAAGCCGGGAGGCCGCGGGCGGCCGTGCGGGCCGCCAGTGTTGTGGTCCGCCTCAGGCGGCCAGCAGGATGCGCAGCATGCGGCGCAGCGGCTCGGCAGCGCCCCAGAGCAGCTGGTCGCCGATCACGAAGGCCGACAGGTACTCGGGACCCATGTTGAGCTTGCGCACGCGGCCGACGCCCACTTCCAGCCCGCCGGTGATGGCGGCCGGGGTCAGTTCCTTGACGGTGATGGCGCGCTCGTTCTCGACGAACTTGACCCAGGGGTTGCCGCCCTGGATGATGGCCTCGATCTCTGCCAGCGGCAAGTCCTTCTTGAGCTTCAAGGTCAGCGCCAGGCTGTGGCAGCGCATCGCGCCGATGCGCACGCACAGGCCGTCCACGGGAATGGTGGCTTCGGTGCCGAGGATCTTGTTGACCTCGGCCTGGCCCTTCCACTCTTCCTTGGACTGGCCGTTGGGCAGCTGCACGTCGATCCAGGGGATCAGGCCGCCGGCCAGCGGGGCGCCGAAGAACTCGGTCGGCACGTCCTCGCGGATGGTCTTGGCGACCTTGCGGTCGATCTCGAGGATGGCCGATGCCGGAGTCGCCAGCTCGTCGGCCACGGCCGCGTGGACCACGCCCATGCCCTTGAGCAGCTCGCGCATGTGGTTGGCTCCGCCGCCCGAAGCCGCCTGGTAGGTCATCGAGCTGACCCATTCGACCAGACCGGCCTTGAACAGACCACCCAGGCCCATCAGCAGGATGGAGTTGGTGCAGTTGCCGCCGATCCAGTTCTTGCCGCCATTGGCCAGCGATTGCTTGATCAGCTCGTCGTTGACCGGGTCGAGCACGATCACCGCGTCGGATTCCATCCGCAGCGACGAAGCCGCGTCGATCCAGTGGCCCTGCCAGCCGGCCGCGCGCAGCTTGGGGAACACTTCCTTGGTGTAGTCGCCGCCCTGGCAGGTGATGACGATGTCGCACTGGCTCAGCGCCGCGATGTCGTTGGCGTCCTGCAGCTGGGTGTGCTGCTTGGCCTGCGCCGGGGCCTTGCCGCCGGCGTTCGAGGTCGAGAAGAAGATCGGTTCGATGTGGTCGAAGTCGCCCTCGGCCACCATGCGGTCCATCAGGACCGAACCCACCATGCCGCGCCAGCCCACCAGGCCGACCAGATTGCCCACTTTGCTCATCGCAAACCCTTTCAAGTTACAAAAGATGGGGCCTGAGCCCCGTTTGGTTTTGCCCGGCTCGTCTGGCCGGGTGGGGGCGCGACGAACCGGAGCTGAATCAGCCCTTAATGGTGGTCTTGGTGATGGCAGCCACCACCGCGTCGCCCATTTCGCTCGTGCTCACCTTCTTGGTGCCTTCCGACCAGATGTCGGCCGTGCGGTAACCCGCGGCCAGCACATCCTTGACCGCCGCTTCTATGCGATCGGCCGCTTCGGGCTGGTTGAGGGAGAAACGCAACATCATGGCGGCAGACAGGATTGTAGCCAGCGGGTTGGCGATGCCCTGGCCCGCGATGTCGGGCGCGCTGCCGTGGCTGGGCTCGTACAGGCCCTGGCCCTTGGCGTTCAGCGAAGCCGACGGCAGCATGCCGATCGAGCCGGTCAGCATGGAGGCCTCGTCGCTCAGGATGTCGCCGAACATGTTGCCGGTGACCAGCACGTCGAAGGCCTTGGGCTTCTTGACCAGCTGCATCGCGGCGTTGTCGACATACATGTGTTCGAGCGCGACGTCCGGGTACTCCTTGGAGACCTCGATCATGACATCCTTCCAGAACTGGAAGGTTTCGAGCACGTTGGCCTTGTCGACCGAGGTGACCTTCTTGCTGCGCTTGCGCGCGGCCTGGAAGGCGACGTGCGCGATGCGCTCGATCTCCGGCTTGGAGTAGCGCATGGTGTCGAAGGCTTCCTCGGCACCGGGGAAATGGCCGTCGGTCGCGATGCGGCGCCCGCGCGGCTGGCCGAAGTAGATGTCGCCGGTCAGCTCGCGGATGATCAGGATGTCCAGACCCGCGATCAGCTCGGGCTTGAGGCTCGATGCGTCGACCAGCTGCTCGTAGCAGATCGCCGGGCGGAAGTTGGCGAACAGGCCCAGCTGCTTGCGCAGGCCCAGGATGGCCTGCTCGGGGCGCAGCGGGCGATCCAGCTTGTCATATTTCCAGTCGCCGACGGCGCCGAACAGGATGGCGTCCGACTCCTGTGCCAGCTTCAGCGTGGACTCGGGCAGCGGGTGGCCGTGCGCCTCGTAGGCGGCGCCGCCGACCAGGGCCTGCTCCAGCTGGAGGTCGAGGCCGAGGACATTCAGGACCTTGACCGCTTCGGCGACGATTTCGGTGCCGATGCCGTCACCGGGAAGAACTGCGATTTTCATGGGATTTCCGTGTCGGGGCAGCCGCTTGGCGCGGCTGCATGTCTAGGTAGGCCGGGCTCAGCCCTGCATGGTGTGGGCCAGCCAGGGCTTGGCCTGCAGGCGGGAGGCCTCGAAGGCCTTGATCTTGTCCGCGTGGCGCAGGGTCAGTCCGATGTCGTCCAGGCCGTTGAGCAGGCAGTACTTGCGGAAGGCCTGCACCTCGAAGGCGATCTCGCTGCCGTCGGGCTTGACGATGAGCTGGCGCTCCAGGTCGATCGTCAGCTGGTAGCCCGGGTTGGCGGCGACCTCGTCGAACAGCTGCGCCACGGTGGCCTCGGGCAGCTGAATAGGCAGCAGGCCGTTCTTGAAGCAGTTGTTGAAGAAGATGTCGGCGAAGCTCGGCGCGATGACGGCACGGAAGCCGTACTGGTCGATCGCCCAGGGCGCATGCTCGCGCGAGGAGCCGCAGCCGAAGTTCTTGCGTGCCAGCAGCACCGAGGCGCCCGCGTAGCGCGGCTGGTTCAGCACGAAGTCCGGGTTCGGCTGGCGGCTGGCCGGGTCCTGGCCGGGGTAGCCCGCGTCCAGGTAGCGCCATTCGTCGAACAGGTTGGGGCCGAAGCCGGTCTTGCGGATCGACTTCAGGAACTGCTTCGGGATGATCGCGTCGGTGTCGACGTTCTCGCGGTCCATCGGGGCGACGAGCCCCTTGAGGAGGGTGAATTGCTTCATGGTCGGACTCCTGCGCGAGGTCAGGCGAATTGGCGGATGTCGACGAAATGGCCTTCGATCGCGGCGGCGGCTGCCATCGCGGGGCTGACCAGGTGGGTGCGGCCACCCGCGCCCTGTCGACCTTCGAAGTTGCGGTTGCTGGTCGAGGCGCAGCGCTCGCCTGGCTCCAGCCGGTCGGCGTTCATGGCCAGGCACATCGAGCAGCCCGGTTCGCGCCACTCGAAACCGGCGGCCTTGAAGATCTGGTCCAGGCCCTCGGCCTCGGCCTGCGCCTTGACCAGGCCCGAGCCGGGCACCACCAGCGCCTGCTTGACGTTGGCGGCGACCTTGCGGCCCAGCTTCTGCACCAGGGCGGCGGCTTCGCGCATGTCCTCGATCCGGCTGTTGGTGCAGGAGCCGATGAAGACCTTGTCGACCGGGATCTGGGCCAGCGGCTGGCCAGGCTTGAGATCCATGTAGGCCAGCGCGCGCTCGATCGCACCACGCTTGTTCGGATCCTGCTCATCGGCCGGATTCGGCACCAAAGCGGTGATCGGCAGCACCATTTCGGGCGAGGTGCCCCAGGTGAGCTGCGGCTGGATCCGCGTCGCGTCGAGCTCGACCACGGTGTCGAACACCGCGTCGGCATCGGAGTGCAGGGTCTGCCAGTAGGCGACGGCGGCCTCCCACTCAGGCCCGGTCGGTGCCAGCGGGCGGCCCTTGACGTATTCGATGGTCTTGTCGTCGACGGCGACCAGACCCGCGCGCGCGCCGGCCTCGATCGCCATGTTGCAGACCGTCATGCGGCCTTCCATCGACAGGGCGCGGATCGCGCTGCCGCCGAACTCGATCGTGTAGCCGGTGCCGCCAGCGGTGCCGATGCGGCCGATGATGGCCAGCACGATGTCCTTGGCGCCGACGCCGGGGGCGCAGTCGCCCTCGACCTTGACCAGCATGTTCCTGGCCTTCTTGGCCAGCAGGGTCTGGGTCGCCATCACATGCTCGACCTCGGAGGTGCCGATGCCATGCGCCAGCGCGCCGAAGGCGCCGTGGGTGGAGGTGTGGCTGTCGCCGCAGACCACGGTCATGCCGGGCAGGGTGGCGCCGTTCTCGGGGCCGACCACATGCACGATGCCCTGACGCTGCGACATGAAGGGGAAGAAGGCCGCCGAGCCGAATTCCGCGATGTTGCTGTTCAGCGTGGTGATCTGTTCCTTGCTGATCGGGTCGGCGATGCCGTCATAGCCGAGCTCCCAGCCGGTGGTCGGCGTGTTGTGGTCGGCGGTGGCCACGACCGAGCTGACGCGCCAGAGCTTGCGCCCGGTCTCGCGCAGGCCCTCGAAGGCCTGCGGGCTCGTCACTTCATGAACCAGGTGGCGGTCGATGTACAGCACCGCGGTGCCGTCTTCCTCGACGTGGACGACATGCTCGTCCCAGATCTTGTCGTAAAGGGTGCGTCCCATGCGTGAATCTCTCGTGACTCGTTGTGGCCAAACTTCAGATTTTAGGCCCAGTGGCCGGACCGGAACAAAAAAGCCCGCACGGGGCGGGCTTTTGATCGCGGATGCGTTCAGGCAGGACGGCGCATCAGCGCTGTGCCAGCGGCGGCACGTCGCGCTTGACGGAGCCGGTGAACAGCTGGCGCGGACGGCCGATCTTGTACTCGGGGTCGCTGATCATCTCGTTGAGCTGGGCGATCCAGCCGACGGTGCGGGCCAGCGCGAAGATGCCGGTGAACAGGTTGACCGGGATGCCGATCGCGCGCTGCACGATGCCGGAGTAGAAGTCGACGTTCGGGTAGAGCTTGCGCTGCACGAAGTAGTCGTCTTCCAGCGCGATCTTCTCGAGTTCCTTGGCCAGCTTGAACAGCGGATCGTTCTCGAGGCCCAGTTCGGCCAGCACTTCGTTGCAGGTTTCCTGCATCAGCTTGGCGCGCGGGTCGTAGTTCTTGTAGACGCGGTGACCGAAGCCCATCAGCTTGACGCCGGAGTTCTTGTCCTTGACCTTCTCCATGAACTCGCCGACCTTGGCCACGCCACCGCTGGCCTGGATTTCCTCGAGCATGTTCAGGCAGGCTTCGTTGGCGCCGCCGTGTGCCGGGCCCCACAGGCAGGCCACGCCAGCCGCGATGGCGGCGAACGGGTTGGTGCCCGACGAACCGCACAGACGCACGGTCGAGGTCGAGGCGTTCTGCTCGTGGTCGGCGTGCAGCGTGAAGATGCGGTCCACCGCGCGCTCGATCACGGGGTTGACCACGTAATCCTCGCAAGGCGTGGCGAACATCATGCGCAGGAAGTTGCCGGCGTAGGACAGGTCGTTGCGCGGGTAGACGAAGGGCTGGCCCGTGCCGTACTTGTAGGCCATGGCGACCAGGGTCGGCATCTTGGCGATCAGGCGGATCGCGGCGATCTGGCGATGCTCCGGATTGTTGATGTCGGTGCTGTCGTGGTAGAAGGCCGACATGGCGCCCACCAGGCCGGTCAGGACGGCCATCGGGTGCGCGTCGCGGCGGAAGCCCTTCAGGAAGCTCTGCATCTGCTCGTGAACCATGGTGTGGTTGATCACGAGCTTGTGGAAGTCCTTGCGCTCGCCCTCGTTGGGCAGTTCGCCGTTGAGCAGCAGGTAGCAGGTGTCGAGGTAGTCGCAGTTGGTCGCGATCTGTTCGATCGGGTAGCCGCGGTACAGCAGTTCACCCTTGTCGCCGTCGATGTAGGTGATGGCCGACTGGCAGGACGCCGTCGACAGGAAACCCGGGTCATAGGTGAACATGCCGGTCTGTGCGTACAGCTTGCGGATGTCGATCACGTCCGGACCGATGTTGCCTGCGTAGACCGGCAGGTCGACGCTGGGCGCGCCGTTGCTGAACGACAGGGTGGCTTTATTGTCAACGAGTTTCATAACTTCTCCTAGGGGCACTGGTGAGGTTGGGGCTCAGCGTTCAATGCCGGGTGCGCAAGACACCCAGCAGTTCGACGACTTCTTCAGAGGCGAGATCGCCTTCCGGCTCTTTGCGCTGCAGCAGCAGATCGAGCAGGTCGTTATCCGACAGGTCCATCAGTGCGGTCATCGCACGAGCCTGACGCACCGTGATGCAAGATTCGTGCTCAGCGAAGAAACGTTCGATGAACAGGTCGTTCTCGAGCAGTCCGCGCCGGCAGCGCCAGCGCAGTTTGCTCAGGGCACGTTCGTCCAGCAGGTCGGTGTCGTTCATGGTTCGTGCGTGGTTTGGGCGTCAGATGGCGCGCCGGACCATCAGTTCCTTGATCTTGCCGATGGCCTTGGTGGGGTTCAGGCTCTTGGGGCAGACATCCACACAGTTCATGATGGTGTGGCAGCGGAACAGACGGTAGGGATCCTCGAGGTTGTCGAGGCGCTCGGCGGTGGCGTCATCGCGGCTGTCGGCGATGAAGCGGTAGGCCTGCAGCAGGCCGGCGGGACCGACGAACTTGTCGGGGTTCCACCAGAAGCTCGGGCAGCTGGTCGAGCAGCTCGCGCACAGGATGCACTCGTAGAGGCCGTTGAGCTCTTCGCGCTCCTCGGGGCTCTGCAGGCGCTCCTTTTGCGGTGCCGGCACGTGGCTGATCAGGTAGGGCTTGATCGAGTGGTACTGCTTGAAGAACAGCGTCATGTCCACGATCAGGTCGCGGATCACTGGCAGGCCCGGCAGGGGCTTGAGGGTGATCACGCCTGGCAGCGTGTTCATGTTGGTCAGGCAGGCCAGGCCGTTCTTGCCGTTGATGTTCATCGCGTCCGAGCCGCACACGCCTTCGCGGCAGCTGCGGCGGAAGGAGATCGACGGGTCGACCGCCTTCAGCTTCATCAGCGCGTCGAGCAGCATGCGCTCATGCCCGTCGAGCTCGACCTCGATGGTCTGCATGTAGGGCTTGGCGTCCTTCTCGGGGTCGTAGCGGTAGATCTTGAAAGTGCGTTTTGCCATTTTTTGCTCCGGTGCTCGCTTAGAAGGTACGGACCTTCGGGGGAACGGATTCCACCGTCAGCGGCTTGAGGTTGACCGGTTTGTAGGTCAGGCTGTTGGTCTCGCTCCACCACAAGGTGTGCTTCATCCACTCCTTGTCGTTGCGGCCCAGCGGGAATTCGGCGTCGTCGGCACCACGCTCGTAGTCGTTGACGGTGTGCGCGCCGCGGCATTCGTGGCGGGCGGCGGCCGAGGTCATCGTCGCCTGCGCGGCTTCGATCAGGTTGTCGACTTCCAGCGCCTCGATGCGCGCGGTGTTGAAGACCTTGGACTTGTCCTTGAGCGTGATGTTGGCCACGCGGGCGCGCATCGCGTTGATCTTCCTGACGCCCTCGTCCATGCTGGCCTGGGTGCGGAAGACGCCGGCGTGCTGCTGCATGGTCGCGCGCAGGTCGTTGGCCACGTCCTGGGCGTATTCGCCCTCGCGGCTGGCGTCCAGGCGAGCCAGGCGGGCCAGCGTCTTGTCGGCGGCATCGGCCGGCAGCGGCTTGTACTCGGCCTTGGCGTCGAAGTTCGCCACGATGTGGTTGCCGGCCGCGCGGCCGAACACCAGCAGGTCGAGCAGCGAGTTGGTGCCCAGGCGGTTGGCGCCGTGCACCGACACGCAGGCGCATTCGCCCACCGCGTACAGACCGTTGATGATGCGTTGACCGCCGTTGCCGTCAGGGGTGACGACCTGGCCGTTGATGTTGGTCGGGATGCCACCCATCTGGTAGTGGATGGTCGGCACCACCGGAATGTCTTCCTTGGTGATGTCGACGTTGGCGAAGTTGACGCCGATCTCGTAGACCGAGGGCAGGCGCTTGTGGATGGTCTCGGCGCCCAGGTGGCTGAGCTTGAGCATCACGTAGTCCTTGTTCGGACCGCAGCCACGACCTTCCTTGATCTCCTGGTCCATGCAGCGCGAGACGAAGTCGCGCGGTGCCAGGTCCTTCAGGGTCGGCGCGTAGCGCTCCATGAAACGCTCGCCGTTGCTGTTGAGCAGGATCGCGCCTTCGCCACGGCAGCCTTCGGTCAGCAGCACGCCCGCGCCGGCCACGCCGGTCGGGTGGAACTGCCAGAACTCCATGTCCTGCAGCGGGATACCGGCGCGCGCGGCCATGCCCAGGCCGTCGCCGGTGTTGATGAAGGCGTTGGTCGAGGCCGCGAAGATGCGACCGGCGCCGCCGGTGGCCAGCAGCGTGGTCTTGGCTTCGAGGATGTAGGTCTCGCCCGTTTCCATCTCGAGCGCGGTCACGCCCAGCACGTCGCCCGAGGCGTCGCGGATCAGGTCCAGCGCCATCCACTCGACGAAGAAGGTGGTGCGCGCCGAGACGTTCTGCTGGTACAGGGTGTGCAGCATGGCGTGGCCGGTGCGGTCGGCCGCGGCGCAGGCGCGCTGCACCGGCTTCTCGCCGTAGTTGGCGGTGTGGCCGCCGAACGGACGCTGGTAGATGGTGCCGTCCGGGTTGCGGTCGAACGGCATGCCGAAATGCTCAAGCTCGTAGACGACCTTGGGCGCTTCGCGGCACATGAACTCGATCGCGTCCTGGTCACCCAGCCAGTCCGAGCCCTTGATGGTGTCGTAGAAGTGATAGTGCCAGTTGTCTTCGGACATGTTGCCCAGCGAGGCGGACACGCCGCCCTGTGCCGCCACCGTGTGCGAGCGGGTCGGGAACACCTTGGACAGGACGCCGACCTTCAGGCCGGCCAGGGCGAGCTGCAGCGAGGCGCGCATGCCGGAGCCGCCGGCTCCGACGATGACGACGTCGAATTTGCGCTTGGGGAGGTTTGCGGTTGCGGTCATGGCTTATCAGAGCTTCCAGAGAACAGAGTAGGCCCAGCCGGCGCAGCCGACCAGCCAGACGAGGGTGAAGACGTGCAGCGCCAGGCGCAGGCCTACCGGCTTGACGTAGTCCATCCAGATGTCGCGCACGCCGATCCAGGCGTGCCAGTGCAGCGCCAGGACCACGCCGAAGGTCAGGAATTTCATCCACTGCGCCGCGAAGATGCCGGCCCAGGTTTCGTAGCCGATCGGGCCGCTGCTGAAGATCACCTGTGCCAGCAGCACCACGGTGAACAGGGCCATCAGCGTGGCGGTCACGCGCTGGACCAGCCAGTCGCGCAGACCGTAGTGGGCGCCGGTGACGACGCGCTTGGAACCGTAATTGACGGACATGAATCAGTTCTCCTTCCAGTGAGGGGCAGCGCTCAAGGGCTGTCCCATCAGGTCAATGGGTAATCAGTACAGACCGAACAGCTTGGCGCCCAGCACCACGGTCAGGCCCAGGCTCAGCACCAGGGTTGCCAGCGCCGACGACTTGCCGAATTCCTTGGTGACCGAGTGCGTCATGTCCATGTAGATGTGACGCACGCCCGCGATGAAGTGGTGCAGGTAGCCCCAGATCAGTGCCAGCACCACCAGCTTGACCAGGATCCCCGGCACGAATCCGATGCCCTCGCCAAAGGCCGAGGTGAAGCGCTCGTAGGACAGCTCCGACGTCAGCGAGACGTCCAGCAGCCACACCACGAATGGCAGCAGCAGGAACATCAGCAGACCGCTGATACGGTGCAGGATCGAGACCCAGCCCGCCGGCGGCAGGCGGTAGGTCGGCAGATCCTGAAGGGCGTTGATATTGCGGAACTCGGGCCGCTTTTTGCTCAGCTCTGTCATGGATGGACTTTCTTTTGGCTTGAGGACGGATAGGTAAGCCGCAGGTAACCCGGCGGGATACGCAGTTGATGAAAACCTCGGGATTCTATTGCAACGCAGTAAACGCTAGTCTTACAAGGGTGGGGCAATGGGAATCTGGAATCGAGTCAGCTCAATTCGTTGTGGTAGTGGTGGTGGTCGGTGCGGTAGAGGCCGCGTCGGTATTCCATCGGCGTGTCGTTGTAGGTGTAGGCCACGCGCTCGACGCTCAGCAGCGGAAAGCCCGGCGCCACGCCCAGGGTCTGGGCCGATTCGGCGTCGGCCGCCACGGCCTTGAGTTTTTCATTGGCGCGCACCATGCGCACGCCGAACTGGCTCTCGAACAGGGCATACATGGCGCCCTGGTGGTTGGCCAGGGTCTCGCTGCTCAGGCCCTTGAACGGGTCGCCTGGCAGCCAGAGATCCTCCAGGATGGTCGGCACGCCCTGAAAGGACAGCACGCGCCGGACTTCGAACACGGGTTCGCCCGAGCGCAGGCCCAGCATGCGGGCGACCTCGGCCGGCGCGCGCAGGCGGCGGCAGTCGAGTATCTGGCGCTCGGCCGGTCCCTGGCTGGCGCGGTTGCCGCTGTCGGGTTCGAGGCGCAGGAAGCGGTACTGCACCTGCTGTTCGGAGTGGGTCGCCACGAAAGTGCCCTTGCCCTGGCGCCGCACCAGCAGGTTGTCGGCCGAGAGCTCGTCGATGGCCTTGCGCACCGTGCCCTGGCTGACGCGAAAGCGTCCGGCCAGCTCCAGCTCGCTCGGGATCAGGTCGCCTGGTTTCCATTCACCGGCTTGCAGGCTCTGCAGGATCAGCCCCTTGATCTGCTGATACAGCGGGCTGAAGGCCGGCGTTCCAGTGGTCGGCGCGGCTGGGCCAGCGTCGCTGATGGAGGCGGCTTTGTCGGCTGCGTTGGCCATGGGGCTGGAGGCGGGCGTGGTCTGATCCATGATCGGATGCAATCATATCTTATATAAGACATAAGACAAATTGACGAAGCCCTTTTTTGCAGGGTAAACTTGACAGGATTCACTTTCCTCTCAACTGTTGCTTTTCTGGAGTGTTCTCATGAGCAAGAAGCCCGTTCGCGTTGCCGTCACTGGCGCTGCTGGTCAAATCGGTTACGCCCTGCTGTTCCGCATCGCCTCGGGCGAAATGCTGGGCAAGGACCAACCGGTCATCCTGCAACTGCTGGAAGTGCCGGTTGAGAAAGCCCAGCAAGCGCTCAAGGGCGTGATGATGGAGCTGGAAGACTGCGCCTTCCCGCTGCTGGCCGGCATGGAAGCCCACAGCGATCCGATGACCGCCTTCAAGGACACCGACTACGCGCTGCTGGTCGGTTCGCGTCCGCGCGGCCCCGGCATGGAGCGTGCCGAACTGCTGGCGATCAACGGCGCCATCTTCACCGCCCAGGGCCAGGCCTTGAACGCCGTCGCCAGCCGCGACGTCAAGGTGCTGGTGGTCGGCAACCCCGCCAACACCAACGCCTACATCGCGATGAAGTCGGCCCCGGACCTCAAGCCGGGCAACTTCACCGCCATGCTGCGTCTGGACCACAACCGCGCCGCTTCGCAGATCGCCGCCAAGACCGGCAAGGCCGTGGCTGACATCGAGCAGCTGTGCGTCTGGGGCAACCACTCGCCGACCATGTACGCCGACTACCGCTTCGCCACCATCAACGGCGAGTCGGTCAAGGACATGATCAACGACCAGGACTGGAACGCCAACGTGTTCCTGCCGACCGTCGGCAAGCGCGGCGCCGCCATCATCGAGGCGCGTGGCCTGTCCTCGGCCGCTTCGGCCGCCAACGCCGCCATCGACCACATGCGCGACTGGGCCCTGGGCACCAACGGCAAGTGGGTCACCATGGGTATCCCGTCGCAAGGCTGGTACGGCATTCCGAAGGACGTAATGTTCGGCTTCCCCGTCACCTGCGAGAACGGCGAGTACAAGGTCGTCGAAGGCCTGGAGATCGACGAGTTCAGCCAGGCTTGCATCGCCAAGACCCTGAAGGAACTGACCGACGAGCAAGCTGGCGTCGCCCACCTGGTCTAAGCCAAGGAGCCGCAGGTGAGCAAGCATCCGCGCGAGGTATTGCTGGGGGCCCAGGCTGGCGCGCTTGCGCTGCCGGTCTGTGACCACTACAGCGGTGTCGAGGCGCGCATGCGCAAGAGCCTGCGGCTGCAGGCCGAGTTCTCCGAGCGGTTCGGTGCCTGCGTCTTCGACGTGACGCTGGATTGCGAGGATGGCGCGGCCGTCGGCGCCGAGGCCGAGCATGCCCAGCTCGTCACCGAACTGGTGCAAGGGCTGGATTTCGCTCGCGCGATTGCGCCGCGTGTCGGCGTGCGCGTCCATGCGGTCGATCACCCGGCCTTCGAGGCCGACGTGGCGCGGATCGTCGGAGCGGTGGGCTCGCGCCTGTCGCACCTGATGGTGCCCAAGGTCGAGTCGGTCGCCGATGTCGAGCGCGCCGTGCGGGCGCTCGACGCCGCCGGTGGCCATGAGCTGGCGCTGCAGGTGCTGATCGAGTCGCCGGCCGCGGTGCACCGTGCCTTCGAGATCGCCGCGCAGCCGCGCGTGCAATCCCTGAGCTTTGGCCTGATGGATTTCGTCTCCGCTCACGCCGGGGCGATTCCCTCCGACGGCATGGGCGTGGCGGGCCAGTTCAGCCATCCGCTGGTGTTGCGCGCCAAGCTCGAGATCGCCAGTGCCTGCCATGCCCATGGCAAGGTGCCCTCGCATTGCGTCGTGACCGAGTTCAAGGACCAGGCCGCGATCAAGCAGGCGGCGCGCCGCGCCGCACGCGAGCTGGGCTACACGCGCATGTGGAGCATCCACCCCGACCAGATCGAGCCCATACTGGAGGCTTTCGCGCCCACCGCGCAGGAAGTCGAGAAGTCGGCTCGCATCATCGCCGCGGCCCATGCCGCGGACTGGGCGCCGATCGCGCTCGACGGCCAGCTGCACGACCGTGCCAGCTACCGCTACTACTGGCAGACGCTGGAGCGCGCGCACCAGACCGGCCGCGCGCTGCCCTCCGAGGCGTCTGTCTTTTTCTGAACCGGGATCTTCCCTCAGGAGTCAACCATGGCGATCCACCGTAACTTGATGCTGGCCCGCCTGGTGGCGACTGCCGGCACCGCATTGGTCCTGCTTGGCGCCCAGGCGGCCAGCGAGCCCGCGCGCAAGCCCAGGCCGGCGCAGCCGGCAGTCGCGCCCGTCACGCCGCTGCAGGAAGAGGAACTCGCGCTGTCGGCGCAGGTTTCGATCGGCAGCATACCCTGCGAGCTGGGCCAGAACGTGAACCTGCGCGCCGACCCCGACGCGCCGGGCTACTTCCACCTGCAGCTCAAGAATCAGCGCTTCCACCTGCGTCCGGTCGCGAGCGCCACCGGCGCCCTGCGGCTGGAAGACCAGGCCCGCGGCGCGGTCTGGATCCAGCTGGCCAACAAGTCCATGCTGATGGACCAGAAGCAGGGCCGCCGCCTGGCCGACGAATGCATGAGTCCGTTGCAGGCCGACTATGCCGAGCACCTCAGGCACAACCCGGCGCCCGGCCTGTTCGATGTGGCGCAGAAGTCGCGCTGACCCCCTGCATTGAGTCAACAACAACAATCTTCAACTGGAGCTTTAACGATGCTGCAAGCCTACCGTGAACATGTCGCCGAGCGCGAAGCGCTGGGTATCCCGCCGCTGCCGCTGGATGCCAAGCAGGTCGCCGACCTGATCGAACTGATCAAGAACCCGCCCGCTGGCGAGGGCGCCTTCCTGCTCGATCTGCTGACCCACCGCGTGCCGCCAGGCGTCGACGACGCCGCCAAGGTCAAGGCCAGCTTCCTGTCGGCCGTCGCCCATGGCGATCTGGTCACAGGTCTGATCTCCAAGGCCAAGGCCACCGAGCTGCTCGGCACCATGGTCGGTGGTTACAACGTCAAGCCCCTGATCGACCTGCTGGACGACGCCGAGGTCGCTGGCGTGGCCGCCGAGGGCCTGAAGAAGACCCTGCTGATGTTCGACGCCTTCCACGACGTCTCCGAGAAGGTCAAGGCCGGCAACGCCAAGGCCCAGGAAGTGATGCAGAGCTGGGCCGACGCGGAGTGGTTCACCAGCCGCCCCGAGGTGGCGCAGAAGATCACCGTGACAGTGTTCAAGGTGCCGGGCGAGACCAACACCGACGACCTGTCGCCGGCGCCCGACGCCTGGAGCCGCCCGGACATCCCGATGCACTATCTGGCGATGCTCAAGAACACCCGTCCCGACGCGGCCTTCAAGCCCGAGGAAGACGGCAAGCGCGGCCCGATGCAGTTCATCGAGGACCTCAAGGCCAAGGGCAACCTGGTAGCCTATGTCGGCGACGTGGTCGGCACCGGTTCCTCGCGCAAGTCGGCGACCAACAGCGTGATCTGGGCCACCGGATCGGACATCCCGTTCGTGCCGAACAAGCGCTTCGGTGGCGTCACGCTGGGCGGCAAGATCGCTCCGATCTTCTTCAACACCCAGGAAGACTCCGGCTCGCTGCCGATCGAGGTCGATGTCTCCAAGCTCGAAATGGGTGACGTCATCGACGTGCTGCCCTACGAGGGCAAGGTCGTCAAGAACGGCGAGACCGTGGCCGAATTCGCGCTCAAGAGCGACGTGCTGCTGGACGAGGTGCGCGCCGGTGGCCGCATCAACCTGATCATCGGCCGCAGCCTGACTGGCAAGGCGCGCGAGTTCCTGGGCCTGCCGGCCTCGACCCTGTTCCGCCTGCCCAAGGCCCCGGTCGACAGCGGCAAGGGCTTCACCCTGGCGCAGAAGATGGTCGGCCGCGCGGTCGGCCTGCCGGAAGGCCAGGGCGTGCGCCCGGGCACCTACTGCGAGCCGAAGATGACCACCGTGGGTTCGCAGGACACCACCGGCCCGATGACCCGCGACGAGCTCAAGGACCTGGCCTGCCTGGGCTTCTCGGCCGATCTGGTGATGCAGTCCTTCTGCCACACCGCCGCCTATCCGAAGCCGGTCGACGTCAAGATGCACCGCGAGCTGCCGGCCTTCATCAGCAACCGTGGCGGCGTCGCGCTGCGTCCGGGCGACGGCGTGATCCACAGCTGGCTCAACCGCCTGCTGCTGCCCGACACCGTCGGCACCGGCGGCGACTCGCACACCCGCTTCCCGATCGGCATCTCCTTCCCGGCCGGCTCCGGCCTGGTCGCCTTCGGCGCCGCCACCGGCGTGATGCCGCTGGACATGCCCGAGTCGGTGCTGGTGCGCTTCAAGGGCGAGATGCAGCCCGGCATCACCCTGCGTGACCTGGTGCATTCCATCCCGCTGTACGCCATCAAGGCTGGTCTGCTGACCGTCGCCAAGGCCGGCAAGAAGAACATCTTCTCGGGCCGCGTGCTGGAAATCGAAGGTCTGCCGGACCTGAAGGTCGAGCAGGCGTTCGAGCTGTCCGACGCCTCCGCCGAGCGTTCCGCCGCCGGTTGCACCGTGCAGCTGAACCCAGAGCCGGTCGCCGAGTACCTGAAGTCGAACATCGTTCTGATGAAGAACATGATCGCCAACGGTTACCAGGACGCCCGCACGCTGGAGCGCCGCATCCAGGCCGTCGAAGCCTGGCTGGCGGCCCCGAACCTGCTCAAGGCCGATGCCGACGCCGAGTACGCCGCCGTGATCGAGATCGACCTGGCCGACATCAAGGAGCCGATCGTCTGCTGCCCGAACGACCCGGATGACGCCAAGTTCGTCTCCGAAGTCGCCGGCACCCAGATCGACGAAGTGTTCGTCGGTTCCTGCATGACCAACATCGGCCACTTCCGCGCCGCTGGCAAGATCCTGGAAGGCAAGAAGGATCTGCCGGTGCGCCTGTGGATGGCGCCGCCGACCAAGATGGATGCCGCCGAGCTGACCAAGGAAGGCTATTACGCCACCCTGGGTGGCGCCGGTGCCCGCATGGAAATGCCGGGCTGCTCGCTGTGCATGGGCAACCAGGCGCAGATCAAGGAAGGCTCGACCGCGATGTCGACCTCGACCCGCAACTTCCCGAACCGTCTGGGCAAGAACACCAACGTGTTCCTGGGCTCGGCCGAGCTGGCCGCCGTGTGCTCCAAGCTGGGCCGCATCCCGACCACCGAGGAGTACCTGGCCGAAGTCGGCGTGGTGGCCAAGAACGCCACCCAGATCTACAAGTACCTGAACTTCGACCAGATCGAAGAGTACGCCGAGACCGCCAAGGGCGTGAACGCCTGAATATTCGCTCTCTGAGCTGAAGGTCGGGAGCCCCCGGTGCCGAGAGGTGCCGGGGGCTCTTTTTTGTGGCTGGCGCTGCGAGGCCGGCCCGGGTGTATATCAACCTTTTCGGATGTCACATATATCCCATGACAATATCGGTTCAATTTTTGAACAATGCCATTAATATCTTTTGGTAGGATGACAATGGAAAGCTAGAAGTACATCAGGCAGAAATCTAACCGGGGAGTCAAGAATGATCGAGCATGTCTGGCTGGAGCACGGCATAGTCCGTTGGCATATCGGCGCGGTGAGCGCGTCGGAGTACCTGTTGTCCGACGCCCAGTTGCGTCAGGATGGCCGTTTCGAGGAGGTGCAGTACATCATCGATGATTTCCTCGACTGTGCCGCGCTGACCAACGTCGAGCTCGTGAGTTCGGAGTCGGCCAGGACGGCCGACTGGGCCTTCCGCCATCTGGACTTCCGTCACGCCATCGTCTCGAGCAGTGCCGCGCTGCGCGAGCGGGCCTACCGCCTGGCGGTCAAGAGCCTGGGCAGTCCGTCGGCCATGAAGTTCTCGGACATGGGCAAGGCGCGCGAATGGGCCAAGGGCGACAAGCCCGGGACGTCGAGCGCCCTGCGCCAATGGGGCAGTGCCGGCGGCGCCTCGCTGCAGGCCGGCTTCGCGCGCGCGGGCTGACGCCCCTTCAGATGCCGGCGAGCTTCTGCACCAGCTCGACCGAGTTGCCGGCCTGGTACTTGCGCAGCAGGCGGGCGCGGTAGATCTCGACCGTGCGCGGGCTGATGCCGAGCACCTTGCCGATTTCCTTGGCCGTCAGGCCTTCGAGCACCAGCGCCGCCACCTCGCGCTCGCGCGCGGTCAGGTCGGCCTTGAATGGCCGGTGAGCGCTCAGGTCCTCGAAACTCCAGATGCCGGCCGCGTGCGGATCATCCCGATCCAGCGCGCGCCCGGTCACATGGCACCAGAACAGCTGATCCTTGAAGCGCCCGTCGACCCGTTTCATCAGGCGGTCGTCGGCGTAATGCCCCTTGGCGTTCAAGATCGGCACCAGTCGCTCGCCGATGCGCTCGTATTCGTCCGCGCTCGGGTAGAGCAGGCGGAACGACTGGCCGACCAGCTGCTCGCGGCTGGCGCCGAACATCTCGCACAGCACCTGGTTGCAGTCGACCATGGCGCGGTGGCGCGAGATCGCGAGTCCGACCGGTGCGAGGTCGAAGGCAAGCTGGTAGTCGGTGGTGGTCGCTGGCATGGGCACGAGGCTGGCGTATTGGGGTTGGTCTCTAGGCAATACTACGTATGCCAATACGTAGTATCGTAAGACTTTCCACAGCAATTGGACAGGAGCAGGCAAGCATGAACAAGGTCTATCCGAGCGCGGCCGCCGCCCTCGAGGGCGTGGTGGCCGACGGACAGCTGATCGCGGTCGGCGGCTTCGGCCTGTGCGGCATTCCCGAGGCGCTGATCGACGCGCTGCGCGACAGCGGCGTGAAGGACCTCACGGCCATTTCCAACAACGCGGGTGTCGACGGTTTTGGCCTCGGCAAGCTGCTCGAAACCCGCCAGATCAGGAAGATGATCTCGTCCTACGTCGGCGAGAACAAGGAATTCGAGCGCCAGTACCTGGCCGGCGAGCTGGAACTGGAGTTCACGCCCCAGGGCACGCTGGCCGAGAAGCTGCGCGCCGGTGGCGCCGGCATTCCGGCCTTCTTCACCAAGACCGGTGTCGGCACCCTGGTGGCCGAGGGCAAGGAGCTGCGCGAGTTCGACGGCGAAACCTATGTCATGGAGCACGCGCTGTTCCCCGATGTCGCGCTGATCAAGGCCGATGTGGCCGACATGTCGGGCAATCTGCGCTTCAACCTGACCGCGCGCAACTTCAACCCGGCCGCCGCGACCGCGGGCAAGCTCTGCATCGTCGAGGTCGAGCGCATCGTCGCCACCGGCGAGATCGCCCCCGATGACGTGCACCTGCCCGGCATCTACGTGCACCGCATCGTCTGCAACCCGACGCCGGAAAAGCGCATCGAGAAGCGCACCACCCGTCCCCGCAAAGTTTGAGGAATTTGAAATGGCCTGGACTCAAGACCAGATGGCCGCGCGCGCGGCCCAGGAGCTGCAGGACGGCTTCTACGTCAACCTCGGCATCGGCATCCCGACGCTGGTGGCCAACCACGTGCCCGACCATGTCGAGGTCTGGCTGCAGAGCGAGAACGGCATGCTCGGCATCGGCCCTTTTCCCTACGATGACGAGGTCGACGCCGACCTGATCAACGCCGGCAAGCAGACCGTCACGACGCTCAAGGGCTCGGCCATCTTCGGCAGTGACCAGAGCTTCGCGATGATCCGCGGCGGCAAGATCAACCTGTCCATCCTGGGCGCCATGCAGGTGACCGGATCGGGCGATCTGGCCAACTGGATGATCCCGGGCAAGATGGTCAAGGGCATGGGCGGCGCGATGGACCTGGTCGCCGGCGTCAAGCGCGTCATCGTGCTGATGGAGCATGTGGCGCGCAAGAAGGACGGCACGGAAGACCTCAAGATCCTGGCCGAGTGCACGCTGCCGCTGACTGGCAAGGGCGTGGTCGACCGCATCATCACCGACCTGGGCGTGATGGATGTCACGCCCGAGGGGCTCAAGCTGGTCGAGCTCGCCGATGGCGTGACGCGCGAGTTCATCCAGAGCAAGACCGGCGTGCCGCTGCTCTGATCCGATCGAATTCGATTCGAGCCCCGTGCGGGCTGCAAGCCCGGCCGCTGCGAGCCAGCGGGCCGGGCTTTTCGTTGCCGGATATGGTTGGTGGCGTCGGTTACATTGAAGGGCTACGATTGCCGAGCTCCCCCCGATGTCCTTACCCCTGAATCAACCCGACTGGCTCTGGGTTCCCGCGGTGCTGTTCGCGGCCCTCGCGCAGACCTTTCGCAACACGGCCCAGCGCTCGCTGACCACCGAGCTTGGCGTCTGGCCGGCGACGCTGGTGCGCTTTCTCTATGGCCTGCCGTTCGCGCTGGTCTATCTGGCCGCGCTCTACCTGTTCTTCGCGCCGGCGCGGCTGCTGCCGCCGTTCAGCTGGGCCTATGTCGCCTGGATCGGCTTCGGCGCGGCGTTCCAGATCGGTGCCACGGCGGCGCTGCTGCTCGCGATGAAGGAGCGCAATTTCGCGGTCGCGGTGACGCTGGCCAAGACCGAGGTGCTGCAGGTCGCGCTGTTCGCCCTGGTGTTCCTGCATGAGTTGCCGACGGCGCTGGGCCTGCTCGCGATGCTCCTGGCCACGCTGGGCGTGGTCGTGCTCTCGCTGCCGCCCCGAGGTCAGTGGCGCTCGCTGTCGGCCTGGCTGAGCCGCCCGGCGCTCTATGGCCTGGCGGCTGGGGCCGGCTTCGCGCTCGCGACCGTGTGTTTCCGGGGCGGGGCGCTGGCGCTCAATGCCGATTCGCCCTGGGTGTCGAGCGCCTGGGGCGTGCTGCTGGCGCAGGGGCTGCAGTCGGTGGCCATGGGGGCCTGGGTGTCGCGCTGCACGCCGCAGGGACTCGCGCCGCTGTGGCGCGCCTGGCGGGTCTCGCTGCTCACGGGTGCCATGGGCGCGGCCGCCTCGATCGCGTGGTTTACTGGCTATGCCTTGCAGAGCGTGGGCAATGTGCGCACGCTGGGCATGGTCGAGGTGGTGTTCAGCTACGTGATCTCGCGCCGCGTCTTCAGCGAGCAGATCCGCTGGCAGGAAAAAACCGGCATGGCGATGATGGTGGCCGGGCTGGTGCTGATCTGCCTGCGCTAGAACGGCGCCGGACTCTCGAAGCGCAGCCGCTCGCCCGTGACGGGGTGCGGCAGCTCGATCAGGCAGGCGTGCAGCAGCAGGCGCGGCGCGGCGTCCAGCGTCACGTCGTCGGCGTAGAGCTCGTCGCCCAGGATCGGGTGGCCGATCGCCTGCAGGTGCAGGCGCAATTGGTGCGAGCGCCCGGTCACGGGTTCCAGCTCCAGCCTGGCTGCCTCGATTCCACACCGCTGCTCGTGGGCCAGCAGCCGCCAGCGGGTGTGGCTGGGCTTGCCGGTCTCGAAGCAGACCTTGCTTTTCGGGCGGTTCGGCCAGTCGACGATCAGCGGCAGCCGGATCTCGTTCCAGCCCTGCGCGTCGGCTTGTGCGGGGTCGGGCCGTCCCGCGACCAGGGCCTGGTAGCGCTTGTGGACCAGGCGCTTGGCGAAGGCGCTGCTGAGCGCGGACTGGGCCGGCGCGCCGCGCGCCATCACGATCAGGCCCGAGGTGCCCATGTCGAGCCGGTGCACGATCAGCGCGTCGGGATGGATCGCCTGCGCGCGCGCGCTCAGGCAGTCGGCGTTCTCCGGGCCGCGCCCGGGCACCGACAGCAGGCCGGCCGGCTTGTCCAGCACCAGCAGCGCGTCGTCGGCATGCAGCACCGTCACGCCGTCGGGCACCGCGAGGCGGCGTGGTGGCCGAGGTGGCCGGGGTGCCAGAGTCACGGCTCGGCACCCTCGACCATGAAGCGCAGCCGGCGCTGGCCCTGCCACTCGTCGGCATCGAGCCGGTAGGCCAGGCGCACTCGCGCCGGCAGCGGGTCGGCATGGCCGAACCAGATGCCGTCGACCTGCTCGCCGCCGTGGCGCAGCTTGAGCTGCAGGTGCTTGCCGCCGACCAGGCGCTGCGAGATGACCTCGACTTCCTCGCAGAAGACGGGCGGCGCGAAGCCCTGGCCCCAGACCTCCTGCCGCAGGATGTCGATCATCTCGATGCGGCGGTATTGGGGGTCGAGCGGGCCATCGGCTTCGAGCTGGCGCTGCAGCGTGGCCAGGTCCAGCCATTCGGCGGCGATGCGCTGCAGCTCCTGGTCGAAGCGGTCGAAGTCCTCCTCGGCGATGGTGCAGCCGGCGGCGGCCGAGTGACCGCCAAAGCGCAGCAGCAAGCCCGGATGGCGCTTGGCGATCAGGTCGAGCGCGTCGCGCAAATGGAAGCCAGCAATGGAGCGGCCCGAGCCCTTGAGCTCATGCTCTTTGCCCGGCGCCTGGCTGGCTGCGAAGACGAAGGTCGGGCGGTGCAGCTTGTCCTTGAGCCGGGCCGCGACGATGCCGACCACGCCCTCGTGGAAGTCGGGGTCGAACAGGCACAGCGCCGGCGGCGGGGCCTCGGACTCGTCCCAGAGCTGTTCAGCCAGTTGCAGCGCCTGGTCGCGCATCTCGCCTTCGAGCGTCTTGCGCTCGCGGTTGATCGCGTCGAGCTGCTGTGCCAGCGCGCTGGCCCGCGCCGGATCGTCGGTGGTCAGGCAGGCAATGCCCAGCGTCATGTCGGCCAGCCGGCCGGCCGCGTTCAGGCGCGGCCCGATCGCGTAGCCCAGGTCCAGGCTGTTGGCCGTGGCCTGGTGCCGGTTGGCGACCTGGAACAGCGCCGCCAGGCCCGCCGGCAGGGCGCCGCCCCGGATGCGCTTGAGGCCCTGGGCCACCAGGCGCCGGTTGTGCGCGTCCAGCCTGACGACATCGGCCACCGTGCCGAGCGCGACCAGCGGCAGCAGGCTGTCGATGCGCGGCTGGGTTTTCAGGTCGAAGGCGCCGCGCGCGCGCAACTCGGCACGCAGCGCCAGCAGCACATAGAACATCACGCCGACGCCGGCTATCGATTTGCTCTCGAAGCCGCAGCCGGGCTGGCTGGGGTTGACGATCACGCTGTCTCGCGGCAGCTGGACCTGGCCGTCGAGCACGGCCGGCAGGTGGTGGTCGGTGATCAGCACTTGCAGCCCGAGTGCGCGCGCATGCGCCACGCCGTCGACGCTGGCGATGCCGTTGTCGACCGTGACCAGGATGTCCGCGCCGCGTGCCTTGACCCGGTCGGCGATCGAGGGCGTCAGGCCGTAGCCGTCGGCGATGCGGTCGGGCACCAGGTAGTCGACCGCGTTCCAGCCCAGCGGCGCGCCGAGCAGGCTCAGGCCGCGCAGCGCGGTGGCGCAGGCGGTGGCGCCGTCGCAGTCGTAGTCGGCCACGATGCAGATCCGCTGGCCGGCGGCCATGGCATCGGCCAGCATCAGCGCGGCCTCGCGCGCACCCAGCATCTGTTCGGGCGGCTGCAGCAGGTTCAAGCCATCGTCGAGTTCGCTGATGTCCCGCACGCCACGGGCGGCGAACAGGCGCGCGAGCAGGGGATGCAGGCCTTCCTGCTCCAGCGCCCAGGCGGCGCGCGGCGGGACTTCGCGGTTGATGATTTTCATAATTGATTCAGGAGGCGTGCGAGGTCGAGCGGACGCTGGCGCTGGAACAGACCGAACAGGCGCGACAGCGCGCCCGGCTGGCTTGGCGGGCCGCTGATCCAGCTGAGCGCGTTGCGCTCGCCGCACAGGGTCAGGCGGACCGTTTCGCCGCGCTCGGCGCGTTCGAGCAGGCTGGCGATCTCGTCCTGCTCCAGCTGTTCCCAGGCCGCGCTCCAACTGGCCAGGTCGCCGCGCAGCGCGGGCAGGCGCAGGCGGTCGCTGACCTGTGGCGTGGGCAGGGCCTGGCCGTTCCAGGCGCCCGTGCCGCTGATCCAGAAACCGTTGAGCAGTGGCAGCCCGCGCGCCGCGCGCAAGTCGTTGACGCGGTGGCTGTAGAACAGCATCTGGGCCTCGTTCTGCAGCCGCAGCAGGGCGCGTGCCTGCGGGTGGCGCTCGCCGTCGGGCAGCCAGGCGTCGAGCTGCCGGTGCGCGACCCGGTCCAGGCTGGCCCAGGGCAGATCGGCGAACGCCGGGCCGACCGCGCGCCAGCGCGTGGCCGACTCGAAATGCAGCGCGATGCCGTCCTCCTCGGCCCAGGGCCGCAGGGCATCGAACAGCTCGCGCGACTCGGCCTCTGACAGCTCCAGGCCCTCCGGCGGCTGCAGCGTGACCTGGTCCATGCGGGCCTGCCAGTGGCAGGGCGTGAACCAGGCGCAGGCCTGTTGCCGTTCGCCAGCCTGCCAGGCGGCCCAGGGGATGGCGCCATCCGTGGCGGGCAGGCCGAGCGCGCGCGCTAGCACCCGCTCGTGCGGTGGGCTGAGCGAATACTCGTCGCCGCGGTCGATTTCCTGCTGTTCCAGCCTGGCCAGCAGGCTGGCCAGTCGGGGCAGGTCGGGTAGATCAGGCAGCAGGGGCGCGGCGCCATCTTGGCTGGGCAGGTGGGCGCTGGTGGCGGCGTAGGGAACGATCAGGTGGTGCAAGGTCGGGGTGCAGGCGGGTGTTTGGTCCGCTATTGTCGGAGATGCCACAATCTCGGGTCGGCAATCTGGAGATCCATGCAAATCCCCTACGAATTCCTGCTTGGCTGGCGCTACACCCGCGCCGGTCGCGCCACGCGGCGCAACGGCTTCATTTCCTTCATCAGCGGCGTCTCGATGCTGGGCATCGCGCTGGGCGTCGCCGCGCTGATCGTGGTGCTCAGCGTGATGAACGGCTTCCAGCGGGATGTGCGCGACCGCATGCTGGGCGTGCTGTCGCATGTCGAGGTCTTCACGCCCGACGGCGGCGCGCTGCCTGATTTGCCGACCACGCTGCGCGAGCTGCGCGCGCACCCCGAGGTGGTCGGCGCCGCGCCTTTCATCGCGGCCCAGGGCCTGCTCGCGCGCGGCGAGAACATGAAGGGCGTGCTGCTGCGCGGCATCGATCCAGCCCAGGAGCCCGCCGTCACCAGCCTGGCCGGCGAGCTGGCCAAGACCGTGCTGCCGCAACTGCAGCCGGGGGCGTTTGGCATCGTGCTGGGTGGCGCGCTGGCGCAGAGCCTGGGCCTGCGCGTGGGCGATGCGGTCACGCTGATCGCGCCCAGCGGCCAGGTCACGCCTGCCGGTGTGGTGCCTCGCCTCAAGCAGATGAGCGTGGTCGGCGTCTTCGACTCGGGTCACTACGAGTACGACTCGACGCTGGCCTTCATCCATATCGATGACGCGGCGCGCATCTTCCGGCTCGAGGGGCCGACCGGTGTGCGGCTCAAGTTGCAGGACCTGCACCGCGCGCGCGAGGTCACCCATGCGCTGGCCGGCATGGTCAGCGGCGACCTGCTGCTGCGTGACTGGACGCGCCAGAACCGGACCTGGTTCGCCGCCGTCCAGCTCGAAAAGCGCATGATGTTCATCATACTGACGTTGATCGTCGCGGTGGCGGCCTTCAACCTGGTCTCCACGCTGGTGATGACCGTGACCGACAAGCGCGCCGACATCGCGATCCTGCGCACGCTGGGCGCGAGCCCGCGCAGCATCATGGCGGTGTTCGTGGTGCAGGGCGCGCTGGTCGGCGTGATCGGCACCCTGGCCGGCCTGCTGCTGGGCCTGGGCATCGCGTTCAACATCGACACCCTGGTGCCGGCGCTCGAATCAATGCTGGGCACCCATTTCCTGCCGCAGGAGATCTACCTGATCAGCCGCATGCCGAGCGACCCGCAGCAGGGCGACATCCTGCCGATCGCGCTGATTTCCCTGGTGCTGGCCTTCGCGGCCACGCTCTATCCGAGCTGGCGTGCCAGCCGTGTCAACCCGGCGGAGGCGCTGCGCTATGAGTGATCCCGAGATTGTCCTGAGCGCGCGCGGCCTGAGCAAGCGCTTCCAGGAAGGTCGGCTCGACGTGACCGTGCTGCAGGGCGTCGATCTCGACATCCGCGCTGGCGAGACCCTGGCCATCGTCGGCGCCTCGGGCTCGGGCAAGAGCACGCTGCTGCACCTGCTCGGCGGGCTCGACGCGCCCAACGCGGGCCATGTGCTGCTGAAGGGCCAGGATCTGGCCAGCCTGAGTCCTGCCGCTCAAGGCGAGTCGCGCAACCGCTACCTGGGATTCATCTACCAGTTTCACCACCTGTTGCCGGAGTTCACCGCGCTCGACAACGTCGCCATGCCGCTCTGGATCCGTCGCCTGCCGCGCGAGGCGGCCGCGGCCGAGGCCGCGCAGTGGCTGCAGCGGGTGGGCCTGGGCAGCCGCCTGCAGCATCGCCCGGCCGAGCTCTCGGGCGGCGAACGCCAGCGCGTCGCGATCGCGCGCGCGCTCGTCACGCGCCCGGCCTGCGTGCTGGCCGACGAGCCGACCGGCAACCTCGACCGCGCCACGGCCGATGGCGTGTTCCAGTTGATGCTGCAGCTCGCGCGCGAGCAGGGCACGGCCTTCGTGCTGGTCACCCACGATGTCGAGCTGGCCCGGCGTTGCGATCGCGTGCTGCACCTGAGCGCGGGCCTGCTGTCGAGTGGCGCTTGAAGGGACTTTTGCAGGAGGAGGGCTGCCGCCTATGTCCGATGCCCGCCCTGGGTTACTCGGCTTCCAGCTTGAAAACGCCAGGCCGAAGGCGCACAATCGCCGGATAAGCGTTCCAGCGCTTTTTCTTGCCCTTACCTCAACTCATCTTTCACCATGATCCAATCGAATCGCCGCGTTTTCCTGATGCAAGTCGCCACGGCTTCGGGCGCACTGGCGCTCGCCGGCACGGCCCAGGCGCAAGCCATGGTCGCCGAGACCGATGCCCAGGCTGCGGCTCTGGGTTACAAGGCCGACGCCACCAAGGTCGACAAGACCAAGTTCCCCAAGTACGCTGCCGGCCAGGCCTGTTCCAGCTGCACCCTGTACCAGGGCAAGGCTGGTGCCGCCGCGGGTGGCTGCCCGATCTTCGCCGGCAAGCAGGTCGCTGCCAAGGGCTGGTGCAACTCCTACGTCAAGAAGGCCTGAGCCTCCGCCTGACGCAAAAAAAGCCTGCCGGCCGGCAGGCTTTTTTTCGTCCATGACAGCCGCGCCAGGCCGAAAAAATACCCCGGTCCGTCGCCGAAACCGAGGCAGTGATGAAACGGGCGCTTGAAACGCTTAGCTGCAGCTCACGCTGCCGCAACCGCTCATGGTGGCGGGCTTGACCAGCGTGGGGTCTGCCAGCGTCTCGGTGCGCGAGTCGAACTTGACGCTCTTCATGTGCAGGGCCAGACCGGCATCCATGGTGGAGGCGTGCATCGGCAGCCATTCGGCCAGCGCGGCCGCCATGCGGTCGATGATTTCCTCGTCGCCTTGCAGGAAATGGCTCTCGACCTGGCGCATCGTGTCCAGGATGGTCTCGTGGTGGCTGGCGTGGCAGTTGTCGGCATTGAAGCCGGTCGCGACCATCCAGCGTTCTTCCTGCGCGAAATGCTCGACCGTGTGCCGCACCAGTTCGCGGTAGGGTTCGAGCTGCTGGTCGTGGGGCAGGGTGCGCAGGCGGGCGACCAGATCGACCATCTCGTGGTGCGTCTGGTCCATGCGTGCGTCGTCCAGCTCCATTTCGGCTGACCAGTGCAGGTCGGGTACCTCGGGGAAGTCGGACGGGCTGGTGGCGTTGGCGTTTTCCATGATGGACTGGATTCTGTCGCCCAGGCAGCCGGTCTGCCTTGAGCGGGATCAAGAAACCCCGGCAGCAAGCCGGGGTGCCTGTTTTCAGACTGGCGGATCAGGCCTCGAAGGGCAGCTTGAGCTCGCTCAGATCGCGGCGGGTTTCCACCAGGATCAGCGGGCCCTCGTCGAGCAGCACGACCGGCTTGGGTTCGCGCGGCACGCGGACCGGCTTGGGTTCGGCCGCGATCGCAGCTTGCACCTGGGCCACCTTGTCGGCGTCGGACTGGATCCATTCCAGGCCGACGTTCTGTGCCAGCGCGGACAGCTCATCGATGGCCAGGCGGTAGGCCTGGACCGGGGGCATTGCCGCAGCCGGTGCTGCCGCAGCGACAGCCGGAGTCACCGCCACAGCCGGGGTCGGAGCCATTGCGGGCGCTGCTTCGGCTGCTGCTTGTGCCTGCACAGGGCGGCTGGGCTCGACCGGTTGGACTTCAGCTGCCGCAACGGCGACTTGCTGCGCTGCTGCCAGTTCGACCGGGGCTGCTGCCTCGGCGACCGCGCTGGCTGCACCACCAGCCGTGAAGTAGGAGCGCGGTGCGGCGGCGACCTCACGGGTTTCGGCTGCCACTGGCTCGAAGGCCGGCGCCTGGGCGTCGGACTCCTCGCCCGCGGTCGCGGCGGCTTCGCCACGCGAGCGACGGTCGCGGCCGTAGCGGTCGCGGCTGCGGCGTTCGCGCGCAGCGCGCGGCTCGGCCTGCGCCGCTTCGGTCTTGCCCGGCTCGTCGCTGGCTTCGGTGTTTTCCAGCACCGGCGCCTCGGCGGCTTGAGCTGCCTCGGCTTGAGCCGCGGGCGCGTTGCGGTAGCCTTCATTGCGCGGACCGCGACGACGACCTTCGCTGCGTTCGCGGCGGCCTTCAGCCGGGACATTGCCTTCAGCCGCTTCGATGGCCGATTGGCCGTTGTCGAGGTTCAGCGCCACGGTTTCCGTGGCGGCGATCTCGGGACGGGTGTCACGGCGACCTTCGCGGCGGGGTTCGCCACGGCCTTCGCGACCCTCGCGGGCCTCGGAGGTCCGGCCTTCGCCACGGTTGCGCTCGCTGCGGCGACCCTCGACGCTGCGTTCGCCCTGGCCTTGGCCCTGGCGTTCGCCGTTGCGGCTTTCGAGCGGGCGTTCACCACGGCCGTTGCGGTTGCCGCGCTCACCGCGTTCACTGCGCTCGCCGCCGCGTTCGCCGCCACGTTCGCCGCGATTGCCACGGTTCTCGGGCCTTGCTTCGCGCGCTGCGGGCGCGGCAGCCGGTGCCGGGCTCGGGGCCACGGCCACCGGGGCTGCCGGAGCCAACGGAGCCTGGTTCGGCGCCATGCCGAACAGGCGCTTGAGCCAGGCCATGAAGCCGGTCTCGGGTGCCGGCACCGCGCGTGCCGGTGCGGTTGCGGCTGTAGCCACCGGCGCCGCCGCAGGTGCGACAGCCTCGGGCTTGGGCGTCGAGACCGGTGCCGGCGCGTCGGGCAGCACGCCCTTGATCAGCGGCTCCTGCTTGTTGGAGCGCTCCTGGCTGCGGCGCGTGAAGGTGGCCACATCCTCGACTTCCTCGGCCATCTTGTAGCTCGCGTCCAGCTGCTCCAGGCGCGGGTCGTCGTGCTTGAGGCGCTCGAGCTTGTAGTGCGGCGTGTCGAGCGACTTGTTCGGCACCAGCAGCACGCTGATGCGCTGCTTGAGCTCGATCTTGGTGATCTCGGTGCGCTTCTCGTTGAGCAGGAAGCTGGCGACCTCGACCGGCACCTGCACCAGCACGGCGGCCGTGCTCTCCTTGAGCGACTCCTCCTGGATGATGCGCAGGATCTGCAGCGCCGAGCTTTCGGTGTCGCGGATATGGCCCGAGCCGCCGCAGCGCGGGCAGGGGATGGAGGCGCCTTCGTTCAGGGCCGGGCGCAGGCGCTGGCGGCTCATCTCGAGCAGGCCGAACTTGCTGATCGAGCCGAACTGCACGCGGGCGCGGTCCTGGCGCAGCGCGTCGCGCAGGCGGTTCTCGACCTCGCGCCGGTTGCGCGATTCCTCCATGTCGATGAAGTCGATCACGATCAGGCCGCCGAGGTCGCGCAGGCGGGCCTGGCGCGCCACCTCGTCGGCGGCTTCCAGGTTGGTGCGGGTCGCGGTTTCCTCGATGTCGCCGCCCTTGATCGAGCGCGCCGAGTTGACGTCGACCGCCACCAGGGCTTCGGTCTGGTCGATCACGATCGCGCCGCCGCTGGGCAGCGTCACGGTGCGGCTGTAGGCGGTCTCGATCTGGTGCTCGATCTGGAAGCGGGAGAACAGCGGGGCGTCATCGCGGTAGCGCTTGACGCGGTGCTCCTGCTCCGGCATCACATGCGCCATGAACTGGTGCGCCTGCTCGAAGATGTCGTCGGTGTCGATCAGGATCTCGCCGATGTCGTTGTTGAAGTAGTCGCGGATCGCGCGGATCACCAGGCTCGATTCCTGGTAGATCAGGAAGGCGCCCTTGCCGGCCTTGGCGGCGCCGTCGATCGCGTTCCACAATTTCAGCAGGTAGTTCAGGTCCCACTGCAGCTCGCCGGCCTCGCGGCCGATGCCGGCGGTGCGCGCGATGATGCTCATGCCGTTGGGGTAGTCGAGCTGCTCCAGCGCGGCCTTCAGTTCGGCCCGGTCCTCGCCCTCGATGCGCCGGCTGACGCCGCCGCCGCGCGGGTTGTTGGGCATCAGCACGACGTAGCGGCCGGCCAGGCTGACGAAGGTGGTCAGCGCCGCGCCCTTGTTGCCGCGTTCTTCCTTCTCGACCTGGACCAGCAGTTCCTGGCCTTCCCGGATCACGTCCTGGATGCGCGCCTGCGAGGGCGAGGCGCCGCCCTGGAAATACTGGCGCGAGATTTCCTTGAACGGCAGGAAGCCGTGGCGGTCCTCGCCGTAGTCGACGAAACAGGCTTCCAGCGAGGGCTCGACGCGCGTGACGACGGCCTTGTAGATGTTGCCCTTGCGCTGCTCGCGCCCTTCGATTTCGATCTCGTAGTCGAGCAGCTTCTGCCCGTCGACGATGGCCAGGCGGCGTTCTTCGGCCTGGGTGGCATTGATCAACATGCGCTTCATGTGTGCGTTCCTCTTGTCACTGACTAACAGCCCGGTCGGGCTCAAGCCGTGAACCGCAGCAGATGGCACGAACGAGGAGGAATTGCCGGAGAGCCAGGGCAAGGGAAGAGGGGCGGCGCCGCGAAGTCGAGGCGGTCCGCGCGCGCTCAACCCTGTCCGGGCATGGGCGCGTGGAGTGGCGTGAGCAAAGGCGGCAGGGCGGCGTGATGCACGGCGGCTGGCCTAGGGGTCTTTGGGTTCACTTCAGTCCTCGTCCAGCTCCGGCTCTGAGGCCTGCGGGCTGGACGGTTGGGGTATTCCGTATCGGGTTCGCTGTCATCGACGGCGGTTCGCCACTCGGGCGCTGCACCGAGCCGGCGCGGCCAAATCGGGCCGGGACGGGGAGGGTGCGGCTCAGCAGTGGCTGGCAACCTATATCCGGCAAGCGAGGCGGGCTGAGAGTCAGGCCCTGCGTCGGGCCACCTTGGCGCTCTGCCTTAAACTTCGAGGCAGATTGAGCACCTACCTCGCGGGTCCGGATCGGATCATTATAGTGCCCGACGCTCGCTAAATGCGTGAACTGCTCGCAGGTTTTCCTGCTTCACTTGCCACCCCTCACAGCACTCCCCTTCATGGCATCAACGCCCCAGGTCAGACACTACACCGTAGACGCCGAGTCAGCCGGCCAGAGGCTGGACAATTTCCTGCTGCGCGAACTCAAGGGCGTGCCCAAGACCCATGTCTATCGCATCATCCGTTCCGGCGAGGTGCGGGTCAACAAGGGGCGGGCGCAGGCCGACACCCGATTGCAGGAAAGCGATCTGGTGCGCGTCCCGCCGATCCGCCTGTCGGAAAAGATCGAGGAGAAACAGGCCAATCCTGCTCCGGCGCGCGAATTTCCCATCCTGTTCGAGGACCCCGCCTTCATGGCCATCAACAAGCCGGCTGGCATTGCCGTCCATGGCGGCAGCGGGGTTTCCTTCGGCGTGATAGAGCAATTGCGCCAGGCCCGGCCGCAGGCTACTTTGCTGGAGCTGGTGCACCGGCTCGATCGGGAAACCAGCGGTATCTTGCTGGTGGCCAAGAAAAGAAGCGCGCTCAAGGCGCTGCAGGACCAGTTCCGCGAACGCGAAACCGCCAAGACCTATCTGGCCCTGGTCAAGGGGGCCTGGCCGGCGAATAAGAAAGTGATCGACCAGCCGTTGCACAAATACCTGCTGCCCGATGGCGAGCGGCGCGTGCGCGTGACCCATGCCGATGATCCGGACGGCATGCGCTCGATCACGCTGGTCAAGGTGCTGGGGCAGGTGCGTCCACCGGCCGACTGGTCGGCGGGAGCGCCGCCCGTCCTGAGCCTGCTGGCGGTCACGATCAAGACCGGCCGCACGCACCAGATCCGGGTTCACCTGGCCAGCGCCGGCCATCCGATTGCCGGTGATGACAAGTATGGCGACTTTGAATTGAATCGCGCCCTGCAAAGGAGCGGCCTCAAACGCATGTTCCTGCACGCCTGGCAATTGGGTCTGATCCATCCGGTGTCGCAGTCGCCACTGCAATTGAAGGCCGATTTGCCGCCTGAATTGAAGGGTTGGGGCAATGTTGCCGATTTCTTCGTATAATGGAGTCGTTGAATCTCTAAAATCAAGGACGTCGATATGTCAACTTACTCCGAGCTGGTCTCCCAGGCACAAGCATTGATGGCGCAAGCCGAACAGGTTCGCAGGCAGGAATTCGCCAGCGTGGTCACTGAAATCAGGGCCAAGATGAGGGAGTTCGGCATCACGGTCGAGGACCTGGGTTCTGCCGCCACCGCCCGCAAGGGTGGCACCGGCAAAGTCAAGGCACCGGCCAAATACAAGGGTCCGAATGGCGAACTGTGGTCGGGTGGCCCGGGCCGCAAGCCCGAGTGGGTCAAGGCCGTGCTGGCAGCCGGTCAGAGCCTGGATCAATTCCTGATCTGATCCGAGGGCATTCCTCGCGAGGCAAAAGGGCGCACAATGCGCCCTTTTTCTTTTCCGAGTCCATTCACCATGCGTCCACGCCGCTTCGACCTGATTGCCTTCGACTGGGATGGCACACTGTTTGACTCCACCCGGCTGATCACGCGCAGCATCCAGGCGGCGGTGCGCGACGTCGGCGGACGCGAACCCAGCGATATCCAGGCTTCCTACGTGATCGGCATGGGGCTGATGCAGGCCCTGGCCCACGCGGCGCCCGATGTGCCGCCCGAGCAATACGAGCGCCTGGGCGAGCGCTATCGCCACCACTACCTGCAAAGCCAGCACGAGATCAGCCTGTTTGCCGGCGTGCTGCCGCTGCTGGCCGACCTGCGCTCGCGCCACCACTGGCTGGCGGTCGCCACGGGGAAAAGCCGGCGCGGCCTCGACGAGACGCTGCGCCATGTCGAGCTGCAAGGCGTCTTCGATGGCTCGCGCACGGCCGACGAGACGGCTGGCAAGCCCAGCCCGCTGATGCTGTTCGAGCTGATGCGCGAGTTCGGCGTCGAGCCCGAGCGCATGCTGATGATCGGTGACACCACCCACGACCTGCAGATGGCGCTCAACGCCGGCTGCGCCAGCCTGGCGGTCAGCTACGGTGCTCATGATCCCGCCGGCTTCGAGGTGCTGCAGCCCTTGCATGTCGCGCACACCGTGCGCGAACTGCACGACTGGCTGCTGGCCGAGGCCTGAGCCCGCTACGGGGTTCCGGTGTGGCCGGACGCGGGCACAATCGGACCCATTGACATCCTCCCCGCCCTAAAGGACGGGGATTCCTCCTGCGAGACGGCCATGTCCGGCCGCGAGAATGTTCCTGGCCGCGTTGACGTCCCGGTCGTGGACCGTGGCGCAGGCGTTGCAAGCCCATTCCCTTATTCCAAGGCCGGCTCTACCTTTCGGACTGCTGGCGGGAATGGCCCCGCAGCACGAGCAAGTCTGGGTGGAATACGCTTCGTTCACTTCCTCGAAGACGACACCGGCCTGATGGCTCTTGTACTCCAACATCGTCTTCAACATGGTCCAGCCCGCGTCGAGCGTGGATTTGGCCATTCTTGTCTTGACCAGCTTGGCGCTGGCCACGTCGCCCACGAAGATGGCGGCGTGCTCTTTCACCAGGGCGGTGCTGAACTGGTGCAGCGCGTCCTTGCGCTGGTTGGCGATCCTGGCGTGGATCGCCTTGACGCGGCGTTTCTTTCTCGCCCGCTGGGCGGTGGCGAGCTTGTACTCCTGCGCCCTGAACCAGCGACCTTCGAGTCTCTGTCCGTCCGAGGTGGTGGCGCAGTCCTTCAGGCCCAGGTCGATGCCGACGCTGGCGGTCGGGCCGGGCAGGCGCGGACCGACGAGTTCCGGGATCTCGACGGCGACATTCAAGTACCAGCGGCCCCGGCTGTCCTCGCTGAACGAGCCGCTGCGGAGTTCGTGGTCCGCCAGGCCGTAGCTGTCCCACAAGCCGAACTTGTGGCCGGCGAACTGGATCTGGCCGGCCTTGTAGCGGGCGTGGCCGATCTTGAACGGAATCCAGCCCAGCGAATACTTGGATGATTTCGGATTCGAGACGCGCCAGTTCAGGCGGATCTTCTTGAACTGCCTGCGCCGGGTGGCGTATTCCGCACAGACCACCTGCACGGTGCCACTGCCGACCGAGATGCCCTCACACTGGCTGAAGCCGGCCGTGAGCTTTTGCAGGTCGTAGCCCGAGAGGTAGCGCGGCTGGCCCGAGAAAGGGCGTGCGGCCCGGGCGGAGATTTCGTTGATGTGGTTCCAGACCTGATTGACCTCGCGCGCCATCTGACGCAGCACGCGGGCGTGCTTGTCCTTCAGGCGCAGCCGGAGGGTCTTGGTCGTGTTCACGGCGAATATCATGGGGCATGGAACCGCGCAGCGGACCACGGGCCGTGCCGGCCTGATCGCTCGAACCTCGGGCTGAACCCCGAGGCTTGCCGCTCAGTTCTGGTCAACAGCATTTCCGTTCTGCCAGACTTGCTCATTCATGCACAAACATGAACAAAGCTGACTTCCTGCTTCGCCGAGGCCGGTTTCGCCTTCGTCTTGCGACCAAGGCCAGCGCCTTCCTCTCTACAGGCTGTAACCGTGGAACTCACGGCCAAATTCCTCAAATTGATCGCCGCGTTCACGTCGCGGTCATGGACAGCGCCGCAGGCCGGACAGGTCCAGTCGCGCACCGACAGCGGCAGTTCATCGAGCTTATGCCCGCAGCCTGAACAGGTCTTGCTGCTGGGGTACCAGCGATCCGCCACGATGACTTGCCCGCCACGCATCGCTGACTTGTAGGTCAACTGTCGCCGGAACTCGAAGAAGCCCATGTCGGCCACCGACCGGGCAAGGCGACGGTTCTTGATCATGCCGCGCACGTTCAGGTCTTCTATGCCGATGGTGTGGAAACGGCGCGTGAGGTCCGTCGTGAGCTGGTGCAGCGCGTCTGAGCGGATGTTGGTGATACGGGCATGCAATTTCGCCAGCCTGGCCTTGGCCTTCTTTCTATTGGCTGATCCCTTTTGCTTGCGCGACAGGCCGCGCGAGAGCCGTTGCAGGTGACCCAGCAAGGCCTTGTGAGGCTTTGGACCGGGAATCACCTCTCCCGTCGAAAGCGTGGCGAGTGCCGAGATGCCCAGATCCACACCGACCGCGCCTTGATTTTGGCTACGTCGAGACTCGCCTTTGACTTGGTTTTCGTCTTGGGGCTCGTTTTCGGCCTGGGGTAGGTGTGAATCGTCCTGGGTGTCCACGGTGATGCTGACCAACCAGCGGTCGGCCACGCGGGAGACCGTGGCCGACAGGATCTTGCCCGCGAAGCGCAACGACTCGCGCATCCGTACCCAGCCGAGATTGGGGATGCGGGTGCGTGAGCCGTCGAGACTGAACTGGTCGTTGCTCAGACTGAAGCGGTCGTGCCGGCCTTTCTTGCGGAATTACGGATACTTGGCACGCCCGGCGAAGAAGTTCTGGAATGCCTGGCCCAGCTGAATGATCGCCATTTGCGGCGCGTTCTTCGTGACTTCGAGCATCCAGGGGAATTGCTCGTGCTTGAGGGCGTTCAACTGGCGGCGCAGCGCGGCCTGGGAAGGCTTGGGGGGCAGCGTCGGATCCAGTTTGCAGGCCTCGTACTGGCGCTTCCACTTGGCCAGCGCCCAGTTGTAGGCAAAGCGCGCCACGCCCGCCGCGCGGGCCAGATAGGCGGCCTGTGCGTTGTTCGGATCGAGAGCAATCTGGTGCGCGATCAGCATGGCGGCATAATTCTGGCACGAACCCGCACGGCTTGAACAGGGCTGTGGTTCTTCTCGTCATGCCGTCACACTGCGTGATCAGGTTTGAGCATGAAAGAGAAGAATTGAGCAGGTTTTACGGCAACTGAATGAAACCCTGAGAGAACAAGATGTCGGTCCAATGGTTTCCCGGTCACATGCACGCCACCAGGAAGGCGATCCTCGAGCGCGTCAAGGAGCTCGATGTCGTGGTCGAGCTGCTCGACGCGCGCCTGCCCGGCTCCAGCGCCAATCCCTTGCTGGCCCAGCTGACGGCGGGCAAGCCCACGCTCAAGGTGCTCAACAAGCAGGATCTGGCCGATCCGCTGCGCACCGCGCAATGGCTGGCGCATTACAACGGCCAGCCCGAGACCCGAGCCATTGCACTGGATGCCAGCGAGACCTCGCCGGCCAAGGCCATCATCGCGGCCTGCCGCGAGCTCGCGCCGCTGCGCGGCGGCATGGCCAAGCCGCTGCGGGTACTGATCGGTGGCATCCCCAACGTGGGCAAGTCGACCCTGGTCAACACGCTCAAGGGCAAGCGAGCGACCAAGACCGGCGACGAGGCCGGCGTGACCAAGGTCGAGCAGCGCATCGTGCTGGCCGACGATTTCTACCTCTATGACACGCCGGGCATGCTCTGGCCCAAGATCGTCGTGCCCGAGACCGGCTATCACCTGGCGGCCAGCGGGGCGGTCGGCCGCAACGCCTATGACGAGGAGGTGGTCGCGCTGGAGCTGCTCAAGGTGCTGCAAGTCCCTTATGCGGCGCAGCTCGAAGCGCGCTACAAATGGGGCTGGACCCCCGAGGCGGTCGCCGCCATGAAGGACGAGGAGCTGCTGTACGCGATCGGCAAGAAGCGTGGCGCGCTCCTGCCGGGCGGCCGGCTCAACGCGCAGAAAGCCGCCGAGACCTTGCTGACCGACTTCCGCAGCGGCGTGCTCGGGCGCATCACGCTCGAAACACCGCAGGACTTCGCGCGCTGGCTCGCCGCCGGTCTTGCGGCCGAGGCTCGGCTGGCGGCCGCGCGCGAGAAGAAGCTGGCCCAGCGTCGCGGCCAGTATCGCGGCGAGTCCTGAACGGGTTTTTCCGGCAAGATCCTGTTTGGGCAAGATCGGACCGCCGCTTCGTCTCGGATACACTAGGCGATTGGCCCCGGTGGTGAAATTGGTAGACACATCGGACTTAAAATCCGCCGCCTCTAATCGGGCGTACCGGTTCGATTCCGGTCCGGGGCACCACGCAGCGCAGCAGCGCCTGTCCATTGCCCCGCCGAGCCGGCCCCAGCGCCGCTCCCTCTGGCCTGTCGGCCCATCTCGCCTTCCCATCAGCCCATTCTTGTGCCGGCTCCAGGCCCTACAATCCGGTCGATAGCGGAAGGCAGGACCCGTGCCGACCAGCGCCCAACCGCGAGCAACACCATGACCTCTTTCAACCCGCCTTTCGAAATCCACGTCCATGGTGACATCCTCCTGCGCGACGACGTGGACTACAAGTCCATCCAGGAGGCGCTCAAGCCCTTGTGGAAATACGCCGGCGCCAAGACCCTGCTCGAAGCGGCGCCGAGCTTCTACGAGGACGAGCCCGGTATCCGCTTCGACGCCAAGGAGCATCTGCTGCAGATCTGCTGGAGCGTGGAAGGCGACGACGACTTCCGCCATGTGCTCGACGAGGTCTGCATGGGCCTGAACGAAATCGCCGCTGCCGGCGCGGCGCTCGAGGTCTCGTTCTATGACCTCGAGTTCGACGAGGAGGAGGCGCCGCCCGAGGCCGAGGCGCGCGACGACTTCCTGCTGCTCTTCGTCGGCCCGAACCCGGCCGCGATCATGCAGGTCCAGCGCGACTTGCTGGTGCAGGATGTGGTGCACCTGATGGAGCGCCATTTCGATGGCTCCGAGCTCGGCGGCGTGGTGGCCGCGATCGACCAGCTGTTCACCGGCCGCTTCGACGCCTTGATCAGCTCGATGCAGCTGGGCCGTCCGCCGCGTGGCGGCAATGGCCCCGCCGGCGGTCATGGCGGTCCGCGCAAGCCGCGCCACCTGCACTGAAAACCAGGCGCCCGCAAGGGCGCCACAGCCTCAGCTGGCCGAGATCGCGATGCCCTTGAACTCGCCGCTGGCGATGCGCTTTTGCCATTCGGCCGGGCCGCTGGCGTGCACGTTGGCGCCGCTCGAATCCACCGCGACGGTGACCGGCATGTCCTGCACCTCGAACTCGTAGATCGCTTCCATGCCGAGGTCGGCAAAGCCCACCACCTTGGCCGACTTGATCGCCTTGGCCACCAGGTAGGCGGCGCCGCCGACGGCCATCAGGTAGGCGCTCTGGTTGTCCTTGA